>NZ_FPIS01000005.1:0-28752 GCF_900119235.1 Luteibacter sp. UNCMF366Tsu5.1 | reverse complement strand
GAAGGCCTGTTCGCCGGTCAGGCGCAACAGCATCGTGACGCGGTGGCGTGGTTTGCCGAAGACGCGGAGCTGCGTGACGCGGTGGCGCGCTGGGCGAGTGCGGGACGGTTGGAGCGCGTGGCGCAGGCCTGGGTACGCGGGGTGGAGATCCCCTGGTCCGCACTGCATGGCGGACGGACGCTGCCGAAGACGAGCCTGCCGACGTATCCGTTTGCCCGCGAGCGCTATTGGCTCGATCTGCCAAAGGCCGACGTGGCACCGGGGGCATCGCGGTTGCATCCGTTGTTGCACGAGAACGTGTCGGACCTTGGACGGCAGGCGTTCCGCTCGACGTTCCGTGGCGACGAATCGTTCCTGCGGGCGCATCGCTACAAGCGTGGGGGCGTTACGCGCCCGCTGATGCCCGCGGCGGCGTGGATCGGCATGGCGCATGCCGCCATCGATCGGGCGATGCCGGCCGAGGCGCGCGCGGGTGCGCAGCTCGTCGCACTCGAAGACGTGGTGTGGGCTGAACCGCTGTTCGTCGATCGCGAGGTGGACGTCGACATCGACCTGTCGCTGGGTGATGCCGGTGAGGTGGACGTTGCCATCGCAAGCGTCGACGGCGACGCGATACGCAGCCATGCGAGGTTGCGCGCCCGCTTGGCGAACGGCGCACTCGATGGGCCGGACCTGCCGGTGCTAAAGGCGCGCATGACCGGTAGCGACGCCGACGTCGAGACCTTGTACGCGCGTTTCGAAGCGATGGGCCTGATCTACGGGCCGGAACATCGCACGCTCCGCCACGTTGCGCGCGGTGCGGACGAGTTGCTTGCGCAACTCGATAGTGGGCATGGGCTGCCGGGCGAACAGAGCCTGGCACCGGAACTCATCGACGGCGCGCTGCAATCGTGCATCGCGCTGCTGGACAGCGCAGCGGGCGCATGGCTGCCCTTTGCGGCCCGTCGTATCGTGGTGGCTGCGCCTTGTGCCGGCGAGATGGTCGCCTGGGTGCGTCGGCTTGCCGAGGACGACGCGACACAACAGCGCTTCGATATCGACATCGTGGATCGCCACGGCCGTCCATGCGTTCGTATCGAGGGCCTTGCAGTACGGCGCGTGCCCGACGACACCTCAGTGGACAGCGTCGTCGCCTTCGTGCCGTCGTGGTCGGTCCCGCCCCTCGATACTTCCGAGGTCACGAACGGAAGAGAGCACTGGTGCGTTATCGCTCCGTCCGACCTCGCGGAAACCTTCGTGGAGTCGCTGGGCGCAACGAGCGTCGAACGACTGGACGTTCCTGCATCGGACGATGCCGAAGGTCTGCTCGCCCATATCCTCGTAACTGTCCAGCGGCTTGCCGCCATGGATTCGCCGCCGGCCTTGCGCATCGCATGTCTTGCCGGCGTCGACGACGCGTGCGTCGCGGCGCTGGCGGCCTTGCTTGCCACCGTAGGGATGGAACATCCGGAGCTTTCCCCGTGCGTGATCGACGTTCGTACCGCAGGGCGCGCGTTCGCGGCGGCGGCAGTGGCCGCTCGCGCGGGGCATGTGCACGTGCGCATCGACGCCGACGGAAGCTGGCGGCATCGCACGTGGACCGAGCAGGCGCTTGAGACGAAGGCATCGGTGAGTATCCGTCGCGGCGGCGTCTACCTCGTGACCGGTGGACTGGGCGGCATCGGTCGGCTGGTCGCGCGCGATCTCACCAGCGCAGGTGCGCAGGTCGTTGTCACCGGGCGTGCTGCGCCCGATGCGGCGCACGCTGAGGCGACGGCAGCACTTTCCGTTGCGCCGGGGGGCGTTCTCTACCGTCAGCTCGATCTCGAAAATGCGCACGACGTGCGGCGTCTGGTGGCGTCCATCTTGGCGGAGCAGGGTCGGTTGGACGGTGTGCTGCATCTGGCCGGCGCGACGGATGACGGCCCACTGGCAGGCAAAACCCGCGACGAATTCAAGGCGTTGCTCCGGCCCAAGGTGAGCGGTACGCGCCATCTCGACGACGCGACGCGCGACGTGGCGCTGGATATGTTCGTCCTCTTTTCTTCCGTTGCCGGTGCCTTCGGCAACGTGGGGCAGGCCGACTACGCCGCGGCCAATGGTTATATGGACGGGTTCGCCGCTGAGCGTGCACGTCGCGTTGCCGCGGGCGAGCGGCATGGACGCAGCGTATCGATCGGCTGGCCGCTGTGGGCCGAAGGCGGGATGCGTCCAGATGCGCACCGCCTCGACATGCTTGCACGGACCACGGGTATGCGTGCGCTGGACAGCGAACGCGCACTGGCCGTGCTGCACGCCGTGATCGCGAGCGACGCGCCGCATGTCGCGGTACTGGGCGGCGACGTGGCGCGGCTGCGCCGGACTGTGGCTGCGCTGACGCGCGAGGCAGCGCCAAAGGCGGCGCCGCTTCCTGCGTCGGCCATCGTTCCCGAAAGCTCGGCTACGGCACAGGAGCGCGCCGAGGATGTCCTGCGGGTCCGACTGGCTGCGACCCTGAAGATGCCGGCGTCGTCGATCGACCCCGCCACGCCGTTCGAGGACTATGGCCTGGATTCCATCCTGGCGGTTCGTCTCGTCTCCGAACTGGAAAAGACCTTCGGCGAACTGTCGAAGACGCTTTTCTACGAGCACCGCACATTACGCAGCCTGGCGAGTTTCCTGCTTGCTGCGAAGCCTTCGGCATTTCCGTCTACCGAAGCAGGTGCCGCACGACCCGTCGCTGCGCCGAGTCCCATGGTGGCTACGGCTCTCAGCGGGCGTCGCTTCGCAGGCATCGCGAGCCCCGCGGCGCCGCGCGAACGCGACGTTGCCATCGTCGGCCTTGCGGGGCGCTATCCCATGGCCCCCGACCTGGTGACGTTCTGGAACAACCTGCGCGAGGGCCGCGACTGCATCACCGACGTGCCCCCGGATCGCTGGGACGTCGCCCGTTACTTCGACGCCGAACCGGGCAAGCCCGGCACCACGTATACCCGCTGGGGTGGCTTCCTCGACGAGATCGACCGTTTCGATCCACTGTTCTTCGGTATATCGCCCAAGGAAGCCGCGTTGTTGGATCCGCAGGAACGGCTGTTCCTCGAGACAGCGTGGCAGGCAGTGGAGGACGCCGGTTACGCGCGCTCCGCCGTCGCGGGCAGCCGTACCGGCGTGTTCGTCGGCGTGATGTGGGGTCAGTACGAACTCTACGGCGCCGAGGCGCTCGCCGCGGGGCAGGGCGTGCCGAGTTCGTCGTATGCGTCGATTGCCAATCGTGTGTCCTGGCTGCTCGATCTGCGTGGGCCGAGCATGGCGGTGGACACCATGTGCTCGTCGTCGCTCACTGCGCTGCACCTCGCCTGCGAGGAGATCCGGCACGGCAAGATCGATGCCGCCATTGCAGGTGGCGTCAATGCCAATGTGCATCCGCACAAGTACCTCACCCTGAGCCAGGGGCGGTTCGCGGCCACGGACGGTCGTTGCCGCAGCTTCGGTGCAGGGGGCGACGGTTATGTGCCCGGCGAGGGCGTGGGCGCCGTGTTCCTGAAACCGCTGGATCAGGCGCTGCGCGACGGCGATCACGTCTACGGCATCGTGCGCGCCAGTGCGCTCAACCACGGCGGCAAGAGCAGCGGCTACACCGTGCCGAACCCGGTGGCGCAGGCGGAGGTGATCGAAGCGGCCTTCACGAGCGCAGGCGTGGCGGCCGACACGGTGTCCTACATCGAGGCGCACGGTACCGGCACCGCACTGGGCGATCCGATCGAGATCACCGGTCTCGCACGCGCGTTTGCCGCGCGCGGCGGATCATCGAAGGGCTGCGCCGTCGGCTCGGTGAAGTCGAACATAGGTCACCTCGAAGCGGCGGCGGGCATCGCAGCGGTCACGAAGGTGCTGTTGCAACTGCGTCACGGCGAACTCGTGCCGACGCTGCATGCCGATGTACTCAATCCCAACATCGCGTTCGCGAGCACGCCGTTCCAGGTTCAGCGGCGCGCCGAGGTGTGGCATGCCGATGCGCAGCAGCCTCGTCGGGCAGGCGTCAGCTCGTTCGGCGCGGGCGGCGGCAATGCGCACGTGGTGATCGAGGAATGGCGCGACACGGTATCGCCGGCTACAGCGGAGGGCCCCGTCGCCCTTGTGTTGTCCGCGCGGGACCCGGTGGCGTTGGCCCAGCAGGCGCGTCGCCTCGCCACGTTCCTCGATGACGCGGCCGATGGCGACATGCACGATATCGCGTACACGCTGCAGGTAGGGCGCACGGCGATGGACGCGCGCCTAGGGCTCGTGGCCGCCGACCGCCGCGACGCTGCCATGCGTCTGCACGCATGGGCCGACGCGCGTTTCGCCTCGCCGGACGCACCGCTTTCGAGCGGAGACGACGGGCTGATCGTAGGTCATGCGAGCCAGATCCCTCCTTATGCGCAGCGACTGGTGGAAGGCGAGGTCGGGCGGCGTTTCGTCGGTGAACTCGTCGCGCGCCGCGATCTGGCTCGACTGGTTCATCTGTGGGTGCTTGGCATCGCGCTGGACTGGACGCCGCTGCACAGCGATCGGCGTCCGCGGCGGCTTTCGCTTCCCACCTATCCGTTCCAGCGGCAGCGTTGCTGGATCGGACCTGAGAAGGCCGACGACGGCGCCGGCCTTCCGGCGGCCTCGGGGCGTCTGCTGCGGCATTGGGCCGAGACGTCGCGGCTTGCGTCCGCGTCGGTCTCCTCGGTGCTGGTGGCCGACACGGACGCTGCCATCGCTGCGGCGGCGAACATGCAGCCCGCACCGGGCCGTATCGTGCGCCTGCAGGATCGGCACGCGGATCTCGATGCCATGCGCGTCTTCGTACAGCGTCTCGCCACCAGTGGTGGCGTGCCGACCCACGTGCTCTGGCGAGCCACGGACGAACGAGACGACGCGCTGGCTCTGATGCTTCTCGTGCGCGCCATGCTGGAGGCAGGACAGGCTGCTACGCTGGTCGCGATCGTCGACGAAGGTGCACCGTTGCAGGAAGCGCTTGCCGGGTTGCTCCGTACGCTCGCGCTGGAGCAGCCCTCGTGGCGCACCGTCACGCTGACGATGGCCGCTGGCGTTTCCGCCACGGCCGACGAACGGACGCGTCTGGCCCTCGACGAGGCGGCCGCGGCGACGGCGCCGACGGCCGAAGTCCGCTATACGCGTCACGGCAGCGATGGTTCCTGGCAACGCGCGCTACGCGTTGCACGCGTGGAGCCCGGCGTTGGCGAGGCCTCGTTGCTCTCGCCTATCCGGCACGGCGGCACCTACCTGGTGACGGGTGGTTTGGGCGGACTCGGTCGGATCGTCGCCAGCGATCTGATGCGCCGCTGCCAGGCACGCGTGATGCTGGTCGGGCGCTCGTCGCTCGGCCAAGAGGGCGAGCGTGAGCTGGCCCGTATGGCTGCCGAAGGGGGTGAGGTGGCGTACGCCAGCATCGACGTCAGCGATCCCGCCGCTGTCGAAGCGTTGCTCGATCAGGTGAGGCAGCGGTTCGGCGCCCTGCATGGCGTGATTCACGCTGCAGGAACGCGCCGCGACGGTGCGCTCCTGCACAAGGACGCCGATGCGTTCTTCGACGTCACGCGCGCAAAGATCGACGGGACGCTCGCGCTCGATGCCGCGACCCGTCATCTCGATCTGGATCTGTTCGTGCTGTTCTCGTCCATGGCCGGCGTGAACGGTAACCCTGGGCAGGCCGACTACGCTTATGCCAATCGGTTCCTCGATGCCTTTGCCGCGCAGCGCGAGGCGTGGCGCGACCAGGGGCTACGTAACGGTCGCACGATCAGCATCGCGTGGCCGTTATGGGAACACGGTGGCATGCGGGTGGACGCGGCGCAGGCGCAGCGGCTGCTTCGTCGCAACGGCATTGCCGCGTTGCCTACCGCCGAAGGCCTGCGCCATTTCCACGCGGCCTTGCGTGCTGGAGAGCACATGGTCGTGCCTCTTCATGGCGATCTCGCTCGCCTGGCCCATGCGACTGCGACGCCTCACGTTCCTTCGGCTGCGGTGACGCCGCAGGCGCACGTGCCCCCGGCACCGGCAGCGTCGTTCGACATGCTTGCGCGCGTTCGCGAACTGGTCGCCGAGGAAACCGGCGTGCCGATGGCGGCGATCACCGAGAACGATCGTTTCGATGCCCTGGGTCTCGATTCCGTGGCGATCGGCCGACTGACCGCTCACCTGCGGAGCTTTGCCGGCGACGTACCGCAGACACTGTTCTACGAACAGGAAACGGTGGGTGCCGCGGCAGCGTATCTCGTGCGCCACGCGCCACAGCACACCATGGCCACTGCGGTCGCCGCGCCATCGCATGTCGCGATCCTTCCCGCGGCGCGCAACGACGACGCCCAGGAGAAGATTGCCATCGTGGGCATCCACGGGCGTTTCCCGGGCGGCGCGGACCTGGATGCGTTCTGGCAGACACTGGAGGCCGGTCGCGAGGCGATCGTTCCCGTTCCCGCATCGCGCTGGGACGCGGAGGCGTGGTACGACGCGTCGCCCGATGCGGCGGCGCGCGGGCGCATCGGTTGTCGCCATGGCGGATTCATCCCCGACGTCGAACATTTCGACGCCGCGTTCTTCCGCATTCCCGCCGATGAGGCGGCGGTGATGGACCCGCAGGAACGCCTGTTCGTCGAGTCGGTATGGCATGCGTTGGAAGACGCCGGCTACACCCGTCAGGGACTTCGGCAGGCGTACCCGCGAGACAAGGGTGCGAACGTCGGCGTGTTCGTGGGCACCACGACGCAGTCGTATGCCTTGCTTGCGGAGAGTGCCCGACGCGACGGCGTCATGCAGACGCCCACGTCCCTGCCTTGGTCGATTGCCAATCGGGTGTCCTATCTGTTCGACTTCCGTGGCCCGAGCATGCCGGTCGATACGGCGTGCTCGTCCGCGCTGGTCGGCTTGCATCTGGCTAGTGAAAGCCTGCGCCGCGGGGAGTGCGCGGTAGCGGTCGCCGGTGCAGTTAACCTGTATCTGCATCCATTGAAATACCTCTCGCTGAGCCAGCGTGGCATGCTCGCCAAGCATGGCGCTACGCGTAGCTTCGGTGCGGGTGACGACGGATTCGTGCCCGGCGAGGGGGTAGCGACCGTGATTCTGAAGCGCCTCTCGGACGCGCTCGCCGATGGCGACCGCATCCATGGCGTGCTGGCGGCGACGGGCTTCGAACATGCCGGGCGGGGCAACGGCTATGCCGCACCGAACCCGAATGCCCAGGCTTCGCTCATCCGCCGTGTGCTGGCCGCAGGCCAGATCGATCCCGACTCGATCGACTGCGTCGAAGGTCACGGCACCGGCACGCCGCTGGGTGACGAGATCGAACTGCGCGCGCTGGAGCAGGTGCTGGGCGGGTCCGCCACGCGTACCGCTCCTGCGTCCCTCGGCTGCGTCAAGAGCAACATCGGTCACCTCGAAGCAGCAGCCGGCATGTCGTCCCTCGCTAAGGTGCTGTTGCAGATGCGTCATGGTCGCTTCGTGCCGACCTTGCACGCACGCACGGATGCCCCAGCGGCTGCGGTGGTCTTGCAGCATGCAGGCAGCCACTGGCCTGCACCGGCCCAACGCCCGCGTAGAGCACTGGTCAATGCGTTCGGCGCGGGCGGCGTCAATGCGTGCATCGTGCTGGAAGACCCGCCACCCTCGCCTGCGTCTAAGGCCTTCGACGAGAGGCGGACGCACGCATTCCTGCTGTCGGCGGTGGACGAGGATCGTCTCCGCGCATACGCAGCAGCGTTTGCGCACTGGATGACGAATGCATCGGAACCCCTGGGCGCGATCTGCGAAGCCGTGTCCCGACGCGAAGCCATGCCTGTTCGGCTCGCCGTCGGTGGAGTGACCGCCGTCGACGTAGCGCGCGAACTCGCGGCGTGGGTGGAGGGCTCCCCATCGCGCGTACAGGTCGCATCCGTGAACGCACGCGCTGCCGCCGCTGCGCCTGTGGAAGGTACCGTGCCGGATCAGGCAGAGGCCGTGATCGCTGCATGGCTTGCGGGCGCATGGGTGCCCCGCGTACGCGGACGGGTCGCGCTGCCCGTCGGTATGCCGGGGTATCCGTTTGCGCCGACATCGCATTGGATCGCGCGTTCCGCGCCGCTGCCCGATGTCGCCGCGGTGCCGTCGGTCGAGGAGCGCTTGCATCCGTGGGTGTCTTACAACGCCTCGACGCTACGCCAGACCGCATTCGATTCCTGGCTCAAGGCGGACGAGGTAGCGCCGTTGACGACGCTGCGCGACGACGTGCCCGTTCTATCGATGCCTGCGCTGCTGGAAATCGCCACCGCATGCGGCACCCTTGCCGGCGAACGCCGCGTCGCCACGCTGCGCGACGTCGCCTTCCCGGACATGCTGACGCTGGAGCGCGATCTGCATCTCGTGCGGACGGTGCTCGAGTACGAAGGCGAAGGCATCCGCTTCCGCATTGGCGACGGTCCCGGCGATACGTCTCGCTGCTTTGCGTCCGGCATGCTGCTGCCGACCACGGTCGAGCCAGCCGATACCTTGCCGCGTTACGACCTGCGCTCGTTGCGCAGCCGTGCACATCCCCTGTCGCGTGCGGCCATGGATGCGCGTCTCGGATGCCACGGCATGGCACCTGCGCACGCGGGCATCGATGCGTTGTGGATGAGCGGCGCTTTCGCCCTGGCACGCATCGTCATGTCGGCCGACGACCGCGGGGCCGACGAACGTTTCGTCATGCAGCCGTCGTTGTTTGGCGCGATTGCGGACACGGTGACCGCGTGGGTGGATCGCGACGATCCTTCCGCCGACTTGGAGATCGCCGGCATCCGTGAACTTGGCCTCTATCGCGGTCTGCCGCGGCAGTGCCACGTGCTGGTCGAACGCGCCGAGGGTGAGCCGGCATCGATCCATGCGAGCGTGCTGGATGAACAAGGCGGCGTCATCGCAACGCTACGCGGTATCACATTGAAACTCCGGTCGCGCACGCCGCCAAGCGGCAGTTCGCAATCCAACCAACGCCTGGCAAAGGAGACGCAGGATGTGCGGTATCGCGGGATGGCTTGATTTCAGCCAGGACATAAGAGACCGGCGGCACGTCGTCGAGGCCATGACGGTAACGTTGGCGGCGCGTGGACCTGACGGGCAGGGCGTCTGGGTGGATAAGCACGTCGGCCTGGGCCATCGTCGCCTGGCCGTGATCGATCTCGCTGGCGGCGTGCAGCCCATGGTGCACGATGGCGGCACGGACACCACCGTGGCGCTCAGCTATAACGGGGAGATCTACAATTTCGCCGCACTGCGCGCGGAGTTGGAAGCCCTCGGCCATCGCTTCACGACGCGCTGCGATACGGAGGTCGTACTCCGCGGTTATCTCCAATGGGAGGAGGGCGTGGTCCGCCGACTGGAAGGCATGTTTGCCTTTGCAGTGTGGGACGCGCGACGCCAGCAGCTGCTGCTGGCGAGAGACTTTCTGGGCGTCAAGCCGCTCTATTACCAGCGCATCGGCAACGGGGTCGTGTTCGGCTCTGAACCGAAGGCGTTGTTGGCTCATCCGGACGTACGCGCGCGTACCAACGAGGATGGTCTGCGCGAGATTTTCGTGCTGGCGCGCACGCCGGGGCGGACGCCCTATGCGGATATCCACGAGGTGAAACCCGGGGAGATGCTGCGCTTCGACCGCGAGGGAATGCGGGCCGATCGCTTCTGGCGGTTCGAGGCACGGCCGCACGAAGACGACCTCCCCGCGACCATTGCACGGGTTGGGGAGTTGCTGGAGAGCGCAGTACGTCAGCAGATCGTCAGCGACGTACCGTTGTGTACGCTTCTTTCGGGCGGTCTGGATTCGTCCGCCATCACAGCCATTGCGCATGCGGCGACGGTTGCACAAGGGCAGCCGATGCGAACGTTCTCGGTCGACTTCGTCGGTCAGTCCGACGACTTTGCGGACGATGGTCCGCACAAGTCGCATGACGCGCCTTTCGTGCGTGACTTCGTTCGTCATGTCGGCTGCGACCATACGGACATCGTGCTGGACAGCAGCGAGCTGGCCGAAGGCTCGCTGAATCGCACGGTACTCCACGCAAGCGACCTGCCGCTGAATCTTTCGGGCGACATGTGCTCCTCGCTCTATCGGCTGTTCCGGGAGGTCAGGAAGGAATCGACGGTGGCCCTGTCCGGCGAGTCGGCCGACGAGATCTTCGGAGGCTACGCGTGGTTCCATCAGCCCGCCGTGCATCAAGCCCGCATGTTCCCGTGGCTCACCATGACCGGCAGCGTGTTTCACGGTGGCGACATCCTGGATCGCGGGCTGCGCGAGCGGCTGCGGCTGAAGGAGTTCCAGGCAGACAGCTACGCGAGTGCGATGGCCGAGGTGCCACGGCTGGATGGGGAGCCGGCACACGATGCCCGCATGCGCGAGTTCTCCTATCTGCACATGTCGCGCTTCCTCCAGTTCATGCTCGATCGGAAGGATCGGATGAGCATGGCGGTAGGCCTCGAAGTGCGCGTGCCATTCTGCGACAGCGCCCTGGTCGATTACGTGTTCAACATTCCCTGGGATATGAAAGCGTTCGATGGAAGGGAAAAGAGCGTATTGCGTGCGGCGGTGGAGCAGCGCCTGCCACGATCGATCGTGGAGCGCACAAAGAGTCCTTACCCGTCGACACAAGACCCTGCGTACGAGCGTGCGCTACGCGCCAGGGTGGCTGCGTTTCTCGATACGCCGAATCATCCGGCGCGTCCCTTGTTCGACGAGCGCACGGTGCGGCGGATGACCACTCGGCCGATGAACGGCGATCGTTCATTGCACTATCAGCGCGCGGACATGGAGCGGGTGCTGTCGGTCGCCGAGTGGATCGAGGCCTATGACGTCGAACTGGCATGTTGATGCTATGCAGCATGCGTCGGTATCGGCAAAAATTCGTATTGACGCCGCATCGCGAATTGATTCTACTTCGAAGGTCAACGGTTGCCGGTTCCATGAGCCGGTGGTGCCCACAGTGGCTAGGGGGAATGCCGCTGCGAAGGAGTCTCGGTACGGCATGCGCCGTGGCGAAGGGGGAATGGATATGAGCGGAGACTCGCCCTGTGCGGTCGTGGCGCCTGTCGCGACCAGCCGGACGCGTGTCGTGGTGCTTCGTACCACGCGTGGCAGCATGACCAACTACAACTACGTCGTCGTCGATGTGGCGACCCGTCAGGCTGTGCTTGTCGATCCGTCCTGGCAGGCGGACGTGGTCGTCGGCGCGGTGGTCGACGCCGGAGCGCGCGTCGCCGGTATCCTGCTTACCCACTCGCACCCCGATCACATCGACCTTGCAGCGTCACTGGGCGAACGCTTCGGCTGCCCGTTGTGGATGTCGAAGGAAGAGATCGCCTGGTCCGGCTACCACGCCCCCGGACTCGTCGCCATCGACGAGACGCCGTTTCATGTCGGGTCGATGACGATCCGCCCCATGCTTACGCCTGGGCACACACCCGGATGCATGTGCTACCGCGTGGACGACGACCTGTTCACAGGCGACGTATTGTTTGCGGAGGGCTGCGGCATCTGCCCCGATGTAGGTGCTGCGCTGCGTATGTACGACAGTCTGGGTCGCATCCGCCGGGAGATCGGCGAAACGACGCGCATCTATCCGGGTCACTCGTTTGGACTGGCCCCCGGCCAGTCGTTTGCGACCGTGCAGCGCGAAAACATCTATCTGCAGTTCAGCAACAGGGACGACTTCGCCGCCTTCCGCACGCGGAAGGGGCAGAGTCGCGCGAAGCTCTTCACGTTTCACTAAAGCGCGTGCGTCAGGAGCCGGCCGCATGGCCGGTGGCGTCGCCGGTAAGGCAACGGGGGAATCATGCGAGCGGTTGGTATCGAAGCAATGAACGTCTACGCGGGCACCGCGTGCGTCGACGTGGAAGCGTTGGCGGGTCATCGGGGACTGGACATGACCCGGTTCGCCAATCTCCTGATGAAGGAGAAGACGGTGGCGCTGCCGTATGAAGACCCCATCACCTACGGCGTCAACGCCGCGCGTCCGCTCATCGATGCGATGACGCCGGAAGAGAAGGACCGGATCGAGGTGGTCATCACGTGTACCGAGTCGGCCTTCGATTTCGGCAAGTCGATGAGTACCTATTTTCACAAGCTGCTTGGCCTGAACCGCAACTGCCGGCTCTTTGAACTGAAGAACGCGTGCTATTCGGGCATTGCAGGCCTGCAGACGGCAGCGAACTTCGTGTTGTCCAGCGTTTCGCCCGGTGCGAAGGTGCTGCTTATCGCAACCGACATTTCCCGTTTCATGACGGAAGCGGGCGGCGAAGGGCTGACCGACGACTGGTCTTTCTTCGAGCCGAGCAGCGGCGCGGGTGCAGTGGCCGCCATCGTGAGCGACCAACCGCACGTGTTCCGCATCGACGTCGGCGCGAGCGGCTACTACGGCTATGAGGTCATGGACACCTGCCGCCCGGCACCGGACAAGGAAGCGGGGGACGCCGATCTTTCGCTGCTCTCTTACCTGGACTGCTGCGAGAAGGCTTTCATGGAATACCAGTCGCGCGTGGAAGGCGCGGACCTGGCGAAGACCTTCACCTACCTCGCTATGCATACGCCCTTTGGCGGCATGGTGAAGGGCGCGCATCGCAACATCATGCGCAAGGTTGCCAAGGCGAAGCCCGCGGACATCGAGGAAGATTTCCAGCGTCGCGTGTCGCCCAGCCTGCACTTCAATCAGCGCGTCGGCAACACCATGGGAGCGAGCACGCTCATGGCGATCGCGAGCACCATCGAGCACGGCAACTTCGACGAGCCGCGCCGCATCGGCTGCTTCTCGTACGGTTCCGGCTGCTGTTCCGAGTTCTTCAGTGGTGTGGTGACCCGCGAAGGGCAGGAGCGTGTGCGTGCCCAGGGTATCGGCAGCCAGCTCGGTCGACGCCATACGCTGAAAATGGACGAGTACGACGAATTGCTGGCCACCAGCCACCTGGTGAAGTTCGGCACGCGCAACGCATCGCTCGACCCCTCCTTCGTGGCCACGGCCCGCGGCGTTCATGGCCGCGAGACGCTGTTCCTGAAGGAGATCAAGGAATTTCACCGCGAATACGAATGGGTGTGACGCCCGCAGAGGATAGTGCCGTGAATCAAGAAGACATCTTGCAGCTCATCATCCAGCACGCCCGCGACGTGCTGCCCTCTCTGGAAGGTCGCGAACTGTCGCCGACCGACTCGCTGCGCGAGCTGGGCGCAAATTCCATGGATCGATCGGAGATCGTCATGATGACGCTCGAGGCCATAGATATGGACATGCCACTGGCGGAAACGATCAAGGCGAGCAACATCGGTGAACTCGCCCAGTTGCTGGCCGACCGCAAAGCGGGCCTCACGGTCTGATCGGAACTCGCAGGGGAAATCCAATGAAGACATGCATGTTCCCGGGCCAGGGTTCCCAGGCCAAGGGCATGGGCGGCGCCGCGCTGTTCGACGCCTTTCCCGACGAGGTGGCGGCGGCTGACGGCATCCTCGGCTATTCGATCCGCGAGTTGTGCCTGGACGATCCGCGTGGCCAGCTCGACAGTACGCAGTTCACGCAGCCAGCCTTGTTCGTGGTCGGGGCGTTGTCGTACATGGCACGGCAGAAAGCTGGCGAGCCCGAACCCGACTATTTCGCCGGTCACAGCCTCGGCGAGTTCAACGCCCTGCATGCGGCAGGCGCGTTCGACTTCGCTACGGGTGTAAGGCTCGTGCAGAAGCGCGGCGAGCTGATGAGCCGAGCCTCCGGTGGCGGCATGGCCGCCGTCATCAACGCGGATCCTGCGGCCATCGAGGCCACGCTGCGCGAGCACGGCCTCGACCGCGTCTACCTCGCGAACTTCAACACGCCTGTGCAGGTCGTCATCTCGGGTGACCGTGAACAGGTGGCGGCAGCACAACCGCATCTGCAGAAGGGCCGTGTTCTGGTCTTTCCCTTGAAGACGAGCGGTGCCTTCCACACGCCGTTCATGGCCGAAGCGCAGAAGGAGTTCGCTGCGTTCCTTGCCACTGTAGCGCTGGACGATCCACGCGTCCCCGTCATTGCCAATACAACGGCACGCCCGTACGAGCAAGGTGCGGTCGCGGCGACCCTCGCCAGCCAGATCGCCAGCCCGGTGCGCTGGGCTGACGCCATGGCGTACCTCATGGGCTTGGATGGCGACATGGCCTTCGAGGAAGTCGGCCATGGCGACGTGCTGACGAAGATGCTTCGCGCCAACCGCGCCCCCGCCAAGCCTGCAGTGGCTTCGTCCGCGCCGCCCGCGCCAGCATCGACGCCGACGCCCGCACCAGTCGTCCACGGAGACGCCGCTCCGCGGACAGGCGACGCGAACGCGAAGGTGGAGGCGTGGAACCAACGCTATCCCGTCGGAACGCGCGTGGTTTCGGTCCAGACGTCGAAGGAGCCGCTGACGACGCGCACCCAGGCGCTGGTGCTGTTTGGCCATCGTGCCGCGGTGTACCTCGAGGGGTATGAGGGCTACTTCGACCTCGACGAGTTGAACGTCGCCTGACAATGCGACCGGAAACGAGACACGCGGTCCCGAAAGCGGGACGGCCAAGGGCTCGCCTGACTGCGCAGAGCGCGCCATGGTGCGCTTTCGCGCGTGGCACGGAGCTTGCTGTACGTCCTCGCCACCTGTGGGTGTTCGCATGGCCATCCGGCGCGGGTGCGCCGTCTCATACCGTTCGTGCAAAGGGAGCTTCACGGTGCTGAAAAACATCCGATTCGATCTGGCCCATGCCTGGCGATTGTTCGTCCGCACACCGGGCAACTCCTTGCTCTGCATCCTCGTGGTCGCGTTGAGCGTCGGGCTATCGCTCTTCGTTTACGTGATCGACTACAACATTGGCCTGAAGCCGTTGCCGTTCGAGGGTTCGTCGCAGTGGTTGAGCATACAGACGGCGGACAATCCGTCGGCATCGCTGCGACCGCGTACCGACGTCTTCACCTATAACGAACTGCGCAAGCGCACCAGATCGGTCAATTATCTGGGCGCCTTCTCGCCGCGTTCGCCCATCATGAGCGAGGGCGAAGCGAGCATGCGCCTGCGTGGTGCCGCCATCGAACCGTCTTTGCTTGCGGCGCTCGGGCGCAAGCCGATGCTCGGCAGGCTGTTCGACGACCGCGATGGCGCGGCGGATGCCTCCACCTCGGTGATTCTGAGCTACGACACGTGGCGCAACTATTTCTCCGGCGATCCGCAGATCGTTGGCAAGAACATCCGCGTGGACGGCAAGATGGTCCCGGTGGCGGGTGTGATGCCCGCCGATTTCTTTGCCTTTCAGGATTTCGAAGTCTGGACTCCTCTGCAGAAAACGGTGCTTGCAGCGCCAGACGCGTCGCTGCCGAAGGTTACGGTCCTGGCGGTGCCGGCCGCGGGTGCGTCGGTCGATGCCGTCAACGCGGACCTGTCGCAGGCCATCGCGTCCATCAATGCCGATTATCCTCAGGCATACGGCGCCAAGCGCCGGGTATCGGTGTTTCCCGCAAACCGCATGTATACGCATGACAACATCCCGGTCATTGCCATGGCGACGTTCATCGCCGTGGCGGTGCTTCTGCTGGGTGGTTTGAACATCAGCATGATCTTCTTCGCCATGCTGATGGAGCGTAGCCGAGAACTTGCGTTGCGCACCGCGCTGGGGTCCACTCGTTGGCGCGTACTCCGGCAGTGCCTGCTGCAATCGTTCTTTGTGATCGCCTTCGGGCTGGTAGTGGGTGCGGTGCTTGCCGTACTGGCAGTCAAATGGGCCCACGGGCTGCTCGATTTCACGTCGCGATTGCAGGCATCGGGCCGCGACCCGAACGAACTGCTGGTGCGGCCATTGGACTTCGTTGTGGCCATCGTGGCCGCGGCCGTGCTATGGCTGCTGAGTACGCTCATTCCCGCCTGGCGAATCTCGCGTCTCGACCCCGCGACCACGCTCGCCGGCACCGGCAAGGGTACGGCTGCCAAGGGCAGTCAGCGGACGACGTCGATTCTGGTCGGCGTGCAGGTTCTCGTGTCCTCGGTCCTGCTGGTGATCTGCGCCAACATCGCCACAGCGGTCAGCAGCGAATTGCGCCGACCGGTCGGCGTTGCCGAAGCGGATCGATTCCTTTCTACGTATGCCTCTACGCTGGGGTCTCGCTACGCCACGCCTGACGATCGGCTGCGCTACTGGGATCAGCTGGACGCTTCGATCCGTCAGCGTGTCCCCGGTGCCGAGGTGGCGTACATGACGGCCAGCCCGACCGCCCCGTCCATGCAGCGCGCGGACATCGAAGACCGCGTCGGTGCGGCAGACAGCAAGAACAAGCTGGAGCTTCCGTTCACGACCGTCTCGAGCAACTATTTCGACGTGTTGGGTATTTCGATCCGCAGTGGACGAGGCTTCGACGCCACCGACGTAGCGACCAACCAGCAGGTCGCGATCGTGGACGAGCGTACGGCGGCTCAGTATTGGCCGAACCGTAGTCCGCTCGGTCAGCGTGTCCAGCTCGACCCCGAGAACAACGGTCCCTGGTTGACCATCGTCGGCGTCGCGTCGGCGGTATCGGGGCCGTACAGCGACGTGCCGGGGGTGATCTACCGTCCGCTGAAGCAGGCGACGCCCACCGCGTTCCAGTTGCTGGTGAAGGTGCCTGCACCGCGCAGCGATACGCGTGAGCAGCTGCGGACCGCGGCGTTCGAAGTCGACCCGGACGTGCCGCTGCACAACCTGCAGCGCCTCGACGAATATCTCGTCGCCATCAACTCGTACAAATCCATGGTGCCCGGTTTTACCGGCATTGCTCTGATCACCGTGATTCTGGCCGCAAGCGGTCTGTTTGGGCTCATCAGTCGATCCGTGGCGCAGCGCACACAGGAGATCGGGATCATGCGCGCGCTGGGCAGCACCAGCGGCCGGATTATCCGTGGCTTCATGCGGCAGGCCATGTGGTATCTGATCGTGGGCCTGATCGGCGGCGTGCTCGGCATCGTGATGACCACCGGCATGACGAGCGTGGTGCCGAATGCGCTGGATGGCGTGGTGATGGTGACGTTAGCCGTTCTGATCGTGATGGTGGCGGTGATCTTTGGCTCGTCGTACCTGCCGGCGCGACGCGCCGTCGTAATGGAACCCGGGGATGCGCTTCGTTACGAGTGATCACGGGGGAGCACGACGCACATAGGGATTCGGAGCCCCGACGCATGGTCTGGGCTTCTCTTCAAGGGGAGTGACAATGCAGAAGCGTAGGAATCTTGCCCGGCGTATCGGGAAGGGACTGTTGATTCTCGTGGGCGTGCTGTTCGTGGGCGCGGCCTGCGCCCACCTGGCGTGGAAATACTCGGGCGACGACACACCCAAGCTGGTCATCGACAAACAGGGTATCCAGGTTTACACCATCAAGACGCCCGGGCAGTCGTTGCTCAAGATCAAGGCAGTGCGTGTCGTCAAGAGTACCCTGGACCGCGCCGCCGCAGCGCACCTGGATGGAAGCCTCGAGAATTGCCACGACTGGATTCCCGATTGCTACGAATCGGTGGCAGTCAAGCACTGGGATCCGCAGGCAAGAAACTACGTTCAGTTGTGGAAAGAGAAATTTCCTGAGCCGTTCTCGCCACGCGAGTTCCTGCTCAATACCCAGTTCACGCAGGCTGCTCCCGGTCAGCCGATCACGGTCGAGTTCACGGCTGCTCCCGATGCGGCGCCCAAGAGCGATTGCTGCTATCGGTTGACCCATATGCATGCGGTTTGGACGCTCGATCCGATCGACCAGGATGACGTCCGTGTCACCCTCATGCAGGACATCGACGTGGGGCTCCCGTACTTCCTGTTCAACGACGAAGCGCCTCGCGCGGTGTACGGCGCCTTCGAGGATCTTCCGCGGCTTTACGCGAAGACGAAGTACGACACCGTGTCCCTGCAGACGATTTATGGCGGCCAGCCGATCGTCGCCGAGTAACCGGTCTTACGACGCCAAGGGAAGTGGGCAATGGACGACATCAAGGCACTGCTGGCCGATCTTGCTGCCAAGGGCATCGAGATCCGGCTCGACGGGGAGAAACTCGCGGTTCGCGGACCGCGAGAGGCCATGACCGAAGAGGTGCGCAGCGCAGTGGCACGGCACAAGCGAGCGCTGCTGAGCCTGCTCGATGCACGTGCTCGGCCGGATGGATTCGCTGTGGAAGAACGGGACGTTTTTCCACTATCCGCGGGGCAGCGCGCGCACTACCTGATGCATACGCTGCATGCGTCGCGTAGCAACGCCATCACGGCCTGCACGCGCCTACGGGGCGATCTGGATCCTGCACTGCTGTCCGCAGCATGGGAGCAAGTGCTTCACCGGTATCCGATTCTGATGGCGCGGATAGAGGAGCGCGAGGGGGAGCCGATCCATCGCATCGAACGTGCCGCACTGCCCGCTTTGACGATCGTGCCCGATCCCGTCGCCGAGCCGGTGCTGGTGGAGCGCCTTCGGGCGATCGCCCATCGGCGCTTCGAGATCGATCGCGAGCCGCTGGTTCGTGCCAGCCTGCATCGGCTGGAAGGGGGCGACTTCTGCCTGTTCGTCGCCGTGCACCATATCGTTTTCGATGGGCAGTCCGTCGGTATCCTGCTCCGCGGGTTGTTCGAAGCGGTTGACGCGCTGGCGTCAGGCAGCAAGGCATCTATCGGCGGGGACGTCGCACAGGGCCGCTTTGCAGCGTGGGAACAGACGATGCTCGCTTCGAACGAGGGCGCGCGTAGTCGCGAGTTCTGGCGCGAGCGTCTCGCCGTCGAACGTCCGATTTTCAGGCTGCTTCCCGAACACGCCGAGGCGTTCGATGGCGATCGTCCATCGACGATCCATGCGCGTACCCTCGACGCCGGGCTAGCCAGCCGCCTCAAAGCCGTCTGCGGGACATTGGGCGTGCAGCCGACCGCGTGGTTCCACGCGGTATACCTCGCGCTGTTGCACAAACACAGCATGCAGGACGACATCACGTGCCTGATGCCCGTGATGGTCAGGCCGGATGCGAGCTATCGGGACGAAATCGGTTTCTATTTCAACGTCGTGCCGATCAGGGCGACCGTGGATGGTGCAGAGTCGACCGCCGCGCTGAGCAGGCGTCTGCAGATGGTCATCATGGACGCCGTCTACCATTCTGCCTTCCCGTTCCCCTTGATGGTGGACCGTACGCGCCCCGATGCCAGCGTGCCGTTCGGCCTCTATTTCGGCTACCACGAGTTCAGCAGTCTTTCCGATCCCACCTTTGCGGATTATCGGCAGCGCTTCGGCATGGCACCGTTCGATGCGTTCGGCCAGCAGGGCGAGGGCGATTACGAGTGGGCGCTGGAAGTGTTTCGCGAGGACGATACCTGGCGCGTCACCTTACAGGCCGACCCCGCGCTTCATCCCGATGCGGTGGTCTCCCGCGTGCTTGATCGTTTCATGGGTCTGCTTCAGCAGGCATGCGTCGATCCCGATCGGACGGTTGCTCAGCTGGCGCTCGCCACGCCGACCGAGCGCGAGCTCGTCGTGCATGCATGGAACGAGACGGACGCACCGTTCGACGACGATCGCTGTATCCACGATTTCTTCGTTCAGCAGACGCGGGAACGACCGTCGGCACCCGCGGTTCGCCATGGTGGCGAGATACTGGATTACGCAACGCTCGGCGCACGCACCGAGATGCTGGCGCTCTGGTTGCAGCAGAACGGCGTGGGGCGCGACAGCATCGTGGCGCTGTGTATGGATCGCTCCATCGATATGGAAGTGGCGATTCTTGCGGTGCTACGGGCCGGTGGTGCTTACATGCCGATGGACCCGGAATATCCGACCGACCGTCTCGGTTACATGCTGGAGGATTCGGCGAGCGTCGTGGTGCTGACCCAGGCTAACAAGCGCGAGCGCATGGCGAACCTCCCTCAGGCATCCGGTGCGAAGGTCGTGGCGCTCGACATCGAATGGGCCGACATCGAGGCGGAGGTGGCAGGTTGGCGTTCGGAAGGCATGCAACTTCAAGATATCGCGACGGCGGGCGACGTGGCCTACGTGATCTTTACGTCGGGTTCGACCGGACGGCCCAAGGGTGTGCTGGTCGAGCACCGCGCGCTGGTGAATCGCCTGCAATGGATGCAGAAGCAGTATCCCATCGGTCCCGGGGACGTCGTGGCGCAGAAGACGCCCTATTGCTTCGATGTATCCGTATGGGAGCTGCTGTGGACCCCCATGATGGGCGCGCAATTGGCCTTTGCGCAGCCGGGCGGACACATGGATGCGCATTACATGCGTCGTTTCGTCGTGTCCCAGGGCGTGACGGTGCTGCACTTCGTGCCGTCCATGTTGCACACATTCCTGGACCACGCCGGTGGGGCCTGCCCGAGCGTGCGCTACGTGTTCTGCAGCGGCGAAGCACTGGACGCCGAGTCGGCCAGGCGCTATCGCGATACGTTCCCTGCCGCTGCCCTGCATAACCTTTACGGCCCGACCGAGGCGGCCATCGACGTCACCGCTTACGACTGTACGAACCTGGAATACAGCTTCGTGCCGATCGGTCGTCCGATCGACAATACGCAGATCCTGATCCTTGACGCGCATGGTGCGCCGCAACCGCCCGGTGTACCCGGAGAGCTGCATATCGGCGGAGTCAACCTGGCACGCGGCTATCTCAAGCGTCCCGACCTCACGGCCGAACGGTTCATCCGTCATCCGTTCGAACCGTCGGCGCGGCTGTATCGGACGGGTGATCTGGCGCGCTGGCTCGACGACGGCAACATCCAGTATCTCGGTCGCATCGATCACCAAGTGAAGGTCGGCGGCGTACGTATCGAACTGGGAGAAATCGAAGCGCGCCTCAATACGTATCCGGGCATGGCAGCGAGTGCCGTCATACCCCGCGGCCAGACAGGCGAAACGCAGCTCATCGCCTTCTATCGCATGCGCGAATCCATGCCTGGCGACCTCGTCACCGTCGATTCCATGGACCTGCGGAAACACCTGCTCGAGGTGTTGCCCGAGTACATGGTGCCGGCGGCGTTCGTGAGCCTCGCTGTCATCCCGGTGACATCCAACGGGAAGGTGGATCGGCGCGCTTTGCAGGCGGTGGAGGTCGGCATCGATACACGGCAGGCCTACGAGCCGCCAGCGACCGAGACCGAGCGGGGCCTCGTCGCACTGTGGGACACGGTATTCAAGGAGCGCGGATTCGTCGCGAGCGCGGCCGCGATCGGTGCGCATGACAATTTCTTCGACCTGGGCGGCAATTCGCTGCTGGCGACCCGACTTATCTACACCGTGCGCGATCG
This sequence comes from Luteibacter sp. UNCMF366Tsu5.1, assembly GCF_900119235.1. NCBI lineage: Bacteria > Pseudomonadati > Pseudomonadota > Gammaproteobacteria > Lysobacterales > Rhodanobacteraceae > Luteibacter > Luteibacter sp. UNCMF366Tsu5.1. The sequence goes on along the minus strand of NZ_FPIS01000005.1, from coordinate 7,544 downwards.
ATTCGGCGTGGACCTGCCGGTCAAGGCCCTCTTCGAGCAGGCGACGATCCGAAATCTGGCGAGCCAGATCGATGCGTTGAGCGCTTCCCGGTAGTGGGACGCGGCGGTCCCGGGCACGCGACCGTCGCAGGGGCGAGGCGCCGTAACACAAGGTGAAACCTCGGTTATTTCATTGGCATGATCGTTGCGTAGCAGGGCCCATGGACCATATCAGAACCCAGCCCAAGCGAGCCTTTAACAAGCGCACCGTGATCGTGGTAGCGGCCGTCGCCATGGTGGTCGCGTGCGGTGTTGGATTGGCGAGCGTCGATTTCAGCACGCAGCGTGTCGACCGCGACAAGGTTTCCGTTGACACCGTGCGGCACGGGCTCATGGAAGTGAAGGTGCACGCGAACGGACAACTGGTGCCGCGGAGCGTGGAATACCTCGCCTCGCAGGTGAACGCGCGTGTGCTGAAGAAGTACGTGCGACCGGGCGCCACGGTGAAGGCAGGCGATCTGCTGGCGGAGTTGAGCAATCCGCAGTTGACCGCGAGTGCCGCGGAAGCGGAGTCGGCCTGGAAGGGTTCGGTCAATACCCTGAACGCATCGCGCGCGGATCTCCGCGCCATGATGATCAATCAGGAGGCGGCACTCATGCAGGCGAAGTTCGCGCTGGAGCGCGCGCAGCGCCGCCTTGATGCCGAGCAGAGCCTCATGCCCGGCGTGATTCCGCGCGTGGAGCACGATGCCACGGTGCTGACGGCAGCGCAGGGCCGCGAGCAGGTGGACATGGAAACGCGGCGCACCGCCGCGGTGCGCATCAACGTGCAGGAAAAGCTCAATGCCGACCAGGCGCGTTCGGACGAACTGAAAAAGGCGATGGAGCGTGCCAACGACCAGGTGGCCAACCTGCGCATCGTGGCCGGCATCGACGGCGTGGTGCAGGAGATGAACATCGACGTCGGACAGCAGTTGCAGCCTGGGTCGCCGGTGGGACGCATCGCGCGTCCCGACGACCTTTATGCCGAGTTGCGCGTGTCGGCACGCGAAGCCAACGACGTTCTTGCTGGCCAGAAGGTTTCGGTGGACACGAGAAACGGTGTGGTCAGTGGTACGGTGACGCGCGTCGATCCGTCGGTCATCAATGGCACCGTGGTCGTGGACGTCACGCTCGACGGCAAGCTGCCCGCCGGTGCGCGTCCGCAGCTTCCGGTGGAAGGCACCATCTTCCTGACTCGCATACCCGAGGCTACCTTCGTGGGCAGGCCTTCCTATGTGAAGCCCGACGCCACCGTGTCCGTCTACAAGCTCGACACGAGCGGTCACTACGCCACGCGCGTTCCCATCGCGGTCGGCAAGGTCTCGATGGATCTGATGCAGGTAAAGGGCGGTCTTGCCGAGGGAGACCGGATCATCACCTCGGAAACAGGCGAATGGCAGGGGCAGGACAAGATCCTGCTCAAGTAACTAACGGGCCGCCTGCCGGCGGTCTCACATGGAACGACCGGACCACTTCAGCGCATCCGGTGACGAGGAGAGAGACATGAGCAAGCAGCACCTGATCGAGTTGCAGGCGGTCAAGAAAATCTTCTACACCGAAGACCTGGAGACCTGGGCGCTCAACAACATCCACCTCACCATCGACCAGGGCGAATACGTATCGATCACCGGACCGTCGGGCTGCGGCAAGTCCACGTTGCTTTCGGTGCTCGGTCTGCTCAACTCGTTCACCGAAGGGTCGTATCGTCTCAACGGTACGGAAGTGTCGCAGCTTCCCGAGTCCAAGCGGGCCGAGGTTCGCAACCAGGAGATCGGCTTCATCTTCCAGGCGTTCAACCTCATCGGCGAGATGAACGTGTTCCAGAACGTCGAGCTTCCCCTGACATTTCGTGACGATCTCACGAAGAAGCAACGTCATGCGATGGTGACCGAGGCGCTGGAACAGGTGGAAATGGGCCATCGTCACAAACACCACCCGGCGGCCCTGTCCGGCGGTCAGCAGCAGCGCGTAGCCATTGCGCGTGCGCTGGTCGGTCAACCCAAGATGCTGCTGGCGGACGAACCGACCGGTAATCTCGATTCGAAGAACGCGCAGATGGTCATGGACCTGCTCGACACGCTGCATCGACGCGGCAGCACGATCGTCATGGTGACGCACGATCCACGCTCGGCCGCACAGGCTGGTCGGCAGATATCGCTCTTCGACGGCAAGCTCGTGGACGACTGTGCCGTGGCGCAGCCGGCGCTCGCCGTGATCTGACGTGATGGTCCCGCCGTCATAGGCGGGCAGGGGGGTGGCGGTTCTATCGGAATCAGGGGCGGCAGGAAGCGCATGACGACGGTGCACGCGTTATTGAAGAACCTCGCCGATCGCGGCGTGCGAGTGCGGTTGGATGGTGAGCGCCTTGTCTGCCTGGCGTTGCCGGGTTCGTTCACGACGGATATCGGGTCCGCCGTAAACACCCATCGCGACGAACTTGTGGCGATCATGAAGCGCGTGAGGGCGCGCGGCGGGCGCATTCCGCGCGCCGATCGGCACGGCGTGATTCCCCTGAGCCATGCGCAGGAGCGACTCTGGTTCATCGATCAGCTCGATCCGGATTCGGCCGGCTATAGCATCGCTGGTGCCGTACGGATCGCCGCATCGCTCGATGCGGAAGTCTTCGCTGTGGCACTCGCCAAGCTGGTTCAGCGCCACGAGATCCTGCGTACGGTATTCGCGAGCGACGAGGGCACGCCACGGCAGTGCATCATGCCGCGCATGGACGTGCCATTGGCTGTGCACGACCTGACCGACGTGCCCGCCTCGTCACGCGTGGAGGCGTGCCGCCGCCTCTGCGCCACCGAAGCCGGCGTGCCGTTCGATCTCACCTGCGGACCGTTGTTCCGCGCCACGATTTTCCGGCTCGGTGAGAGCGATCACGTCGTTCTGCTGAACATGCATCACATTGTGGGCGATGGGTGGTCGATCCCGATTCTCGTCGACGAACTTGCGGCTCTCATGACACGTGGGGACGACGCGCTTTCGCCGTTGCCCATCCAGTACGCCGACTATGCAGCGTGGCAGCGCAACCAGCATGGGGGCGGTACGCATTCCAATCCGAATCTGGACTACTGGCGCGACACACTACGCGGTGTTCCAGAGACCCTCGCGCTGCCAACGGACGGCACCGCGCCCACGACCGCAACGGCACCCGGCGGCACCCATCGTTTCCGGCTCGATGCGCTGGTCACCGCGGGTTTGAGCCGCCTGGTGCGCGACGTCGACGCCACGCCTTTCATGGCCTGGATCGCCACGGTGGCGGTGTTGCTGCATCGTTACGCGGGACAGCACGACTTCTGTATTGGGACGCCCGTCGCCAACCGCGGCCATGCAGACACGGCCGGGCTGATCGGATTGTTCGTCAATACGCTGCCATTACGCATGCGCTTGCAGGGCGGCGTCACCTTCCACGACCTCCTGCGTCAGGTACGCGAGACCTGTCTCGAGGCTTATGCGCGGCAGGACACGCCGTTCGAGCAGATCGTCGCCACCGTCGCGACGCAGCGAAATCTCGCGGCTACACCGCTGTTCCGGGTGATGGTGGCGATGCAGGAGGAAACGCCGTCGCTCGCGGCATGGGGCTCCGAGCCGTTGACCTTCGAGACGGGCATTGCCAAGTTCGACCTGAGCTTCGATCTGACCACGGTCAACGGCGGCACGGATGTCGTGGTGGAGTTCAACGCGGCCATGTTCGCGCGGTCGCGTATCGAGCGCATGGCGAAGCATCTTGCCGCGCTGGTCGCGGCGCTGGTAGCACGGCCGGACGTTCCTGTCGCCGAGCAGGATTACCTGGGCCGAGAGCGGCACCGGCTGCTGACCGAATTCAATGACACGGACGCGCCGATCGACCCGGCCGAACGCGCACACGACGCAATTGTGGCGCAGGCCGTACGCGCGCCTGCGGTCGTGGCGTTGCGCAGCGCGTTCGGCGACCTGACCTACGACGGGCTACTGCGCGCGGCGGCAATCACGGCGCGCCAGATCCGCGAGGGCGGCGCCGTGCCGGGGCAGATCGTCGGGCTGTGCGTAGATCGCACGCCCGCCATGGTCTCCGGTCTGCTGGGCATCTTGCTTGCCGGATGCGTTTTCCTGCCGCTCGATCCGCGGCACCCACCCGGGCGTCTGGCGCAGACGCTGACCGATGCGGGCGCGTCGCTTGTGGTCGCCGACCCGCACGGCCTGGCTTGGCTCGAAGGCGAAGCGCTGCCGCCAGTGATCGCTCTGGGCGCCTGGGAAGACATGGTCGAACAAGTGGCCGTAGCCGATGGTCTCGACGCGCTGCTCGCGGCACTCGGTGCCGGCCCGGCGCCGGACGATCTGGCCTATGTGATCTTCACGTCCGGGTCGACAGGCCGGCCCAAGGGCGTGGCCGTCGAACACCGCTCGCTGGTCAACCACAATCGCTTCGCCTGCCGTTACTACGGCTTTGCGAATGACGACGTGCAACTCATGGTCTCCAGCATGGGTTTCGACCTGTACCTGGAAGAAGTGCTCGTCGTTCTCCGCGCCGGCGGTACGCTCGTGCTCACCGATCGCGAGCAGGTCCTCACTCCTGGCGGCATCGGCGCCCTCGCACAGCAGCACGGCCTCACGGCACTGAATCTACCGACCGCGCTGTTCCACGAACTGGTGTCGAGCGGCAGCCCCTTGCCGACGTTGCGCCGCGTGATCGTCGGTGGCGAACGGCTCGATCCGGCCAAGGTGGATGCGTTCTTCAAGGCCATGCCTTCGGCGACGCTGTTCAATACCTATGGTCCGACCGAGACGACCATCATCAGTACCGCGGCGCGTCTCACCGCCGAAGCCTGGAACGTGGAAGCCGGTGTACCCATCGGTCGACCGATCGATAACACGCATGCCTACGTCCTTGATGCGGGCCAGCGACTTGTGCCCATCGGCGTGGCCGGCGAACTGTATATCGGTGGCCACGGCGTAGCGCGTGGCTACCTCGGCCAGGACGAGCTTACGCGCGAACGCTTCGTGCCGGACCCGTTCGGTAGCGGAGGACGGTTGTATCGCACCGGCGACCTTGTGCGCTGGCGTGAGGACGGCCAGATCGACTATCTCGGGCGCGTGGACCACCAGGTCAAGGTGCGCGGCTTCCGGGTGGAGCCCGGAGAAATCGAAGCGTGTATCGCGTCCCATCCCGACATCAGTGACGCCATGGTGATCGCGCAAACTCAGGTGGGTGGCGGACGCCTGCTTGCCTTCTTCAGGCGCGTCGGTACGGCCACGGCCGCGGATGTTGCGACGGATCTCAAGGGCTATCTTCGTCAGCGTCTGCCCGACTACATGCTGCCTGCAGCGTGCGTCGAAGTCGCCGCATGGCCACTGACGCCCAACGGCAAGGTCGACGCGCAGGCTTTGTTTGCGGTGGTAGACCGCGTGGATGCAACGCGCGACGATGCCTCGCCGATGACCGACACCGAGCGAGCGATAGCGGAAGTCTGGGCGGAACTCCTCGGGCTGTCCGTCACGTCGCTGAGCCGCGAATCACACTTCTTCGAGGTTGGCGGCCACTCGCTGCTCGCCACGCGCTTGCTGGCCCGTATTCGTCAGCAGTTCGACGCAGACATCGGCGTAAGGGCTGTGTTCTCGCACTCGTTGCTTAGGGAGATGGCATGGCTTGTCGACCAGGCGTCGCACACGATGCCGGTGGAGTCGATCCCGGCCATGCCGCGCGAGGCCAGTTTGCCACTCGGACCGGCGCAGGAGCGCCTGTGGTTTCTGCAGCAACTGGAACAGGACAGCGCCGCCTATAACGTAGCCGGTGCAGCGCGCCTCCGCGCGCCACTTGATGCGCAGCGATTGCATGCTGCATTGCTGAGCATTGCGCAGCGTCACGAAGCATTGCGGACGGTGTTCGTCTCGGTCGATGGCGAGCCGCGGCAGGTCATACGTCCTGAGGCGAGGGTGCCGCTGGATGTCGTGGACCTCTCGGTCATCCCCGCCGCCGAGCGCATCGGTGAGGCGCAGCGGTTGTGTCTCGCGGAAGCATCGACCCCGTTCGATCTGGTGGAGGGTCCGCTTCTCCGCTGCGTTTTGATTCGACTCGCCAGTGACGATCACGTCTTGATGCTCAACATGCATCACATCGTCAGCGATGGCTGGTCGACGGGAATCCTGCTGTCCGAACTGGGCGCGCTGCTGGCCGATCCGGAAGCGTCGCTGCCGGCTTTGCCCATCCAGTACGCCGACTATGCGATCTGGCAGCGGCGCTGGCTGGAAGAGGGCGGCGGGCTGTCTCGCCAGCTCGACTACTGGACCAGACAGCTGGCCGGGATGCCCGAATCGCTGGCCTTGCCGACGGATTATCCACGCCCCGCCGAACGCGGCAGCGACGCGGCATCGGTCGCCTTCACGCTCGATGCGGCCCTGGTGCGCGGCTTGCGTACCCAGGCGGACGTCCAGGGCGCCACGCTGTACATGGCCTTGCTCGCGCTGGTGCAGGCGCTGCTGTATCGCTACACCGGGCAGGACGACATCTGCATCGGCACGCCGATCGCCAATCGCCGCCACGCGGAGACGGAGGGCCTGATCGGCATGTTCGTCAACACGCTGCCGCTGCGTACCCGAATCGATGGCGCGGCAGGTTTCGAGGCGCTGCTGACCGAGACCATGCGCACCTGCCTGGACGCCTACGAGCATCAGGACACGCCGTTCGAACGGATCGTGGAAGCGGTCAGCCCGCAGCGCAACCGGGCGATCAGCCCGCTGTTCCAGGTGATGGTGATCCTGCAGAACACCGCGGCGGTGGCGATGCCCGAAGGGGTGACGCCGTTCGAGCTGGAACACGACGTCGCGAAGTTCGACTTGAGTGTGGAGTTCGTCGAAGAGGGCGACGGGATAAGCGCCACGATCACCTATGCCACCGACCTGTTCCAGCGGGCGCGGATCGAGCGCATGGTGGGGCATCTGTCGTGCCTGGGCGAAGCGGCACTGGCGGCACCGACGCAGGCGATCGGTACGCTGGATTACCTGCCGGCGGTCGAGCGCGCGCAGGTGCTGGGCGTTTTCAATGCCACGCAGCGGGCCTACCCGCGCGAGGCGCGCATCCACGATTTCGTGGTGGCGCAGATGGCGCGCACGCCGGAGCGGATCGCGGTGGTCGCCGAGGAAGGCTCGCTGACCTACGCCGAGCTGGACGTGCGCAGTCAGGTGCTGGCGCGCAGTCTGCAGGCGCGCGGCGTCGGTCCGGACCGCATCGTGGGCCTGTGTGCGGAGCGTTCGCTGGCGATGGTGGTGGCGATCGTGGGCATCGTCCGTGCCGGCGCGGCGTATCTGCCCCTGGACCCGGACTACCCGAGCGACCGACTGGCGTACATGCTGGCCGATAGCGAAGCGCCGGTGGTGCTGACCCAGGCGCATCTGCGCGAGCGGATCGCGCCGTTGCTGGAAGGCCGCGACGTGCATCTGCGCTGTCTGGACAGCGAATGGTCTGCCATCGAAGCGGACGCCAAAGACGTGCCGCTTGCCGACCCGGCCGCAGCGACCGATCTTTGCTATGTGCTCTATACGTC
>NZ_FPIS01000007.1:0-7147 GCF_900119235.1 Luteibacter sp. UNCMF366Tsu5.1 | reverse complement strand
AAGGCACGCCGGATGCCAACTTCACCGGGCCCGCCATCAAACGTCTGGCCAACGGCAGTTGGCATTACCGGCGCGTCGGGCTGCTCGGCGGCATGGATAACGAACTGTCCTATCAGGCCACCGACATGGTCATGAATATGCGTCCAACCGCAGAGCTGAACCCGCAGATATCGAACATGCCTTTCAATCAACAGCATGCCCTTGCGGAGGAACTATTGCGCCGCACGACCCCCGCCGAGGCCAATACGATCTTCACCACCATGACTCGCTCGACGCCCGATGCCACGCTCACCACAGCGCAACTTCGCCTGTGGGACGAAGCCTTGGCGATCGCGTCGGGACGATCGCCTTCTGCCGCGAACTCCAGCGCGCCCACCGGTCTTGCGGCAGCCGCTTCCCCAACTCGTTCGGTGCGATACGCGAAGCTGACCGATGCGCAGTGGCCTGACCACGTCTATGTGTACATGTCGAGCAGCGAGTTGAACTTCAGTCTGACGAGAAGAAAGCTTTACCTGAGTCCAAAACCAGTCCCCGGCGGCTCAATGGCCATTCCCGTGACAACGCTGCCGCCGGAGACGCCATGGCACACTGTCCCCCGCCAAGCGCTCATCTCACCGCGCCCTATGTTGGCAGAACAGCCCCACTCCATCGGTAGCAGCGCTTCGGCGTGGATCCGGATCGACACGCGCGGATTGAGGTCACTCCACCCCGATGCCACGCTGTCTCGGATAGATAACTCCGATCTTTTCATACTCCGTCGGGGGGTAGCTAACTGGGTCGATCTGGACCGTTCCTTCTCCGTCACCCTAAATACGACCACTTCCGGTACGCCGAGCGGCCAGCCCCTCCCCGGCATATTCGGCACGCCATAACTCCGCACCATCCGTCGCGGATGCCCGAAAGTGGACAAAGCAGTACCATCCCCGCATGGATACTCAGAAAACCACCCACTTCGGCTTCCGCGACGTCCCGGCGGCCGATAAGCAGAAACTGGTCGGCGAGGTCTTCACGTCGGTCGCGCGCAACTACGACCTCATGAACGACCTGATGTCGTTCGGCATCCACCGCCTGTGGAAACGCCATTTCGTCGCCGTCAGCGGCGTGAGGCGTGGTGACCGGGTGCTCGACCTGGCAGGCGGCACCGGAGACATCGCCGCGCTGTTGAAGCCGGTCGTGGGTGACGAGGGCGAAGTCGTGGTGGGCGACATCAACGCCGCAATGCTCGGCGTGGGTCGCGATCGCCTGACCGATCGCGGCATCGTTTCCGGGCTGCGATGGGCGCAGATGAATGCGGAAATGCTGCCGTTTCCGGACAACAGCTTCGACGCCGTGACGATTGCGTTCGGCCTTCGCAACGTCACCGACAAGGACAAGGCGCTGGCCGACATGCACCGCGTGTTGAAACCGGGTGGGCGCGTGCTGGTCCTGGAATTTTCGAAAGTGCGTCATCCGTTGCTGTCGAAGCTCTACAACGTACATTCGTTTCAGATCCTGCCGCGCCTTGGCCGTCTGTTCGCAAACGACGCCGACAGCTACCGGTATCTTGCCGAATCCATTTGCAAGCATCCCGATCAGGAGACCTTGAAGGGCATGATGCTGGCGGCAGGTTTCGGACACGTGGAAGTCCGCAACCTCACTCAAGGGATCGTCGCCATCCATCGCGGCTACAAGCTGTAACGGCGGTTACCCCCGACAACACATCGGCGGATCACTGACGGGTTGTCGTCTCCGCCCGCGGACATACAAGCCGTCTGCGCGCACCTAGCCTTGGCGTTCCCCTCCACGCCAAGGATAGCCATTGGACATGCTTCCCCCGCAGGCACCGCCTGCGCACGTTTCCCACGCCAACCAGGCCGCGGTCGACATGCTCCAGCGCATGGGCGACACCCAGCAATGGCTCGCCGATCAGCAGGACGCGCTCTGGGAGTTGCCGGGCACGCTTGCCGGTCGCGAGGCGTTTCTCGCCGGACTGGATACCTTCTGGGAAACCCCGGTCGAACACACCGCGGGCGAACCCGCTTCGGCCCGCCGCCAGGCCCTGGCTCGGCGTCTGGGGCAGGCCGCACGCGACGATGCCGCCCTTCGCCACAACGATGGCACGCTATCCGAGGCCGCCGCAGGGGTCGCCTCGCGCCTACCGCGTCAGGGCGGCTCCTTGCCCGATGGCCTCCGCGCGCGTGAACTGCTCGTCGGCACCACACCTTATGCAGGCGCGCTGGTGGTCGAGGACGATCGCCAGCCCGGCCTCGTACTGCTCTTCATGGCCGACAGCGGCTGGCGAGTCTTCAATTCGCTTGGCGCGCTCTATCACGAGGTCGAGGCACGCTTCCGCCAGCGGCTGGCCGAGGGGGCCAAGCTGTCCGGTGTCGACGCCGATACGGTCGAGGCGGACCTCGCTACGCCTTTTCTCGGCTCCCGCCCCCTCACCGGTGACGTCTTCGGAGCCATGGCGCAACGTCTCATCGCTCGGCAATTTGAACGCACCGCCGCCGCGTACGATCGTGCCTTCACCCCGGAGGATTTGCACGGCCCCCTGCAGGCGGCGATCAACCTGCACGAACTGCTCGACACGCACGCCATCGTGCGCCACCGCGACCTCGCCCTGGCTGGTCAGCGCGATCAGGAACGCCTGGCCAGACAGCCCGCCAAGCTCCGCGAACAGTGGCAGCAGGCTGCCCTCGCCTACCGCGACAGTTGGCGACGGGCGGATGCGGTCGACGTGTTCGATGCGCCCGCCGACGTCGGCACCTTTGCCGAAACCCAACTCAACGAGGCTCTGAAGAAACACGGCATCGACGCCCCGGCACACACCGTGTACGTGACCCATAAGCGCATCGCGGCGGAGAAGCCCATCGCGACCCTCTCTCAAGGCTTCCCTACCGAGAACCTCTCGCTGATCGAACTGGCCTTTCGCAACATCAGCTCCTTGAAGACCGATCGCTTGGCCGTCATCCATGCCGATGGCTCGCCGCGAGACGACATCGCCGCGGATGTGCTGCGCGACATCGTCCGCGATCTGGACCTGCCCAACGCCTACGCGCGTCACCTGGACGAGGCCCTGAGCAATAGCCCCGAGGGCCGTCGGCGACGCGCCCTGGCCGCGGATACGCTCAAGGCGCGCATGCGCTTCGAGGCGGCCGATGCCCGCCTGTCCTACCTCGACCCCAGCGAGCCCCGCTCGTTCATGGACGATCGCCTGGAGCGCGGCTTCCAATGGGTCCAGGCCGTGGTCAACCACCCCAACCCGGCCCAACGCGCCAAGGTCGAGCGCCACGAGATCGTCGTCCATCAGCTCACCTACAAGGGCTCGGCCTTGACCGACGTCTTCATGATCTCCGCACGCCAGCGCAAGGCCGTGGCCCGGGTCGTGCTCTACACCCCCGGTGCGGCCGACGGCATCGCCTTCCGCGAATTCGACGATTGGGCCGACCTTACCCGGCGCTTCCTTCTCGATCGCCGCTTCGAAAACTATCTGCTTGAACGCCTGCCGGCCGAGTACAGCGAGTTCGACGACAGGGGCAAGCGTCGCGTCAAGAGGTTCAAGTTCAACGGCAGCCGCTCCCTCAACTGGATCCTGGGAGGATGCGGCGACTGCACCCAGTGGAGTGAGGATTTCCAGGAGCGCGAAGTGACTGGCTCCTTCCTCGATGCCGCCTACGACACCACCATCGCGCTGATCAAGCGCAACGCCTACGACGCCTCCCGCACGAGGGAGCAGGCCCAGTCCGATGCATGGATCTCGGCCGTTAGAAGCTCTCACATAGTGCTCAATCTAGGTATCGAGGTAGGCACCAGCATCGTCATGAGCGTCCCGAACACCGCCAACGCCGCCTGGCGTTTCTATGACCACGTCAAGGCCGGTGAATCGCCCGAAGCATTCCTGGCCTTCACCGACGGCTACGTCAACGCCTTGAACGTCTTGCCGCTCGTCACCCAGATGCCTGCCGCTTGCGGCCGTTACGTGCGCGCCGCATTCGACGGAAAGGTTCTTGTAGCGAGCGGGCGCGCCCTGCCTGCCGCCGACACCCTGTTCGAGAAGCGCTTCATCGCCAAGGGCGTGACCGCACCCCCTGGCCCCACGCCTACCTCAGGCGTCTACACCATCGGCGGCGATCGCTTCATCCACCACGCCGGCCGGTTCTATCAGGTGCGATTCGATCCCAACATCGACGGCTGGCGGTTGACTTACAAAGGCACGCCGGATGCCAACTTCACCGGGCCCGCCATCAAACGTCTGGCCAACGGCAGTTGGCATTACCGGCGCGTCGGGCTGCTCGGCGGCATGAACCATTTGTCGTCGGCTGAGGCCACCGAGTTGGCCAACACCATTGCCCATACTGAAACCATGAGCCCGGCCCTGGTGCCGATGACTCAATACCAGCGCAGCGTGGTCCTGGGAAGCCTGCAAAGCCAGCTGCCTTTCAACGACGCCTTGCGGGTTGCCCGCGCGATGAACGTGGAGCCCGCCATGTTGACTCCGGCGCAGGTTCGCGCCTGGGATATCGCTGTAGACGCGGGCCGAAGGGCGCCACCGCTGAATCCCTCCCCGATACCGCTACCGCTACCGCCCAGAGCGGGGACTTCGAGCGTGCGCCAAGGGAGCTCGAGTGGATCCCAGGCCGCACCGAGCGCACGTCCGATCGGAGAGACAACCATGCTGGGATCAGCACCGTTTTCTGTGCAGGTCCCACCCCGTATCCCACCCGCGCAGTGGCCGAACGAGGCCTATGTTTACCTGTCGCCCGAGGAGCTCCAGACATCGCTCGGCACCACCACCGTTGCGCTTCCGCAAGCCCGCGTGGGAAATCATCTTGTTGGTATCACCGCCTATACGCTCACGCCTGATATGCCTTTATCCATGCTACCGCCAGGCGTGATCGGTACCAGGAATCCAAATGCGTCGCTCGCCACCAGTCATGGCGCCTGGGTACGCATCAACCTCCAGCAGGTCGCAAACCGAGCAAACCCGCCTGCCGGGCCCGTCATGGAACTTTTCAGCGTACCGGAGAGCAGCGGCAATGCCTTTTTCCTTCGCCAGACCACGCCGGGTCACTCGCCATGGATGTACGACACACGGCTTGTGCTCCGCACCAACGAGCACGCCTGGGGTTATACGCAGTAGGCCGATATGGCTTGCGTTTCTGCGCGGCCTGTAGGGCCGGCATGTCCTCGCCTTCCGGTTGGCGGGCGAGGACTGGCGCATGCGGAGGGGGCGGGGATGACGCACTCAGGCCTCGTCAAGCACCTACGCGATCCAAGGGTCGCTCACTGTAGGGGCTTCGTACAGCATTATCAGCTTTCGACGCCACGATGTCCGGTTTACCACCGGCATAACCAAGGGCGAAGCCGAGCTAATTTCTGGAGTCTTTCCAGAGGTAGCTCATATGGACATGCTTCCCCCGCAGGCGCCCCCCGCCCACGTCTCCCACGCCAACCAGGCGGCGATCGACATGCTCCAACGCATGCGCGACGCCCAGCAATGGCTAATCGATCAACAGGACGCGCTCTGGGACCTGCCCCGTACGTTGGCCGGTCGCGAGGCTTTTTTTAAGGGACTGGATACCTTCTGGGAAACCCCTGTCGAGCACGCCTCCGGTGAGCCTGTCCAGTCGCGCCGCCAGGTCCTGGCGCGTTACCTGGGGCAAGTCGCGCGCGACGATGCCGCCCTGCGGCACAACGACGGCACGATCTCCGACCAGGCCGCGGCGATCGTCGCCCGCCTTCCACACCAAGGCGGCCCTCTGCGCGACGGCCTTCGCGCCCGCGAGCTGCTCGTCGGCACCACTCCCTATGCCGGCGCGCTGGTGGTCGAGGACGAGAAGCAGCCCGGGGTGGTACTGCTCTTTATACCCGACAACGGCTGGCAGGTCTTCGAGTCGATTGATGCGCTCTATCGCGACGCCGGACCACTCGTCATCCCACGGATGGAACAGGACGACCTGCCCGACACCAACGTGGCCGCGATCGAGACACAACTCGATATCGGCAACCGGAACGTCGATGACGTCTCCGGACCTCAACCGGAGGCTCGATCCACCACTGTTCTCGATGCCATCAAGGCCCGCATCGAGGCCTCCTTCCTCGACTCCCGCCCCATCACCGGCGAGGTCTTCGATACGTTGGCACGCCGCCTCATCGCGCGTCAGCGCGAGCGCGCCTCCTCCGTGTATGACCTGGCACTCGACGACACGCATCTTCAGGACTCCCTGCCGGAGGCCATCAACCTGCACCCACTGCTCGACACGCACGCCATCGTGCGCCATCGCGATCTTGCCCTGGCCGCCCTGCGCCATCAGGAGCGCCTGGACAAGCAGCCGGTCAAGATCCGCAAGCATTGGCAGGATGCTGCCCTCGCCTTCAACGACAGTATCCAAGAAGCGAATGAGCTGAACGTCATTCCGCCCATCGCCACCTTTGCCGAAGCCGAACTCACCAAGGCGCTGAAGAAGCGTGGCATCGACGTCCCGGCGCCGGCTCTTTACGTGGCCTACGCAAACCGCACGCTCAAGACCCCCATCGCGACCGCCCTCAACGGCTTCCGCTTCCCCTCGGAGACCCTTTCGCTGATCGAACTGGCCTTCCGCAACATCAGCTCTCTGCCGACCGATGGCTTGTCCGTCGTCCATGCCGACGGCTCGCCGCAAGATGACATCACTGCCGACGTACTGCGCGACATCGTCCGCGATCTGGACCTGCCCAACGCCTATGCGCAACATCTGGACGAAGCCCTGGGCAGCACTCCCGAAGGCCTGTTGCAGCGCGCCCTTGCCACGGATCTGCTCAAGGCGCGCATGCGCTTCGAGGCGGCCGATGCCCGCCTGTCCTACCTCGATACCAGCGAGCCCCGCTCATTTATGGAAGACCGCCTGGAACGCGGTTTCCAATGGGTCCAGGCCGTACTCGATCACCCCGACCCCGCTCAGCGCGCCAAGGTCGAGCGCCACGAGATCGTCGTCCATCAGCTCACCTACAAGGGCTCGCCCCTGACCGGCGTCTTCATGATCGCCGCACGTCAGCGCAATGCCGTGGCGCGCGTCGTGCTCTACACCCCCGATGCGCCCGACGGTATCGCCTTCCGCGAGTTCGACGATCGGGCCGACCTCACTCGACGATTCCTTCTCAATCGCCGTTTCGAAACCTATCTGCT
>NZ_FPIS01000009.1:0-2500 GCF_900119235.1 Luteibacter sp. UNCMF366Tsu5.1 | reverse complement strand
GTCTCTGGCAGTAGACCCGAAACCGAGTGATCTATCCTTGACCAGGTTGAAGGTGCGGTAACACGCACTGGAGGACCGAACCCACATCTGTTGCAATAGATGGGGATGAGTTGAGGATCGGAGTGAAAGGCTAAACAAACTCGGAGATAGCTGGTTCTCCTCGAAAGCTATTTAGGTAGCGCCTCGTGCGAACACTGTTGGGGGTAGAGCACTGTTATGGCTAGGGGGTCATTGAGACTTACCAAACCATGGCAAACTCCGAATACCAACACGTGCTACACGGGAGACACACGGCGGGTGCTAACGTCCGTCGTGAAAAGGGAAACAACCCAGACCCGCAGCTAAGGTCCCAAAGTCATAGCTAAGTGGAAAACGATGTGGAAAGGCATAGACAGCCAGGAGGTTGGCTTAGAAGCAGCCACCCTTTAAAGAAAGCGTAATAGCTCACTGGTCGAGTCGGTCTGCGCGGAAGATTTAACGGGGCTAAGCTATGCACCGAAGCTCGGGGTGTACAGATTTTGATCTGTACGCGGTAGAGGAGCGTTCCGTAGGCCTGTGAAGGTGAGTCGTAAGGCTTGCTGGAGGTATCGGAAGTGCGAATGCTGACATGAGTAACGATAAGGGGGGTGAAAAGCCCCCCCGCCGAAAGCCCAAGGTTTCCTCGCGCAACGTTCATCGGCGCAGGGTGAGTCGGCCCCTAAGGCGAGGCAGAAATGCGTAGTCGATGGGAAGCAGGTTAATATTCCTGCACTTTTCTACAGTGCGATGTGGGGACGGAGAAGGTTAGGTCTACCAGGCGTTGGTTGTCCTGGGGAAAGGCGGTAGGCGGTGATCTTAGGCAAATCCGGGATCACTTACGCCGAGCACCGAGACCAGTCCTATGAGGACGAAGTGACTGACACCACGCTTCCAGGAAAAGCCACTAAGCTTCAGCTGTAGAAAAACCGTACCGTAAACCGACACTGGTAGGCAGGGTGAGAATCCCAAGGCGCTTGAGAGAACTCGGGTGAAGGAACTAGGCAAAATGGCACCGTAACTTCGGGAGAAGGTGCGCCCCTTGGTGTGGTCACGTGCGTGACTGAGCATCGAGGGGTCGCAGTAACCTGGCCGCTGCGACTGTTTATCAAAAACACAGCACTCTGCAAACACGAAAGTGGACGTATAGGGTGTGACGCCTGCCCGGTGCTGGAAGGTTAATTGATGGGGTCAGCCGCAAGGCGAAGCTCTTGATCGAAGCCCCAGTAAACGGCGGCCGTAACTATAACGGTCCTAAGGTAGCGAAATTCCTTGTCGGGTAAGTTCCGACCTGCACGAATGGCGTAACGACAGCGGCGCTGTCTCCACCCGAGACTCAGTGAAATTGAAATCGCTGTGAAGATGCAGCGTTCCCGCGGCAAGACGGAAAGACCCCGTGAACCTTTACTATAGCTTTACACTGAACGTTGAGTTCTTCTGTGTAGGATAGGTGGGAGGCTATGAAACCGAGACGCTAGTTTCGGTGGAGCCATCCTTGAAATACCACCCTGAAGTGCTTGACGTTCTAACCTAGGTCCGTAATCCGGATCGGGGACCGTGTATGGTGGGTAGTTTGACTGGGGCGGTCTCCTCCCAAAGAGTAACGGAGGAGCACGAAGGTACGCTCAGCGCGGTCGGACATCGCGCACTGTGTGCAAAGGCATAAGCGTGCTTGACTGCGAGATCGACGGATCAAGCAGGTACGAAAGTAGGTCTTAGTGATCCGGTGGTTCTGTATGGAAGGGCCATCGCTCAACGGATAAAAGGTACTCCGGGGATAACAGGCTGATACCGCCCAAGAGTTCATATCGACGGCGGTGTTTGGCACCTCGATGTCGGCTCATCACATCCTGGGGCTGTAGCCGGTCCCAAGGGTATGGCTGTTCGCCATTTAAAGTGGTACGCGAGCTGGGTTCAGAACGTCGTGAGACAGTTCGGTCCCTATCTGTCGTGGGCGTTGGAGATTTGAGGGGGGCTGCTCCTAGTACGAGAGGACCGGAGTGGACGTTCCGCTGGTGTTCGGGTTGTCATGCCCATGGCATTGCCCGGTAGCTACGAACGGAAGTGATAACCGCTGAAAGCATCTAAGCGGGAAGCACGCCCCAAGATGAGATCTCCCGAGAGCTTGACTCTCCTTAAGGCACCATCAAGACTAGGTGGTTGATAGGCGCGGTGTGGAAGTGCAGCAATGCATTGAGCTTACGCGTACTAATGAGCCGTGAGGCTTGACCATATAACCCCAAGACGCTTCACCGTCTTAATACAGTCCTCCGGTCGTTCCCGGACGCTTGTCACTCGTTTACCCCCTTTGTGGAGCCGGCGCTCAGGCGCTGCTCCCACCCCTTCCCTGGCGGCTATAGCGGCGTGGTCCCACCTGATCCCATCCCGAACTCAGAAGTGAAACGCGCATGCGCCGATGGTAGTGTGGCTCAAGCCATGCAAGAGTAGGTCACCGCCAGGGGCTTTATCCTAAAAACCCGGTCTC
>NZ_FPIS01000014.1:0-1169 GCF_900119235.1 Luteibacter sp. UNCMF366Tsu5.1 | reverse complement strand
CCCGCCAGACTCCATGAACCTTCGTCCAGACCGTAATGGCCTTCCGACGACACCACCAATGCATCGCACGACAACGCCAACCACCACGACGCGCCGATCGCGTCGCCGCGCACGGCAGCGACCACAGGCACCGGCACGCCACGAAGGTGCGACACGAACGCCATCCAGACGGACGCTGCGGAGACGTCCGCTGCCGACGCGCCGTCGACCACCACGATCAGCGCGCGCAGGTCGCCCTTGGCGATAACCTCGCATGCGTCGCTCACGGCAGACGCCCAGGCCGCGACCGAGCCCACGTCGTCCATGGTGACGTGCAGCGTCCACACCGCAGGAGCGATGCCGGTGATACGCAAGCTGCCCGCGACAGCGTCGACGTTGCCAGGCTGGAAAGCATCCGGTGCGCCGAGCGTGAAGCGCGGGCGTGCCAACGACGCACTCTCACCGTTCGCCAGATCGGCCGCGGCCGCCAGCGCGAAACGAGGCTTCCGGCGCGTATCAAGACGAGACACGCGTGCCCCGCCGATGTCGCGGGACCATACGACGCCGCTCTTCCACGGCATGCTGGGCGCCTCGTTCGACACGGTTTCCAGAACGACGCCGCATGCCTGGTCTTCGCCTGCTGCGCTCTCATCCATAACGGCAAGGCCATGCACGACGATCGCCTCGTCGTCGTCCGCCGTCACTTCAAAGGCGACGCCGTCTTCGTCCGGCCACAAGCTGACGGTGTAGGAAACCGCGGCATCCGGGTTGCGTTCCCAGGCCACGTCTTCCAGCAACACCGATGCCTCGTCCGCTCGTTCCTGTGCACGGGCGACGGCGGCACGCACGAATGCCAGCACCGTCGCGGCATCGACGCCGCCCTTCACCGCGGCCACGTGGCAGCGATAGCGGGCGACATCCAGGTTGGAGACGTTCTCGTGCACGAGCGGATGCGCCGTGCCGAAATGCGCCGGAACCGCGCTGTTCGCACCATCGACCCAATAGGTTTCCTTGGCGAACGGGTACAACGGCACGCCGACACGGCGAGGCGTGCGCTCGCGATGCAGTTGCGCCCAATCGTGGTCCAGACCGCGTACCCACCATTCGCCCAGCTTCTCCAGACGCCCCTCGCGCAACCAGCCGTCCGCCGTGCGCCGCAAGTCCTCGTCACCAGCAAACATCGCCACCGC
>NZ_FPIS01000002.1:296982-1071505 GCF_900119235.1 Luteibacter sp. UNCMF366Tsu5.1 | reverse complement strand
CGATCTCGATCGGATCGCCCAGACGGGTGCCCGTGCCGTGGGCTTCGACATAGCCGATCCGGCGCACGTCCACGCCCGCCTCGGTCAGGGCGCGCTCGATCGCGGCGGCCTGCGCCTGGGGGTTCGGTACGGTGTAGCCGTTCGTGCGGCCGCCATGGTTCAACGCACTGCCGCGGATCACGCCGTGGATCACGTCGCCGTCGCGCTCGGCGTCGGCGAGACGCTTCAACACCACCGCGCCCACGCCTTCGCCCGGAATGTACCCGTCGCCGCCTTCGCCGAAGCTCTGGCAATGGCCGTCGCTGGAGATGAACTGGCCCGCGGACAACATGAGGTACTTGTGCGGATGCACGGTCAGATTGACGCCACCGGCAATTGCCATCCGGGTCGCGCCCGAACGCAGGTCCTGACAGGCGAGATGGATCGCCGTCAGCGATGACGAGCACATCGTGTCGACGGTCATGCTCGGACCATGCAGGTCCAGCACGTAGGACACGCGATTCGCGATGCTCGCCACGTTGCCGGCAAAGCCCATGCGCAACGATTCCGGCTGCGCACGCACGCCGAACAACTGGTATTCGCTGTACATCACACCGACGTAGACGCCGACGCGCCCAGCTTCCTCATCGCCTCCGCGCAACGTCGCGCGCGTATAGCCGGCGTCTTCGACTGCCATCCACGCGTGTTGCAGGAACATGCGCTCCTGCGGATCGATGAAGCGCGCTTCACGCGGTGCGATCGAGAAGAACTGCGGATCGAATTCGTCCACGCCTTCGATGAAACCGCCCCAGCGGCTGTAGTGCCGGCCTGCCGTCGTGCGATCGTCACTGTAGTACTGCCGCCAGTCCCAACGATCCGCCGGCACCTCGACAATGCTGTCCACCCCGTCGCGCAGGTTCGTCCAGAACGTCGCCAGATCGGGCGCCCCCGGATAGCGACCGCTGATGCCGACGATGGCGATCGGCTCAGCGCCTCGCGCCTGACCGCGATGGGCAAGCGCGGGAAGCTTCGCCGTGGGCGCGGGCAGCGTACGCGCCGCCACCGATGCAACCGCACGCTGCGCAGGCTTTACCGCAAAGCGTGCCGTGAGCGAGTCCGCGTGCGACGTCATGAGATAGCCGGCAAGTTCGCTCAGGTTCCGATACTCGAACAGGAGCGTCTTGGGCAACGGGCCGGTGGTCTTCTCCAATGCACCGGTCAACGCCATCGCCAGGATCGAGTCCATGCCGAAGGTCTCGAACGCAGCACTGGCCTGCACGCGGTCCGCCGGTGTCTTCAGTACCCGTGCCAGCTCGCCGCGCAACCACGTCTCCACGGCGGCGCGAAGGTCGTCACCCGCCGACGCGGGCGCAGCGATCGTTTGTGCATCACGCGGCAACGTCGCCGGGGCGACCTTACGGGTCGCGTCCAGCGTGCGCTGCAAGGCATCGACGCGTCCCGACATGACGATGCCGTGCTCGATACCCGATAGCAGCAATGCACGCAGGGCGCGCAGACCGTCGTCCGTCCCAAGTGGCAGCATGCCGGTCGCCTTTTGCCACTCGCGCCGGGCGACATCGTCCATGCGCATGCCGCCGTCCTTCCACAGCGGCCATGCGATGGAGAGCGTCCGCCCGTGTCGCTCCCCCGCAGCCACGCGCATGTTGCGCAGCCGCGCGAAGCCATCCATGAATCCGTTCGCCGCCGCATAGTCGGCCTGACCGACCTGACCGAGCGCAGCCGTCGTCGACGAGAAGCAGACGAACGTGTCCAACGTGAGCCTGGCGGTTGCAGCGTCAAGCGACAGCGTACCGGCCACCTTCGGTGCCAGCACCGCGGCTATGTCATCGAGTGACTTGCCCCTGACGAACGCATCGCGGGTGGTTCCCGCAGCATGAAATACCCCGTGAAGTGCGCCATGCGAAGCGACGATGCTCGCTATGGCTGTAGCGACGTCCGTATCGTCGGCGAGATCCATCGACCGATAATCGATGCGTTCGCCAAAGCGCCGACGAAGTCGTTCGAAGCGCACGACACGTTCGCCCTCCAGAGCACCGCGCCCACCGAGGACAACACGTGCATGCGCGGCCCTGGACAGAATGTCTGTGGCGACCAACGACCCGATGCCCCCAAGCCCCCCGGTGACGAGATAGACGCCATGCTCTCGGTAAGGCACGCCATCGGGCACGCCCGGCATGAAGTTCCATGCCGGCGTTTCTCCCAGACCGTGCGCCTTCCAGCGCACCAGCTTCAGACCTGGCCGTGCCGCCATCGCGTCGGCCCACGCAGAGAACGCATCGCCATCGACCGAGGCCGGTGCGACCAGCACCTGCCCGTGCCAACGAGGTTCCTCGCGTGCGATCGTGCGGAACATCGCGGCAAGACCGTCACCCAGGGCGGAGCCTTCGTCGATACCGATCTGAAACAGGCAGGGTTCGGCGTCACGCGTCGCGAACGACGCCTGGATCTTGGCAAGACACGCGGTGACCACCGCCACGACATCCGTGGGCTCGACCGCAAGCCGCGTCGCCGAGGGCCAGGCGCGAGTCCCGAGAGTGAGACGCACTCGGCGCTGCCATGGCAGTGCGGGTGCCTCGTCAACGATGGCCTGCCACGTCGAGGCACCGATCTGCACGCGCGGTGTGGCAGGCGCGACGATGCGGCGCGTGCTGAAGCCGCGCCACGCGGCGACGACCGTGCCGTCATCCGCGCATAGATCGATGTCGATTCGATCGTCGCCTTCGCCCGCGCGACGTATCCAGGCGACACTCGGCAAGCGGAAGTCGTCGCAGCGTATCCAGGCATGCTCGACCGAAAATGGCAGCCGAGGCTCGGCGTCCGATCCGCCTTGAAGACCAAGACAGGCCTGCAAGGCGGCATCCGCCAGCGACGGATGCAAGCGATACGCGCCAGCCGTTGCGAGCAACGATGGCGGCAACACCAGTTCAGCAAGTACTTCGTCGCGCCCCTGGCGCAACCGAGCCAACGCGCGGTGCGCCGGGCCGTAGATCAGACCCAGCTCTTCCAGCCGTGCATAGAGCGAGCCTGCGTCCAACGCGTCGTCAAGGCGCGCTCGCAGCGCGGCAAGATCGACCGCCTCCGGCGTGTCGTCGGACGCCCATGCAAGGTGGCCCACACCGTGCGGTACGCGTGCCTCGTCGCCACTCGCGATATCGCAACGCACGCTACCCGCGTCGTCGACGCTGAGGACAACGTGCACCTGCGCCGGGCTGCGCACGATGAGCGGCGCCATCCAGGCCACATGGGTCAAGGCGATGCCGCTGCCGCGCTCTGCCGGAGGCGTGGCGCGTTCGAAGGCGGCGCACATCATTTCGACGTACGCAACAGCCGGCAGCACCGGATCGACGCGATCGCCGATCCGGACACGATGATCGGCAAGGAACGGTTCGCTTCCGCGGAACGACGACGTATACGCCGCGCCCGAGAGACCGGAAACGTTGACGTGCAACATCGGGTGGAGGCCCGCGGCGGATACCAAGCCGTCGGAAGCGGCATCGATCCAGTGACGGTCGCGCGCGAACGGATACGACGGAAGCCCGGCGATCCGATGCCGTGACGCATGCAGCGGCGACCAGTCCACCGGTACACCCCGCGTCCACAGCGTCGCCAGTTGGGTGAGATCGCCCTCGCGAGCGGCATGGGCAATCAACGCCTGCGCAGCAGGCGTGCGCCACATGTCCAGGCCGTCGATTGCGCCGGAGGTGTCACCCGACCAAAGATCATCGACCTGCACCGCGCCAGCAAGCCATGCGCGCAGGCGCTCCACCAGTTGCTCGCGGCGCTCGACACGCAACGCGATACGGTGCGGCAACGCGGTGCGACCGCATTGCCACGTACGGATCGCTGCTGCAAACGGCGCGTGGCGTCCGTCACCCTCCAGCCAGTCCACCGCACGTGCCACCGCAACTCGCAGGCGCTCCGGATCATGAGCGGACAGCACGAACAGGTGCGGCCCCTCGGAAGGTTCGGCCGCCATCGTGTCCGGATGCGCAGCAATGACCGCGTGCGCATTCGCGCCGCCCGATCCGAAACTGCTCACGCCAGCGATACGTGGCCCGTCGGGCCAGGGTGCGGCAGGCGACTGCACCCGCAGCCCGTCCGTCAGCTGGATCTTCGGATTGAGATGATTGAAATGCAGCGTCGCAGGCACATGATCGTGGCGCAGGGCAAGCACGACCTTGAGCACCCCGGCCAAGCCGGCGGCGGATTCCAAGTGGCCGAGCTGGCTCTTCAACGAGCCGATGCCGCAGGGCGCGGTACTTCCAGCCAGCCC
The DNA here is from genome assembly GCF_900119235.1 of Luteibacter sp. UNCMF366Tsu5.1. NCBI lineage: Bacteria > Pseudomonadati > Pseudomonadota > Gammaproteobacteria > Lysobacterales > Rhodanobacteraceae > Luteibacter > Luteibacter sp. UNCMF366Tsu5.1. The sequence continues at coordinate 1,067,232 of NZ_FPIS01000002.1, read as the reverse complement.
GGCAGCGGCACGCGCACCGCGGATCGCCTCGACTTCGATCGGATCGCCCAGCGATGTCCCCGTACCGTGGGCTTCGAGGTAGCCGATGGCCGACGCGTCGATGTCGGCATCCCGCCAAGCCGCAAGCAGAAGATCGCGCTGCTTGCGCGGATTGGGTACGGTAAGCCCGCTGGCGAGACCACCGTGGTTGATGGCCGTACCACGCACCACGCCCTGCACCGGGTCGCCATCGGCCAATGCATCGGCCAGTGGCTTCAGGTACATCGCCACGGCTCCCTCGGCGCGCACGTAGCCGTCCGCCCGTGCATCGAACACCTTGCACAGCCCGTCCGGCGAGAGCATGCCGGCCTTGTGATAGGCCACGGACAGATCGGGGTGGCAGATCACGTTCACGCCCGCCACGAGCGCGCTGGAGCATTCGCCACGGCGCAGCGATTGCACCGCAGTGTGCAGCGCCACGAGCGATGACGAGCACGCCGTATCGAGCAGCAGGCTCGGCCCGCCGAGATCGAAGAAGTACGACACGCGATTGGCGATGACAGCGAGCGAACTGGCGACGCCCAGATGCGCCTCGGCGTCCTCGCCCTGTTCCTGCAACAGGCGGCTGTAGTCGGCGTTGCTCGCACCCACGAACACACCGACGTCCCTGCCGGCGAGCGATGCCGGTACGACGCCTGCATCCTCGAGGCTTTGCCATGCCAGTTCCAGCACGAGCCGCTGCTGCGGGTCCATGAGGCGCGCCTCGGCCGGCGAGATGCGGAAAAACGCTGCATCGAACGCTTCGATATCCGTGACGAAGCCGCCCCGGTCTATGCCCGGATACCGGGACGGCGACGCCCAGCGTCCACGCGACGCCGGATAGCTGCCGATCAGGTTCGTTCCCTCGTCCAACGCCTTCCACAAGGCGTCGGGCGACGCGACGCCTCCGGGTAGCCGACAGGCCACGCCGACGATGGCGATATCGCCGGCACGCACATCCAGTGGAGCCGCCTTGCGCGTCGGCGCGGTGACCTTCGGCGCGGGCGCGACGTCGCGGATGCCGAGTGCCGCGGCGATGCGCGCGACGGTGTTGTGTTCGAAGAAGAAGGCACCGGGCAAGGCGCAGCCCAGAGCGCCTTCCAGGTCGCGCTGCAGGGCCAGGAGGCCTGCGGAATCCACCCCCATTTCCATGAGCGGCCGTTCCGCGGCGTAAGCCGCGCTGTCGTTTCCGAGCAAGGCTTTCACGCGTTGCCCCACCCAACGCGCAAGATCGCGCCCCGATGCACCCGCATGCGGCGCGCTGCCCGAGGGACGCGCGGCGCGGATGCGTGCAAGGCGATCGACGAGATCGTAGGCGACCAATACGCCGTTGGTCCGATTGACTGCATCGTCGGGGCGATACCCCGGTATTGCGCGCACGATGGACGCGCCGTGTGCCTGATGAAAAGCGAGCACCGGGTCCTGCCCCGTGCCATCGCGGTGGACATACGTATCGAAGTCATCTTGGCTTGCGCCGTCGAAGCGCTTGCACAAGGTGACGCCGACCACGCCCTCCACGCCTTCGGTGACCGTCGCCAGGCGAAGCAGGAATTCGAGCAGGCGATCGCCGAGCCGCTGGTCCTGCCACCGTGGATCGATGTTGATCGCAAGCAGCTGCACCAGGCCACCATCGGCCCGGTGCAAGGTATGTACGTCGTGCGCAGTGACCGTGGTGAGTGCGTCCGTCGTGACGATGCGTTGGCTGTACACGCATCCCGCGACGGCACCATCGATCTCGATGACGAACTGGCCTGCAGGATAAGTATCGATGCGACGACGCAGCACCGTCTCGTCGCTGCGCGTGTGATCCCAGCAGAGGTGTTCCAGCTCGAGAAGACGGGGCAAATCCGCCAGCGTCGCGCGGCGCACACGTGAGGCATGCCGCGCCCAGCGATAGGCACCGAAGAGCGGCGCTCCCTCGGCGTACGGCAACCGGTCGCCTTCGTCGTAGTACCCGCGCGCACCCGCCGATTCCAGCACCTCGGCTGCGGTGGATGGCTGCCGTCCCGCCGCAGCATCGAGCATCGCCACCAGCGCACCCAGTGGTGTCGCCGGTGCCGCGTGTGCATGCGCAGCAGCCGGAGCGTCCGTCTCCACGGCTTCCGCCGCTTCCGGTGGCACCATCCCCGTCGCTGCCAAGCGCAGCGCGTAGGCATCGAGGCTCGCCGCTGCCTTTGCGACATCGCCCGTAGCGCAGGCGAGCAGGCCCCCTCGGCAGGCCACCGCTGCGGTCATCCTCGACGAGAAGATCAGCGACGACGCGTCGGCGACGTCCCAACCCGCCACCGCCATGACGTGGCGAAGCGCATTCGCGACGTCCGGCGGCAAGGCGGCGAGTGACGGCTCAACCGTGCTCGCGCCCGTCTCGTGCAACGTTGCCGCCGCCAGCACGGCGAGGGCATGGGTGCATGGAGCATCCGACGACGTGATCGCATGCCAGCGCGCCACGAGATCGGCACGCGTTGTCGCGTCCGCACCGTAAAACGATGTTACCGGGGCCGTCCCGTCGTCGATCCACGCGCCCAGGCCCAGGCCGTCGAGGACGGGGCGGGCGCCATCCGGCGCTCGTCCGGCCTGCAGGGCATCCCGGAGCGGCGCCGCGAGAAACGCGACGATACAGCGTGCTGGATCCAACATCCTTTTCCCCCAACCAGGACACGTTTCGTGCCCATGCAAAAACGCCACCCCTACCCACTACTCGCCCGGTCGTACGCCGAGCTCCATCAGAACGTCATGCGCTCGTAGCCTTCCTCTTCATCCCCCTCACGCCACAGCACCGCGTCGAGCAAGGCCATCGCATCCGGCTCACCCTCCGTCACCGGCTCGGCATCGTCGATGTCGAACACGATTTCCACCTCATCGTCGTCGGCATGCTGCGTGACGCCCGTTGCGGCGGGCACCGGCGCCACCAGGCCGGCGACGTGCCGCGCCAGCGCATCCAGCGACGGATGCTCGAACAGCGTGGATGGCGCCAGTTCGATACCGAGCGAACGGTTCACTCCGCGGAACAGGTTCGCGATACCGATCGAGTCCAGGCCGTAGTCGCTCAGCGGCGCCTGCGGGTCCATGTCCCCGGCCGGCACCAGCAGGGTGTCCACCACAACGGCGAGGATGCGTTCGCGCACCGCTGCGACATGCGCCTCGTCCAAGGCACCCACCATCGCTGGCGCCGCGACGCGTGCCTTGCCCTCGAGCGTGGTGCGCAGCGCGTCGGGCCTGCCGAACATCACCAGCGGCTGGGCGTACTGGCTCGCGAGGCAGTGATGGAAGGCATGGATGCCGATGGAGGTCGGCAGCGGCTCCATGCCCGTATGCGCGCGGACGGCCGCTTGGACGTCCTGCGCCACATGCATGCCGCCGTCCGCCCACAGCGGCCACCCGATCGAGGACCAGCCGGTGGCGCCCTCCGCGTAGCGACGCGCCGCATAGGCGTCCATGAAGCCGTTTGCCGCGGCGTAGTCGAACTGTCCCGGGTTGCCCAAGGTGCCTACCACCGAGGAAAACAGCACGAAGAAATCCATACCCAGATGCCGTGTGGCGTGATCGAGATGGACCGTGCCACGCCACTTGGGCGCGAGCACCGCGTGGATCGACGCGCGGCTCTTGCTTTCCGCGCGCCCGTCATCTGTCATGCCGGCGGCGTGAATGACGCCATCGAGCCGCCCTTCCGCCTGCACGATCGCGTCGATGGCCTTGCGCACCGAGGCCGCGTCGTCGAGATCGAGCGCCGCGAACCTTACCCGATCGCCGCCTTCGCGCTTGAGCGCATCGATGCGCGTACGACGCTCACCTTCCGGCATCGCGCGTCCGCTGAGCACGACCTTGGCGTGCCGGGTTCGCGTGAGAATGTCGCGCGCAAACAGGGTACCCAGACCGCCAAGTCCTCCGGTGATGAGGAACACTCCGTGTTCGCGATACGCGCACGGCGCGGGGGAAGCGTCCACTTCGACAGCGCTGCGCTGCCATGCCATCCATGTCCCATCGGCCGATACCTTGAGCACCGGCTTCGGCGGATCGCAGGCGGCTTGATCGAGCCACGCGGCCACGCTGGCATCGTCCGATCCGGCAGGGACGACGACCCATTGGGTGTCGAGCCCCGGACGTTCGTGGCTTACGGTGCGCAACATGCCTTCCAGGCCGATGGCGAGATCGGCTGCATCGCCCGCGACGACGCATTGCAACAGTGCAGGCGCACGCAGTGCGGACAGCCGCTCGAAACAGGCGAGCACCCAGGCACCGAACGCGTCTTCCGCCGTGCTGACCAGGGGTAACGCATGGATGTCCGCCGTCGGCATCGCTGCCGCGAGCCCGGCCGTGTCGAGGCCGAGCACCCATACATGACGAGGGCGCTCGCGTGCCGTGCCCGCGAGTTGGACGGGCACCCACGCCGGTACGGCAAGCAGCGTGACCGATGTGTCGAGCGATACGTCGGCAGACTTCGCCGCGAGCGGAACATCGGCCGCGCCGGCCGCCTTCGCCGCGGACGCATCCCTTCGGAAGCCCTCCACGCCAGGTAGCCAGCAACGCTCGCGAGCGAACGGGTACGGCGGTAGCGCGAGGCGACGCGGTGTGGGTCCGTCCCAGCGCGCGGGCCAATCGATCCGCGCGCCGGCCACCCAGGCGGCGGCGAGGGACGATGCGTCCACGGTGGACGGCAGCTCCGCCACGTCCACTTCACCCTTGACCGTACCGGCCCACGCGGCCCGGCTCGGCGCTCCCGCCAGTACGCCACGCCACGCATCCAGCAGCGACGCCCTGTCGGTCGCCACCACGGCGACACGCGCCTGCATAGGGTCGCGACCCACCTGCAACGTCCAGGCAAGGCGTCCGAGATCGATATCCGGATCGCGCGCAACGTGATCCAGCATCCGCGTCACGTACTCCCTGAGCCTGACTTCGTCGCGTGCCGAGAGCGGGTAGACGCGCTCGCGTGGCGGCGACACCGGCATCGGTGCAGGCACGTATTCCTCGATCACTACGTGCGCATTGGCACCACCGAAACCGAACGAACTGATGCCGGCCACGCGCGGGCGATCGACTCCTGCACGGCACGGCGCCGACCAGTCCCGCGTGCCGCTGGCGATGTAGAACGGTGACGCCTTGAGATCGATATACGGGTTCACTTCCTCGAAATGCACGTTGGCCGGGATGCGCCGCGCGCGCAGTGCGAGCACCGCTCGCAGGATGCCTGCGATGCCCGCGGCGGTTTCAAGATGACCGATATTGGTCTTGGCCGAGCTGAGGCCGCAGTACGCCTCCGTCGGCGTCGTGCCCTGTCGCGCGTGAAGTTCGGCGAACGCCTTTTTCAGGGCCTGGATCTCGATGGGGTCGCCCAGGCTCGTACCGGTACCGTGGCATTCGATGTAGCCCACGTCGGAGATCGGCACCTCGGCCTTGGTATAGGCATCGACAAGAAGCTCGGCCTGGGCGTTCGAGTTGGGGGCGGTGAGCGTGGTCACACGGCCCCCGTGGTTTTCGGCGGTCGCCCGGATCACCGCGTAGATGTGATCGCCATCCCGTTCGGCGCGATCCAACGGCTTGATGAAGATGGCGCCGGAACCTTCGCCCCGCACGTAACCGTCGGCACGCTTGTCGAACGTCTTGCAGCGACCGTCGTTGCTCAGCATCCCGGCCATGCCGAAGGAAATGTACGCGCCGGGGCTCAGCATGACCTGCACGCCACCGACCAGCGCCATGTCGCAGCTACCGGTGTGGATCGACTCGATGGCACGATGCAATGCCACCAGCGAACTGGAACACGCCGTGTCGATCGGCGCGCTTGGCCCACGCAGATTCAGCAGGAACGAAATGCGGTTGGCGAGCACCGAATGCGAGTTGCCGGACGCGGAATAACCGTCCAGATCGATATCGTGCCGGTTCATCACGTCGACGTAGTCATTGGTCGCCACGCCGACGAACAGGCCGGTGCGCGTGCCCGAAAGGTCGGAGACCTTATGGCCCGAGTCCTCGACCGCCTTCCAGACCGTTTCCAGGAAAATCCTCTGCTGCGGATCCATCATCTGCGCTTCCCGGCGCGAGATGCCGAAGAACAGCGGGTCAAACTTGTCGACCTCGTTCATGAAGCCGCCCCACTTGGAGTTGGAGCGATTGGCTTCCTTGAACGGATCGCCGAAGTAGTCTTCCCAATTCCAGCGGTCGCGCGGAATCACACTGATGAGATCGTCGCCCGCGTCCAGATGCTGCCAGAACGCGTCCAGGTCGTCGGAGCCGGGCATGACACCGGCCATGCCCACGATGGCGATCGGCATGTCGCGGAACCGGTTGCCGCTGGACCGGGGAGCCATGGCCGGTGCCTCGCCGGCCACGACCGTGGATGCCTTGCGGCCGAATACCGGTTCGCCGCTGCCGATCGCTGGCGTCAACGTCGCTGGCGTCGCGGCGCTCGACGACGTTTCCGTCGATGACGCGGCATGCACGGCAGCGACCTGTGTCGCGCAGTCGCTGCACAGATAGCCGGCTACGTCGGCGATACACGGGTAATCGAAGAACAGTACCGGCGTCACCTCGACGCCATAGGCCTGATTGATCGCGTTGGCATAGGTCGTGAGCCCGATCGAGTCGAAGCCGAGATCGAGAAGCACACTGTCGGTCGCGATGTCTTCTGCGTCGAGCTTCAGCATGTCCATCGCGATCTGGCGCAGTCTGCCGCGCACCGCCACCGCGAGGTCGTTGCCGATCGTGGCGGCTGCCGTCGCGGATGCCACCGGCTGCGACGCACGTGGCTTCTCCTTCCGGATGCCCCAGGCGCGCTCGATGCGATCGCGCATGCCTTCCACGATCGCGACCTGAGAATGGCCCGCCGAGAGCACGGATTCGAAGCACGCCAGCGCGCGGTCCGTCGGCAAGGGGGCAACGCCCAGGCTGTCGAGAAACATGCGTTGCGTCGCAGCGTCCAGACGCATGCCGCCGTCTGCCCAGAGGGACCAGTTCACCGACAGGGTATGCCCCTGGCGTTCCCCAGCGCCGCGCGCTACCTCGCGCGCGGCTGCAAAGTCGTCCATGTAGTGGTTCGCATAGGCGTAGGCCGTCTGTCCGGCATTGCCACCCAGCGCTGCCATGGACGAGCAAAGCACGAAACAGGCAAGGGGGTCGTCCTGCGTGGCTTCGTCCAGAAACCGTGTGCCATCGACCTTCGGTGCGAGCACCGCGTCGAAGTCTTCGCGTGTGGCCTGTCGGAGATAGCCGTCACGCAACACGCCAGCAGAGTGAATGATGCCGTGCAGCGCCCCGAAACGAGCGCGTGCCTCGGCGACGCAGCGTGCCACGTCATCGCGACACGATACGTCGCCACGGACGTAAATAGCATCGGCGCCTGCGTCGCGCCATGCGGCAAAACGTGCGGTCAGCTCCGCGGATGGCTCGGATCGCCCCATCAGCACGATCCGCGCGTCCAGCGTGGACGCCAGCCAATCGGCGAAGATCATGCCCAGGCCGCCTGCGCCGCCCGTGATGAACCAGGTGCCGCCGCGCACGAGCGCCGCACCCTGCTCCGTCGGCGCGGTCACCTCGTCCCGACGCGCCAGCTTCGGCGTCTGGCGCGATCCACCGACGTGGCGGATCCAGGCACTGTCGCTCCATAGGCTCTCGGCCATCAGCACGCGAGCCAGACCCATCGCATCCGCGGCGTCGCCATCCCACTCCACGACCGATCCATCGATCCGCGGATTTTCCAGACGCAGAGAGCGGAGCAGGCCGACGAGCGCCTGCTGGCGCGGACGCCCCGCACCGACTGCCGCGATGCCGTGCAGCACACGCACGGGGCGTTCGAGACGCCGACGTGCCAGCGACTGATAGAGCCCGAATACGCGATCGATGAGGCCTTCGTCGTCCTGCGCGCCGGTCGTGATCGCGAGAGCGGGAATGCCCGTCACCTCCATGACCCGATCCATGTCGTCGGCATTGCCCGGACGTACCTGGAAGAGGCGATCGCCGGTCTGCGCGAAGCGCTCGCCGAGACTCACCCGCGCCACCATCCCGGAATGCAGGCGAGCAAGGGCCTCGCTCGTCTCGGCGGCATCGTCCAGCACGAGAATCGCGCCGTCCGGGGTAGCCGTCGCGACTGCCGGGCTTTCGTCCCAGGTGGGCAGGTAGACGTGCGTCGAGACGTCGTCGCTCGCCGCCGAAGGTTTGTGCACCTCACCGATGGGAACGCCGGTGGCTTCGCGGATGCGCACCAGGACATGGCCATCCGGATCGAGAATCGTCACATTCTTGCGCGACACGGCCGAGGTGGCCGCGCGTTCGTCACGCACTTCGGTGACCCAAGTCCAGCAGGTCTCGCCGGGCGCGCCGAGAATTTCGACCTCGCCGATCGAGAATGGCACGAGCATGCGTGCGTCGCCGGCCACGAGTTCGGCGGCCACGCCTGCCTGCAGCGCGCCATCGATGAGCGACGGATGCAGCAGCAGCGACGCCAGATCGCCGCGGCGCGACGCCGGAAGGCGCAGCAATCCGAGTGCTTCGCCGTCGCCCTTGTAGACCTCGCGCAGCGACTGGAACGAAGGACCGAGATCGAGGCCGAGGTCACGGAAGCGCGGATAGACGGCGTCGCTCTCGGCGACCTTGCGGCAGCGCGCACGAATGGCGTCCAGATCGACGGACGAAGCCTCATCGCCTGCCGACGCGGCGTAGCCGAGCTTGCCCTGCGAATGCAGAATGCGGTTGCCGCCCGTGCCTTCGCTGTAGACCTCGAAGGCGACGCCGTCGGCACCCGGCGACAATTCTACGCGCGCCTCGTGCACGTTTCCGCGCACCGCGATGGGGCTCACCCAGAGAATGTTCCTGAGGCGGCGAACAGGCATCCCCGCGGCCAGCTCGCCCGCCTTGCGCGCCAGCTCCAGGTAGGCGACACCGGGGAGCGTGGGCACATCCATGACCTTGTGGTCGTAGATGAAGAAGTCGCGATCGTGAAACGATTTCCTGAAAACCTGTCGATCGAAGGTCGATTCATTCCCGTCGATCAGCGGATGCAAGGCAGGCAGCCCGCCCGCAGTGCCATGCGCGTGCGGTTCGTCCGGCACCCAATGCCGCTTGTCCGCGAAGGGATAGGTGGGCAGCGAGACACGCCGCCCTTTCGCCGCGATCGCTGCGTGCTGCCAGTCGGCAAGCAAGCCATCGGCCCACAGCCGCGCGAGCTTGTTCGCATCGGCGCCGGAAGCCAGCATCGCCGACATGGCCTGCCGCTCACTGCGCGACAGCAGCCGCAGTACGGGATCGGCGGTCTTTCCGCTGCCTGCCGCCACCGCAGCGTGTTTGCGCCCGGCCAGGAACATGCCAAGTCGCGTGGACAGCTCGGTCGCACTCGATGCGGCGATCGCCAGTCGCTGTTCGAACGGCTTGCGCCCGACCTGCAGGGTAAAGGCGATGTCCACCAGCGCCGTCTTGCCGGCGTCCGCGTCGAGAAAACCCTGCAGGCGCGCCGCCATGTCCGACAGCTGTGCCTCGGTGCGCGCCGAGAGCGGGAAGACGAGCGCCGATGGCATGCCCTCTTCCTGTGCCGAGGAAGCCGGCTCGTAGCGTTCGATGATCACGTGCGCATTCGCGCCACCGGCACCGAACGAACTGATACCGGCACGCAGGGGTGCACCCGGCACCATCGGCTCCCATGACTCGGCCCGCTGTTGGATACGGAAGGGTGACCCACGGAAATCGATGTGCTCGTTGAGCACGCTCGAATGCAGGGACGGCACCAACTCGCGATGACGCATCTGCAGCAACACCTTGGTCACACCGGCCACACCAGCGGCGGCTTCGAGATGACCGATGTTCGACTTCAGTGAGCCGACCGAGCAACTGGCCTCGCGCATGCCGGCATCGCGAAAGGCCGTGTTCAGCGCAGACATCTCCAGCGGGTCGCCCAACTCGGTACCTGTACCGTGGGCCTCGATGTATCCGATCGTGCCCGGCGCCACGCCTGCACGCTCCATGGCCGCCTGCACCAGCTGCGCTTGCGCCTTCGGATTGGGCACGATGAAACCGCTCGTGCGTCCGCCGTGGTTGACGGCGATGCCACGAATGACGCCATGCACCTGATCGCCGTCGGCGAGAGCCTGCGCAAGCGGCTTGACGTAAAGGGCGCCCACGCCCTCGCCAGCGACGTAACCGTTGGCTCCCTGACCGAAGCTCCGGCAGACGCCGTCCGGCGACAACGCGCCGCCCGACCAATTGATGTCCCACTTCGAGCGATGCAGGTCGAGGTTCACGCCACCGACCAGTGCCGAGGTGCATTCGCCATGGCGAATGGCCTCACACGCAAGATACAGCGCCGTCAGGCTGGATGAGCAGGCCGTGTCCACCGTGAGGCTCGGCCCGGAAAAATTCATCGCGTACGAAACGCGATTGGCAATGCTCCAGAGGAAAGAATTCGGAGCGGCCGAGTGACCGACATGGCGCTCCTCGACGCCGACGCTCTGGTACATCGCCCACACCGCACCGACGAACACGCCCACGCGGTTACCTTCGGGGGAACGAGCGATCGCCTCGGGGTAGTATCCGGCGTCTTCCAACGCTTCCCATGCCACCTCCACGAAAAGGCGCTCCTGGGGGTCCAGGCGCTCCGCGTCCTTCGGAGGAATGTTGAAGAACAGCGAATCGAACCGATCCACCTCGTCGATGAATCCGCCACGGTAGCGGGCGGCCTCGCCATAACGGAGGCGACGCTCCCAGCGGTCTTCGGGAAGCAGCGTGATGCCGTCCACACCTGCACGCAGATTCGCCCAGAGCTGGCCCACGTGTTTCGCGCCGGGATAGCGCCCGGCCATGCCAACGATGGCAATGTCATCCGGTCGCGGACCATCCTCGTCGCGACGTTCATCGGACGCCGCCGCATCCGCAACGTGTTCCGAACGTCCCTGCACTGCGGTCACGGTGTCCTGTCCCTCGTGGAGAGCGGCGAGTTCGACGCGGCGGAAGCCCTCTGCCGCATAACGAACCATGGCGTCGCCAAAACCCTGCTTGCCGTCGATCACGCGCAGCACGGGCACGTTGACTACGCGGGCGAACGCGGCGCGTGCGGCGGCGAGAAAGCGCTCGGCCGTCTCGGCCGACCAGCCAAGCGGCACGGCAAGACGTACCAGGGAACGAACACCTTCGCCTCGCTGCATGCCGGTACTGTGGCGACCGGCGCGTATACCGCTGGCGAGGTAGAGCCACGCGCAGAACGCCGCTGCAGGATCGTCCGCACCACGAAACGCCTCGCACTGGCCCGCGTCGATCACCACGCAATGACCGCCCGCGGGGTCTGCCACGGGCACGCCGAACTCGGCGCAGAGCGCGGCCAAGGCACGTACCGTCGCCATGCGTTCGTCGACGCGCGCAACGAGCTCGCCGCGCTCGCGAAGCGCGAGTGCCACCAGCTTCCGATCCATCGCGTGAAGCGCGGTGCCCTGGCGTTGCGCCTCGTCACGTACGGCGCGTGCCTGTGCCTGATCGCGCAGACACACGAGGCCGCCGCGATCCACGCAGAAATCCTTGGCAAGACTTACGATGGCTGCGTCGGCACATTCCATCCATGCCCTGGCGTCGCCCCAGACGTCGGCGTCTTCGCGTCCATCCTGGCGCTGCGCGAGGCGCACGTTTTCCAAGATGCGCGTTGCATCGATGACCAGTGGAATGCCATGAGGGCGCACGAGGTCGCGCACGGCACGCAGGTGATCGAGCGAGACGGACACGCCGCCAGCGGCATTGTTCGCGAGTTCGACGAACACCATGGCGATGTCCTGCGACGTCGAGGCCAGCATGCCTGGCAAACGTTCGAGATCGATATCGCCTCGCCCGTTCGCCACGCACTGGAAACCCGCAAAACCGGTGACCGGCAACTCCTTCGGGGTGAACCCCGCGGCGATCTGATGCGCGAGATTCGTGGGGAACACGATGTTCTGCAACACTCGTCCGCGCCGCTGGAACGCTCGATAGAACGCTTCCTCGGCGCTGCGCCCGGATTCGGTCAGCACGAACGCATCGTAGGGAAAGACCTTGCGCAACACGCCGTCCACGTCGACGGGTTGTTGCAACGCTTCGTGCAGTGCCGCCATCCGCGACGCCTTCGTGTCGCTCGGCACCTGTGCCCACGAATCGGACTTCACGTCGAACGGCACGTCGGCGGCCGCTATGCCGAGCGGATTGAAGCCCGCCTCCGAGAGCGCGCGCAACCGCGGCGAATCCGGCATGTCATGCGCTGGGAGGATCGCCTCCGCCGTCTCGCCGACATCCGTTGCGTCAGTGCTGTCAAAAGGCTCGAGCGGCGTGTGGTCGTCGGCAACCGTCGGCGAGCGAGAGGGGTCGGCAATCATCATGATGATGTCGATGACGCTGTCTGCCCGTCCCGCATCCATCGGCCGGCACAGGTAGATGGTTCTATTGAGCGGGCGGAACTTGTTCTTGAACTGGAAATTGCCCTGGTCGTTGAAGATGCCCTGCTTGTGCAGATCGTCGAGGAGCGCATCGACCGCGGGATCCGCCGTCGGCGAGGTCTCGATGCGGCAACCGTAGGTGCCGCCCATGCTGAAGACCTTGCGGCCTTCGTCGGCAAGCACCTTGATGATGTGAACGATGGCGAATTCGAGGCCGCCCCGCGGCATATCGTCGCCGTAGAACTCGAGGTCCATCAGATAGCCATTGTCGCGATCGGACAGCGGCGAGATCAGCACCACGTTCTGCAGTGCCCCGTCGAGGCGGGTCAGGAAGAGACGGTGGCGTGGGTGAAGCGTGCCGGCAAGGATTTCTTCACGTGCCGTGTGTACGAGAGGATTGATCTTCGTTTTCTTGCTACACCATGCGTCGATCACTCGTGCGATGTCGGCGGCAACGGCGGGATCCGTGCCGCAGACATATTCCTCGACCGTACATCGCCCGGCCTTTTGAAAGCCGGTGACCTGGTAGCGAAGCCGGTGCATCGCACCGCCCGCAAGCGTGAAGGCATCGATGTCTTCCAATCGCTGCACGACACCGAAGGGCGTGGCGCTGAAGACGCGTTCGCCGATCGCATCGATGGGCCGGGGCGACAGGAAGTTGAGCTGGTAACCCTTGGCATCGCAATGCGCGAGCAGTTCGCGCGCCGCCGTCTCGAACGATGCGTCCGGCCCGATGAATGCGTACACAAGCAGTACGCGCCCGCGGCGCGCGTACCGGAAGTAACCGGAACGTGCGGCATCGATAAACAGGTTGGGAGCGATGTGCGCAATACCGCGCGACGCCGCTCCTTCGTTGCGGTAGGTCTCGAACAAGGCAGTAGCCCAGGCGGACCACTGGGGATCGTTGTCGAGGTCGCACGCGCGCACCAGCAAGGGAGCTTTCGTCTCCTTGTCTTGCGTTGAAGTGGTGGCGGAACGTGAAACCCCGGATGCGGCGCGAATCTCGCTCACAGCTCGGTCCTTACGTTGTTCATGCGCCAGGTCAGACTGCTGGCGACACCCGTCCGTCGAATGCCACAGCCGCCGCCGTTTCCGGATGGCTGCCCACCAGGTAGGCGGCAAGCTCCTGGATATTCGTGTGCTCGAACATCAAGGTCTTAGGCAACGTGCCAAAGTCCCGCTCAAGGCGGATAAGGATCTTCAGCACGAGGAAGGAATCGATGCCGAAGTCGCGGAATGGCGTATCCGCATCGAACGGATGATCGGCGGGATCCAGCGGCGGATCGGCCTCTTCAAACGCCTCGAGTACGACGGACTCGAGGTATGCCTCGGTCGAGGCCTGCAACTGTTGGTTGTCCACTATCATCCTGATCCCCTGTGTAGCGCTCGAACGTACAGTTCCGCCCGTACTGACGTGACGTCAGCCGACGAAAAACGAAAAGTCGCTTGAATCCCCAGTCCAACGATGTACCACGAGGCCAAGAATTGCGTCAATATGCAACTCAGCATTGCCTTGTGAAGACAAAGGAAATAGTAAGCATATGCACGCCTCATGACAGATCCCGTAGGAATTTGTCTGATTGCGCGCAACCCAAACGCGCACGACACTCGCGCGATCTTCAACGCAGGGATGGTGGGGAATGGATAGTTCCGTGGAAGCGCCTGTACTACCGGCCGACGTCACGCAGACGTTGCTCGATTCCCATACCTACGCGGACATCGAACGTCTCTCGTCGACTTACGCCTGGCTTCGCGCGAACCTGCCGCTCGGTGTCGCACGCTCGCGCAACTTCGACCCGTTCTGGGTGGTGACGCGTCACGCGGACATTCTCGAAGTCAGCAAGAACAACAAGGTCTTCCACAACGGCGATCGCGCCACCATCCTGACCGACCGTTACACCGATCTTCTCGTTCGTTACCTGCGCGACGGAAGCCCGCACCTCGCGCGCACGCTTGCGCACATGGATGATCCGGATCATCGGAAGTACCGTGCACTGACGAGCAACTGGTTCACGGCGTCGAACCTGTCGCGACGCGAAGACGCCATTCGTGGCATCGCCCGCGGGTTTGTCGACCGCATGTTCGCCAAGGGCAACGAATGCGACTTCGTAACGGAGGTCGCCGTGCACTATCCGCTGCACGTCATCATGCAGATCCTCGGCGTCCCTATTGAGGACGAACCCATGATGCTGCGTCTGACCAAGCAGGTTTTCGGCAACCTCGACGAGGATCTCAATCGCTCCGGCGAAACGGTGGTCACCGCGGAACAGGGCCTGATGGGGTTGCAGGCAGCTGTGGACGAACTTTTCGGCTACTTCGACGCGATCACGCAGGACCGCCGCGCCAATCCGCGCGACGATCTCGCCACGGTTATCGCGCAGGGCTTGATCGACGGCGAGCCGATCGGTGCCTTCGAAGCGATGTCGTATTACTCGCTCGTGTCCACAGCCGGCCACGACACGGTAAGTGCGTCGACGGCGGGCGCCATGCTAGGCCTGGCTTCGCATCCGGCCGAGTTCGAGAAACTCCGCGCGGACCCGTCCCTGATTGCCGGCCTGGGCGAGGAAGCCATGCGTTGGACATCGCCGGTGCGTCATTTCATGCGTACCGCCACGGAAGACTACGAACTGAACGACCAGCTCATCCGCAAGGGCGACTGGTTGATGCTCTGCTACATGTCAGGCAACCAGGACGAGGCCGTGTTCGACGATCCGCGTGCGTTCCGCGTGGACCGCACGCCGAACAAGCACGTCGCGCTGGGCTTCGGCGGACACATGTGCCTGGGGCAGCATCTGGCCCGCATGGAGATGCGCGTGTTCTTCGAAGAGTTGCTGCCTCGTCTCACCGGGCTGGAGCTGGCCGGTGCGCCACAGCACTCGAAGGCCGTGTTCGTCGGCGGGCTGAAAACCTTGCCGCTGCGCTTCGCGGGGGCCTAGGAATCTCTAACGAGTCACTCCCAGGGGAACAGACCCTCAGTGACGTACCGGGCGATGGCGGCGCGATTGTGCGGGTCCTCGAAAACGTCGAGGTTGCCCTGGATGGCGCGCTCGCGATGTGCACCCCAATCGGGCGTAACGCCCCGCGCGTAGGTCTTGTAGCGCTCGATAGACGTCTTCGACAGGCGTCCCAACTGACGCAGGTGACGTCGCAAGAGCATGTCGCCCTGCTCGTCCACCGCATCCGCCAGACCCCACGCCTGTGCCGTGGCCGCGTCGATCGGCTGCGTGGACAAGGTGAGATAGTGGGTGCGCTGGAAGCCGATGCGGCGCACGAGGAATGGCAGCACGCATGCGGGATACAGACCGAACAGCATCTCCGAGAGACTGAACCGCGCAGTCGTGTCCGCGAGCACGATGTCGCTCGCGCCGAGAAAACCCATGCCGCCGGCATTCACCTTGCCGCGCACGTAGGAAACGGTCACGAACGGACCCGTCGCGAGTCGCTGCCAGAGGTCGAACATCGGGCCCGGGCCCGCATGTGCCGCAAACCGCGGATCGACGCCTTGCGAGAGTTCAGCGAAATCGGCGCCGAAACAGAAGGTTTCCGCGGAACCGGAGAGCACGACGATCGACACGTCCTGCGCGTAGCGATCCAACGCCGTGTGGCACTCGGCGACCAGTTGCGCGTTGATGGCGTTGTTGGCGTCGGGACGATCGAACACGAGATGACATACCGCGCCTTCGATACGCACGTCCACGGCGTGACGTGGCGTGATAGCGGTCGTGGATTCCAACGTCATGCATGCATCTCCCAGCACAAGGCGGTGTTGATGCCGCCAAAACCCATACTGAGGCTGAGGGCGCGACGCGCGTCGGTCGCGACGGCCCCTTCCCTTACCCATTGAAAATCCTGCGCGATGGGCTCGTCGAGGTTGGCGGTGGGATGAAGCCGGCCGGCGCGAAGCTGCAGCAGCGTCGCCACCACCTCTACCGCTCCCGCCGCCGTCAGACCGTGTCCCGTCAGCGACTTGGTGGCGTTGAGCGCGACACCGGAAAGACCGGCCGCACGCAAGGCGGCCAACTCCGTCTCGTCGCCGATCACCGAGCCGGTGCCGTGGGGATTCACATAGCCCACCTCGTGCGGTTGCCAGCCTGCGCGCGCCAGCGCTTCGGTCATCGCGCGCGTCTCGCCTTCGACGGATGGATCGGGTTGACGATTCGCGTCCATGGCGAGACCCCATCCATCCAGGCTGGCGTAGGCGTGTCGGCCGCGGCGCGTCGCCGACTCAGGTGATTCGAGCACGATGGCAGCGGAACACTCACCGAAGATGAATCCGTCGTGCCGCACATCGAATGGCCTGCATGCGTGCATGGGCGCATCGGCAAACTGCGTCGAACCCATCGCACCGAGCGCCCGGAACCCCGAGCACTCCCAGTAAGAAAGGTCCATCAAGGCGCCTAACGCCACGCACGCGTCGAGCTGGCCGGATGCCACCATGTGTCGCGCCTGGATGATGGCGAGCTGTCCGCTGGCGGAGGCGCCACCGACGGTGAAGGCGGCACCGCGAATACCGAAACGCGCCGAACAGGCACCGGCGAGATCGGTGTCCATGAAACCCAGACCATACGTCGGCCGAACGAACGCACGCCGTTCGCGAAAGGCGTCGTGCACCAACACCTGTTCGCGCTGTTGTACGTTGTTGCCGCCGATCACGAGTCCGACGCGGGTGGGATCGATCTGGTCAAGGCCTGCTTCGTCCCAAGCCTCGGCAACGACCGCAAGGGCGGCTCGCGCGGAAAGGGAAAGCGTGCGCTCCGCACCCGATGCGGCCGGCATGGCGAGTTCGGCGCCCAGAAAGCGCGACGTATCGTGTTGGCGTCCTTCACGGGCCATCACATCGAACGATGTTCGCCCTTCCAGCAGCCCTTGCAGAAACGCTGCCTTACCCGTGCCCTGTGTCGACATGACACCGAGCCCCGTTACCCATGGTTTGCTCGCATCCATCCCTAGTCCCCCGCGCATGCGCCGGTGAAGCATGCCCTGCGGAGGCGTCGGGTACAAGCCAGGCTAAGGACGCGGCAGGGGCAACACCATGCGCGCGACGGCACCGCGCGCATCGTCCCGGTTGTGCAGGGTCACGGTGCCGGCGTGCTGCGCGACGATACTCCGGCACAGCACGAGACCAATGCCTGCACCTTCGGCGCGCGTGGTGTAGAAGGGTACGAATAGATTTTCGGGATTGGCGATGCCCGTGCCACTGTCGACGATCTCGAAGATGCAGCGTCCCGCTTGTACGGAAACGCCGAGACGCACGGGTTCAGCGCCAGTCGCTGCGGCGGCGGCCTGGGATTGGACCGCGTTTCGCACCAGGTTGATGAGGGCCTGTTCGAGGTGAACCTGATCGCCGAACAACGTCAGGTCGGGCACCTCGCCGTCGATACGCACGCCGTCGGCGGCGAACATGCCAGCGGTACGCTCGACGAGCCGCCGTACCGGGAACATGGCCTTGCGCGGCTCGGGCAAGCGCGCCACCTGGGCGTACACGGAGATGAACGACTTCAGGCCCTGCGCACGCTCGGCAATCAGCGACAGTCCATCGTGCAGCATGCCCTTCTCCACGATGTCGGGAGAACGAGAGAGGATGCTGTCCAGTGTCTGGCAGAGCGACGCGATGGGGGCAAGCGAGTTGTTGACCTCGTGCCCAATCACACGAATGAGGCGCTGCCACACGCGGATCTCTTCTGTCGCCAGCACCTGCTGCACGTCGGCGACGAAAACGATGCGCGCCGGCCGCCCCTGCTGCCGGTAGGTCTGTTCGGTAATCCGCCAGCGGCCGTCGCCACCTGGGAACCGATAATCCACGATGCGCGGATCGCCGCCGAGGGTCATGCCGGCAAACGGCGTGTCGTCGTAGGCAAGGTCGGCGACCGTGTCGCCCGCAGGCATGCCAAGCAGTCGCGCCGCGACGGGGTTCGCCAGACGCAACCGACCCGACGCCCCGAAGACGAGGATGGCCACATCGATCTGGTCCACCACCCGGCGCAATACGCCAAGCAGTTCCTGGCTCGCGGTCCGCTCGTTTTCCAGATCGTCGATGAGCGCATTGATCTGCCGGTACAGATCGCCCAACGGGCCTGCTTCGCGCGCATGGACGGAGCGAACCCCAAAGTCATGACTTCGTGCCGATTCGACGAGACTCGCCAGCGTGCGCAGATGGCGCTCCATCGCACGCACCATGCTCCAGCCGATCGCCACCGCCCACACGATCGAGAGTGACGCCACGGCGATCTCGACCTGCCGCGGCACGGCACGGTACGAGGCGGTGAACAACACCAGACATCCCGGCGCCACGGCCAGCAGCATGCCGGCGACGAGCGAAACCGGACGCGACCACGCGCGACGTCGTGGCGGCGCCGACGACGACAGACCGGGGATCATGTGGGTTCCTGCCGTCCCAGTCGGCGGTACAACGCGGAACGACTGATGCCGAGCGCCTTCGCAGCCAGATTGGCGTTGCCGCTGTGCTGCGCCAGCGTCCGCCGGATGAACCAGTCTTCGACTTCTTCCAGGGTCAGCCCATCAATGTCGTCATGCGCGCCAGAGGACAGGGTGCCGCCCAGTTGCAAGTCGCCATCGCCGATCGCCTCGCCCTGCGCGAGCAGCACGGAGCGCTCGATCACGTGTTGCATCTCACGGATATTACCGGGCCATGCATAGGCCAGCAGAGCACGTTCCGCGGCCGCGGAGAAGCGGGTTGCGGGCGATGCATAGCGCGTCCGCGCGCGCTTCAGGAAGGCGTCCGCGAGAAGCGGAATGTCCTCGCGCCGTTCGCGCAAGGCAGGCATGTGCAGCGTCACGCCATTCAAACGATAGAGCAGATCCTGGCGAAAACTCCTCTCGGCGATGAGCGCGTCGAGATCCGCATTGGTCGCGGAGATGAAGCGGACGTCGGCATGTCGTGCGTTCGAACTGCCCAGCCGTTCGTAAACTCGCTCTTCCAACAGGCGCAGGATCTTCGCTTGCTGCGGCATGGCGAGATTGGCAATCTCGTCGAGGAACAGCGTGCCGCCTTCGGCGAGCTCGACGCGGCCGACGCGGTCGGCTTTCGCATCCGTATATGCGCCCTTCGTGTGACCGAACATTTCGCTCTCGAAGGTCGTCTCGGCGAGCGCCCCCATGTTGACCGCGACGAACGGTCCCTCCGCACGTGAAGAACGTTCGTGGATGAAATGCGCGAGGAGGCTTTTTCCGGTGCCATTTTCGCCCGTGACGAGCACGGGCATGTCGCTGCGCGCCACGCGGGTGGCGATGTCCAGCAGCTGGCCCATGGCCGGCGACCGCCAGACGATGCCCGCCTGACCGCCCTCCTCGCGCAATGCCTCGTTCTCGGCTTCGAGACGGCGTGCTCGGCGATCCGTGGCCTGCAGACGCATCTGCGTACGAATCACGTTGAGCAGGCGATGGTTGTCCCAGGGCTTTTCGAGGAAATCCACGGCGCCTTCGCGCATGGCTTCCACGGCGACACCGATCGTGCCCCAACCCGTCATCGCGATGACCGGCAGGTGCGGCGCGATCGCCTTCAGTTCGCGAACCAGCGCCAGGCCTTCCTTTCCGGAAGTCGTGTCGTCGAGATAGTTGAGATCGACGAGGGCCACGTCGAAGGACTCCCTGCCCACCGCTTCGATGGCTTCGCGGGGCGAGGCGCACGCGTGGCTCGCGAGGCCTTCGCTCGTCAGCAGGAGTCGCAGTGCGCCGACGATGCTGCTGTCGTCGTCCACGATCAGGATGGTCATTCACTTGCCTTTGCTACGGGTCCCTGGCGTCGAATATATCAGCGCCACGCGGTCAGCACGCTGCCTTGGCCCGCAGACTGCCCAGATCGACGACGTCGCGCCCCAATCGCGCCAGCACGGCCCGTACGCGGTGCGGCGGCGGGAGGATGTAACGGAGGAAGGTGGCGAGCGTGCCGGAGGGTCCGAGGTCGAGGTACGAGGAGTGCGGACTGATGTGAGCCACCGCCTCGGCGAGCCGTATCGGCTGGCGCACCACGCGCCAGAAGTGCTCGGCATCGACCGCCTCCAACGGCGAACCGCGCTCACAGCACACGATGGAAATGCGCGGTGGCGCCAGGCGCAGAGACCGGCAATGCGCGAGGAATACGTCCTGCGCGGGATCGATCCAACGCGAGTGAAACGCATAGCGAACCGGCAGGCGTTGGTAGCCCACGTTGGCGGCACGCAACACGGCTTCCATTTGCCGAAGGCCATCGTCCGGCGCCGCCATGACGAAATGCCCGTCGAAATTGATGGCAGCGACCTCCCCGAAACGACCGAGCTGCGGCAGCCATGTCCGGTGTGAATCGAGCACAGCCAGCATCCCCCCGGGCTCACAGCAGGCTTCGATGGCGGCCGCCTGCTGGATCGTCGCGCCGAGCGCGGCTTCGGGGGTGAGCACGCCCGCAACGGCCGCCGCCGCAAAGGCACCGAGACTGGTGCCGAGCACACGGCGTGGCACGATGCCCTCGGCCATGACCGCACGCGCCAGGGCGAATTCGACCATGAAGATCGCCGGGTGCGTCATCGACAAGTCGTCCCACGATGCATCGCGCGTGCGCGCCGGATCGTGCATGGCGGCAAGCACGGATGCTCCGGCCAGGTCGCAGGCCACCTCGTCCAGAGCGAGCAGCGTGTCGCGAAAGACCGGATTCGCCGCGAACAGGGCATGGGCCATCAAGCCGTGCTGGCTGCCCTGCCCGGCGAAGACAAACGTCACGTCGTCTGCGTCGCGGGTGTGCTCGCTCATAGCCTCATCGCGATGGATTTGGTTTCGGTGTACGCCTCCACGCCGGCTCGCCCGAACTCCCGCCCCCAGCCGGATTCGCCCCAGCCACCGAAGGGCATGTGCGGATCGATCGTGTGGTACTGATTGATCCACACGGTGCCGGCACGCAGGGCACGCGCGACCGTCTGGGCCTTGCGACCGTCTCGCGTCCAGACGCCTGCGGCCAGTCCGTATCGGGACGCGTTGGCAGAGGCGATCACATCGTTCTGCCGCGTGAAGCGCGATACGCACAGCACCGGGCCGAATACCTCCTCGCGCATGACGGTCATGTCCTCGCGCACGTCCGCGATGATCGTGGGCGCGACGTGGTACCCCGGCCGGTCGAGCGCATGACCGCCGCAGAGCACGCGCGCGCCTTCGTCCGCCGCGGTCTGCACATACGCGAGCACGCGCTCGCGCTGGCGCGCGGAGACCAGCGGGCCGATGTCCGTGCCCTCCTCCAACGGCATGCCGGGAGTCATTCGGCCGGAGATCGCGACGATGCCTTCCACCACCTCGTCGTAGACGGCGTCCTCCACGTACAGGCGCGAGCCCGCGTAGCAGACCTGCCCGGCGTTGAAGAAGATGGCTTGCGCCGAACCGGCGATGGCGCGCGGCAGGTCCGCGTCCGCGAAGACGATGTTGGGCGACTTGCCGCCCAGTTCGAGCGTGACTCGCTTGAAGGTTTCCACGCAACGATGCGCCACATGTCGTCCCACGGTGCCCGACCCGGTGAACGAGACCTTGTGCACGCCAGGATGCGTGACAAGCGCTTCCCCCGCCACGTCGCCGCGGCCTGGCAATACCTGGAACACGCCCGGGGGCAGCCCCGCCTCGATGCCAAGTTCGCCAAGGCGCAATGCCGTCAGCGGCGTGAGTTCCGAGGGTTTCAGGATTACCACGCACCCCGCGGCAAGCGCGGCCGAAACCTTCATCACAGCCTGAAGCAACGGGAAGTTCCACGGCACGATCGCAGCAACGATGCCGAGGGGCTGGCGCACGGTCTGCGCACTGACTAGGCCACCGTGGCCAGCCAATTCATAGGCTTCACCCGTGAGCTTGGTCGCCCAGCCGGCGTTGTAGCGCAATGTGTCGATCGTAAAAGGCACGTCGATCATGCGCGTGGTGAGAATGGGCTTGCCGACGTCCAGCGATTCGAGCGTCGCCAATTCCAGCGCATGCCGCTCCAGGAGGTCCGCCAACCGGAACAGCACGGCAGCCCTCTGTGTGGGCGACACACCCGACCAGCGGCGGAACGCCTGTTGCGCCACCTCGACTGCCTGGTCCACCTCCGCTGGGCCCGCGAGTGCCACGCTCGCCAGCACGCTGCCGTCGCCCGGATGTTCAACTGCAAGCTCGCCTGCGGACGTATCGCGTACCCAGCGCGAACCGATGAGCATGCCGCCCACCCGCGCCAGGAAGGGGCGTGCGACCTCCGGCACGACATCGTTCACGTCAGGCGCCATCGTCATTGAATCCATGCTGCGCACTCCTTTAGATCGCGTGTACTTTCCAGCGCCCGCGCAGGAACAACGCGCCACTGCAGAACGCCAGCACCGCAAAGCCGATCGTCACGCCCACGTACAGGCCGAACGTGCCGAGACCGGCCGGCACCGCGAGGACCCAGGCCAGCGGCACCTGCAACAGCCAGAAACACGTGAAATTGGTCCATGCCGGCGTGCTCGTATCGCCCGCACCGTTGAAAGCACCTTGCAGACACATGCCCGCCGCATAGAAAGGAAACGCGCAGGCCACCACGCGCATCGCACGGGTCGCTTCTTCGATCACGAGCGGATCGTGGGTCAAGGCGCTCGCGACGGCACGAGCGGCGACGAAGAGGATCACGCCCATGGCCCCGAAGACACCCACATTGACGGCGACGGTGAAGCGCACGGCGCTGGCTGCGCGGTCCGGTTGTCCGGCGCCCAGGTTCTGCCCGACGAGCACCGCAGCCGCACGCGCCACGCCCAGCGAAGGTACGAGAACGAATTGCGACGCACGCAGGGCGATCGTGCAACCGGCAAGCGCGACGTTGCCCGAGCGCGCCGCGATGGCGTACAGCCCGATCGCGCTGGTGGAAGCGACCAGCATCTGCAAGGCGCCGGTCCAGGCGATGCGAATCACCCGCTTGAGGATCGCTGGCACGGGGCGTAGGTGATGCCAACGCAGGCCGATGCCATCGCGACCGCGAGCGAGATAGCGAAGTTGATAGACAACGCCGAGACCGCGGCTGCATACCGTAGCTGCGGCCGCTCCCGCAACGCCCATACCGTGCCAGGAGCCGATGCCGAAGATGAACAACGGCGCGAGCACGATGTTCAGCCCGTTCGCCATCCACAGCGCACGCATGGGCACGCCTGCGTGACCGGCGGCGCGAAGCGACGCACCGCAAATGAACATGAGGGTCACGGACAGATTGCCGGCAAACAGCACGCGCACGTAGGGCGCACCAGCGATCGCTGTCTGCGCGTCGGCACCCATCGCGGAAAGCACGTGCTCCGCCAACAGGCAGGCAGGCACGCCAAGGAGGAAGGAAAGCAGGATCGCCAGCGACATCGCCTGGCCCGTCGGCAGCGCAGCGGCGTCGAGCCGGCCGCTCTGCCCGACCTGCCTCGCGACCAACGCAGAGGTCGCGATGGCGAGACCGAGCGCAAACGCGTAGACGAAGCTCATGGCCGCTTCGCCGAGACCGACGACGGCTACCGCGGCGATACCGATCCGGGCGACCCAGAAGACATCCACGATCGCGAAAATGGACTCCGCAACCATCTCCATGGCCATCGGCCAGGCAAGCTTGCGTACCGCGCCACCGAGCGGGCCCTGCGTTCCGTCGACGCGTTCGCCCGAGCTACCCGTAAAGGCACGCAGCGCGGCAGCGACGCGACGCCATCCAGACAATCCTGTCATCGTCCCCCGCCCCTTAGCGATGTCGTCGAGGCCAGCCGGCCTTCGTCCCCTCGCGCATGCTGCCCTATAAGCGGCAGGTCGTCCAGCGACGGCGGACCTCGCGGCGTCGCCCGGCATGCCGGGTCATATCGGGCCGCCGTCGCCTGCGTCAGTGCCCCTCCCCTGCCCGGATCGTCGCCTCGTTGATCGCGCGTGCTCTGGCCTCGTCCACCTTTTCCACTTGACGGTCATAGGTGAACAAACCGTTGTGCTCGCCTTCCACATCGATGATCTGGGTATAGACGCTGCCGGACATGCCCTTGGCCGTGCCCTTGTCGCGCAATACAGCGGTATTGGCGACATAGCCATCGATCAGCGCATCGCGGTCCTTCACCGCCCCGTAAGGGTTGATGGCCGTGTTCGGCCAGACGTGACCTGGAACGCTCAAGGTCAGTCCTCCATGTTCGCCATCCATGGTGGCCCGCGTGGCGTCCGGGTTGGGTAGACCTGGGCCCTGGTAGTCGTGCACGTCGTAGACGTCGCCTGCGTGTGGATCGCCCTTGGTATCGCAGCAGTTCAATCCACTGCGCGCATCGACCAGACGTGACGGATCGAGCCGTTTTATCTGCGCGGCCAGTTCGGCAGCGGCGGGAATGCTCCACTGACCCCATCCCTCGTTGAAGGGAATCCAGCCGATGATCGATGTCTCGCCGCGCAGTTGCTCCACGATAGACGAGACATCGGCGCGGAAGCGGGCCTTGTCGGCGTCGCTGAGCGCTTCGTTGTGTCCGTTCGGCAGCGAGGGCATGTCCTGCCAGACCATGATGCCCATGCGGTCGGCCCAGTAGTACCAGCGCGCCGGTTCGACCTTGATGTGCTTGCGAATGGTGTTGAAGCCGAGATCCCTGGTCTTCTGGATGTCGAACTTGAGCGCTTCGTCCGTCGGAGCGGTATAGATACCGTCGGGCCAGTAGCCCTGGTCCAGGGTCGCCAGAAGGAAAGTGGGTTTGCCGTTGAGCACGATGCGGTTGTGTCCCCCTACCTTGGCGATGCCGATGGTGCGCAGCCCCGCATAGCTGGTGACGTCGTCGTGCTGATCGCCCCGCGTGAGCGTCGCCTTGAACGTATAGAGGAACGGATCGCGCGGGGTCCACGGACGCGGATGCGCGATCGCAAGGCGCAATGGCTGATTCGCCGGGCCGCTCGCCTCACCGACCGGTTTGCCATCCGCATAGGCGGTGACATGGAGACTGGCGTCGCCCTGGCCGTCGACCTTGGCCGCGACAGTGAACGCGTCCAGGCTCGATACCGCCGTAAAATCGAGTTCCGCAAGACTTAGCGCCGGTACGGGTTCCAGCCAGACCGATTGCCAGATGCCGGACGCCGCGGTGTAGAAGATGCCTTCCGGCTTGAGTCGCTGCTTGCCGACCATGACGTTCTCGGCATCGACGGGCGCATGCACGGTCACCACGATTTCCTGTGGACCCTGCGCTCGTAGTGCTGGCGTGATGTCCGCAGCGAAGGACGTGTAACCACCCGAATGCGTCGCCACCTGCGTGCCGTTGACGTAGACCGTGGCGTCCTGGGCGACCGCGCCGAAGTTCAGGCGCACATGCTGCCCACCGGCCGTGAAATCCTTAGGGATATCCACGAGCCGCCGGTACACCATGAAATCCGCATGCGAGCCTATGCCCGATAGCGCGGACTCGACGGGATACGGCACGAGCACCTGGTCCTTCAGCGTGTGACCGAACGGCGGCGCGATCTGTGGCATGCTGGCCGCGTACTGCCAGAGCCCGTTGAGGCTCATCCAGCGCGGCGCGTCCAACGACGGACGCGCCAGGCGCGGCCTCGGATACTCGGGCAAGACATCGCGTGGCGTGACCTTGCTCGTCCAGGGCGTTGCCAACGGCGCGACCTTGCCGTTCCAAACCTTTGCCTGGTCCGGCGCCGCCGTCGCTGTCGTCGCGACGCCGATCGCCAGGGCCATGCCGGCCGAGAAGAACGCAGGCCGCGTCGTGAGATTGATCTTCATGCGTTGTTCCTTACGGTTGAGCGCCCGACATGGACGGCGGTGCATCCTGTGGGTCGGTGCCCCAGGCGGTGCTGGGCTCGGGACCCATCGTGAGTACCAGCGTGGCGCCATCGGCGATGTCTGCGTGGCTGAACCATGGTTTGTTCCAAGCCTTGCCGTTGAGCGTGGCGGACTGGATGTACATGTTCCGCGCAGAGTTGTTGCGCGCCACGACTTCGAAGGTCTTCCCGTTGCCCAGGCGCATGCGCACCCGGTCGAAGATCGGACTGCCGATGATGTAATCGGGCGTCGAGGGATCGACCGGATAGAAGCCCATCGCGCTCAACACGTACCACGACGACGTCGAGCCTTGATCGTCCATGCCCGGGTAGCCGTAGCCGGTGGCGTCGCTGCCGTAGAGATCGGCGAGGATGCGGCGTACCAACGCCTGCGTCTTCCACGGCTGGCCGCTCCATGCATAGAGATAGGCGGCCTGCTGGTCGGGCTGGTTGCCCTGGACGTATTGCCCGATGAGGCCGGTGCAATCGCGGCACACGCCCTTGGCCTCGTAGGGCGTGGAGAAGAAGGCGTCCAGCTTGGCGTTGAAACGATCGCGTCCGCCCAGCAGGTTCATCAGACCTTGCACGTCGTGCGGCACGAGCCATAGCGTGGACCAGCCCGAGCCCTCCTTCATCATGAAGTTGTAGTAAGGCTCGCCCGGGTCGAACGGCGAGCTCCACTGGCCATCCTCGGTACGCCCCCGAAAGAAGCCGGTACTCGGATCGAACACATTGCGGTAGTTCCCAGCGCGACGCTGGAACAGGGCCGCGTCGTCGTTCTTGCCAAGGCGGCGAGCGACGTCGGCAAGCGCGTCGTCGTCCCAGGCGTATTCCAGCGTCGTGGCGACACCTGCCTTTCCGCCAGCGTACGGCGGGCTCGGGTTGCCGGCGGGAACGATGTCCGAAATCCAGCCACGCTTCATGTACTCGTCGAGGTACCCGCGCGGCCCCTTCGTATCGGTCGCGTTCTTGCGCAGGTACTCATAGACCGCGGCATAGTCGAAGTCGATACCGCGTCGCCACGCGCCGTCGTAGAGGAGCACGGCATGATCGCCATGAAACGACGTATTCATATAACCGCGTTCGCGCGCGCGATCCAGTTCGGAACGCATGATGTCCTGCACGACGGTCGGTTCGAGCAGCATGAGCAGCGCGATCTGGTTCCGGCCCGTGTCCCAGAACGGTACCGGTCCATAGTGATCGTAGTCGGCGACGTGATCGCGACCGTCCGCATCGGTGTAGTGCTCGCCCTTCCGGGCGATCATGCGCGGGCTGGCGAACGAGTGGTACAGCGTCGAATAGAACAGCATGCGCTGTTTCGGCGTGCCGCCTGTCACCTGCACCTTGTCGAACAGGTCTGCCCAACGGGCCCGTGCCCTCGCATGCACACGATCGAAGTCGGCGTCGCTGTCCTGTGCGCGGAGTCGCTGCTCGGCTTCGGCGGTGCTGTGACCGTGGGCAATGCGCAGCACCACCTGCTCGCCTGCTTTCGTGTCGAAGGTGACATAGGCGCCAGCGTAATCGCCGGACACCTGGCGACGGCTGGCCTGCACGTCCTCACGCCCAAGCCCTTCGCCCTTGTGGGTAATCTCCGCGTGGAACGTGCCGAATACTTTGAACGGGCGCGAGAACTCGGCAACGAAGTACGGGCCGTCGGCATCCCTCTCGGGCCGATTGGCATGACCGACGCCGCGGATCATGCGGTCGCCGACCACTTCTACGTCACCGCCTTCTCGACGCAGATTCACGACCACATTCGATCGCGGACTTTCGGGAAAGGTAAAGCGCATCAGGCTGGTCCACTGAGTCGCCGTCAGTTCCACCTTGGTGTGGAACGTGGCGAGGTCCACGGCGTAATAGCCCGGCGATGCCTTTTCGGTGGCCTTGTCGTAATACGAGGTCATGTAGTCGGGCGGCACGGTCCAGTCGCCGACCACCGGCATGACCATCGGCTCGCCGCGTGCGCCATACGTCGAACCGCCGCCGGTGAAACCTACCATCGCAGGACGGCGATAGTCGTATGCCACGGCCACGCCCGTCGTGAAGCCGAGGTCAGCATTGATGTTGGCCGGCGCAGCCTCGGTGGCGCTCTGCGGCAGGCTCGCGCCCGGCGTGGTCATGCCGGTATAGAGCGGCTCGCCGGGCGGCGGGGAGTTTCCGATCAGCGCCGGCTTGTCGAGCGGTGCCGTGCCAACGAGGGGATTGGCGAGGTCGACAGGCTCCGGGGAGGTCGCCGGCTTGTTGTCTTTTGCCAGCACCGCTGTCGCAGAAGTCACGACAAACAGGGAAAGCGCGAACGCGAGGGCACGTTGGGGAAGACGCGCCATAGGAATGATCATGGGGGTTTCCTTCGCTCGAAACGAAGACGAGGCCAGGCAATCACCTGGCCCCGTCGCGGGTTTACTTGTTGCTGTCACCACCGAACTTGTAGGTCACGCCGACGTAGTACTGCCGGCCCGGATACAGCAACTGGACGAGGCGCGAACGCGTGTCGCCGCCCAGGTAGGTATGCGGCCTCGCCTTGTTGAAGTTGATGATCGAGGCGGTAACCATGAAGTGCTTGTTGAACTCGTAATCGCCGTTCAGATCGATCTGGTGATACGGCTGCGCATAGATCGGCAGGCCCGCTGCCAGCCCCTGCATCGTGCGACCGGTCCAGTTATCGCTCGCGCGCAGCAGCAGGCCGTTCTTCTCGTAGAACAGCGACACGTTGGCCGCGTACTTCGCACTGCCGATCAGCTCGGCCTTGCCCACCTGCGTGTCGCCCAGCGACACCGCGGTCTCGCTGGTGTGATTGAGCGTGTAGTTGGCGATGTAGCCGAAACCCGTGTCCCAGGTGTGCTGCGCATACACCTCGATACCCTTCGACGTGCCGGAACGACCGTTGGCGTTGGTGCTGTACTGCCGGAAATTGGTCTGCGTGCCACCCACGTTCACGTCGATGTTGTTGACGGTCACGGGAACGACGAAGTTCTTCACCTTCTTCTGGAACAGATCGATACCGACGACGCCGTGTTCGGCGTAATACCACTCGCCGGCAAGGTCGAACTGAGTGGCGGTAAACGGCTTAAGGTCGGCATTGGCGCCGGACCCGTACCAGCCCGGCAGCGGCGCGCCGAACTGCTTGCGGTCGTTGTAGTAATCCTGCGTGTTGTTGGTGAGCTGACCGAGTTCGGCAAGGTCGGTGTAATTGGCACGGGCCATGGCCTGCGAACCGGCGGCGCGTAGAACGAAGTCGTCGGCAATCGTCCACGCGATGTTGAAGCTCGGCAGCAGCTTGTTGTATCGCTTGTTGGTCGTGGAATTGTTGAAGTTCTCGACCACTGCCACTTCGCGCGGCAGGTACTGGAAGTCGCCCGGGGCGCATGCACCACCCCCCGCGTTCACGCCCGACGCCGGACAGATCAGGATGTTGCCCGCGGGGTCGTGGTAGTACACCGCGTTGTTGGTGGTGACCTGATTGGCTACCGTGAGGTCCTGCTTCGTGGTGACGAAGCGCAAGCCGACGTTGCCGCGCACCGTGCCGGTATCGAAATTGGCTTGCACATAGGCCGCTGCGATCTTCTCGCCGATCGACGACTTGTTCTGCGGCTTGTTGTAGATCACCCGGTCGTAGGTGTCGTTGAGATGGTTGTAGTAGGCGGGGAAGTTGATGGCGGGGAAGATGCTGTCGCCGTAGGCATGGTTCACGCCGTCGAGATAATTCGGCAACAGGAAACCCGCCGGCAACTGGCCCGCGTTGGGATCGCAGGTCTGGAACTGCAACGTCGTGCCCTTGCAGTACCAGCGCACCTCGTTACTCTGCTGCTCCGCATTGGCGTCGCTGTACTTGGCGCCGAATTGCAACGACTGCAACCACGAGCCGTCGAAGGCCCAGGTGAAATCCGCTTGCGCGAAGTTTTGCGAGGTACGCGTATTTACCATGTTCGAACCCGTCGAACCCAGGTCTACCTGACCGGCACCGGCCTGCATGTTCTGCAGCACGGCCTGATCGGCGGTGATGCCCGGCTTGCCGCTCAAGTTCCATGCAGCGCCCGTGCTGCCGTCGATCCACTGGCCATTCACGAAGTTGCGCGGCTTGGCAGCCATGCCTAGTTCGATCGACGGACCGCCCTTCGCCCAGGTACGACCGACGTTGAACGAGCCGCTGAGCGCACCGCCGTTGTCCCACTCGCCTTCCAGGTTGAGCGTTTGCGACGTCGCCTTCTCGACAGAGTAGTTGCCGTTGAGCCAGGGAATTTCCGTCGAACACACGTCGACCGCCTGGCGCGGCGCGCCGGTGACAGGATTCACGGAGGAATTACAGCCAACGCCTGGGCGCGGCAGCACATAGTTGGCCCCGGTGACGATCGTGCCGGACTTGTCGAAGGTGAGGCCGTTCGGTGCCAGCAGGCGACCGTTCTGGTCAGCGAAGTTGGTGTTGTTCGGTAAACCCCACTCGGGAATTTCGAGCGTGTTGGTGATCTGGGTCTGCTCGCGCTCGAAACGGAAATAGTTGCCCGTCAGCAGGAAATGGTCGCTCGGCTTGAACTGCATCGTGGCCTGGGCGCCCTTGGTCTTCAGGGTCAGGTCGTTTTGACTCGTGGCGAACTGCTGCGGCATCCAGAACCCGTTGGAGACGTTGCCTCCCTGATCGACCACGCCGTTACCCCAGAGGTCGATATTGTTGTTGACCGCC
Organism: Luteibacter sp. UNCMF366Tsu5.1; assembly: GCF_900119235.1. NCBI lineage: Bacteria > Pseudomonadati > Pseudomonadota > Gammaproteobacteria > Lysobacterales > Rhodanobacteraceae > Luteibacter > Luteibacter sp. UNCMF366Tsu5.1. The sequence continues at coordinate 1,036,446 of NZ_FPIS01000002.1, read as the reverse complement.
GAGTTGTACGGATTGCCGTGGACGTTCACCGGTGGCTGGGTACACGTCGCGTGATCCGTGCAGTTGTCCGACCACCAGTGCCAACTCGACGCATCCGCCGAGTACGTGGTCGCCTGGCGCTTCTGGTACGCACCGGCAACGAGGACGCCGAACGTTTCGTCCTTGTTCTTCCAAGACCACAGCGCAGCACCCTGCGGCTCCGTCTTCGAACTTGTATCGGAGCTGGCCGCGGTGCCGGTGACGAAGCCCTCGTTCACGCCCATCTCGAGCGGGCGGCGCGTGCGCAGGTCGACGTTGCCGCCGATGCCGCCTTCGTCCAGGCGCGCTTCGAGGCTCTTGTAGAGCTTGATGTCGGAGAACATGTTCGCCGGGAACAGTGTGTAGTTGAACGAGCGCGTCAGATCCGCCGACGTATCGGCCGACGCGACATAGTTGCCGTTCAATTCGGTATAGGTCAGTTCGGGGGCGAGGCCGCGGATGCTGACCGTCTTGCCTTCGCCGGACTCACGGCTGATCACGACACCAGGCACATGCGCCAGTGCGTCGGCAATGTTCTTGGCTGGAAACTGCGCGATGTTCTGCGCGTTGATGACCTCGACGATGGAGTTGGCGTCGCGTTTGTCCAGCACGTTCTGATCGATGGACTGGCGATAGCTCGTCACGACGACCGTCTGCAGGTCGGTCGTGTCGTTGGAACCATTCTTTTCCTTGGCCTTCGGCTTCGGCGGGTTTTTTGTCGTCGTGGCGTCGTCCTGTGTGGGACTCGACGCGATTGGAGTTGCCTCCTGCGCGAAGACCGCGGTCGGCAAGGCGATAGCGCCAAGCGACAGACTGGCCGAGACGAGCGCGGCGTACAGCGGCTTGTGCGTAAACATACGTGGCAAACAAGTCATCTTTTTCTTCCCCTCGTTGATAAGCGCCCCGAAGAAGCCGGCGCGGTGATCCCCCGTTCGATCACTGCTGCATCTATAACGACACGCACCCTCCTATTGGATCGATCCAAATTTTTGGCGAAAGAAGGCCCCTCGACCCATCGTCGATGGATGCTTCGATAGTCTCCGGAAGGGCTGCGGCTCAGCCCTGCACAGCCGGCTTGGGCGCTGACGCCTTCCGGCTTCAGCGCTTTGTTGGCTTCTCGCCGCTATAGCGGCTCCCACAGAGGGAGCCAGAGGGTAAGCGTTCGAATGCGACGCGCGAACGCGTGGTGGTGGAACGACAGGCGATGCTTGGTTTCATGCGATGGCTTCCCATACCGCTCATCAGGCCCCAGGGAAAGCAGCTACACGTACGACACGGGATGCGCGATGGCGCACGCCGCGGAAGCCCTCCCCACCCCAACCAAGTCGATCCAGACAGCTTCGCGTCCCACCGCTGAGCTATTGACGGATTCCAACTTGGATCGATCTAAATCCCCTGGGCATGCATTAAGGCGCTAAAGGCGCGAGCTGTCACGCTGCGCTGCAAAAATGGCCATCCCTCTTACGGTCGATGGCGGCAGCGATACACGACGCGTAGATTGCTCATTCGACGATGGGAGAGGTGCATGCACGCAAAGCAATCCGGCTCCGCGAGGTGGTTGTCCTGTCTGTGTGCTGCGTCGGTAGCGGCGCTGTTGTGCTTACCGTCCATAGCGCAGACGCAAGACCCTGGATCGGTGGTCACGTCCAAGCCTTGCCAACCTGGGGCGCCTCTTACGCCCGGGCCCGCCTGTCTGTTGGCTCATCAGGACATCGGTGCACTTCCCGACGAACCGGTGTACTGGCACATCGACACCTTCACTGATGAATCTGCCGCGCGCGCGGCGAAGAGTCCGACCAGCACTGTCGTCGTCGACTTCGGCAGGGTCTGGTTGTTCACTGTGGCAGGAAAGCACTGGCACGCAAGCGGCGGCATGCATGCCGCGACGATCGGCCCACTTCCCGTCACCAAGGCAAAGGCCTTCAGCGCGGACTATGTGCACTCGTATTTCGCGCCAGGCATGAGCGCACCGCTACACAAGCATTCCGGTCCCGAAGGGTTCTACGCCGTGGACGGAGACACCTGCCTGGAGATGCCGGACGGCGCACAGACCGGCTTCGGCCCCGGTAACGCGCAAGTCATGCCCGGCGGCGAACCGATGCTGTTGATGGCGATCGGCAAGACGCCTCGACGAGCATTCGCGCTCATCCTTCACGATGCGACCCAGCCAGCGACGACTCGGATCAGCGACTGGCAACCCGCCGGACGGTGTGCTCGCGAACTCGCTGCGACGCGCTGACGCAGAACGGCAATAAGCGGCCGCCCTCAGCGATCCGCGAGTCGATCGAGCCGAAGTCGACCACGTGGATCGGTGAGCCGCGCCGTGGCAAGCGACACCGCGGCCACCGACGCAAGGCAGCTTCCACCAGCGAGCAGGAACATGAGCAGGATCTGATACTTCACCGCTTCCATAGGGTCCAGTCCAGCGAGAATCTGCCCGGTCATGATGCCCGGCAGGGTCACGACACCCGCGGCGCTCATCTGGTTCACGATGGGAATCATGCTTCGTCGTATGGCGTCGCGTGACAGGTCTGCGATGGCGGTCCGATAGCTGTCGCCGAGCATGAGACGTGCCTCGATGGCCGCGGCGTTGGCGCCTACCCCGTCGAAGACGCCGCTGAAGGCGATGCTCGCCGCGTTCAGCACATTGCCGAGAATGATGCCAGCCAGCGGAATCGCATACTGCGGCGAGAGCAAGGGATGGGGACGGATCGCTGTCAGAAGAGCGAACAGGCAGGTGAGCAGCGCGGGCGTCGCCACACTGGCAAGGCTGATGATAAAGCCGCCGCGACGGAGGCGCCGGGACGGTCGGGCCGCGGCCTCGCGTGCCGCCACCAGCACCATCGCGACGATCAACGTGAGCGTAAGCCAGGTCTGCCCCACGGCGAAGACAAAACGCAGCACAAAACCGATCGCCACCAACTGCACGACCATGCGCGCCGCAGCGACGATCAGGCTCCGGTGAAAACGCAGACGAAAAACCAGCGAGATAAGCGCATCGCCGAGAATCAGCAGCGACGCCACAGCAAGGTCCGAAGGATGCAGTGCGATCACGCCCATGCCGGCGCAAGCCTCCCCTTCTCCATCACGAACGAACGGTTCGCCACGCGCCGCGCCTGTCCGGCGTCGTGCGTGACCATGACGATACCGGTGCCCTCACGGCTGTACTCCATCAGCAGGTTCTCCACCGCTGCCATGGCATCGGGATCGAGTCCGCTCGTCGGTTCGTCGAGCAACAGGACATCCGGCGATCTGGTCAGGGCGCGAATCAGCGCGAGGCGCTGGCGCTCGCCCGTAGACAGCACACGGACCTCTCGCGTGAGGATGTCGTCGGGAAGACGCAGGCGATGCGCCAGGGTGGCGGCATGCGCTTTTTCGGAAGGGTCGACATGTATGTCGACCGTGGGGGCCCACCAACCGGATTGCGCAGGCACCAGCATCACGCGTCGCCGCCAAGCGGGGCCTGCCAGCGCTTCGCGTCGTTCGCCGCGTAAGGCAAGGCTCCCCTCGCCGGGGTCGAGATCGGCAAGTTGGCGAAGGAACAGCGATTTTCCCGCGCCGGATGCGCCCATGATGGCTACGCGCTCCCCTATGGCCAGCGTCAATGAGACAGGCCCCACACCGGGGCCACGCAGGTCGTCGACCGACAGGAGCGGTGTTTCGTTACACATGCGATGCCGTTGTGCGCCTGGACATGGCGCATGATGCGGCTTCCACGATGTGCCGCGCCATCGCACGCAGCGCAAGATCTTTCGATTGCCGCCAAACAAGCGCTCCGGGCGCGCTTGTAAGCAGATCGTCATGAAACCGACAGCTTGTTCTAAGCTGACTTTGGCATCGTAGATCGAACGCCCCCGCTCCGGAGCTTTCATGTCCACGGCCGTTTCGATCGACGAGGCCACGCGCGCCAACCCGACCCGCGTACCGTTGCATGGGCGCATGCATGCATGGCGGCGGCGCGCGATCACCTGGTTGCTCCGTCGCGTGATGCCACCCGCGCGGAACCTGGTGCGCGAGGGCGAACTTCCCGTCGCTGGTATCCAACGTGTACTCATCTGCCGCCCGAATCATCGTCTAGGCAATACGGTGATGCTTACGGCGCTGATGAGCGAGATCGAAAGCCGGTTCCCCGGCGCTGAAGTCGACGTGCTGGGCTCGGGTGGCGCTACGCGAAGCGTGTACGCCGGGTTCGACTACCTCGGCGAACTGTTCCTTTTGGATCGTCGCGCGCTCCGCCGGCCGTTCGCCACGATAGGCACGCTGCGCAAGCTGCGCGCCAAGCGCTATGACCTCGTCGTCGATGCGGCGGCGGGTTCGTCGTCCGGCCGTATCGCGGCCAGTCTGGCTCGCGCGCGCTTCCAGTTGAGCGTGGATGCGCTCGGTTCCGACGTACCCACGCATTTCGCTGCGCGCCCGGTGCGGGCACTGCGGCGCGCACTCGGCGTCGCGGATGCGACGCCGGTCCCTAACCTCGATCTGCGTCTCAGTACGGCCGAGCGCGTTGCGGGCGCAGCAGCCTTGGCACGCGTGCTTCGCGTTCCCGATCCGAGCGGACCGACGCTGGCGATCTTTCCCAACGCCACAGGCCGCAAGTGTCTCGATGCGACATGGTGGCAAACCTTCGTCAGCGAGTTGCTCGCGCGCGTGGGGCCGCTGCGCATCGTGGAACTGGTAGCAGCGGACGGTCAATCGCGCATCGGCAACGCGTACCCCACCTATTTCACGAGCGATCCGCGCAAGCTGGCCGCCTTCATCGATGCCGCCGGCATCTACGTGAGCGCAGACTGCGGCGTGATGCATCTCGCCGCCGCCACAAGTGCCATCACCATCGGCATCTTCGGGGCGACGGACCCAGAGCGCTACGCACCCTACGGACCCCGCAACACGGGCTTCCGCAGCGACGACGGATGCCCCGTGGCCAGCGCCACGCGCGCGGCCGCCCATCTGCGTGGCGCGATCCGCTGATCAGCGATCGAGCAGATCCTCGTGCTGATTCAGCGCCGGCGCCGCGAAGGGTTCCGGCGCGGGTGTACGGCCGAAGCGGATCGGATGGTTCACGCCGCGATACTGCCCCACGACAGGATGCTCGAAGGTAGCGACGAGCCCCTCGGCGGCTACCTGCGGATGGTCGAACATGTCCTCGATGCGGCGTGCGGCGGCGCTCGGCACGGCGTCCCCGAAGATCGCTTCCCACTCCAGTGCCGTATGCGCCGTGAGCGCGGCATGCAGTCGCGGCACGATCTCGGCGTGGTGCTCGGCACGCTTGCGCACGGTGTCGAAGCGCTCATCGTCGTGCAGCGCCATCAGGCCGGTGCGTTCGCACAGCGCTTTCCAGAAGCGAGGCGTATTCGCCGAGATGTAGATGTAGCCTGCGCGCGTGGGATGGATGCCGGTCACGCCGCCTGAGCGCATGTCGCGGCCGATATCCAGCGATTCGCCTTCTGCCCAGATCATCCGCGCCGACTGCATCGTCAATGCGCTGCGCAGCAGGGAAACGCCCACGTACTGGCCCAGTCCGCTGCGTTCGCGCTCGTAGAGCGCCGAAGACACGCCCGCCGCGAGCAAGGCCGCAGCGTAGTAGTCGACCACGGAGCCGTAGATCACCTCGGGCGGACCGTTGCGCTTGCCTTGCAGGGTGCACATGCCGGTCATGGTCTGCAGCACCTGGTCGTAGCCGGCCTTGTCTTTCATCGGCCCCGTCTCGCCATAGCCGGTAACCGCACAGTAGATGAGCCGTGGATTGATGGGGTTGAGCCGGTCGTGGTCGATGCCGAGTCGCGCGGGTACGCCCGGACGAAAGTTGTGCACGAGCACGTCCGTATCGCGCACGAGGCGCAACAGCGCCGCGTGGTCGGACGGGTTCTTGAGATCGAGCACGATGCCGCGCTTGCTGCGGTTCACGCCGAGAAAGGCGCGGCTCTCCGCGGCGAGCGTGGACGGATACTGGCGCAGGTTGTCGCCACCCGGAGGCTCGATCTTGATGACGTCGGCGCCCTGGTCGGCCAGCAGCGTGCAGCCGTAAGGTCCGGCGATATAGGCGCTGAGGTCGAGTACCTTCACGCCAGCGAGCGGCCCTGACGCGACGCGTGGGGACGATGTCGGGTTTTCCATGCTTGTCTCGGTATCCACAGGTTCCATGTCCCGTTTGCGCGGATCACTTTGCAGCAGGCGCGGTGCGCGATCAGCCCGCTTTGGATATGTTCTGGCAGCAGAAAATATTGCTTGAACGCGCAATCAATCCGCGGCTGCGACCTGCAGCCAGGTCAGGCGCCAGGCGCCGTCGCGGCGACCACCCGCGGCGAAGTAAGGCGTGAAGCGCAGCGGCGGGCGATAGCCCGGGTAGAACGACAACGCGGGTGCGCCGCCCTCCTCCAGGTCGAGCTTCAGCCACAGCTTCGACGGGCCCTCGGGCAGCCTCACCGTCTCGGCGGTCTTGAAGCCGTCGATCCGCTCGGTGGCATACACCAGCGGACCGCAGGTGAAGCCGACGTAATCGAAGCGCAGCACTTCCTGGCGTACCTCGCTGCCATCGGGTGCCCGCGATTCCTGCACGTTCCGGTTCGACGCACGATGGGCCACCGGGACGAAGGGGAACACCGCCGTCACCTGGTCGCCGTCACGCCACACCCGCTCGATGGATGCGTATTCGCCTGGCGTGATCGCGACACCTGCGGCCTCGCCATTCACCAGAAGGACCGCGCCATCGGCCCAGGACGGGATGCGAAGACGCAGGGCGAACCGACCTTCCCGCTCGAGCGCGACGTGCAGCCGGACGTCGTCCGGGTAAGGCCATGCGGTGTCCTGGCGGAGCGTGACGAGACCAACGCCTTCTAGCACGACCACGGTCTCGCCCGGGCCATAGAGGTTCACGTCGAGCGTGGCGCCATCGCGCACGCTCGTCGCCAGCGCCGGCAATTCCTCGATCGCCATCGCACCACTGGATTTGCAGCAACGCCAGTAGGTCGTGTGCACGCGCCGCCCGTTGGGGAACACGTAGTAGCACCAGCCTTCGCCGTCAGGCGCCTGTGCGGCGAGCAGGTCGTTATAGGCGGAACGCTCGATCTCTTCCGCGAAACATGCCTCGCCGGTCGCAGCGAGCAGTTCGCGATTGAGCTGGATCCAGGCCAGCGTGGAACAGGTCTCGATGTATGCCTCGGGACTGAAGGCGCCCGGTGCGTTGAACACCTCGCGCGACCGGTGCGCCACGCCGCCCCAAGGACCGCCGCCCAGCGTGAGGTGATGCTCGCGGATGCTGGCCCATACATTGCGCGCCGCGTTCAATAGTGCCGGATCGTCGGTGACCCGATGGAGTTTCGCTACACCGACCATGTTCCAGGCGAGCTGATACGCCTTGCCTGTACCGATGAATGCCGCATCCGCTCCGGCAAGCGCCTGGCGTAACAAGGCGAGGTGCGGGTTCGCGTCGGCTTGCGCGAGTACGAGACGCGCAAGGTCGAGGTAACGGGCGTCCCCCGTCGCCACATGCAGTTCCACCGCGGGATCGAGCAACACCGTGGCCGACATACCGAAATGATTGCCCAGGTCGGTGATGTCGATGCCGCCATCGCCCAGGGTCCGTAGACACAGATCGCCGATGCGCCGCGCTGCGTCGAGATACCGATCGCCGCCGAGCTGACGATGCACCTCGATCAGACCCAGGACGAGATAGGCGTGCGTCCAGATGTCCCAGGTGCGCACGCTGGGGGCACCGTCCCAGGTCACCGGTCTCGGCGGCCGGGGATGCATGAAACGTCGTGCGGGCGCATAGGTGCCGAGGTAGCCGTCGGGTTCCTGCACCGAGAGCAGATAATCGGCCACGCGAATCACGTTCGTGCGTAACGCCGCGTCACCGCTGCGCGCTGCGGCGCGCGAGGCCGCGACCAGCCACTTGCCGGCGTGCTCGCCGTACCAGTCGCCTTCCTCGTTCGTCGCGCGCCGCTCCGGCGAGAACAGCACGATCGCCGGACTCGTCTCGTCCACAATGAAATGCGAAAGCCGTCCGCGCAGATTGGCAGCGAGCGCGTCGCCCAGCAAGCCGTCGAAACGCGTGCGCGGCATCATGCGACATCCACCACGCAGCGGAAGCCGACACACCCGGAGCGGTCCTTGCACGGCGCCATCAGCAGATACTTGCCGTGCTGGTCCAGACGATAAGCCTGCGGAAAATACCAGTGTGACGTCTGGGGCTGATAGGCGCTGCCGCCGCGGAGAATGGCACTGCGCGTGTGCTCGTCTTCGTATTCGTCGGTCCATTGCCACACGTTGCCGACGAGGTCGAGCACGCCGAACGGGCTCGCTGACTCGGGGAAGGCCTCGACGTCGGCAGGCGCACGCAGGATGCGTCCGCGGTTCGGCGACGGCACGAGGTCGTCGCGCCATGCATCGCCCCAGGGATACCGACGGCCGTCGGTTCCCTGCGCCGCGTACTGCCATTCCCATTCGTGCGGGAGACGCTTGCCGGCCCAGGCGGCGTAGGCGCGCGCATCCTCAAGGGCCACCCACGTCACCGGCTTGTTCTCCCATCCTGCTGGCGGCTCGCCGCCCCGCCAGTGATGCAGGAAGTGGTGATCGTCCGCCGGCCACCAGCCGCTGTCGGCCAGGAAGGTCGCGAACTGCGCATTGGTCACCGGTGTGCGGTCGATGTGGAACGCGGCCACCTGCATGCGCTGGCGGTGGTGACGCCGCGCACTGGGTTCCCAGGGGTACTGCACGTCGTTGCCTTCCCAGGTCTGCCCCTCGATCTCGACGCCACCGACCACGAAGTCGAACTCACCGGCGGGAATGCTGACCATGCCCTCGGGCGCTTGCGCCTGCGGCAAGGTGGGCGCGATCGGCACCTGGCGCTGCGGCAGGCTGTGCCAAGTGGCGGACAGCGACGACAGCGGCGTCTCTGCCAGGCGTCGCATCGTGGCAAGGAAATCGTCGAGTCCGTCGATGGATGCACCCTCGCGCAGTGCCAGCACAGCGCCGAAACCCCTCCCTTCCAACGCGAAGCTGAGGACGGCCTGCTCGTCGTCCAGGCGCGGGGTCAGCGTCACGCCGTTCCACACATCCACATAGCGGGTGCCTTCGACATGGGGAATCGCCAGTTGCTCGCCGTCGACGACGTATTCGTTGCGATTGATGACGGTCCAGAGCGTATAGGCTTCCAGCGGAAAGCGGCTGGCGAACACGCCTGCCTGCCGCGTGCGCTCGTACGGACGCCAGTCCATGCTCACCATCGCCGGCGCGAACTGCCGTTCGATCGACGCGATGCGGCGAAGCGTTTCCGCATCGCGATGCGTGAAGGCGTTCCAGATGCCCCAGACGTTCTCCCAGGCGTTGTAGCCGATGCCGTTGAAGAAGATGTATTGGAGATCGTGCTGGCGGTCGCGGCCCCAACGATTCTCGTAATTGATCATGTGCCGCGGTTCGAGCCACTTGAACTTGGCGACCGGCGGCACGGGCTCGTTCGGCGCCTTCTTGCCCCAGCTCTGCACGTTCCAGATCAGTTGCTCTTCCGCACTGATCGTCGATTCCGGTTGCAGCACCACGGGACGCCCGACGGCATCGCAGGCGTCGAAGAACGCACGCGGTACGCCGTTGTAGGTATCGCCATTGATGCCATCTGCACCGACCGCCTCGACCAGCGTCGCCATACTCTGCCAGTCGCTCTCCCCGCTCGGACGCGTTCCGTGGTCCCAGGGCATGGTAGGCAGGAACACGCGCACGCCGCGGCGGTGAAAATCGTCCACGGCGCTGCGCAGGCCTTCGAGCCCGCCAGGCAGATCGTGCGCGAGGTCGGTCTTGTTGCGGTCGTCGATACCGATGTTGGGATAGACGAACCAGATGAGCACGCTGTCGATGCCGCCGAAGCGGCATTCGAGATCGTCGAGGTAGCGATCGACCGTGTAGCGACGCGCCACGGGATCGTAGAAATAGCGATCCTCGACCATCATCTGCGCGTGCACGAAGTTCCGCTGCGCCCATTGCAGTTCGGGTCGGCGATAGTTCGCGTCGTCATAGCCGATACGCACGAGATGTTCGCGCCGCCAGTCGGCGAGTTCGCGAACCCAGTCGTCCACGCTGCCATCGACGTCCATCTTCCAGTGCCCGATCTCGGCGAACGGCCACCCTGGCGCCTTGCCCGGCGTGGGCAGGTAGCGACCGGTGGTGACGTGCGAGAACTTGAACTCGTGGGTCACACGCGGCGGGTCGTCGCGGTCGTCGTTCGAATCGATCATGGCAGCGGACGCATGGGGGTCATGGGAGGGCATGGTAGACGAGGTCATAGAAGGGGCGCGCAAGCCGTGGCAGGTCGTAGCCGCCATCGTCGCGAGGAAGATGTTGCAACATGAGGATCGCGATCAGTCGCTCGCCGAGGTCGATGGTGTACGTCGTGGACGCCGCGCCGGACCAACCGTACTGGCCCACGGACCCGAGTTGCCCTCGCAGCGCCGGATCGAGCACCACGTAGCCGCCAATGCCGAAGCCCTCGCCCGCGCTGAACTGGTCCACGGGCGGGTCGAGCATGCCGAGCTGGTTGCTGAGCATGAACGCCACCGTCTTGCGCCCGAGCAGTACGTGGTCGCGATAACGTCCGCCATCCAGGAGCATCTGTGCGAAGTGTGCATAGTCGTCGACGGTGGCATAGAGCCCGCCCGCACCGCTGGCGTAGCGGTTCAAGGCATCCCCGGGATGCTGCGCGCTCGGGCTGCCGTCGAGAACGAGGCGACCGTCGTTCCCCATACGAGTGAGGTCCACGACACGATGCCGCTCGTTGGCAGGCACGGAAAAGCCGGTGTCGCGCATGTCGAGTGGGACGAAGATGCGCTCGTGCAGGAACACGGGAAACGGTTTCTTCGAGACCACCTCCACCACGCGCGCGATCAGTTCGATGGCGGCGCCGTCGTAGCCGAACCGGGTACCGGGATCGGCAGCCAGCGGCACGTTGCGCATGCGCTCGGTGAAACCCGCGAGGTCGTTCGCACCATGCGGATGGGCGCGCTCCATGGCAGCCAATGCGGGTTCGTCGCCAGGCAAGCCCGCCGGATACCCCGCCGTGTGCGTGAGCAGATCACGCAGCGTGATACGGCGCGACGCGGCGCGGCTGACGGGCGCGCCGTCGGGTCCCCTGTTGAGAACGCGGGGCGCATCGAAGCCCGGAAGAACATACGCCAACGGCTGGTCGAGCGTGACCTTGCCCTCCTCCACCAGCATCATCAACGCCACGGAGGTAACCGTCTTGGTCATCGAATAGATACGAAAGATCGCGTCGCGCCGCATGGGTCGGCGACGCGCAAGATCTTCGTAGCCGTACACGCCGACGTCCACCACGCGACCCTCGTGGACGATAAGGCTTACGGCGCCGAGGTAGCCCTGATCGTTCGTGGCGCCTCGCAGAAAGGTGTGCAGGGTTTCCAGGCGCGCGGGAGCCCACGGCTGCTCGGCCTGCGCCGAAGCGCAGGCCAGCGCGAGGCCGGCGAGTACCGCGCCCAGAAATCCGGTACGGCGGAGGAACCGTCCGATCACAGGGTGATCGTGTAGGTGAGCGAGGTGACCCGCCCGCGACCCGCCCAGTAGTTCTGGTAGCCCGCCAACTGCGACCAACTCAGGATGTACTGCTTGTCGAGCAGGTTCTCCACACCGAGCGAGAGCTTGCCGTAGCGTTCGAGCCCGTAGTTCACGCCGAGATCCCATAGCGTGTAGCCATGCGTGCGCTCGTCGTAGCTGAAGGTGGCGCCATCGTAGCTCCGGACGTCGTGGCCCGAGATATGCCGGCCAAACAACGAGGTCGCACCGAGCGTGGCGTCCAGGCGCGACGAATAGGTCCAGGTGACCGAATACGCCAGCTTGTCGGGATTGATGTCGAGCACACCGAGCGGCTTGTTCAGCCCGCCGTTGCCGTAGCGGCCAGCGGGATCGCTCGACCAGAACGAGGTGCGTCCGCTGATGTGCGAGTAGATCCCGTTCACTTTCCACTGGTCGTTGAAGCGCCACTCGCCGGTGACTTCGGTGCCCTCGATGCGCACCGGTGCGCGTGAGAGAATGAAGTCGGTGGTGTGCGGATCGACCGCGAGCGACGAACCGAACGGCGACTTGGAGATGTAGTGCGTGGCACCGAATGCGCCGTTGTCGCCGCGCCAGTTGAAGCCGAATTCGTTGTTCTTGTAGATGATGGCTTCGAGATCGCGGATCCGGCTGACCGACTGGCCCGGCGTGCTGATGTTGCGCAGCGGGATGCCGATGTTGGGCAGCGTGAAGCCTTCGCTGTACGAGGCAAAGATCGACCACTGGTCATTGACGCGCCAGATGCCGCCTATGTTGCGCAGATTTTCCTTGTACGAGAGCTTGCCGCCCTGCACGAACACCCGGTTGCGGTAATACGTGGTGGTGTAGCTGTTGACCGTGAGGCGATCGCTCTCACGGCGATAGCCACCGCTGATGGTGAACGGACCGATGTCGTAGGAGAGCTGCAGATACGGCGCCACGCTGTTGTAGATCATCGGCGGCACCCACAAGCGGCCCGTCAAGGCCAGCCGCTGCTGGGCCTCGTCGCGTGCCACGTCCACGCCGGTGTGCAGTTCCAACCCGGTGACGAGGAAATCGGGACGCGTCCACGAGGTACGGATACCGCGCTTCTTTGCGGTGATCTCGGACTGGTCGAAGAGCGTGTTGAGCGGCGCGATCAACGGGTCCTGCTTGTCCTCGGTGTTTTCCGGCAGGTAGCGCATGGCCTGGTCGGCCTTGTAAGCGTTGATGTCGAGCGAGCCGCCGAGCACGTTCTTGTGGCTGTATTCCACCGAATACTGCTTGAAGTCGTTGAACGCATCCTTGGAACCGAAGATGTGCCCCTTCTCCGAGGTATTCGTACGCGGTACGGCGCAGGGCGGATTGTCGGTAGGGCCGCGGCAGCCCAGCACCTGAACGTACTCGCCCTTGCCCTGGATCTTGAACCTGCTGACGGAGGCCTGGATGCGCTGATCGTCGTTCTCGCCGAAGTTGTAGCCCACCTTCGCGAACAGGTTCTTCGACGTCGAATCGGCGAGCGAGCCCGACGTGTTGAGGCCGATGCGACGACCGTTGCCGTCGTAGGTGATGCCGCGGTCGATGTACGAGCCCGAGAGCAGCACGTCGTAGCTACCCTCCTTGCGGCTGAACGTCACGCCCGTCTTCCAACCGCCGCTATCGGACTTGCCCTGGGTCTGGTAGCGCGTGGTGATGGTGGTCTCGTTGCCTTCCTTCGTCGGCGTCTTCGAGATGTAGTTGATGATGCCGCCCGCCGCACCGATGCCTTCGGATGCCGACGGGCCGTTGATCACCTCGACGCGACCGACGATGCCCATGTCGGTAAAGGTGCCGTTGCGCGAGCCCTCGCGCAGCGGCGAGCCCTGGGGCACGCCGTCGAACAGGCGCAGCGGAATGCGACCACGCAAGGTTTCGCCCGTGTTGCTCATCGCCTGCGACGATTCCGCATAGCCGGGCACGGAACGCGCCAGCACGGCCGTCGCGTCCTCCGTCACCAGCAGCGTGTGTGCGATCTCTTCCTTGTTGACGATGGTGATCGCGCCGGGGATTTCGTCCACCGCCTTCGGCATGCGCGTTCCCGTGACAATCACCTGGTCGAGGTCGGTCGGCTCGCTCTTCTTGTCGTTCTTTTTCTTCGCCGTGTCCTGCGTGTCGGAGGCCGCCGGTGCGGGCGTCTCCTGCGCATGCGCCGCGGTGACGAAAAGGGATGCCAGCAGGATGCTGCCGATGGCGGCGGAAAGTGGTTTGATCATGTCGGGTCCGTAGGTGCCGTTGGAGCGGATCGCCCGCGTGGGCGAAGGCGGCGCGATCGCTCTGGGGCGGCGCGCCTGACGGATGAAGCTCGGCTTTCGCGATTGGCTGCGCCCTCCCCGGCGCGCCCTTCGGCTGGTGTTTTCGTTGATGGCGAATCTATGCGGTTCGCGCGTGCCGAGAAACCGATGCCGGGTATGTTCAGAGACTAGTTTTTGTTGCTTACGAACCAAGCAAAACTATGCGGCGACGCAACATGATCGACATGTTCAACGTGCAGGCGCACGCGTCTTCTCCATGGCCTTGCGACTCTCCTGCAACAACACCGTGACGAGCCGGACGCGAACACTGGAGCGTGACCATACGATGCCGATGCGACGCGGCTCCGAAGGCTTGGGCAGCGGTAAGCGCACGAGGTCGAGTCCTTCGGGCCACGGTTGCGCCCAGTCCGGCACCAACGACACGCCGAGGCCACGATCGACCATCACCGCGATGGCATTGAGCGCGTTCAATTCGAAGCGCTCGCGCGGCACGATGCCATTCGCGCGAAGGTAATCGTCCGCCTGTCGGCCGCCCCACTGGTTACGGTCGTAGCGGATCAACGGCTCGCTGGCGAGCAACTCATGCGGATCGCGTGCAGCCATGCTGCGTGGCGCCAACACGACCAGCGGCTCCTCGCGCAGCAATTGCCATTCGCAGGTCTTCGGCAGCGGAAACGGTGCCTGGAGCACGACGGCTGCATCGAGATCGCCGGTCTCGACGTCGCGGTAGAGGTCCACCGAATAGCCGGGCTTGATGAAGACGTTGATGCGCGGAAAGGTCTCCACCATGCGCGCGAGCACGTCGGGAAGCATGCCTGCGAGGGCCGTGGGACACGCGCCGAGGCGCAGTTCGCCCGATACGCCGCTCTCGTTGGCGACGCTGCGCAGGTCGGCCACGTTGCGCAGGAGGTCGCGCGAGCGCTGCAGTATCCGCGAGCCTTCTTCCGTGACGCTGACGGTACGCCCCACACGAGCGATGAGCGTGGCGCCGATCTCGCGCTCCAGCGTACGTATCTGCTGGGCCACGGCCGCGGGCGTGATGTTCAGCAGGCGCGCCGCGGCCGCCATGGAGCCATGGTCGGCCACGGTGATGAAGGTATGCAGGAACTGGGTTTCCACGTTGGCTAGCCGGCACGCGTCAGAGGTAGGCCATGGTAGGTCATCGCCCTGCGTTGTCGCGATGGATCGTCAGACCTTTCAGCGACCCGGTCGGCGCCGGGAAGAACAGGCTGGCGACGTAGCCGATCACGATGCAGAGGAAAATGGAGATTGCGAGGTAGAAATACGGATGCACCAGCTTGAACATCCACGCCACCAGCGTGAGCACGGTGCTGGCGGCGATGCCGATGGCCACGCCCGGCGCGTTGGCGCGGCGGGTGAACATGCCCAGCGTATAGGCGCCTGCGAAGCCGCCGCCGAGGAGTCCCGCCAGTTCGATCGACACGTCGAAGAGGGAATGTACGTCGAAGCGTGACAGCAGCAGTGCAAGTCCGATGCCCACCAGCCCGACGACGATGGTGGTGACCTCGGCGAAGACCACGCTGTGCTTCGGCGTGGGGTGCTTCACCAGCCGCTCGTAGAAGTCCACGGAGACCAGCGTGGCGACGCTGTTCATGATGCCCGAGAGCGTCGCCATCGCGGCGGCGAAGATGCCTGCCACGATCAGGCCGGTCACCCCCATGGGCAGCTCCGCGGCGATGAACAGTGGAAACGTGGCATCGATGGGCAGCAAGGGGTTCATCCGCTCCGGATGCGCCTTGTAGTACACGAACAGCGCGGTGCCGATCATGTAGAACACGAAGCCGCCGGGAATCATGATTGCCGCGAACGCCCAGATCGATCGGCCGGCCTCTTTGTCGGAAGGCGTCGACAAGGTCCGCTGCATCAAGACCTGATCTTTCGGAAAGGTCAGCACCACGTCGAACAGCACGAGAAAGATGAAACCCCACACGGTGGCCTTGGTCAGGTCGAAGCTGAAATCGAGCAGGCGCAGCTTGTGGTCGGCCATCGCAGTGTGGACGAACTCGCCCATGCCGCCATGCAGATGCCAGATGATGAAACCGATGGCGAAGATCGCGCCGCCCATTTTGACGATCACCTGCACGACATCCGTCCAGATCACGGCCTTCATGCCGCCCATGGCGGTGTAGACGATCGTGAACCCACCCATGAGGATCACGCTCCAGGTGGTGCTGATCCCCGTGATGGTGGCGATGGCGAGCGCCGGCAGGAACAGGATCACGCTCATGCGGCTGCCGAGCTGGGTGAGGATGCACAAGGCACTGGCGAGCATGCGGATCGCCGGATGGAACCGGGTTTCGAGGTACGAGAACACGGACATCAGGTCGAGCCGGCGTAGCAGTGGCACGATCCATACCGCCACGAACATCAGGCCGAATACCGCGATGAGGTTGTTCGTCATGTACTGCCAGTTGCTCTCGAACGCCTTGGCGGGAATGGCGATGAAACTTATCGAACTGGTGTTCGCGGCATACAGGCTGATGCCTGCCGCCCAGAAGGGAATGCTGCGTCCGCCCACGAAGAAGTTGGACGTCGAGTTGCGTTTCTCGCGCAGGTAGAAGTACAGGCCGATGCCGATCATGCCGGCGAGGTAGACCACGATCACGAGCCAGTCGAGCCAGCGCAGCAGCAACTTGCCTGACTGGATCTCGGCCGAACCCACCTGCGTGCGTCCGTCCGCCGATCTCGCCCAGAGCAGTCCATCGCCCCACGGCGTCATCGCCTGCGGCTGCGCGAAGGTCGCACCGGGAAGCGTCGCCCATGAACGCGTGACGATCTGCCAGGTCATCGCACGGGCCGGCCCTGCCCCGTCGGCCACGAGATAGAGAATGTTCGCCTGACCTACCGCACGCGCCATGCCGGGGAGCACCATCGCGGGGAGATCCGCGCGACGGCTCCAGCCGTCGTCCGCCGTCCAGCGCCAGATGGCGTCGTCGGTGGTGACGAACACGCCCTTGCCCTGTGCCACGATGGTGGTCGGTGCAGCGTGGATCGGCCGTCCGCCGAGCGATGTCCACGTGGCGCCCGGGGTATCGACATCGAGGCGCCATAGCGTCGAGGCCTCACCGTCACGACCCACGACAAACAGGTCACTGCCCGAGACGGTCGCCTGCGCATCGTCCAGCGGTTGTGGCAGAGCGGGAAGCACACGTGCTTCCAGGCCGGCCGTGCTGGCAATCAGACGCGCGACGGCGGTCACTTTCCCACCATTGCGCAGCATCACGTAAGCGCGCTTACCGTCGCCAAAGCTGCGATCCAACCCCGCAGGCGGATGCCCTCCGGACCACGCCAGCGGTACCCATGCCGATGCCCCCGCATCCAGCGCCCATGCGCCATCCTCAATGAGGGCGACAGTCCGGCCGTCGAGTTGTGCGAGGCCGCGCATCTCGCCTTGGGAAGGAATGGCCGGAAGCTCCCTCGCCTTGAGCGGCGTAAGTGCGGCACCATGCGCCACGCCGACCAGCGACAGGGTTAGCAACAGCACGGCGAAACAGGCGCGGCGAAAGGTGGCGAGCACGCGCGCGTCGTTCATTCGTGCGACGCCAGCAAGGCTTGGGCGCGCTTGACGAACGGCAGATCGATCATGCGACCGTCGAGCAGAAACGCACCGCGCCCGTCGCGCGCAGCGTCTGCCGCCGCAGCGACCACGCGTCGCGCGACCGCCAGTTCTTCGGCTGACGGCGCGAACACGGCATTCGCCAGTGCTACCTGGCGCGGATGGATGCAGGTCTTGCCGGTGAACCCGAGACGGCGTGCCATGATCGCCTCCGCGCGATAGCCATCGGCGTCGTCGACGGCAGCGAAGGCCGCATCCACCGCGAACACGTCGGCTGACGCGGCGGCCATCTTGACCGCGAACATGGCAGCGTGAACGGCCGCGCCGTCGGTGCGATCGACGTGATACGGCTCGAACAGATCGGCGAGACCGAGTTGCAGGCCGGCCACACGCGGGTGGGCGCAAGCCATGGCCGCGGCCTGTGTCAGCGCGCGCGGGGTCTCCACGTTGACCAATAGGCCCACCGGCTGCGCCATGCGCTGCGATGCTTCCACGCGTTCCAGTGCGGCGACGACGGCACGCACGGCGTCCGCGGATTCCAGCTTCGGAATGTTGAGCAGGCTGAGTCCGGGCTGCACAACGGCGCTCAGATCGTCCTCGAAGTATGGGCTGTCCGGTGCGTTGATCCGCACGATGCAGAGCTTGGCGGCGTCGCGCATGGCAGCCGAACCGACGAACGCCGCCACGGCATCGCGAGCCGAGCGCTTCGCCTCCGGCGGGACGGCATCCTCGAGGTCGAACGACACGGCATCGGCCGCGCTGGCCAACGCCTTGACGAACAGTTCCGGGCGCCCGCCGGGCACGAACAACTTGCTGCGCATGGATCCCCCGCCGACGTCGGCGCCACGATGACCCGGGATTCTGCGCCATCGCACGCCCGCCAATCGAGCGAAGCGCGGATGTTCAAACGATAGGTTTCCTATCTTGCTGCGCAGCAGCAAGGACGATCGTGACCGGCTCAGACGCCGTGGTAGTCGCGATACCAGCGCACGAAGCGTTCGACGCCCTCGTCCACGCCAACCCGCGGCGCGTAGCCGACGGCATGACGCAGCTCGCTCACGTCGGCTTCGGTGTCGGGTACGTCGCCCGGCTGCAGCGGCAGCATGTCCATGATCGCCTCGCGACCGAGACATTGCTCAAGGCGACGGATGTAGTCGAGCAGCTCGACCGGGTGTTCGTTACCGATGTTGAACAACCGAAACGGCGCCACGCCGCTGGACGAGGGATCGGGTGCCTTGCCGTCCCACGTCGAATCGATCGTCGGCGGACGGTCCAGGCAGCGGATCACCCCTTCGACGATATCGTCGATGTAAGTGAAGCTGCGCCGGTGCCGACCGTGGTTGAACACCTTGATCGGCTCGCCCTGGAGGATCGCCCGGGTGAACAGGAACAGCGCCATGTCCGGCCGGCCCCATGGACCGTATACGGTGAAGAAGCGGAGGCCGGTGGATGGCGTGCCATACAGATGGGCGTAGCTGTGCGCCATCTGTTCGTTGGCCTTCTTGGTGGCGGCGTACAGCGTCAGCGGATGCTCGGCCGACTGGTGTTCGGAGAACGGCATGGCGCGATTCGCGCCATAGACCGAGCTGGTCGACGCGAAGACCAGGTGTTCGACCGCATGCGTGCGACACCCTTCGATGACGTGCAGGAAACCGGTGACGTTGCTCGACACGTAGACGTGCGGGTTCTCCGCTGCGTAACGCACGCCGGCCTGCGCAGCCAGGTGCACGACGCGCTGCGGGCGATGACGCGCAAAGACGTCCGCCATCGCATCGCGATCTGCCAGGTCAGCGTGCACGTGGACGTAGCGCGGGTCGTGGCGGAAACGATCCAGCCGCGCCTGCTTGAGCGTCACGTCGTAATAGTCGTTGAGGTTGTCGAGGCCGACGATCTCGTCGCCGCGCGCCAGGAGCCGCATCGCGACATGCGAGCCGATGAAACCGGCCGTGCCCGTGACCAGGATCTTCATGACTTGCGCCTCACAGCCGGCCGTCCACCGCGTCGCGCGGCAGCACGTATTTCACGTCGTAGATCACCGCATCGGGCTTGCCGAATGCGCGAATGCCGACGGCGCCAAGCTCGTGGAACTGATGATGTGCCACCGCGATGACGATGGCGTCGTACGCACCCGCCTCGGGCTGCGCCACAGGACGCAGGCCGTAGATATGCTCGGCTTCGGCAGCATCGACCCACGGATCGTAGACGTCGATCGTGGCGTTGTAGGTCTTCAGCGAAGCGATGATGTCCACGACGCGCGTGTTGCGCAGGTCGGGGCAGTTTTCCTTGAATGCCAGGCCCAGCATCAGCACGCGCGCGCCGACGGGATTGAGGCCTTTGCAGACCATGAGGCGGATCACTTCGCCGGCAATGTATGGCCCCATGCCGTCGTTGGTGCGCCGACCGGCAAGGATCACGTCCGGGTGGTGGCCGACTTCCTGTGCCTTATGAGTCAGGTAGTAGGGATCGACCCCGATGCAATGGCCGCCGACGAGGCCCGGGCGGAACGGGAGGAAATTCCACTTGGTGCCTGCGGCTTCGAGCACTTCGAGGGTGTCGATGCCGAGCTTGTTGAAGAGAATCGCCAGATCGTTGACCAGCGCGATGTTGAGGTCGCGCTGCGTGTTCTCGATAACCTTGGCGGCCTCGGCCACTTTGATCCGGCTGACCTTGTAGGTGCCGGCATCGATGATGCTGGCGTACAGCGCATCGACGAAATCCGCGGCCTCGGGCGTGGAACCGGAAGTGACCTTGCGGATGTTGTTCACCCGGTGCGTCTTGTCGCCCGGGTTGATCCGTTCGGGGCTATAGCCTGCGAAGAAGTCCTGGTTGAACACCAGTCCCGATACGCGCTCCAGGATCGGCACGCAGACTTCTTCGGTGCACCCAGGATAGACGGTGGACTCGTAGACCACCACGTCGCCACGCTTGAGCACCTTGCCCAGCGCCTCGCTCGCACGCGTCAGCGGCGTGAGGTCCGGGCGCTTGGCGCTGTCGATGGGCGTCGGCACGGTCACGATGAAAACGTTGCACTCGCGCAGGTCGTCGAGCTCGCTGCTGTAGGCCAGGTGCGTGGCCTGCCCCAGAGCGTCGCGATCCACCTCGAGCGTGCGGTCGTCGCCCTCGCGCAGCTCGCGCACGCGCGACAGGTCGATATCGAAACCGAGGGTCGGGAAACGCTTGCCGAACTCGACGGCCAGGGGCAATCCCACATAGCCCAGCCCGATCACTCCGATCTTTACCTTGTCCAACTGCTGCATCGGGCTTCCGTCGAAGGAGGTGCGGCGGCCGGCGGGGCCGGCGCGGCCATCAAGCGAGGAAGCCTAGCGGATCGGCCACGGCGGGCGCCAGCACCCGCCGTCGTGCTGCGCCTTCAGCCGCCTTCGGCCGGCCGCTCGCTCACGTCGCGGACGCTGTAGACGTCGATGGCGTAGGGCGTCTGCGCGTCCCCGGTGGCCTTGAAGCGGCCGAAAACGGTCGCGTCCGCACGAACCCCTTTGCCCGCCACGGTGCGACGGAAGGACGCAATGTCGCGCTTGCGGCTCGAGGCGTCGTCCATGGTGAGGCCGATGGCGGCCTTGCACTGCGCGTCGGAAAGCAACGTGGTCTTTCCCTCCGTGCTGGCCGTGCCGCGTACCGTCACGGTCGTGCCGACATAACGCTGCGCCGTGCCCAGCACGGTGCACAAAGTGTCCGGCGGTGGATCGTCGGAACGGGCCGCGGCGGCGCCGACAACCAGCGCCAGGATGAGGGCGACACCCGTCGCCCGGACGAACGCGATGCTCTTCATAGGCTTTCCCCCTTTGGTACCGGCCCACGAGGGGCCGCGCCGATTGGACGGCTAAATCGAAGGACACCGCGTTTGCCGAGGGCCGTCAATAAGAAATTTGGGCATGCGCAGGCCTTGGCACGCCGATTTGGACGTCCAATCCCGCATTCGCCGGGATCGGCGATACTGTTGCCCCCTACCCCGAAGCGATATCGATCCATGGCTTACGACGACGACTACGAGGACCGCGACTACGATGAGGACGAGGACGGCGAGGACTCCACCGAAGCCCACGTGTGGCAGTTGCTCCTGCTGATCAATCCGGGCGACGAGGACAGTGCGGAGGTGCAGTTCAAGGCCTACCAGGAGCTGACCGAAGAGGAAGGCGACGAAGATCCTGTCCGTCTGGTGGCCCAGGTGACCGATTGGCGTTCGGGATTCGAGGTGGACGCGGACGACACGCGTGCGCTGGTGGAGGTCATCAACGAACTGGTGGCGCGCTGGAATCTCGTGCTCGATTGGGATGGCGACCCCGCCGACGACGAGTTCCACGAAGATATCGACGGCGTCGAGATCTTTTCCCGCGCGTTCGACAGGCTTCGCGAACACGGCTACACCTTGTGGGCGCGCGAAGCCGAGGACGATGATGTCTACGCGGGCTGGATCACGCGCTCGGACGACGACGAGGCCATGCGACTCATTGCCACGCAGCTCGGCATCAACCTGCGGCTGGGCAGCCAGGTCGGCTGATCGCGCCGCGTCAGGACCTGCCCAGCCGCTGCTTGAGCAGGTCGATGAACGCGCGAACCTTCACCGGCGGGTGCTTGCCCGGATAGACCGCATAGACGCCCCCATCAGGCAGTTTGTGGCCCGGCAACAGGGCCACGAGCCGGCCATTGGCGAGGTCGTCTTCCACCACGTAATCCGGCAGCACGGAGATTCCCAGGCCGGCCAATACGAACGCATGCGCGGCGAGGGTGCCATTCGCGCTGGCCACCGGGCGCGTCTGGACCGAGTGATCCGACCCGCTCTCGTCGGTGAACGTCCAGCGCGTGGGCGAGGAAAGCACCGTAAGGGCGATCCAGGCGTGCTCTGCCAAGTCGGCAGGCACGCGAGGCGCCCCATGCCGCGCGAGGTAATCCGGGGCGGCGACCAGACACTGGCGGAAGCCGGCGAGCTTCGCCGCCCGCAGGCTCGAATCGCGCAACCAGCCAATGCGGATCGAAAGATCGATGCGCTCCGCGATGAGATCGACCAGGCGGTCGCCAATCACCAGATCCACGCGCACCTGCGGGTAGTGCCGGGCGAACTCGGCCAGGGCGGGCGCGACGATCGACGGGCCGTGATCTTCCGCCGCGGCAACGCGTAACACGCCCATCGGGCTGTCCCGGCACTCGCCCACGTGGGCGATGGCGGCTTCGGCATCGGCGACGATGCGCACGCAATCCTCATGGAAACGCTCGCCCGCATCGGTCAGCGACATCCTCCGCGTGCTGCGCACAAGCAATTGCACGCCGAGTTCGTCTTCCAGCCGAGCCAGATGCTGGCTCACCATGGCCTTGGTCGTGCCCAGTTGCTCGGCTGCTGCGGTGAACGAGCCCGCGCGCACGAGGGTGACGAAAATGGCGAGACGATTGAGGTTGACCTCGGCCATGAGTGCTCCCGATCGTAAAGCCGCACTTTACGATGAATTGCGCCACGCGGCGTTTCTCGTGAACGACCGAAGGCGCATGCTGGCACCTGTTCACACCAGCCATCCCGCCACTCAAAGGACTCGCTCATGAAAATCGTGTTGTTCGGCGCCACCGGAAACATCGGCAAGGTGATCCTCGACGAAGCGCTCGCCCGCGGCCATCAGGTGACCGCCGTGGTCCGCGACCCGGCCCGCGTCGCCTCTACCCACGCCAGCCTCTCCGTCGTCACGGGCGACGTGGGCCACCCCGAGTCGTACGCCCAGGCGCTACGCGGCGCCGATGCGGCCATTGCCAGCCTCAACGACCACGCCGATCCGGCCAACGTGCCGAAACAGGCAGGGCTGCTGCTCGGTGCCCTGGCCGAAGCGGGCGTCCCGCGCTTCGCCTGGGTGGGCGGCGCAGGCAGCCTCGAGGTGAGCCCTGGCGTGCGCGTGATCGACGATCCGCACTTCCCCGACGCATGGAAGCCCTCGGCCAACGCGCAGATCGCCGCGCTCGCCGTGTTCCGCGCCAGCGACGCGAAGGTCGATTGGACCTACATCAGCCCCGCCGCCGAACTCGTCCCGGGCGAACGGACCGGCGCCTACCGTCTCGGCGATGATCGCCTGCTGGTGGATGCAGAGGGCCACAGCCGGATCTCCATCGCGGACTTCGCCATCGGCGTGCTGGATCGGATCGAACGGGGCGATGCGCCGAAGAAGCGGGTGACCTTCGCCTATTGAGGCGTTCCGGCGTGCGTGGGCAGCGACCGCTATACTGCGCGGATGAATTATCGCCACGCCTATCACGCCGGCAATTTTGCCGATGTCCTCAAGCACATGGTGCTCGTGGCCCTGATCGAATCGCTGCAGAAGAAAGCGGCGCCGTTCTGCTACATCGACACACACGCCGGGCGAGGTCGCTATGACCTGCGAGGCTCCGAGGCGCGCAAGACCGCCGAAGCCGATGCCGGTTTCGGCGTGCTTCGTACCGCCACCGGCCTGCCGCCGCTGCTGTGGAAATGGCTGGAGATCGTTCGCGCCTGCAACGAAGGCGACGAGTCGATGCGCCATTACCCGGGGTCGCCTTGGATCGCCGCGCACCTCATGCGTCCGGGCGACTCCGCGCAGCTGTGCGAACTGCACGGCGAGGAAGCCGCGGCGTTGCGCCAGCTCTTCCACCACGACAGTCGCGTACACGTCCATCAGCGCGATGGCTATGAAGCCATGCGGGCCCTGGTGCCGCCGAAGGAAAAGCGTGGGCTGGTGCTGATCGATCCCCCGTTCGAGGCCCAGGATGCCGAGTTCCGGCTGATCGAGAAGTCGCTGAAGGCCGCCATGGAGAAATGGCCGGGCGGCATCTACGCCATCTGGTATCCGATCAAGCTGCGCAGCCACGTGCAGCCGTTCCATCGCTGGCTGAGCAAGAGCGGCGCGAAGCGCGTGCTCGCAGCCGAAGTCCTGCTGCGTCCGGACGACTCGCCGCTTCGCCTCAATGGCACGGGCATTGCCATCGTGAACGCACCGTGGAAGTTCGATGAAGTACTGCGCGATTCGCTGCGTCTGCTGCCCAAACTGCTGGGCACCCCGGGCGAATCCGAATACCGGCTGACCTGGCTGGTCGAGGAAGGCGGGGATGAAACCCCCGCCCACGTTTCGCAGGCACCGCGTTCAGTGCGAAGGCGCTAAAGTCGCAGGCATCAGCCAGGAGTCGACCCATGCGTACTTCCATCGTCCGTCTCGCCGTCCCTGCCGTTGTCCTTGCCGCCGCCCTCAGTGGCTGCGCGCCCGCCCCGATCTACAAGCCCACGCCGAACAACGCTGCCGTGCCGCCCGCCCAAGTGGCGCGCGAGCCCGAGCGCTACGGCAACGCCGACGTGATCTGGGGCGGGCGCATCGTCAACGTGCGCAACTTCGCCGACCACAGCGAAATCGAAGTCCTCGCCTACCCCCTCGACGGTTCGCAGCGGCCCAAGGCCAATGACACCGGCAACGGCCGCTTCATCGCCGCCATGCCGGGTTACGTCGAAAGCCTCGACTACCCGTCGGGCGGCCTCGTCACGATCGCAGGCCGACTCAACGGCACGCGCACCGGCAACGTCGGGCAGGCGCAGTACACCTTCCCGCTGGTGTCCGTGAACCAGTCGCACGTCTGGACGGCCAAGGAGATGTCGGGCGGCCATCCGAACGTCAGCTTCGGCGTGGGCGTCGGCGTCATACGGTAAGATCCTGCGATTGCCCCGCGGCCGCACGCGCCGCGGGCCTCCATCAGGGAAAACCATGTCGGGACACGCCGATTCGAAGCGCGCGATCTTCCTCGCGCTCGGAGCCAACTTCGCCATCTTCGTCGCCAAGCTCGTCGCGGCGATCTTCACGGGATCGGGCGCCATGCTCGCCGAAGCGGTGCACTCGCTTGCGGACTGCGGCAACCAGGGCCTGCTCCTGCTCGGCATGCGCCAGGCCAAGCGGCCGCCTTCGGCCGACTATCCGCTCGGCTGGGGCCGCGCCCTGTATTTCTGGTCGTTCCTCGTCGCCATCCTGCTCTTCAGCGTGGGCGGCATGTTTTCTGTCTACGAGGGCATCCACAAGCTCACACACCCCGAACCGCTGCGCTGGGCGTGGCTGGCCATCGGCGTGCTGGCGTTCTCGATCGTGACCGAAGGCATCTCCATGCACGGCTGCCTGCAGGAAGTGAACAAGGCACGCGACGGCCGCACCCTGTGGCAGTGGTTCCGCGAAACGCGCGCCAGCGAACTGCTGGTGATCTTCGGCGAGGATCTCGCTGCGCTGGTCGGTCTCTGCCTGGCTCTGATCGCCGTAGTGCTGACGATGATCACAGGCAACCTGATCTTCGATGCTCTCGGCACCATCGCCATCGGCGTGCTGCTGATCGTGGTCGCCGTGGCGGTAGCCCGCGAGGTGAAGGCGCTCCTGATCGGCCAGGGTGTTGAGCCGAAGCAGCGCGCTGCCATGGTCGCCTTCCTCGAGGGTCGCGAGGAGATCGAGGTCGTCTACAACGTGCTGACCCTGCAGATGGGCACCGACGTGATGGTGGCCGTGAAAGCCCGGATGGCGCCCGCGCCCACGGCGCGCGCCATGGTCGAGGCGATCAACATCGTGGAGGCCGACTTCAAGGCCCGATTCCGTGACGTGCGCTGGAGTTTCTTCGAGCCCGACTACGCCGATTGACCCTGCCCGGGATCTCGCCGGGGGCCTAGCGGCTCCCGGGTAGTACAATCGACGGCTTGTCCGCAAAGGTCTGCCCTCGACCCATGCCTGTCGCGCTTCCCCGCCCCCCGCTTCCCGTCAACGCCAAGACCCGTCGCTACTGGACCGCGCCGCACGGCTCGTCCTGGGCGCTGGAAATCGCCGAAGCCGCCCGGGCCCACGACGGCCTGCTCGTCGTGGTGGTTCGCGATACGCGCAGCGCGGACAACCTCGAAAGCGAGCTGGCGGTGTTTGCGGGCGACTTGCCCGTGCTGCATTTCCCGGACTGGGAAACCCTGCCCTACGACGTATTCAGTCCGCACCCGGAAGTGGTGTCGCAACGCATCGCGACGCTGTATCGGCTGCCGACCACGCGACGCGGCGTGCTCGTGGTGCCCGTAGCGACGCTGATGCAGCGCATCGCCCCGCGCACGCACATCACCGGCTCGGGGCTCGTGCTGCGCAAGGGGCAGAAGCTCGACCTGCTCGGCGAGCAGCGCCGCCTGGAAGCCGCCGGCTACCGGAACGTGCCGCAGGTCACCGAGCCCGGTGACTTCGCGGTCCGTGGCGCGCTCATCGACATCTATGCCATGGGCGCCAGCGAGCCCTATCGCGTAGAACTGTTCGACGACGAAGTCGAGTCGATCCGCACGTTCGACACCGAGACCCAGCGCTCGCAGCACCAGGTGGACGCCGTGGACCTGCTGCCGGCGCGCGAATTCCCTCTGACCGAGGATGCCGCGAAGACTTTCCGCACCAACCTGCGCGAACGCTTCCCGATCGACATCCGCCGCTGCCCGCTCTACCAGGACATGAAGGAAGGCGTGACGCCCGGCGGTATCGAGTACTACCTGCCATTGTTCTTCCCCGCCACGGAAACGCTGTTCGACTACATCGCAGGCGATGCGTTGTTCGTACTCGGCGAGGGCACGCTGGAATCGTCGGAACAGTTCTGGACGCAGACCGCCGAACGCTACGAGCAACGCGCGCACGATATCGAGCGGCCCGTCCTGCCGCCCGCGGAAATCTACCTCCCGCCCGAGCAGTTGCGCGAGCGGCTGAACCGCCAGGCGCGCGTGGACGTGGTGGCGAAGGGTCACGAGCACGCGGTGGATCTGGGGACACAGCCGGCACCGGATGTTCCGCTCAACCGGAAGGGCGAAGAGCCAGGCACGGCACTGCGTCACTTCCTTGCCAGCTATCCTGGACGCGCGCTCATCGCGGCCGATTCCGCAGGCCGCCGCGAAGCCTTGATCGAGCAATTGGCAGGGGCCGGCTTGAAGCCGGTGAACGTCGATGGCTGGAAGGATTTCCTGGCACGCAGCGAACCGCTCGCGATCACCGCGGCATCGCTCGAACAGGGTTTTGCGCTGACCGAACCCGCGCTCACCGTACTGACCGAACGTGAACTGTTCGGCGAACGCGTGCGCACGGACCGCAAGCGCCGCGTCAGCGCGGCGCGCGATCCGGAAAGCATCATCAAGGATCTCACCGAGCTGTCCATCGGCTCGCCGATCGTGCACATCGATCACGGTGTGGGTCGTTACCAGGGCCTGGTGTCGCTCGACGTCGGCGACATGCCGGGCGAATTCCTCACCATCGAATATGCCAAGGGCGACAAGCTCTACGTGCCGGTGGCGCAGCTCGGACTGGTCAGCCGCTACACCGGCACCGCGCCCGAGCTGGCGCCGCTGCATTCGCTGGGCGGCGACGCATGGGAACGCGCGCGCAAGAAGGCTGCCGAGAAGGTGCGCGACGTGGCGGCCGAGCTGCTGGCCATCTACGCACAGCGCGAAGCCCGCCAGGGTGAATCGCTGCCGGTGGATCGGCAGATGATCGAGGAATTCGCCGCAACATTCCCGTTCGAGGAAACGGCGGACCAGCAGGCCGCCATCGATGCCGTCATCGTCGATCTCGCCGCGCCGCGCGCGATGGATCGCGTGGTCTGCGGCGACGTGGGCTTCGGCAAGACCGAGGTCGCGCTGCGTGCCGCCTTCGCCGCCGCGACGGCGGGCAAGCAGGTGGCCGTGCTGGTGCCCACCACCCTGCTCGCGCAGCAGCACTACCGCAACTTCGCCGACCGCTTCGCCGACTGGCCGGTACGCGTCGACGTGCTCTCGCGCTTCAAGTCGAAGAAGGAAGTGGACGCCGCGCTCGAACGACTGGCCGACGGACAGATCGACGTCATCGTCGGTACGCACAAGCTGCTGCAACCCGACATCCGCTTCAAGAACCTCGGCCTCGTCATCGTCGACGAGGAACAGCGTTTCGGCGTGCGCCAGAAGGAACAGTTGAAGCGCCTGCGCGCCGAAGTCGATCTGCTGACCCTCACCGCCACGCCCATCCCGCGCACGCTGAACATGGCGATGAGCGGACTGCGCGATCTTTCGATCATCGCCACGCCGCCGGCCCATCGCAGCGCCGTCCGCACGCTCATTTCCACCTACCAGCCGGCGCTGATCCGCGAGGCCATTCAGCGCGAGCTCGCGCGCGGCGGCCAGGTGTATTTCCTGCACAACGAAGTCGAATCGATCGAGCGTACCGCGCGCGAGCTGGGCGAGTTGGTACCCGAAGCGCGCATCCGCGTGGCGCATGGACAGATGCCGGAACGCGAGTTGGAACAGGTGATGGCCGACTTCCATCGCCAGCGCTTCAACGTGCTCGTGTCGACGACCATCATCGAGTCGGGCATCGACATTCCCACCGCCAACACCATCGTCGTGAACCGCGCGGACCGCTTCGGCCTCGCCCAGCTTCACCAGCTGCGCGGACGCGTGGGTCGTTCGCATCACCGCGCCTACGCCTACCTCATCGTGCCTGACCGCAAGGCGATGACGGCCGATGCAGAGAAGCGCCTCGAAGCCCTCGCCTCACTGGAAGAGCTCGGTGCCGGCTTCACGCTCGCCACGCACGACCTGGAGATCCGCGGCGCGGGCGAGATGTTGGGCGAGGAGCAGTCGGGCCAGATCCAGGAGATCGGTTTCGGCCTCTACACCGAGCTGCTGGACCGCGCGGTGCGGGCATTGAAATCAGGCAAGGTGCCGGATTTCGACCTCACCTCCGAACACGAGACCGAGGTCGAACTGCACGTACCGGCACTGATCCCCGAGGATTACCTGCCGGACGTCCACACGCGACTGACGCTGTACAAGCGCATCGCCAGCGCACGCAACGACGATGGGCTGCGCGAACTGCAAGTGGAAATGATCGACCGCTTCGGCCTGCTTCCCGATCAGACCAAGTGCCTGTTCGCTGTGGCTCAGTTGAAGCTCATGGCCACGCCGCTCGGCATTCGCAAGGTGGACTTCGGCGCCAACGGTGGCCGCGTTACGTTCCGCGACAAGCCGGACATCGACCCGATGGCGCTGATCAAGCTGATTCAGCAGCAGCCGCGCGTGTTCAAGATGGACGGCCAAGACAAGTTGCGCGTGATCATGGAACTGCCGGGTGCCACGGAACGGATCCGCACCGCGCAGGATCTGCTGGTATCGCTGGGCGCGCCGCGACCCGGCTGACGGCGCGCCCGTGATGTCGATCAGGACACCGGGCTTGAGCGCACGAGATACTGCACACTGAAGCGGCGTTCGTCGTCCATCCACACCTTGGCGACCGACAGACCCGCCTTGGCGGCCATCTGCGCGAAGTCGTCCAACGAATACTTGCAGCTGTATTCAACGTGCATGGCTTCGCCTTCGCGGAACGCGAAGGTATCGCTGCCCACGTGCACGTCCTGCCGCTTCGTGCTCACCAGGTCTGTTTCGATGCGACCCGCCATGGCGTTGTAACGGGCGCGATGCTGGAACGCGTCGAGGTCGAAGTCCGCACCCAGTTCGCGGTTGAGCCGTACCAACATGTTCAGCGTGAAGTCGCGGGTGACGCCCGCTGCATCGTTGTAAGCGGCCTCGATGATCGCGGGATCTTTCTTCAAATCCACACCCACGAGAATGCCGCCGCCGTCGCTCATTTCCGTACGCATCTGGCGAAGGATCCGGATGGCTTCCTTCGTCTCGAAGTTGCCGATGGTCGAACCCGGGAAATAGATCACCGTGCGACGCGGCGGACGCATGGCGACAGGCAGCCGCAGCGGCTGGGTGAAGTCCGCACATACCGGCTGCATGGGAATGTTTGGAAAACGCGAGGCGAGTTCGGCCACGCTGTCCAACAGCGCCGTGCGCGAGATCTCGACGGGCACATAGGCTGCGGGCGTTTCCAGATGTTCCAGCAATACGC
Source organism: Luteibacter sp. UNCMF366Tsu5.1 (assembly GCF_900119235.1). Lineage (NCBI taxonomy): Bacteria > Pseudomonadati > Pseudomonadota > Gammaproteobacteria > Lysobacterales > Rhodanobacteraceae > Luteibacter > Luteibacter sp. UNCMF366Tsu5.1. The sequence goes on along the minus strand of NZ_FPIS01000002.1, from coordinate 1,006,177 downwards.
CGGTCTTGATGCCGCTGCCGCTGCCGTATTCCACCAGCCGAACGTCCGGTCCGAGGGTGCGCGCCATGTCCGCGGCATGCTCCTGCATGAGCGCGATCTCGACACGAGTCAGGTAATACTCCGGCTGCTCGCAGATTGCCTCGAACAGGGCCGAGCCGCGCTCGTCGTAGAACAGCCGCGAGGGCAGCTTCTTCGGCTTGGCAGCGAGACCGCGACGCACGGTGTCGAGGGTGTCCTCGATATCCGGATGACGGTCGTCGACACGGATGTCTTTCGGTTGAGCGCTCATCGATCGTTTCCCAGTCGTATCCCCGTGAACTGCCAGCGGGCATGGGGAGGAAAGAAGTTGCGGTAGGTCGCACGGATGTGGTCGTCGGGCGTGGCACAAGAGCCGCCGCGAAGCACCCACTGTCCGTTCATGAATTTGCCGTTGTATTCGCCAAGTGCTCCGTCCAACGGACGAAAGCCCGGATAACTGACATAGGGGCTCATCGTCCATTCCCAAACGTCGCCATACATCTGCCCGAGCAACGTCTCGAACGACGTGGCACGCGGTTGGAACATACCCGCGTCCTGAAGGTTCCCGCGCACGGGCACATCGACCGCCATCGTTTCCCATTCCGTTTCAGTGGGAAGACGCGCACCGGCCCAACGCGCGAACGCATCGGCTTCGAAATAGCTGATATGGCAGACCGGTGCGTGCGGATCGATCGCGCGGCGCCCTTGCAACGTGAATTCGGTTTCGAGGGCTTCGTCCCAATACAAGGGCCGTTGCCATCGTTCGGCCTGCACGGTGGCCCATCCGTCGGAAAGCCACAGCATGGGATCGCGGTAACCGCCATCGCGAACGAACGCCATGTATTCCGCATTCGTCACCGGACGATTGGCGAGGGAACCCGCCTGTCGATAGGTACGATGACGGGGGCCTTCGTTGTCGAATGCGAATTCGCCACCGGCATGACCGATCTCGACCACGCCTTCGTCGAACGGCACGTACGCGAGCGGCGGCGCTGCCACCGACAATGCGCGCGGTGCATCGACCGCATAGACCGGTTCCAGCGGGTTCTGCGCAAACGCATGCTTGATGTCGGTGAGAATGAGTTCCTGGTGTTGCTGCTCGTGCTGGATACCCAGCCCGACCAGTGACGGCAAGGCGTCGTCGTCGCCCTGTGCGAGACGTTCGGCCACCGCGTCATCGACCCGGCGCCGGTAGGCCAGCACCTCGTCCAGACTCGGCCGCGTGAGCATGCCGCGCCGCGGACGGGCATGCATCTCGCCAAGCGACTGGTAATACGAATTGAACAGGTAATGCCATTCCGGGTTCGCGGGTACATAGGCCTCGTCGCGCATCAGCACGAAACGCTCGAAGAACCATGTCGTGTGCGCGAGATGCCACTTGGTGGGGCTCGCATCCGGCATCGACTGCACCAGGGCATCTTCCGGGCGCAGGCGCGAAGCCAGCTCGGCCGTACGGTGGCGTACGTGCAGGAAACGTTGGATGGGGCCGGCGCCGGCAGGCGATGGGTCGGGAATGCCGAGCGGGCGGACGGTCATGCGCGAGTTCCGAAGAGGCTGGCGGATGCCGCCGTCAGTGCGAAACGATGCCCGAGAAAGCGTTCAACCGACGTGAGCGGAGCCTGCCGCCACCTTAACGGCCAGTGCACCCGGCCCGCATGCACTCTCGCCTGCCGGCCCGTTCGGGCTTAACGTTAAGCTCCCCTTGAGGAGGATCGCGCCATGAACGTCCGCTACCTGCTTGCCGCCTCTCTGCTGGTCACCTGTGCCGTGCAGGCGCAGGACGCACGCCCCCAGGCGCGCCAGGAACTCCCGTATGCCGACTGCCTGCGCACTGACCAGATCAACGAATGGAACGTCATCGACGACCGGACGCTCACGGTGCGCAACGGACCCAACCGTTTCCTCGTGAAGACCACGGTCGCCTGCCCGCGCATGGACCTGGGCGGCGGCGTCCACTTCCGCGCCTCGGAAAGCGACAAGGCTATCGGAGGCATGCGCATTTGCGGCGGCATCAACGAGCAGATCGTTCGCCGAGACGATCCGCCGTGCCAGATCCAGTCGGTGGAAAAAATCGACGAGAAAACGTTCGACCACCTCAAGAAGAAGGCCAAGCGCAGCGGGTCGGGCGCCGAGCCCAACGGCATGGTGCACTGATCTTTCGTCGTACCCACGGCAGGCGTGACGCGCCTGCCGGATCGGTTCACAAGGACAAACGCCAGACATATTTGGACGGTGAGGCCAGGGCCTTCGGTGTCCCCCCTCGCTGCTTCGGACAGGTCCTCCGCGTTCGAAAAGGAAGGCCGCTGGCGCGGCCCATGAACCTATGGGCCGTCGGCCGCTCTCTTGTGCGGAACTCGCCTCCAGGAGAGACACCGAAGACTCCCGCGATGACTGAGGTCGCGTGTCGGGAGAGCCGAACAGGCTCAGACCGCAGAGCTGCGCTCCGTTACCGGAAAAAATCGCGACCTTCCCGGTAGTACGCAACAAAAAAAAGCCCGACTCGTGAGCCGGGCTTTTTTGTCATGGAGCCGACGGATGGATCAATAACCGTCGTCGCGGACGTAACGCGTGCCGTAGCCATCGTCCACGTAGGTGGTCGTCGTGGTGACGCGGCGCGTGACGACCGGGGCGTCTTCGTAGACCACCGTGGCCGGACGGCTGTAGTACACCGGACGGTCGTCGTACACCACCGTGCGCGGCGCTGTGGCATTGGCAACGAGGCCGACGACCGCGCCAGCGACGATCGCGCCAGCGATCCAACGGCCCGCATGATCGTAGTGGCCGCCACCGTGGTAGTAACCGCCGCGATAACCGCCGTAGTAGCCGCCGTGGTAGCCGTAACCGCCGCGATACCCGCCGCCCCAGTATCCCGGTCCGTGGGCGAAGGCGCTCGGCGCGAAAGCCATCAGACCCGCAGCAGCGAGGGCGAGAGACGACTTGACGAACTTACCTTTCATGACAGTTACCTCCGGGTGTTGAGCGCAGATTCGCGCTCCGGCACTGAATCCGAACTGAAGTTTTCTGCACCCCGTTTTCACGTTTTCCACGGATTCACGAACGGCTTCCTAAGCAGCCAGCAGCCGTGGATATCGTGGCGTCTGGCGAAGTCGAACGGGATGCTCGCAGCACTCCAGTCTTCAATGGAAAAGTGGGGTTCCAGCGCCTCGCGATCAAGCTGGAAACGGCGGTAGTTGTTGGAGAACACGATCACGCCGTCCGGCAGCAGACGATCGGCGCATAGGAGCAATAGCGCCGCGTGATCGCGCTGGACGTCGAAGTCATCCGCCTTCTTGGAGTTCGAGAAGGTCGGCGGATCGACGTAGATGAGCCCGTACTGCATCGATCGGCTGCGCAGGAAGGTGAAGGCGTCTTCCTGAACCAGGCGATGGCGGTTACCCGTAAAGCCGTTCAGGGCCAGGTTCCGCGACGCCCAATCGAGATACGTGCCGGACAGGTCGACGGTGGTCGTATCCCGCGCGTCACCCGCGGCGGCATAGACGCTGGCCGTTCCGGTGTAAGCGAACAGGTTCAGGAAATGCTTGCCGGCGGCCAGCTCGCGAATGCGCGCGCGCACCAGCCGGTGATCGAGGAACAAACCGGTATCGAGGTAATCGGTGGGGTTGATGAGGAAGGTCAGGCCACCCTCATGCACCTCGACGAACTCCCCCTTCTGGTCGAACTGGCCGTACTTGGAGCCGCCCTTGCCGCGCTCGCGCGTCTTGACGGCGATGCGCTCGCGCGGCACGCCCAACACCTCACCCGCAACGCGAACGATCTCTCGCATGCGCGACCGCGCCACGTCGACCGGTACGTCCTGCGGCGCCTTGTATTCCTGCACGTGCAGCCAGTCTTCGTAGACGTCGATCGCCGCGGCGTACTCGGGCAGATCCTGGTCGTAGGCGCGCCAGCAGGTGATCCCTTCGCGCACCAGACGCTTGCGCAGATGGCGGATGTTTTTCTCCAGCCGGTTCTTCAGCATCTGCGCGCCCGCGGAGAGCGGCTTGGCTTCGCGCGGCGCCTCGTCCCGTGCGCGCAGGGCGAAGGTCAGCAACGGCGTTTCCAGAGCGCCGTTGTAGAGCGCGTAACGCTTGTCGGGGCTGAGGCGAAGCGCCCGCCCGAGTTCCTCGTCGCCCGCCAACACGGCGGCACGCCATCCTGCGAAACGATCCTTCAGCGCCTGGCCCAGATCGCGATAGAGCTGCGGCAACTCGGCGCGGTCGCCCAGACGTTCGCCGTACGGCGGGTTGGTGATGACGAGGCCGAGCGGCGTCTCCGGCGGCGGCTCCGCATGCACCGCATCGCGGCGGTCCAGATGCATGAAACCGGCTACGCCCGCGCTCTGCGCGTTGCGCTTGGCCGTCTGCACCATGTGCGGGTCCGAGTCGCTACCGAAGAACACGGGGCGGAGCGCACGCAAGCCTTCATCGGCTCGTGCCTTCGCCTCATCGTAGATGCCGCGCCACAGCGCGTAGTCGTGCTTCAACCAACCGAGAAATCCGTAGTAATCACGGCGCAGACCGGGCGCGACGTCGGCCGCCATGAGCGCACCTTCGATCAGCAGCGTGCCCGAGCCGCACATCGGGTCCACCAGCGCCCCGCCTTCCGCGTAGATGCGCGGCCACTGCGCGCGCACCAGCATGGCCGCTGCAAGGTTTTCCTTCAGTGGTGCCTCGCCCTGCTGCTCGCGCCAGCCGCGGCGGTGCAGCGGTGAACCGGACAGATCGATCGACAGCGTGGCGCGATCGCGCCGGACGCGCACATTCACACGAACGTCCGGTTCCTCGGGATCGACATCGGGACGCGCGCCGCTTGCCGCGCGGAACTGGTCCACGATCGCGTCCTTGGTCTTGAGCGCGATGAACTGGCTGTGGGTGAGCTTGCTCATCGCAGTGTTGGCGTCCACTGCGAGCGTGCCGTGCGGCGCAAGATGCTCGGCCCAGTCGATGTCCTGCACGCCCGCATACAGAGCCTCCGGGTCGGCGGCGTCGAACTCGGCGAGCGGCAGCAGCACGCGGCTGGCCATGCGCGACCACAGGCAGGCGCGATAGGCGGTTTCGATCGTGCCCGCAAACGACACGCCGGCCAGCGCCTCGCGTACGTCTTCCGCGCCGATCGCGACCAGTTCGTCCTTGAGCAGGTATTCCAGGCCCTTCGGGCAGGTGGCGAAGAAAGCGGTCATGCGAATCGGCCCAGGAAACGGCGGAACTCGGCTTCGATGTCGGGAAGACTGGCCGACAGGCGGTGGTCGTCCTCGACCAGCAGGGCAGGCATCGCGTGATGGCGAGCGACGTCCAGCGCCTCGTCCAGGGGACACACGTCGTCGGCATAGCCATGGACGAGGAACGACGGCACCCCGGGGCGTGCGGCGAAGGCACGGGGATAGCCGGGAATGCGCGCCGGCAAGGCCAACAGGAACAGACCGGCGACCGGCGCATCGAGCGATGCGAGCCCGGACACGAATGCGCCCATGCTGGAACCGACCAGCACCGGCGGTGCCGGCGATGCGGCGATCTCGGCGGCCAGCCGCACCAGCCGCGGATCGATGCAGCCGGCATGGCCGTGCGCGTCGTCCTCGCGATAGTCCGGACGGGAGGTGCGCCAGCCGAGCGATTCGGCCACGGCCGCCAGCGCGCTCACCTTGGTGGCGTCGGGGCCGGAATCGGACCCATGGGAAAGGATGATGTGGCCGCGCATGGCGGTCTCCGTACGCGGAATGACCGGCTATGTTATCAAAGCGGCATGATCGACATCCTTCACGCCCCCCTGCCCTACGAGACCCTGCTGCCGGAACGGCAGCCCGGCAATATCGACCTCGTGGTGATCCACTGCACCGAACTGCCCGACCTGGCGATGGCACGCGAGTACGGCGAGCGTGTGCTCTACGACTCCGGTGCGGGCAACAGCGGCCATTACTACATCGACCGCGACGGCTCGGTGCTCTGCTACGTGGACCCGCTGCGCGTCGCCCACCATACCCGCGGCTACAACCCCCGCTCGATCGGCATCGAACTGGTGAACACCGGCCGCTACCCGGACTGGTTCCACTCGGCACGGCAGACGATGACCGAGCCCTACCCCGAGAAACAGATCGATGCGCTGCGAGCGTTGCTCGATCATCTCGTCGAACGCTTTCCGTCGCTGCGCCACATCGCCGGGCACGAAGACCTGGACACCGCCACCGTGCCGGCCAGCGACGATCCCGAAAACGAGGTGCCGCGCAAGCGCGATCCGGGTCCGCAGTTCCCCTGGGCGCGCGCCTACGACCCGTCTCGGCTCGGCAGGCTCGGCACCTAGCCCCGTTATACTGGCGGCTTCGCGCACCTCTCATGCCAGGGACACCCATGTCGGACAACCACGTCGGCGAACTCGTCGAACTGCTCGAACTCGAACGCCTCGAAGACAACCTGTTCCGAGGCCAGAGTCGCGATATCGGCACCCGTTTCGTCTTCGGCGGCCAGGTGCTCGGCCAGGCCCTGTCCGCTGCGCAGCGCACCGTCGACCCGAGCCGCGAGGCGCACTCGCTGCATGCGTATTTCCTGCGTGCCGGCGACATCAACGCACCGATTGTCTACAGCGTGGAGCGCACGCGCGACGGTGGTTCGTTCTCGTCTCGCCGCGTGGTCGCGATCCAGCACGGACAGCCGATCCTCAACGGCTCCATCTCGTTCCAGGAACCCGAAGCGGGCTATGAGCACCAGATGTCGATGCCCGAGGTGCCGGCACCGGAAGACGTGGAGCCCATGCCCGCCATGTCGGCCGAACAACTCGGCCGGTTGCCGGAGAAGACGCAGCGCTGGCTCGGCATCGATGGCCCGTTCGAATTCCGCCACGTGTGGCCGCGCGACGAACTGCGCCCGGCAAAGCGACCGCCGTACCAGCACATCTGGTTCCGCCTCACCGCACCGATCGCCGACACGTTGTCGTTGCATCAGGCGCTGTTGGCGTATGCCTCCGACTTCCACCTGATCGGCACGGCCACGCTGCCGCATGGCATTTCCTATCTGACCCGCAACATGCAGATGGCGAGCCTCGACCATGCGCTGTGGTTCCATCGCCCGTTCCGTATCGACGAGTGGCTGCTCTACTCCTTCGACAGCCCCACCTCGCAGGGCGCACGCGGCTTGGCGCGCGGCATGATCTACACCCGCAACGGCGTCCTCGTGGCCTCCACGGCGCAGGAAGGGCTGATTCGCGTCCGCGAGGGCTAGCGATCGAGGGCTGCAACAGGTGGCGGCCCGGTGCCGCTACCTGGCAACGCTGCCCGCAGCACCACCATCCCATTGCACAGCCGCAGCCAGCTCGGCAGCGGTGAGTGCGAGGCTACCGGTCTGCGAAGCCGCCTTGAACGCCACGACGTGTCCATCGTGTCGCGACAGCTCGGTGGCGCCGGTGGCTGTCAACGCCTTGGCCCGCGTCTCGTCGGAGGTGAGCAGCACCAGCAGCGTGCGATTGCCGGCGACGAAGCGCACGCCGCTGAGCGCGCCAGACGCGGACAGGTCGGCCGATGCCAGCGGTATGGCGCGCACCTTGCCCGCCCAGCGCGGCGGAGCGACGAAGGTGTAGCCGGCCGCGTCGTCGCGCCACGAGAAGTGCTGCATCGGATCGGGCGCGGGAGCGGGTTCCCGGTGCGTGCCGGGCGGAGGCGTCGCGGACGCGGTGAGGGACAGTCCAAACAGCAGGGCGAGAACGAGGGTTTTCATGACACCTCCAGCGAGACTTCGGCCAGCCTACGCCAGTCGGAGCCCCGGCGGGTCAAGCACCTCGATCGGCCGACGCATCGTCGACCACGGCTTCGCGTCCGCTGGCCCGGGCAAACAGCACGATGCCCATGACAATGACGACAGCACCCGTGGAGGCCACGGGCCCGGGGACCGCCTCGTGCAGGAACACGGCGCCAATGACGGTGGCGAACAGCAGTTCGGCTGCCTGCATCGCCTCCACGGCGGCCAGCGCCGTGGGCCGGCGCCCTACCCGCTCCGTCGCGTGGAAGAACAACACCGTGGCGATCACGCCGGATGAGAGAGCCACGCCGCCAGCAAGCAGCACCTCGGTCCAGGTCGGCGCGCCCACCGTGAACCACGTGATGGCGGCGAGGATCCACCACAGCGGCCAACTCGCGAGCGTCATGCCGAACACTCGTTGCACGGCCCCGAGCTGGGTGCCGGTGCGCTCCAGATGCAGAAGAATCTTTCGGTTGCCGAGCGGATAGGCGAAGGCGGCAAACACGACGGCGCCCACGGCCAGCCAGGCTGACGCATCGAGTGCGCCGTGCGCGTGGCCGAACTGCAACATCATCACGCCCATGACGATGAGTGCGCCAATCGCCAGCGGCGCCACGTGCCAGCGTGCCCGCTCGTCACGGTAGATGAAGGGCGCCATCAACGGTCCCGCGAGCACGGTCATCTGGAAGCTGCCGGCGACCAGCCATGACGGCCCGCTGCTCGCCGCCCAGGTCAGCGGCACGCCGAACAGCACGAAACCCACGCTGCTCCACAGCAGCCAGGTGCGCGGATATGCACGCAACTCCCGAGGCAAGGCGCCCGTACCGCCCTGAAACGGCAGTACCGCGGCCAACAAGGGCAAGGTGATGAGGTAACGCAGAATCACCGCCCACTGCCAATGGCCGCCGCCACTCACGACGGCGCGATTGAGCACGTAGGTCAGCGTGAAGAACAGCGCGGAAAGCAGCGCAATGAGGATCGCACCCAGAGACGTGGCGCGACCGGTACGAACGATCACGCGCTCGCTTCCATGTGCGTCAGCAACAATCGCAGGCTCTCCCGGCCTTGCCAATCGTTGATGGAGAGTTCGTACGCCACGCGCATGCGCGTCGGCGGCGGCCTACCGTCGTAGCAGTTGAACATCACGGCATCCAGTGGCGCACCGCCTTGCGTATGGCGCAGTTGCAAACGCAGATGACGACTACCCATCGGCTTCCATGAGGCGCACTCGACCCGCGCCTCGAACAGCGGAGGCGGAAACGCCTGCCCCCACGGTCCCGCATGACGTAACTGTCGCGCGAGATCGAGCGTGTGGTCGCGGTAGTCGAGTTCGCCATCGGTATGGACGAGAGCCTGCAGGCGTTCCTCATCGAGATGTCGCCGCGCCACCGCGTCGAACGCCGCCGCGAAGCGCTCGATGTCACTGGCACGAAGGCTGAGCCCCGCTGCCATGGCATGACCGCCGAAGCGCAAGATCAACCCCGGATGCTTCGCGTCGATCTCCGCGAACGCATCGCGGATATGGAAACCCGAGATCGAACGTGCCGAGCCGCGCAGCTCGTCGCTGTCGTCTCCCGCAGGCGCGAACGCCACGACCGGCCGATGCAGTTTTTCCTTGAGCTTGGAAGCGACGAGGCCCACCACGCCGGCATGCCAACCCGGATCGAACAAGGCAACGCCGACGGCGTCCACGTGCGCGGCACGCGCCACCATGGTCTCGGCTTCCTCTACCATGCCCGCCTGCATGTCGCGACGCTCCTGGTTGATCGCCGACAATTGCTCCGCGTAACGCCGTGCGATGCCCTGGTCGTCGGTGAGCAGGCAAGCCACGCCGAGCGACATGTCTTCGAGACGACCGGCCGCATTGAGGCGCGGCCCGACGGCAAACGCAAGATCCGTGGCGCCGACGGTCGCGAACGAGCGACCACTCGCTTCGATGAGTGCCGTGATACCCGCGCAGGCCTTGCCAGCGCGCATGCGTTTCAGGCCCGCTTCCACCAGTACGCGATTGTTGAAGTCGAGCGGCACCAGATCGGCGACCGTACCGAGCGCCACGAGATCCAGCAGCGCGCCGAGGTCCGGTTCGCCCTGTGGAAAACGCCCCGCGTTGCGCAACGCCGCGCGGAGGCCGAGCAGCAGATAGAACATCACGCCGACACCGGCCAGCGCCTTGCTCGGGAATCCGTCGTCGGCAAGGTTCGGATTCACGATCGCGTCGGCATCCGGCAGCGTGTCGCCCGGCAGATGATGGTCCGTGATGAGCACTGCGATGCCACGTGCACGCGCCGCCGCAACACCGGCCACGCTCGCCACCCCGTTATCGACGGTAACGATGAGATCGGGCGTGGGCTCCAGCGACGCCACTAATGCCTCGCTGAGCCCGTAGCCGTGCACGAAACGGTTCGGCACCACGTGGCTGACGTGGCGCGCGCCGAGCAGGCGCAGACCGCGCTCCGCCACCGCCGTGCCCGTGGCACCGTCGCAGTCGTAGTCGCCTGCGATGACGATGCGCTGATCCGCTTCAATGGCGCGCATGAGCAGCGCAACGGCCCGCTCCATGCCGCCCAGCAGGTGTGGCGGTAACAGGCGTGCGAGACGGTGTTCCGCGTCTTCGGGCGTGCAGACGCCACGCGCGGCGTAGATGCGCTGGATGACCGGATGCACGTGCGCAGGCCAGCCGCTCGGCGCCGCCGTCACGATGCGCTGGCGCCAGATCGTCGCCGTCATGCCTTGCGCCAGAAGCGAAGACGGTGGCGGCGGTGCAGGCTCACGCGCTGCCCATCGGCGAAGGCCAGGCGGATATCCGCACCGGCCAGCAGGCGCGCTTCGATGGCGGGCCACCACGTACGTTCGAAAGCATCCGGCTGGATGTCCTGAAGATCGAGCATTTCGCAGGCGGCGTTGGCCGAATCGAGGCGCGCGAACTGCGAACGCGCCTGCACGTCCACGTTGGCACGATGGGCGAGCGACCAGGCCACGAGGTCGTCGCTGTAGACGCGGTTGAGGCCCGTCTCCACCCATGCGGGCAGCGTGCCCGCACCCCATAGCCAGACGCTGTTCACCGGCGGCAGACCCTGCCGTGTGCGATGACGATTGACGGGATGGTTATGCAATACGACCTGCGCTTCGTTGAGCAAGGCACGCCATCGGCGGCCGGCGTCGCCCTGCGGCAACTGCGTGAAGAAGTCGGCCCCCAGGGCGTCCTCGGGCTCGGGAAATGCGGGCACTTCGGCATAGCTCGGCAAGCGAACTTGCCAGTGCGCCGCATCGCCGATGTGCAGCTGCATGCCTTCTGCGTCGAACGTCTCCGCCAGCGCATCGACGAGTGCCTTTGCATCGTTGCCGTCGAGCGCGAGATTGCCGCAGGCCAGGAGGCGCGCACCATTCAGTTCCGCCTGTATCCAGGCGGGGTCTGCGCAAAGCCAGAGCGCGCCTTCCGCATCGCCGACCACCGACTGGCGGATCAGCGCGGCGACCGGCAAGGGCCCCTCGGGCCAGCGAAAATGTTCGGACAAGGCACCCAGGTAACCGGGCACAGCGGCGGGCAAGGCGGTGCCACGCGCGACCCAGGCGGCAAACGATGGCGCCGAGGCAAGCTTCTCGCGCCCAGGCAGCAGCACATGAAGCATGGGCGCCACGGTCACGCCTCGATCTGTTCGAGGATGCCGAGCCACTCGAGTTCGAGCGTTTCCTTCTCGCCACGCAATGCCGCCTGACGCTGCCCGAGCGCCATGAGGTCGGCCGTGGAACCTTCGTAGACGGCGGGATCGGCGAGCTTGGCTTCAATGGCGACGAGTTCGCGATCCATGCCTTCGATCAACGACTCGATCTTTTTCACGCGGGCGCGCAGCGGCTTTTCCTTTTCGCGCTCCTCTGCCGTGAGCTTGCGCCGCTCCTTCGCCGACGCCTGCACCGGCGCAGCCGCCGGGGCCGAAGCGACGGCAGCCGTCTTGCGCGTCGTGGCGCGGCTGCGCAGCCAGCGGGCGTAGTCATCGAGGTCGCCGTCGAACGGCTCGACCGTGCCATCCGCCACGCGCCAGAACTCGTCGCAGACCATGCCCAGCAGATGGCGATCGTGCGAGACGAGAACCAGCGCGCCATCGAACGCCGCCAGTGCATCCGCCAGCGCTTCGCGCATGTCGAGATCGAGATGGTTGGTCGGTTCGTCGAGCAGCAGCAGATTCGGCTTGTCCCAGGCGATCAGCGCCAGCGCAAGTCGCGCGCGTTCGCCGCCGGAGAACGCATCCACCGGCTCGAACGCACGGTCGGCGGGGAAGTTCCAGGTACCGAGGTAATCGCGCAGTACCTGCGCGCCCGCGTTCGGCGCCTTCTCCTGCAGATGATCGAACGGGCTGGCGCCTTCTCGCAGGCTTTCCACGGTGTGCTGCGCGAAGTAGCCGATGCGCGTGTCCTTGTGGAAGCCGCGTTCGCCACGCAACGGCACGAGTTCGCCGACCAGCGATTTCACCATCGTGGATTTACCGGCGCCGTTGGGGCCGAGCAAACCGATGCGATCGCCCGATTCGAGGCCGAAGGCCACGTCGCGCAACACCACGTGATCGCCGTAACCGGCGTCGATGTGATCGAGCTGCAGCATCGAGGTCGGCAAGCGATCGGGCTCGGGAAACGAAAAGCTGAAGGAACGCTCGGCGCGGACGGCTTCGGTGCCGGCCATCTTCTCCAGGCGCTTCATGCGCGACTGCGCCTGCTTGGCCTTGCTGGCCTTGGCCTTGAAGCGGTCGATGAAGGATTGCAGGTGCGCGCGTTCCGCCTGTTCGCGCTCGTGCGCGATCTGTTGCTGGCGCAGGTGCTCGGCGCGTTGCCGTTCGAATGCGCTGTAATTGCCGGTGTACAGCTTCGCCGTTCCGTCGTGCAGGTGCATCGTGTGCGAGATCACGCCGTCGAGGAATTCGCGATCGTGCGAGATGATGAGCAACGTGCCCTGGTAGCGGCGCAGCCATTCTTCGAGCCACAGCACCGCATCGAGATCCAGATGGTTGGTGGGCTCGTCGAGCAGCAGCAGGTCCGAGGGGGCCATCAGGGCGCGGGCGAGATTGAGGCGAACGCGCCAACCGCCCGAGAACGATGCCACCGGCCGTTCGTGCGTTTCCGGTGCGAAACCCAGGCCATGCATGAGCCGCCCGGCGCGGGCGCGCGCGTCGTACCCGCCCACTTCCTCGATGCGCAGGTGCGCGGCGGCGACGGCTTCGTGATCGTCGGCAGCGAAGGCATCGGCCTCCGCCTTGAGCGCGGCCGCCACCTCGACGTCGCCGCCGAGCACGTACTCGATGGCGGGATCGGGCAAGGCCGGCGTCTCCTGCGCCACCGAAGCGAGGCGAATCCGCGACGGCATGTCCAGATCGCCCACCTCGGGCTCCAGTTCGCCCTTCAGCGCAGCGAACAAGGTGGACTTGCCGCAGCCGTTGCGGCCGATGACGCCCAGGCTCCAGCCGGTCTGGATCGTGAGGTCCATCCGCGACAGCAAGGTGCGGCTGCCCCTACGGAGGGCGAGATTGCGGAACGAGATCATGAGTTGGGCGACAACAGCGGGAGGCGACTGCGCATGATAGCCGCCCCGGCCGCTGCCGTCCGCGAAACGCGACGCAGGCCACAGGTGGGCGATCCGTCGCGAGCCGCCCATGGCGTGCCCTGGGACGATCTGTTACAACGGCGTCCTGCGCCGCATGGGGAGCGCGACGGAGTCATCATGAAGACCTTCAAGCCTGTTCTTATCGCGATCGCGCTGGCGCTCGTGTCGGCCTCCATGGCCTCGTCCGCCGTCGCCGGAGACACGCTGCTCATGCAGCGCGTGCAGCAGGAGCAATCCATGAACCTGCCCCGCAAGGGCATGAGCATGGCCGAGGTGGAGCGGCGCTTCGGCCAGCCCACGGCGAAACTCGATGCACGTGGCGGCGGCAGCCGCAACCAGCCGGTGATCAACCGCTGGATGTACCCGGGCTACATCGTCTATTTCGAACGCAGCCACGTGATCCACACGGTGCTGAACACCCCGGCCGGTAACAACACCAGCCCCGCGAATCCAAGGTAGGCATCCGGGTTACTGCCTGCCCTGTGGGAGTCGCCCTGGAGGCGACAGGATCTTGCCGGTGGGAGCCAGCCTGCTGGCGATGGGGGCTTGCCTTGCTGCTACACCGCTTCGTTGGCTTATCGCCACCAGGGTGGCTCCCACCTTTGCTCCTCGCACCTTTGCTCCTTTGGGCTCCCACATTGTTCTTTGCCTCGCTGAAGCGGTTCCCCGCAGTCGGCTAGAATGGCGGGCTTCCCCTCTGTCGCCCCGCCGCCATGACCGAACCGACCTCTTACCGTCTGCCCGCCGAATGGGAACCGCAGGCGGGCGTGCTGATCGCCTGGCCCCATGCCGACACCGACTGGGCCGACCGCCTCGACGAGGTGGAGACCACCTATGTGGCCCTGGCGGCGGCTGTGACGCGCTTCGAGCCGCTGCATGTCATCGTTGCCGATGGCGCGCTGCGCGAGCGCGCCCGACTGGCGATCGAGCAGGCCGGCGCGGACATGTCGCGACTGCACTTCATTGAACTGCCGTACGACGACACCTGGCTGCGCGATTCCGGGCCGATCACCCTCACCGGCCCTGCGGGCGTGCTGCTCAACGATTACCGTTTCACTGGCTGGGGCGGCAAGTTCGGCGCGGAACGGGACGACGCGATCATCACCGGACTGCTCCAGCGCGGCGTACTGAGCGGCCTGCCGCACAAGCGCATCGACTGGGCGCTGGAAGGCGGCGGCATCGAGAGCGACGGGCGCGGCACGATCCTCACCACGTGGAAGTGCCTGCACCAGCGTCATCCGGATCTTTCCCGCGAGACGATGACCGACACGCTGGCGAGCACGCTGCATGCCGACCGCGTGCTGTGGCTCGAGCACGGCTACCTTGAAGGCGACGACACCGACGCCCACATCGATACGCTGGCGCGCTTTTCCGAGGACGGCGGCATCGTTTACCAGGCATGCGACGACGCCAGCGATCCGCATTTCGAGGAACTGGCCCAGATGGCCTCGGAGCTCGCAGAACTGCGTACGCCGGAAGGCGCGCGCTACGTGCTGCATCCGTTGCCCTGGGCGCAGCCGATCCTCGACGAAGGCAGGCGGCTCGCGGCGTCCTACGCGAACTACCTGATCGTCAATGGCGCCGTGCTGGTGCCCGCCTACGGCGACCGCGTGGACGCGGAAGCCGCCCGGATCATCGGGTTGGCCCATCCGGGCCGCGAGGTGGTCCAGGTACCGTGTCGTCCACTGATCTGGCAGAACGGCAGCCTGCATTGCATCACCATGCAGTTGCCCGCGGCGATTGCCGCCTGACTCACTTGCAAGCGCGGCGGGTGCCGCGCGAGGAACGTCCATGACCCGTAAGACCCTCAAGGTCGCCCTCCTCCAGGAAACCGATCGCGGCAGCCGCGACGCCAACCTCGACGCGATCGAGGCCGGCCTGCGCGAGGCGGCCAAGGCCGGTGCCGAACTCGTCCTGCTGCAGGAACTGCACAACGGCCCGTATTTCTGCCAGCACGAAAGCGTAGACGTGTTCGAGTTGGCCGAGACCATTCCCGGTCCGGGCACCGATCGCATCGGCGCGCTCGCCGAGGAACTGAAACTGGTGGTCGTCGCATCGATCTTCGAGAAGCGCGCCACGGGCCTGTACCACAACACCGCCGTCGTCTTCGATCGCTCGCGCGCCATCGCCGGCAAGTACCGGAAGATGCACATCCCCGACGACCCGGGCTTCTATGAGAAGTTCTACTTCACCCCGGGCGACCTCGGCTTCGAGCCCATCAGCACCTCCGTGGGCAAGCTCGGCGTGCTCGTGTGCTGGGACCAGTGGTACCCGGAAGCGGCGCGCTTGATGGCATTGGCCGGCGCGGACCTGCTGTTCTACCCCACCGCGATCGGCTGGGATCCGAGCGATAGCGACGATGAAAAGGCGCGCCAGCGCGAGGCTTGGATCACCGTGCAGCGCGGCCATGCCGTCGCCAACGGCCTGCCCCTGCTCGCGTGCAATCGCACGGGCTACGAGGCCGATCCCTCGAAGGTCGGTGGCGGCATCCAGTTCTGGGGTTCGAGCTTCGTCGCGGGGCCGCAGGGCGAATTTCTCGCGCAGGCCGGCACCGATGGCCGCGAACTGCTGCTGTGCGAGGTGGACATGGAGCGCAGCGAACACGTCCGCCGCATCTGGCCGTTCCTGCGCGATCGCCGCATCGACGCCTATGGCGACCTGACCAAGCGCTTTCGTGACTGACACGTCGCGGCATCGCGGCGTGCGGGCTCTGTCGCCCGTACGCCTTGTTTCATTCCCCTGCGCTGGAAACCCTGCATGCTCCCGGACGAGATGACCGCCCCCGACGTGACGGCCCTGGAAGGCCAACCGATCCAACGCATGGAGCGCGATGGCGTCCAGTACGTCATCCTCGGCACCGCGCATGTCTCGCGCGCCAGCGTCCAGGCCGTGAATGCCTTGCTGGCAAGCGAACACTTCGACGCCGTGGCGGTGGAGTTGTGTCCCAGTCGCGCACACGGCATCCGCGATCCCGAAGCGTTCAAGCAGATGGACCTGTTCCAGGTCATCCGCCAGGGAAAGGCAGGCATGGTGGCCGCCAGCCTCGTGCTCGGTTCGTTCCAGAAGCGCCTCGCCGCGCAATACGGCATCGAGCCCGGTGCAGAAATGAAGGCGGCCATGGACGGCGCGGATGCGCGCGGCGTTCCGGTATGGCTGGTGGATCGCGAGGTGGGCACGACGCTCAAGCGCGCGTGGCGCAGCGTGGGCTTCTTCCAGCGCTTCGGCCTCATGGCCGGCATGCTCGGCAGTGTGTTCGAGCGCGAGGACATCGCCGAGGAAGACATCGAAAAGCTGAAGCAGTCGGACCTGCTGGAAGGCGCATTCAGTGAATTCGCCAGCGGTTCCGCGCCGCTTTATCACGCGCTGATCGCCGAGCGTGACAGCTTCATGGCCGCGAAGCTCCGCGAGCACGGCGCCGCGATGGACCCCGCGGCGCCCAGCCGCAAGGTGCTCGTCGTGATCGGCGCCGGACACCTGAAAGGCATGAGCACTGAATTGGCGGAGCAGCACGACGATGCACGCGCTCTCACCGACGAACTCGCAACGACGCCACCTCCCGCGAAGTGGCCGAAGGTGCTTGCGGTCACCCTGGTGCTGGCGATCTTCGCGGCGATCGGCTACGCCTTCTACCGCAGCCCCAGCCTCGGCATCGACGCACTGAAGAACTGGATCTTGCTCACCGGCGGGCTTTCCGCGCTCGGCGCACTGATCGCCGGTGCGCACCCACTGTCGATTGCGGGCGCGTTCGTCGCTGGGCCCTTGAAGCCGTTCCGGCCGGGTATTCCCTCCGGCGCCGTGAGTGCCATGGCCGAAGCCTGGGTCCGTCGCCCGCGCGTGCTCGACTTCGAGCGCCTGCGCGACGACATCACCCACTGGACCGGCTGGTGGAAGAACCGCGTCGCGCGCACGCTGCTCAACTTCTTCCTGGTCAGCATGGGCACCATTGCCGGCGAGTACATCGCGGGCGTCCACATCATCCGCAGCCTCTTCTGACCCCCGGGCCGGCGCCGATCCACTGCGGTTGTCCGCTGTCGCGACCCGCCTCTATACTTCGACGGCTATTCAACCCCGGCCCCGCCCGGCACCCAGGGAACACTTAATGAAGCGTCTGCATCTGGTTGGACTGATCGCTGTAGCTCTGTGCGCCGCATCCGCCGCGCATGCCGAAGGGGACAAAGCCAGGGGCCGGACGCTGGTCTATACCTGCAATGGGTGCCATGGCGTGCCGGGCTACGCCAATGCGTACCCCGATTACCACGTGCCGCACATCGCGGGTCAGAACGAGCAGTACATCGTCAACGCGCTGAAGGCCTACAAGAGCGGCGAGCGCAAGCACCCGACGATGGGCGCCCAGGCGCAAAGCATGTCCGACCAGGAAATCGCGGATATCGCCGCCTACCTTTCCAGTCTCGCCAAGTAAGTCGCCGAGGACGAACGATGACCCGTGGGTTTTCCCTGATTGCCATCGGCGCGCTCTTCGCGCTGACCGCCACCCCGTCCTTCGCTGCCGGCGATCCCGCACGCGGCAAGACCAAGGTCGCCACCTGCGTCGCGTGCCACGGGCAGGACGGCAACGCCGTCGACCCGCAGTACCCGCGTCTGGCCGGCCAGTACAGCGACTATCTCGCGCAGGCCCTGCACGAATACAAGGACGGCCGCCGCGACAACGCCATCATGAAGGGCTTCGCCTCCACGCTGTCCGATCAGGACATCGACGACATCTCGGCGTACTTCGGGTCGCTGCCGACGAAGCTGCAGGGTTTGGAGCATCACATCCAAGGCGACTGAGCCTGTGGGAGGCGCCATGGCGGCGAAAAGCCAACGAAGCGCATGTGGGAGCCGCTATAGCGGCGAGAAGCCAACGAAGCGGTGTAGCGGCAAGGCAACAAGCTCCCATCGCCACCAGGCTGGCTCCCACCAGCAGGTTCCCATCGCCCAGATCACCGACCCTTAGGGCAACCTGCCCTCGCCGCTGTAGCGGCTCCTACAACGGGGCATGGTCCACAGGAACGAATCATCCGCCACGCGGGCGACTAACCCGCCGCGCGGGCGAAGTACGGCTTGTCGCCGGTGTCGTGGTCGGTGGCATCGCGCACCTCGGTGACTTCCGGAATGCGCTCGCGCAAGGTCTTCTCGACGCCGTTCTTCAAGGTGACGTCGACCATGCCGCACCCGTGGCACCCGCCGCCGAAGCGCAGCACCACCACGCCATCGGACGTGACTTCCACCAACGAAATGCGACCGCCGTGCGAAGCGATCTGCGGTGCAATTTCCGACGCGAGCACGAACTGCACGCGCTCGACCAGGCCCGCACCTTCGCCGGGCGCCTCGCCCTTGATCCGCGGTGCGCGGATATTGAGCTGGCTGCCGGTGGGCGTGGTTTCGTAGTCGATGTTCGCGGGATCCAGCCAGCGCATGCTCTCGCCATCGACGTAGAGGTTGAAGCCCTCGCATTCCACGGTCCATTCGTCGCCGGAAAGTTCGGCGCGCGAGCAGAACTCGAGTTCGCACTGAGCGGAAGGCGTGCCCGCATCCACGACGCGCAGGCGGATGCCGAGGTCGTCGTCGCCTTGCTGCGACAGCAGCCGCAGGAAATGCGCCTGTGCGCGCTCCGAGATATCGATCATGTGGGCTCCGAAACAGGTCCGGCCGGGGAACGCCGAAAACAGCACCATTTTAGTACGCTTTCGACGTGGGCGCCGCCTTTTGACAATTCAACCGCGGGCGGGCGACGCTTCGCGCTTTATCCGGACGGACACCCGACGATGACCCTCTCCCCGCTCGCCACCCAGCACTGCCAACCGCGCAAGGGCTCGGAGCACGCGCTCGATCGCGCCGCCATCGACGGCCATCTCGCCCACCTGGCCGGCTGGACGGTGAGCGCCGACGGCAAGGCCATCGTGAAGGATTTCCGCTTCCCCGACTTTCACCACACCCTCGGTTTCATCAACGCCGTGGGCTTCATGGCCAATCAGGAAGACCATCACCCGGACCTCGAAGCCGGGTATGGCCATTGCCAGGTGCTGTGGTCGACTCACGACGTGGGGGGGCTTTCGCTGAACGATTTCATCTGCGCCGCACGCGTCGAGGCCTTGCTGGATCGCTGACGTGACGTCGCGGGGTTCCCGCTGGACGCTGCTGGCGGCGACCCTCGTGGGTCTTGCGATGCTGCTCGCCCTGCCCCGATGGGCGGCCCTGGTCGTTCGAGATGGCATCGCGACAAGCAGCGCGGCGGAGCGCGCCGCGTATGCGTCTGGCGGATCGCCTTGGTCGTGGCGGTTTCGCGAACCCGACGACATCGTCGCTGGCCGGGTTTTCGGTCAAGGTGCTCTTGAGTCCCGCGACGACGGCCTTGTGGTCAGGGCGGTGGACGGCTCGCCGTTCCAGATCGGCCTGCCTTTGACCCGCCCCACGGATCTCGGTCGCCTCGATACGCTCGTGCTGGGGGCCCGTGCAAGCGCCGTGGGAACCTATGGCGTGAGCGTCAGGGAAACGCTGGCAGGCCCCCTCGTCAAGTCGAACCTCGGCGTGCTGACGCCTGACCGCCTCGCCGCACCGCTGCGACTGAGGGATCTGGCCTGGACCGATGCCCTCGGCCACGCCGCCGCCTACCCCATGCGAGCGGCCATGCTGCGGATCGACGTCGTGCTTCCCGCTGGCGCCACGCTGGTGCTCGATCGCGCCGAACTTCGCCCACCGTCCGGCGCCATCGAACCGCCAACGGACGCCTTGCCGGCCGGGCTGTCCGCCGAAGGTCTGCTCGCCTGGCGCGACAATCTCCGCGCCGCGGACCCGCTGGTGACCTTCGGGAATGCATCGCTCTCGCCGGTGCAGCCACCGTGGCGAGCCTGGCTGCCGTCGGCGGTCTACCTGCTGCTGCTCGTCGTGATGGCGCTCGCAACACTGAGAAGCCGACGCCCCTATGCGGTGAAGCCCATTCCGACTACGGGGCTTTTCGGTCTTGGCCCCCGACTGACGGACGTGCTGCACGCCAGCCTCGTCGTGGCTGGGCCTGTGTGGTTCATCGCCAGCCTCGACTTCGGCGTGCGGGTCGCACCGGAACGGGTTGCCTTGTTCGCGGGTGGCGTGGGTTACGCGATCTTCCTTGCGCTTTCCCGGCGCCTGCCGCCGCGGCGCTGGCTCGCGCGCGGAAGCGGAACCGCCTGGCCGTTCGCCGCCGTGGCCGTCGCGCTGGGGCTGGCCTTGTTTGCAGGGCATAAGCCAAGCTGGCCGTCGTTCGGACACCTGGCCGCGTACGTCGCCTGGGCCACGTTCCAGCAATGGTTGCTACTGGCGGTGGTGGGCGGCCTGCTGGCGCGAGCGCTATCACGGCCCTGGGCCGTGCTCCTGACGGCCTTTGCCTTCGCGCTCCTGCACACACCCAATGGCCTGCTCATGCAGCTTTGCTTCGTCGCGGAACTCGGCTGGGCGTGGTGGTATCTCCACCACCGGTCGCTGCTGCCCGTCGCCGTCGCGCACGCCGCAAGCGCGGTCGTGCTGCAAGCTGGCCTGGCCGGAGGACTGCTGCGATCGCTCGAAGTCAGCGCCCGGTTCCTGACCTGAACGATCAACCGCGCAGATTGTCGAGAAAAACCTTCAGATCGTCGGGCAACGGCACCGAAAAATCGTAATTGCGACCACCGAGGTCGAAGCTCATCCTCGACGCATGCAGGAACATGCGCTTCAAGCCTTTGGCGCGGAAGCGCTTGTTGGCTTCCTCGTCGCCGTATTTCGGATCGCCAGCGAGCGGATGCCCGATGTATTGCGCGTGCACACGGATCTGGTGGGTGCGACCGGTACCCAGGGTGGCCTGCATGAGGCGGGCTCCGGGGTATTGCTCCAGTTCCTGAAAGAAGGTGAGCGAGGGCTTGCCGGCATCGTCCACTCGGACGATGCGTTCGCCACCGTGAAGCACCGATTTGAGCAGCGGCGCATTCACGTCGAACTTCGCCTTGCGCGGGGTGCCGGTCATCAGGCACAGGTACTGCTTGGTGACCTGGTTCTCACGGATGAGAGCCTGCAGCCCCGTCAGTCCCGGCCGCGAACGCGCCAGGACGAGGACACCACTGGTGTCGCGATCCAGCCGGTGGACCAGCTCGAGGTGCTCGTTGGGACGGGCCGCCCGAAGCAGCTCGATGGCGCCGTGGCTGACGCCGCTGCCGCCATGGGCTGCGATGCCAACCGGCTTGTCGATCACCAGGAAGTGCTTGTCCTCGAAGATCACGGCGTCGGCGACGGCCTTGACCATGCCCGAGGGCGCCACGCCCTCTTCCCGCTCCGCGACGCGGACCGGCGGGATGCGCAAGATATCGCCATCCGCCAGCCGGGTTTCCGGCTTGGCGCGCTTGCCGTTGATGCGCACCTGCCCCGTTCTCAGCAGGCGATAGACCAGGCTGCGCGGCACCCCCTTCAAGAGGGTCATGAGGGCGTTGTCCACGCGCTGGCCATCCCTCTCGGGACCGATGTCGACCAGCCGTACACCTTGGCCGCTGTCGAGGGAAGTTGCCGTCTGCATTGATAAAACTCGAATTTGATAGGATACTCGCCGAGCGCCAGGCTCCGCTGAAGACTCATCTCTCGCGGGGTGCCGGTGCCGCCACGTAAGGCGAGTGCCGCGCCATTTCGTCCGAGGGGGCGAAAGGCGAAGACACCCCACATCGTAGCGGTTCGGGTTGCGGTTGTCCGGCTAATCCGTAGGGACGCGGACCGGTTGCAAGGCGCTTATTCACGAATCACGCCGGGTCCAGGTATCGGTCCCGGATCCCATGCCGCTTGAAGCCTCACCGCTGCGGCGCGATCCCCGGCAGGCCGCCACTTGGCGCCACCGCGGCGCGCGGCCGCGCGGCAAGGCCGAGGAACCCACAATGAAGCGTATGTTGATCAACGCGACTCAGCGCGAAGAGTTGCGTGTGGCCATCGTCGATGGTCAGAACCTGTACGACCTCGATATCGAAATCCCGTCCCGGGAACAGAAGAAAGCCAACATCTACAAGGGCCGCATCACCCGCGTCGAGCCCTCCCTCGAAGCCTGTTTCGTCGACTACGGCGCCGAACGCCACGGCTTCCTCCCCCTGAAGGAAGTAGCCCGCGAGTACTTCAACCCGAACGCGGAAGGCAAATCCAACATCCGTGAGCTGTTGAAGGAAGGCCAGGAAATCATCGTCCAGGTCGAGAAGGAAGAACGCGGCAACAAGGGCGCCGCCCTCACCACGTTCATCAGCCTGGCCGGCCGCTACATGGTGCTGATGCCGAACAACCCCCGTGCCGGCGGCGTCTCGCGCCGCATCGAGGGCGAGGATCGGCAGGCGCTCAAGGAAGCGATGGAGCACCTTCAGGTGCCCGACGAGATGGGCCTTATCGTGCGTACTGCCGGCATGGGCCGCGACGCCGAGGAACTCCAGTGGGATCTCGATTACCTGCTGCAGCTCTGGAAGTCGATTTCCTCTGCCGCCAACTCGCAGAAGGCGCCGTTCCTGATCTATCAGGAGTCGAAGCTGTTCATCCGCGCCCTGCGTGACTACCTGCGCAACGACATCGGCGAAATCCTGATCGACGAGGAGTCGCTGTTCAACGACGCCCGCGATTTCGTGCAGCAGGTGATGCCGAACAACCTGCGCAAGCTCAAGCTGTACCAGGACCCCACCCCGCTGTTCTCGCGCTACCAGATCGAAACCCAGATCGAGAGCATCTTCGAGCGGAACGTCCGCCTGCCGTCCGGTGGCTCGATCGTCATCGACCAGACCGAAGCGCTGACCGCCATCGACATCAACTCGTCGAAGGCCACCAAGGGCAGCGACATCGAGGAAACGGCGTTCAACACCAACCTCGAAGCGGCGACGGAAATCGCCCGCCAGTTGCGCATCCGCGACGCCGGCGGCCTGATCGTCATCGATTTCATCGACATGGACAGCCCGCGCCACCAGCGCGAAGTGGAAGAGCGCCTGAAAGAGGCCCTCAAGGCCGACCGTGCGCGCGTCCAGATCGGCCGCATCTCCCGCTTCGGCCTGCTCGAAATGTCGCGTCAACGCCTGCGCCCGAGCCTGGGTGAGGCCACGCAGATCGTGTGCCCGCGTTGCGAAGGTCACGGCCACATCCGCAGCGTGGAATCGCTGGCGCTGTCGACCCTGCGCCTGATCGAAGAGCACGCGATGAAGGAAAACACCGGGCAGGTCCTGGTGCAGGCGCCGCCTTCGGTCGCCAACTTCATGCTCAACGAAAAGCGCGCCAGCATCGTCGAGATCGAGCTTCGCCACAGCGTCCACGTCGTGGTCGTGGCCGACGACAAACTGGAAACGCCGCACCTGGAGATCACCCGTATCCGCGAAGCGGACATGGGCGAGCACAGCAAGCCCAGCTATGAGCGCACCACCCCGGCCATCGCCACGGCGCTGCCGAAGATGGGCCAGGCCCTGGGCAGCGGCGAGCAGCCGTTGGTGACCGGCGTGGTTCCGTCCACGCCCGCGCCGCTGCGCGACGACGACAACGAAACCGTGGTTGCGCCGGCACCGTCTCGCACGGCGGCTCCCGCTCCGGCAGCGGCTCCGTCCGGCGGTGGGTTCTTCTCCCGCCTGTTCGGTAGCCTGTTCGGCGGCGGTACGCCGGCCGCACCGGTCGCTCAGCCTGCCGCCCCCACCCGCCGTGATGAAAACCGCCAGGGTGGCCGTAACGACCGCAACGAGCGCAATGGTCGCCGCGACGAGCGTCGTGGCAACGAAGGCCGCGGCAAGGGCGGCGAGCAGCGCGCGCAGCAGGGCCAGCGCAAGGACAACACGCAGCAGCAGGCCCGCGGCCAGCAGCCGAAGGGTGGCAACAAGCAGCAGGGCCGCGGCGAACAGGGTCAGGGCCGCCAGAACGACGAAAAGCAGCAGGGTCGGCAGAAGGATCCGCAGGCACAGGGCGGTCGCCAGCCCCGCCAGGAGCAGGCCGCGCAGGGTGAGAACCGTCGCCAGCAGCAGCCCCGTGGCGAGCGCCAGCCGCAGGGCGAGAAGGCCGACAAGGCCGTAGCGAATACGGCCGCCGTCGCAGCCGGCACCGCGCCGATCGTTGCACCGGCACCCCGCGCACCGTCCGAGAAGCCTGCCGCCCCCGCCGTGAAGCCCGAGGACGCCACGTTGGCGGTCACCGAGGCATCGTTGGCCGATGCCGAGGCCATGATCGCTGCGGACGCGAGCGCCACCCCGGGTACGGACGGCGCGAAGGACAAGGACACGGAAGGCGGCCAGCGTCGTCGCCGCGGTCGTCGTGGCGGCCGCCGCCGCCGTCGCCAGGAAGACGGTGCCGCAGCTGGCACCATGGCGGAAGGCAGCAACACTGCCGACGATCTGGACGACGAGGACGGTGAGGACGATGCATCCGTCGACACCGGCCGCGACAGCCCGAGCGTCCCGCCGATGCTGGACACCGCCGCCGCTGCCGAGAACGCCTTCGCGGTCGAGGCCCCGGTCGGCGTCATGGCAACCCAGCCCGGCGAGCCTGCCGACGACGAGGCCGTACCCTCGGCACTGACGCTGCCCTCCTTGCCCAAGCTCCCGCCGATTCCCGGTACCAGCGCCTCCACGACGTCGCATGCGGTGACGGCGGAAGCGACCACGCCCGCGGATTCGGCCGATAGCCGCACCACGGAACGCCGCCAGACGGAATCCGATGCGCCGTTGAAGAGCGCACCGGTCAGTGGCTCGGCACCCGTGCCGGCAGCGACGCCGACCCGCGTCGCCCACGCGGAAGTAAAGGCACCCGAGGCACCCGCCGCCGAACCGATCGCTGAGGCGAAGCACGAGCCCGTCGTGATCGCCGCGACCACGTCGGCGGTTGCGCCTGCGGCAGCCGAGGCTGAACAGGCTCCCAAGGAGGCCACGACGGAAGTGGTGTCCTCGCTCGACACGCCCGCCCGCGGTCTGTTGCCGGAAGCCACCGATAGCCCGAGCAGCGACGATAACGCCAAGGCGGCGCGTCAGCAGGTCGAGCCTGTCGTCGCCCCGTCGCCAGTAGCCTCACCGGTAAGCTCCTCCGTAGCGCAGACCTCTGCGTCCGAAGCCCTCCCGGCGTCGGCCCCTGCGTCCTCGTCTGCCGAGACTTCGACGGCGGCGGGCGAGGATGCCGACGAGACGGCGGCATCTGCCACGTCCGCACCCAAGTCGACGCCTGCGTCGGCGCCGGTCACGCCGAAGTCGCCGGACGCGTCCAACGTCTCGCCGGTCTCGCACGTCGAGGCGGCCAAGCCGGCGTCCACCCCCGCCCAGGGCGACCTGCTCACCCGCCCTCGCCAAGAACCGCACGGCGAGCAGTGAGACGAGACCAAGGCATCGATTTGAGAAGAGTTTCAGGCTCTTCTCAAGTCAGCATGCCGCGGCACACAAACGAGTCAAAAAAACGCCGGGTTAGCCCGGCGTTTTTTTGTTCTTCTTCTCGCGTTATCGATCCGTCAATTGCCGACCTGATGGTTATGCGTGTCCAGCAGGCCGTGGACCGTCATGAGATGAGCAAGGCCCACCACGTGCTCGACGTGAAGCTTCTCCATCAACCGCTGCTTGTAGGTCGAGACGGTCTTCGGGCTGAGATTGAGCCGCTCGCCGATCGAAGTCAGCGGCATGCCGCGGACCAGCATCATCGAAACTTCCATCTCGCGCGTGGACAACGTATCGAACGGGGAATCCGAGCCATCGAGCGTGGCGAGCGCCAACTGCTGCGCCACCGTCGGCGCCAGATAACGGCGTCCCGATGCCACCTGGCGCACCGCACTAAGCAATTCGTCTGCCGAACACCCCTTCGTGAGGTATCCCAGCGCACCGGCATCGAGCAGACGCTTCGGAAACCGCGCATCGTCGACAACGGTGAGAATGACGATATTCGTGCGCAATTTCGCACGAATGATGCGCTCGGTAAGCTCCACGCCGCTCATTCCGGGCATGTGGACATCGACGAGCGCGATGTCCGGTGAATGCGAGCGAATCAGGCGCAGGCCCTCCTCCGCTGAGCTCGCCTCTCCCCTGATCCGGATATCGGCCTGCTGTTGCAGGATCATCCGAAAGCCGGTCCTGACCAGTTCATGGTCGTCGACCAATACGACATTAATCATCAAGTGCCCTCCCTGGGCCGACTGTTCTAGGCGCACGGTAAACCGGCGCCGCCTGCGAATGCATACAATGCCAGATGTGCAGGCGAGACAACCAGCGTGCGGGTATCATCGTGGCCCGGCGCCTCGTTATGTAGCGGTATTTCCGTGGCGCGCGAGGTGACAAGGCCGGATGATCATGTCATCGTCGGCCGCAATCCCGCGTAGGCGATGCCCTAGCGGTTCGAACGCGCGTCGCGATGCATCGCTGCCGCGCACAGGAATCACGGCCGCCGTTCAGGCGACCCCAGTCAAGGACCATGCAAGGACACATCATGGATGACCGCACCTATCTCCTCGGAAAGCTCGCGGCGCTCGAATCGGCACTCGAGGCCGCCATTTCGACGCATCCCGAACCCGCAATCCTTGCGGCCGCGCTTTCGAAGGCCATGGCGAGCTATATGCCGGAACGCCGTCCTCGCGACATTCGATCGTTCGCTGAAGGATGGATGGCGATCGTGACACCGCTGTTGACGGACCAGGCAACTCAGGCGGAAACGCCTGTACGTATTGGCCTTCCGCCCCCGTCTGTTGCTGGCGTTGGTCGAAAGAACACGGCTCACTGAGGCTACGCTCTTCTCACATCGCGACGACGTCATCGTCAGTCGATGACCGCCATCGTAAATCCTCCACTGAGAGGAGATATCGCATGGCCAATGAGAAAAACCGCCCGCCGCAGCATCCGGGTCAGAACGATCCGCCGAAAGATCGCCGCGGTCCGACGGAACAGCCACCGACCGATGCGTCCGGCGATCCGCTGGACGATACCGGCGAGGACAATCACCAGAAGAAGTGATTTATCGCGGCAAGCCCGCTCTGACTCGTCGCGCCGCCCTCGCGGCGGCGCCCTTCCGGAGCAACACGATGCCGGCGAGTATCAGGATCGCCGGGCCCCATCGCCCACCGGCCGCCTTGGCGAGAAGCTGTCCAGCTGCCAGCGCGCCTATGGTGCTGGTATGTGAACTCGATGAAGTCGTAGCCATAACGTCCTCCCCAAAACTCCGCGATTCGCCAAGGCTCTTCGCTGCCGCATCGGAACGGCGTGAAGTCCTCAGCTAGATCGTCTGCACATGGCCGCCGGACTATAATGACCGCGCTGCAACCGCGACATCATCATGCCCAAGACTCTCTACGATAGCCTTCCCTGGATAGCACTCGCCTTGGCAGTTGCGGTAGGTGTGGCGTACTACGCGACGCGGCCCAAACCGGAAACCTACGAGACCTGCCTCACCCGGCTCGCTCGCAGCGGCGACAGCGATGCGGACCGCGCGCTGAATCGAGCCGCCTGCGCCGCAAAGGTAGGTGCGCCTCACCCCGCTTCTACCGCGCGATAACGACGATCGCGGAACTCGCCATTATCCGGCGAGGATGACTCAACGGCGTGCGGCGGGGCGTGCCCCGTCGATTCCGCGCTCATCGAGCGCACGACGCACGTCGTCTGCCATCACCCCGACTTCTGCGACCACCTCACGCAGCCGCGCCTCCGACACGCCGAGCGCTCCGGTCCAATAGCTGACTTCATACGGCTCATGCACATTGATCCGCTGCGCATCAGCAGGCCCGCGCTCGCTTTTGTCGTCACTCATAAGCCTCTCCTCGATTGCACGTTCAGCCTGGACCGAAATGCGTGGAGCGCGGGTCAAGATTTACCTTGAAACGCGTGCAGGTCCTGAAAGCAGATTCCGCGCAGGAAAGACGATGGGCCCTCAGACATTTGCCTTGGCGCGAGGCTTCAAACGAAAACTGATGCCCATGCGATTGATGGCGTTCATGGCGGCAATCGTGAGCGTGAGGTCTACCAGATCCTTCTCGCTGAATATCGCGGACGCTTTCGCGTAGGCCTCGTCGGAAGCGTGCGTCTCACTGACTTCAGTAACCTCTTCGGCCCACGCGAGGGCCGCTCGCTCCTGCTCCGTGAACAGGTGGGTGACCTCGTGCCAGACGGGTACGAGCACGACGGTGTCCACTGACATACCGGTCTTGATGAGATCTCGCGTGTGGAGGTCGATGCAGTGAGCGCACCCATTGATCTGCGAAACACGCAGGAACACCAGATGGACCAGCTTCGGCGGCAGCGCAGTGCCTGTCGTTACGAAGTGGTGCAAGCCGGTCAATGCCTTGGCGCCTTCGGGAGAGGCGGTAAACCAGTTAGCGCGATTCATGTCGAGAGCCCTTTGATCGTCCAGACGATGACCGACAACGTGTCGGTCGCTAATGCCTAGACGTTTGGGTCGCTTGCTCTGTGACACAGCACGACAATTCCGATGGGCCTGTCGACAGACCGTCAGATCAATAGTCGGCGCTCGAATAAGCCCCCAAGGGCGCTCGTAGATGACGATATATCCGCCACATCAGCGGATCGCATTCGCAGACCTGAGTGGTGCAATCCACGCTACGCCTACTGGTAAGCGCCCCCCCCCAGAAGGCCTTACTGGGAACGATTAATGTGCACCCGCCAGGTAGCCTGGGTAGGCGACTCCTATAGTGCGAATGGTGGCTCGATCGAGCGCACGCTCACGCGTCTTTCGAACCCAAGGGCACTACTGCGCGCTCTCCCCTCTTCTCCGCGGTATCGACGCGCCGAACCGGAGGGCGCGGTTGCGACGGTGACGTGCGGCCAAGCGTAATGTTCTTCGACGCGCGCACCTCTCGATTCGCGAACGTCCAAATCTCGCCTGTCTCTGTAATGAAGACCGTCCAGTACAGATCCGACTCGGGACCATAGTCGATCAGAAAGTGTGCGAAGCCCTCACCCTTCGGGGTGTTGAGTGGCAGCGGCGGATTAAGTTGCAGCATAGTGATCTTCCACCCTTCTCCGTGTGGTTTTCCTGACCGGTGAGGCGCAAGCCTTCCCAATCAGCCGTGACGAAAAACACGCGGTAATGTGAAGGTCGCGATTGCAAACGACGTGTTTGCCAAGCTGACGATCGGAAGGATGAAATATCTGTACAGAGGCAGACGAAGAAGGATCTCTGTATGCCGGGATAGTCCTTGCGATCATTATTTGCGTTGCGATCGCTTACGGGAAAGACCAGATCGCCATAGAGATCATCAAGGGATTAGTTCTGTTTGGAGCCGGTGGGTTCAGCGGATATGGGTACGCGAAATCCGCTAAGCGGAAGCAAGATACCGCCAACGGCGAACAGCAGGAGTGACAAAACCCCGCCTAGGCGGGGTTTTTTGTGGGGACGGGGCTACCTACGCACACCTCTTTTTTTGTTAGGTTCTTCCGGCGCGGCGTCGGGTGCGTCGGCCCCGTGGAGCTTCGTGAACGTGGTCCGGGACATCCCCCGCGGGCTCATACTGTCTGCCGACACCGTCCCGCGAACAGGAGAACCCCATGCGCGTTACCGTTTCGCACGCTCTCGGCGGCTATGCCGCCGTGATGACCCTGGCCGCCGCCTGGCTCGGCCTGACGGCCATGGCCTCGCCCGCACCCGCCGGGACATTCACCACCATCGACGTGCAGCGGATAAACGTCAGGGAGCCGGACGGCACGCTGCGCATGACCATCTCCAACCACGCGCAGGTGCCCGGCATCGTCTACGAGAAAAAGGAGTATCCGCACCCCAACCGGCCCGAGGCGGGAATGATCTTCTACAACGACGAAGGCATCGAAAACGGCGGCCTGGTCTTCAACGGCGGCATGAAGGACGGCAAGCGCACCAACGGCGGGCAGCTGAGCTTCGACCGCTACATGCAGGACCAGACGTTGCAGCTGGTCAGCGAGGAGAACGGCACGGAACGCAGGGTCGGCATCGCGATTACCGACCGACCGGAGGAGACGATGGACATTCCGGCCATCCTTCGTCTTCGCGACATGAAGCCCGGTCCCGACGTCGACGCCGCGGCGAAGAAGGCGGGTATCGGGCGGGCTCAGCGGGCCTGGCTGGGACGTGCGACGGATGGGAGCGTAGCGCTGATTCTCGGCGACCCGCAGGGGCGTCCACGGATGAAGCTGGGGGTCGCCGACGACGGCACCCCGAGCATCGACCTGCTGGATGCATCGGGCAAGGTGACGAAGAGCGTTCGCTAGGTGCGTTGGTAGTCCTTGCACGCCGCAGCCAGAGCATTTACGTCGGGCATGTTGTAGCGAGGTAGCGCTCGGCGAAGTACATGGCCTGGGCCTGGCTGCCGGCGTAGTAATGCAACTCGCGATCGGCCCGCGGTGTCACCACCGGCTTCCAGCGCCCATCCTCGAATGCTGTCTCGCACACGTAGGCCACGTTCACGCCGTTGACCTCGGCGAAGTAGGCCGCGACCTCGCATGAAGGCTTCTTCCAATTGATGGCAGCGATGCTGTGCATGGCCGCGGTGCCCCACTTTTTATTTGCCATACGTCACCTAGTTAGCTCGCGATGCTTCGGTCAGAGAACTTTCGCCAGTTCGTGCCATCACTGAGGCATGGTTCCAGCGGCCGCTTGCCGATCCACGGAAACGCATAGTTCTCGAAGAGCCACAGAGTCTTTTCAAGCGTCGAAGCCGCCCACTTTTTTTCGTGGCGATCCACTCACTCGCGACGGCTTCGAAGCTGTCCTCTGCCGCAACGAGAGCCAAGGCTTTTGCTTGCCTGCGCACGTCGGCAGGATCCGACCCGCGCGCCAGCAGATCTCGCTGCTTGTCTCGTTCGCGTCGCGCCTCCTGCAACGTCATCGCAGGATAGTCGCCGAGGTCGAGCATGTTTGCCTTGCCGGCGAAACGATAACGGAAGCGCCACGAACGTGCGCCTGTTGGGCGGATCTCAAGGCAGAGGCCGTGCATATCGGCAACTCGCTAGACCTTCGGCCGCGGCTTCATAGCGCGGATGCGAACATCGGTGAGTGCGGGCATGTGAGTAACGCTAACCATCGAGAGGGGGTCCGGCGGACTGTACTCACATCCCTACTCACATGCTGGACTGGATGCACGCGGACGGCGATGGACGTCTATATACAGAAAAGCCTGCGTTTACAATGGCTTACTGTGATCGCCTGGACTACTGCGGATGCCCTTGGATGGGTTTCTAATGCCCGGAGTGGGACTCGAACCCACATACCCTTTCGGATGAGGGATTTTAAGTCCCTTGCGTCTACCGGTTTCGCCATCCGGGCGGAAAGAAAAAAAGGCGCACTGCGTTGGCAGGTGCGCCTTGGAATGCGATGGAGGCCGAGGTCGGAATCGAACCGGCGTACGCGGATTTGCAGTCCGCTGCATGACCACTCTGCCACCCGGCCATCGCTTGCGCAGGCGAAGAGTATCCGCGTAGCGCTTAAAAAACAAAACCTCGGAGGTCCGAGGTTTTGTAAGAACTTGGAGCGGGAAACGAGACTCGAACTCGCGACCCCGACCTTGGCAAGGTCGTGCTCTACCAACTGAGCTATTCCCGCGTCGTTGTCCGGCTATTTTAGATCAGATGCCGAATGTGTCAACCACCTTGCACCGATTTTTTTTCACTTTTTGTCACATCGTCTGAATCTCCGCGCAGGCTCGGCCATGCGGCGCGGAGATAGTCGAGGCCCGACCAGATCGTCAGCACGCCGGCCACGACCAGCAGGGCCTCACCGATGTGATACAGGCGCAGGGTCTCTGCGTCGTGCTGGAGCAGCAGCACCACGAGGGCCACCATCTGCATCGCGGTCTTGAGTTTGCCGAGGAAGGCGACCTTGACCTTGGAACGCGCGCCAATCTGGGCCATCCACTCGCGCAGGGCCGACACGCTGATCTCGCGCCCGACGATCACCGAGGCCGTCACGGCCATCAGGATGCTCGACCAGCCCCCGCCGGGATGCGACTGCACGAGGAGAAAGAGCGTGACCGCCACCATCAGCTTGTCGGCCACCGGGTCGAGGAATGCCCCGAAGGCCGAGGTGAGCTGAAGACGTCGCGCGAGGTAGCCGTCGAGCCAGTCGGTGAAGCCAGCCAGGACAAACACCAGGGCGGCCGTCAGGTTGGCGCCGCGGAACGGCAGGTAATAGACAATGACCATCACCGGCAGCAACAGCACGCGGAACAGGGTCAGCCAGGTGGGGAGGTTGATTCGCATAGGTCGGCCGGTGCGGGAGACGGGCGCTCGTGCGCGACGTCTCCATGTCCATCAGGGGTGCAGCATGGCATAGATGCGTTCGGCAAGGCCGCGATCAATACCCTTCACACTCATCAATTCTTCGACGCCCGCGGCTTCCACACCGGCGAGGCCACCAAACGCCTTGAGCAGCGCAGCGCGCCGACGCGCACCGACGCCTGAAACGTCTTCCAGAGTACTCCGTTCGCGCGCCGCCTCGCGACGACGGCGATGTCCGCTGATGGCAAAACGGTGCGCTTCGTCACGCACGGCGGCCACCAGGTGCAGCGCGGGCGACGAGGTACCCGGATGCAACGTGGTGCCGCTGTCAGCCAGCACGAGCGTTTCCTCGCCTGCGCGGCGTCCGGGCCCCTTGGCCACGCCGACCACGCGAATGCCATCCACCCCAAGCTCCCGCAACACGTCCACCGCCTGCGCCACCTGGCCGGTGCCGCCATCGATCAGCAGGATGTCGGGCCTGGCGCCGCCTTCGACCACCTTCTTGAAACGGCGGGTCAGCGCCTGGTGCATGGCGGCGTAGTCGTCGCCCGGAGTGATGCCGGTGATGTTGAACCGCCGGTAATGCGATTTCTCCGGCCCTTCCGGACCAAAGACCACGCACGATGCCACCGTCAATTCGCCACGTGTATGGCTGATGTCGAAGCACTCGATACGACGCGGCGTGGCCTCCAGACCGAGCACCTTTTGCAGGTCGTCGAACCGGGCCAGCAAGGTGTGGCGACTCGCGAGACGGGACGTCAGCGCCGCACTGGCGTTGCGCTGAGCCATTTCCAGGAAACGCGCACGCTCGCCACGCACGCTCGGCTTCAACGACACGGTGTAGCCGGCATGATCGGACAGCACTGACGCCAGCACGTCCATGTCTTCTATCGGATCGCTCAGCACGAGTTCGCGTGGCACCTGACGATCGAGGTAATACTGCGCCACGAATTGCGAAAGCACATCCGACACCGAGGCATCGGTGGGCAGGCGCGGGAAGAAGTCCCGCGAGCCCAGGCTCACGCCGTTGCGGAAGAACATCACGCTCACGCATGCCATACCGCCTTCCATGCAGCAGGCGATCACGTCCATGTCCGCACTGGCGCCCTGCACGAAGTGCTGTGCCTGCAGTTTGCGCAGAGCGGCTACCTGGTCCCGCAACGTGGCTGCCCGCTCGAAGTTCAGTTCCCGCGACGCCTTTTCCATCGAGACGGCCAGTTCGTCGATTACCGCACTGCTGCGCCCCTCGAGGAACATCTCGGCGTGGCGTACGTCGTTCCTGTAATCATCCACCTCGATCAGGCGCACACACGGCGCGCTGCAACGACCGATCTGGTGCTGCAGGCAGGGTCGTGAGCGGTTCTTGAAGTAGCTGTCTTCGCACTGACGCACCTTGAACAGCTTTTGCATCAAGCCGAGGCTCTCGCGCACGGCGAACGTGCTCGGGTAGGGCCCGAAATAGCGACCCGGCCCGGCCTTGGCACCGCGGTGGAACGCAAGCCGCGGATAATCTTCCCCACCCGACAGATAGATATACGGGTAGCTCTTGTCGTCGCGCAGCACGATGTTGTATCGCGGCTTCAGCGACTTGATGAGCTGCGACTCCAGCAGCAACGCCTCGCCCGCGGTACGGGTCAGCGTGACCTCGGCCCGCGCGATCTGCGAGACCATCGACGCGATGCGTGGGTCCATCGGAGGCTTGAGGAAGTAATTGCCGACGCGCTTCTTGAGGTTGGCGGCCTTCCCCACGTACAGCAACTCGTCCTCCGCATCGAAGTAGCGGTAGACGCCAGGCGAGGTGGTGAGGTGGCGGACGAAGGCCTTGCCGTCGAACGGATGCGACTCGGTGTGCTCCATCCGGACATTTTACCGCGTCAGCTGGTCACGGACGCGAAAACGCCGACATGGGGGAGCCATGTCGGCGAGGGCCATCCGTGGGAGCGTCGCCTTCCGTGTAGGGATCAGTGTGGCGACGGGGTTAGATTACGTTGGCGCCCCATGGAGCGCGCCCGGTGCAAGCCGAGGAAGGGTGTGGGCGGCACCCCCGGTCGCAGGAAGGGGATTTCCTACAACCCCTGCCCAGCCAGCCAGCGTTCGGCCCGCTCCAGGTCTTCCGGCGTGTCGATGCCCGGCGGGAACGGTTCGGGCGTCTGCCGCACCGAGATGGGGTAGCCGTGCTCCAGGGCCCGGAGCTGCTCCAGCGATTCGGCCTGTTCCAGCGCCGTGCGTGGGAGGGCCGCCAGCCTGTTCAGAAAACCCGCGCGGTAGGCGTAGATGCCGATATGGCGGAGGAACGGCACGCCGGGCGGCAGGACCTGGCGGTCGCGCGCGAACGCATCCCGTGCCCAGGGGGCAGGCGCGCGCGTGAAGTACAGCGCGCGACCGTTGCCGCCGCGCACCACCTTTACGATGTTCGGGTCGAAAAGCTCCTCGGCGTGCTCGATGGGCGTGGCGAGGGTTGCCATGGGCGCGTCGTCCCCGGCCAGGGTCGCCACAACGGCACGAATGCCTGCCGCGGGTGCGAAGGGCTCGTCGCCCTGGAGATTGACCACCACAGTGTCTTCGGGCCAGCCGAAATGGCGGGCGGTTTCGGCGATCCGGTCGCTGCCGGAGGCATGGTCGGGGCTGGTCATGCAGACGAGGATGTCGCCGCAGCCTTTCATTTCGCGGGCCACGCGCTCGTCGTCGGTGGCGACGACCACCTGCGCCGCCCCCGCCTGCCCTGCCCTGGCCGCCACACGGCGAATCATCGATTCACCGCCGATCTTCAACAGCGGCTTGCCCGGCAGCCGGGTGGAACCGAAGCGTGCGGGCACGACAACGACGAACGGAGGGATCTTCTCGGCCATGGCGGCGCCCGGGTAACGGAAAGGCGAAGGTTAGCGCCTCGACGTCACCGACGGAACGCCATCAAGCCGCCTCCAACCGAAAGCCGGCACCATTCGCCAAAGCGACAAAACCGGGGAACGAGGTCGCGACGTTGGCGCAGTCGCCAATAACGATCGGTGCGGACGCGAGCAGCCCCGCCACGGCGAAACTCATCGCAATACGATGATCGCCATGGCTGTCGATCGTGCCGCCACCGATGCCCCCCCCCTGGATGATCGCGCCATCCGGCAACTCGTCGATCTTCACGCCACAGGCCTTCAGGCCATGAGCCATGCTGGCGATGCGATCCGACTCCTTCACGCGCAGCTCGGCTGCACCGCGAATGGTCGTCATGCCATCGGCCGTCGCCGCCGCGACGAACAATGCGGGGAACTCGTCGATCATGTCCGGCACGATGTCCAGGGGCAGCGCCACGCCGTGCAGCGGTGCGTAGCGCACGACCAGATCGCCGATGTCTTCTCCGCCGCTGCTACGCATGTTCTCCACGGCGATGTCGGCGCCCATGAGTTCGAGGGCCGCCAGCAAGCCGGTGCGTCGCGGGTTCAGACCCACTGCTTTCAGGCGAAGCTCGGAGCCCGGCACGATGCAGGCGGCCACGATGAAGAAGGCCGCCGACGAAAAGTCCGCCGGCACGTCGACGTCCACCGCGCGCAGCGTATGCCCGCCTTCCAACCGGGCGCGTCCGGGAGCGTAGTCGATCGGCCAGCCGAAGGCGCGCAGCATGCTTTCCGTGTAGTCACGGGTCGGATGGGGTTCCACCACCTCGGTGAAGCCCTCGGCGTAGAGACCCGCCAGCAGCAAGGCCGACTTGATCTGCGCGCTGGCGACGGGCGGCTCATAGGTCACACCGTGCAGCGTCCTGCCGCCATGGATACGCAGCGGCGGCTTGCCGTCATTCGTATCGATGACGGCACCCATCAAACCCAGCGGATCGGTGACCCGTCGCATGGGGCGCCGTGAAAGCGACTCGTCGCCGATCAGCGTGGAGTCGAACGCCTGTCCGGCAAGCAGTCCGGCGAGCAAGCGCATGCCGGTGCCGGCATTGCCGCAGTCGAGCGGTTCGCTGCTGCCGCGAAGCCCATGCAGGCCCACACCATGCACGACACGCTCGCCCGGTGCCGGAGTTTCGAAACGTACGCCGAGTCGACCGAGGATGGCGGCTGTGGCCCGTGTGTCCTCGCCTTCGAGAAACCCACGGATCCGCGTAACGCCTTCGGCAAGGGCGCCGAACATCAGCGCACGATGCGAAACGGACTTGTCGCCTGGCACGACGATCTCGCCGCGCAGCGGACCGCCCGCGGAACTACGCCAATCGATGCGGCTCACGGCAGGTTCTCCAGCAGGCGTTCCAGTTCTGTACGGCTGCCGACGCTTATGCGCAGCGTGTGCCGCAATCCGTAACCGATCATCGGGCGCACGATGACGCCGCGTTCAAAGAGATGCGCCTCGAAAGCGGTGGCGTCATCGCCGAGATCGACGAGCAAGAAATTCGTCTGCGACGGCAGCACGCGCAGACCGCGCGCCGTGAGTTCCCCTGCGAGCCAGGTGCGATCACGGCGATTGGTGGCGCGCACGTGCGCGCGATGCTCGTGGTCGCCCAGCGCTGCCTCGGCGGCGGCCAGCGCCACACCGTTGACGTTGAACGATTCGCGCAGACGCTCGCACACCGCCGCCACCGAAGGATGGCTGAGCATGTAACCGATGCGCAGTCCTGCAAGCGCATATGCCTTGGAGAACGTGCGTGTAACGGCGAGGTTCGGAAACCGCCCCAGCAGATGCAACGCCGTGCTCAACCCTTCGGCATCCACATACTCGTGATATGCCTCGTCGACCACCACGAGTGTCTGCGGCGGAATCCGCTCAAGAAAGTCTTCCAACGCGGCGTCGGTGAACCAGGTGCCGGTCGGATTGTTCGGATTGGCGAGATACACGAGCCGCGTCGCAGGCGTGACAGCCGCCGCCATGGCGGCGAGGTCGTGCCCGTACGGTGCTTCCGGATGATCGGCAGGCAGCGCAGGCACCGCGACGGCCGGTGCGCCCGCCGCGGCCGCGGCAATCGGGAACACCGCAAAGCCGTACTGCGAATGCACGACCGGATGCGCTTCGTCCGCGAAGCACTGTGCCATCAGCATCAACAGCTCATGCGAGCCATTGCCGAGGGTAATGCCTGCAAACGGCACACCCAGTTCGTCGGACAGCTTCCGCTTCAGCGACGCGCCGAGCGGGTCGGGATAGCGCCAGGCTTCCTCGATCGCACGATTGGCCGCGCGCAGCGCCGACTTGCTCGGCCCCAGGGGATTCTCGTTGGAACCCAGTTCGGACAGCATCTCGCCGAAGCGCAGGCGCAGCGCCGGAAGATCGTGGCCGGGATCGTAGGCGCGGAGCGCCGACGTCGCCCGATTGGCGAGCGCGGCAGCATCGAATTCAAGAGTCATGGCAAGGCGACAGGATAGGAACCGAGTACACGCACGTCGGCGGCGGCAGGTTTCATTTCTTCGAGCGCGGCCTGCACGGCCTCGTCGTCCACGTGGCCGGACACGTCGATAAAGAACGCGTATTGCCACTTGCCGGTATGTGCCGGTCGCGACTCGATGCGATTCATGCTGATGCCATGACGCGCCAGCGGGCTCAGCACGTCGTAAAGCGCACCGGGCTTGTCGCGCACGGAGACCAGCAGCGACGTGCGGTCATTGCCCGACGCGGGAAAGATGGAGCGACCGATCACGAGGAACCGCGTGGTGTTGTCGGAGCGATCCTCGATCGGACCAGCCACCGTCTTCAGGCCGTACACACGCCCGGCCGTTTCGCCCGCAATGGCGGCCGACTCGGGCGAGAGCCGCGCCGTACGTGCTGCTTCGGCGTTGCTGGACACCGGCACGCGCTCCACATTCGGCAGGTTCACGCGCAGCCAGCCCTGGCATTGCTGCAGCGACTGCGGATGCGAGTAGATGCGCTTCACGTCCTTCAACTCGCCGCTCAGCGAAAGCAGGTTCTGATGAACGCGCAGTTCGACTTCGCCGCAGATGGTGGCCTTCGACACGAGGAACATGTCGAGGGTCATCTGGATCATGCCCTGCCCCGAGTTCTCGACCGGTACCACGCCAAAGTCGGCGTTACCGGCCGCGACCTCCTGGAAGACCTCTTCGATGCTGCCCAGCGGCAAGCCGTAGGCAGCGTGACCGAAGTGCTTGCGCACCGCCTGTTCGCTGAACGTGCCTTCCGGCCCGAGAAAACCGATCTTCAACGGTTGCTGCTGCGAAAGGCACGACGACATGATCTCGCGGAACAGTCGCACGAGTTCCGCATTCGGCAGCGGACCGTCGTTACGATCGATCACGCCGCGCAGGACCTGGGCCTCGCGTTCGGGTCGGTAATACTCCACCGCCGCCTTCAACGGGCCCTTGGCCCGGCCGACCTGCTGCGCCCAACGGGCACGCTCGCTGATGAGCGACTGCAGTTGCTGGTCGATGCTGTCGATGCGCGTACGCGCCTCGGCCAGCGTGGCTTGTTTATCGGCGGGGGTCTTGCTCATGGACGTCCAGGCGGCTAAGTGGTTGCAGTTGAAACGGTTATCGCCGCGCATGCATGCTGCAGCGCGGCGACTTCCGACTTTAACCGTGCTTGGCCACAAAGTCCCGCATGAATTGCACCAGCGCTTCCACAGCGGCTTCGGGCACGGCGTTGTAAAGCGACGCGCGCATGCCACCCACGGCCTTGTGTCCCTTGAGGCCAATGAAACCGGCCGCTTCCGATTCGGTGAGGAAAAGCGCATCCAGTGCGCTGTCGTGCAATACGAATGACACGTTCATACGCGAACGTGCAGCGCGCTCCACATCGTTTCGATAGAAACCATTCGAGCTGTCGATCGCGCCATACAGCAGCGCTGACTTGCGCGCGTTCCGCTCGCCCATCACGGCGAGCCCGCCTTCTGCCGCCAGCCAATCGAAGGTGAGGCCGGCGAGATACCAGCCCCAGGTATTCGGCGTATTGAGCATGGAGTCGTTGGCGGCCTGCTCCGCATAACGAAGAATCTTCGCCATCGGGCGTGGCGGGCGCGCGAGAAGATCCTCTCGAACGATCATCACCACGAGGCCGGACGGACCGATGTTCTTCTGCGCGCCCGCGTAGATGAGGCCGAAGCGCGAGACGTCCAGCGGCGCACCGAGGATATTGGATGACATGTCCGCGACCAGCGGCACGTCGCCGACGTCGGGAATGTCGTGGAATTCCAGCCCGCGAATGGTTTCGTTCGGCGTGTAGTGCACGTACGAAGCCGCAGGGTTGAGCGTCCACTGCTCGCGCGGCGGCAGACTGAGGAAATCGTTCGCTTCCGACGTGGCAGCGATGCGTGCATCCACGTGGTACGCCGCCTCACTGACCGCCTTGCGGCTGAAAACGCCCGTCACGATGTAATCGGCGCTGCCGCCCTCGGGTGCGAGGTTCATCGGAATCTGTGCGAAGTGCTGGGTGGCGCCGCCTTGCAGGAACAGCACCTTGTAGTTGTCCGGCATGCCGAGCAACTCACGCAGGCGGCGCTCGGTCGCCGCGGCAAGTTCCATGAAACGCTTGCCGCGATGGGACAGCTCCATCACCGAGGCGCCGGACCCGTTCCAATCGAGCAGTTCCGCCTGAGCACGCTTAAGGACGGCTTCCGGCAGCGCGGCGGGACCGGCACTGAAATTCCAGGCTCTGCTCACTTCGTTCTCTTCGTGGGGAAGGTAACGCCGATTATGCCCGTCAGAAGTGCATGAAAAGCACTGCGGAGATACCCAGCGCCAACAGCGCGGCGGTCGCGATCAGCCACCACACGTCCCCTCGCGGCGCGTCGGCGTCCGGCACGGCGACCTCGGGCTCCGGCTCCGACATGATCACTACCGGTTCCGCGGCCCAACCGGGGCCATCGACCACAAAGCGGTGGGCGGCGATACCGATCTGGTCGCCCGGTTGCAGCGAGGCTCGCACCACCTTCACCCCGTTGACGCGCACGGCGTGACGGGCGGGGACGCGCGAAGCATCGAGCACCAGATCCCCCTGCTCCCACGCCAGCGTCAGCAAGGCTGCGTCGTTGCCGGGGAGTTCGAGGGGCAGCGCGCCGTGGGTGGAACCCAGCTCCAGGCGGTCGCCTACCGCGACCACACGACCCGACAAGGGGCCGGCCACCGGCCGCAAGGCGACGGTGCAACGCGATTCGGTAGGCTCGACGGTCACCCGGGCATCAAGGTCCGCGTCATCGCGCACCAGCATTCGGCAGTCACCGAGGGAAAGGCTGTCGCCGGGGCGCAGCAGCGCGCGTTCGCGCACGGGTCGTGCGTTGACGTACACGCGCCCCGTCTCGGGTGCGACCTGCAACACGAGACCGCGGCGGTCCCGGTGGATGGTGACGTGGCGCGCGGCGACCTGGGTTTCGGACACGACCAGGTCGTTATCCTCCCCGCGGCCAATCGTGAGCACGGGCCGTGACCAGTGGAAATCACCGCGTGCCGAGCTGACGAATTCGATGCGCATGGAAGAACCGGGACGTTGACGACGCGACTTTAGCAGAGCGCGGTATCTATTTGAACGCAAAGGCGTCATCGGTCCGTGACGAGGACGCTGCTAGACTTGGCCACTCCATCGAACAGAAGGACCCGCCGCGATGGCAAAGATCGACATCCGCCGCCCCCATGGAACGACCCTCGAGAACGCCCGCACGGTGGTCGAGAAAGTTGCTGCTCGCATCAGCGAGAAATTCGGCACCGAAGGCCAATGGGACGGCGACACCATGAGCTTCGCGCGTTCGGGCGTGAAGGGCGCCATCGAGGTGAC
The DNA here is from genome assembly GCF_900119235.1 of Luteibacter sp. UNCMF366Tsu5.1. Classification (NCBI taxonomy): domain Bacteria; kingdom Pseudomonadati; phylum Pseudomonadota; class Gammaproteobacteria; order Lysobacterales; family Rhodanobacteraceae; genus Luteibacter; species Luteibacter sp. UNCMF366Tsu5.1. The sequence continues at coordinate 965,003 of NZ_FPIS01000002.1, read as the reverse complement.
CGCCACCGACGTCCACGTGACGGCCGAACTCGGCATGCTTCTCTCGCCCTTGCGCGGCACCATCGAAGACGAGATCCGCCGGAAACTGGACGAACAATTCGGCTGATCCCTGCCGCCACCGGGCGCCGCCCGGTGGCCTCGCACCGCCCCCTATGGCATACTAGTGGACTTATGCGGCCATTCCGGCCGTTCATGTCGACCCGGAACACATGGCAAAAGACGACGTCATCGAAATGGAAGGCACGGTCCTGGAGACCCTGCCCAACACCATGTTCCGCGTGCAGCTCGAGAACGGGCACGTCATCACTGCCCATATCTCCGGCCGCATGCGCAAGCATTACATCCGCATCCTTACAGGCGACAAGGTGAAGGTCGAAATGACCCCTTACGACCTGACGAAGGGACGCATCACGTACCGCATGAAGTAAGGCGCCTCGCGCCGCCTCCATGAGGCGAAAAAAAGCCGCGGCAAACGCCCGCGGCTTTTTTATTGCTGGGAGCCGCTATAGCAGTGAGGAAACCGCCTCGCCGCTATAGCTCTCGTAGGCTTCCCGCCGCCATGACGGCGCCTGCCTTCCTTAGGCTTCCGCCGTGGCCGGCTCGGCCGACTCCGTTTCGACGTGCAACTGATCGCCCTCGACCGAGAGGGTGACCTTGCCGCCTTCGGCCAGCTTGCCGAACAGCAGCTCGTCCGCCAACGCGCGCTTCACCTTGTCCTGGATCACGCGAGCCATCGGGCGGGCGCCCATCTGCGGATCGAAGCCGTGCTCCGCCAACCAGCGGCGCGCGTCCGGCGTCACGTCCACGCTGACCTTCTTCTCCGCCAACTGGGTCTCCAGCTCGATCAGGAACTTGTCGACCACGCGCAGGATGTGGTCGAAGTCCAGCGCATTGAACTGGATGATCGCATCGAGACGGTTGCGGAACTCGGGCGTGAACATGCGGCGGATGGTCTCCATCGCGTCCGGTGCGTGGTTTTGCTTCACGAAACCGATGCCGCGACGCGAAGCCAACTGTGCGCCGGCATTCGTGGTCATCACGATGATCACGTTCTTGAAGTTGGCCTCGCGTCCATTCGTGTCAGTCAGCACGCCCCGATCCATGACCTGGAGCAGGATGTTGTAGACGTCCGGATGCGCTTTCTCGATCTCGTCCAGCAACAGCACGCAGTGCGGATGCTTGGTGATCTGCTCCGTGAGCAGGCCGCCCTGGTCGAACCCGACGTAGCCCGGAGGGGCACCGACAAGGCGCGACACCGAGTGCGCTTCCATGTACTCGGACATGTCGAAGCGAACCATCTCGATACCGAGTTGCATCGCCAGCTGACGGGTAACCTCCGTCTTGCCCACGCCCGTCGGGCCGGCAAGCAGGAAGCTGCCGATCGGCTTGGACGGATCGCCCAGACCCGAGCGCGCCATCTTGATCGACGACGCCAGCGCCTCGATCGCCCCATCCTGGCCGAACACGACCATCTTGAGGTTACGTTCGAGATTGCGCAGCACGTCGCGATCGGAGGCCGAGACCTGCTTCGCCGGGATGCGCGCCATCTTCGCCACGATGTACTCGATCTCGGGCACGTCGATCCTGCCGGTGCGCTCTTCTTCCGGCAGCAGACGCTGACGGGCACCGGCCTCGTCGATCACGTCGATGGCCTTGTCGGGCAGCAGACGGTCGGGGATGTGCTTGACCGAGAGGTCCACCGCCGCACGCAGGGCCTCACCCGTGTACTCCACCGAGTGATGTTCTTCGAAGCGGCTCTTCAGGCCACGCAGGATCTCGATCGAGTCGGCCACGGTCGGCTCGACCACATCGATCTTCTGGAAGCGACGAGCCAGCGCGCGGTCCTTTTCGAACACGCCGCGGAACTCCTGGAACGTGGTCGATCCGATGCAGCGCAGTTCGCCGGAGGCGAGCATGGGCTTGATAAGGTTCGAGGCGTCCATGGTGCCGCCCGACGCCGAACCGGCACCAATGATGGTGTGTATCTCGTCGATGAAGAGGATCGCGTTCGGCTGTTTCTTGAGCTGAGCGATCACCGCCTTGAGGCGCTTTTCGAAGTCGCCGCGGTACTTGGTGCCGGCGACCAGAGCGCCCAGGTCCAGCGACCAGATCGTGCAGTCTTCCAGCACTTCCGGCACCTGTCCCTCGACGATGCGCTTGGCCAGACCCTCGGCGAGCGCGGTCTTGCCCACGCCCGCCTCGCCCACGTAAAGCGGGTTGTTCTTGCGGCGGCGGCAGAGCACCTGGATGGTCCGTTCGACTTCGTCCTGGCGACCGATCAGCGGATCGATCTTGCCCTGGATGGCAAGCTCGTTCAGATTGGAGGCGTATTCGTTCAGGGGATTGCCCTTGCCTTCCCCGCCTTCCTCACCGTCGCGCTCGGCATTGGGCGCCGCGGCAGCCGACTCGTCGCCAATCTTGGCGATGCCGTGCGAGATGTAGTTCACGACGTCCAGGCGCGTAATTTCCTGCTGGTGCAGGAAGTACACGGCGTGCGAATCCTTCTCGCCGAAGATCGCCACAAGCACGTTGGCGCCGGTGACTTCCTTTCGACCCGAGGATTGCACGTGGTAGACGGCGCGCTGGAGCACGCGCTGGAAACCCAAGGTGGGCTGCGTATCGCGTTCGTCGCCGGCCGGCAGCACTGGCACCGTCTCGGCAATGATCCGCTGGAGATCGGCCGCGAGGCGTGGCAAATCGACGCCGCAGGCCCGCAGTGCGGCGAGGGCGGAGGTATTCTCCGTGAGGGCGAGCAGCAGATGCTCCACGGTCATGAATTCGTGGCGCTGCTCACGGGCCTGCTTGTAGCAGTGCCCGATGGTGACTTCGAGATCCTTGCTGAACATACGGACCGTCTCCGATAGCTGTGGGCGGCGAGGGCGAGCCCCCTTTCAATGCCGCATGAACTCCAGATGGGGGATCGGCTACATCTTTTCCATAGTGCACAACAGCGGGTGCTGATGAGACCGTGAGTACTCGTTGACCTGAGTCACCTTGGTTTCTGCCACCTCGCGAGTGAACACGCCGCAGACGCCCTTTCCTCGCGTGTGAACATGAAGCATCACCTGTACCGCCCTCTCCTGGTCCATGCCGAAGAAACTGCGCAATACCTCGATCACGAAATCCATCGGCGTGAAGTCGTCGTTCAGCAGGACGACCTGAAACAGCGGCGGCCTGGCAGTGTCGGGACGGGCCGTCTCAATGGCGAGGCCGTGCCCGCGTTCGCTTTCCTGATCGTGTTCGTGTTCTTGGGACATTAATTTGAAGCCTTCGATACGCGAGTCGTTTATACACCGGAAGCCGGGCCACTTTCCGGTCGATTCCCACAGGTGATGGCACAATAGGCCTTTTTCCAGAGCCCTATCCCCTTAAGCCGATGACGCCGACCAGCTCCTCCACCGAAAACGTGTGGTGCCCCCGGGTGACGGTGGCCTGCGTGGTCGCGCGCGGCGACCGTTTTCTCATTGTCGAGGAGGAAGTTGGCGGTCGTATTGCCTACAACCAGCCTGCAGGTCACCTCGATCCGGGCGAGACGTTGCAGGCCGCGGCGGTGCGCGAAACCCTCGAGGAAACCGGCCACCGCGTCGCGCTCGACGCCTTCCTCGGGGTGTGGCAGTGGACCAGTTCGGAGCATGGCGAGCAGGTTCTGCGTTTCGGCTTTTCGGCCCATGTCCTCTCCCACGACGAGATGCTGCCGCTGGACAAGGGTATCCGCCGCGCTCTGTGGCTGCGGCGCGACGAGATCGAGGCGCTCGGCGACCGTCTGCGCACGCCGCTGATTCTGCTCACCATCGACGCCTGGCTCGACGGCCGGCGCCTGCCACTGGACACGGTGTCGAGCCTGCTGCCCGGGGTCGCCTCGTGAAAGTGATTCTCGGCGTCTCCGGCGGCGTGGACTCCTCGGTTGCCGCACTCCTGCTCCGGGAAGCCGGGCACGAGGTGGAAGGCATGTTCATGCAGAACTGGGAGGAAGACGACCGCTCCGGCCCATGCACCACCGACGAGGATCGCAAGGACGCCGTTGCCGTCTGCGGCCGCCTGGGCATCCCCTTCCATGCGCGAAATTTTGCGAGCGAGTACTGGGACGGCGTGTTCGCCTATTTCCTCGCGGAATACGCCGCGGGGCGCACGCCGAATCCCGACGTGCTGTGCAATCGCGAGATCAAGTTCAAGACTTTCCTCGAGCACGCACGAGCGCTCGGCGCGGAAAAGATCGCCACCGGCCACTACGCCCGCGTCGATTTACGCGACGGCCGTTATCGCCTCCTGCGCGCCGTCGATGCCGCGAAAGACCAGAGCTATTTCCTGCATGCACTGGGCCAGGAACAACTGGCCGCCACGTTGTTCCCGGTCGGCGAGATCGAAAAGCCGCGCGTGCGCGAGATGGCCCGCGAAGCGGCCTTGCCGACTCACGCGAAGAAGGATTCGACAGGCATCTGTTTCATCGGCGAGCGGGATTTCCGCTCGTTCCTTTCGCACTACCTTCCCGCCAGGCCCGGCCCGATGATCGACCCGGATGGCCGTGTCATCGGCGAGCATCAGGGCGTCATGTATTACACACTCGGCCAGCGCAACGGCCTCGGCATCGGTGGCCGAGCCGACGCGCCGAACGAGCCCTGGTACGTGGTGGGCAAGGATGTCGCCAGCAACACGCTTGTCGTCGCGCAGGGCGGAGAGAACCGCTGGCTGCAATCGACACGGCTTTCAGCGACCGACGCCACCTGGGTCGCTGGCGAACCGCCCGCCCTTTCGTTCCGCTGCACCGCCAAGACGCGTTACCGCCAGGCCGACCAGGCATGCACTGTCGTGGTTCGCGGCGACACCCTGGAGGTGTCGTTCGACGAACCCCAGCGCGCCGTGACACCTGGGCAGTCGGTCGTGCTGTATGACGGCGAGGTATGCCTGGGCGGTGCCGTGATCGCTGCCACCGACGCTCCCTACGGCGGTCTGGCTCCTCCCCCTTCCCCCGAGTTTTCCGAATGAACGAAGAACGCGTGCTCGCCCTGGCGGGTGTTTTCCAGGGCGCCGCCCTCGCCCAGCAACTGGCGACCGACGGCCGCTGCGATGAGGCGGCGTTCGAGGCCAGCATCGCCAGCGTCTTTCGCATCGATGCCGATTCCGTGGCCTCCGTGTACGGCGGTGTAGGCGGCGTGCGCCGCGGATTGCGCACGCTGGTGGCGCAGTTCGAGGACCAGACCCGCGACGTGGCGGTCATGCGCATGTCAGTCACCGTACTTCGCCTGGAACGTGCGCTGTCGCGCCAGCGCGGCCTGGTCGATCGCCTGCGCGAGGGCATCGTCGGTGCCCAGCGGCAGGTCGAACATTTCGGCATCACGCACCCCAACGTGGCCGCGCGCCTCGCCGATCTCTACACGTCCACGCTGTCCACCCTGAAGCCACGGGTGATGGTCACCGGTACGCCCGCGCACCTGCAGCAGAAGGCGAACGTGGACCGCGTGCGCGCGTCGCTTCTTGCGGCGGTACGTTCGGCAGTGCTGTGGAACCAGCTCGGCGGTCGCCAGTGGCAACTGCTGGTCTATCGCAAGCAATGCGCCATGCTGGCGCGCGGTCTGCTGACGGGCTCGACACTCGACGACGGCGGTTGAGGCGAGCGTCCCGGCGCTCGCGACAAGCGTGACTACGCGGCCGTCTGAGGCAGTGCCGCGTCCAGCCCCGGGATGGTTTCGGCCAGCGTTCGCAGAAGATCCCCGAAGCGCGCCAGGTCGTCGTGCCACGGCGTGGCACTGCGCCAGTAAAGAGAGATGTGCCGGCCGGGCCGCGCGTCTTCCACCGCGGCCAGTACGACGTTGGGAATCGACCCCAGCCGCTCATGAGCCAGGATCGGCACGAGCGTATAGCCGCCGCGCAAGGCCACCAGCGTGGCAAGGCTTTCGATGCTGAGGTCCTGGATGCGCTCGGGCCGGGCCGAACCGGCCATGCCCAGATCGGAGACGCCATGACCGTGGCTCTCGGCCATGAGCGTCGCCTCCGCGGCGTCCAGTTCCGCCAGGCGAATCGACGCCCTGCCCGCCAACGCATGCCCGGTGTGCAGCATGAGTTCGTAGGGCTCGAAGAACAGCGCCGTCGATTCCAGGCCGGTCACGGTCGCAACGGGCGGGGCCAGCACGGCATCGAGTTCGCCTTCCTGCAGACGACGCAGCAGGCCGCGGGGTTTGCCTTCCGAGATGGTCAACCGCGCACCGGGGAAACGCTGCGGGAACGGTTCGATGAAGTGCGGCAGCAGATACGGACCCAGGGTCGAGGGCACGCCCAGACGAAGCTCACCCCCGAAGGCGACGTGCCCGGCGCGGGCGGCGTGCTCCAGATGCTCGGCGGACGCCAGCACGTCTTCTATATAGCCGAGCAACCGCTGCCCGCTGGCGGTAGGCACCACGCGCCGGCCGCCGCGCTCGAACAGCGGGGCGCCCAGCGCCTGCTCCACCTTCTGCACCTGGTGCGAAAGGCCCGACGGGCTGATGTACATGGCCCGGGCCGCGCTGTTGAAGCTGCCCTCGCGCGCCACGGCCTGGACCAGCGCGAGGTCGCGCAGCGACACCGACGACAAGGCCATCGAAATCATCGAACGCTGCGTGCCATCAAATGCGTTTGCGCCCATGTCCCGCCGCCCTCATCCTTTCGCCGCCGAGATTCGCGTGGTCTGCGCCACGAATCGGCCATTCTAGCCGCTGCCGGTCTCAGCCGGTCGCGCTCCCACGGCAGACTGCGCGATAATCGACGCCTTTGGCGGTCCGTCCCGGGCCGCCCGGCCTCCCCAGCTAAGCACGCACGCCAGGAGTACAGCATGAAAGACTCGTTCTCGGTCCGAGACAGTATCGAAGTCAACGGCAAGCGCCACACCATCGCCAGCCTGGCCAAGTTCGGCGACAAGTTCGACATCAAGCGCCTGCCCTACTCGATGAAGATCCTGCTGGAGAACCTGCTCCGCCAGGAAGACGGCGTGAACGTCACCTCGAAGGAAATCGAGGCCGTCGCCAAGTGGGATGCCAAGGCCGAGCCGGATACCGAGATCTCCTTCATGCCCGCGCGCGTGGTGCTGCAGGACTTCACCGGCGTGCCCTGCGTGGTCGACCTGGCCGCCATGCGCGACGCCGTCGCCAAGCTCGGCGGCGACCCCAACCGCATCAATCCGCTCGCCCCGGCCGAACTGGTCATCGACCATTCGGTGCAGGTGGATGCGTTCGGCTCCGAGTCCGCGCTGGAAAAGAACGTCGAGATCGAGTTCGAGCGCAACCAGGAACGTTACTCGTTCCTGCGCTGGGGCCAGAAGGCCTTCAACAACTTCAAGGTCGTGCCGCCGCGCACCGGCATCGTTCACCAGGTGAACCTGGAGAACCTCGCCCGCGTCGTCTTCACCAATGAAGTCAATGGCGAATCGTTTGCCTATCCCGACACGGTGTTCGGTACCGACTCGCACACCACGATGATCAACGGCATCGGCGTGCTCGGCTGGGGCGTGGGCGGTATCGAGGCTGAGGCAGCCATGCTGGGCCAGCCGTCGTCGATGCTGATCCCGCAGGTCGTCGGTTTCCGCCTGACCGGCAAGCTGCCGGAGGGCGTGACCGCCACCGATCTCGTCCTCACCGTGACCCAGATGCTGCGCAAGCTCGGCGTCGTGGGCAAGTTCGTCGAGTTCTTCGGCAACGGCCTGCAGAACCTGCCGCTGGCCGATCGCGCCACGATCGCCAACATGGCCCCGGAATACGGCGCCACCTGCGGCATCTTCCCGATCGACCAGGAAGCTCTGAACTACATGCGCCTGTCCGGCCGCGACGAAGCGCAGATCGCCCTCGTCGAGACCTACGCGAAGGCGCAGGGAATGTGGCACGACGCCAACACGCCGGAGCCGGAATTCACCACCGTGCTCGAACTCGACCTCGCCGACGTGAAGCCGTCGCTGGCCGGTCCGAAGCGTCCGCAGGATCGCGTGCTGCTGGAAGGTGTGAAGCAGAGCTTCCTCGACGCCGTCGGCCCGCTGACCACCAACCGCAAGCCGAAGAACGGCGACGTGGCTCGCTTCGACGGTGAAGGCGGCGGCACCGCTGTCGGCAACGAAGGCAACAAGGTCGGCGACGACGGCGTGCTCGTCGAGAAGGACGGCAAGTCGTTCCGCATCAACGATGGCTCGGTGGTCATCGCCGCCATCACCTCGTGCACCAACACCTCGAATCCCGCCGTGATGATCGCGGCCGGCCTCGTGGCGAAGAAGGCGGCTGCGCGCGGCCTCACCTCCAAGCCGTGGGTCAAGCCGTCGCTCGGCCCAGGCTCGCTGGTCGTGACCGAATACCTGGAGAAGACCGGCCTTCTGAAGGAACTCGAGAAGGTCAACTTCTACGTGGTCGGCTACGGCTGCACCACCTGCATCGGCAATTCGGGTCCGCTGCCGGTCGAGATCAGCAAGGGCATCGCCGAGGGCGATCTCGCCGTGGCGTCGGTGCTCTCGGGCAACCGCAACTTCGAAGGCCGCGTGCATCCGGAAGTGAAGATGAACTACCTGGCCTCGCCGCCGCTGGTGGTCGCCTACGCCCTGGCCGGCACGCTCAACATCGACCTGACCAAGGACGCCATCGGCACGGGTAGCGACGGTCAGCCGGTGTACCTCAAGGACATCTGGCCGACCAACCAGGAGATTTCCGACCTGATCGCCAGTTCGATCGGTCCGGAGATGTTCAAGGCAACCTACGCCGACGTGTTCAAGGGTGACAGCCGCTGGAACCAGATCGCGTCGCCGGACGGCAAGACCTATGCCTGGGACGATTCGACCTACATCAAGAACCCGCCGTACTTCGACGGCATGAGTGCCGAGGCCGGCACCATCGAGGACATCCACGGCGCGCGTGCCATGGGCATCTTCGGTGACTCGATCACCACCGACCACATCTCGCCGGCCGGTTCGATCAAGAAGGACAGCCCGGCGGGCCGCTTCCTCATCTCGAAGGGTGTCGAGCCGAAGGACTTCAACTCCTATGGTTCGCGCCGCGGCAACGACGACGTGATGGTGCGCGGCACCTTCGCCAACATCCGCATCAAGAACCTGATGCTGGATGGCGTCGAAGGCGGCTACACCAAGTACATCCCGACCGGCGAGCAGATGGCGATCTACGACGCCGCCATGAAGTACAAGGCCGACGGCACGCCGCTGGTGGTCCTCGCCGGCAAGGAATACGGCACCGGCTCGTCGCGTGACTGGGCAGCCAAGGGCACGCTGCTGCTGGGCGTTAAGGCCGTCATCGCCGAGAGCTTCGAGCGCATCCACCGCTCCAACCTCGTCGGCATGGGCGTCCTGCCCTGCCAGTTCCTCGAAGGCGAGAACGCGCAGTCGCTGGGCCTCAAGGGTGACGAAGTGTTCGACATCACCGGCCTGGAAGGCGGCGAAGCAAAGCGTGCGACGGTCAAGGCCACGCGTCCGGACGGTTCGGTCAAGGAGTTCACCGTGAAGGTGCTGCTGCTGACCCCGAAGGAGCGCGAGTTCTTCCGTCACGGCGGCATCCTGCAGTACGTGCTCCGCCAGTTGGCGAAGGCGGCGTAAGAGGCCTCCACAGAACGCCCCGGGTAACACCGGGGCGTTTTTTTTGTGCCTGTCTCTCGTGCGGCGTTACAAGGCTTTCTTCCATGTGGCCGTGAAGCAGCGCCACTCGCCGCTCTCCTTTCGCCAACCGGTTTCGACGGTGTATGCACCCGCGTCGTCGGGGAGGACGCCCGCGCTGGCGGTCAACGTGACGGTAAATGTCGCGACCATCCGCTCGCCTCGCCGCTCCGTGGTGATCGGCCCCATCAACACGTGAATCGCCTGACGGCGCAGCGCGTAGCCGCGAATGAGTTGGGAGAGCGACTGCCGATCCAGTTGCCCACCGTTACCGTCGAAATCTTCGCTGAGCGCCGCCACCGCGTCGCTTGCCTTGCCCGCTTCCGCCGCTTCGGTCGTCGCCGCCACGGCGGCCCGTACCTGTTCCTCGTCCGGCGTGTGCCTGCAGCCGACCATCCCGGCGAAAACGAGGCACAGCAGCATGGTTCCGGCCTTCCACATCGGTGTCTTCTCCCCGTGTCGGCGCGCTGCGGCGCGGCTTGCCGCTGTACGCGCGCGTATGCTCCAATGCCGCGATCGTACGACGATGCGCCGTACGAACGTCACTTTCTGGAGTTCGTCCGATTCATGAGCATTGAGCGTCCGTGGCTTGACCACTATCCGGCCGGCATTCCCGCCGACATCGACGTCAACGCATTCCGCTCCATTGCGGCCGTTCTCGAAGAGTCCTTTCAGAAATTTCGTGAGCGCCCCGCGTTCAAGAACTTCGGCAAGGTTCTCACCTACGGGCAGATCGACGAACTGTCCCGGGCCTTCGCGGGCTTTCTTTCCGGCGAACTCGGGCTGAAGAAAGGCGACCGCCTGGCGATCATGCTGCCGAACCTGCTGCAGTATCCGATTGCGCTGTTCGGTGCGCTGCGTCTCGGCCTGACGGTAGTGAACACGAATCCGCTGTACACCACCCGCGAACTGCATCACCAACTGGAAGATTCGGGCGCGAAGGCTCTCGTCGTCCTCGACAACTTCGCCGCCACCGCGCAACACGCGTTGGATGGCACCAAGGTCCAGCACGTCATCACCACCGCGGTCGGCGACATGGTGGGCTTCCCGAAGGGCAACATCATCAACTTCGTGGTGAAGAACATCCGCAAGGAAGTACCGGCCTTCAACCTGCCCGGTTCCGTGCGCTTCCGCGCTGCACTGGAGCGCGGCAAGGCACATCCCATGCCGGCCGTGGACATCGGGCACGACGACATCGCCTTCCTGCAATACACCGGCGGCACCACGGGTGTGGCCAAGGGTGCGATGCTCACCCACCGCAACATGATCGCGAACATGCTCCAGGCAGACGCCTGGATCAGCGGCGCCGCGAAGGCGGGCGAAGAGATCATCGTCACGGCGCTACCGCTGTATCACATCTTCTCGTTGACCGCGAACGGCCTCGTCTTCACGCGCATGGGCGCGATGAACCTGCTGATCACCAATCCGCGCGATATGAAGGGCTTCGTCAAGGAGCTTTCAAAAGAGAAGTTCACGGCCATCACGGGCGTCAATACGCTGTTCAACGGCCTGCTCAACACGCCCGGTTTCGCCGACCTCGACTTCTCGCGCCTGCACCTGTCGCTGGGCGGTGGCATGGCGGTGCAGCGTAGCGTCGCCGAGCGCTGGAAGAAGACCACCGGCGTCACGCTCTCGGAAGCCTATGGCCTCACCGAGACCTCGCCCGCCGCCTGCATCAATCCGCTCGACCTCAAGGAATACAACGGCTCGATCGGCCTGCCGATTCCGTCCACCTACGTGCAGATCAGGGCCGAAGACGGCACCGTGCTACCGGTCGGAGAAGCCGGCGAGCTCTGCATCAAGGGCCCGCAGGTGATGAAGGGCTACTGGGGCCAGCCGGAGGAAACCGCGAAGGTACTCGACGCCGAGGGGTGGCTGCGCACCGGCGACATCGCGAAGATGGATGCCAACGGCTACATCTACATCGTCGATCGCAAGAAGGACATGATCCTGGTCTCGGGCTTCAACGTGTACCCGAACGAGATCGAAGACATTGTCATGCACCACCCGGGCGTGGCCGAAGTCGCTGCCGTCGGCGTGGACGACGAACACTCCGGCGAAGTGGTGAAGCTGTTCGTGGTGCGCAAGGACCCGTCGCTCACCGTCGATGCCTTGAAGGAGTTCTGTCGCGAGAACCTCACCGGCTACAAGCGGCCGAAGCACATCGAGTTCCGCGACACCCTGCCGAAAACCAACGTCGGCAAGATCCTGCGTCGCGAGCTGCGCGACGAAGAACGCAAGAAAAAGCAGGCCTGATAGAAAAGGGTGGGAGCCAGCCTGCTGGCGATGGATGCACGCGACAAGCACCCATCGCCAGCAGGCTGGCTCCCACCAGTCAAGCGCGGCGCCGGGCTTACTCGTCCTTCCAGGTCTCCAGCGTGTCGGCATAGCCGCCGAGCAGCTCCCACAGCGAGGCCTGCTTGTCTTCGGGGATGAGGGTGTATTCCATCCCGATCTGCCGGGCCGACACGCGGGCCACCGACGCCTCCACATGGATGTGCAGGTCGTGGCCGAAGATCATGTCGAGGATCCATGTCTGGCCGGGCTCGCCGCGCCAGCCGAGAGGGCGGCGCAGCAAGGCGCCGGTGGCCGAGATGTCCACCAAGTCTGTGGGATGCGCCTCACCGCCCCGGCTCATGAGGACAGCGGTCCTCACGCGCATGCGGGCATGGCGGTATCGCGTGTTCTGATCATCCTTGTCGTTCGACATCAGCTTCTCCAACCATCCTGAAATACCGTCCTTGCCCGTCATGACCGGCATGACCGCACCTCGCCCAGGTTACCTTCCGTGTCACAAACGGACACATTAGCGCAGTCCGGGTTCCCCGCCCAATGGGCTCATTCATTCGCCGTCGCGCGTTTTCAGTACACCCGCACGAACCAGCGCCCCGGCGCCGAAGCGCCCGTTGATCAGATCCTGCACGCCGTCGGATCGCTTTTTCGAGACGGGGGCGGCGAACATATCCTGCTGCTCATCCCCATGCCGGGCGTCGAAGCCCGACAAGGCCACACCGAGCAAACGTAGCCTTGGCCGGGGATGCTGGTTCCACCAAAGTTGAAGCAAGCGTCGTGCCACGGCATAGATCTCGGGCGTGGCATTGCCGGGAACGGGCAGTTGAGCCTGCCGACTGTGCGTGGTGAACGGCGGTTCGCGCAGCTTGACGGACACCGTACGCGCCTGGACCCCACGCGACCGGGCACGGGCACCGACCTTCTCGCACTGGCGCAGCAGCCAAGCCTCGGCGATGCCCAGTTCTTCCAGGTCGTATTCGAAGGTCCATTCCGACCCGATGGAGACTTCGGGGGCGTCGGTAACCACCGGCCGCCGATCCTCTCCCCGGCACAGTTCGCGTAGCTGCGCGGCGTGGCGTTCGCCGACGGCCTTGTTAAGGCGCCACGCATCGGCGCGAAGCAGGTCGCCGATCGTGCGGATCCCCACCTTGTGCAGCGCCTCCTCCGCGACCTTGCCGACCGTCCACATCCGACCGATCGGCAGTGGATCGAGATAGCCCTGGGCTTCCTCGGGGCCGATGTGCAAGAAACCGTCGGGCTTGGACAATTCGCTGGCGAGCTTGGCGAGCAGTTTGTTGTGCGCCATGCCTACTGAGGCGTTAAGGCCGGTGCGCTCGCGGATGGCGTCCTTCACTCGGCGCCCGATGGCCTCGATCGAGGCGAACAGCCGCAGGCTCGCGGTCACGTCGAGGAACGCCTCGTCCAAGGACAGCCCTTCGATCATTGGCGTGACCTCGGCGAATACACCGAACACCACGTTCGATATGGCCTGGTAGCGGTCGTGGCGGGGGAAGATATAGACCCCTCCCGGGCAGCGCCGACGCGCCTCCGCGGTGGCCATCGCCGAACGGACGCCGTACTTGCGCGCCTCGTAATTGGCTGTGGAGACCACGCCACGGCGGCCGAGGCCGGCCACGATCACGGGCTTCCCGACCAGGGACGGGTCGTCCAGCTCCTCCACGGACGCGTAGAAAGCGTCCATGTCCACATGGATGATCGCGCGCTGGGCCGGCTGCATAGCCGCTATTGTGCCGCAAGGCCGTGAACCGGCGGCAGTGCAGCCGCTGGACTTGCACGGGCACAGGCGATACCCTGTGTCGCATCGGGTGAACTTATTCGGGCGTCGCGCCCTCGCCGGTCCGTACTTTGGAGCCGGCCGCGCACTGCTCCCGACGGTCCTCTTCACAGACGGTGACCCTCCTGGGGTGTCCAGCGGCCATGCCTTCCGCTCGTCGGCGACGATGCGTGGCATGCCGAGCGAGGTGGCGGTGTAGCCGCCGGACGGCATCGATTGTTGCGTTCCCGGTCGCACCCGCGACCCTTCTGACGTGTGCCGATGACTAACGAGACAACCGAAGTCCAGGCGGTCGAAAAATCTCAGGATGCCTTCGCGGGCATTCCGCAGCAGCAGGAAATGCCTCTCGCGCTGGTGCGCGGGCAACCGGTGCTGCAGATGCCGCAGGACCTGTACATCCCGCCGGACGCGCTTGAAGTCATTCTGGAATCGTTCGAAGGACCGCTGGACCTGCTGCTGTACCTGATTCGTCGGCAGAACCTCGACATTCTCGATATCCCCGTCGCCGAGATCACCCGGCAGTACATGGATTACATCGAGATGATGCGAGAGGTGATGCGCCTGGAGCTGGCGGCGGAATACCTGCTGATGGCCGCGATCCTTGCGGAGATCAAGTCCAGGCTGCTGCTCCCCAGGCCGCCAGCGGAAGAAGGCCTGGAAGAGGATCCGCGTGCCGAACTGGTCCGTCGGTTGCAGGAGTACGAACGCTTCAAGAAGGCCGCGGCGGATATCGACGAGCTGCCGCGCCTGGAACGCGACACCACCGTGGTCCACGCCTTCGTGGGTGAGCACAACGTGGTACGCGTACCGCCCCCGCTGGACCTCAAGGAACTGCTGCTCGCGCTCAAGGATGTGCTGAACCGGGCCGATCTGTTCACGCACCATGCGATCCAGCGCGAACCGCTCAGCGTGCGCCAGCGCATGGGCGATCTGCTCGGCATCCTGAGCGAAGGTGGCGGGTTCCGTCGGTTCGAGACACTGTTCGACGTTACCGAAGGTCGGCTCGGCGTGGTGGTCACCTTTCTGGCGATGCTCGAACTGGCGAAGGAAATGCTCGTGGAGATCGTCCAGGAAGAAACCCTGGGGCCGATCTACCTGAAGACAAAGGTACACACGGAGGCAGCGCAGGAAGAAGCGCTCGCCTGACGGCCCTTACAAGGGGCCAACGAACGGGGGACGTCGCGTCAGCGGCCGCTCCCGCGCACGAAACCGATCCGCGCGTGAAAGGCGCGGCACACCTTGAGGCCTATGGATCTCGAACAACTCAAACCCATCGTGGAAGCGGCGTTGCTCGCCTCCACCCAGCCGATGACGATCGCGCAACTGAAGGCGATTTTCGGCGAGGAAGACGAGGTTGGCACGGACGACATGACGGCAGCCCTGACGGCGCTGGCCGCGGACTGCGAGGGGCGCGGGGTCGAACTGGTGGAGGTCGCCTCCGGCTGGCGCTACCAGGTGAGACGCGAGGTACATGGCTGGGTGTCGCGGATGTGGGCGGAGAAACCGAGCCGATACTCGCGCGCCCTGCTCGAAACCCTGGCACTGATCGCCTACCGGCAACCCATTACCCGCCCCGAGATCGAACAGATTCGTGGCGTGGTCGTTTCCTCCAACATCATCAAGACGCTGGAAGAACGTGAGTGGATTCGTATCGTGGGATACCGCGACGTACCCGGCAAACCGGCACTGTTCGGCACCACGCGCACCTTCCTCGATTACTTCAACCTGAAGTCGCTGGACGCCCTACCCCCGCTTTCCGAGATCCGCGACCTCGACGAATTGAACCCGCAGATGCGTCTCGATGGCGCCGCGGAACCGGTCACCGCCCACGTGGCGATGCCCGATGAAGACGGCGGCGAAAGCCCCGTGAACCCCGAAGACACCGATGATGTCGTGGCAAGGCCCACGACGGTCGAAGACAACGCCACCGAGACCGCGCCCATCGAGGGCAACACGGTCGAAGCGGCGAACGAGCTGCCTGCCGGCGACGACGTCGCCGCGGCTTCCCCCACTGCCGACGAGGCAGAGAATCCCGTAGGCGACGATCAAGACGACGCCGAGAAAGACACCGAGGAGTCACGCGCATGAATGCGCCCCAGCGATCCCTGCTCACCCTTAAGCGCGGCGGCGACAGCACCGACAGCGCCCCCCAACTCGAAGAGCGCCTGCACAAGGTGCTCGCCAATGCCGGACTCGGCTCGCGTCGGATGCTCGAACAGCGCATCCAGGCCGGCGAGGTCGAAGTCAACGGCACCGTCGTCGCGATCGGCGCCAGTGTCCATGCCGGCGACCGCGTGACCATCGACGGCAAGCAGTTCGTCGTCGCCACCGACAACCGCAACGACGCCGAAGTGCTCGTCTACCACAAGCCGGAAGGCGTGGTGACCACCCGCGAGGACACCGAAGGCCGCCCCACCGTGTTCGAACAGCTGCCGCGCCTCAAGGGTGCGCGCTGGGTCGCCGTGGGTCGCCTCGACATCAACACCACCGGCCTGCTCCTGCTGACCACCGACGGCGAGCTGGCCAACGCGCTGATGCACCCGAAGAGCGGCCTGGAGCGTGAATACCTCTGCCGCGTGCACGGCGAGGTGCCGGACGAAGTCATCGAACGGCTCAAGGCCGGCGTGGAGCTGGAAGACGGTCCGGCCCGCTTCGACGAGATCGCCATCATCAGCCGCGGCGGCAGCCATAGCTGGTTCCGCGTCACGATCCGTGAGGGGCGCAACCGAGAGGTTCGCCGCCTGTGGGATTCGCAGGGCTTCCTGGTCAGCCGCCTGAAGCGCATCCGCTATGGCACCGTGGAACTGCCGCGCGCGCTGCGCCGCGGCGACTGCGAGTCGCTCGACGAAACGGCCATCAAGGACCTCCGTGAGCGTGCCGGTCTCGGTGCGCCCGCCCCCGTCCTCACGCTCAGCGCCGTGGTGCACCAGCGCCGCGCGCCGCGCCACGTGACCGAGTACCGCCCGGACACGCGCACCACGGGTGCCTGGAGTTCCGCGCGGCACGACGAAGCTCGCGAACTCACCGCCTTCGATCGCATCCGCGACGACAACCCGCGTGGTGGCCGTGGCGGTCGCGGCGGACGTGCCGGCGGCGGCGGTCAGCCGGGCGCGCCGCGCCGGGAAGTGAATGGCAACGTCGCTCGTCCGGAACGGGGTGGTGGTGGTGGCGGTCAGCGCAAGTCGCGCCGCGTCGCGCCGGGTCAGGAGCTTCCGTCCATCCGCACGTGGTTCGCTGGCGATTCCCGCACCGGTGCGGGCAACGCGGCGGGCAACACGGGCAACACCACCGGCAATCGCGGTGGTCGTCCGGGCGGTCGTCCCGGCGCGGGCGGCGGTAATCGTCCGATGGGCCAGGGTCCGGGCCGTGCCGAGGGCAATCGCGCTCCCGGCGCTCGCTTCGACGGCGGTGGCAATCGCGGCGGTCGTCCGGGCGGCGGCAACCGTGCAGGCGGTCCGAGTGCGGGCGGCAATCGCAGCGGCGGTCCCGGCGGCGGTGGCAACCGTGCCGGCGGCGGTCCGCGTCCCGGTGGCAATCGTGGGGGTCGCCCGGGTGGCGGCAATCGTGGTGGCAACGGTGGCGGTGGCGGCAACCGCAGCGGCAACCGCTGATCGATCGGTAAAACGCCGGCACGTCCTGCGTGCCGGCGATGCCTCAGGACGAGGTCATGCGTGCCGTCGCATGGCGTGACGCAAGTTTCGCGGCGACGGCATCGAAACCGATGCCCCGTGCACGCAAGGCCACCATGAGGTGGAACACCAGGTCTGCGGCTTCGCCGACCAGCGCGTCGTCATCCTCGGCGACCACGGCCAGCGCCGTCTCCACACCCTCCTCGCCCACTTTCTGGGCGATGCGCCGCATACCGCCATCGAACAACGTCGTCGTGTAGCTTCCCTGCGGGCGCTGCGCGTGACGCTCGGCCACGAGTGCGTCCAATTCGGCGAGGAAGCCGAGCTTTGGCGCCACGTCGTCGCCAAAGCAGCTCGATGTTCCGTTGTGGCAGGTGGGACCGGCGGGCAGCGCACGCACGAGAATCGTGTCGGCATCGCAATCCAGGCGCACGTCAACGGTCGTCAGCGTGTTGCCCGAGGTCTCGCCTTTCGTCCACAAGCGCCCCTTGCTGCGACTGAAGAATGTGACGCGCCCGTCCTCGCGCGTCGCCGCCAGTGCAGCCTCGTCCATATAGCCCAGCATCAACACTTCGCCGGTGCGCGCATGTTGCACGATGGCCGGCAGCAGGCCGCCACCCTTCGCGAAATCGGCTTGTCCGTCGCTCATGTCCTCACCTCGATACCTTCCGCCTTCAATTGGCGCTTCAACTCGGGAATGCCGATCTCGCCGGTGTGGAACACGCTCGCCGCGAGCGCGGCGTCCACGTCCGCCTGGCGGAACACATCGACGAAGTGCTGCTCGCTGCCGGCACCACCGGACGCGACCAGTGGCACATCCGTCACCGCACGCGCCGCCTTGAGCTGCGCGATGTCGTAGCCACGGCGCACACCGTCGGTTCCCATGCAATTGAGTACGATCTCACCGGCACCCAACTGCTGGACTTCCTCGATCCAGTCCAGCGTGCGCTTGCCGAGCGCGCGCGTACGCGAAGGATCTCCCGTGTATTGCCGCACACGCCACTCACCGTCGTCGTCACGCAGACTGTCCACGCCAACGACGACGCATTGCACACCGAACGCGTCCGCGATCTCTCGCACCAGCGCGGGACGCTCCAGCGCAGGCGAATTGATCGACACCTTGTCCGCGCCCGCATGCAGGACCTCGCGCGCATCGTCGACGCTACGAATGCCGCCGGCAACGCAGAACGGAATGTCGATCTCCCGCGCCACGCGTTCCACCCAGTCGCGATCGACCCGACGCCCTTCCGGGCTTGCCGTGATGTCGTAGAACACGAGCTCGTCCGCGCCTTCGTCGCGATAGCGCAAGGCGAGCTCCACGATCTCACCGACCACGACGTGATCGCGGAAACGTACGCCCTTCACCACCTGACCGTCGCGCACGTCGAGGCAAGGCACGATACGACGGCTCAACATGTGGCACCTGCCTTCGCAGCAACGCCAAATGCATCGGGTAGCGTGAAGGCCCCCTCCAGCAGCGACCGACCGAGAATGACCCCGGCCACGCCCTGAAGCGTCAGCGCAGCGACGTCGTCGAGCGAGCGCACGCCACCCGATGCCTGAATCGCCATCGCGGGCGCCAGCGCGGCGAGGTGACGATACAACGCACGGTTGGGGCCGGTCATGGTGCCGTCGCGATCGATGTCGGTGCAAAGCACATGCTTGGCGCCCCCCGCTTCGTACCACGGCAACAGATCATCGAGCGTGTTCGCCTCGTCGGCCGTCCAGCCGGCGCTGGGCAGCGTCCAGGTGCCATCGCGAAAACGCGTATCCAGGGCAAGTACGATGCGCTCCGGACCAAGCCGGGCGATCCACTCCGCTACCGTCTTCGGTTCGCGTATCGCCATGCTGCCGACCACCACGCGTTCGACGCCGGCATCGAGCAGGCGACGCACGCTGGCCTCGTCGCGAATGCCGCCGCCGGCCTGTACGCGCAACCGCCCTGCCGAAGCGATGGCGGCGATCGTGGCGAGGTTCTCGAACTGGCCGGAACGCGCGCCATCGAGATCGACCACGTGCAACCAGGTGGCACCTTCGTCGGCATAACGCGCGGCCAGGACATCGGGCGCGAAGGCGAAGGTCGTCTGCTGCGCGTAGTCGCCCTGGTAGAGGCGGACGACCTGGCCGCCGCGCAGGTCGATGGCGGGAATGGGAAGTGTCATAGCGAGAGAAAATTCTGCAGGAGTTGTGCACCCACGCACGCCGAACGCTCGGGGTGGAATTGCATGCCCATGAAGTTGCCCGAGGCAATCACCGCAGCGAACGGCTGGCCGTGGTCGCTGGTCGC
The DNA here is from genome assembly GCF_900119235.1 of Luteibacter sp. UNCMF366Tsu5.1. Classification (NCBI taxonomy): domain Bacteria; kingdom Pseudomonadati; phylum Pseudomonadota; class Gammaproteobacteria; order Lysobacterales; family Rhodanobacteraceae; genus Luteibacter; species Luteibacter sp. UNCMF366Tsu5.1. The sequence goes on along the minus strand of NZ_FPIS01000002.1, from coordinate 945,396 downwards.
CAGTGCATAGTCGCCGTCGGGAACGGCATAGCTGTGCACGAAGTACGCACTGTCGTCATCGCGAAGCCCATCCACGAGCGGATGCGACCGGGTCACACGCAGGCCGTTCCAGCCCATGTGCGGAATGCGCAGTCCGGGTCCGCCAGCCATGTGACGCACGCTCGCAGGAATCACGCCGAGGCACTCGGTGTCGCCCTCGTCGGAGCGCTCGCAAAGCAATTGCATGCCGAGGCACACACCAAGCACGGGCTGGGTCAGTCCGCGCAGAACGTCGACCAAGCCGGCCTCGCGCAGCATGCGCATGCCAGGACCCGCGGCCCCGACACCCGGCAGGATGACGTGCCGCGCCGAACGAATGCGATCGGCATCCGACGTGAGCTCGGCGTCGGCACCCAGGCGCTGCAACGCATAACGCACCGAACCGATATTGGTACCACCGGCATCGACGAGAACCACGCTCATCAGAGGCTCCCCTTCGTGCTCGGCAGTTCCTCGCCTTCCCGTCGGATGGCCTGGCGCAGGCAACGTGCGACTGCCTTGAAGCAGCCCTCCACCATGTGATGCGCGTTCTCGCCATGCACCGAAAGATGCAGGTTGGCGCCGAGCGTCTCGCACAGGGATCGGAAGAAATGCGGCACGAGTTCGGTGGGCACGTCACCGACCCGCTCGCGCGGGAAGTGACCGTCGAAGACGAAATACGGACGGCCCGAGAGGTCCAGTTCTGCGCGTGCCGCGCTCTCGTCCATGGGCAGGGCGAAACCGTAACGACCGATGCCGCGCTTGTCACCGAGCGCCTGGCGCAGTGCCTGACCCAACGCCAGCGCGCAGTCCTCGATGGTGTGATGTTCGTCGACGTCGGTGTCGCCGTCACAGCGTAATTCGAGCGCGAAGCCACCGTGCTTGCCGATCTGCTCGAGCATGTGATCGAAAAAGCGCAGTCCGGTCTGGGCGACAGGATCGGCGACGCGATCCAGATCGACGGCAACGCGAATCGACGTCTCGCGCGTCTTGCGCATCACCTCTGCTGTGCGCGGCGCATCGAGCAACTGGTGGGCGACCTCGCTCCAGCTCATGCCGTCACGGCCCACACGTAGCCCACGGACACCCATGTTGGCGGCAAATACCATGTCCGATTCGCGATCGCCGATCATGGCGGACTGCGTACGGCTCCAGCTATCGTCGGCCAGCCAGTGACGCGCCAGCCCCGTAGCGGGCTTTCGGGTATCGCGCTGCTCGTGCGGAAAGCTGCGGTCGATCAATTGCTCGCGAAATACGATGCCCTGCGATGAAAGAATACGCAGCAGCAGCGCGTGCGGCCCGTCGAATGCCTCCTGCGGAAACGACGGCGTGCCCAAGCCGTCCTGGTTGGTGACCATGACCAGTTCGTAGCCTGCACCGACACAACGTTGCAAGGCGGCTATCACGCCCGGCAAGAGCGCGAGTTTGTCGTAACTGTCGATCTGTTCGTCGGCGGGCTCCTCGATGAGGCAGCCGTCACGATCGATGAAGAGGATTTTCCGGCTCATGCAGCGGCTCCTGCCCGCAGCACCGCAAGCACGCGATCGTTCTCGTTTCCCGTGCCGACGGTGATACGCAAGGCGTCACCGAGGCCCGGATAGCGAGTGATGTCACGGACCACCACACCTGCGGCCAGCAAGCGCCGATAGGTGCCCGCTGCGTCGTCGAAACGCACGGCGAGGAAGTTCGCGTGCGACGGAAGCACCTCGCGTACGCCCGGAACCCGCGACAGTTCCACCAACATGCGGGCGCGCTCGCCGAGCACTTCCTGCACGTGATGACGTTGCAGGCGGCGTCCTTCGTACGAAAGCGCGCCGAGCGCGGCATCCACGCATGGCGAGGGCAACGGATAGGGAGGAATGATCCGCCGCAGCAGGCCGATCACCTCCGCGCGCGCGACGAGCGTACCGACGCGGGCACCCGCCAGTGACCACGCCTTCGACAACGTGCGCAGCACGGCAACATTGTCGTACTCGTCGATCAGCGTTACCTCGCTTGGGGCGCCACTGAACTCCGCATAGGCTTCGTCGACCACCAGAATGGCGCGGTCGGCGAGCGCGCTGGCGAGGTGGACGAGGACATCGCGCGGCACCAGATTGCCGGTGGGATTGTTCGGCGTGCAGACGAAGACCAGTTTCGTGGTCGGCGTCACGGCCGCAAGCAGCGCGTCGGCGTCCAGCGCGCCCGAGGGCTGGAGCGGCGACTCGATCACCGATGCGCCCTGGATGCGAGCGCAGACGGCGTACATGCCGAACGTCGGCGGCGAGACGACCACGGCATCTTGGCCGGCACGACAGAAGGCCCGAACGAGCAAGTCGATGGCCTCGTCGCTGCCACGCGTGACCAGCAACCGATCCGCCGTGCTGCCATACAACTCGGCCAGCGTTTCCACCAGCACCCGCGGCTGCGGATCGGGATAGCGATTCAGGCCTTCTCCGCCGGGAACGTTCGGCGGGCGCGAGGATTCGTTGGCATTGAGCAGCACGGTGCCGCCTTGTGCCTCCATGCGCGCGCTCGAATACGGCGCCAGGGAGCGGATGTCGGGACGAGCAAGATCGAGGACGCTCATGCGGCGTTATCCAGGGCAGCGAGACGCAAAGTGACCGCACGCCGATGTGCTTCCAGTTGCTCCGCTTCCGCGAGAATGGCGGCACAGGGGCCGATCGCACGCAGCCCAGCGGCCGTGGCTTCCTGCACCGTCACCTGTTTCTGGAAGCTGGCGACCGACACGCCGCTGTAGCTCCGGGCGTAGCCGTAGGTCGGCAACACGTGGTTGCTGCCGCTGCAGTAGTCGCCGAGCGACTCGGGCGTCCATGGGCCGAGGAAGACGGAGCCTGCCGAGGTCACCTGATCCAACAAAGCGCGAGGCTCCGCGGTCTGCACGATCAGGTGCTCGGGTGCATAACGATTGCTGACCTCTACCGCCTCCGGCACGTCGGTGACGAGCACGAGGCGACTGTTGGCAAGCGCATCGGCGGCCACGGCAGCACGCGGCAGCGCAGCGCGTTGACGCTCTACCTCGTGTTCGACGCGATCGAGCAGGTCCGCCGAGGGGCTCACAAGCAGCACCTGCGAATCCGGACCATGCTCGGCTTGCGAAAGCAGATCGGCGGCGACGAAGACGGGCTCGGCGTCGGCATCGGCGATCACCAGCACCTCCGACGGGCCAGCCGGCATATCGATCGCGGCGCCTTCGGGATCGCCCGCGACCTGCAGCTTCGCCTCCGTGACCCAGGCGTTGCCAGGGCCGAACAACTTGTCGCAGCGGGGTACAGACGCGGTGCCATAGGCCATGGCGGCGATGGCCTGCGCGCCGCCGAGCTTGAAGACCCGGTGCACGCCCGTGGCTTTCGCGGCGAACAGCACGGCATCGTCGCAGCGACCGTTGGCCTGCACGGGGGTACACAGCACGACCTCTCGGCATCCGGCGATGGCGGCCGGCACACCCAGCATGATCGCGGTGGATGGCAGTGGCGCACCGCCAGCAGGCACATAGAGGCCGACACGACCGATCGGACGCAGCACGCGTTCGACACGCACGCCCGGTGCGGTGTCGACGGCGACGGGGCCCGGCGCGGCGGCGCGGTGGAAGGTTTCCACACGTCCCGCGGCCTCGCGAATCGCCGCCTTGAGTTCGGGGGGCAAGCGCGCTTCTGCGGCGGCGAATTCGTCCTCGCTCACAGCGAGGTCTTCGAGCGCGACGCGATCGTAGCGGGCGGTGAGTTCACGCAAGGTGGCATCGCCGCCGCGACGTACCGCTGCGATGATGGCCTCGACGCCGCTGCGAAGTTCCGCCGCGCGCGATTGAGCCGGACGCGCAAGCGCTGCCTCGCGGCCTGCCTCGTCGAGAGTCTTCCAATCGATCCGTTTCATGCCAGCATCTTCTCCACTGGCAGCACCAGCATGTCGCGGGCACCGGCACGTTTCATGTCTTCCAACTGCCGCCAGCTCACCGAGCCTGCGCACAGCGCCTGCAACACGACATGATCGGGCGCGCCGTCCACGGGGGTGAGCGTCGGTACCGGACTGCCGGGCAACAAACGCGTGATGGCCGCGAGCGCATCGCGCGGCGCCTGCATGAGGATCAGGCGCGAATCGCGCACCTGGATCACGCCGTCAAGGCGACGCAGCAGCAGTTCGGCGATCTCACCGCGCTCGTCGGCCGGCAACTCGCGGCGACCTGCCAGCACGGCTTCGCTCTCGATGACCACCGCCGCCTCACGCAACTGATTGGCAACCAGCGTGGCGCCGCTGGAGACGAGGTCGCAGATGGCGTCTGCCGTGCCGAGGCGCGGCGCAATCTCGACGGAGCCCGCGAGCATGACGACCTTGGCCTCGACACCATGCGTACGCAACCATTCGCCCAGCAGGCCCGGATACGACGTGGCGATGCGCTGCCCCGCCAATTGCGCCGGCCCTTCATAGGCATCTTCCTGCGGCACCGCAATGGACAGGCGGCAGTGGCCGAAGCCGAGCGAACGCAATGCGTCGAGACCCTCGCCCAGTTCGGGATTCGATAGCTGGAACTCCCGGAGCACATTGCGACCCACGATGCCCAGATCGCAGACGCCTTCGGCGATCAGACCCGGGATGTCGTCGTCGCGGACGAGGAGCAAGTCCACGGGCTCGCCTTCGCCGAAGCAGAACAGCTTGTCGCGGCTCTGCCGGAATTTCAGACCGCAGCGAGCGAGCAGCTCCTGCGCCGGCTCGGTGAGGCGGCCGGATTTCTGCATGGCGATACGGAGTCGATCACGCGGCTTCATGCGTTACCTCCCAGGTTGCGGCGCGCCGCGGCAGCCATATACCCGCCGTTGCCCTGATTGAGGTACCGGGCCACTCGACCGATGGTGGTGATGCTGACCGACGTGCGCTCGTGAATCTCCCGATACGAGCGCCCCTCCAGCAGGTGCGGCACCACCCGCCAGCGATCCACCATCACCTCGATCTCGGCGGGGGTACACAGGTCATGAAGAAATGCGCGCATTTCTTCCACGGTGGAAAGCGCCGCCAAGGCTTCGCAGAGGCTGGTCTCGGCGGAATCCGCTGGCGTTTCCGGATCGATGGAGCGTCGCTTCATGTTAATGTACTAACGCGTTAATACGATAAGTCATCGTAGCCCGCTGACTGCATGAAGGCAAGCGCTGACACGTGATTGCGCCTTTCTTCCATATATTTCGGCCCCGGCCCTCGCCACCATGGCGCCATTCCACCGCCCATGAGCTCTACCATGCCGAGCACCGTGATCATCGCCGACGATCACCCGGTCGTCGTTGCGGGGGTCGAGACCATCCTCAAGGCGCATCGCTACGACGTGGTCGCCCGCGCCCACGATACCGATGCCCTGTTCGACGCCCTCGCCGACCACCCTTGCGACGTCGTCATCACCGATTACTCCATGCCGGAGGGCGACCAGCCCGACGGCATGCCGATGATCCGACGCATTCGTGCGGTGCGGCCGGACATCGGCATCGTGGTGCTGACGATGCTCTCCAATCCGGCGATCCTGCGCGGCCTGCTCGACATGGGCGTGGCCGCCATTTTCGACAAGCGCACCAATCTTCGGGACATCCCGGTCGCCGTGCATGCCGCCGATGTCGGGCGCTCCTATCTCAGTCCGGGCATTCGCCGGCTGTTCCAGGAGGTGGATTGCGCTACGGGTCCGGAAGAACTCGCCACGCGGCTATCCCCGCGGGAGATCGAGGTCTTGCGAGCCTATGCGAAGGGGCACTCGTTATCGGACATTGCCGCGCTCATGGGGCGCAGCTTCAAGACCATCAGCAGGCAGAAGCGCTCGGCCATGGCGAAGCTGGGTCTCGTGAACGACGCCCAGCTCTATCAGTACCTGGCCGACGTGAACGCCGGCACGGGTGACGACTGGACGCCCTCCAATGAGGCGACCGGCGGCATCCGCTTCTTCCGCGGCGAATCGAGAGCGCCGTAGTCGCAGCTTCAGCCCTCGGCGACGAGACGGCCCGATGCGACGAGATCGCACACCGCGCGTACGTCGCCGTCCATCGCACGATCGCGCTGCATGAAAGCCACATGGTCGCGCAGCGTCGCCAGGGCTTGGCGCACGGCCACACCGCCATGGAAATCGTCCGCGGATGCCAGCGCGTCCATGAGTGCACGCACTTCGCGCTCGAATAGCGGGTAATGCGGCGAGTCGGTGCGCGGTGCACCGGAAACCTTCGCGGCCAGCGCCTGCCAGTCACCCCGGTGCGCAAGCGCACGCGCGGCGTTGAGCATGTCCTGCCGGTATTCCAGGGCCTGCGCTGCCGTGTACAACTCCATGGCAAGCACGTGGCCGAGGTCTTCCGTCATTTCCAGCACGTGACGCGCCTCGTTCGCACCCATGGATACGTGGTCTTCCGCATTGGCGCTCGTCGGCACCGAGTACACGGATGCGGGATGGGCACGCGTGGCGAGATCGTTCACGAGCGCTGCCGCCGTGTACTGCACGATCATGAAGCCCGAGTCCGTGGCGTCCTCGTTGCCGATCAGGAACGCAGGCAGGCCATCGTTGTTGGCGGGATCGACCAGCTTCGCGGTGCGCCGTTCGGAGATCGAGGCGAGCACCGGAATCGATGCCTTGACGTAACTCATCGCCAGGGCCAACGGCATGCCGTGGAAATGCCCGGCGGAAATCACCTGATCCTCGATGACCTCGGCGTTCTCGGCATCGGGGAACACGAGCGGATTGTCGGTCACGGCGTTGAGTTCAACGTCGAACACGCGGCAAGCCTGTTCCCAGGCATCGCGCACCGCACCGTGGACCTGTGGAGCGCAGCGCAGGCAGTAGGCGTCCTGCGGCTGGTGCTTCTTGCCACCCTTGAACGGGAGGAACCGCGAGTAGAACGCTTCCTTGCCGTGGCGCTGTGTGGCGGGCACCCAGTCCCAGCCGATGTCGAAACGGTAGGCCTGCTCGCTCGGTTCGGCCCATGCATCGGCCAACCACGGGCGGAAGCGCGGCACCATGTGGTACGCAATGTCGGCGAGGGTGGAGCCTTCCAGCAAACCACGGATGTTCTGCGCAGCGGCGACCTGCCCGGGGTGCGGACGCAACGCATGCACCTCTTCCGCATAGGCGCCGGTGCGACCGGCGAAGGCGTCGAGGGTCATCGCGGCAGCCAGGTCGGCCGTGCGGATCAGCATGTCCATCGTGTCGAGCGCGAGCACGCCGGTGGCGAGCATCTGCGTCGTACCGTTGTTCAATGCCAGACCCTCCTTGAAGGAGAGCCGCACCGGCTGGAGACCCGCTGCCGCGAGCGCCTTGCCGCCCGGCATGCGCTCACCCTTGTAGAAGGCCTCGCCACCACCGAGCAGCACAATGGCCAGATGCGACAACGGCGCGAGATCGCCGCTGGCGCCTACCGAGCCCTTTTCCGGAATGACCGGGATCACGTCACGGTTGAGCAGTTCGGCCAGCGCGCGCAGGGTTTCCACGCGAATGCCCGAATGCCCGCGCATCAGCGTGTTTACGCGGATGGCCAGCATGGCGCGTACGACGTCGATGGAGAACGGCTTACCGACGCAGACCGCATGGGTGATGATCAGGTTGTGCTGCAGTTCTTCGAGCAGGCTTCCGTCGCGCGGCTCCGGATTGCCGCCAGGCAGTTCGTCGCGCACGCGGTGCGCACCGAGCAGCTTGTCGGCGTTGCTGCCGAAGCCGGTCGTAACGCCATAGATCGGCTCCCCACCGCCGACCTTTTCCGCGAGAAAGTCGGCAGCGCGCTTCACTTTCACCAGCTGCGCCTCGTCGAGTCGAATCGAGGCGCCCTGGCGAGCGATGGCGGCGACCTGGGCGCGCGTGAGGCTACGCCCGTCGAGAAGAATGCTGCTGGTCATGGGAAGCGCCGTGGGATGCGGTGGGAGGATTCAGCGACCGATTTCGGCCTGGGCCAGTTCGACGCGAAGTGTCTTTACGAGGTCGGCGCGTGGCACCTCGAACTGGTCTTCGCGGCGCAGGTCCTTCACCGTGACCACGCCCTTGGCAATTTCGTCTTCGCCAAGCACCACGACGAAACGGATGCCGGCGCGATCGGCGTACTTGAACTGCTTGCCCAGCTTGCCGCCGTCGAGCACCACCTCCGTGGCGATGCCCGCACTGCGCAGTTCCGAGGCCACCGCGAGATATGTCGGCATCTGCGCGGCATCCATCTGCGTGACCAGCACATCCACCGTGCTCTGCGCCGTGGACACGAGGCCCGCATCGCGAAGCTGCCAATAAAGACGAGTCAGACCGATGGAGATACCCACGCCCGGCAGATGCGACTTGGTGTACTGGCCGGCCAGGTTCTCGTAGCGACCACCCGAACAGATCGAACCGATCCCGGGATGTTCGTTCAACGTGGTTTCGTAGACGGTGCCGGTGTAGTAGTCGAGACCGCGCGCGATGGACAGGTTGAGCGCAAAGTGCGTCTCCGGCACGCCGAAGTCACGGATCATCGCGAGCACTTCCTTCAGTTCCGCCCTGCCCTGCTCGAACGCTTCCGAACCGGTGCCCAGCGCATCGAGCTTCGCGAATGCGTCGTCCACCGACGTCGAACGCACCTGCACGAAGGCAAGGATCTTGTCGGCTACGTCAGCCGCGAGACCGAACGCGTCGCCGGTCAGGGTATCGCGTACGTAGTCCGGTCCACGCTTGTCGAGCTTGTCGACCTCGCGCAACACGAGCATCTGCTGCGTGGCGTCGGCAATATCCAGGTTCTCGAAGTAACCGCGCATCAACTTGCGGTTGTTGAGGTGGATGGTGAACGCGCCGATGTTCAACTCACGGAAGACGCTGTAGATCACCGCCGGAATCTCGGCGTCATAGCGAACCGAAAGCGAATCCTTGCCGATGACGTCGATGTCGCACTGGTAGAACTCGCGGAAGCGACCGCGCTGCGCCCGCTCGCCACGATAGACGCGCTGCATCTGGTAGCGACGGAAGGGGAAGCTGAGGTCGTGCTCGTGCTCCGCGACATAGCGCGCCAGCGGCACCGTGAGGTCGAAGCGCAGCGCCAGCTCAGGCACCTCGCCCTTCTCGGCCGCGCCCAGCGAGCCGGTCGACTGCACGAAATACACCTGCCGCTCCGTCTCGCCACCGGTCTTGGTCAGCAACACGTCGCTGTACTCGATGACCGGGGTCTCGATCGGCAGGAAGCCGAAGCGCTCGTAATTGCGACGAATCGTATCCAACATGCGCTGGAAGGCGATCTGATCGAGCGGCAGGAGCTCGAGGACACCGGGCATGGTGCGGGCCGGGGTGAGTGCCATGCAATTCCTCTTCGGACAGGCTTACGGACGCCGCCACGCGGCAGCCGCATAGATTAGCAGATGGCCAGGGCCACCCCGCCGCCCACGTAAAAAAGATGCGAAGACCTGTTGCCAAGGCACCGACCCACGGCTAATATACGCGGCTCCCGTCGGGGTGTAGCTCAGCCTGGTAGAGCGCTACGTTCGGGACGTAGAAGTCGCAGGTTCGAATCCTGTCTCCCCGACCAATAAATTCGAGTAGTTTCGTCATTCGACGATGAAAGGCCCGCCCTCAAAAGCGGGCCTTTTCGTTGCCCCGGTATCTAGCCTTGCTCAGAAGGCGACGGCAAACGCGTGTGTGACCTTACCCATGGCTTCGCGCCAGCGAGCTTCCAGTTCGGGCGTGAGCTGATCGTCGCGCTCGCGCACGGCCTGCAAAAGGCTTTCAAGCCAATGGTCGTGGAACTCCGGAATTACCGGCGCCCTGCCCAGGCGTGCATGGACGCGAATCATTTCATCGACGGGACGCTGCGCCATACCGTCTCCCGCGGCCCATGAGATCGCCAGGCTGATGCCGCGACGGAGGGCCATGTGCTGCTTCTGGAAGTCGGTTTTCTCGAAAAGCGGCGGAATGCGTGGATCGCGGGCGAGGAGGATTTCGTAGAAGCGCTCGATGAAACCGCGCGAGCGCAGGCAACGCCCGTAGCTCGTGTGCAGATCGTCATAACCGATGGACATGGCGGCCCCAGTCGCTGAAAGCGACGAAAGTAGCGCCGAGTTCCCCGCCAGCATTTGCGCTCGGTCAATTTCTGAGCGGATATCGCGCGTCAGCAGGCTGGGCAGGGGAACGCCTGCCCGCTTGCCGGAAGATGACTGCGTGCCGGTGCCTAGGCGGTAGTCACAGGACTTCAGAAGTTGGATGAATACAGCATCGCGACGATCTTCCATCCGTCTGGCGTGCGCAGCATTTGCCACGTTTCTGCGCCGCGATTGTCGACCTTTCCGTCCGTAAGAAACTCGAAGTCGAAGTAGACGGATGCAACGGTGCCGTCCGTATCGATACGCACGTTGTGAAACCGCTCTTCGATGGGGTCCTTGGTACTGCCGACGTAGGCGACGAATTCCTGCCAGGTACCGCTCTTGAAGGGAGTCGCATCGGGATGTTTCTGACGCATCTTTTGATAGGTCGACTCCCCCATGGCCATGATCCACGCCTTGCTATCGGGCAGGAACAGGGTGCCGAGGGCCTGACCGTCGTGGGCCTTGATGGCCGCCTGGAACCGGTCGACGACCTGTTGGATCTGCGCCTTCGGGGCGTCTTCCGCAAAGGAAGGCGCGGCGGCTAGAAAGAGCGTGGCGAAGAGCAAGGCAAGCTTCATGAGGCGGCTCCGTGGCGGGTCGGCTGAGGAAACCACTAATCGGTTGCCGATGCCAACGCCTGATGGCCTCTGGCCCACTTACCCGACCGAACCGTTACGGCTACGAGGTACGACCGCGGTCTAGACGTCTCACGCAGCGCCAATACGCCCCGTCGCCGGGCACAAAAAAACCCCGACGAGTCAGGGCTTTTCTGTGTCTGGCGGAGAGTGAGGGATTCGAACCCTCGATAAGGCTTTTGACCCTATACTCCCTTAGCAGGGGAGCCCCTTCGGCCTCTCGGGCAACTCTCCGTGATCGTTCGTCGAGGACCGTGCCCTAACGAGCCAGCAAGGATACTTGCCCTTGCCGCGGCCGTAAAGACTTTACTGGTCGTCCCCGGAATGGCCGGCCGGGTCATTCTCGTTCTTGATGCGCTGGTAAATCTCTTCGCGGTGGACCGCAACGTTTTTCGGTGCATTGATGCCGATGCGCACCTGGTTACCCTTCACACCCAGAACGGTGACGGTCACCTCGTCGCCGATCATCAGGGTTTCACCGACCCGGCGGGTCAGAATCAGCATGATTGATACTCCATAAAATCAGGTATTGGCTTCCCCACCAACGACAACCTCACCCCGAGTGCTTGCCGTCAATGGATCGACGTTTCGACCATCGAAGGCCGATTGCCTTCCCCGGCTCTAGTTGTGTGTGTCGCTGACTAGCTGTCCTGCCATCTCGACCCGAAGGATCGATGTCGAAGGATGCGGTTCGACATTCGGCTGATACTAGCCGAGCCAAACCGGGGTACGCAACGCACGAGGCTGTGAATGCGTGCACAGGGACGCGTTTACAACATACCGACGTCTATCCGGCCACCTGCCGTTCAGCGCAGGCGGGCCTCCACCCAGGCAGGAATGCCTGCCAGGACAGTCGCAAGCGCCGGGCTATCGAGGCCGCCGCCCTGCGCCATATCCGGGCGGCCACCGCCCTTGCCCTCGATATGGGACGCCACTTCCGCAACGAGATCGCCAGCCTTGACCTTGCCCAGCGCTGTGCCGCCGACGCCTGCCACCAGGGATACGCGACCATCGACTGCGCCGGCGAGGATCACGACGCAGTTGCTTAGTTGTTGCTTAAGAACATCCATGCTGTCGCGCAGCGACTTGGCATCGAGACCTTCGAGCCGTGCCGCAACGACCTTGATACCGGCCACCTCGACCGCCGAACCAGCCAGATCCGCGGACGCCGAACTGGCTGCCTTGGCCTTGTACGATTCGACCTCTCTTTCGAGTTTCTTCTGCCGATCGAAGAGCTGGCGAAGCTTCTCGACAACGTCGTCGCCCGTCGCAGCCAGCAACCCGGAGACCTCGCTCAGGATGCGCTCCTCGTCGGCTACGCGCGCCATGGCGCCCGCGCCGGTCACGGCTTCGATGCGTCGAACGCCCGCGGCGACGCCGGATTCCGAAACGATCTTGAACAAGCCGATATCGCCGGTGCGCGAGACGTGCGTACCGCCGCAGAGTTCGGTAGAGAAATCGCCCATCTTCAGTACGCGCACCTCGGCACCGTACTTCTCGCCGAACAGAGCGACGGCACCGAATGCCAAGGCGTCGTCGTAGCCCATGTGGTGAATCTCGGCCTGCTGATTGCGGCGGATCTCGTCGTTGACCATACGCTCGACCTGCGCCAGTTCTTCGGGCGTGACGGCCTTGAAGTGGGAGAAGTCGAAACGCAGCCGTTCCGGCGCGACCAGCGAGCCCTTCTGTGCGACGTGATCGCCCAGCACGGTGCGCAAGGCTGCGTGCAGCAAATGGGTGGCCGAATGATTCAGCACCGTGGCCTGACGCTGGGCCGCGTCGACCGAGGCACCAACGACGGCACCCTTGGTCAGCGGCGCGGAACCTTGCCAGCTACCGAAGTGCGCGAAGAAAGCTCCGCCGACCTTCTGTGTATCCGCCACGGCGAATGCACCGGACGGATTGCGCAGCATGCCCGTGTCGCCGACCTGCCCACCGGACTCGGCATAGAACGGGGTGCGATCGAGCAGCACGAAAGCCTCCTCACCATCGGCGAGCGCATCCACCGCCTTGCCTTCGCGGACGATGGCGACCACCTTCGCGTCGGCAAGATCGAGATGTTCATAGCCGGTGAAGATCGTCGGCGACAAGGCGCTGGCGACCTCTGCCGGAAGCTGCGCCTTGGTTGCGAAGTTGCTGGCCGCACGCGCGCGTGCGCGCTGCTCACCCATGGCCTGCTCGAAGCCTTCCATGTCGACCGTCATGCCACGCTCGCGCGCGATATCGGCCGTGAGATCGACCGGGAAGCCGTAGGTGTCGTAAAGACGGAAAGCATCCACACCGGGAATGATCTGCCCCGACTTGGCGGCGACATCGTCGAACAGGCGCATGCCGTGCTCGAGGGTTTCGCCGAAGCGCTCTTCCTCGGTCTTCAGCGCCTGCTCGACGAACGCACGCTTGGCGGCGATCTCGGGATAGGCGTCGCCCATCTCGGCCACGAGCGGCGCCACCATCTTCCAGAAGAAATCGCCACGCACGCCGAGCATCCAACCATGCCGCAGGGCGCGACGGATGATGCGGCGAAGCACGTAGCCGCGCCCCTCGTTGGACGGCAGTACGCCATCGACGATCAGGAACGAGCAGGCACGGATATGGTCGGCGATGACGCGCAACGACTTGTTCGACAAATCGGCCGTGCCGGTGAGACGGCCCGCTTCGGCAATCAGGTGCGCGAACAGGTCGATCTCGTAGTTGGAATGCACGTGCTGAAGCACGGCAGCGAGACGCTCGAGGCCCATGCCCGTATCGACACACGGCGCCGGCAGCGGCGTCAGCGTGCCGTCCGGCGCGCGATCGAACTGCATGAAGACCAGATTCCAGATCTCGATGTAGCGATCGCCGTCCTCGTCGGGCGAACCCGGGGGGCCGCCAGCAACGTCCGGACCGTGGTCGTAGAAGATTTCCGTGCACGGACCACACGGGCCGGTGTCCGCCATCTGCCAGAAATTGTCGGACGCAAAAGGCGCGCCCTTGTTGTCGCCGATGCGCACGATGCGCTCGGCAGGCACGCCCATCTCCTTGTGCCAGATGTCGTAGGCCTCGTCATCGGTGTGGTACACCGTGACCCACAGGCGTTCGGTCGGCAGATTGTAGACCGCCGTGAGGAGTTCCCATGCATAGCGAATGGCGTCGCGCTTGAAGTAGTCGCCAAACGACCAGTTGCCGAGCATTTCGAAGAACGTGTGATGACGGGCGGTATAACCCACCGCGTCCAGATCGTTGTGCTTTCCGCCGGCCCGAAGGCAGCGCTGCACGTCCGCCGCGCGCACGTAGCCGGGCTTCTCGCTGCCGAGAAACACGTTCTTGAAGGGCACCATGCCCGAGTTGGTGAACAGCAACGTGGGATCGTTCGACGGCACCAGCGATGCCGACGGCACGATGGTGTGGTCCTTGGACCGGAAGAACTCGAGGAAGGTCGAACGGATTTCGGCTGTTTTCATGAGCGATCGTGGCTTCGGAGCTGCGAGGCGTATCGCGGGGACGCTCCGTCCAGAATCAAGGCTCGTTGCCTTCAGTCGTCGTCGGCGTCTTCCGCATCGGCGTGGGTAAGAACACGTACTGTGGCGGCGGCGAAGCCGCGACGCAAGAGGAATTGCGCCCGACGCTGCCGTTCCGCGGGGTCGGCCGTGGGTCCGCCATAGCGCCGCCGCAGCTGGCTGGCGGCGAGATCGTCCCAATCCACGTCGACCGCATCGAGCAATCGGCGCAACACGGCGTCACTGATGCCCTGGCTGCGTAGTTCGGCCCGGATGCGGGCCGGGCCGTAGCCCTGACCCACGCGGCTGCGAATCAGCGCCTCAGCGAAGCGATCGTCGTCCTGGTAGCCCTGGTCACCCAGGCGCTCGATCGCGGCCGAGGCTTCGTCACGCGCAAAACCGCCGCGATCAAGCTTCTGCTTGAGTTCGCGGCGGGAGTGTTCGCGCCGGGCGAGAAGCCCGAGCGCCTTGTCGTACGCGGTGCGGGTGGGACGTTCGGCCTTGGTGCCGCGCCCACCCGTGCCGGGCTCAGACTTCCTCGAGCGCATCCTGCTCGGTGTCGCTGGCCTTGGACGTGCCGCTACCGGGCTTCACCAGCAGGCGATCACGCAGCTGGGCGTCGATCTCGTTGGTAATGGCCGGGTTGTCGCGGAGGAACTGGCGGACGTTTTCCTTGCCCTGGCCGATGCGGTCGCCCTTGTAGCTGTACCAGGCGCCGGACTTGTCGATCAGGTTCTCCCGCACGCCCAGCTCGATGATCTCGCCTTCGCGCGAAGTGCCCTCGCCGTAGAGGATCTCGAACTCGGTCTGACGGAACGGCGGCGCCACCTTGTTCTTCACCACCTTGACGCGGGTCTCGGAGCCGATGACTTCCTCGCCCTTCTTCACCGCACCGATGCGACGAATGTCGAGGCGGACGGACGCGTAGAACTTCAACGCATTGCCGCCGGTGGTCGTCTCCGGGCTGCCGAACATCACGCCGATCTTCATGCGGATCTGGTTGATGAAGATGACCAGGCAGTTGGATTTCTTGATGTTGGCGGTGAGCTTGCGCAGCGCCTGGCTCATCAGGCGGGCATGCAGGCCCACGTGAGAATCGCCCATCTCACCTTCGATTTCGGCCTTCGGCGTAAGCGCCGCCACCGAGTCGACCACCACCATGTCGACGGCGCCCGAGCGCACCAGCATGTCGGCGATTTCGAGGGCCTGTTCACCGGTGTCCGGCTGGCTGACCAGGAGGTCGGCGACGTTGACGCCCAGCTTCTCGGCGTAGCTCGGGTCGAGCGCGTGCTCGGCGTCGACGAAGGCCGCGGTACCACCAGCGCGCTGGCAGGACGCAATGGCCTGCAGCGTGAGCGTGGTCTTGCCCGACGATTCCGGGCCATAGATCTCGACGATACGGCCGCGCGGCAGGCCGCCAATGCCCAGGGCAATGTCGAGGCCGAGCGAACCGGTCGACACGGTGTCGATCTGGTCGTCGACGCGATCGCCCAGACGCATCACCGCACCCTTGCCGAACTGCTTTTCGATCTGGCCTAGGGCACTCGCCAGCGCCTTGCGCTTGTTGTCGTCCATCGTGAATTCCGGTCTCGTGTGTAGGGATGCATCTTGCCCGACCGTGGTCTCAGGGACTGCGATCCGCAATCGCCAAGTTTGCCATAGCCGGCCGGTTCAAGCCTTGAGCTCGGCGGTCATTCCAGCAAGCGCCGCGGCAACGGTCTGCCGCCGCACGGCTTCGCGATCCCCGTCGAAATGGTGGACCTGCGCGTGGGCATAGCCCCCACGCCGCTTCCAGCCGATCCACACGGTGCCCACGGGCTTGTCCGGCGTGCCGCCAGAGGGGCCGGCAATGCCCGTGACCGCCACCGCCACACCGGCGCCGTACCGCGCGAGCGCGCCGGAAACCATCTCCAGCACCGTCTCCTCGCTGACGGCGCCTGTCCTCTCTAGGGTGCGCGGGTTGACGCCGAGCAGCGCCTCTTTCGCGCTGTAGCTGTAGGTCACGACGCCCGCCTCGAACCATGCGGAGCTTCCCGCCAGGTCCGTGAGCGTCTTCGCGATCCAACCACCGGTGCATGACTCGGCCGTCGCCACCATCACCCGCCGCTCGATCGCTGCGGCGGCAACCTCCCCTGCCAGCGCCATCAGTTCGGCATCGGAAGGAATCACTGCGGCATCCATCGGGGCTCCCGGTCAAAGAGAGCATTTCTACTCCCGGCGATCGCGGCTGTCGACGCTGGGCAGCATGACGGGCGCTACGAATCACTGCGGCAAGGCGCTTGCCCGCCTCGCGGACGTCACGCTAATATCGCAACTATAGATTGCTGCGAAGCGACCCCTATAGTTGCCTTGCGCCGCTCCCCACGGCCCCGCACTCTTCAAGGAACAGACATGACCCAACGGCTCCGTCCGTGAGTGGGCTGTGCGCACGCGTTGTCGCGAACAGCCACGATCATCGGCACCGAACGCCACGCTGCGGAACGGGCGAGTTCGGGTAAGTCCGTTGGCGCTAACGCACTTCGCTCTTCGATCAGCAGGCCGTGACGTCGGTGCAACGGTACGCCACCATTTCCCGACTCACTAACCCGCTGCGTTCTTTGAGAAGCACGCAATTAAAGCGACGTAGCAAGGATGACATCACGCGATGGCAGCTTCAGGACGACGTAAAAGGGCGAGCCAATGGTTACAAGCGCAACCTTCACGAGACGTAGACATACGCCGCAGGACCGTGCGCCACGCCACACTTGCCAAGCGACGTGTGTCAAGCAGCTGTTACGTTTCATACACATTGCATGCCGACAATGTGTGACAAGCATCGCAGAAACAGGCACTTCAACGTCTGGTCAAGAAAACGTTGTTGCGTTACCTTTACGCCGCGGACAGGGTCCGTGAAAGGGGTGGGGAATCCAAGGCCAGCTAGCCGCAACTTCGGGTAGGCGATCGACGATCGCAACCCGGCGCCGCTAGGCCATTCTTCGCTGGAACGTAGTGCAAGGGCGCGGAAGCGCTCCTACAGGATGTTGTATGGATGAATTGCATGTCGCTCGCGGCCGGTTGGGCCGAGGTAGCAGTCCCGGTGGCAAGTCCCTGTGTGCGACGCCTCGCTTGGCCGTCGCGCCGGGTTGCACGAATGCGCCCGGGCAAATGACCCCAGAAAAACAACGATTGCATTCGGCCAGCCCTCGCCAAGGCACGTGGCGCCGTGCCCGTCGTCCTCGAATCACATCCTTCAAAAATAAGAGCCAAGCGTGAAAACTGCCCTGCCTCCCAAACTCACCACACTCCTGGTGGCCGTTCTGGCCGCCACGCTTTCGGCATGCGGCACGCCTGCCCCGAAGGATTTCGGCGGCCGCTGGAAGCCGGTCAACCGCTATGACGACAAGCCGGTCGAGATTCCGCTGGCGGTGCCGTACACGTATTACGCCGCGCCGATGGACGGCACGCTGAAGACCATGCTCACGCGCTGGACCAGCGATACGGGAACCAAGCTCTCCTATCGCCTGCGTTCGGATTTCACACTGCCCAAATCGGCTGCGCAGATCCATACGTCCGAGCTACGCGACGCGGCATCACAGCTCAGCGCGATCTTCGCGCCGCAAGGCGTGACGGTCGTAGCGAACGGGCCGGAGCTTGTGGTCGAGGAAACGGCTGCCATCGTGCCCCCGACGCCTGCCTCCCCGGTGCCCACCGCGTCGGCTGATACGCACGGCTCGCAGCCGACCGTCGCAGCGAAAGCTCCTCTCGCACAGGCACCGACCGACGCGGCTTCCGCCGGTGCGGCCCCCGTGTCTCGTGCTCAGTAATTACCGCGACAGTCACGCCAGGCCTACTTGATGTTCAACAAGAAACAATCTCCCAAGATCGATGCCGCGGTAGCGCGATCGGTCGATTTCGAAACCACGGTTTCGGACCTGGCCCAGCGCAGCGAACGTCGCGCGTGGATGGTGGCGTTTTGCTCGATTTCGCTCTCGCTGATCCTCGCCGCCGGCTATTTCTACATGCTGCCGTTGAAGGAAAAGGTGCCATACATCGTGCTTGCCGACGCGTATACCGGCATGAGTTCGGTGACGCGCCTTACCGATGATGTCGTCAATCGGCGCATCACGGCGAGCGAGGCGATCAATCGTAGCAACGTCACGCATTTCATCCTGGCTCGCGAATCGTTCGACGTGACCATGATCAACCTGCGTGACTGGGCCACGGTATTGACGATGTCGACGCCGAAGATCGCAAAGGCCTATACGGATCTGCACGCTCAGACCAATCCTGACGCGCCTTACAAGACGTACGGACGTGATCGCGCCGTCCGCGTGAAGATCTCCAGCATCATCTTCATTGGTGGCGAAAACGGCACCACGCCAAAGGGTGCCACCGTACGTTTCCAGCGCAGCGTCTACAACAAGCTGACTGGCCAGACCGTGCCGCTCGACAGCAAGATCGCGACGCTCGCGTTCACGTACAACCCGAATCTCAAGATGGACGACCAGTACCGCGTCGAGAACCCGTTGGGATTCCAGGTCACCGACTATCGCGTGGACAACGATTATGCGGATCCGCCGCCGACGGAAAGCGAGGCGCCTGCCGCAGCACAGGCACCTGCCGCGGCCGCCGCGCCCGCTCAGCAGCCGGCGTCCATGGAGGCCATGCCTCAGTCGCCCATTCCCGTCGACAACGCAACGATGAACAACACGTCTCCGCAGACGGCCGCACCGCAGGCAGCCGCCCCCACCCAACCGAACGCCGCCAATGGAGGGCGTCGTCGATGATGCGTCAGAATATGCTCCGACTGAGCTTGACAGCCTTGCTGCTCACCACCTGCGCGACCAGCGTCGTGCATGCACAGGTCGTCACCCCATACCAGTACGAACCCGACAAGATCTACACCGTGCGCACGGGACTGGGTATCACTACCCAGATCGAGCTGAGCCCGAACGAAAAGATCCTCGACTACAGCACCGGTTTCAGCAGCGGCTGGGAACTGACCCGCCGCGACAACGTGTTCTATGTAAAGCCGAAGAACGTCGACGTCGATACGAACATGATGATTCGTACCGCCACGCATTCGTACATCTTCGAGCTGAAGGTCGTGGCAACCGACTGGAAGACCCTCGACCAGGCTCGTCGTGCCGGCGTCCAGTACAAGATCACGTTCACCTACCCGTCCGACACGAGTTTCCTTGCGGAAACCAAGAAGGTCGCTGAAACGCCGGAACTCGACACCTCGCTGGTCAAGGGGCGTGACTACAACTTCGACTACGACTATGCCGTGAAGCGCAAGACGGCGCCGTGGCTCGTGCCGGTCAACGTCTACGACGACGGCCGTTTCACGTACATCAAGATGCCTGACCTTAAGCAGTTTCCCACCGGAAACTTCCCGACCGTTTACATGCGCGAAAAGGAACATGGCGAGGATTCGGTGGTGAACACCACGGTGGAGGGCAACACCATCGTGGTCCACGGCACCTATAACTACCTGGTCATCCGGCACGACAACAACGTCGTTGGTCTGCGAAGGAACACGAAGAAGTGAGCCCGAATAATCCCTATCATCCGGACGACGAGAACCGCGACAACGGCGTGCCGCACACGGAAGCGGGCAGCGAGCATGCCGATCCTCTCGCGGGAAATCCGTACGCCAACCAGCGCCGCCAGGCGCCGCCGCCCGACCTCGATGCTGGCGCGCCACAGCTTGCCGCCGCCGACGTCCGTCGGATGAATCGTCGCGCGCTGGCCTTCCTGGCCGGCATCGTGGCGCTCCTGTTGTTTGCGGCCTGGTTCTTCCTCAGCTCCGGCAACTCCGCGCCGCCGCCGAAGAAGCCAAAGGCCGAGGAAACAGTGACCATTCCCGAGGCACCCAAGGTCGCGCCCGTACCCGAAGCGGCTCCCAAGCTGCCCGAGCCCATCGCGCTGGCCCCACCGCCGCCGCTGCCGTCGACGCTACCGCAGCGGACGACGACCGCTGCGCCGGTGCGCACCGGTCCGACGCTTCTGGAACGTCGCATGATGGACGCCCAGGCGGCACAGGCGGCTGCCGCAGCCGGCGAGCCTATGGGTATGGGCGGCCAGGGTGGTCCCGGTGGCGCGTTCGGCATGATGCCGGGCATGCTCGGTCCTTCGCCCCAGGGCGGTGTGCCCGTGAATTCGGCCTACGGCGCGAAGCCGCTGCCGGACGTTTCGAATGCCTCGCCACTCACCCACCCCGACACGCTCATGCTGCGCGGCACGTTCATTCGTTGCGTACTTGAGACACGGATCATCACCGACATCCCCGGCTTCACGTCCTGCATCGTCACCGAACCGGTGTACTCGTTCACTGGCAAGCGGCTGTTGCTTCCCAAGGGCTCGAAGGTTCTCGGCAAGTACGAGATGGAGCCGAATGGCCCGCGCGTCGCTGTGATCTGGGATCGCATCGTCACGCCTACGGGTATCGACGTGAACATGGCCAGCCCGGGTATCGACACCCTCGGCGGCGCCGGCCATCCTGGCTATTACAACGCTCACTGGGGCAGCCGTATCGGCGCCGCCCTGCTGATCTCGATGCTCAGCGATGCGTTCAAGTACGAGGCCGCGGAGCACGGTCCTCGCCAGACCACCATCAGCAACGGCGTGGTGACGCAGAGCCCGTTCGAGAGCAACACTGCGGCAACCGTGCAGCAGCTCGCGAACCAGGCCGTGCAGCGCGCCGCCAATCGTCCTGCCACGGTCACGATCAACCAGGGCACGGTGCTGGCCATCTACGTCGCCAAGGACGTGGACTTCAGCGGCGTAGTGGCACGGTACTGATCGATGAACGAACCCGCTCTCGCCGCCGTCGGTAACGACTTTCTGGATTACCAGTACGAGGTACTGGGTATCCGGGATTACCTTTCGTCGTCCGATGTCACCGAGATTTGCATCAACAAGCCCGGCGAGCTCTATCTGGAGCGCCGCGGCAAGTGGGAGCGGGTGGACGTTCCGTCGCTCACCTACGAGCGGGCTCGGCAGTTTTGCACCGCCGTGGTCAACGAGAGCAATACGGGTCAGCGCATCACCGACGTAGACCCGGTCGTTTCGTTGACCTTCCCCACCGGGCAGCGTGCGCAGTTCGTTATCCCGCCCGCATGCGAGGCGGGCCGTGTATCGATCACCATCCGCCTTCCTTCGCGCCAGAGCAAGACGTTGGCGCAATACCAGGAAGACGGTTTCTTCGATCAGGTCCTCGAAGGTGCCAACACCATCAGCGAAGCGGATCGCGAGCTGCTCGAACTCCGCGCGGAGCGGCGTTACGCGGATTTCTTCCGTCACGCGGTATTGAGCAAGAAGAACATCGTGGTGGCCGGCGCCACTGGCAGCGGCAAGACCACCTTCATGAAGTCGCTCGTAGGGCACATTCCGGAAGACGAGCGGCTGGTGACCATCGAGGATGCGCGAGAGCTGTTCATCGACCAGCCTAACGTCGTCCATCTGCTGTATTCGAAGGGCGGTCAGAGCGCAGCCAACGTCACCGCGAAGAGTTGCATGGAGGCGTGCCTGCGCATGAAGCCCGACAGAATCATCCTGGCCGAGCTTCGCGGCGACGAGTCCTTCTACTTCATTCGAAACTGCGCGTCCGGTCACCCCGGCTCCATCACCAGTTGCCACGCCGGCAGCGTCGAGCAGACGTGGGACCAGTTGGGCCTGATGGTGAAGGCATCCAACGAAGGTGCAGGACTCGAGTTCTCGACGATCAAGCGACTATTGATGCTCACCATCGACATCATTGTCCACATCAAGGCGCATGCCGGGCGCCGCCACATTACCGGCATCGACTTCAACCCCGCTCGGGGCCTGGCCCCGGACGGGGGGTAACACACGAAACACATCGGTCATTAGACAGGAGTTGTAACGGTGGTACCAGGAATGGAAATGATGGCTTGCCCCAACCTTGCCGTACGGGCTGAGGTGATGCAGCACGTCGTCAACGTCGAATCGTCTCGCAACCCGTTTGCGATCGGCGTCGTCGGCGGCCAACTCGTGCGCCAGCCCGCAAACCTTGGTGAAGCGGTGGCGACCGTGCGCATGCTCGAGGCCAACGGCTACAACTATTCATTGGGTGTGGCGCAGGTAAACCGCGCCAACCTCGGGAAGTACGGCCTCGATACCTACGAGAAGGCGTTCGAGGTCTGCCCGAATCTCGTCGCCGGATCGCAGATCCTCGCCCAGTGCTACACCAGTGCTGGGGGAGACTGGGGTAAGGCGTTCAGCTGTTACTACTCCGGCAACTTCACGACGGGCTACCAGGACGGTTACGTCCAGAAAATCTTCGATTCGATGGCACGCCAGAGCGCGCTCGCCGCAAATGCCGTGGCGATCCCCCTGGTGAGCACGTCCACGAACGCCGCCAACAAGGGAACGCCCGTGGTTCCTGTGGACGGGTCCGCCTACCGCGTGGCCATGCGCAGCGTCGCCGATGCCGCCGTCGCGGCCGCCGTCGCTCCCGCCGTTGCTCGGGCCGCGGGCCTGCCGCCACCGAGCCGAGCGCAGGCGCCTGTCCCCAATGCCAACATGACCGGATTGGAGCCGGACGCCGCATCGATCGCCCAGGCGCTACAGGCAGCCCAAGCGGCACAGAATCAGATCGCGCCGATACTGCAAGGCAACGCGGCACTCCCTCTTCCCGGTGCGGTGCCTGGCACAGGTCCGTCGGTGACATCGGGCAGGATCCCGACGGATCCGGCAACCGCCGCCGTGATGTCGCAGATCGGCATATCGGCCAATGCGACAGGCACGGGGCCGGCCAACGACAACGGCGTTTTCGTGCCGCAGGTCCAAGGCCCGAACGACCCTGCGCCAGCCGCCGCCGCTGCCCCGACGCCACCCTCGACACCCGCCGGCGATCCGGCGGATCTGCGCCAGGGAGGAGGCGATGGCGCCTTTGTTTTCTGACCTGCTCTCGCCCTGCACGAAGCAGGTCATTGCGAAACCGGCTACGGAAGCCGTAGCCGTCATCAACCCGGTTGTGCTCGCGCAACCGTACCCAGCCCAGTAACACGAAGGAACTACGAGATGTCCAAACTTCCCAGCACCCCGGCTGACCGCACGTCGCTCAACAAGATGGCCGTCTTCCTGATGATCGCCGCCGTCCTGCTCCTGCCGTCGATCGGCCTTGCCCAGGACGTGGCCGAGACCTCGAAGAAGGTTTGTGGATTCTTCCAGAACATCAACTCCCTGCTGAACGCCGCCTCGATCGTCGTCGTTACCATCGCCGTGATCTTCTCCGGCTACCAGATCGCATTCGCCCACAAGCGTATCGCCGACGTGGCGCCGGCTCTCGTAGGCGGCGTGCTGATCGGTGCAGCCGCGCAGGTAGCGAAGATGGTTGTGGGCGGCAGCGGTGACTCGACCGCCTGCACGTCGAGCAGCGGTGGCGCCGCTACGTTCCTCATGGACTCGGTGCAGATGGCTATGCACCTGCTTCACTTCCATGCATAAGAACGCGCTCTTCCGCGGCTGCACGCGCCCACCCATGTTCATGGGCGTGCCCTATGTGCCCTTCTTTCTTGGGGCGGGCAGCGGTTTGCTGATGGCGATGTACTTCAACATGTGGTGGCTCCTCTGGATTCCTTGCTCGATCTTCGTGATGCGCCAGATGGCACGCCGCGATGAGCTGATCTTCCGCCTGCTTGGCTTGCGGCTTCAGTTCAGGACCCGAGTGAAGAATCTGGCCGAGCACGACGGCATGTGGGTCTTCACGCCCAACACTTATCGCGAGCCAGGCAAGGCGAAGCGATAAGGCGACTCCCGCCCTGGCAGATTTCTGCCAGGGCCTTTCCAGTGCGTTTGACGGTAGGCAGAGCCATGTTCATTCCTGATGCAGCGATCGGCGAATTCATTCCATTCTCGACCCACGTCTCGCCGACCGTCCTCAAGACGACGGGGGGCGATTTCCTGCTGGTGTGGCGCCTCGGTGGCCTGCCGTTCGTGGGCAGGGAGGAGTGGGAAATCGAACACCGCCATAACACGTTCAACCGCATGCTGCAGACGCTGCGAGCGCCCGACTTCGTGAACGTGGCGTTCTGGGTGCACGATATCCGTCGCCGCCGCAGCATCAAGGACAAGAGCAAGTTCGAACATAGCTTCAATCAGGCGCTCTCGGACGGTTATTACGACTCGCTTTCGAGTCAGAAGCTCATGCAGAACGAGCTTTACCTGACGATGATCTATCGCCCTGTCGTCTCGGGAAAACGTTTCGTCGAGAAATCCTCGAACGTCGAACGGCTTCAGGCCGAGCAAGCGCAAGCGATCGCCACGATCCTGGAACTTGCCGGCAACGTGGAGGCCGTACTCAAGGACTATGCGCCCACGCGCATGGGCATGTATGAAGCACCCAACGGGGTCGTTTTTTCCGAAGTGCTCGAACTTTACGGGTACATCCTGAATCGCCTCGATGAGCCAGTGCCGGTGCTTTCCGCCCCAGTGAAGGACTACCTGCCGGTCAGCCGGCAACGGTTTTCGTCGAAGACGGGCGACTTCGTGCTGACGACCCCTAACGGCGTCAACCATTTCGGCGCCATCCTGAATATCAAGGAGTACGTCGAGGGGACCTATCCGGGCATCCTCAACGGGCTCAAGTACCTCGATTTCGAATACGTCATCACCCACTCCTTCAGCCCCATGGGCCGCCAGGATGCGCTCAAGGCCCTGGAGCGCACCAAGGGCATGATGATCTCCTCCGGCGACAAGGCCGTCAGCCAGATCATCGAAATGGACCAGGCGATGGACCAGCTCGCGTCGGGCAATTTCGTGCTTGGCGAGTACCATTTCACCATGGCCGTTTACTCGACCGCGCAGGAAGCCCTGTCGCAGCAGATCGCCGCCACGCGCGCCGAGCTGTCCAATGCAGGGTTCGTGTCGGTGAAGGAAGACCTGGCGGTGACTTCGGCCTTCTATGCGCAGTTCCCAGGCAACTGGAAATACCGCACTCGTCTGGCGAATGTCAGCTCGCTCAACTTCCTCGGCCTGTCGCCACTGCACAACTTCGCCACGGGCAAGAAGCAGAACAACCCCTGGGGCGACTGCGTCACGACACTGCAGACGACCAACGGCCAGCCGTACTACTTCAACTTCCACGCCACGCATCCGGCCGAGAACTCGTTCGGTGAAAAGGCCATCGCCAATACCATGGTCATCGGCAAATCCGGTACCGGTAAGACGGCGCTCATCAACTTCCTGTTGAGCCAGGTGCAGAAGCTCGACCCGGCGCCCACGATCTTCTTCTTCGATAAGGATCGCGGCGCCGAGATCTTCGTTCGCGCCTGCGGTGGCAACTATCTCGCCCTGGAAAACGGCAAGCCCACCGGCTTCAATCCGTTCCAGTGCGAGCGCACGGAGGAGAACGTCCAGTTCCTGGCTGATCTCATCAAGGTGCTGGCCGGCAAGAGCGTCTACAGCTCCCGTGAGGAAGAAGACATCTACCGGGCCGTCGAGGCGATCCTCGACACCCCCATGCATCTTCGCAACATGACGAACTTCCAGAAGAGCTTGCCGAATCTCGGCGACGACGGCCTCTTCATTCGCATGCGCAAGTGGACTGCGGGCAACTCGCTTGGCTGGGTCTTCGACAATCCGAAGGATACGGTCGACCTCTCCCGCGCCAATATCATCGGCTTCGATTACACCGAGATCATCGACAACCCCGAAGTCCGCGCGCCGGTCATCAACTACCTGCTGCACCGCCTCGAAGCCCTGATCGATGGCCGCCGCCTCATCTACGTCATGGACGAGTTCTGGAAGATCCTGGACGGTAAGGGCGGTCTCAAGGAATTTGCCAAGAACAAGCAGAAGACCATCCGTAAGCAGAACGGCATGGGCATCTTTGCCACGCAAAGCCCCGAGGATGCGCTGGCTAGCGACATCTCCGCGGCACTCATCGAGCAGACCGCCACGATGATCCTGCTACCCAATCCGAACGCCAGCCGCGAGGACTACGTCAACGGCCTCAAGCTGACCGACGCGGAGTACCAGGTGGTGGTGAGCCTGGACGAGCGCTCTCGCCGCTTCCTGGTCAAACAGGGGCACGCCTCTGCAGTGTGCCAGTTGAATCTGCGTGGCATGGATGACGCATTGGCAGTGATCTCCGCGTCCACGGACAACATCGAGATCATGCACGAGGTCCTTGCTCGACAAGCGGAGGACCTGGGCGTTCCGGCAGACGAACTCACGCCGGACCAGTGGCTTCCCTCCTTCTACGAACACCGAAAGGGCAGCGGCAAGAAGCCGTCGCCCGCCTCCCCCTCGACGCGTCCTGCCCGCTCGGCGGCCCGCTGACCCAGGCACGCATTGACCTTGGAGAACCCAACCATGACCCTTCGCTCGACCCTCCGTCGGCAAAACGCCCTCCTTCACCGCCTGCTCGGCGCAGCCGCCTTCGCCTTGGCGCTGTCGCTGGCCGCCCCCGCTGCCCATGCGCAGTGGGCGGTGAACGACGCCAACGCCAACGCCACGCTCAAGCAGATCGAGACACACACCAACGACACCGTCACTCAGACGACGGACATCAACTCGGTGCTCGGCAAGACGCTGGGCGATGGTTCCACGGTGAATGGCAACATCAATGCCATCAACGAGAAGCTGAAAATCGGCACGTACGACGAGAAGCAGCCGGGCGCTCGCGTGAAGGACCCCACGCAGACCCTGCCGGAGGACACGACCAAGCTTGACGACGGCACGCGCTGCAAGGCCGTCGCTCAACCGCAGCAGGCGACGTGCCAGCAGATCGTCGACATCGAGAACGCTCAGTACCAGTACATGCTGACGATGTACAAGAACACCGCAACGCGTGACGCCATGTTGCGCGAGCTGCTCAAGGAGCGGGCAGCCATCCAGGCAAGCGATGCCAACCAGTTCGGCAAGCTCGAAGACAACACCAACAAGCTCACCGCGCTCTACAACCTGATCGCGCTCGACCAGCAGCAGATGCAGACCGTGAACTATGCCTACGAGGCCAACCTGCGCTTCCTGCGCGCCAAGCAGACCATCGCTGCAAACGCGGCAAGCACGGGTAAGCAGCCTTCGGATTGGGGTTCGATCTCCCTGCCCGGCATCGGAGACGTCAACATCGGCAGCGCGATCAGTGGCCTGGCTACGGGCGCTGCGCTGAAGGCATCGCTGGACGGCGTGCAAAGCGCCAAGCCCTCTGGCATGCAGACCCTGAGCATCGGTGACTCCAATGGCTTCTGATTCGCTTCTTCACATCCACATGAACGGAACACGGCGTCATGGTTGACATCACCGGTATGCTCGCTGGTCACTCGGCGCTTGCCATGCTTGCAGGGCCGCTCGACACGGCGACGAACTTCGTCTTCTTTCAGACGATCAACGACTTCCTGCGCACTGAAATCGACATCATGCAGTGGAAGCTGCTGTCGAGCTCGGCAACGATCATCGGCTTCGTCGCCGTCTCGGTGCTGACGGTGTGGATCATGTTCCAGGGATTCCGCATCGTCACCGGGCAGTCGCGACAGCCGATGATGGTTCTCGTCGGCGATTCGCTGAAAGCAACCCTCGTGGTCTTCATCGCCACGACGGCCGCTTATTCGTCGTCTTCCGTGTACTGGACGTTGAGCGACGGCATGTCGACGACGATCGCTCAGTACGTCACGGGAGAGAGCGGTAGCCCCTTCCAGCACATCGACAACAACCTCGCGGGCATGGAAGTGGCGATGGGCACGATCGATGCCATCGACACGGGCGGCGACCAGGCTGCTCAAGATGCGAAGGACCGCGATCGCTGGTTCACCGGTATAGGCATCGCGGGACCGAGCGTCATCGCCGGCTCCATGCTTTTGCTCAACAAGATCGCCCTCGCCCTCTTCGTGGGCTTCGGCCCCATCTTCATCATGTGTTTGCTGTTCGAGCCCACGAAGCAACTATTCAGCAAGTGGCTTCTCTATGGCATCGGCACGGTGTTTTCGCTGGCGGTACTGAGCGTCATGGTGACCATCGCGATGAAGATGATGGCGGCCGTCACCGCCTCCTTCGCCGTGAAGTACCTGCTATCCATGCCGGAATTGGGTGGCGCGGGCAGCACCGATGGCATCAACAGCATGGCGCTTCAGCAGGGCGGTCTCGGCCTGCTGCTCACCACCATGATCATCAGCGCCCCACCCATGGCCGCCTCCTTCTTCCAGGGCACCCTGGGCCAGTTCAACTCGTACTCGCCGTTTGGACATATCAAGCCTGAGCCGCCGAACTCGCGCGGAGGTTACGGCGTGCCAGGCACCCCGAGCTACGTGCCGCCCGTGGCCAATCAGACTTCGCATAGGGACACCCATCAGTACGGTGGGCAGAGCAACACGTTTGGCAGTTACACACAATTGACCGGCACAGGATCCAGTTACGCAAGTACTCCTGATCGAATCAAGAAAGACGGAGAGATGACATGAGCACCGCGGCAAGTCGCAAGCATGTCTTGCTTGCCTCCATTGGGATCGCTGCGTTGATAACGGCGTCTTGTGCCTGGGCTCAGTGCGCCACCGGAGTCAATACTGGCGGTGGAAACTGCGTACCTCCAGATGCTTCTGGCATGCCGGGGTACCAACCCGCTCAAGGCAATGTCCCTCCGACTCCAGCTCCAGTTTGGAGAGATACCTGGGGAGCCATTGTTATTGACAGCGCCACCGGTGGTGCTGGGACGGTGACTGATCGAGACACTAAATCAGATGCGATCCGCGACGCCACGCGTGACTGCGAAAGCCACGGCGCGACAGGATGTAAAGTTGAGATGACTTATTACAACCAATGCGCTGCAGTCGCATGGGGCGTTGGAGGCCATGGAATCGCCCGAGGGCCAGACAAAGCCAAGGCGGAGGACGATGCCATGCTTTCCTGCAATGAGTCTGCGTCTCAATGCAAGGTTGTCTACAGCGGATGCAGTCTGGCGCGGCGCGTCCAGTGAACATTGTGCGAGCGTTCGGCGCTTCGTGCGCTGGCCTTTGTGGTGGATAAGGCTTCTCTCCGCTCGCCACGAGAGCTTTAGTTCAAGAAATATTTCCTGGGTACAAAGCTGTTTTGATCCGCGTACGTCTAACGCACCTGATTCTACGAGCAGGAATGCCCCGGCAGATCAATGAAAAAATGTGCAAACAACAAGCCGACCGCTCAGACGTCGCTTGAACACACGCATAAGCAACACGAACCACCGCAGTAATGGTGACCTATGACAAAACATCCGACCCTGCTTTGCCTTAGTACCTGCGCCCTGCTGCTTCTGAGCCCATGGGCCAACGCGCAGAACAACCCGTACGCACCCACGTCCCACTCGGTACCCGCATCCGCACCGACCAAAGGAAGCAAGATGGATGACCTGACACGATTCGCGACAGGTGGGGCGAAGGTCCTCGACTCGGTGAAGGGTGCGCTGACCGACAAGGGCGAAGCCGATGTCATTCTTATCCTCGACCCGCCCTCTTCGGCGACGGCAAAGACGGATGACTCGCCAGGACGCGACGTGCTGTTGCTCGTGCGCGACGCCTCGGGCGTGCTGCAGAAGGCCGCATCCAATTCGCACGTGGTGCCATGTGCAACCTGCGGTGGCGTGGCCGGCGATCCCTACGGCTTCACGAAGATCGACGCGGGGCACTTCACCATCGTCAACGGTGGCGGCAGCCGGGAGCACTGGTCCGACGAATACACCTTTACCTATGCGCCGGAAAAGAAGAACTGGTTCGTGACCCGCGTGGTACGCCGCGTGGACGACACGATCACCGGGAAGCACAAGTCGTCGGAGCTGACCCCGAAGGAACTTGGCTCCGTGGCCTTTTCCGATTTCGATCCCTCGACCTTGCCGGAGGTGACGTTGCCCTGAGCGTTACGCATTGATGTGAAACCGCCAGGACCGGCTGGTTTGAAACACGCAGGAAGCGAGCAATTCCGTGAGTCAACCAGGAGCTACACATGGCGATTGATCGTGAAACGCAGGTCCTGACCGAAGCCTATGCGGCTGGGATCCGGTCCCCGAGGGAGCTGGCCAATTTCATGGCCCAGGTCACTCATGAATCCAACGGCCTGAACCGGCTGGAGGAAAGCTTCCGCTACACGCGGAATATTTCGCAGATTCCCGTCCAGTCGGCTTGGCGCGAAGGCCCCGAAGCCCTGGAATCCGCCCGTCTGCAGGCCTTGCAGGGGCGCCCCGAACGCCTTGCCGAACTGATGTATGGCGGCCGCAACGGCAACGACGCCCCCGGTGACGGCTGGCGATACCATGGTCGTGGCTACATCCAGCTCACCGGCAAGGACAACTACCGCGCCGCTGGCGAGGCACTGGACCTCGATCTGGTCAAGCACCCGGAACTCGCAGCGGACCCGCAGAATGCTTCGCGCATTGCGGTGTGGTACTGGGAGAACCGCGTGCCGGAGCAGGCGCGCGAAGACGTGCGGGCGGCGACGCACGCCGTCAACGGCAAGTACAACGGCCTGGAAGATCGGCAAACGCGCTTCCACGACTGGGAGAGACGGCTCACGCCCGAGGTGATGCAGCGTCTCGAGCACGGCGCCGCTTCGCTGCCGACGCATTCCTCGCACTCCGCGCCCGCACATCATGCCGACCACAGCTCGACCCTGCGCACCGGCGCCCACGGCGACGAGGTACGCACACTCCAGGCCAGTCTCGCGGGGCTTGGCTACACCGACGCGCATCGCCAGCCTTTGCAGGTCGACGGCAAGTTCGGTCCTGGCACTCAGGCTGCGCTCGAAGCATTCCAGCGCGACCATCATCTGGCAGCTGACGGCGTGGCCGGACCAAAGACACGTGCCGCACTCGATGCGGCGACCCGGCAGCCTGTCGTTCGCCTCGACGACCCGTCGCATCCGGACCATGCCTTGTTCGAGCAGGCGCGCGCTGCTGTGCACAAGCTCGACGCGGAGCACCATCGCACGCCGGATCAGCAGAGCGAGAACCTCGCCGCGGCGCTTACCGTGGCGGCCAAGAAGGAAGGCATGACGTCCATCGACCGCGTGGTGTTGAGCGACGACGCCAGCCGTGTGTACGCCGTGGCCGGCGATACGCAGTCGCCGCACAAGCGCGTTGCCGACGTACAGACAGCGCAGGCGGTCAACACGCCCGTGGACCTGAGCGCATCCGCCCTGCCCCAGGCTCGGCCGGAACAAGCGACCGCGCCAGCGCCTCAGCAGCAGACCAACGCCCCCACGCATCCGGGAATGGGAGCGCCATGATGGAGAACCGCATGATTCACGCCATCCACGAGTTTCACGGACTCCCGCCTTCTCGCGCGCTGCGTACTGCTGCGCGAAGCGCAACATGCCTCCTGGCTGCCGCGCTTCTGGCGGCTTGCGGCCCGTCGTCTCCGCCGCCTCCGCAGGCACCCTCCCCGGTGGCGGCAACCAGCGCAGCCAACGCGGCGACGGTAGCTGCGCCTTCCGCCGCATCCGCCAGCGCGACGACCTGCCCGGCGGAGAGCTTCGACCAGTTCCTGCCGCTCTTCGAAAACGACGTCAGCGTGCAGAAGACCTATGTGACCGATCCCCTGCAGAGCGATTCGGTCGATCCCAACGCCGACCCGGAACCGAAACCGGTTTCGAAATCGCTGCCCAAGGATCAGGTCACCTTCCCGATCATGCCGAGCCAGTCCGATCAGGCAAAGGATGGCCTGACGGCCAAGCGCACCGACACCAGCGCTACCGATATCGCCGTGAAGCTGGTCAAACCGGATACCGATTACCAGATGACGTTCTTTTTCCGGAAGGACGATTGCTGGCACCTGTATCGCGTGAAAGACGATTCGCTCTGACCCGGAGGATGCACCCATGCCATATCAAGACGTCATGAATGTCATCCTGCCCAAGCAGGGTAACCACTCGGCACATATCACCGGCCACTACGGCGAACACCGCGCCAAGGGGCCTCACGGCGGTTCGGATTTCAACTACGAAGGCGGCCAGGCCGGCGTCAACCTGACCCATCCCGAGTTGCATTCGCCGATCGCCGGTGAAGTCACCTTCGTGGGCGGCCAGTACGGCACGATCAAGATCCGCGATGCCGAAGGCAACAGTCACGAGATCCTGCACACGCAATCGCAGTCGGTCAAAGTGGGCCAGCACGTGCAGGTGGGGGACGCGATCGGCCACATGGGCGGTCGTGGCCCCGATGGCGCCACGCAGTACGCCCAACACGTCCACTATCAAATGAAGGACGCGCACGGGCGCCCGGTCAATCCAGAGACGTTCTGGCGCGATCGCGAGGTCGGGCACGTCAGCCATGCCGCGCCCGCAACCGCACGCACGCACGCCGAAGCTCCGCATGTCGTTCGCGAAGGCGATCACGGCGCCAGCGTGCGGGCGTTGCAGGAGAACCTCAATGCACTCGGCGTTCGCGACGAGCGTGGTCGTCCACTCTCGCCGGACGGCCATTTCGGTGCGCATACGAAGGAAGCGGTGGAAAACTTCCAGCGCGCGCATGGCCTTCCTGCTGACGGTATCGTCGGACCGCGCACCACGGAAGCGTTGCAGAAGGCCCAAACGCACGGCGCGCCGCGGCTAGACGACGCGTCGCATCCAGGCCACGAGATCTACCGCCAGGCACGCGAAGGCGTCCATCGATTGGACGCCCAGCACCAGCGTACGCCGGACCATAACAGCGAACGGCTTGCCGCATCGCTGACTGTCGCCGCGAAGCAGGAAGGCCTGCACCGCATCGACCACGTGGCACTCAACGAGGACGCCACCCGCACGTACGCCGTGCAAGGCGACCCGCAATCGCCCTTCAAACAAGTCGCTGAGGTGAACACCCAGCAGGCCATGGCGACGTCCGTCGAGGAAAGCAGCCGCGCCTGGCAACAGGTGGCACAGCAGGCCCCCAACACGGCCCATCAACAACAGCAGGCGCAACAGCAGCAACAGGCGGCGCCGACCCTGCCGGGCGCAGGCCCATGAGGACGACAGCGCCGCAACGCGGCGTATTCACCGCCCTCCTCCTGCTCCTGTCCACACATGCCTACGGTGCCTCCATGAAACAGCCTGACGTCAAGCTCAACCCGAATCCGCGCATGCGTTATGAGATCACCATGACAATCAAGGGCGCGCCCGGCCCCTTTGATCGGATCGAAGGCAGCATTGATTACAAGGTCGGCAATCCTGACAGCGTCCCCTTGACCCCGTTCTCGGGCGCTACTGTTGAGCCCCAACGACACGAGGCCGTCGAGTTCAAAAAGGTCAGCGAGAATGTCTACAAGGCGGAAATCTACGCCGACAAGTTCCTTGATGAGGACTATTTCGGTAAGGGCGTGTGCCATTGGGTCGTCGAAGGACTGAGCGCCGATCTGATCGTCGGTTCACACACCCTCAGCCCAGCCATGTATCGGAACGACATCTTTACTGGCGCCTCGATAACGAAGTACTTCGCCAATGCCTCCTATACCTTCAGAGACAGATCGTCGATCGACATCGGAAACAGCGATCCCAAGGACTACAAGCGGCCCGATGACACGTTCTCGGTGACTCTTAGTTCTACGGAGAAATTTCCATGAGCATGCGGTCGACGGACTACGCCTTACTGGCGCAAGAGAGCTATCAAACGCCGACGCTCAATAAGGTCTTCGAACGCGATGGCGTTGCTTATCAAGCCATCGACACCATCGACGATCCTGTCACAGGCTTTCAGGCCACGGCGTATCAGCGGCAGGATACCCATGAGATCGTCATCGCGTACAGGGGAACTGAATTTGATCGCGAGCCCATCCATGACGGCGGCGTGGACGCCGGGATGGTGCTTCTCGGCGTCAACGCCCAGCAACCCGCTGCCGCCGAGTTCACCCAGCGGGTACTGAAGCACGCCGCAGAGGAATCGGAAACGCTTTCGAAGCCCATTGAAGTCACGGTCACTGGTCACTCGCTGGGTGGCACGCTTGCCGAGATCAACGCGGCGAAGTTTGGCCTGCGTGGTGAGACCTTCAACGCCTACGGTGCGGGCAGCCTCTTCGGCGTCCCTAAGGGCGGCAATCAGGTCATCGATCACGTCCGCGCGGGCGACCTCGTAAGCGCTGCCAGTCCGCACTTCGGCGAAGTACGGATCTACGCCGCGCAACAGGACATCGATACCCTGTCAAAGGCAGGCTATCGCGACGACAGCGGCATCCTTTCCCCGCGCAATCCGATCAAGGCGACGGACTTCGACGCCCACGCGATCGACAACTTCGTGCCGGACAGCAAGCTGCTCGGGCAGTCGATCATCAGCCCCGAAAGTCAGGCCCGCTACCGCGCCCACGAAGGCATGATCGATCGCTATCGCGACGACGTGATGGATGTCCGCAAGGTTCTGTCGGCCAAGTGGGAAGTGCCGAAGGAAATCGTCGAAGGCGCGACCGCGCTTGGCCACGAAGTGGCGGACGACCTCGCTACCGCGGGACGCGCCGTCGGACACGCCGCTCACGAGGTGGCCGACGCCGCAAAGCGTACCGGCCGCGAGGTTGCGGACGATGTCGCTACCGCCGGGCGTGCGGTCGGACACGCCGCGCATGAGGTTGCCG
This sequence comes from Luteibacter sp. UNCMF366Tsu5.1, assembly GCF_900119235.1. Classification (NCBI taxonomy): domain Bacteria; kingdom Pseudomonadati; phylum Pseudomonadota; class Gammaproteobacteria; order Lysobacterales; family Rhodanobacteraceae; genus Luteibacter; species Luteibacter sp. UNCMF366Tsu5.1. The sequence goes on along the minus strand of NZ_FPIS01000002.1, from coordinate 910,731 downwards.
ATGCTGCGAAGCGTGCCGGCCACGAGGTCGTGGACGGCGTTACAACGGCAGGGCGTGCAGTAGGCCACGCCGCCCATGAGGTCGCCGACGCCGCAAAACGCGCCGGCCACGAGATCGCGAACGACGTAAGCGAGGTAGGCCATGCGATCGGGAGCAAGGCTACCGGTGCTTGGAACACGATCACTCACCCCGGCTCGTGGTTCCAGGACAAGGAGCCGCCGGCACGCGTCGATCACCCGGATCACCCGGGTCACGCGCTCTTCCAGCAGGCACGCGCAGGCGTCGAGCGTCTGGACGCTGAGCATCAGCGAGGTTCCGACGAGAGCAGTAAGCGCCTGGCTGCGTCGCTGACGGCAGCGGCACGCCAGGAGGGCATGCAACGGATCGACCACGTGACGCTCAATGGTGACGCGAGCCGCACGTACGCCGTCCAGGGCGACGCCGGATCGCCGTTCAAGCAGATCGCCGAGGTGAACACTCAACGTGCGATCAACACGCCTGTGGAGCAAAGCACCCAAGCCTGGCAGCAGGCCAACGAGCAGCAGACGCGCGCAGCGATGCAGGCTAAGGAGGCTCAGCAGACGCCACAGCCTCCGACGCTGGCACCGCCCTAATCGGCCGCGCCCCCAGAGACTCACTACGGTGGATACATACAGGACACGACAGGAAGGCTTATGAAAATCGGATTATTCATCGCACTCATGCTTTTCGGCTTCGCCTCGCAGGCGCAGGTACTGACTTATCGTCAAGGCGACCCCTTCCTGTTCTGTACCAAGGGGCGGGACGACCCCAGTCGGTGCTGGTGGCCAATGCCGCCGTATCTTGGTACCACCTACATGGTTAATCCTGCCTGCGAACCGAACCCCTACGGCAAGCCATGGTCGGCCGACGACGTCGCATCGTTTGAGCAATACGCGACCGTATGTCCGGCGGGTCAGAGGCCCGGCGGTTGGGACTCGGCAGCTGGCCAGCCTGAGTTCGTTCCCAACTACCACTAATACCTAGGCGTTGAAAGGTTTTTTGCATGAGCAAGAACAGGGGATATGCCGCCGCCGCACTCATGGCGGCGGCGGTTTGCTGCGGAAACTTTCTGTCGGGTTACCTGACGCTGCTCTTCCTCGGCCTGAAGGATGAGCACGTTCGCTGGAACACCTACTGGACCTACATACGGGCGCTGAGACGCCCCGAGGTACAGCCGTATGTCTGGAAGATCGAGACGGCAGGCCTGATCGGTTTCGTTCTGCCGCTCATTGCCGTGCTGATCGCCCTGTACTTCCTCCTGAAACCCAAGAAGCAGGCGATGCACGGCGACGCCCGCTTCGCCACGGCGGCTGACCTGCGCAAGCAGAAGATGCTTTCGCCTGCGCCCAACGGCATCCTGGTCGGCAAGTTCAAAGGCGACTTGGTTCGCCTGCCCGGTCAGCAGTTCGTGATCCTCGCCGCGCCCACCCGCTCGGGTAAGGGCGTGGGCGTGGTGATTCCGAACCTGCTCGACTACCAGGAATCGGTGGTGGTGCTGGACATCAAGCAGGAGAACTTCGATCTGACCAGCGGCTGGCGCAAGTCGCAGGGTCAGGAAATCTACCTGTTCAATCCGTTCGCGGAGGATCGCCGTACACATCGCTGGAATCCGCTGAGCTATGTGTCGAAGGACCCGGCGTTCCGCGTGTCGGATCTGATGAGCATTGCCTCGATGCTCTATCCCGACGGCTCCGACGATCAGAAGTTCTGGGTCAGCCAGGCACGCAATGCGTTCATGGCGTTCTCGCTATACCTCTGCGAGAAATGGGAAGACGACGAAAAGAAGGGGCGTCCGGAAATCATCCGAAGCAAGCCGACGCTCGGCATGATCTATCGCCTTTCGTCGGGTGACGGCACGGACCTGCGCGAACTGTATACGCGACTGTCGAAGGAATCCTTCCTGAGTGCGAACGCTCAGTCGGCTTTTGCCAACCTGCTTTCGCAGGCGAACGAAACCTTCGCATCCATCCTCGGTACGTTCAAGGAACCCTTGAACGCCTGGATCAATCCCGTTCTCGATGCAGCCACCAGCGATGACGACTTCCAGCTCACGGATGTACGCAAGAAGAAGATGACGATCTACATCGGCATCCAGCCGAACAAGCTAGCGGAAAGCCGGCTGATCGTGAATCTGTTCTTCAGTCAGCTGATCAACCTAAACACCAAGGTGTTGCCGCAGAACGACCCGTCGCTCAAGCACCAGTGCCTGCTGCTGATGGACGAGTTCACCTCGATCGGCAAGGTGGAGATCATCGCCTCGGCGGTGTCGTACATGGCCGGCTACAACATCCGCCTTCTGCCCATCATCCAGAGCATGGCCCAGCTCGACGCCACCTACGGCAAGGACGTCTCGCGCACCGTCATCACTAACCACGCTCTGCAAATCGTCTACGCCCCCCGCGAACAGCAGGACGCGAACGATTACTCCGACATGCTCGGCTACACCACGGTGCGTCGCGAGAACATCACCAAGAGCAAGAAGGGTGACGTCTCGAAGAGCCACACGGAAGAAAAGCGCGCACTCATGTTGCCGCAGGAGTTGAAGGCCATGGGCACCGAAAAGGAAGTCTTCCTCTACGAGGGCATTCCTCACCCGGTCATGTGCGAAAAGATCCGCTACTACCAAGACAAGTACTTCACGTCGCGATTGATGGAGAAGGTGAAGATCGAGCCGCTCTCCATCTGACAAAGGCACGTCCCTTCGGTGGGATGCGTCATTGCTCCGATGTACGTCCATCCACGCGGCCACGCGCAGAAAGGCCAACGCCGCCATGGCGATCCATACGGGGGCATCGGTCAGGGCCACGCCCCACCGCGAGAAGCCGCCATGGCGGCAAGGGGCGGTTGCCCGCCCCTCCCCTCTTACCTCGGAATCGACGGCTGCTCGACCTGTTGTGGCGGGGTCTGCTGCTGCGCGATTGCCGGCTGCGGCTGTTGTTGCTGTTGCTGCGCCGTCTGCTGCCATTCCTGACTGCTCTGCGCCATCGTCTTTCCAACGGACTGGCTCACATCCACTTCCGCGATCTGCTTGAACGGCGAGTTCAATTCGCCCTGCACAGCGTAGGCGCGCTTGGCGTCATCGCTGAGCACCACATGATCCACGCGCGATAGCCCTTGCGCGTGCGCTGCCACCGCGAGGGACGCGGCCAGGTTGCTGCTCATTTGGTCGGGTGTACGTCCCTGCTGGGCGTCCACCGCATGCACGCCATTGAGCGCCTGCTGAAAGATTGCGTGGCCGGGATGGTTGGCGTCGGCAAGCGTCGACTGCGCCGGCTGCGTCGCCTTGGTCATCGCTTCCATCGTCTTCGCTCCCGCGATGCCATCCGGGTTCAGGCCGTGATCGCGCTGGAAGGCCTGCAAAGCGCTCTTCGTATTGGCACCGAAGTCGTTGTCCGGATGCAGCGGGCGCCCGTCGGCACCCTTATAACCGAGCTGGGCGAGCTGGGCCTGCAAGGCACCGACCTGCGGCGAATGATCGTGTTCACGCAAGGTGCCTGCGTGCTGCACGTGATCGCCGCTGGCATGAGCCGGCGCATGGCCCGCCGCCCGCCCCGCGGGCTGGCTGCGCACGTTGCCCGGATGGGTGATGTGCAGCAGGCGCTCGTCGGTACCGTTGCGATGTACGTTCACGTCGAGCGTGCGATCGGCATTGACGTGGGTGGACACGTCGCGACTGTTGACCGAACTCCACTGACCGTTGACCAGCGCGTGGCCGTTGCCGGAGCGGTCCCACGTCACCAGGTCGCGGCCTTCCGCATAGAAGCCGCGGTGATTGCTGCCGTTGGCATACGAACCGCCTTCACCCAGGGCCTGCACCATCGGGCGCGAATGCGCCGGATCGGTGAACGCGTCGCGGATGGCGGCGTACTCGTGCGGCAGGTTCGGCCGCGTCGGGTCGTTGCCAAGGCGCGTGGGATTGACCAGCGGATCGGCCACCACCGTATTCCACGCCGGACGCAGCGGATGGTTGGCGTCGGTCGCGCGAAGATCGTTGAACAGCGCCGCGCCAGCCAGCGCATGATCGCGCCCTTCCGTGACGTAACCGGGGTAACGATCGATGGAGTGCTTTACGTCGTCCACGCTGTGATGCTGGCCGTTCTGGATCTGCTGGACGAGGCGGCCACCGTAGGTCTCGCTCTGGTTGTAGAGCTTGGCGGTCATGGTGATCAGACGCGCCTGATCCTGCTCGGACGCGTGCTGGTAGAGCGGCGTCTGTTGCAGCGGCGCAATGGCATTGGTCATCAGGCGTTCGACCTGCGCCGAATCGTGGCGATGCACGAAATCGACGCCGGCATCGCTGGCCATGAAGGCGTCGAGATGCGACTTGACCGTGCTATCGAGCGGGCGCCCATGCTGCGCCTCGATCTGGCGGCCGGTGCGACCGAGGTCGGCAACCGTCTGCGCCTGCTGGTTGGCGTTGAGCACCCAATCGGGATGCGCCGTGCGCGCCCACGCCTGGTAGGCGTCGGTGAGCTGCGTCGCTACTTCGGGGTGCTGGCCCAGATCGGTCTGCAAGGTACCGATGGAAAAACCGCTGTTCCCGATGGGATCCATCACGGTATTGCCGTGGGCATCGGTGCGGTAATTGCCTGCGAAGCTCAGACGGTAGGCGACGTCGCCACCCTCCGAGCTGACGCCGATGGCGAAATAGGACAACGCCCGGGCTTCGTTATCTGTCAATCCTGGCATGTTGCAACTCCTGGCTCATGATCGTCGTATTAGTCGTCCTTGCACTGGGTATCCAGCGGCGCTTTGCCGCCTTTCGGCACGCGATCCAGCGTGACGTAATGCTTGAAATGGTTTTCCGAGGCCGGCCCATCCACGCGGTACCAAGCGAGACGCTTGCCTTCGGGCACGACGTAAGCGTCCACGTCGCCAAACGCCGGGCACACGGGATAGCCGCCGCGCTCCTCCGTCTCGGCGCAGAAGCGCAGGTAGAGCTTGCCGTCGCGCCACTCGCCCTTGAACTGGCCCTGCTCGCCGCTGTTTCGCGTCCCGTCGGACCAAGTGCCCTCGGGCGCGGCACCTGCGTTGGCGACACCCAACTCGGCGTAGTGGCCGAGGTTGCAGTCGGTGCGGTAACCCCAATCGCCAGCGATGGCGCCCTTGCTCGCGCCGGACGTCTTCGACGGCGAGGAGGCAAGGCGCTTTTCCAATTCGTCGGCACGGGCGCGGGTCTTATCCGTGGTGCAGTCGTTCTTGGCGACGCTGCCTGAAGCGACACCGCAGGCCCTGTCACGGCCGGCGATCCACTGCCGCTCTTCGTCGCGAAGCGACTTGCGGCCGGCATCGTCCAGCGATTGGGAGAGCTTCCGATAGGCCGCGTTCAAGCGGGCGTCCTGCGCGTCGTAGTTGCTGGACGCGCTGTCCTGCGGCGCCGCGAAAGCCGCACCACTGAAAGCGAAGGCAGCCATGACCAGCCACCGAAAATGGGCATTCGCCCGCACTATTTCCTTTCTGCCACCGAGCATTGGAACTCCTGATGGTTACTGTGCGCACCCCTGTTGCGCAACTTTAACAGGCAAAACGTGAAGAAATCCGTGCACGGTTCGCGACCTGCAGGCCATACTCCTTTCATGCGCAGCGTCGCTATGTCGGCGACCACGCTCGGGGGAGCACGCGAATGCTGAAAACACCCAAGGTCCGTTGGGCCTATCTCGTTACCGCCTTGTGGTTGGCATCGAGCGTCGAGGTCATGGCCCAGTCCGCTGCGCCGGTCGAAGCACGCGTTCCCTTCTCGCCTACGCCGTTTCTGGGTAGCGATGGCTTTACTCATCTGGCGTACGAGCTTCAGGTAACGAATGTTTACGAAGACTCCGGAGCGCTGAAGGTTTCCGAATTGGAGGTCATGGATGAGAACCATCATCTACTCCTTCACCTGGACCAGAGCGACCTGGCGCATTCATTTCGCCCGGCGCCGACCGATGATGGCTCCGCAACGATAGCCCCGGGTAAAACCGGCACCGTTTTTGTCTGGGTGACGCTCCCGCCCAACGTTTTACCGAGGACGCTCACACATAAAATCGTCTTTACCAATGAACGACATGGGTTGAGCAGCGTTGATGGACTGGCATCGACCGTTTCACCGCCGTCCTCGCTTCGCTTGGGTCCGCCGCTACGAGGCGGACGCTGGCTTGCGCATGAGGGTCCCGGAAACGCACGCTCGCATCACTGGGGCAGCCTGGTTGCGGTCAACGGTCGCCTGACCATTCCTCAGCGCTACGCGATCGACTTCGTTGGCATCGATGCCCAAGGGCGCGCGTTCAATCCAAATAAAGAGACCAATGCGACCAAGCTCGCCGACTGGTTTGGCTTCGGGACGCCGGTCCTTGCCGTCGGCAACGGAAAGGTCGTCGCGGTGCGCGATGGCCAATCGGACCATGAGCCATTGACCCCGCCACCGGCGTCGAACGAGTTGTCGCTCAATGGATTGTTTGGAAACTATGTGGTCATCGACCTGGGCGGTGGCTCCTTCGCCGCCTACGCCCATCTACGGAAAGGCACGGTTCGTGTGACACCGGGGCAGCAGGTGACGCTCGGCCAGGTTATCGGCGAGCTGGGCGAGTCGGGAAGTTCGGCTGCGCCGCATCTCCATTTCCAGGTAAGCAACGCAGCGACATTCGAAGGGTCCCAAGGACTGCCGTACGTCTTCGACCGGCTCAACGTGTGCGGGACGGAACACGAGGCGCAGTTGTTCGGGCAAGGCGACCGGTGGACCCCATCGCCGTGTCACGCGGCGAACGGTTCGCTGCCGCTGAACGACATGATCGTTGAATGGCCTAAGTGAGCCTGTGAGAGATTCGGATCAAGCTCGGATGCTGCCCTGGCCTTAACGACCCGGACCCTCCACCCGCGCCCCGATTAAGCGGTACATGACGCTGGCCTTCCCGCCCGGCGGGTCAAGTGCATCCCCATTTGGGAGGCACGTGCGGGGGCTCATCGAATACGATAGAGGGCTTGAGGCCCGGATTCGACTCGGAGCGCACCTTTCCGCCCGGCGTCGGCGCCGGACATTCGCTAATTTTGCGTAAGGCACTGATGGAACAGCATTCCCCCACCCCTTCCACTGATGTCACGGGCCACACGCCGTTCATGCGCCAGTACCTGGCGGCAAAGGCGGAGCATCCGGACATCCTGTTGTTTTTCCGGATGGGCGACTTCTACGAGCTGTTCTACGACGATGCGCGCAAGGCGGCCCGTCTGCTCGACATTACGCTGACTCAGCGCGGTCAGTCGGCGGGCGCGCCGATCCCCATGGCTGGCGTTCCGTATCACGCGGTAGAGGGCTATCTCGCGCGGCTGGTCAAGCTCGGTGAATCGGTGGCCTTGTGCGAGCAGATCGGCGACCCGGCGACCTCGAAGGGCCCCGTAAAGCGCGAAGTGGTGCGCATCGTGACGCCGGGCACCGTCACCGATGCGGCCCTGATGGAAGAACGCCGCGACAACCTGTTGCTCTCCATTGCCGCGGGCCCGAAGGGCTACGGTCTCGCCTGGGTCGATCTTTCCACCGGGCGCTTCCTGCTGACCGAGACACCGACGCCCGAAGGGCTCGCCGCCGAACTGGCGCGCCTGCAACCTGCCGAAACCCTGGTCAGCGAAGACGTCGCCTGGCCGAAGCTGGTGTCCGCGCTGCCCGGCTTGCGCAAACGCCAGCCCTGGCACTTCGACGTCGACGCCGCCACGCGCGAGCTGTGCCGCTTCTTCAAGACGCGCGACCTGCTCGGCTTCGGCGTGGAGGGCATGCCGCTGGCCGTCGCCGCGGCAGGTTGCCTGCTGGGGTACGTCGAAGAAACCCAGAAGAGTGCCTTGCCTCATCTCACCGGGCTTGCGGTGGAGAACGCGGGCGAAACCATCGCGATGGACGCGGCGACGCGCCGCAACCTCGAAATCGACACGCACCAGAGCGGCAACGTCGATAACACCTTGCTCGGCGTACTCGACGAAACGGTGACGCCGATGGGCGCGCGCCTGCTGCGTCGCTGGTTGAACCGCCCACTGCGCGACCGCCAGGTCCTGCGCGGTCGGCACCAGGCCATCGGCAGCCTCATCGATTCGCGTCGGCACCTGACCCTGCGCGAGCGTCTGCGCGGCGTGGGCGATCTCGAACGCATCCTGGCTCGCGTGGCGCTGCGCTCGGCGCGTCCGCGCGATCTTTCCACGTTGCGCGACGGACTTGCTGCAGCCCCAGGCCTGCGCGACGACATCGCCGGCCTCGATAGCCCGCTGTTGCACAGCCTGGTGGAACGCATCGGCGATCACGCCGACACCGCCGCCCTGCTCGCCCGCGCCATCATTGCGCAGCCGCCCGTGCTGCTGCGCGATGGCGGCGTGTTGGCCGAAGGCTACGACGACGAACTCGACGAGCTGCGCCGCTTGTCCACCAACGCGGACCAGTTCCTGGTGGACATGGAGGAACGCGAGAAAGCTGCCAGTGGCATTCCGACGCTGAAGGTCGGCTACAACCGCGTCCACGGCTACTACATCGAGATCACCAAGGCACAGGCCGACAAGGCGCCGCAGCATTACACGCGCCGGCAGACCACGAAGAACGCCGAGCGTTACATCACGGAAGAACTGAAACAGTTCGAGGACAAGGTGCTCTCCGCGAAGGAACGCTCGCTGATGCGCGAGCGGGCACTGTACGAACTGTTGCTGGACCGCCTGATCGAACATCTGCCGGCGCTGAAGATCGCCGCTGCCGCCATGGCCGAGCTGGACGTGCTGTCGAATCTCGCCGACCGTGCGGAAGCGCTGGACTGGTCGGCACCGGTACTCACCGACGTGCCGGGCATCAGCATCGAACGCGGTCGCCATCCGGTCGTGGAGAAGGTGCGCGACGAGCCGTTCGAACCGAATGATCTGATACTCGACAAGCGTCGGCGCATGCTGGTCATCACCGGCCCGAACATGGGCGGCAAGTCCACCTACATGCGCCAGAACGCGCTCATCGTCCTACTCGCTCACGTCGGCAGTTACGTGCCGGCGTCGGCGGCGACGATCGGGCCGATCGATCGCATCTTCACGCGCATCGGCGCGGGCGACGATCTGTCGCGCGGCCAGTCCACCTTCATGGTGGAGATGAGCGAGACCGCCAACATCCTGCATAACGCCACGGATTGCAGCCTCGTGCTCATGGACGAGGTCGGCCGTGGTACCAGCACCTACGACGGTCTGTCGCTGGCGAGGGCGGCTGCGGTGCATCTGGCAGCTACCAGCTGCGCATTCACCCTCTTCGCCACGCATTACTTCGAACTGACGGAGCTGGCCGCCGAGTATCCGACCATCGCCAACGTGCATCTCGATGCTGTGGAGTACGGCGAGCAGCTGGTCTTCATGCATACGGTGAAGGACGGTCCCGCCAATCGCAGCTTCGGTTTGCAGGTGGCCGCGCTGGCGGGCCTGCCCAAGAGCGTGATTGCCGACGCCCGGCGTTATCTCTCGGCGCTGGAGCAAGGCCATGAGGTGACGGCGGCCGTGGCAGCGCCACCCACGCCAACCCCGCAGATGGGCCTGTTCGCGCCTCCGCTGCCCTCACCGGTCGAAGAAGCGTTACGAGCCATCGACCCGGACGACCTCAGCCCGCGCGACGCGCTGGAGCAGCTCTACAAACTGCAAAAGATGCTGCGCTGAACGATTGGGCGCCGCTATCGGACCGATTGGAACAAACGAATTCACCGCGGCGAGTCGCCTGCCTATAGTGCATCCGCATGGGCGCTGAACACCGACAGCGCTCATGCTTTCCACGGTGTCTTACGACTCTCCATCTTCCGGCACCGTGGCGTCCCCCACCCCTCCCGAGTCAGCAGCCCGGGCAGGGATTCGGGGGGCGGTTTCGCGTGTTCAGAGGGTCTTCTTGAGGTCCTGGATCAGGCGCCGATCGCGCTTGCCGGGTCGGGCATCGGGACGCAGCAAGGCACCGCCGGTAAGGCGACGATCTTCGATCCGGCGTTGGCGCTCAGCGGCACTCGCCTCCGTTTCCGCGTAGAGCTTCTGCGCCTCCGAGGCGGGGCCACGTTTCTCGGAAAGGCCCACCACCACGCACGTCAGCCGCTCTTCTCCGCGGGTCACCTTGAAGGTGTCACCGACGTGCACGACCTTGGCCGGTTTGCATGCGGCATCGTTGAGTTCGATCTTGCCACCGTCGATCGCCTGCTTCGCCAGACTGCGGGTCTTGAAGAAGCGGGCGGCCCATAGCCACACGTCGGCGCGCACGCCCTGAGTCATGAGATCGGTCATGGGAAGGAGGATGTGGCCACGCCGCGGGAATCCAAGCGTCAGCCTGCCGGCAGGAACAGGTTGCCCACGGGAATCGTCACGAGCGAGACCAGGATGCCGGCGCCAAGCACCGTGTTCGCCAACCGTGGCTCAAGACCGTACTGGTCGGCAAGGATCGCCGCCGAGATCATCGGCGCCATCGCCGCCTGCAGCACGCCGACCGTCAACGGCAGACCGCCCACGCCCGCCGCCAGTCCCAGACCGAGCACCGCCAGCGGCGCGAGCAGCAGCTTCCAACCCAGGCCCGCGGCGAGCGCGCCGACCTGCTCCCGCCGCAGATGCAGGCGGAACTGCAGACCCACCGAAAACAGCGCGAGCGGCGTCAGCGTCTGGCCGATCTGCATCAGCAGTTTCTCCACCGACTCTGGCCATCCGCCAAACAGTCCGACCATCGCGCCAGCAAGCAGCGCGAGAAAAGCCGGGAACGTGAGCACGCGACGCGCAATGGTGGCGGCGTTGGCGCTCCTGCCCGAGTACATCGACGCCACCACGATCCCGGCCGCGGCGAGCAGCGGGAAGCAACCCAACTGATCGGCGATGACGGCGAGCGACAAGCCCGGCTTACCGTGCAAGGCCTCCATCATGGGGTAACCGATGAACGAGGTATTGCCCAGCCCGCAGACCAGGGTGAGGCAGCCCACTCGATGACGCGACCAGCCCAGCCATTGCCCGAGCGTGGCGAACAGAGCCCAGGCGCCGAAGAACGTCAGATGCATCGCCGCGACGGGAAACCATAGCCGCGCATCCACCGTCACGTGTGGCACGAGTGCCAGCACCAGCGCGGGAAGCGCGATGTTCAGCACCCACCAGTTGATGCCGGGAACGATGCCCTCGGGCAGCGACGCGTAGCGACGGGAAAGGATGCCGAGGGCGAGACAGACGAAAAGAATGAGCAGTGCGGACATGACGCGGAACGATAGCAGAGCCCGTACCCGCGTCAGCGTGGCTGGCGCTCATGACCTCGCCATGAGGCCTCGAAGAAGCCCGCGCGCGATGACCGACTCATCGCGCGCGGCTTGGCGCGGGAGGATCAGCCCAGCAGCACGCGGTTCATGCGCTGCACGAAAGCCGCCGGGTCCGGCAGCTGCGCACCGGCCGTGATCTCCGCCTGTTCCAGCAGCAGGCCCGCAAGATCGCCCGCCTTCGCGTCGTCGGTCTCGGCAGCGAGCCGCTTGACCAACGCGTGCTCCGGGTTGAGCTCAAGCACAGGCTTGCTGTCCGGTACGTCCTGTCCTGCCTCTCGCAGCAGGCGGGCAAGATGCGGGGCAAGATCGAAGTCCGCCAGCGCAAGGCACGACGGGGAATCCGTCAGTCGCGCCGACACGCGCACGTCGCTCACGCGGTCGCCGAGCAGTCTCTTGGTCCGTTCCAACAGCGGCGCCGCCGCAGCGGTCGCAGCTTCCTGCTTCGCCTTATCCGCCTCGTCGAGCGGGAACTCACCTTTGGCGACGTTGCGCAGGCGCTTGCCGCCGTACTCGGTGAGATAGCCGAGCATCCATTCGTCGACGCGGTCGGACATCAACAATACCTCGATGTCCTTCGCCTTCAACGCCTCGAGCTGCGGACTACCCGCCGCTGCGGCATAGCTGTCCGCGGTGACATACCAGATCGTGTCCTGACCCACGGCCATGCGGCCGATGTAGTCGTCGAACGAGACGGTCTTGTTGGACCCGTCGCCCTTCGTGGAGGCAAAGCGCAGCAGCTTGGCGATGCGCTCGCGGTTGGCGGTGTCTTCGACGATGCCTTCCTTCAACGTGTTGCCAAAACCCGCCAGGAAGGTGGCGAATTTTTCGGGCTCGTCGCGCGCAACGCGCTCCAGCAGATCCAGCACGCCCTTCACGCAGCGCGCCTTGATCTGCTCGAGCTGGCGATTTTGCTGCAGAATTTCGCGGCTGACGTTGAGCGGCAGGTCGTCGGCGTCGACCACGCCGCGCACGAAGCGCAGGTAGTTCGGCAGCAGTTCTTCGGCAGCGTCCATGATGAAGACGCGCTTGATGTAGAGCTTCAGCCCCTTCCGCTCGTCGCGGCCGCCCATCATCAGATCGAACGGCGGTTGCGACGGCACGTAGAGCAGCGTCGTGAAGCTCTGGCTGCCTTCGACGCGGTTGTGCGTCCAGGCGAGCGCATCGTTGAAGTCGTGGCCCAGCGCCTTGTAGAAGTTCTGGTATTCCTCGTCCGTGATCTCGCTCTTCGGCCGCGACCACAGCGCCGAGGCGGAGTTGATCGTGGTCCATTCGGTCGGATCGGGCTTGCCGTCCTTCTCGGCCGGCATGCGGATGGGGAATGCCACGTGGTCGGAGTACTTCGTGATGGCGCTGCGCAGCGCCCACGCCTTGAGGAACTCGTCCTCTTCCGCCTTGAGGTGCAGCACGACGGTCGTGCCGCGCTCGGTGACGTTGGTGTCTTCGAGGGAATACTCACCCTTGCCGTCGCTTTCCCAGCGCACGCCCGCGGTGGCGGGCTGGCCGGCGCGGCGGGTGATGACCGTGACCTTGTCGGCCACGACGAAGGCGGAATAGAAGCCCACGCCGAACTGGCCGATCAGGCGTGCATCCGCCTTCTGTTCGCCCGAAAGCGCTTCCAGATAGCGGCGAGTACCGGAGCTGGCGATGGTACCGATGTTGGCCACGACCTCGTCGCGGCTCATGCCGATGCCGTTATCGCGAACGCTGATCGTACGCGCCTCCGGATCCCAGCTCACCTGGATGCGCAGGTCGGCATCGCCGTCGGTGAGGCTGGGGTCGGCCAGCGCTTCGAAACGCAGCTTGTCGCAGGCGTCGGAGGCGTTGGAAATGAGCTCGCGGAGGAAGATTTCCTTGTGCGAGTAGAGGGAATGGGTCACCAGGTGCAGGACCTGGGCGACCTCGGCTTCGAACTTTCGGGTTTCCTGGCTCACGGTGCCGTTCCTTCAGGTTGGGACAGGCACCGGATTATGGGGGCGGCATCAAGGGGAAAAAAGGCGCCGCCCCGGCTTTCAGCGGGCCGCCTGGAGGGCGGCGATGCGCTCTTCGATCGGCGGGTGGCTCATGAACAGCCGCTTCACGCCGGTCGCCAGGTGACCGGAGATACCGAACGCCTGGATGGTCTGCGGGAGCGTGTTGTCGCCATGGTTGGCCGACAGGCGCTGCAGGGCGGAAATCATCGAGGCCCGGCCGGCAAGCTGGGCGCCCGCCGCGTCCGCACGGAATTCGCGCCAGCGGGAGAACCACATCACGATCAGAGACGCGAACAGGCCGAATACGACCTGCAGGATCATCACGACCACGAAGTAGCCGATGCCGCCTTCCCCGTCGCGCTCGCGGCCGCCGCTCATCCAGCTATCGACCACCCGGCCCACGATACGGGCCAACACGATCACCAGCGTATTGAGCACGCCCTGGATGAGGGTGAGGGTCACCATGTCGCCATTGGCGACGTGACCGATTTCATGTCCCAGAACCGCCGAAACCTGCTCCCGGTCCATCTGCTGGAGCAGACCGGTACTGACCGCCACGAGCGCGTTGTTGCGCGACATACCCGTGGCGAAGGCATTCATTTCCGGCGCGTCGTAGACCGCCACCTCGGGCATGCCGATACCGGCCTTTTCCGCGTGACGGCGCACGGTGTCGAGCAGCCAGCGCTCGGACTCGTTACGCGGCTCGGTGATGACCTTGGCGCCGGTGGACATCTTCGCGGTCCACTTGGAAATGGCCAGCGAAATGAAGGCACCGCCCATGCCGAACACGGAGGCGAACACGATCAGGCCACCGAGGCCCATGCCGCGCTGCGCTGCCCACTGGTCGATACCCAGCACGCGGCACACGCAGGTCAACAGGACGATGACCGCAAGGTTGGTGGCAACGAACAAGGCAATGCGTTTGAACATGGTCGATTCTCTCTGTCATACCGGCCGGCATCGGAGTGCCGCCGTGCTGCAAGTTTTCGGGGCGAAGGCTGAACGATTCAATGGCGAACGCCGCTACCCGGGGCGGAACGCTTGGCGCGCGCGGGTCCGCTGGCACGACCTTCGCCTACACTGACAAGGTCGCACACCAGAACGATTGAGAAACCTCTCAAACCACGCCTCATGGTCTCTACGCCACGCTACCGAGGACGATTCGCGCCCTCCCCAACCGGTGCCCTGCACTTCGGCTCGCTGGTCGCCGCGCTGGGTAGCTGGCTGGTGGCGCGCCACGCTGGTGGGGAGTGGCTGGTCCGCATCGAAGACATCGATCCCCCGCGCGAGGTTCCCGGTTCGGCGGCATCGATCCTCGCCACGCTCGATGCCTTCGGCCTGTCGCCGGATCGACCGCCGGTCTACCAGTCGAAACGTCAGCCCCTGTATGAAACCGCCTTCGCGCAGCTGCGCGACGCCGATCAGGTCTTCCCCTGCTGGTGCAGCCGCGCCGAACTGGCGGCGCACGGAGGGCTGCACCGCGACGGCCACTGCGTGGCGCCGCCCGACCCGACGCGTCCGCCCGCCTGGCGCCTGCGTACACCCGACCTCACGGTGCGCTGGGAGGACGACCTCCAAGGCCCCCAGGCCGAGAATCTCCGAGACGTAGCGGGGGATTTCGTAATCCGCCGGGTCGAAGGCCTCTGGGCGTATCAGTTGGCCTGCGTGGTGGACGACGCCGAGCAAGGCATCAGCCACGTCGTTCGCGGCGCGGACCTGCTCGATTCCACGGCCCGGCAAATCCATCTCCAGCGGCTTCTCGGGCTTCCCACGCCCGGCTATCTGCATCTACCGCTGGTCCTGGACGCCGAGGGGCGAAAGCTCTCCAAATCCGCCGCGGCCCTGCCCGTGGATGCCGCCGATCCGATGCCCGCCTTGCGCCTTGCACTCGACCGTCTGGGCCTACCCGTGCCGTCCCGCGGAGGCACGCCCACCGCCTTGCTGGACGAGGCGCTGCGTGGATTCGCCCCTGCGGCGCTTCGCCGCAGTAGTCTTGGCGCCAGCCCGACGTTATAAGAATCGTTTGCCCGGCGCCCGGGCCCCTATCGGAAGCTGGTGAGGATGAAGCAAGGCATGACGCAACGCACGGCACTGGTGACCGGTGGCACCGGCGGCATCGGTACGGCGATCGTCCGCTACCTCGCCCGCCAGGGTCACCGTGTGGCGACCAATTACCGCGACGATGCGCGGGCGGCCGCCTGGCGCGAGGACATGATCCGCGACGGCATCGACGTCGTGATGGTCCCCGGCGACGTCGCGGACCCGGTCTCGGCCGAAGCCATGATCCGCAGCGTCGAGGAACTGGCCGGCCCGATCGAGATCCTCATCAACAACGCCGGCATCACCCGCGATACCACGTTCCACAAGATGGACTACCAGCAGTGGATCGAGGTGGTGAACACCAACCTCAATGCCTGCTTCAACGTCACCCGCCCGGTGATCGAAGGCATGCGCTCGCGGCAGTGGGGCCGCATCGTGCAAATCAGTTCGATCAACGGGCAGAAGGGCCAGTACGGTCAGGCCAACTACGCGGCAAGCAAGGCCGGCGTCCATGGCTTCACGATTTCACTCGCCCAGGAAAACGCGCGCTTCGGCATCACCGTGAACACGGTATCGCCCGGCTATGTCGGCACCGATCTGGTGATGGCCGTGCCCGAAGATGTCCGCGCGAAGATCGTGGCGCAGATTCCGGTCGGTCGCCTCGGTCGCCCCGAGGAAATCGCCCATGCCGTCGCCTTCCTCACCGCCGAGGAGTCCAGTTGGATCACAGGCTCCAACCTGGCGATCAACGGCGGCCACTACATGGGTTGGTAACCAGCCGGCTCCGCCCAGCTATACCAGCTACAGGCCAAGCTCCAACATCGACCGAGGCTCGCGGATGTCCACACCATTGTGGTGCGCGCGGAACTTGGCCATCACCTTGTACACAACGCGACGTGCGCGCATCACCGAGCCTAGCGGGCGATGCGCGGCGACCCCGTGCCACGGACTGAAGGCGAGGCCATCCTCGATCGCTTCACGCCGCGCCGCATTCCATGCCGGTTGCGGTGGCACCACGATGCGTGCCACGTCGATGTACGGGCTTTTCTCTTCGGGCCATGCCACGGAGGCATCCTCGATGGGCATGCTCTCGGGATCGGTACAGAACTGCACGCGTACGTCCCATTCACCGCCCTGCATCGCGAAGTGCTCGACCATCGCCTCGCGCAGACCGTTGGGTTTGCCGTTGACGTTGAGTTCGGCGTCGGTCAATGCGGTGAGGTTTGGCGAATGCGGCGCGATGGAAAACTTCACCACGTAGTCGCCGAAGCGCAGCGGCACCTGCGAGTAATACGTGTCGCCGAGCGGATGCGTCTCGGGCTGACCACCGAGGCTCAACAACGTGGTGCTCTTTCCACCGAGTGCCTCGATCACCCGCTCCGTACCACGCAATACAGCGGACAAAGCCTTCTTCGCGCCTTCGGCGCGGTCCGTCGTCGCCGCCACCAGCTTGAGCGACGCCGCAAATCGCTTCGCATTAGGTGCAGCGAATACCGGGCCGTTCACCAGTACGAAGTCCTGGGTCACGTCACCTTCGCTGCCGGGCAGACGCTCGCCTTCCACGCCAATGATCTTGACCGCCATGCCGCGCGGTGTGGACACCGAGTCATCCAAAAGGTCACCCGGCACGGTCGACAGGCGCATGACCAGCGGGTAGCGTCCCGCCCTGCCGAAGATGCCCTGTGCAAGCTCACGTGGAAGATCATCGGGAACGATAAGTTCGCCGGTCAGCAACGCGTGGCTCTTTGCATGCACGGACCGATGCGCGTGCTTCTCGTGCGCAAGCGTCGTCTCGTTGATTCGCGTCAACGTTTCGATCAACTGCTCTACCGTCTCGGCTTCGTCCGCCTCCACGCGCTCAAGGGATTCGTCGAAGCGTATGGGTGGGGGAACCAGCGACAGGGGCATGACAAGACTCGATACGTGCGGACGCACGATCTTGCCGCCGAACTCGTGAAGACCCGGTCACATGAGCTTGTAGCTGAACGTGAGGTTCCACCGCATGTCTCGATCCTTGCTTTCGGGCGGTTTGTCGCCCGTCGGCCAGGCGAGAGCGAAGTCGATCGCATAGTGCTTGTTGTCCGAGGCACGCACGCCAACAGCGGCGGAATCGAGCCGATCGATAAGCGGCCGGGCCCCGTTGAGATAGACGCGTGCTGCCTGGTAGGCAACGTACGGCGTGACCGAAGCGATCCATTTAGCCCCCGGTGAGAACGCCCGATTCAGTTCCGCCGACGCCGCCCAGCCACTGTCGCCTGCCGCGTCGCCGGGGTCGTAGGCGAGCGCGAAATTCTGCCCGCCAAAGTTGATCTGCTCGGTCGACGGCAAGGCATCGTGGCTGTATTGGCCGGTGGCTCGCATGACCGTTCCGAACTTGTGCGCCCACTGCTGCGACCACATGGCGTTCACGGTGTAGCGTGTGAATGCCACGTCCGGCATCGCGATGCCGAGTACCCCGAGATTGCTTACGGTACGCGAGTAAGCGCCCATGCCATCGAAGCCGTGCGCCACGGCAAAGGCGAACTGAAGCGTGCGCGCCTTCTCCACGCTCAGCGACGAGAGCTCGGCGTTGAGCACGCGCACGCTGGATTGCAACGCGATCATCGCGCCGGTATCGACGTTCCTGTACCGGTCGTCCTGGCGGGATGCATACACGCCCATCGACAGGTTGACGCGGCGTTGGTTGGCAAGCACCAGCGGATAGGTCGCGGTCAATGCGAGGCGGTCCTGTGTCAGCCGATGATCGAGGTACGACGGCAACTGGTCGTCCGTATCCGGCCGCCCCCAGTAGCGGCTGGCGTCCACCTTGCCCTGCCATCCCCGCGACCCGATCGGTTGCACGTAAGCCGCGGAATAAAGGCGCTGACCACCGCCATTGGGGTACAGCGTGGAAACGCTTAATTGTTCGCCCAACGGCGTGGCGCCATTTTCGATCAGCGACATCACGCCCTGCGTTCCCGGGTGATTGAAATCGAGGCCGTAACTCATGTCGTAACGCTGTCTCGAGACGTCGAGTTCCAACCGGGTGGCGCCGTCCGTCGTCGTGGGCGGAGGAACGTTCGCGGCCACCTTCAGGCCCGGCAGCTGCCCCAGCAGTTGGGTGTAGCGTTCGAACGTGTCCTGTCGTAACGGACGTTCACCAACGATGTGAGCTGCCATCGCTTTGATGCGCGGCTCGAGGTTTCCGGCATCGCCGCGGATCGCCACGTCAGCGACATAGCCTTCCACCACCTGGATCGTCACGACACCGCCCGCCAGCGTCTGGTTGGGCACGAACGCGAACGACAGTGCGTAACCGCGCGCCTTGTAAAGCGCCGTCACACGGTCGGACGCCGCCACGAGATCGCGCACGGTGCAGTCCTTTCCGCGCATGGGCGCAAAGATCGCCGCGACATCCGCAAAGGGGATGGACTTTACGCCGACGACGTCGAAGCGCGATGGCGTGAGGTGCGTGGCAAGCAAGGCTTCCAGTGCCGGGTTCGGCGCCTGCACGCTCACCTTCACCGACGGTGCCTGCTGAGGCGTTTCGGTGCGTGGGAGGGTTTGCAGTGGGTTGGCTGGCGCACGAACCTGCGCCTGGGTGGAACACACGACGGTCATGCCCAGGACGCAACCGAGCCATCGATTCATGAACACTCCTTGGGTGGCACGGATCTCGCGGGGGCGACGCACATGCGCCGCCCCCGCCCATCACGACTTAGCGGCGCGAACCTAGCAGCCCCTTGAGCGGCCGGTTGTCTGCCTCTGCCGTACCGCCCGTGACGCCACCCACGAGCCCGCCGACGACGCCGCCCACCGTGTTGGTCACGCCTGCGACGACACCACCCACGCTCGCACCGGCACCACTGCCGGTGCCACCCGTCCCGGTAGCGCCGGCCACGCCGTTGACCACGGTGCTTACCGTACCGGTCACGCCCGAGAGTGCACCGCCCGAGCCGACGGCTGCTGTTGCGCCGTTACCGATACCGCTAACCGTGTTCCCGACCGCTGACGTCAGCGGCGAGAGCGGGGCCAGCGGGCCCGAAGCCGCCGCCGTCACCGTGCTGCCGAGCGCCGACACCGTGGTCGTCGCGCCCGAGAGCGTGGTCCCGACGGTATCTCCCGCACCCGGGGCAGCCGTGCCGAGACCGCTGTGCAACCCCGTGCTCAGCGGCGCAAGCGCATTGCCTGCGTTCTGCACCGTGGTACCGAGCGATGCGGTCAGGTCGCCTCCTGCTCCCGGTATCGGCGCGTTGGCGATATTTGCACCCAGTCCAGCGACGGCCCCACTGCCTCCACCCACGAGACCACCCGCGGCGTTGCCCGCCGCAGCCACGAGGTTGCCGGACGCGATCGGCGAGGCACTGTCACCGAGCACCCCGGCCAAGGGCGAAACGACGTCACTGACGGCTTGGGTCAGGCTGTGGGCCGTCGACGATTCCAGTGCACCGTCCAGGCGCGTGCCGACCTGTTCCACGCCGGTTCCGACAAGCGATACCGTGGTGCCGACCGCAGCAGTGATCGGCGTGATCGGCGTTCCGGCACCGACGGTACTGACACCGCCACCAAGGTCGTTCACCGCGGCGCCCACCTGCGTTACGACGTTGCCGAGGCTATCCGTGGTCGTGCCTACCGGATTGGCGATATTGCCCGTCTGCCCGAGTCCATCGCTGATACCGTTGCCCAGCGTCGTGATCGCGTTGCCCAGGCCATCGACCGCGCTGCCCGTCCCTTCGGCGAGACCGCTGGTGCCACCGAGCACGGTCGTCGCCGGCAACTGTGCACCGACGCCGGACACCGTGCCGCCGACAGCGGCGATGATGTTCCCGGCGCCTGTTGCCACGGCGCCGACAGCGTTACTCGGCGCGGCCGTGCCGCCACCCGTACCACCACCAGTGCCGCCGTCGCCGCCCGTGCCACCGCCGCCCGTCCCACCAGTACCGCCACCGGTGCCGCCAGTACCTCCACCGGTGCCGCCTGTGCCAGTGCCTGAGCCGCCTGTGCCACCCGATCCGGTGCCCGTCCCACCCGTACTGCCACCGCCGCCGTCGCCACTACCACCACCGCCGCCCGTGTCTCCGGCGCCGCCTGGCTGGACCGTGCCGCCCGAACTGCCACCCGAACGGGTGGACCCGTGGCCGCTGCACGCGGTGACCGAGATGGCCGCCGCAGCGATGCACGTTGCGAGCAACGTACGCGTAAGGACGCTTCCGAACTGCTGTTCGCTCATGATGAACACTCCTCCGACGATGCCCCGAAGGGCAAAGCCCCCTGCCAAGGGAGCCGAACGGCTGGATGTGAGGTCGGTCACATCCACGGTGTCATGAGACGCGACGCTGCCGTTTCGGGTTAGGCAAAAGCGGCAAGTTGAATCATGAGATGCCTGTGATTTCGGCCAGTTGTCGAAGCCGTGTGACGCCCACGGCGAGATCGCATGAAAGATTCAACCTGTGCCCGATGTCGTTTTAGGAGCCGCCATGGCGGCGAGGGGACGTTGGCTTCTCGCCGCTATAGCGGCTCCCACAGGTGTGCGGCACTGTTGTGGGAGCCGCCATGGCGGCGAGGTGGGCTCGCCGGTGGGAGCCATCCTGATGGCGAAAAACCAACGAAGCGGTGTAGCGGTGAGGCTGATCCCGATCGCCACCAGGGTGGCTCCCACCACCACAAGAAAAAACGCCCCGATCGCTCGGGGCGTTTCCGTGAAACCTTAGCGGTCGAAATGCCGTTTCAGTGCACGGTGAAAAGCTTATCGAAGCCTGCGATGCGAAGCGTGTTGCGAAGGTCCGCGCTCGCGTTGACGATGCGGATTTCGGCACGATCGCCGCCAGCATGTTCGCGCAGCAGCATGAGCATGCCGAGCGCCGAGCTGTCCATGCCGGTGACCTGCTCCAGGTCGAGCACATAGCTGCGCACCGGCGCGATGTCGCCCAGGCAGGCATCGTGGAAAGCGCGGTGGATCGAGAAATCGAAACGCTCGCCCAGGTGGAGGGTGAGGCAGCCCTGTTCGGAATCGTGGTGGACGTTGATGGCCATGAGAGCTTTCCTTTAGAACAGGTCGATGTCGCCAGCAGCCATCGACTGCTGCAAGGCGGGGCCACGCGCACGGAGCCGTGCGCGCTCGCGTTGCTCGGCAAGGCGGGAGCGGACGCGCTGGGCACGCGCGCCAAGATCGGCGGCGTCGGCGGGCACGCAAGCCAGTTCCTCGATATCGCGCGTGCAGTCGGCGGTGATCTCCTGCAGTTCCACCAGGCGCGAACGGGTTTGATGCAGCAACTGGCTCAGGATGTCCTCGAACTGCAGCGAACGGATCGTGGTCGAGACGTCGTTGCCCAGACCGCGGTTGATGGAGGCCGCTTCGTCCGCCGCCGCGCTGGTGCGTGCATTGGACTCGGTGATGGTGGCCATCATCTCGTCGATGCCGCCCTTGGCCGACAGCGCCACGTTCATGTCCTGCGACGCCATGTTGCCGACCAGCTCGCGGAGTTGCTCCATGGCCGTGCGCGAACGCTCGACGTGGGTACCGATCTTCTCGTTGAACTGGTTGCTGTGCTGCGCAAGGTTGCGGATCTCGCCGGCCACCACCGCGAAGCCACGACCGGACTCGCCTGCACGAGCCGCTTCGATGGCTGCGTTCAGCGCCAGGAGGTTGGTTTCTTCAGCGATGGTGTTCACGTTCTTCAGCAGCGCGAACACGGCGTCCATTTCCTTCGCCATGCCATCGATGCGGTAGACAATGCGGAGGCTTTCACGCGAGAGCTGCACGATCAGGCCGACGAAGTGTTCGAGCAGGCCAGCGGTACGGTCGGCGAAGTCCTGCACCGAAATGCCCTTGCCGCCACCCTCGATGATTTCGCTGAGCAGCTTCTGCTGCTTGCCGGTCTTGTGCGACAGGCCGTTGAAGCCGCCGCCCAATTCCGCGACGGCGTCGCGCAACAGATCAAGTGCCTGGTTGAGTTCACGGCTCGCGTGACCCAGTTCGTCGACAATCGCGCTGCGCACGTCTTCCATCGCTTCGCGCACCGACGCTTCGTCGCTGGACGTGGAATTGAGCACCACTTCCACCGCGGGCAATGGCGCGGGAATCAGGCTGATCGCGATCCAGGTCGCCGTCAGCAGGGCCACAACGACCGGGGCAACCCAGGGCGAGTGGAACACCAGCACCAGCACGAGCGCCACGGCGCTGGCGGCGAAGCCGATGGTTCGTTCGTTTTTTGGTATCTGCATGATGACGTCTCGGTGATCAGGTGCCGACGCGGGCGGCGGCGGACACGGGGGTTTGGGCAAGCGCGAGAAGACGCGCGGCAATGGCGTCCAGCGGCAACATCTCGCTCGCGGCACCGGCCTTCCAGGCGGCGCCGGGCATGCCCCACACCACGGAACTGGCTTCGTCCTGGACGAGGGTCGGCGCGCCGATCTCTTTCAGCTCACCGAGGCCGCGCGCGCCATCGTCGCCCATGCCGGTCAGCAGGCAGGCGATGGTGGCGGCGCCGACACTGGCGGCCATGGAGCGGAACAGCACGTCCACGGCCGGCTTGTGCCGGTTCACGGGCGGGCCGTCGTGGAGACGGCACACGTGACGCGCACCGTCCCACATCACCAGCAGATGCTGGCTGCCGGGGGCGATGTATGCGTGGCCGGGCTGAATGGGCTGGCCGTCGCGTGCTTCGCAGACGCGCATCGCGGAGCAGGTATCCATGCGTGCCGCGAACGGGCCACTGAAAGCGGCGGGAATGTGCTGGGTGATGACGATCGGCGGTGCCGTCGGCGGCATGGCCTCCAGCACGACACGGATGGCCTCGGTACCGCCGGTGGACGCGCCGATCGCGATGATGCGCGTACCGCCACGACTGCCTGCGGTCTGAGCACGCGGCAACACGGCGTCGGCCGAAAGGCGCGGCGCCACGTCCAGCTTGGCGACGGAGCTGCGCTCGCGCGGCTTCGCACCGGCGGCCAGGCGCACCTTCGCGCAGATCTCCGGCGCGTGCTCCATGAACGTGTTGGCGAGGTCGGCCGACGGCTTGGTGAAGAAATCGACCGCACCGAGTTCCAGCGCGCGCAGCGTGACGTCGGCGCCGCGCTCGGTGAGCGTGGACACCATCACCACCGGCATCGGCCGCAGGCGCATCAGGTTTTCGAGGAAGGTGAGACCGTCCATGCGCGGCATCTCGACATCCAGCGTGAGCACGTCGGGATTGAGCTGCTTGATCTTCTCCCGCGCGATCAGCGGGTCCGCGGCCGTGCCCACCACCTCGATGCCCGGATCGGACTCGAGCATGGTCGACAGCACCTTACGCACCAGGGCCGAATCGTCGACGATGAGAACGCGTACTTTCTGCATGGGTTCTAGCAACTCGGTGGAAGGACGGTCACGTCGGCGAACCGACAGGATGACAATGACAAGGTGGTCTGCCGACGCGACGCGTCAAAACAGTTCCACCTCTCCCGTTATCGGATCGTCAGCCAATCGCTTGAGGTATCGCTTCTCGCGATCGGCCAGACTGTGGTCGTGCATGGAGCGAAGCTGGCGCACGCGCACCTTGCCGCTCACCGGAAAAAACTGGACCTGACGCGGGTAGATGTCGCCCACGTCGGCCGCGCAGAGCTTCAGCTTTTCCGTGGCGATGTACCGCTGCACGAAAGCGATGTTGCGCTGGCCGATGTCCGTCATGGTGGCGAGCACACGCCCGCCGCCGAAGATCTTTACCTCGAGGTCGTCGCGCTTGCCGCCGGCCTTGAGGATCGCGTTGATCAATTGCTCCATGGCGTCGTTGCCGTAACGCGCGGCACGACCCACGGTGGAACTCCAGCCGTCCCGCTCGCCTGCCGGCTCGGGTAGCATGAAGTGATTCATGCCACCGATGCGTCGGCGTGCATCGCGCACGCAGGCAGAGACGCACGAGCCCAGCACGGTGGAGATCATTTCCTCCTGCACGCTGACGTAGTACTCGCCCGGCAGGATCTTGACCGTGACCACTTCCTGCGCCGGATCCCAGAAACGGCGCACGTGTTCGAAGCCCGGCAGCACGCTCTTCGGATCGAATCCGGCGAAGGTACGAGGCTGAATCGCGTACGCATCGCTCATGTGCGTTTCCGGTAGACGGTGCGGCCGATGAGGTCGAAGTCGTCGGACAGGCCGTACATCGACTCCGAATGCCCGAGGAACAGGTAACCGCGACTTTCCAGCATGCCCGCATAGCGCGAGAACAGACGCTGTTTGGTGGGCTTGTCGAAATAGATGACGACGTTGCGGCAGAAGATCGCGTCGAAGCGACCTTGCATCGGCCACTCATGCAACAGGTTCAACGGCTGGATGGTGACCAGCTCGCGCAGACGCGGATGCACTTGCGCATACCCGTCGAACGAGCCTTCGCCACGCAGGAACCAGCGCTTGCGACGCGCATCGCTCACGCCGCCGAGACGATCCACCGGATAGACGCCCTTGCGCGCGGCTTCCAGTGCCTGCGGCGACAGATCGGTGGCGAGGATCTTCGCATCCACGCTGCTGCCTGTTCGCTCGAGCGCTTCGGCGAGCACCATCGCGATGGCGTACGGTTCCTCGCCCGTGGAGCAACCGGCGGACCAGATGCGCAACCGGCCACCGCCGCGCTTCTCTTCGAGCCAACGCGGCAGCAGTTCGTCCACGAGCATGTCGTAGTGATGCATCTCGCGGAAGAACGAGGTGACGTTCGTGCTGATGCAGCTCGCCAACTCGCCCAGCTCCGATGCCGGATCGCGGCGCAGGAGGTCGCAGTACGCGCCGAAACCGGGAAGACCCAGGGCGCGCAGGCGGCGTAGCAGACGCCCCTGGACCAGTTGCCGCTTGTGATCGCCGAGCGCGATGCCGCAGTGTTGCAGTACGAATTCACGAAGGAAGGCGAACTCGGCTTCGCCGAGGTTAGGCCCTCCGGCGCCCGCCATTCCGGCGGCTTCGCCGTGGTTGACGAGCGCATTCATCGATCAGAACTCCTTCCAGGCGCCAGCGTCAGCCGGTTCCGCCTGGCGCGACGCACGCGGCGCCGGGGCGCTGCGCACGGCAGCGAAGACGGTTTCCATTTCTTCCTTGGCGGCATCCTTGCGCGCGGCCTTGGCAGCCGGCGCCTGGGACGCATGGCCCGAGATCTGGAAGAACGCGACCTGACGGCTCAGCTCGGTCGCCTGCTCGTGCATGGCGCGCGCCGCGGCGGCGGATTCTTCCACCAGCGCCGCGTTCTGCTGTGTCATCTCGTCCATCTGCAGCACGGCGTGGTTGACCTGATCGATACCGGCCGACTGTTCCGAACTGGCAGCAGCGATCTCGGCGACGATGTCGGTCACCTTCTTCACGCTCTCCACGATTTCGGCGAGCGCCTTGCCCGACTGGTCGACCAGCTCCGAGCCCGTCTTGACCTTGCTCGCGCTGTCGTTGATGAGACCCTTGATCTCCTTGGCCGCATTCGCCGAACGCTGCGCGAGGTTGCGCACCTCGGTCGCGACTACCGCGAAGCCGCGACCCTGCTCGCCCGCACGCGCCGCTTCCACCGCCGCGTTCAGCGCCAGCAGATTGGTCTGGAAGGCGATCTCGTCGATCAGGCTGACGATGTCGGAAATCTTCTTGCTGGAGGTGTTGATCTCGCGCATGGCGACGACCGTCTGCGCGACCACCGCGCCACCTTGCTCTGCCTGCTCGCGGGCACCGCGCGCCAGCTGGTTCGCGTGGCTGGCATTCTCGGCGTTCTGCTTCACCGTGGAGGTCATTTCCTCCATCGACGAGGCCGTTTCCTCGAGGCTCGACGCCTGTTCCTGCGTACGCTGCGACAGATCGTCGTTACCGCGGGAAATCTGCTGCGCGGCCGTGCTGACCGAGCCTGCGCCGTGGCGCACTTCGGACACGATGGCGCTGAGGCGCTCGTCCATCGCGCGGAACGCCCCCTGCAACTGGCCGAGTTCGTCGTTGCGCGTGACTTGGATGTCGTGACCGAGCTTGCCCTCGGCAATCAGGTGGGCGACGGCGACGGTCTGAGCCAGCGTGCGCAGAATCGAGCGAACGACCAGCACCGCGATCAGCAGCGACAGCGCGAGGCCGATCGACAACGCAGCGATGCAGATCGCGCGGACCATCTTGTACTGCGAGGACTCCGCGGCATAGATGCTGGATGCCTCGTCGCCCTTCATCTTGATCAACGCACCAAGATGAGACTGGCGGTCCATCAACAACGGACGAACCTGCAGTTCGAGCACGTCGGATGCGCCCTGGTCGCCCTCGTTCAGCGCATCGACCATGTCCGACTTGGCCTGATCATAGTCGCTATTGGTGGCCTGCCATTTGTCGTAGAGCTTCTTCACGTCGGCCGACATCGGCACCTTCACGAACTCGGCCTTGGCCTTGTTCGTCTCGTCCTGGAACTTCTGGAATTCGGCGACCTTCTGCTTCACCTGGTCGGGGCTGCCCACCTTGGCGGCAGCCTCGCCGAGCACCACGAACGACATCAGCGACATCTGATTGATGCGTGCGAGCATCTCCGCCGGGACGACTTCTTCCTCGTAGATGCGGCGCATGCCTTCGTTCTGGAAGTGCAGCGCGCCCAGGCCGATGGCGGCGCCGCCAATGAGCATCAAGGAGAGCATGCCGACGACGCCGTACAGGCGGCCACGGACAGTCAAGGCGGGGATCTTGAACTTGAACTTCTTCATCACGATTCCAATCGGCAAGGGCGACAAGGGCAAGCCAGTGAGGGTTTGGCGGCTATCGGCGTTCGACAGCTCAGGCGACGGCCTTCACATCCGACGAGGCCAAGGCGGCTTCTAGCATCTGGGCGTCCTGCGGCTGCAGGAGGCGATCCACGTCGAGGAGCAGCACCATGCGCTCGCCCACGGAGGTCAGGCCCTTCAGATACTCGGTGTCGACCGTGGTCCCCATGTCGGGCACCGGACGCACCGCGCCAGGCAGGACATCGACCACGTCGGACACCGCATCGACCACCACGCCGAACTGGCGGCCGGCGACCATGACGATGACGCAGACGGTGGTGACGGTGTATTCCTCGCGCGGCAGACCGAAGCGCAGGCGCAGGTCGAGCACGGGGACGATGGCGCCGCGGAGATTCAGCACGCCGAGCACGTAAGTCGGCGCCTGCGGGATGCGCGTGACCGCGGTCCAACCACGGATTTCGCGAACGGCAAGGATATCGATGCCGTATTCCTCGTTGCCGAGGTTGATGGTGAGGTACTGCGCAGCCTCTTCGGGCGTGGCGGTATTGGTGCTGGATGGCTGGTTCATGTCGTTCCCACGTCGGATCAGTGGCGGTCCGGGACCCCTTCTCAAGGGGTATCGGCCGTGGCCGTGGGGACTTGAGGGGGAATATGAAGCGCCTTGCGGCGCTTCCTTACATCTGTCGTCAGGCGGCCTTGCGGCGCGCCTGCATGCGTACGAGGCCGGCCACGTCGACAATGAGCGCCACGGAGCCGTCGGCGAGAATCGTCGCCCCGGACACGCCCGCCACGCGTCGATAGTTGGCCTCCAGGGACTTCACCACCGCCTGCTGCTGGCCGATCAACTCGTCCACGAACAGGCCGATGCGCGTGCCCTCACCCTCAACCACGATGACGATGCCCTCGTCCACCGGGGGACGCTTGCCCTGGCAGCCGAACACGTCGAACAGGCGGACGATCGGCAACCACTGGTCGCGGAAGCGGAACAGCTCGCCGCCACCGACCACGCTGCGGACGCCGTCGGGCTGCACCTGCACCGATTCCACGATGGAAACCAGCGGCACGATGTAGGTTTCTTCCGCCACCGCAGCCGTAAGGCCGTCGATGATGGCGAGAGTGAGTGGCAGCGTGATCGTGAAGGTGGTGCCGCTGCCATGCGTGCTGCGGATGGCGACGGTGCCGCCGAGATCCATCACGTTGCGCCGGACCACGTCCATCCCCACGCCACGCCCCGAAAGATCGGTGGTGGCGGCGGCCGTGGAGAAGCCGGCCTCGAAGATCAGTTCCGCCACGGCGTCGTCGGACATACCGTCGCCCGAGGCGATGATGCCGCGCTGCACGGCCTTGGCGACGATGGCCTCGCGATTCAGGCCGGCGCCGTCGTCCGCCACTTCAACCACGATGGCACCGCCGCGATGGAAGGCTTCCATGCGCAGCGTGCCGGTGTCGCCCTTGCCGGCGGCAAGGCGCTTGGCCGGTACTTCTAGGCCATGATCGATGGCATTGCGGACGAGATGGACCAGCGGATCGCCGATCTTCTCGAGCACGGTCTTGTCGAGTTCGGTGGTCTCGCCACGCAGGTCGAGCACCACTTTCTTGTCGAGCTTCTGCGCCAGGTCGCGCACGAGGCGCGGGAAGCGGTTGAACACCGTGCTGATGGGCAGCATGCGGATGCTCATCACGCTTTCCTGCAGCTCGCGCGTGTGACGACCGAGCTGGGCCAGACCATCGCGCAGCATTTCCAACTGCGACTCGTCCACGCCGTCCTGGAACTGGCTGAGCATGGACTGCGTAATGACCAGCTCGCCCACGAGGTTGATCAGCGTGTCGATCTTTTCGATACCGACGCGGACCGAACTGGCCTCGCTGTTGGCAGCCGGATCGCGCACGGCACGCGGCGCGGCCGGTGCCGCAGGCGCGGCGGCAGGAGCCGGCGCGGGGGCCGGGGCAGCAATACGAGGCGCGAGATTCAGCTCGCAATCCCCGTCCACCCAGTCGAACACGCCTTCGACGGCGGCGCGCTTGGCGCCGGCGTCCAGATGAAGCGACCAGCCGAGATAGGACGACGAGGCGTCCATGTCGGCCAGCGAGGGAAGCTTGCTGGCGTCGCATTCGACACGCAGCGGGCCGAGGGCACCGAGCTCGCGGAACATGCGCGCCGGATCGTTGCCCGTCTTGAGCAAGTAATCGAACGGACGGAACGTGATGTCCCAGCCCTCGACGGTCTCCGCGGGGGCCGCAGCCTTCGCGGCGGCGACCGGCGCGGCAGAGCCACCGGACACCATCGCCGACAGTTCGGCGAGCAGAGCCTGGCTCTCGGGCGTGGCCGCCGGCTGGCCCGCCATGGACAGGGACAGCATGTCGCGCACGGTGTCGCCCGAGCGGAGCAGCAGCTCCACCACGGCCTTTTCCATCGGACGGCGGCCGCTGCGGACCTCGTCCATCAGGTTCTCGGCCACGTGGGTGAACGCGGCAACGTCGGTAAAACCGAACGTGGCCGCGCCGCCCTTGATCGAATGGGCAGCGCGGAACACGACGTTGATCAGTTCCGGATCGTCGGAGCCCTCGTCCAGCGCGAGGAGGGCCTGCTCCATGGCGTCGAGACCGTCGAGGCTCTCTTCATGGAACGCCTTGTGGAATTGCGCCAGATCGACTTTGGACATGGTGGACCCTGAATTACCGGAACGTCTTGCGAAGGGAATTAACCGAGCACGCGGGCGACGGTGGCCAGCAGCTGGTCGGGATCGAACGGCTTGACCAGCCAGCCGGTCGCACCGGCCGCCTTGCCTTCCATCTTCTTCTCGGGGTTCGACTCGGTCGTCAGCATGAGGATCGGCACGCCGCTGTAACCCGGACGCGTGCGAATCTCGCGAACCATCGAGATACCGTCCATCACCGGCATGTTCACGTCGGCGAGGATCAGGTCGAACTTGTGGTTACCGGCGGTATCGAGCGCGGCCTGGCCGTTCTCGGCCTCTTCCACGTCGTGGCCCGCGCCACGCAGGGTGAAGGCGACCATGCTGCGCATGGAAGCCGAATCGTCTACCGCAAGAATCTTTGCCATGGGAGCACCTTCAGTTCACGCCGGCTTCGGCCGGCAGTTCGATCAAAGCATGAAGACCCAGCACGGACACGCCGCGCCGGAGGGGATCGCTGACACCGGTCCAGGCGACCGGCAGACCGGCGGCACGGGCATCGCGCGAAAACGCCGCGAGCACCTGCAACCCGGCCGTATCGATCTGGGTCACCGCCGTGCCGTCCAGCTGGACGGCCTCGCCCGCGGCCAGCGCACCCAGCAGGGCGTCGCGCAGCGCGGGCGCAGCGCCGATGCGCAGGTCGGCATCCAGCGCCAGCGGGGCGCGAGGGGCGTCTTTGGAGGATTTCTTCGCCATCGTCCGTACCGTTGGGACCCTTGGCGCACATCGCCTTGGGGTCGTTCGATGGGCTTATCGGCTTTGTGAGGGAAAGCTTTAGGGGAGGTGGCGCTCCACCGAGGGACAGGGCGACGGCGATACGAGCTGTGCCACCATGCGAGCCGGTCAGCCTCCCTATCCGCTTCGTGCAGCGACGTCGCTCTGGTCACGCTTCGGTTCAGCGTACCGCGCCGTCCGCAGCCCTCCGAGACCCCCGGTGAAACGTAAATCGCTCCTGTGGCAGTTGTTCGTGTCGCTTTCCGTGGTGCAGACCGTGGTGCTGTTCTTCGCCTTCGGCGGCCTGCTCTATCTGCTGCTGGACGGCCGCAATACCTATATTTCGGACGGCGTGATCAAGACGGCCGCGCAGGCAGTCCGCACCAGCCCGGCAGGCCTTTCGATCGAGCACACGGAACGGCTGGAGGACTTGCGCCGCCAATATCCGTCGTTCTGGCTCATGGTGGCGGACGCCGATGGGCACTCCGCGCGTTATGGCAACCCGCCCTCCTATTACACGGAGCTGTCACAGCAGCTCGCCTGGATCGGGCCCTCCGAGATCCACGCCTATGAAGAGCGCGCGCCCTACGGCGTACGCATCGACGTGAAAAAGGTCGATGGCCGGCGCATCCACATCATGACCGGCGGCGCGTCTCGCGACGACCTCGGACGCTGGGTGGCCGTGGTCAGTGGTGTCGTCAGCCCCATCGTGTCGGTGCCGCTGATCCTCTCGACGCTCGTGATTGCGCCCCTGCTGATCTGGCGCAGCATGGCGGGGGTGCGCAAGCTCGCACAGTCGGCGGCGGCTATCGACCTGTCGCACCGGGCCGTGCAACTGGAGCTGGACACGGTGCCACGCGAGATCCGCCCCCTGGTGGCGGCGTTCAACGAAGCGATCGACCGCCTGCGCACGACCTACGTGGCCCGCGACCAGTTCCTGCGCGACGCCGCGCACGAACTGCGTCTGCCCATCGCCGTGCTGATGGCGCGCATCGACACCATGCCCAAGGGGCCCGACAAGGCACTGCTGCGGGCTGACGTCAGCAGGCTCGCCACGCTCGCGGAACAGTTGCTCGATCTTCAACGCATCCAGGCGCAAGGCGTCCAGCGGACGCCGGTAAACCTGTGTGAAGTGGCGAGAGACGTGGCGTCTGACGTGGCGCCATTGGCGTCCGCGCAGGGTTACTGCCTGGAAGTAGATGCGCCGGACGATCCCGTGTGGGTATCCGCGGAACCCCTCTCGCTCGGCCGCGTGGTGACCAATCTTGTGCAGAACGCGGTGGTCCATGGCGGCGGTGCAGGCACCATCAGCCTGCGCGTGGTCGCGCCAAACACGTTGCGGGTCTGCGATCAGGGGCCCGGCGTGGCCGAACAGGACCGCGAGCGCATCTTCGAGCCGTTCTACCGCGCGCAGACGGGCGACCCGGGGCACGGCCTCGGTCTCCATCTCGCCTTGGAACTGGTGCGCAGGCAAAACGGGCACATCACGGTGGAGAACCTGGCGGAAGGCGGTGCGTGCTTCGCCGTCACGTTCGAAGCGCTGTCGCAGCCCCAGCTCCCCGCTCCCGAGCCAGCCTGACGTCTACCCTGCCCGGCCCCACCGGCAACATTGCCGGAACGTTGCCGGTGACTCCGGATCGATCGGCTAGCATGCTGCCCTTTGCAGGACGGAGCCGACACACGTGCGCCTATTGCTGGTCGAAGACGACGAACCACTGGCGCTGTTGATGCGGAGCGCACTGCAGCGCCATGGTCTCCTGGTAGACATCGCCGGATCGCTGTCTGTCGCCGCGGCGGCCTTGCGCTCCGGTGTTCACGACCTGCTGGTACTGGACCGCTCGCTACCCGACGGCGATGGCGTGGATCTGATCGCACAGGCACGCAGGATGCTGCCGGGCTTACCCATCATCGTGCTGACGGCGCGGGGCGAACTGCCCGAGCGTATCGAGGGCCTGGACGAAGGGGCCGACGATTACCTGGTGAAACCCGTCGCCACGGACGAGCTGCTCGCGCGCATCCGTGCCGTGGCACGCCGCCCCGCCACCATCGCGCTGCCCCAGGCGGCGATGGGCGCGCTGACGTACGACTTCGGCGCACGGGAGGCCGCCGTCGGCGGGCGCATGCTGCGCCTGCCGCGTCGCCAGTTGCTCATCCTGGAAACCCTGATCTACCGGCAAGGACGCACCGTGCGCCGCGAGGCCCTGCGCGAAGCCGTCTACGGATTCGACGATGCCATCCAATCGAATGCGCTGGACGCGCACATTTCCAAGCTGCGCCGCGCGCTGGATGAAGCCGGTGCCGGCGTGGAGATCAGTGTCATCCGCGGCGTGGGTTATCTGCTGAAGGAGCTCGATTAACGGAACAAGCTCACAGATCGCCGCACTGGATGCACGCGGCGCAATGTTCAGACAACTTCGCTGGCGCAGCATGACGGGACCGGATCTTGAACGGATGTCCCGATGGCAAAGATGACCTTCCCCTGCCTCGCTCTGGCAGGCGCCTTGCTGATACCCAGTGTGCCGATGGCAGCCCCATCGACATCTCAATTCAGCCTCGGCGTCGGGTTCGCATGGAGCCCCAGCCCTTATCGCTCGTACGACAACAAGGCATGGCCACTGCCCGTGGCGAACTACGAAGGCGAGCGTTTCTTCATCCGTGGCGTCGGCGTGGGCATGCGTCTGTGGCGCGATGAAGGTAACGAGCTGTCGCTGGTCGCTTCGCCGATCGGCAACCGATTCCGCCACGACGACACCGACGACACCCGCCTACGCCGTCTGTCCGACCGCGATATCTCCGGGCAACTGGGCGTGCAATGGCGATCGAGAGGCACGTGGGGCGTGGTGCAGCTCGCGGCGCAGAAGGAAGTGACCGGACACGGCGGCGGTCATGTCTTCGACGCAAACTACGGCTACCCGTTGCCGTTCGGGGGCGGGCTGGTACTGATACCGATGGTCGGCGCCACGTATACCAGCGACGCGCTCAACGATTACTACTACGGCATTACCGACAAAGAGGCGCTCAAAAGCGGCCTGCCAGCCTACCGGGCGGGCTCCGGCACCGCGCCGTACGCGGGCGTGACGGCGAACGCGAAGCTCGGCACGCGATGGAACCTGCTCGCCACGCTACGCCTCAGCCGCCTTCCCGACGCCGTGAAAGACAGCCCCATGGTGACGGGCAGCAGCACCCGCAGCTACCTCGTCGCGCTCTCGTACCGCTTCTGAGCATGAGCACCGTCACCCGCCGCATCTTCGCCCTGGCGAGCCTCATCGAGCCCGATCCCTCGGCGACATGGCAGTGGTTCATGAGCACGCCCCTGCCCGGCACGGGCGAACAGACCGCCTGCGACCTCCTGTTCGCCGGCAGGGGCGATCGTGTTATCCGCTTTCTTCGTCGAGCCCTGGCGGAACAATTTGCGGGGAGCCGCGTCGTGCCGTTTCCTAGTGCATGGCGGCAGATGGGGCGTGATGCAGGTTGTGCGTATCGTTCTGCGTTCTAGTTGCGCTCGCCGGTCAACCGCCACGTGGTGGTGACGTGTCGATGTAGCAAACAAATTTCAATGCTTCTGCCGTGGCCTAGGCGCCCCCACCGCCGTCAGGAGTATTGCTACGAATCCGATAAAAATGCTGTTCTTAAACGCGGTATGCCAGATGGCTTCAAAATTGAAAGCAATTCCCGCAATGAGGCAGCGGACGAATACGATGGCTACGATAAGCATAAAAAAACAATCGCAAGGACGCCGCCCACCATTAGAATACGCACCGGTCTACTTAGCTTCATTTTTTTGAGCCTTTAGAGGTCCAACCGGGCACCTTATCTATGGTGCTTTGGATGGCTTCGGACGTCGTAGGCCCCAATACGTTCCCATAGATATATGGGCTCAGAGCTCCAGCGCCACCATTATTTAACCAGCACCGTCCTACTCAAAATCGGGGGGACGTCGCCTCTTTGCCGGCAAGCCCGACTCGAGGGCGGCAAGGAGAGTGAACGATGGAGGCAAAAACTCGGGAGACGCACCTATATCCCCAACAAAATCGACGTACAACAGGACTGCCCACTCGGGAAATGCTCGCTCCGCAGGCTCATCGTCGTACAGGTCGACATTCGCCTTCAGCATCAGTCTTCCACCATTCCCAGCCCTATGCAGGTAGTACAGTCCGCCGTGGTAATCGCTCTCACGCTCGTCCAGGCTTACACCAAAGCACCGCTCAACCTCCTCCCTGGATTCAGGAAGGGACATGCTCTTACATCCGTAAAGAAGGGAATGGCCCATGTACGATTTCTCAGGAGAGGAAACACTTGGCCTGAATGACGTTCACACCGACAGTCAGGTAGGAGGTGGCAGGTCACGGCGAATAAGCCTTCGCATCGGCGAGTGCAGTCCTTAGCGCCATGGCTGCATCTTGCTGTCCACCGATCATTGTAAATACAAGGCATACCCACTTCGCAGCGTCGATGTACTGACCGTGGGATATCCAGCCATCCAGATTCTTCGCAAGGACTTTGCGCCCCCAGTCAAAGAACGCTTCTCGATCCTTGTCGAGACTATCCCAAGACAACGCCACGGCATAACCGAACTTTCGCAGCGGCGGAGAGCTTCCCCGTTTCACCTGACTAGCACCATGAATCGCTTCGTACTCGGCTATCGCAAGATCGCGTTCACCAGCCAGCAGAGCGACCGGCATGAAGTCATCCAGGCGGAGTGTCCTCATGTCTGAGGGTCGATAAACGTGCTCTTCATGGGAAGCGACGAGTTCAGATTTCATTGCCGCCTTCCACACTTACACATCGATCGCATCGCCGGACAGCCATTTCGCAATTCCAAATGTTTCATTGAGCCGATAGATATGGAATTCTGGCGCCGAACCAAAATCTTCTCTCGGAACAATCGCTCCACGAAGCCACTCCAAGCACTTGGGAAGCGATCCGCTAACTTCACCAAAAAGATCCACGAAGGCCGCCTCAACAATGGCACCGATACGGCTTCTGGAAACTTTCCCCATAGGCCTGTCTGGGCTGAACTCGGTGCCGTTCACGTAGGCTATCGTGAACTCCTTCATGATCTTCTGCTTCTTCTCTTGATCAAATTTCATGGTCAGTTGCAAACCTTTCCGCCACACTTGCCAACCGCCGTAATTATGCAGGGCTCGACTCCGCGCTCCTCAGAAGGATTCAGGTTGCAAGCCCTGATTTCAGGAAATGCAATCCACTCTCATCTCGTACCGCAAAGATCGACGAATATTCGAACGAGAGAACGAATCGCTGACTGAAATGCTCGGCGAGTGACCTTACGAAACGCTCTAGATCGCGCCAACCGTCGTCATAAGTGCTCGGTCTGATGAATGCGTAGCAACGCGCACCCACCCTCCAAGTGAGCGACGGTTCTTCCGCACCGACGACCAAGTTACCCCTGGCGTCCTCGATAAATAAGTTCGTACCCGACGCTTCGAACCAGATGTGATCATCGGACTTGACGCCACCTAGAGCTTCCGCAAGGCGAAATAGCGAACTTACGGGGATGCCCTCTTCAATCTCGAGAGTAAAATGAAGCGACATTAGGATCCCTCAATAAGCGTAATCTTTCCATCTTTTATAACATAGAGTCGGCTAAGGCCATTCACAGGAAAAGACCTTATTCCATTCTGTATGTCATCCGGACCAAGCGGCGAGTCGGCGAGATTAAGCACAATAGTATCCGCCTGCTTCTCCACTTTCTGACTCACTGTTTTGAGCACTGATCCGACGCTAGAGGTTGTAGGTGAAGCGACGTCGGCTATTGCACCATTTATCTTGAGATCGGGATTTGGCCCCACCTTTCCAGTATTAGGCAATTGCTCCACATCAAACCCTGCACCTGCGAGCAGTTCGGCCGCCTCGTTCTGCCTGGCGATAGCACGCACCTGATCCGGCGGCGCATTCTTCGGAGGTACCTCCGGCTCGCCCTTTAACGCGCCCTTGGTCGCACCAATACTTCCGGATGCCTCGGCAGAGGGCGCGACGTCCCCCGTCGATGCCAATATCTTCGTCGCATCGTCGACAGTCGACTTCGCTGCCTCTTTCTCAAGAGACACGGCAACCTTCTCTGCTGTGGCTTCGACAGCCTTACCAGCAACCTTCACGCCAGCACCAACAATTTTGCCGGCACCAACAGCATTTCCCAGGGCGGCGGTAACTTGCAATGCCGTCACCGTCTGAATAGCACCGCTTACGTCCTGTCCATAGATCAGCTGCATCCGATCTTGAAGGGACTGGTTAAAACTTACGGCAGCGCCTTCGCCCATATTCTGGGCGCCCGAAACGAATCCATCCTTCAGCCCATAGTAGGTATCTATCGGGTGCGCAAACACACCACCAATTGCGGAACCCAAGCCGATCACTACGTTCTTACCCACTCCAAAGGGATCATCCTTAATCGCTCCTCCAATAGCCGATGCGTACTTTTCTGATTCCTCAGCCATTCCGGTGGTTAGATCACGGGTAACAGCCGGGCGCACATACTTGCCGATAAAGTCGAGATCGGCGTCTGGCGCATTCTGCGCTGGCGCAAAGAACTGGCCGCGCTCAGCGGTAAACATGATTTGCTGCTTACCAAGATCGTTCGTGAATGTCGCGTCGGTCGACGCGAGGAATGCCTGCGCTGCGGAATCGTCCCCCGAGCCAAGAACACTCTTCCAGATGAAGTCGACATCCTTGGATGCCTGCTGACCGAGCCGTGCTGTGGCCGTTTCGATTTGCTCTTGCGACGGATCGCACCCGCCGCACTCCTGCCGAGCGAAGTCCGTCGCGTGCCGTTTGATCCACGCGGTTTCGTCGGGGTGAAGTTGGCGATTGTTCAGTTCACCGTTAAGGGCAGCAGCGGCACCACGCGAGCCGCCAATGGCACCACCGATGGCGGCAGCGCCGAGCTCCATATAGGTCTTCTTCTCTTCTGGCGTCGCGTCCGTCGTAGCCAAATAGTCTTGCATGGCCTTCGAGGCGGCTTCGGCAGCACCCGCTCCGAGCGCACCCTGCAGCGCATTACCGCCTCCAAGCGATGCCATCGCCGCGCCAACGACACCGTGAAGAATGACCTTGTTTCGACTCCCGTCCGCCCAAGCCGCACGCTGCTCGTCTGTAGTTGCGTTGTACTGCATGTACTCCGCAATAGCCCCGACGGTGCGCATTCCGACATAGCCAGCCTGCGTAGCCAACTCCTGCTGCTCGGACACCTTTTTGGGGTCATAACTATTCTTCAACGCCTCGTCGTCAAGCGTCGGATTTCGATCCAAGCTACTGAGATCCTTACCCGGATCGTTCCGAACGATGATGGCGCCTTCAGCAATGCCCGAATGAGTGTCGCTGCTGCTGTTCCCTTCGTGCGGTGTAGCCATGGATATCGCCGCGCCAATGGCTCCGGCAACATTGCTTGACATCGTGCTACCGCCACTAAAGCTGACTTGGCTGGCGTTGTACTTCGACTCGTTGTGCAGATCCTCCCAGACCAGATCGCCTGTGCTCAGCACGTTCCTGGAAGCGTCAGCCGAGCTGGCAATCTGCCCTCCCACCAGATGAGTCGTGCCACCAACGTCGATCTGGAAGCCGCCGTCGCCGGCCTTGATCCCGCTGACTTCGTTCACGCTGGTGTATTGGCTGTCGACCTTGCTTGCGGCGTAGTAGGCGCTACCACTGACAAATCCGCTCTGGGTGATGCCGACCATGAGCTTGCCACCGGCCTGCATGGTCTTGCTTGCGTAGTCGTCGGTGTCCTGCTCGCTGCGGATGGTCAGGTTGTTGCCGATGTCGGCCACCACCTGATTGCCCTTCAGCTGGGCGCCCTCAATGGTCGTGTCGTTACCACTGATGATGGTCAGCTTGTCGCCGGCATTGACCGTGGTTTCGGCATGAGTGCTGCCGTTGCCGTGGGCCTTGCCACTGCCGACGCTAGCCGATGCATAGATGCCGAAGCCATCGGAGCCGAAGCTGACGCCAATACTCCCAGCGGAATTCTTCGAGTCGTTCTTTAGGCTGTGTTCCTCGGACTGGCTGAGCAGGTTGATGTCGTGCGTCGCTGCTAGGGCAACGTTCTTGCCGGTCACCTCGCCGCCGATGATGGTCAGGTCGCCGCCCGTCGCACCGATGGTGACGTTGCCACCGCTGGTGATGTGGCCGCCATACGACGTGCTGTCATGCGTCGTGGTCTTGCTGCTCGCACTGCTACCGCCGATACCGACCTGAACGTTGATGCCCGCCGCGCCCGCGGCGCTCTGTGCGTCAGTCACGCCGCTGAAATCGCCGACTGCGTTAACAGCGTCGTTCGCTTCGTACGCTGCTCGGGCCGCATACAGCGCCTTCAGACGATCGTCATCACTATTGCTGGCGCGCTTCGTCGAATCCCGTGCGCTCATGGCGAGGTCGTACGCAGCGCCGCCCAATCCCCCGGTGACACCCCCCTCGCTATGCTTCTGCGACTGCGTCGTATCCAGCGTGTCCAGCCCGGCATCGATCGTGACGTTCTTGCCGACGATCGTCGTGCCGGTCTTGCTGATGACGTCCGTGCCGGTCAGGTGGAGGTCACCACCCGCCGTCAGCGTCACCTGTCCATCGGTGGAGCCGACGACGCTACCCGTGTGAGTTACTTGGTGCGAGCTATCCGAGCGGCTGTCCTTCGCCTGCCCGTAAAGCTCGTTCATCCCGCTCTTGGAGTAGCCCGTCTTGGTGACCGTCTTGCTGTGGCTGTCGTCGTAGATATCGACGGCCGTGGTGAGCGTCAGGTTGTTCCCTGCTGCCACCACCACGTCGTGTGTACCGGCGATCTTCGCGCCTTCGCCAAGCACGTCGTGGCCCGCAGCGACAGAGATCGAATCGCCACTGAGCAGGGTGCCGTTGGCGACATGCTGCGCCGTGTCGTCGTTCGTTACCGTCTTCTTGCCCGCCTGGACGATGCCGCCGCCGCGGTTGAGCGTGAAGCCGGACTTCTTGACGGTCTTGTCGTGGGTCTCGTTATAGGTGTCCGTCGTCGCGAGCAGGTTCACGTCGTGGCCCGCCGCCAAGGCGATGCCGCCCGTTGCCTGGACCGTCGCACCCATGGCAGTCAGGTCGTTTCCGGCCACCATGCGGATGTTGTCGCCACTGAGCGACGTGCCGACAGCCAACGTCTGCTCGCTGGTGTCGTGGGTCGTGGTCGTCTTGCTGCTGAAGAGGCCGCTCTTCTTTTTCTTGGTGTCCGTGACGACGGTATGGGTTTCGTCCTCGGCGCCAAGCGTGAGGTCGTGTCCCGCGGCCAAGGTGATGTCGCCGGTCTTGGTAGCGACGGTCGTCGCATCCAGGGTGGCGTCGTGACCGGCGGCGATCTGCACACCCGTACCGGCGTCGATCGTCACGCCGCGAACGGTCTCATCCGTCGTCGTCTCCGTAACGCGCTTCTTTCCCTCCTTCCAGCTCGCCGTCTTCGTCGTGCTGTCGGTTACCGTGGTGAGGTCGAGGTCGTTGCCGGCCTGGAGCGCCGCCGTGCCGCCTGCCTTGATCTGCGTTCCTTCGAGCAGCGCGTTGTTCCCGGCGGCCACCGCGAGGTTGCCGCCTGCGTCGAGGGTGGTCACATCGTGGGTGACCTTGGTCGACGTGCCGTTGCTGGTCGCAGTCAGCGACAGGTCGTGGCCTGCCAGCAGGGCCATGTCGCCGCCGGCTTTCAGCGTGCCGGCTTGCACGGCAAGATCGTGACCCGCTTGCAGTGACAGCGAGCCACCAGCGTCGATCGAACTACCGGTCGTCTCCGTCTTCCAGCGTGTGCCGCTCTGCACTGCACCCAGGGTAAGGTCGTTCCCTGCCTGCAAGGCCGCGTTGCCACCCGCCTTCAAGGTGGTGGCGGACAGCGTCATGTCGTTGCCGGCGACCAGCGACAGGTCCTTTCCGGCGCTGAGCGTGAGCCCATTGGCCGTGGTGCCGGTGATCGTGTTGCTCCACGCGTACGGATGGGTCGTGGTCACGCTCGACGCGATCGACAGATCGTGCCCTGCGGCCAGCGCCAGGCTTCCGCCCGCCGACACGCCCTGCCCGGCCAAGCTGAGGTCATGGCCCGCCGTCAGCAGCGCGTCGCCGCCTGCGGTAACCGCCGTGTGATCGAGCGACAGGTTATGTCCTGCGCTGATCTGCAGGCCTTGCGTGGCAGTGATGCTTGCACCATCCATGCCGCGACCGATCAGTCCGCCCACGTTCTCGGAGCGAATATCGCCTCCCGCGATCACGCTGACGCCAGCACCGTCGATGCGACCGTTGAGGTTGGTTACATTCCCGGTAGCGCTGATCGCCGTGAGGCCGCCGCTGGAAATGCGACCGCTGTTGAGCAGATCCTGCGCGGTGAGCAGCGTGCTGTTTTCGCCGCGGATCAAGCCACCGTTGGACAGCGCGCCCGACGCCTCGATGCTCACGTCCTTGCCCGCGATCACCGCGCCTTGCGCCGTGAGGCCCAGGGTGCCGTTCGCCAGGTAGACCACCGGAACCAGCACCTCGTGGCCGTCCACGTTCTGCTGCACCATCCAGACCATGTCCTGGGTGAGTGCGCTGACCTGTTCCGCCGTCAGTGCCACGCCCACGCTCA
Organism: Luteibacter sp. UNCMF366Tsu5.1; assembly: GCF_900119235.1. Lineage (NCBI taxonomy): Bacteria > Pseudomonadati > Pseudomonadota > Gammaproteobacteria > Lysobacterales > Rhodanobacteraceae > Luteibacter > Luteibacter sp. UNCMF366Tsu5.1. Next base: position 869,813 of record NZ_FPIS01000002.1, on the reverse strand, counting down.
GGTTCATCGCCTGCGCCACGTGCGTGGCGTTGTTCATCAGCGACTGGTATTCCTGCAACCCGCTCGAATAGTCGGAGAGATAGGTGCGGCCAGTGAGCTGCGTCACCTGCTGGGTCACCAGCTGCTGCTCATAGAAGCCGTCGCCGAGACGCATCATCGTGCGTGCCGGGTCGACGCCTAGCTTGTCCAGCAGGTAGTCGCTGCTGATGAATTGGCTGTAGTCGACGAAGCGCGAATTGGTTTCGATGAGGTAGTTGCCGCTGGGCGGATGGCCCAGCAATGCGGTGAGGTACGCATTACCCATCAGGCCGACGTTGCGCGCCGAGACACCGCCCGCCAGTGCGGAGAGCTGATCCGCGCCGACATTGCCGACGGCCGTGCGTTCGCCGGCACTGGCGGCGGTAATCTGGCCGCCTGCGGACGGCCCATCGACGGCTACGCTGTCACTGCCGCTCGCACCGCGAACACTGTAGATACCCCCCGTGGGAAGCGTCACGCCGGCCAACGGTTGTCCTGCGCCACCAAGCACCTGCGGCGCGTGGCCGGTTGCCGGATCGACTTGCGCACCGACCGGCAGACCCGCCGCACCCTGCGCGCTGCCCTTGTTCAACGATGCGAGGCCGATGGCCTGCGCATTGGGGTCCAGGCGCGTGTTACCAACCGAACGGCCATCCGGCGTGACACCGCCGTTGGAGACGTTCACACCGCTGATGGCGACACCACCGGAGCCCGTCATCACCGCGCCGAGTGCGGTGTAGTTGTCGTGCAGGTAGGTCGAGGGATCCGTGTTGGGTCGGTAGGTGTAGTACTCCTTTTCGTCTTCCGGGTCGCACAGGCTGGGATCCCATCCGCAACGAATGTGATGGGTCACGGCCACCTGTTGAATGGTGCGGCCCGCTGCGAGCGACTGGTTGGCGACGTTTTCGTTACCGAGCACCATCCCGGTCCCGCCACCGGCGCCCTGCTGGTTCACGGCGAGAAAGCCGTTGGCCGCGATGGTGGAGGTGCTGTTCGTCACCGAACCGTAGAGCGAGATGTTTCCGCCGGCCAGGATCTGCGACTGCGCGCTGGCCGCATTGACCACGGTCTCCTGGATGGTGTGGTACTCGGTGTAGGTCTCGTACTCCTGCACCTTGTTGACCGAGTGCTTATAGTCCGAAACCGGCAAGGGCTGCGAAGCGGCCGATTCCTCAGCCGACAGCACATGGTCGGTCGTGTTCAGCACACGGCGTACGTTGTTGATCTGGTTCGCAGCGAGCAGGATGCTCCCCTGCGCCTGGATCGACCCGGAGATATTGTCGATCTGACCCGCGCGGGTATCGAACAAACCCTGGCCGTTACGGCGCGCCCCCGCGACGTTGATGTTGCCGAGGCTGAAGATCTGCGCGTCGCGGTTGAGCAGGTAGTTCGTGTAGATATCTACGCTGCCCGTCGCGGCGATCGTCCCGCTCTGATAAGCCGCGTTGCCGGTCGCCTGGCCGAAGTCGGCACCGTTGACCACGCTACCGGCCTGGATCGTGACGTTGCCGCCCATGATCGTGCCGGTGTTGTTCACCGCACCGGCCGTCATGCCGACCGTATTGCCCTGGATGCTACCGGCGTTGGTGATCGTGCCGCCCGTGTTGAGCTGCGTGTTGGCGGAGTTGAGCAGCGCTCCCGCGTTGTTGGTGATGTTCGCCGCGCTGATCGTCAGCCCGTTCACGGCCTGGATGCTGCCGTTGTTGACGAACTGCCCGTCCACCGCGAGGCTGAAGCCTCCGCTGGCCTTGATGCTCGATCCTGCTGCCTGGACGTAGTCGCCCACCAGGTGCATGCCGAGCGTGTTGTTGGCGACGATGGTGCCCTGGCCGACGAGGCTGCGGATGTCGAGCATGACGTTGCCGACACCACCCACACCATCGATGCCGGCCTGCAAGGTGCCGCCACTGTTGTTCAGGCTCGCCAGCGTGAGGTTGAGCTGCTGCCCCGCGGTGATCTTGCCGCCCGCGTTGATTGCCGATGCGCCGGCATTGACGAAGTTGAAGGTGTTGCCGGCGTAGACCGTGCCGTTGCTGTTGTCCAACTGGCCGGTGCCGAGCGTCATGCTTCCCGCCGCCACGAGCGTGCCGCCCTGGGCATTCGAGATCGACGTACCGGAAAGGGTGACGTCGCCCTGGCCGCCGAGCGTGCCGCCACGGTTGTCGATGCCGCCACCCGAGGTGACCTGGGTCGATGCGCCGCTGGCGTTCGCGATGCGCCCGCCGACGTTGGAGACGGATGCCGAGGTCAGCGTGGTGGCACCGTTCGCCTCGATGCTGCCCGCGTTGTTGTTGATGCCGTTGGTGCCGCGAAGGTCGAGCGCGCCGCGGCTCTGCAGACGACCGCCGACGTTGGCGATCGTGTTGGTTGCCTGCACACTGAGCTGGCCGGCCGTGACGGTACCGGCGTTGTTCACCTGGGCCGCCGTGAGCTTGGCCAGCGTGCCGGCCGCGATGGTGCCTGTCGCGTTGTCGAGCGTGCCGTTGACGCCAAGCGTCACGGCAGCAGGTGCGGACTGGATCGTGCCGCCAGCATTGGACAGATCAGCGGCCGACAGCATGAGGTCGCCTGCCGTCGCCTGGAGCAGGCCACCCGCATTGTTTACGCCGTTGCCGACGGTCACACCCAACGCGCTGCCCGATATCGCGCCGTTCGCCGTATTGCTGAGCGACGCGGCGGCGATCGTGGTGGCGCCATGCGCATTGATCAGACCGCCATCATTGAGCAGGTTGGTCGCCGCGGTGACGCGTGTCGCGCCATTGCCTGCGAGGGTGCCTTGGGTGTTGTCGATGTCCTGGTCGGCCTTGACGTCGAGTAGCCCGGTCCCGGCCAGTTGAATGCTGCCGCCGCGATTGACGACGCGCGTGCCATGCACCGTCAGGTCGTTGCCGTTCGTGGCGATCGTGCCACCGGTGTTGTCCAGTGTGCCGGTGGTCAGCGTCCAGGCCGTGTTGCCCGTTTGCAGCAACTGGCCGCGGCCATTGTCGATCGACGCGGCGCTGAGCAGCAGTGTGTTTGCCTGCATCCGCGCAGCGCGACCATCCACACCGCGATTCAGCAGCGTTCCGGAGGCCTGCGCGGTCAACGCGCCGCCGACGGCGAGATCGCCGGCCGTATGGTCGATGTTGCCTGCGCGCGCCACGAACGTGGCATCGGTCCCGGCCCGCTGCGTGCCATACGACAGGTCGAGCGCATTCGCCCTCGTGTCGAGCATGTGGCCGGCAAGCAGGCTGCCGTGCGCGGTCAACGCGCCACCGGCGGACACGCGAAGGTCGCCGACGCTGTCGAGCGTACCGTCGGCCTTCACGCCTGCCGCCAGTACACCGGAGGCGTCGACCGTGCCGCCATGCACGGTGAGATCGCCCGACGACAATGTCTTGCCGCCGTTGCTCACAGCGGCGCCATCGAGCGTGATCGTGTTCGCGGACAGTGTGCCGTTCTGCGTCAGCGTGGCGCCGCTGGTGAGGGATGCCGTGAGCGCGCTGATGTCGCCCTGCGCATTGAGGTCACCGTCGGCATGCAAGCTCAGCGCGTTGGCGGACAACTGGCCGCTCTGGCGGATCGCGCCTGAGGCCGTTCCATTCAATGCCGCTGCCGAAACGACCGTGCCGCCCAGCACGAGATCGCCCCGGCGCGCCTGAAGATCCAGGTCGCCCTGCTGCGTGCCGAGCGTGCCGGTGCTGGATACGCTGCCGCCCTTAAGATCGAGCGATTTCGCAGCGACGATCTTGCCGGCGTTGTTCACCGCACCGACCACGTCGATGGCGATATCGTCCGCGCCTGTGAGTTCGGCCAAGGCGCCCTGCGTGAGGCCGTTCGCTCCGAGCGTGATCTTGCGGCCCGCGTAAGCGGTGCCTTGGTTGTCCAGCGCATCGATGGCGTGCAGGTCGAGCGTGCCGTCGGTCGACAGCGCGCCGGTGTTGCCGATGTTCGCCGCCGTTACCGCCAGCGAGGTCGAGGCCAGCAGTTTGCCGGCGTTGTTCATCGCACCGGTCGTGGCGATGCCCAGCGCACCGCCGGCCTGCGTGGTTCCGGATAGGCTGACATCGCCCTGCGCGGCCACCGAGATGTCATGTGCGCTCGCCAGCGTGCCCTTGCTGTCGATGCTTCCCGCCGTAACGGACAGATTGCCGTTCGTCTGCAAGGCGCCGTTCGTGGCCTGCGTCAACGCGCCCGCATCGACGGTAAGGCCCTGCTCCGACGCCAGGCTGCCGCGATTGTCGATATTGCCCGTCGATTGCAGGCTCAACGTGCCGGACGTGTAGACGCTGCCGGTGTTGTGAAGGTCGCGCCCCGCGTTCAACGCCACCGCGCCGTTGGCCGACATGTCGCCGGCCAAGGTCATGTCCGTGGCGGCGGTCAGTGTCGCGGCGGCGGCACTCAGCGCACCCGACTGAGCAAACGCAGCTGCGGATGTCGCATCCAGTCGACCTGCCGAGACCGTGGTACCCGCCAGCGAGAGATCGCCCAGTGTCGTCGCGATCGCCACGTCGCCGGCCGTGCTGCCCAGTTGCGCCGTGCTGCTCAGGCTACCCGCGTTGATGGAGAGACCGTTGCCACCGACGATGGCGCCTGCGCTGTCGAGCGCGTCCGACACATCCAGCGACACATGATCGGCCGCATGAACCTGTCCGTCGCTCGTCTGGGTGAAGCTGGCGGCGTTCAATGCGAGAAGATTGCCCGCATAGAGCACACCCGCATTGACGACGTCCTGCGATGCGGTAAGCGTGAGATTGCGCCCCGCGCTGACCGCGGCGTCCTTGGCGCCATCGAAGTGCGCCGCATTCAGCAAGACATCGCGTGCCGCGACCACGGTCGCTGCCTGCGTCAGCGTGCCGCTCGTCTGGACATGCACATCGCGCGCTGCCTGCAGACGGCCTGCCAGCGACGCGGCGTCGGCGGTCAACAACAGATCGTTGCCGGCGTCGAGCGTACCGTGCGTGACGATGCTCGCCGCATTCAGTGCAAGGTCGCCACCGGCGTGTGTCGTACCGGACTGGTCGATGCTGGCCGCATGAACCGTCAGCGCACCATCGGCATAGGCATCGCCACCGAGGGCGATGCTCTGGGCCGCGTCGAATACGGCGTCGCCGGTGGCATGGATCGCGCCAGCGAGCGTCATCGATTGTGCAGCCAGATCCAACGACGTGCCCGTGAGCGTACCGTCGAGAAGTACGTTGCCCGCTGCATGAGCGGAGAACGCGCTTGCAGCTGACGCCACGCTGCCAAGGTGAAGATCACCGCGCGTCGTCAGCGCCGCGCTGCCCATGCTGCTGCCCACCGAGCCGGTGGAATCGATACTCTGCGCATCGACGGCCAGCGACTTCACGCCCACCACACTACCGGCATTGCGGAGCATGTCCTGCAGTGTCAGCGTCGCCGTATCCGCGGCACTGACCGCCCCACCCGTGCCGACGGTCAAGGCATGCGCGTTGATGTCGAGTCCATGACCTGCGTATAGCTGACCGGCGTTGTCGACGTCGCCCTGAACATCGAGGGCAAGGTCGTGCGTCGCCGAGATCGCACCGCTGTTCGTCAGCGAACCTGCCTGTGCGGTAACGTCACGCCCCGCAACGACGGCCGCCGCGTTATCTACGCCACCCGCCACGGTCAACGCCACATCGCGACCGCCCTGCACGTTGCCTGCAAGACGCATCGACTGCGCATCGAGGGTGACGTCGCGGGTCGCGTCGATCTGCTTGGAGCTGTCGATCGATGCGGCATGCAGCGCGAGATCGGTGCCCGCATGAAGCGTGCCGCTGTTGGTCAGCGTGCCGTCCGCACCGAGCGTGAGCTGGCCGTCGGCATACAACGAACCCGTGTTGGATACATCGTGCGAGGCATGCAGCTGTGCATTGCCGCGCGCATATGTTTCGCCGTTGTTTGCGAGCGAACCGACCTCGGCGTCGAGGTCGACGGTCGTGAGCTGGCCTTGCTGAGTGACCGTACCCGGTGCTCGCAGACTCAAGCTCCCACCCACCACGGTCGTGCCTGCGAGCGCGATATCGGACCCGCTGACCAGCGCCGCATCGCCCTGCTGGGTGCCTAGCTCGCCATCGCTGGAGACGGAGCCCGCGGTTAATGCAAGCCCACCGCCACCCACGAGCATGCCGCTGTTGGCCAGGTTCCCGGTCAACGTCACCTGCGCACCGGCGACGCCATGGAGCTGAGCCGCCGCCGATTGTGTGAGCGACGCTGCGTTGACCACCACGCCACCGGCGGCGTAGAGCGTGCCCTGGTTGAAGGCGTCGCCTGCCGCGTTCACCACCAGATCGCTGCCCGAGGACACGATGCCCGAAGCGAGGTTGCTGACCCGGGCGGCCCGCAGATCGAGGCGACCGCCCGAGACGATCGTCGCGCCGTTGTTCAATTGGTTCGTCGCGCGTACGGCGACGCTGCCGGCGCCCTGTACCGCACCCGCCAAGTTGGCATCGCTACGGCTGGACAGCGTCAATGCACCGCCTGCATCCACGATGCCGTTCGTGGCGACGCCACCCGCGTCGATCGCCAACGCGCCGCCAGCATGCAGCGTGCTCGCCGCCGTGGCATCGAAGAGGCCATTGGCGAGAATCGAGCCACCGCCAAGCCCGTAGATCGTGCCTTCGTTGTGCAGCGCATTCGCACGCAGGTCGAACGCCTGATCGGAGTAGATGAGTCCTGCATTGCGCACGGCGCCTGCGGCATAGACCGCAAGATTCCCTCCCGCGCTGAACCGTCCGGACGAGATCACGTCTCCCGCGGCATTCACCGTGAGCGCACCGCCCGCGATCACGCGGCCGGGAACGGTGAGTGTGCTGCCGCTGGTCAGGGACGCCGCGCCATTCTGCGTGCCGAATGTGCCGTCGACGATCACCGGACCGCTGGCATCGAGCGAGGCATTGCCGAACGCCACGGTTGTGCCGCTCAGACGCACTTCACCGGCGTTGCTCAGCGTCAGGTCACCGGCCTGCGCAGCGATTGCGCCGCTGCTGACCACGCCGACACCTGCTTCCGTACCGACAAGGCGGATCTTTTCCGCGTACATGCCACCGAGTGCGGCCACGTCGATCGCAACGGCGGGACGGGCGGCGTCTGCCTCGTTCGCGCGCACGCCAGCATCTGCGTAATTGACGTCGTTGGTGCCCGTGACGACGGACAAATCCTTCGCCCACAGCTGACCGTTCAACTGCACGGCGCGCGCGATCAGATCGGTGCGATCCACGACCGAGCCGTCGAGGCCACCGCTGCCGATGGCGATGCTGCCGCCGGTGACGTGGAAGGCATCCAGGCTACCGCTGCCTCCGAACATTGGCGTGCCGGTCGTCAGCGTGAAGCGCTGGCTGTTGATGACGCCGCAACCGTCGCAGGTGATGCCATAGGGGTTGGCGATCACGACTGGCGCGGCCTTGCCGCCCACCTCGATGTAGCCGCGCAGGCTGCTCGGCAGGGCCGACGTCACCTCGTTGAGGATCAGCGACGCTTCGCCGCCCTTGAGGTTGTCGTTGCCGGCGACATAGCCGCCGAGCTGGGTGCGCACGATGTTGGCGCTGTTGTTGAGGATCACGCCGCGCTGGTCGACGTCGAAGCGCTGGTACTTGTTGTGCGATACGCCCCGCGCGTTCGGCGCGACGATATCGACCACCGGCACGCCATTGGCCGCCGAGTCCATCGTCGGGCGATGCGCTCCTGCCGCCGCGTCCGGCACCTGCTGTGCCCACGACACCACGGGAATGCCCAGCGTCGCCAGCACGACCGCAAGGGCCAGCGAGCGCACTGTCGAGATCGCTACCGCACCGTACCGGCGCCCCATCGTTGCCTTGATCGTCATGACCTTGTCCCTTTGTCGGGCACCGCGCCGGTGCCCCTGCCCGTGTTCAGTACTGGTAGATCAACTGGAAGCCCGTGGTCGGGTGTGCGGTGTCGAAGCCGCGCGGCGCATGGATCCGCCGCCCCGCGAAGAGATCCCAACTCAAGCCGCTGTAGCTGCCACGCAAGCCGACGACGCCGCCGGTCAACTGGCGGTGGCCTGCCTGCGTGGATGGTCCGGAGACGCGACCGACGTCCACGCCGAGGTACGGCGCCAACACGCCCAGCGGCAACGTGAGCGTGTTGCGCAGGTAGGCGCCGCGTTCGCCAGCGAGCGTCTGCTCGCCGTCATAGCCGCGCACCGAGTAGCGCCCGCCGATCGTGATGAGTTCGGCGGCGGGAAGATGGTCGGTGGAGCGCTGCACGCGCAGGCTGCTGTCCCAGATCGCCTGATGCGTACCGAATTTCAGCGGCTGGCTCAGCGACAGATCGAGCGTGGTCAGCCCGTAGCGATTGGTCGGAAATCCAATGGATGGGTCGTAACCGTTCCACTGGCTGCCGAACCATGGCGTGCCGCGCTGGTAGCCCAGGCGCGCGTCGAGCTGCGCCTGACCGATGTAGTGGCGATGCACCAGGGCCAGCTCCGCACTGGCGACACGTTGGCGCTGGATGCCGACTTCCACGCCCTGGATGTAGCTGTGCGCGCTGCGTCCGGCCAGCCGCATTTCCAGCGAAGTCTTGCTCGACGTGCCGCGAGTCAGCAGACGCTGCACGGTGATGTCGCTCGACGTGGACGTGCCGGTGGAACGGAATCGACTCTGGAAACCTTCGATCCACTGCCGGTAGCGGTAGGTGGAGATCGACCCGCTGAAGGTCCACCAGCCCCAGGGGATGCTGTATGTCGCGTTCTCGCTGAACGTGCTGCCACCGTCAGCGTGCGTGAACAAGGCGTGGCCCGCGCCGATCGAGAACAGATCGTTGAGCCCGAGCGGGTTGTCGTACGAGACGTTGAGGTTGCCCTGGTTGCGCCCCGTGCCCTTGAGGCCAGCGTCGCTCGTATCCACCACCACGTGCCAACGACGCGTGGTGTGAACGGTCAGCACCACATCGGACTCACCCACTTTCTCGGCGGGTGCGATGTCCATCGTCACGTCTTGCGACGGCACGCGCTTGAGCTGCTCGAGCCCCTGCTCGATCGCATGGAGATTGAGCAGATCGCCTTCGCGGATCGGGAAGGCCGTACGCCAGTCGAGCTCCGGCGAGCCGGCGGCGAAGCGGATACGGCGCAGGATGCCGGGCACCAGCAGCATGCGCAGTTGACCGTTGGAAATGTCCTGCGCCGGCACGCCCACGCGGGTGGTGACGAAGCCGCGCGCGATCACCAGGTTGGACAGACGGCGCTGCAAGGCTTCCAGTCCGTTCCGGCCCACGCACTGGCCGACGAAGCGATCGAGGTAGCGCTGCGCCCAGGCGAAATCCGCCACGCGGTCGCCTTCGAGGCGAAGGCTCTGCAGCGGAAAGCAAGGTGTGTCCTTCGGCAACGGCGCATCGAGCCGCTCGGCCGGTGCGGGTTGTCCGGGCTGGAAGGGCGCGTCACGGCGCGCCTCCTCCTTCTCATCAAGCTGCTGAGCGCGACGCAGCTGTTCCTGCTTGTCGAGCGTGCTCTGCTGCGCTATCGCTGCACCGCCGACACCCAACGCAAGCAGCGACGCGAGTGCACACGCCGTTGTGCGCCAACGGCTCTCCCCTGTAACCCTCATTAGTCCTGGTACTCCAAACCGTCCTGGTTCAAGGGCGCGCGGGAACACTCTCGGGTGCCGCGGCCCGGCTCTTCAAGTGCCCCTAATCGGCAGGTGACGCGGAAACTTTAGGTTCTTCGCGGATATCCGGGCAGTCCGCGCTGCGCTTGCGCTGCGGTAGTCCTATGAGGATCTGCTTCGTAGGTCTCGGTAGCCACCGACGACGGCAAGAATCCAACGAAGCGGTGTAGCCATGAGGCATGGCTCCCGTCGCCAGCAGGCTGGCTCCCACCGGTAAGCTTTTCCTCGCCGCCACGGCGGCTCCTACAAGAGCGCCGCACACCTGTGGGAGCTGTGGGAGCCGCTAGGGATTTGCGGAACCGTTCTGCTTCGGCGGAAGGATCAGCATCGCGTCGCCGTAGGAGAAGAAGCGGTAGCGTTGCTGCACGGCGTAGCGATAGGCGTCGAGGATGGCCTCCTTGCCTGCCAGCGCCGAGACCAACATCAGCAGCGTGGATTGCGGCAGGTGGAAGTTGGTGATCAGTGCGTCGATGCTCGTGATCTTGTAGCCGGGGAAGATGAAGATCTGGGTTTCGCCGGCAAAGGGGCGCAGCACGCCCTCGACCGTGGCGCTTTCCAGTGCACGCACCACGGTGGTTCCCACGGCAACGACGCGACCTCCGGCAGCACGTGTCGCGCGGATCTTCTCGACCAGCGCCGCGCCGACGTTGAGCCACTCGCGATGCATGACGTGGTCGCGGACGTCGTCCGCGCGCATCGGCTGGAACGTGCCTGCGCCCACGTGCAAGGTGACGTAACCCGTTTCCACTCCGCGTGCGCGCAGGCGTTCGAGCAACTCCTCGTCGAAGTGCAGGCCGGCTGTCGGCGCTGCGACGGCGCCGGGCTCGCGCGCGAACACGGTCTGGTAACGCTCCTTGTCGGCTTCGCCGGCACCGCGCTCGATGTACGGCGGCAGCGGCATTTCGCCGAGGCGCGACAAAAGACGTTCCAGCGGCTCGTCGATGTCGAAGCGGAGCAGGAAGAACTCGCCCTCGCGACCCAGTACCGTCACCATGCTGCCGTCAGCGAGTTCGATGCGCCCGCCTTCCTTGGGCTTCTTGCTCACGCCCAGTTGCGCACGTGCCTCGTGCGCACCCGTAACGCGCTCGATGAGGATTTCCACGGCACCGCCGGATTCCTTGCGGCCGTAGAGTCGTGCGGGCAGCACACGCGTGTCGTTGAAGATCAGGAGATCGCCCGGCTGCAGCATCTCCGGCAGGTCGCTGAACTGACGGTCCTGCTTGCTCTGCGCGTCAACGTCGAGCACCAGCAGCCGGCTTGCGGAACGGCGGGCCAGCGGCGCCTGCGCGATCAGCTCGGGCGGCAGGTCGAAGTCGAAATCGGATTTCTTCACGGTACGGCCGGGGAAAGCGGTGGATGGCGGATTATCGCCGATCCCCGGCACCGGAAGCGACGGCGCCTCCGGTGTCGCTTGGGGACTAGAGCCAGCCCTTCTGCCTGGCGAGACGATAGGCCTCGATGCGATTCGCCGCACCGAGTTTGCCGATGGCCTCGGAAAGGTAGTTGCGGACGGTGCCGTGCGAGAGATTCAACTGAGCGCCGATATCGCTGGCGGACTGACCCTCGCCCGCCAGACGCAGCACCTGGCGTTCGCGATCGTTGAGCGGGTCGGCGTCCGACCAGGCTTCGAGCGCGAGCTGCGGATCGATGGCACGACCGCCGCGATGCACCGTGCGCAGTGCCTCGGCGAGGTTTTCCGCGGGAGCATCCTTCAACAGATACCCACCGACGCCGGCATCCAACGCACGGCGCAAAAAGCCTGGGCGCGCAAACGTGGTCACGATGATGACCTTGATCGGCATCTCGTGGCGGCGTATCCGCTGGGCGAGCTCCAGACCGGTGAGGCCGGGCATTTCGATGTCGGTCACCAGCACATCGGGCTTCAGCCGTTGCAGCTCGCGCCACGCGGTTTCACCGTCAGCAGCCGATCCCAGGACCTCGATGTCCGATTCGAGGTTGAGCAGCGCAGACAGCGCGCCGCGCACCATGGCCTGGTCCTCTGCCAGCAGCACGCGGATCATGCGCGGCGCTCCATGCGATGAGTCGCCGCGAAAGGCACCCCGATCTCAAAAGCCGTGCCGTGTCGTGCGGGGGAATCGATGGCGAGGCGGCCGCCGATCTGGCGCATGCGCTCGCGCATGCCGGAAACGCCATTACCGTGCGCCGCGAGACCGCCGCAGCCGTTGTCCGTGATACGCATCGAAAACTCCTGCCCGTTCCGGGCGATGACAACGCGCGCCTCCGTGGCGCGCGAATGACGGTGGATGTTGGTGACAGCCTCGCGCAGCACGAGGCACAGCGTGGCTTCGGTCTGCTCTGGCAGTTCGAGTTCGGCGGGCAGTTCCGCGGTGAAAGCGATACCGGACGATTCCAGCATCAAGCGGGCCGACACCAGTTCGCTGGAAAGATCGCCGGCCCGCAGGCCTGTGACCGCGCTACGCACTTCCGCCAGCGTATGCCGGGCGACGCGCTCCACTTCTTCCATTTCTTGCCGTGCCCGCGATGGATCGTCCAGGGCAAGCCGCTTCGCCAGTTCGGATTTCAAGGTGATGAGCGACAGCGTGTGACCCAGCAGATCGTGCAGATCGCGTCCGATGCGCTCGCGTTCCGCCAGCGTGGCGAGCCGCCGCACTTCCGACTGCGACAGGCGCAGCTCAGCGTCGCGGCGTGCGCCGCGTACGTAAAGATAATTGCTGAAGCCCGCCGCCAGCCCTGCGCCGAAGACGACGGCCACGTGCACCAGCGGCACGTCGAAGGCATATCGCCAGACAAGCGTCACGAGTGTGGCGACCGCGACGCCACCCAACCACAGGCGCGGACGATTCGAGTAAGCCAGCAAGGTGACACCGATGACCACATACCCAAGCGCGAGCGGGTTGACGGGCCACAGGACGAAACCGAGCGCGCTAATGGCGATCGCATTGAACGGAAGGCGGGCCACGGGGGCCGTATACACCGCGACGTAGCACACCAGATAAACGGGAAGGGAAGCGAGGGTCGGCCCCATCCAGTCCCACTGGAAGCCCCTTAAGGCAAGCGGTGCCTGGATCAGCGCGATCAGCCAGAACACCTGCAGACCCGCCTGCCAGCGCAGATAGACCGGCGAGCGGAGCACTCCAAGAAGTGAGTCCCTGTGCGGCGACGGAATACGGATCACGAGGCCAGCCTGTCGCGTTCGGACGGCAGCGACTCGTCCTGCCGCGTATCAACGGGTGGGAGCCGGTCGGCGGGTACGAGCGGCACATGGATGCGTACGACGGTGCCCTTCTGCGCCGCGGACTCGAAGGCCAGCGTGCCGCCGAGCGCGCGCACACGTTCACGCATGCCGCAGATGCCGTTGCCCTCACCGCTCGCGAGGCCGCGGCCATTGTCCACGATGGTCATCGTGCAAGCGCGATCGTCCATGCTGACGGTGGCTTCGGCGAATGTGGCGCCAGCGTGACGATGAATGTTCGTCACGGCTTCGCGCAGCACGAGGGCAAGCTCGTTGTCGACCCGCGGCGGAAGCTCGGGGATGTCTGCGCGGTAGACGAAATCGATCATCGAGGCAGTCAGGAGCAGACGCGCGGAAGCCAGTTCGGCCACGACACCGGAGGCGCGTATGCCGGTGACGGCCGAACGTACCTCGGCCAGTGCGTGTCGCGCGACCTGCTCCGCTTCCTCGATTTCGCGACGGGCGGCGTCGGCGTCGCGATCGAACAGGCGGCGCGACAATTCGAGCTTCAACGTAATCAGGGAAAGCGTATGACCCAGCAAATCGTGAAGATCGCGGCCTATGCGCTCGCGCTCCGCCGTCGCGGCAAGCCGGCGCACCTCGTCGTGGGACAGTTTCAGCTCCACGTCGCGCTGCGCGTTGAAGCGATACACCACGTTTACCGTTCCCACCGACAGGGCGATGAAGGACATCATGGCAACGACGGCGAGAGACCAGTCCATCATGAGATACGTCACGGCGACGAAGCCGCCAACGACGGCGGCCATGCCGACGAAGCATTTCTTAGGCTGGCCTTCGAATCCGAGCATGGCGCAGGCGTAGATGATGTACGACGCGCCGCCGGTGTGGTTGAACTTCAACGTGGCATACGAAAGCAACGCCACCGCACCGGCATACCAGGTTACGTGACGAAGCGGACGGATATACGCCGCCGCGTAGAGCAGCAGGAAGATCGGAAACGATATGGCCGTAGCCAGGCCCCACCCAGGGCCCAGCTCATTGGCGAAGATGAGGTCCCCGAAGACATACACCGCCCACACCAGGTTGAGCAGACCAGAGATGCGCTGCCTCGGTCGATCGCGGAAGCGGTTCCAGAGCGAGTCCGGGGTCGGCTTGAACCACGAGAGCGACATGGGTGTATCCGTGGAGAGACGTGCAGTCATGCTACTTCAACCGTAGCGGCGCAGGCGACGCGCGGCGATGGTCACGAAGACCACGGTGTAGCCAAGGAGCGCCGCCACATGCATCCCTTCCCGCCCCTGGCCGAGGCCCACCGCGGAGAGCGCCAGCTGGTCGAGATGGTAGGCCGGCCAGATCGGCGCGATCGATTGCAGGAACGACGGCATGACCGACAACGGGAACCACAGGCCCGACAGGAACGCCATGGGCAGGTAGACGAGGTTGACGATGCCCGGCGCGCCCTGCCCCTTCACCAGCGTGCCCAACAGCAGGCCGAGCGCGACGAACGGCAGCACGCCCAGCACCTCCACCACGAAGAACGTACCGACGCGCGAGGCTGGAAGGTGCACGCCCGCCAGGAAGATCGCCATGCACAGGAGCAGCACAGCCACGATGGCCGCGACCAGGAGCGCCATGCACATCTTGCCCAGCAGATACGCACCGGGCGGCATCGGCAGCGCGCGCTTCAAGGTGAGCAGGCCCGTGTCGCGTTCCAGCGCCAGCGACACGCCGAAGCCGAACAAGCCCGGCGCCATGACGCCGAACGTGCCGTACGACGCCAGCAGGTAACGTGGCGCGTCCGCACTGTTCGCGTGCGCAAGGAAGATGCCGAACATCAGGTAGAACACCGACGGGAACAGCAGGGTCGGCAGAAGGAAGCCCGGATTGCGCAGGTAGCGCAGGCACTCGGCGCGGGCCTCTTGCACATAGGCGTTGATGACCTGCGGCGTGGTCATGACGGGCGTGGCGACGCTATCGATCGTGGTCATGCAGCCTCCTTCGCGGTGTCGGTGCTGCGGGTGATTTCCTGGAACGCGTCGGCGAGGCCGGCGCGCTGCACTTCGAGTTCGGAAAGCGCGTGGTCGGCAGCGAGCAGCTTCCTCACGACGCCTTCGGCATCGGCGGTGGCGATGACCTTGCGGCCGTGGTGGATTTCGATGGAAGCGACACCCTCCCAATTCGATATGACGGTTTCGCTCACGGAGGTGACGCAGCGGATCTTGCGCAGGGCCACCTGCGCTCGCAGCGCGTCGACCGTGCCTTGCGACACCACTTTTCCGGCAGCGAAGACGCAGACGCGATCGGCGAGCGCTTCCGCCTCTTCGAGGTAGTGCGTGGTCAAGACCACGGCGCACCCCTCCGAGACCATGTGCCGGATCGCGGCCCACAACGACTGGCGGGCATCGATATCCATGCCGACCGTGGGCTCGTCCAGAAACAGAATGTCCGGCCCCCCAACCATCGCCATCGCGAACTGCACGCGGCGCTGCTGGCCGCCGGACAGCCCGCCGTACTGCCGCCCGAGCAGATCGACCACACCGGCAAGTTCGGCGCAGGCCATGAGCGAGCGCGGCTGCGGGTAATAGCTGGCGGTAAGGCGGATCAACTCGCCGGCTTTCAATGTGGCTGGCAGGGTCGCCGACTGCAGCATGACGCCGATGCGTCGGCGGGCCTCGATCGCCTGCGGGTCCTTGTCGAACAAGGTCGCCGATCCGGCGTCCGGGCGTTGGAGTCCAAGCAGCATGGCGATACTGGTGCTTTTGCCGGCGCCGTTCGGGCCCAGCAGCGCCAGCACCTCACCGCGGTGCACTTCGAGGTCGATGCCGTCGAGCGCGGTCACCGCGCCGTAGAGCTTGCGGACGTTCTGGAGCCGTGCGATTTGCGTGTCTTGGTTCATGGGTCCCCTCCTTGCGACGCAACA
This sequence comes from Luteibacter sp. UNCMF366Tsu5.1, assembly GCF_900119235.1. Lineage (NCBI taxonomy): Bacteria > Pseudomonadati > Pseudomonadota > Gammaproteobacteria > Lysobacterales > Rhodanobacteraceae > Luteibacter > Luteibacter sp. UNCMF366Tsu5.1. Next base: position 854,095 of record NZ_FPIS01000002.1, on the reverse strand, counting down.
TATTCGTTCGCAACCCCTTGGCGGCAGTCGTTTGCGTCATTGTGCGGATGTGACAAGCGTCACCCGGGGGTTACGCGGCCAAAAACCGCGTGCTATGCTGGGAAAATAATCCCTTTACATATAGATACTTAGCGGCCTCTTAAGGGATCGTTTCGCACCAGTGCCGCGTCATCCAGTACGAGGAGTGGGTCTATGGACGTTATCGGTCTTCTGCGTGAGTTGCGCGATTTTGGCGGTTCGCCGCGCACCCGGGGCCTGCCCGACGACGTCATCGTCCGCTTCGCCGCTACCGATGCGCTGCTGGTGCGCGCCATCGAAGAAGCCGTGGCCTATCACCGCGCCCTACGCGAGGACATGGCCGACCTGCTTCGCCTGGACGAAGCCGAGCAGATCAAGCGTGTGCAGGCGGGTCTCGTCAATTTCTATCCCGACGACGGCGTGAATCCGTATCTCCCCGCCTCTGCGCGCGGTCCGTGGGTGGTGACGCTCAAGGGCGCGGTGCTTCACGACGATGGCGGCTACGGCATGCTCGGCTTCGGCCACAATCCGGAGCACGTGCTCGAAGCGATGTCGCGACCGCAGGTCATGGCCAATGTGATGACCGCTAACGTTTCGCAGCTGCGTCTCTCGAACGCGCTGCGCAAGGAACTCGGTCATACGCGCGGCGGCAGCCCCTATTCGCATTTCCTCTGCCTCAATTCCGGCTCCGAGTCGGTCACGCTCGCCGGCCGCATCGCCGACGTCAACGCGCGCCTGATGACCGATCCGGGCGCACGCCACGCGGGCCGCACGATCAAGCGCCTGGCGGTCAAGGGCGCGTTCCACGGTCGTACCGAGCGCCCGGCGCTCTATTCCGATTCTTCGCGTCGCAACTATCAGCAGCACCTCGCCAGCTTCCGCAACGAAGACACCCTAATCACCGTCGAGCCGTACAACGTGGCGCAGTTGAAGGCCGCGTTCGCCGAAGCCGACCGGCAGGGTTGGTTCATCGAAGCGATGTTCCTCGAGCCGGTGATGGGCGAAGGCGATCCGGGCCGTGCGCTGACGCCGGAGTTCTATGCGGCGGCGCGCGAACTTACCCGCGAGCACGGCACGCTGTTGCTGGTCGATTCCATCCAGGCCGGCCTGCGCGCGCATGGCGTGCTCTCGATCGTGGATTACCCCGGTTTCGAGGCACTCGAAGCACCGGACATGGAGACCTTCTCCAAGGCGCTCAACGCCGGCCAGTACCCGCTTTCGGTGCTGGCGGTGACGGACCGCGTGGCGGGTCTCTATCGCAAGGGCATCTACGGCAACACGATGACCGCGAACCCGCGTGCGCTCGACGTCGCCGTGGCGACGCTGGCCGAGCTGACCGACGAGGTTCGCCGCAACATCCGTGAGCGCGGGCAGGAGTTCCTGAAGAAGATCGAGATCCTGAAGGGTGAACTCGGCGGCCTCATCACCAAGGTGCAGGGCACCGGCCTGTTGTTCTCCTGCGAGCTGGCCCCGGAATTCAAGTGCTACGGCGAAGGCTCCACCGAGGAGTACATGCGCGAGCGCGGCGTGGGCGTCATCCACGGCGGTGCCAATTCGCTCCGCTTCACGCCGCACTTCCGCGTGACCAGCGCCGAAGTGGACCTGATCGTCGAAGAGATCCGCCACGCACTCACCGCCGGTCCGCGCCGCGCGGAATCGACCAAGGCCGCCTGATACGGTTGCCGGGGCCCTGAGCGGCCCTGGCTCTCCCGGCGCTTGGTTCGCAGAAGCACGCGCCGGATCGCGGTAAGCTCCAGCGGCCGGATTCACCGGCGTCACGTAGGGGTTCGCCATGCGTACGCAGATTCGTGTCCTTGCCGCCGTCTCCCTCCTCGTCTTCGCCGCGGCTACCGTCGCCGCGCCACAGACTCCCGCCAAGAAAGAGCTCACGCCGCAGCAGCAGCGCATGAGCACGTGCAACACGCAGGCCGCCGGTAAGAAAGGCGACGAGCGCAAGACCTTCATGAGCAGTTGCTTGAAGGGTGAAACGCCTGCGAAGACCTCGCAGCAGGACAAGATGAAATCCTGCAACAAGGACGCCTCGGCAAAGAGCCTCAAGGGCGACGAACGCAAGCAGTTCATGAGCACGTGCCTCAAGGGCTGACGCCTCGCTTCACATGCTTTCGCCTCCCGCGGCGAGGCCCTGACGCCTCGCCGCAGCGCATGCCGTTTGCGTCGCGCCAATGCGACAATGCATCGTCACCGCCGAACGAAGTGTGCCCATGAAGATCGTAGAAGTCCGCCACCCCCTCATCCAGCACAAGCTCGGCCTCATGCGCCGCGCCGACATCAGCACGAAGGAGTTCCGCGAGCTTGCCTCCGAAGTCGCCGCGCTGCTGACCTACGAGGCCACTGCAGACATGGAAACCGAGTGCAAGACGATCGACGGATGGGCAGGCCCGGTCGAAGTCACGCACATCAAGGGCAAGAAGGTCACCATCGTGCCGATCCTGCGTGCAGGGCTGGGCATGCTCACAGGCGTGCTGGAAATGATCCCCGCCGCAAAGGTCAGCGTCGTGGGCCTCCAGCGCGACGAGGAAACCCTGGAACCGGTGGCGTACTACGAAAAGCTCAGCGGCGGCATGGATGAGCGCACGGCGATCATCGTCGATCCGATGCTGGCGACCGCCGGCACCCTGGTCGCCACCGTGGACATGCTGAAGGCGGCGGGCGCGAAGAAGATCAAGGGCCTGTTCCTCGTCGCGGCACCAGAAGGCTTAAAGCGTATCGAGGCGGCGCATCCGGACATCGAGATCTACGTCGCCTCTATCGACGACCGGCTCAATGAACTCGGCTACATCCTGCCGGGTCTGGGCGACGCCGGTGACAAGATCTTCGGTACCAAGCAGAAATCGGCCTGAAGCGGCCGCTGGGCGTCTCGCGCCCGGCTGAGAAGCCGCCCGCGCCCTACCCTCGGCGCGGGTCTCGGCGGGTCGGTCACATTCCTCTGTCATAAATTTGCGGCACACTCCGCAGGTGGGCTCGACAGGGGGAACGTCACGCAGGGGATGCGCGGCGCTTCGAGTCGCACACCAACAATCGACTCGATCGAGGGGACATTCGAATGCGTTCGACTACGTCACGGCGCGCCCTGTGGGCAGCGCTGGCAGGACTCTCCGCCGTGCTTCCGCTACAGGCGGCCGATCTATCCATCACCCAGTTCCGCGTCCGCGGCCCCGCGGGTGGCAACGATGAATTCGTGGAACTGCAGAACACCGGCAGCGCCCCGCTGGACGTGTCGGGCTACAAGCTCAACGCCTCCAACGCGAGCGGCACGACCGGGACGCGCTTCACCCTTCCTGCGGGCACCACCGTGGCGCCGGGCTGCTTCCTTTTGCTCGCCAACGGCGCCAGCTCCGGTTACTCGGGCAGCGTGACGCCGGATCTGAAGTATTCCACCGGTGTTACCGATGACGGCGGCCTCGCCATGCTCGATGCCTCGGGCACGATCATCGACCAGGTCGGCCTCAGCGCCGGCTCCGCGTACAAGCTCGGTACGCCGCTCGCCAGCCTCGGTAGCGCAAACCAGGATCAGGGCTATAGCCGCAAGACCGACGGCTCCGGCCTGCCGCAGTCCACCGGCAACAATGCCGCTGACTGGGTGAAGGTTGCCCCGACCGCTCCGCGTTCGAGTGCGTCGCCCTGTGCCGTGATGGGCCTCAGCCTGTCGATCGCCGACGCCACCGTCAGCGTGCGCAATGCCGACGACCAGCAGATGCCGTTCACGGTCACGCTGAGCCAGCCGGCACAGGCGGACGTTTCCGTGCACGCGGTTACCGCCGATGACACGGCGACCGTGGCAGCCGGCGATTACGATGCCGTCGACACGACGCTGACCATTCCGGCCGGCAGCACCAGCACCACTGTCAATGTCACCGTGCATGGCGCGAAGGCCGCGGGCCCGGACAAGGCGTTCCGCGTCAACCTGTCGGATGCCACGGGTGGCGACGTCCGCATTGCGAAGTCCTCCGCGATCGGCGCGATCCTCAACGAGATTCCCATTGCTGCCGAGATCTGGCAGATCACGGGCCGCGGTCAGGTCTCGCCGCTGGTCGGCAAGCGCGTAGCGACGCACGGCAACGTGGTGACGGCCGTCGGACCGGCGGGCTTCACGATGCAGACGCCGGACAATCGCGCGGATGACGATCGCCTGACCTCCAACGGCATCTATGTCTTCACCAGTAGCGCCCCGACCGTGAAGACGGGCGACCTCGTGGACGTCGAGGCCACGGTGGACAACTACTTCAATCTGCCGGAACTGAAGAACGCCTCGATTACCACGACCATGCACGGCGCGCGCCTGCCGAAGCCCGTGGTTTTCGGCAACAACGTGCCTTCGTCGGATCCGAACGCGCTCTCGTGCGGCGACACGAACTTCCAGTGCTACGTGGGCATGCGCGTGTCGATCGACAACGGCATGATCACCACCGGCAACCTGCGTTTCAGCAACGAACCGTTTGCCGAGGTGTATGTCACCGCCAACGGCAAGCGCTCGCTGCGCGAACCGGGCGTACGTTACACGGTGCCCGTGCCGGACGGCGTGAACCTGCCGAACTGGTCGGGTAATCCGCAGGTGTTCAAGATGAACACGGCCGACTTCGGTGCCGTGGCACCCAACACGCCGTTCAACGCCGGCACCACGTTCCGCGCGGAAGGTGTGATCTCCTACGCATTCGGCGCGTACACGTTCATCCCGACCTCGTTCACCATCAAGAAGGCAGCGGCGTTGCCGCGAGCTGTCGATCCGCGTCCGTTCTACGCGGTGCGTGTCGGCGCCTTCAACACCGAGCGTTTCTGCGACACGGAATTCAACACGACCTTTACCTGCAGCGGTAGCGATACCGAACCGACGGCGGACGAGGTGAAGCTGAAGACCGAGCGCCTCTCGGCGTACATCGGTGGCGTGCTGAAGCTGCCGGACATCCTCTCGGTGGAAGAAGTGAAGAGCCTGCAGGTGCTGCAGGGCCTCGCGAAGCAGCTTGGTGACGATTATCCGGTCCAGTACGAAGCGTTCCTGCAGCCGGGCCATGACCCCAGCGGCATCAACGTCGGGTTCCTGGTGCGGACGGATCGCGTGCGCGTGCTCGACGTACGTCAGCTTGGCGCCGACGAGACGTGGCAGGACCAAGGCCAGACGGCATTCGTCCACGACCACCCGCCGCTGCTGCTGACGGCGGAAGTGCCGTCGATCGTGGGTCGGATGCGCATCAACGTGATCGCAGTGCATCCGAAGGCGCGCCAGAACGTGGACAAGACGGGCACCACGGCGGAGCGCGATCGGCAGAAGCGCTTCCTCCAGGCCAAGTCGCTGGCGACGCAGGTGCAGGCCCTCCAGACCGACCGGAAGAACCGCCTCGCACCGCTGTTGGTGGTGGGCGACTTCAACGCCTATCAGTTCACGGATGGCTTCACCGACGTGGTCGGCCTCATCTCCGGCAAGTACGACGATAGCCAGAACCTGCTGAAGCTCGGCACGAACATCGTGAAGCCCACGCTGTGGAACGCTGTGGACTCCGTGCCTTCGCAGGACCGCTACTCGTTCCTGTTCACGGAGAACTTCGGCAACATCCAGGGCCAGGCGCCGCGTCAGGTACCGACGCATCAGGTGCTCGACCACGCGCTGTTGAACACGATCGCGCGAGGCCTGTTCCTGCAGATGAAGTACGGTCGCGGCAACCTCGACGCACCGGTGCAGACGCTGGACGATGCGGCGAAGGCGACCGGCGTGCAGAAGGCCATGGGTTCGTCCGACCACGACGGTTTCGTGGTGGACATGCTGGCGCTGCCGACGATTCTGCTCTGATGTTAAGGGGTGCCCTCCGGGGCACCCCTTTTACATTGGGAAGCAAACAGCAAAGGTGAAAGCCACCCTGGTGGCGATGAATCAAAGCTCGGTGGGAGCCACCCTGGTGGCGAAGAGCCAACGAAGCGGTGAAGCGGCAAGGCAAGTTCCCATCGCCAGCAGGCTGGCTCCCACCGCAAGCTCTTATCGCCAGCAGGCTGGCTCCCACCAGCTAGTTCCTACCGGCAAGCTCCCACCTGTGTCTGGCTTACCCTGCGAAGCGATCCGTGGCCTTCACCAGTTCACGCGCGATGCCCGGTTCGAACGCCGAATGCCCCGCGTCCTGCACGATGCGCAGGTCGGCTTCGGGGAATGCGCGGTGCAGATCCCACGCGCTGCGCACCGGACACACCACGTCATAACGACCTTGCACGATCACGGTAGGAATGTGCCGGATGCGATGCACGTCGCGCAGCAGTTGACCGTCCACTTCGAAGAAGCCTGCGTTGACGAAGTAGTGGCATTCGATGCGCGCGAAGGCCAGCGCGAACTCGTCCTCACCGCTGGATGCGATGTGGCCGGGGTCTTGATAGAGGTAGCTCGTCGCCGCCTCCCACACCGACCACGCCCTTGCCGCTGCTACGCGCGTCGCAGCGTCCGTACTGGTCAGCCGGCGGTGGTAGGCACTAATGAGATCGCCGTGCTCCGCCTGCGGAATCGCAGACAGATAGGTTTCCCACGCGTCCGGATAGAGCTGGTCGCAGCCTGACTGGTAGAACCATTCCAGCTCCGAGCGACGCAGCATGAAGATGCCACGCAGCACGAGTTCCGTCGTGCGTTCGGGATGCGTCTCGGCATAGGCCAGCGCCAGCGTGGAGCCCCACGAGCCGCCGAAGACCTGCCAGCGATCGATGCCGAGGTGCTCGCGCACCCGCTCGATGTCGGCGACGAGATCCCAGGTGGTGTTGTCGGTGAGTTCCGCGTGCGGCGTGGACTGACCGCACCCGCGCTGGTCGAACAGCACGATGCGGTACTTCGCCGGATCGAAGAAACGCCGGCAGCGCGGATTCGTGCCACCGCCCGGGCCGCCGTGCAGAAACACCACCGGCTTGCCATGTGGATTGCCACTCTGCTCGTAGTACAGCGTGTGCAGCGGAGAGACCTGCAGCATGCCGCTGTCGTACGGCTCGATCGCGGGGTAGAGGTCGGGAGCGTCCTGGGCCATGAGGCGGGTTCCTGGGGAGGGAGACCGTCAAGGCTAGCGGGCACGGGCGCGCCACGCCAGCGGCCGACCCGCGGCCGGGACGCCGGTTACAGCAACTTGCCCGGATTCATGATGCCGTTCGGGTCCCATACGGCCTTGATGCCGCGCATGAGTGCAATCTCGGCCTCGCTGCGCACGCTGCCCAGCCAAGGCTTCTTCACCAGACCGATGCCGTGCTCGGCCGAGATGCTGCCGCCGTGCCGGGCCAGGGTGTCCACCAGCATCGAGGTCACGTGTTCGCATTGCTCCACGAACGACGCGTTGTCGAGATCCGTCGGCTTGAGCACGTTGATGTGCAGGTTGCCGTCACCGATGTGCCCGAACCAGACGACGTCGAAGTCCGGGTACTCGCGCGTCAGCAAGGCCTGCATCTCAGCCATGAACGCCGGTACCGCGGAGATTCTTACGGAGACGTCGTTCTTGTACGGCTTGTGCGGCGCGAGGCTTTCGGTGATGCCTTCGCGCAATCGCCATAGCGCCGCCGCCTGCGCGTCGCTGGACGCGATCGCACCATCCACCACCCAGCCCTCGGCGAGGCAGAACTCGAAGAAAGCGAGCCCCGCCGCCTCGGCCTCGGCATCCGCGGCGTCGAACTCGCTCACCACGTAGAAGGGGTACGCATCGTCGAATGGTCGCTGCGCACCGTGGGCGAGCACGTGGTGCAGCGCGCGGTCGGTGAAGAACTCGAATGCCTCCAAACGTAACCGGTGCCGCGCTTCCGCGAAGACCTTCATCAAGGCGTCCATCGCGGGAATCGCCAGCAACATGACCTGCGACGGCGGCGGGGGTGCCGTGAGCGCGAGGGTCGCTTCGACCACGATGCCGAGCGTGCCTTCCGAGCCGATCACCAGGTGCCGAAGATCGTAGCCCGAGGCGTTCTTGATCAGGCCGCGGTTCAAGTCGAGCAGTTCGCCCGTACCGGTCACCACCTTGAGCCCGGCGATCCATTGCCGCGTGTTGCCGTAGCGGATGACGCGGATGCCGCCCGCGTTGGTCGCCACGTTGCCACCGATCTGGCAGGAACCGCGCGCGGCGAAGTCCACCGGGTAGATCAGCCCGTGCTCGCGGGCGGCGTTGTGTACTGCTTCCAGTGCCATACCCGCCTGCACGGTCAGCGTGCGGTCGATCGGGTCGAAGTCGAGCACGCGATTCATCCGATCGAGGCTCAGCACCAGTTCGCCGTTCGCAGCGACCGCGCCACCGGACAGCCCCGTGCGACCGCCCGAAGGCACCACCGCCACGCCGTGCCGGTTCGCCCAACGCACGATGCCCTGCACCTCGTCGATCGACGCCGGCCAGGCAATCGCCAGCGGCGCAGGCGTCCAGCGCCGGGTCCAGTCGCGGCCATGGTGCTCCAGGTCGCCCGGATCGGTCGACAGCTTGAGGTCGGGAAGCAGGCGGGTCAGTTCGGCCAGGCGGTCGGTCATGGGGTTCTCGCTCGATGTCGGCCGAGGGTGCCACTCCGTTGGGTGCGCCGCAACATGAACGCCACGTTCTGGCATAGTGATCGTCCAATCCCTGGGACTTAAGCGCCGCCATGAAGCGTACGTCGTATCCGAAGGAAGACATCAAGGTGCTGCTGCTCGAAGGCGTCAGCCGAAGCGCCCTCGACACCTTCCGCCAGGCCGGGTACTCGCAGATCGAGTTCCACGAAAAAGCGCTGCCCGAGGACGAACTCCGCGAGCGCATCGCGGATGCGCACATCGTGGGCATCCGGTCGCGCACGCACCTGACCGCTGAAGTGCTCGCCGAGGCGCGCCGGCTCATCGCCGTGGGCTGCTTCTGCATCGGCACCAACCAGGTCGATGCCGCAGAAGCGGAACGCCTCGGCGTCCCCGTCTTCAACGCCCCCTACTCCAATACCCGCAGCGTCGCCGAGCTGGTTATCGCCGAGACGATTCTGCTTGTACGGCGCATCCCCGAAAAGAATGCGCAATGCCACCGCGGCGGTTGGTCCAAATCGGCCGCGGGCAGCTTCGAGGTCCGCGACAAGGTGCTCGGCATCGTCGGCTACGGGCACATCGGCACCCAGGTGGGCGTGCTGGCCGAGGCGCTCGGCATGCGCGTGATCTTCCACGACATCGAACCCAAGCTGTCGCTGGGCAACGCACGCCCCGCGGCCAGCCTGGACGATCTGCTGGAACGCGCGGATGTCGTGACCTTGCATGTGCCCGAGACGCCGCAGACCAAGAACCTCATCGGCGCCGCCGAGCTCGCCCGGATGCATCCGGGCGCCATGCTGGTGAATGCATCGCGCGGCACGGTGGTGGACATCGACGCGCTCGCCGCCGCGCTTCGCTCGAAGCATCTGGCCGGCGCTGCGATCGATGTCTTCCCGGTCGAGCCGCAAGGCAACAGTGATCCGTTCGTCTCGCCGCTGGTGGGCATGGACAACGTGATCCTCACCCCGCACGTAGGCGGCAGCACGGCCGAGGCGCAGGAGAACATCGGCATCGAGGTTGCCTCGAAGCTGGTGCGCTACAGCGACAACGGCAGCACCTTGTCGGCGGTGAATTTCCCGGAAGTGTCCCTGCCCGGCCACCCGACGAGCCGGCGCCTGCTGCATATCCACCAGAACATCCCCGGCGTGATGTCGCGCGTCAACGACGTGTTCTCGCGCGCAGCGGTGAACATCGATGGCCAGTACCTGCAGACGTCGCCGCAAGTCGGTTACGTGGTCATCGACGTGACCACGACCGAGGAACACGCGGCAGCCCTGCGCAACGAGCTGGCCGCGATCGACGGAACGCTGAGGGCGCGCGTTCTCTACTGAGGGCGCGCCACGGGCTCTAGACGAGGCCGCCGTCGGATACGACCCGCGCGCGGCCTCGCTCCTTGGCGAGATAGAGGCGGCGATCGGCCACGGCGATGAAGGGCGTGGTCTCGTCGTGTTCACCGGGTATGGCCGTGTGCACGCCTGCGCTGAGCGTGAGGCGCTTGCCCGGACCCAGGCCGACGTGCGGAATCAGTGCCTTGTCCACAGCGTCGAGGCAGCGCCAGGCGAGCGCCATCGCGGCGGCTTCGTCGGTATCCGGCAGCAGCAGCACGAACTCCTCGCCGCCGAAGCGGCAGAGCAGGTCACGCTGGCCGCGCACCACGCCTTGGAGCGCTTTCGCCACGCGTTTCAGGCATTCGTCGCCTTCCAGGTGACCGTAGTGATCGTTGTATTGCTTGAAGTAATCGATGTCGAGCACGATCACCGACAAGGGCTGGCGCAGTCGCTGCGCATTGCGCCACTCCACGGTCATCATCATGTCGAAGCGGCGGCGATTCGCCACACCGGTCAGGCCGTCCTTGTAGGACAGCTCTTCCAGTTCGCGCTGCATGTCCAACAATCGCTCTTCGGTCCGCTTGCGTTCGCTGATGTCGAACATGAAGCCGACCAGCGCGTTCGGCGTGCCGTCGTCGTTGCGCACCACGTGCACCACGTCGCGAATCCAGACGAATTCGCCATCCTTGCGCAGGGCACGGTAGTCGGCCTCGTGATCCATGCCGGCTTGCGACTGCGCCACGCAGAAGTTGAAGACCCGTTCGCGATCTTCGGGATGGATGCGATCGGCCCAGTCCTGCACGGTGGTCCAGGACGACGCCGACCAGCCAAGCAGATCTTCGATCTGCGGACCGATGTAGGCGAAGCCGAGCGTCGCCCAGTCGAGTTTCCAGGGAATGGCGCGCGTGGATTCCAGCAAGGTCTTGTAGACCCCCGCATCCTCGTAAAGCAGCGCGTCTTCGACGCTCATGGCAGCGATCCCCCCCCTGGCAGCGGCCTCAGCCGCGAATAGTCGTCCACCCCTTATCGGCGGAGCTTGGTAAAGCTTGAACCATTCGGAGCCATTGCGCTCGCTCGCGAAGCATGTTTACACTGTAAACATGCCAACCGACACCACTGCCGACCGCATCCTCGCCGCTGCTCATGCCCTCTTCGACGCGCACGGTGCGGAGGCCGTGACCATGCGTCGCGTGGCGGCGGATGTCGGCCTGTCGGCCATGGCGATCTACCGACACTTTCCCAATCGCGAAGCGTTGCTGGCGCGGCTATCCAACGACAGCTTCGAAGACGCGGCGCGCACCTGGGCGAGCCACGCGCGCCAGCACGACCCGCACCGCCGTCTGCTGGCCATGCTGGAGTCTTACCTCGATTACGCCCTCACGCATCCGCACCTGTTCGACCACGCTTTCGGACTGCCCCGTGATGACGCCAGGCGCTTCCCCGAGGACTTTCGTGCTCGCCGCTCGCCTACGTTGAACCTTATCGCCGACGCGATCGCGGAAGGCATGGCTCAGGGCACCTTGCGCACGCTCGACGAATGGGATCTGGCCATGGACCTGTGGGCGCATGCCCATGGGCTCATCGCGCTGTACCGGGGCGGTCGCTTCAGCTTCGACGAGAAGCGCTTCCGAACCTTCTACCTCGCCTCATTGGGACGAACGATCGATGCCTTTGCGCCCTGAACGCTCCGTAGTGCCGGTATGGATATTGGCGACCGCCCTCACCGCCATCGGCTGGTGGTTCGGTAGCGGTACCCATCCCGTGTGGTGGATCACATGGCTTACTCCCGTGCCGGTGCTCTGGCTGGCGTCGAGGGTAAGAACGCGCTGGGCAGCTGCCTCCGCGTTCCTCGCGATGGCGACCGGTTCGGGCAATCTGTGGTCCTACATGCACGGCCACATTGGCCTGCCCTTCGGTGTCGTCGTCTTCGCCATGCTCTGGCCCGGCGTGATCTTCGCGCTTTGCGTGCTCCTGCATAAGCGTCTGCTGCGACGTGGACGCGTCGTCGCTGCCGCCTTGGCGATCCCGGTCACGTGGGTGGCGCTGGCGTTCTTCAATAGCCTGATATCGCCTCACGGCACCTTCTTCGATATCGCTTACACGCAGATGGACGCGCTGGCGGTGATCCAGTTGGCGGCGATCACGGGTATCTGGGGTATCGGCGCGCTGATGCTTTTCGTCGCGACCGCCGTGGCCTTGCTGAGCGCTTCTCAGGCGAACGCAAGAACGCGGCGCGCCCTGGCGGGGAGCGCGTTGTTGCTGCTCGTCATCGTCCTCGGTTTCGGCATCTGGCGACTCGCTGCGCCGTCGACGTCTCAGGCTCGCGTGGGGCTCATCGCGCTCGATCAGACCGGTAAGCCGGTCGCCATCGACTCGCCGGAAGGCCAGGCGCGTCGGGATCGTTACCTCGCCGCGCTCGGTCGTGCCGCCGATCAAGGCGCGCAGATGGCAGTGCTTCCGGAAGGCATCTTCGCTGCTGGCGTATCCATTCCGGCCTTTGCGGAGTTCGCGCAGCGGCACGGCATGATCGTCGACGTCGGCGTCAACCTGCAGGAAGACCATGGCGTGGAGCGCAATACGGCGATGGTCTTCCAACCCGGCGCGGTGTCGCCTGCGATGCATCACAAGCATCACTTGATCCCTGGTTTCGAGGGCCGGTTCACGCCAGGCAACACGTTTCAGATGCTGACGGGCACGCCACGAATCGGCCTGGCGATCTGCAAGGACATGGACTTTCAGGACTTTTCGAAGGCCTACGGGCAGGGGAACGCGCAGCTGCTGCTCGTGCCCGCGTGGGACTTCGTGGAAGACGGCTGGCTGCACAGTCGCATGGCGATCATGCGTGGCGTGGAAGGCGGCTTTGCCGTCGCGCGCGCCGCTCGCTCCGGCCGACTCACGCTCAGTGACGACCGTGGGCGAGTGGTTGCCGAAGCATCCAGCGAACAGGATGACGCGGAACGGGTGGGCAACCTGCCGCTGCGCGAGACGCAGACGCTCTATGCGCGCTGGGGGAACTGGTTCGCGTGGCTCGACGTCGTCGCGTTGCTGGCGCTGCTCGGGATGGCGGTCGCACCGACCTCTCGCCGCTCGCGCTAGAGACGACATCTTTGAGGCACTCGTCCGATGGAAGCCACCGCCATCGGCAACGAAAAAAGGCGCCCCGAAGGACGCCTTTTCGAATAATGGTCGGGGTGGCGAGATTCGAACTCGCGACCACTACACCCCCAGCGTAGTGCGCTACCAGGCTGCGCTACACCCCGACGAGCGAACGATTGTAACAGCATCGTCGCGACCAGCGGAAGCCGATCAGCGGCGAAGGAGGGTCAGGACTTCTTCCAGTTCCAGGCGAACCTGGCGGACGATCTGGTGCGACATGCTGGCTTCCATGCGCGCCTGCGGACCTTCCAGGCGAGCGCGGGCGCCCGTAATGGTGAAGCCCTCGTCGTACAGCAACGAGCGGATCTGGCGAATCATGAGGACGTCGTGGCGCTGATAGTAACGGCGGTTGCCGCGACGCTTGACCGGCTTGAGCGCAGGAAACTCCTGCTCCCAGTAGCGAAGGACATGCGGCTTGACGCCGCAAAGCTCGCTGACCTCACCAATGGTGAAGTAGCGCTTCGCCGGAATGGCGGGAAGTTCGGTGTTATTCCCTGGATCCAGCATAGCCCTCGACTCTTACCTTGAGTTTCTGGCCGGGGCGGAACGTTACCACCCGCCGGGCAGAGATGGGAATTTCTTCGCCGGTCTTGGGATTGCGACCGGGCCGCTGATTCTTCTGCCGCAGATCGAAGTTGCCGAAACCCGACAGCTTCACCTGCTCGCCCCTCTCAAGCGCTTCGCGCACGACTTCGAAGTACGCGTCCACGAATTCCTTGGCCTCACGCTTGTTGAGACCTACGTCGAGGAAAAGCCGCTCGGCCATTTCCGCCTTGGTCAGCGCCATCTCATCCTCGCAATCTTGCCTTGCATGTCTTCTCCAATGCCCCCACCGCGTCAGCCACGCGGGCGTCGGCATCGTCGTCAGTAAGGGTGCGTGAAGCGTCCTGTAAAATCAAGCCCATAGCGAGACTCTTTCGCCCTTCATCGATCCCTTTTCCGGCATATCGATCGAACAGGCGAATCTCCTTGAGGACATCGCCGAGCGCCCCGCGGACGGCGGCTTCCACGGCGGCCCAGGACACCTCTTCCGGCAACTCCACGGCAATGTCGCGACGAACTGCCGGGAAACGCGCCACGGCCGCCGCGCTCGGCAGGCGGCGGGCGAGCAATGGTTCGAGCGCCAGCTCCATGACGTGAACGTCGGGGCCGAGGTCCAGCGCCTTGGCAAGCGCCGGATGCAGAGCGCCAAGATAGCCGGCCGCCTGACCGTCGCGCAGCACGCGAGCACCGCGACCGGGATGCAGCCATGACGGCAGGTCAGTAGCGTCGACCGACCAGCGCGACGGTTCACCGGTATGGGCGATCAGCGCATCGAGGTCACCCTTCAGATCGAAGAAGTCCACGGGGCGGGACGGCTCACCCCACTGCTCCGCGCGCGCGCCGCCGGAAGCGACCACGGCCACGCGGCCGATCTCGTCGGGGGCCGCGCCCGTGGCGTGGAAGCTGCGCGCCACTTCGAACAGGCGCACGCGGTCCTGCTGGCGCGCGCGATTGTGGCGCAGCGCCTCGACCAAGCCCGGCAACAGGGACGTGCGCATGACGGCGAGGTCGGCCGACAGCGGATTGGCCAGGGCGACGGCATCGCGATCCACGCCCCAGGTGCGCAGCAGATCGGCGTTGACGAAGGACAGCGTCACCGCCTCGAAGTAGCCGCGCGCGGCCAACTGGTCGCGCAGCGCCATCTCGGTGAGACGTGCCTCCGGTTCCGCACGCAGCGCGATCTCACCCGCGGGTACGTGGGTGGGAATGCGCTCGTAGCCATGGATGCGCGCGACCTCCTCGATGAGGTCTTCCTCGCGCTCGATGTCGAAGCGGCTGGTGGGCGGCGTGATGCGCCAGCCATCGGCCACCTCGACGACACCCATGCCCAGCGCGACGAAGATGCGCGCGACCTCGCTGGCGGCGACGTCGATGCCCAGCACGCGGCGAAGGCGCGCATGGCGAAGCATCACAGGCGCGTGCTCACGGAGGTCTTCCGGGCGCTCGGCCACGGTGACCGGACCGGCCTTGCCGCCAGCGATTTCGAGCAGCAACTGCGTCGCCCGTTCGATGGCACGTTTCGGCAAGGCAGGGTCGACGCCGCGCTCGAAGCGGTGCGAGGCATCCGTATGCAGGCCGAGCTTGCGCGCGCGCCCCATGATGGCGGACGGTGCGAAATGCGCGGCTTCGAGGAATATGTTCTGCGTGGCGTCGGTCACACGCGAATCGAAGCCACCCATGATGCCGGCGACGGCCAGCGGACGCGCGTCGTCGGCGATCACGACGAACGAGGCGTCCAGCTTGGCTTCGTTACCGTCGAGCAGCTTCAGGCGCTCGCCTTCCGCCGCGTGACGGACGACCACCGCACCCGTGAGCGTGTCATTGTCGAAGGCATGCAGCGGGTGGCCGAGTTCGAGCATCACGTATTGGGTGATGTCGACGATGGCGCTGATCGGGCGGATGCCGGCACGACGAAGGCGCTCGGCGAGCCACAGCGGCGAACGTGCCTTTGCGTCCACACCTTCGATGACGCGACCGAGATAGCGCGGCGCGTCGGCGCCGGCTTCGAGCTTGACCTCACGCGCGGTATCGATCGTGACGGCGGCATCGGTCGCGCCGATGGCTTCCACGCGGCTGCCGAACAGCGCGGCCACGTCGTGCGCCAGCCCCTGCAGGCCGAGCACGTCCGGGCGATTCGGCGTGATCTTCAACTCGATGCTGGCGTCGGGCAGACCCAGGTACTCAGCCAGCGTCTTGCCGACGGGCGCGTCGCTGGGCAGTTCGAGCAGGCCGGACGCATCGGCGTCGATGCCGAGTTCCTTCGCCGAGCACAGCATGCCGAACGACTCGACGCCGCGCAGCTTCGCCGCCTTGATCTGGATGCCACCGGGAAGCGTGGCGCCGACCATGGCGAGCGGCACGCGAATGCCGACGCGGGCGTTGGGTGCGCCACATACGATCTGCAGTGGAGCGCCCTGCCCCGCATCCACGGTGCACACCTGCAGGCGATCGGCTTCGGGATGCTTCGTGGCGGCGACGATCTCGGCCACCACGACGCCGTCGAGGCCATCACCCAGCGGGGTGACCTCTTCGACTTCCAGGCCCGACATCGTCAGCGCGTGGACCAGTGCGGCGCGATCCGCATCGATGGTGACCAGTTCGCGCAGCCAGTTTTCGGAGAATTTCATGAGAGCCACTCGTTGAACGTGGAATCGATGGCCGGCTTCGTGCCGGCCATACGGCGAGACGGATCAGGCGAACTGACGCAGGAAGCGCAGGTCGTTCTCGAAGAAGGCGCGCAGGTCGCCGACGCCGTAGCGGAGCATCGCGAAACGCTCCACACCGAGGCCGAAGGCGAAGCCCGTGTAGCGCTCCGGATCGATGCCGCAGTTCTTCAACACGGTCGGGTGGACCATGCCGCAGCCGAGCACCTCGAGCCATCGCGCGCTGCCATCTTCGGCATCCCAGCGGATGTCCACTTCCGCGGAGGGCTCGGTGAACGGGAAATAGCTCGGGCGGAAGCGCATCTCGAAATCGCGCTCGAAGAACGCACGCACGAACTCGGCCAGCGTGCCCTTGAGATCGGCGAAGCTGGACGTCTCGTCCACGAGCAGCCCTTCGATCTGGTGGAACATGGGCGAGTGGGTCTGGTCGGAATCGCTGCGATAGACCTTGCCGGGCGCAATGATGCGGATCGGCGGCTGGCGCCCCTGCATCGAACGGATCTGCACCGGCGAGGTATGCGTGCGCAGCAGGCGACCGTCACCGAAATAGAAGGTGTCGTGCATCGCGCGCGCGGGGTGATGCGGCGGGAAGTTGAGCGCTTCGAAGTTGTGCCAGTCGTCCTCGATCTCGGGACCGTCGGCACGCTGGTACCCGAGGCGACCGAAGATGTCGGCGATGCGCTCCAACGCGCGGGTAATGGGATGGATGCCGCCGTATTCGCCGTCGCGTCCCGGCAGGGTCACGTCGATGCGTTCGGAAGCGAGGCGGCGGTCCAGTTCGGCCTGCTCCAGCGCCTGCTTGCGCTGGGCGATGGCGTCGGTCAACCGCTCCTTGACGCGATTGACCTCGGCACCCCGTGCCTTGCGCTCGTCGCCGGACAGCTGCCCCAGGGCCTTCAGTGCCGCCGTGACCGCACCGTTCTTGCCCAACAGCGCGACGCGCACGGCGTCCAGCGCTTCCAGCGTGGAGGCGGCTTCGATGTCCCGCAGCGATGCGTCGATATGCTCGATCGATTCCATCGGAATTCCTGGTTTTTCCTGGGCCGGAAAAAAAGAATGGGGAGAAGGCAAGGCCTTCTCCCCACGTCATCCATCATCGCGCGGCATTGCTACCGCGCGTGGTAAAGCGGATTACGCAGCCAGACTGGCCTTGGCCTTCTCTGCGATCGCGCCAAACGCCTTGATGTCATGCACGGCCAGGTCGGCGAGGACCTTGCGGTCGACCGAGATGTTGGCCTTGGCCAGACCATTGATCAGGCGGCTGTACGACAGACCGAACTGACGAGCGGCGGCATTGATACGGACAATCCACAGCGCGCGGAACTGGCGCTTGCGCTGCTTGCGACCGATGTAGGCGTACTGACCGGCCTTGATGACGGCCTGGTTGGCTACGCGGAATACCTTGCGGCGGGCGTTGTAGTAGCCCTTGGCACGGCCGATGATCTTCTTGTGACGACGACGGGCGGTAACGCCACGCTTAACACGAGCCATGGTTCAAGCCTCCCTTAGAGATACGGCAACATGCGAGCTACACCCTTGGTGTCGCACGCTTTGACGTGGTTGGGAGCGCGCAGGCCGCGCTTACGCTTGGTCGACTTCTTGGTCAGGATGTGCGACTTGAAGGCGTGACCGGCCTTGAACTTGCCCGATGCGGTCTTGCGAAAACGCTTCGCGGCCGCCCGGTTGGTCTTGATCTTGGGCATCGGAATGCTCCGTATTCGGTTGCTGACTGATCCGGCGGCAAGGCGTTGAAGCGCCTGCACTTTCCTTCCTGCCGGGTACGGTGAATCGGCCCATCCATACGGACCGAGCCGGCGATGATACACGAATCTTAAGGCTATGTGTAGGAGCCGCTATAGCGGCGAGGACAACCTGCCCCGCCGCTTCATGGCTCCGTGGGCTTCTCGCCGCTATAGCGGCTCCCACAATTCCAGAGATCAGACCTTCTTCTTAGGCCCGATCATCATGACCATCTGGCGACCTTCGAGGCGCGGGAACTGCTCGACCACGCCTTCCTCGCCGATGTCGGTCTGGATCTTGCGGGCCAGGTTCTGGCCGAGGTCCTGGTGGGACATCTCGCGGCCGCGGAAGCGGATCGTGACCTTGACCTTGTCGCCTTCTTCAAGAAACTCGCGCATCTTGCGCAGCTTGATGTCGTAGTCGCCCACGTCGGTGACGGGGCGGAACTTCACTTCCTTGATTTCGACCTGCTTCTGCTTCTTCTTGGCGGCCTGAGCCTTCTTCTGGGCTTCGAACTTGAACTTGCCGTAGTCCATGATCTTGCAGACCGGCGGATCGCCGTTCGGCTGGATCTCGACGAGGTCCATGCCAAGCTCTTCGGCGGCACGAATCGCATCACGGGTGTCCATGATGCCCATCTGCTCGCCTTCGGCGCCCAGCACGCGGACCTTCGGCACGCGAATGTCGTTGTTCTTGCGATTGCCCTTGTTATCGGTCGTAGCGATACCGCTATCCTCCAGAAGAATGATCTCAATACCGGACCCGCGGCCTAGCGGCGGGTCTCGGCTTCCAAACGTGCGACGAATTGTGCCACCGGCATGCTGCCGAGGTCTTCGCCCCCGCGGGTACGTACGGAAATGGTACCCGTTTCCTTTTCGCGGTCTCCGACCACGATGAGATAGGGAACCTTCTGCAACGTATGCTCGCGGATTTTATATCCGACTTTTTCGTTGCGCAAATCGGCATCCACCCTGAAGCCTTGTCCGACAAGGGTTTGCACCACTTCACGCACATAATCGGCCTGAGCGTCGGTGATGCTGAACGCCACCGCCTGAATGGGGGCAAGCCACGTCGGAAGCAAGCCCGCATGGTGCTCGATCAGGATGCCGATGAAGCGCTCCATCGACCCGACGATGGCCCGATGCAGCATGACCGGGTGCTGTCGCTGGCTGTGCTCGTCGACGTACTCGGCGCCCAGGCGCTCGGGCATCATGAAATCGACCTGCATCGTGCCTACCTGCCAGGCGCGGCCGATGGAGTCCTTCATGTGGTACTCGATCTTCGGGCCGTAGAAGGCACCCTCGCCCGGCAGTTCCTCCCAGGCGACACTGGCAGCCGACAGCGCCGCGCGCAGCGCGTGCTCGGCCTTGTCCCAGACCTCGTCCGAGCCGATCCGCTTGTCCGGACGCAGCGCGATCTTCATCGCGATGTCGTTGAAACCGAAATCGTCGTAGACCTTCATGGCCTGCGCGTGGAAGGCCGCGACCTCGCCCTCGATCTGCGCGGGCGTGCAGAAGATGTGCCCGTCGTCCTGGGTGAACGCGCGCACGCGCATGATGCCGTGCAGCGCGCCTGAAGGCTCGTTGCGATGGCAACCACCGAATTCGCCGTAGCGGATCGGCAGGTCGCGGTAGCTGTGCAGGTTGGTGTTGAAGATCTGCACGTGACCGGGGCAGTTCATCGGCTTCAGCGCATAGGTGCGCTTCTCCGACTCGGTAAAGAACATGTTTTCCTGGTAGTTGTCCCAATGGCCGGACTTCTTCCACAGGCTCACGTCCATGATCTGCGGGCCGCGCACTTCCTGGTAGCCGCTGCGGCGGTAGACGCCGCGAACGTACTGCTCGACCGCCTGCCAGATGGCCCAGCCCTTCGGGTGCCAGAACACCATGCCCGGTGCTTCTTCCTGCTGGTGGAACAGATCGAGCTGCTTGCCGATGCGGCGATGGTCGCGCTTTTCGGCTTCCTCGAGTTGCAGCAGGTAGGCCTTGAGGTCCTTGTCGTTCAGCCAGGCGGTACCGTAGATCCGGGTCAGCATCGCGTTGTTGGAATCGCCGCGCCAATAGGCACCGGCCACCTTCATGAGCTTGAACGCGCGCAGCTTGCCGGTGTTGAACACGTGCGGGCCGCGGCACAGATCGGTGAACTCGCCCTGGGTATAGAGCGAGAGCTCCTCGTTGGAGGGAATGCCCTCGATGATCTGCGCCTTGTATTCCTCGCCCATGTCGCGGAAGAAGCGGATGGCCTCGTCGCGGCTCTTCACCGAGCGCGTGACGGGAATCTGCTCCTTCACGATCTTCTCCATTTCCGCCTGGATGGCTTCCAGGTCGTCGGGCGTGAAGGGACGCTCGTACGCGAAGTCGTAATAGAAGCCGTTGTCGATCACCGGGCCGATCGTGACCTGCGCGCCGGGGAAGAGGCGCTGCACGGCCTGGCCGAGAAGATGAGCCGTGGAGTGGCGCAGGATATCCAGCGCCTCCGGGCTCTTCTCGGTGACGATCTCGAGCGCGGCGTCATGGTCGATGAGGAAGCTGGCATCGACGAGCTTGCCGTCGACCTTGCCCGCGAGCGTGGCCTTGGCGAGACCGGCGCCGATCGAGGCGGCGACGTCCTGAACGGTGACGGGGTGCTCGAACGGGCGCTGGCTGCCGTCGGGTAGCGTGATCTGGATCATGGATGCGTGGTTCCGGACAAACAAAAAGGGCGCCAGGCGCCCTTCGAAAGATGACGAAGACGTGGCGTGGGATCAGGTTGGGAAGCTCGTAGTCCGCATGTCGCACACTCGGCCGGCGTTGCCGCGGGCCACCTTCGTTTCGTGGATATCGGGCAAAAACTAGATCACGGCCGCTGCCGTGTCAATCGGCCCCTCCGTTACACTGTGCGGCCGCTCACATCGCAGGTCATCTCATGCGCATCCTGGTCACCGGCAGCGCCGGCTTCATCGGCTCGGCCCTAACCGAGCGCCTGCTCGCCCGCGGCGACACCGTACTGGGCTTCGACAACCACAACGATTACTACGATCCGGCACTGAAAGAAGCTCGCCTCGCGCGCTTCTCGGCCCACCCGAATTACACCCACCTGCGGGCCGACCTGGCGGAGCAAGCGGCGGTCGACCGCGCCTTCGCGGACTTCCAGCCCGAGCGCGTGGTCAATCTCGCGGCGCAGGCGGGGGTGCGTTACTCGCTGACACACCCGCATGCCTACGTGCAGAGCAATCTCGTCGGGTTCGTCAACGTGCTGGAGGCATGCCGTCGGCATGCAGTGGGCCACCTTGTCTACGCGTCATCCAGTTCCGTATACGGCGCCAATCGCAAGATGCCCTTCGCCGTGGAAGATGCCGTGGATCATCCGGTGAGCCTCTACGCTGCCACGAAGAAATCGAACGAGCTGATGGCACATACGTATAGCCACCTGTTCGGTCTGCCGACGACGGGCCTGCGCTTCTTCACCGTGTACGGACCATGGGGTCGCCCGGACATGTCGCCGATCCTCTTTGCGAGCCGGATCATGCGCGGCGAACCGATCGACGTGTTCAACCACGGCCAGCACAGCCGCGACTTCACCTACATCGACGACATCGTCGAGGGTGTGATTCGTACGCTCGACCATCCTGCTGCGCCAGACCCTTCCTACGATCCGGTCAATCCGAACGCAGGATCGTCGGCCGCACCGTATCGTGTCTACAACATCGGCAACGACGAGCCGGTGCAGTTGCTCGATTTCATCGCCACGCTCGAAAAACACCTCGGACGCACGGTGGAAAAGCGCCTGCTGCCCATGCAGCCCGGCGATGTACCGGATACATGGGCAGACGTGTCGGCGCTGCGTCGCGATGTCGGTTATGCGCCCTCGACGTCGATCGACGAGGGGCTGGCGAAATTTGCCGAGTGGTACAAGCGCTTCTACGCGGCGGACTAGACGCGTTAGTCAGAGCAAACGACGCAGCAGCCCCGAGGCTCGCTGCGTTTTCCGCTGCACGGCGTAGCCGAGGATGTCCGGCGCGGCCAACAGCGTGAACCAGTGACGCGCACGGGTCACGCCGGTATAGACGAGTTCGCGGGTCAGTACCGGCGACGGTTCGGGCGGCAAGGCCAGCGCCGTATGCTCGAACTCGGAACCCTGCGACTTGTGCACCGTCATCGCGTACACCGTCTCCACCGCCACCAGGCGGCTCGGCACCACGAAACGAATGCGCTCGCCGCCGTGTTCGTCCATCACCGAAAACGCCACGCGCAAGGCCATGCCGCCGCGGCCATCGGGTACCCATAGCGTCACACCCACGTCGCCGTTCATGAGGCCCAGCGCGTAGTCGTTGCGGGTCAACATGACGGGGCGCCCTTCGTACCAGCCACCTGTCGCCTCGATCAGGCCACGATCCAGCAATCCCTGTGCGATGCGCGCGTTCTGCGCGAGCACGCCATGCTCGCCGAGGCGCGTGGCGCAAAGCAGCTGGAACCCGGCATAGGCACGCAAGGCGCCACGGCCCCACAGCATCAGTTCGTCGTCGCTCGCGCCGACCGCGGGGCGTGTGTTCTCGATGGCGTCGAGGTAATGCCGATAGCCTGGCGCGCCGTCACGCCCCTCGATGGCGAGGGTGGCGATCGCGCTTGGCGACGGCGCGCCGAGCGTCACGTCGGAGAATGACGCAAACACGGCGCGCGCTGCGTGCGCATCGCCCTGATTGATCGCCGTCGCCAGCGCGCCGATGCCGCTGTCGCTGCCGAAGCGGCGACTGTGCCGCAGCATGGCGACATGCTGATCCAGCGCACGTGCGCTGTCACCGTCCGTGCAGGCCGACACGTCCTCGCCGCAGGCTGCGGCAATCCAGTCACGCGTCGCGGAGGAGTAGTGGCCGACGTCCGCGCGAGCGCAAAGGTCACCGAGCACCGCACCGGCCTCCACCGATGAAAGCTGATCCTTGTCGCCGAGCAGCACAAGCCGTGCCGTAGGCGGCAAGGCATCGAGCGTTGCAGCCATCATCTCGAGGTCGATCATCGATGCCTCGTCGATGACCAGCACGTCGAGGTGCAACGGATTTTCCGCATCGTGGCGAAATGCCCGCGTATCCGGGCGACTACCGAGTAGACGATGCAGCGTGGTCACCTCGGCAGGGATGGCCTGCTTCACCCCAGGATCGACCTGCAACTCCGCGACCTGCCCGGCGATGGACGCATTGAGTCGTGCCGCCGCCTTACCGGTGGGCGCGGCCAGGCGAATGCGCAGGCGACTCCCGCCGTCGCGTAACGCCAAGGTCTGCAGCAAGCCGAGCAGGCGCACGACGGTGGTCGTCTTGCCAGTGCCCGGCCCCCCCGTGATGACGGCAAAGCGGGACCGCGCTGCCAGCGCGCAGGCGATCTTCTGCCAGTCCGGTCGCGCATCGTCGGATGGAAACAGCCGCGCGAGTTCCGCGGGCAGATCGGGATGCACCGGCTGCACCTCGAGCCGGCTGACGATTGCTCGAGCAACGCGGGATTCGTCGCGCCAGAAACGGCGCATATAGAGCAGATCGTGGTCGAGCACCAACGGTGCCGACGGATCGCCATCGGCTGAGGCCACCAACGGCGTCGAGGAAAGAAAAAGCGACGGATCGCCAAGCGCCGGCTCGCGCTCGCGCAAGGTCGTCAGCGGCATGCAGATATGCCCTTCGCCCAGTTCGCGACTCAGGAGTGCGGCAGCTACCTGAACACGCGGATCGACCGCCGGGTCCAGCGTGCGCAGGAAACGGGCAAAAGACCGATCGACGCGCTCGATCCGGCCCTCGGCAAGCGCTTGATCGAGCCATGCGACGCCATCGGCGATCATGCGGAGGCTCCTTCGAACAACCGATCCATCGCCTCGATCATCGCCCGAGGCGGCCGTTCCACGTGAACCCCGTGCCCGTGTCCATCCACGCCACGCAGATAGAGATAGACCGCACCACCGATGTGCGTGTCGTAGTCGTAGGCGTCACCGAGTCGGGCGCGCAGTTGGCGATGCAATGCAAGCAGGTACAACGCGTATTGCAGTTCGTAGCGCGCTTCCAGAATGGAGCGGCGCATCGCAGCGGTCGTATACGCCTGCGCATCCACGCCAAGCCAGTTCGACTTGTAATCGACGACGTACCAGCGGCCTTCGTGCTCGACGATGAGATCGATGAAGCCTTTGAGCATGCCGTTGATGATGTCCGCGGCCAGCGTCGGGCGCGCCTCGCCATCCAAGGTGTGCTCGCGCACGATGCGATCCAGGGCGAGCGTATCGACGCCACGCGAGGCGAACAGGAACTCCAGCTCGGCACGATAGCGCGAGGGATCGTCGAGCGACGCAAGCGCGAGCTGGCCGCCGTCCGGCAGCGCCAGCGGCGTCCGCAAAAGCATCGACAGCCAATCCGTCAGGAGATCGATGAATGTACTCCAGCCGCGCCGTTCGCAACGGCGTGCCACCGTGTCACGCAGCCGTGCGGAATCCCTGGCGACGGTGGCGAAGCCTTCCTCCGCGATCCATTCGAGAAGGTCGTGCAGGAAGGTACCCGCTTCCGCGCCCCGCTCGAAGGCGTGGATACCCGCTACAGTCGGAGCGGCGACGACGGGCTCGGTGGCGTATTCCACGATGACGTCGTCCGTCGCGGTTTCCGGTGCAGACACCTCGTCCGCATAGCGCAGGCCGCTGTAGCTGGCGATGCGCCAGGGGTCTGCGCGCCTCGCCGTGGCCTCTCGTGCGGGTCGCGCTGCCTCGGGACGATCCGGCGCGACAAAACGGCGCTCGTCGGGGGGCGGCATGTATTCCACGCGGATCGACGGCGTAGCCTGCGCCAGCTCGTGCAGCAGGCCCGCGATGCGACCGTTGCCGATCTCCTCGCCACCGCTGAGCAAATGCCCGAACGCGCTGCGATGCACCTGCGGTGTACGCGAGGTGCCGTGGCACACCGG
The DNA here is from genome assembly GCF_900119235.1 of Luteibacter sp. UNCMF366Tsu5.1. Lineage (NCBI taxonomy): Bacteria > Pseudomonadati > Pseudomonadota > Gammaproteobacteria > Lysobacterales > Rhodanobacteraceae > Luteibacter > Luteibacter sp. UNCMF366Tsu5.1. The sequence goes on along the minus strand of NZ_FPIS01000002.1, from coordinate 829,257 downwards.
CGCGACACCCACGTAGCAAGCGTGTCGTGCACGCGTCATCGCTACATAAAGCAGGCGCAGGTCTTCCTGCAATGCCGCCAGATCCGCGGCGTCCTTGGCCTGTTCGGAAGCGGCGCCGCCTTTCGACTTGCTCACTAACTCCAGCTGGCTACCCGTCCCATCGTGATATCGATAAGCGGTTTGGCCCGGATGCGGACCGCCGCTGGCACAGACAAACGGCAGGAATACGATCGGGTATTCCAGGCCCTTGGACTTGTGGATCGTGATCACTTTGACCACATCGTCGTCGCTTTCCAGGCGCACGAGCTGGTCGTCGCCATGGTGGCTGGCTGTGTCGGCGATGCGTTCGGCCACGTGGCGAATCAGGGCCTGCTCGCCGTCGAGCATGGAAGCCGCGTGCTGCAACAGCTCGGCCAGATGCAGCACATTGGTCAGCGCGCGCTCGCCACCAGCACGCAGGAGCAGGCGTGCCGGCAGGTCGAAGCGATGCAGCAGCGCATGCAGCATCGCAAGCACGCCGGCACGCTGCCAGACCTGGCGCAGGGCCAGGAATTCCTCGCCGCGCCGCTCCCAATGGGCCTCGTCCACATTCAGCTGTTCGAGTTCGATATAGCCAAGGTCGAGCGTGCGTGTTGCCAGGGCCGCGCGCATCGCCGTGTCCGACGCAGGGGCAGCGGCGGCACGCAACCAGGCGAGTACGTCCTCCGCCTCCGCGCTTTCCCAGACCGAATCGCGATCGGACAGAAACACGCTGCGAACCTGACGGGCAGCCAGCGACGCTCGCACCTGTGCCGCTTCCGAGCGGCTGCGCACGAGCACGGCGACGTCGGCCGGACGGAGCGGCACGATGCGCCCCTCTGCCTCGGCAAACCCTGTGTCACCGCGCGTGGCCCCTTCCAGCAGGCGCACGATCTCGCTGGCGCACGCGTCCGCCATCTGCTCGCGGTAATGACGCACGCCGACGGGCCGTTCGTCGTCGAGCAGCCAGAGGCGCAACGCCGGCTGCGATTCCCTTGCGACGACGAAGCGCTCCGCCCTGCCCTTTGCGCTCACCGCCGCGAAGGGCAAGCCGCGATCCGGAAAATGAAAGGCGCCGTGCGGATGCCGCTCGCCGTGCAGGAAGACGGCATTGACCGCCTCGATCATGGCGTGACTCGAGCGGTAGTTCGTGTCCAGACTGTAGTGCGGCGCGAGCGCCTGCGCGCGCGCCGATAGATAGGTATGGATATCGGCGCCGCGGAACGCGTAGATCGCCTGCTTCGGATCGCCGATCAACAACAGGCCGACGTCGGGGACACCGGCATAGATGCGACTGAAAATGCGGTACTGAACGGGATCGGTGTCCTGAAACTCGTCGATCAACGCCAGCGGGAACTGCCGGCGAATAGTTTCAGCCAAGGCGTCTCCCGCGTCGCTGCGAAGAGCAGCGTCGAGACGATGCAGCAGGTCGTCGAACCCGATCTGTGCGCGCCGCCGCTTCTGCGCAGCAAACCGTTCGCGCACGCGTGCCAGCGCGTCGACCAGCAAGGCGTGGCGAATATCGACCTTGTGCTCATTCCACGCTTGCCAGGCATCCAACGCTGCAAACGCCGGATGTTCCGGACGCTGTTTGCCCTTGCCTGCGGCATCCGCCAGGCGCGTGGCGGTGAAACGCTGCAGCGCTTCCTCGATCGCCTCACCGCCGAACGCCCAACGTCGCACCGGGGCGAGATAGCCCGGCATACGATCGGGACGATAGCGCGTGTTGTTCAACACCTTGGTCGTGGATGCCTCGGTGAGCAGGGCTTCGATACGATCGATATCGCTGCGCCACGCCTCCGCCGCTTCCGCGAGCAGTCGATCGTGCTCGGCTTGCCATGCGCCGCGCGAGGCCATCAGCGCGCGCGGATCGGTCGCGTCGGCAAGCACCTCGCCTGCCACGCGCAGCGTGACTTCGCCACCGTAGAACAGTGGTTTCAACGCACGCAGCAAGTCGTCGGGCGAGCGCCATTCTTCCAGCACCATCTCGGCCTGCCGCGGCGGCAACGGATAGAACGTCTGACGCCAGTAGTCGCGAACGCAATCGGCCAGCAACTCGCTTTCGTCCGGTTCCAGCGTGAGCGCGAATGCGTGTCCGCTGCCGAAGGCATGCTGGGTGAGCATGCGCTGGCTCCAGCCGTGGATGGTGAAGATCGCCGCTTCGTCCATCCACTGCGCAGCCAGTTCGAGACGTCGGGCACATGACGCGTGCGCGTCGACGGGATAGGTCGCGATCAGCTCGGCCAGGAACGGCTCGTCGGATGCCGACGCGCGGAACGCGCGAGCCGCTTCCACAAGGCGTGCGCGGATGCGCTCGCGCAGCTCCTGCGTGGCGGCTTCGGTGAACGTGACCACGAGCAACTGCGGCGGAAGCAAGGGCTGCGGCATGTCGTGACCCAACACGGCGCGCACATAGAGCGCCGCGATGATCCAGGTCTTGCCGGTGCCTGCGCTCGCCTCGATGAGGCGCACACCATGCAACGGCATGGTCACGGGCTGCAGTGGCTGCATCGACGTGCTCATGCCGCCTCCACCTGCAATGCCGCCAGGAACTCCGCGTAAGCCGGTAGCCAGTCGACGAAGCCCGCTGCGAGCAGCACACCGAACGACGGATACGCCCGACGCAGATACGCGTCCTTGTCGACCTCGCCAGGCACGAGACTGCCCGGCATCGCCGGGCCATAAGCCAGCCGCGCCGCGGTCTCTGCCCGTGCCTCGTCCTCGGCCAACCACGCCAGCGCCGCGCGCAACGCGACGGGCAGCGGACGGCACATGCCTTCTCGCCACATACGCACCACGCGCAGGAGAAAAGCGTGCGCCGTGTCGAGCGGAAGCGGCGGTATGACGACCGTGGCATCCGGACCGACGTAGCGCGTTTCCACCTCGAATCCGCCAGCCTGCGCCACGAGATGTTCGACCCATGGCTCCACCATGCGATGGGCAAGTGGCCGGCCTTCCTTGTCCAGCACGGCCGTCGGGGACGCGCGCAGCGCTGCCAGTCTGCCGTTGTCATCCGCGTGGAGGCCCGTCAGCCAGTCCTCGATGAACAGGCCATCGATGGCGACGCTCAGTTCGCGTTTGCCGGCATCCACGGGCCAACGCGCGCGCTCGGCGACGTAGCGCGCGTGGACGGCCAGTGCCCCTTCCTCCAGCGTCTGCGCGGCCATGTCGGCGAAGCCGCCCATGGGCAGCACACCGCTGCGGCGCAGGCGCGCACTGGCGGCACCGATGGCAGCGAGAGGATCGCTTTCCGTCTCGCGCAGGGCGGCGCGCAAGAGGATGTCGGTCATGCCATAGCGATCGAGCCCGCCCAGCGAGAACGGTTCGTTGTCATCCGCCGCGGCTTCCGCCACGTCGAAGCGGACACCGAGGCGACTGTTGAAGAACTCCCTCACCGGATGGCGCAGGAAGCGGCGAAGCGTGGCGATCGCCAGCGGCCGCTCGACGACGAGCGGTTCGAGCGGCGCGTCGCGATGTTCGTCGCGCGTATCGTGTGCACTGCGCCACTCGCCGGCATAGGTGAACAACCGCGGGTCGCCCGCCTGGAAGTACGCGCGACTGAATGGCTGCAGCGGATGTTCGACGGTCAGCGCCGGCAAGGCGTCGCCACCGCTCGCTGCGCGCCAGCCCGCAGCGAGGTAATCGCGCAATTGGCCGACCAAGACGGACGGTGCCAGCTCGGCGTTGTCCCGGGCACTACGGCCCACCCAGCCGACGTGCAATGCATCGCGCGCGGAAAGCAGCGCTTCCAGGAACAGATAGCGGTCGTCCTCTCGACGCGAGCGATCGCCAGGACGCCATGCGCCGCCGCGCGCCATCAGGTCGAAATCCATCGGCGGCCGCGCGCGCGGATAGGCGCCATCGTTCATGCCCAACAGGCAGACGAGGCGAAACGGAATGGCGCGCATCGGCATCAACGTGCCGAAGCTCACGGCGCCGGCAAGAAAGCGCTTGGACAACCCGTTGTCGTCGAAAGGAGCGAGCCACGCCTCACGCACGACGTCCACCGGTAGCGGCTGTTCGAACGAGGCCTCAGCGCAGGCGCGCTCCCAGGCTTCCAGCGTATCGAGCAGACGCATGTGCAACATGCGGTCCTCGGGCTCGGACGGCGCGAACAGATCGCGCAGCAATGCACGCAGGCGCTCGCCCCACACGGCCGGCGATGCCGGCTGTGCAAGTTCGCGCCAGTGATCGCCCAAGGCATCGAGCAGATCCGACAGCGGTCCGACGAGGCGCGCATCCAGGCCGCCGACCTCACCGTAGGGCTCGATGTCGCCCCACGCCTCGCCCTGCCCCGCGGCGTAGCCGAGAAGCATGCGACGGAGGCCGAAGGTCCAGGTGTTCTGTTCGAGGGGCGGCAGGTCCAGCGATGCGCGCTGCGATGCATCGAGGCCCCAGCGAACCCCTGCGCCGTTGATCCAGCGCTGCAGGAGCGGCAAGTCGTCCTCGCCGAGATCGAAACGCTCACGCACTGCCGGCACGTCCAGCAGGTCGGCCATATCGCCGATGCCGAAGCGCGACTCGGGCAGCGCCAGCAGCATGTCGAGCGCCATGATCATCGGCGCCGTGCCGCGCGCCGTGCGGTCGGCGATGCTGTAGGGAATGAAACGCGCGTCGTCGCGCGGCACGCGGCCGAAGACCGCGTCGATGTGCGGCCCGTAGGTCTCGATGTCCGGCACCATCACGATCACGTCGCGCGGCAGGATCGGATCGCCTCGACGGGCGGCGTCCTCGAACCGCGCGAGCAACTGGTCGTGCAGTATCTCCACCTCGCGCTGGGGACCGTGCGCCACGTGGAAGGCGATGGAGGTGTCGTCGGCGTCCAGCGTGCGCGGCGTCGCCGGCAGCGGCTCCAGATCCAGGATCGCCGCCTGAACCTGGCCCAGTAGCGTTTCCGTGCGCGGCTCGGCGAACAGGTCGATGCGCTGGTCCCACGCGGTGAAGCGTTCGCGGTAACTGTCCGGGTGATCGAACTCGTCTAGAAGACGGATGTAGTCGCGCCCCTGCTTGCCCCACGCCGCCAGCAACGGGTGGGCGTGCAGATGCAATTCGTCGTCCGACAGTTGCAACGGCATGCCGGGCTTCGCGCTTTGCCGGCGACGTTCTGCGCGCAGCAGCTCGCGATCGTCGACGATGTCGGCCCAGTAGTGCCGGCACGGATTCATCACCACGAGCAGCACCTGCGACCAGCGCGACAGCGCCGATAACGCTTCCAGGGTCTGGCGAGGAAGCGACGACATGCCGAACACCACGATCCGCCGAGGCAGCCCGGTCGGGCGCTCCACGGCATGGACGACCGCGTCGAGGAAGCGCTCGTGCACGGCCGCGCGATGGCCATCGGCGTCCGCGTCGCCGACGTCCGCCAGAAGGCGTCGCCATAGTTCGGCCTGCCAGCGGTCGCCCGCATCGAGGTCCGGTGCACCACCGCGCGCGTCGCGCATCACGTCGCGCCCCGCGGCCCAATCGTCGAGCCAGTCGGCGCGGTAGACCTGGTACTGGTCGTACAGGTCGGCCAGTCGCTCGGCCAGTTGGTGACATTTGCGAGCGTCGTCGCCGGCGCCGAGAAATGCCGCGAGCGGCTCGAAACCCGCCTCGTGCGACACCGCGGGCAAGAGCCGCATCAAGCGCCACACGAGGCGTGATTTATCGAAGGGAGATTCGGGCGGCACGGCGTCGCGGCCCAGCACGGCGCGATAGGCAACCCACAGGAAACGGCCCGGCAGCTCGACATTCACTGCCGCGGCGATGCCCAGGCCGCCCTCGTCCCGACCGCGCGCCAGCGCCATGCGAAACCACTGCGCAATGCCGTTGGATTGCACCAGCACCCACTCGTCTTCGAGCGGACGCAACGGCGTGCGCGCCAGCCAGCCGACCAGCACGTCGCGCAGTTCTTCAAGGCGATTGCCGTGCAGGACCATCAGGCCCGGCACGATGTCGTGCGCGTCGCTCAACGAGCGCCTCCAGGGCGAAATACGTCGGGTCGCATCATCGCCGATCCCCGTCTCGCCGGGCGAGACCTCAGAACGGCTTGGCGACGACGAGATAGACGATGGCGAGCAGCACCAGCACCGGCAATTCGTTGAACAACCTCAGTGTGCGCGACGGCGGGAGGCTGCCACCGGCCATGCTGCGTTTCAACAACCGCCCGGACCAGATGAAATAGCCGAGCATCACGAGGACCAGCGCGATCTTGGCATGCAGCCAGCCGCCACTGATGTGGAAGTAGAGCCAGAGGATGAGGCCGAACAGAAAGGCCAGGCCGAACATGCTGTGGCCGAACTTGTAGAGCCGGCGCCCCATCAGCTCGAGACGCGCCTTCACGGCGGGCTCCGCGCCAGCCTCCGCGATGTTGACGAGAATCCGCGGCAGGTAGAACACCGTGGCCATCCAGGCGATGACGAAGACGATGTGCAGGGACTTGGTCAGCAGGTAGGCCACTGGCGACGCTCCACCAAAAGACGTCAGTGTAGCCCAGCGGCCATGGGGCTTAAGTGCCGGGGGACATGTCGGCGACGGACCTCGTGCTCGGGCTCCGAGCAACGAAAAAGGAGCCTTGCGGGCTCCTTAGTCTTTGTCTTCAAGCCACTTTTCGCTTGTGGGAAAGTGGTGGGCGGTACAAGGATCGAACTTGTGACCCCTACCATGTCAAGGTAGTGCTCTACCGCTGAGCTAACCGCCCGAAGAGCTGCGCAGTTTACCGACCGCCGCCCGCCCCTGCAAGAGGTCGGGCGGAAATCCGGCGCCCTGGCGTCAGCGCAGGGCCCGCTCGCGCAGACGGTGAATCTCGTCACGCAGCTTTCCGGCCTCTTCGAACTCGAGGTTCTGCGCGTGTTTGTACATGCGCGCCTCGAGTTTCTTGATGGTGGAGCCGACCTGCTCCGGGGTAAGCGAACCGTAGTCCGGCGCTTCCTCGGCTACCTTCTTCGCGTCCCTTCCCTTCTTGCCCTTGCCACCGCGCGAACCGACGTCCGCGCGTGCGCCTTCCATGATGTCCGCAATGCGGCGAACCACGGTTTTCGGCGTGATCCCGTGGGCCGTGTTGTATTCCACCTGCTTTTCGCGACGGCGGGCCGTCTCCTCCATGGCTTCCTTCATCGAGCCGGTGATCTCGTCGGCGTAGAGGATCGCCTTGCCGCGCACGTTACGGGCGGCTCGACCGATCGTCTGGATCAGGCTGCGGGTCGAACGGAGAAAGCCTTCCTTGTCGGCATCGAGCACCGCCACCAGCGAGACCTCGGGCATGTCCAGGCCTTCGCGCAGCAGGTTGATGCCCACCAGCACATCGAATTCGCCGAGACGCAGGTCTCGGATGATCTCGGTGCGCTCCACGGTGTCGATGTCCGCGTGCAGGTAGCGCACCTTCACATCGTGCTCGGACAGGTAATCCGTAAGGTTCTCGGCCATGCGCTTGGTCAGCGTGGTGACCAGCACACGATCGCCCATGGCGACGCGCTTGTGGATCTCGCCGAGCAGGTCGTCGACCTGCGTGCGCACGGGACGCACCTCCACTTCCGGATCGATCAACCCGGTCGGGCGCACCACCAACTCCACGACGTTGCTGTCGGAGCGCTCCAGTTCGTACTTCGCAGGCGTGGCGGATACGTAGATCGCACGCGGTGCGCGACGCTCCCATTCCTCGAAACGCAGTGGGCGGTTATCCATCGCGGACGGCAAGCGGAAACCGAACTCCACGAGGGTCTCCTTGCGCGAACGATCGCCCTTGTACATGGCACCGAGCTGCGGCACGGTCACGTGCGATTCGTCCACCACCATCAACGCATCCGGCGGCAGATAGTCGAACAAGGTGGGCGGCGGCTCGCCGGGACCGCGGCGGGTCATGTGTCGCGAATAGTTTTCGATGCCCTGGCAGAAGCCCACCTCGGCCATCATTTCCAGATCGAAGCGCGTGCGCTGCTCGAGCCGCTGGGCTTCCACGAGCTTGTTGTCGCGATAGAGCTGTTCGAGGCGCTCGGACAATTCGATCTTGATCGTCTCCATCGCGTTCAGCACGCTCTGCCGCGTGCTGGCGTAATGGGTCTTCGGGTACACCGTGTAGCGCGGCACCTTGCGCAGCACCTCACCCGTCAGCGGGTCGAACAGCGACAGGTTCTCCACATCGCCGTCGAACAGCTCGATGCGCAGCGCTTCGGATTCCGATTCCGCCGGGAACACGTCCACCACTTCGCCGCGCACGCGATAGGTACCGCGACGAAGTTCCATTTCGTTGCGCACGTACTGCAACTCGGTGAGCTGACGGATCAGTGCCCGCTGCTCGATGTGCTCGCCACGCGAAAGAATGAGGCGCAGGCTCATGTAGTCTTCGGGATCGCCGAGACCGTAGATGGCCGAGACCGTTGCCACGATCAGCGAATCGCGCCGGGACAGCAGCGCCTTCGTCGCTGCCAGGCGCATCTGCTCGATGTGGTCGTTGATGCTCGAATCCTTCTCGATGAAGGTGTCCGAGGCCACGACGTAGGCTTCCGGCTGGTAGTAGTCGTAATAGCTGACGAAGTACTCCACCGCGTTGTGCGGGAAGAACTCCTTGAACTCACCGTACAACTGCGCCGCCAGCGTCTTGTTGGGCGCCAGCACGATGGTGGGCTTCTGCACCTTTTCGACCACGTTGGCGATCGTGAAGGTTTTGCCCGAACCCGTGACGCCGAGCAGGGTCTGGGCGGCAAGGCCCGCTTCGAAACCTTCGGTGAGACGGCGAATGGCCTCCGGCTGGTCGCCGGAGGGCTTATACGGGGAGACGAGCTGGAAGCGATCGGTCATGACGGCTATATGCAGGTTCGAAGGTCGAGTTTAAACGGCGAACGCCTACACGCCGTGATGTAACTCCCCGATGGGCGGCGTCGGGCCCGGCCGCGATCATCCCGTGGCCCCGGCCACTACGGAATGAATCATGCCGCCGCGCTCCCGTGGTTTCACGTTGATCGAACTGGTGACGGTGCTGCTCATCGTCGCCCTTATCGGGGCCATTGCCCTGCCCCGCCTGGCCGAAGCGATGGCGCGCCATCGCCTGGGGGCCTCCGCCGAGGCACTGCTGGACACGCTGGAGCGCGCACGCACGGCTGCGGTCAGGCGCAACCATGCCACGCGCACCTGCGCGAGCGCCAACGGCCGTACGTGCGAGGACTGGGTGGACTGGACCCGCGGCTGGATCGCCTACGACGAGGAACGACACACGGTGTTCGACCGCGTAGATGCCCTCGATGCCGCCCTGTCGGCCCACCGCGGCCACCGCCTTGCCGTGCGCTTCGACGAGGACGGCACGACGGCCGACAACCAGAGGATCACGCTTTGCGTTCGCGGCCGAGCCGCCACGGCGGTCTCGATCGTGGTGCCCAAATCAGGCGTTGCTCGGCGAGAACACGCCAAGGACGACGACGCCACCGCCTGCGCGCTGGCGGGTACGCGCCGCTGACGACCTGCTGTGGGCCAGCTCTAAAACGAAAAAAGCCGTGCATGGCTGCACGGCTTTCTCAATCTGGCGCCCGAAGTTGGACTCGAACCAACGACCCCCTGATTAACAGTCAAGTGCTCTAACCGGCTGAGCTATTCGGGCGGGGAGCCACGTATTTTGTGCAAGTACCGTAGGGCTGTCAAGCATTGGCAGCGCTGGCACGGGTGCATTTCATGCGAAGCGCAATGCGGCGAGCAGTTCCTCGCGCCCGTACGGTTTCTGCAGCCGCGCGTGGATGCCGGGCGTGTGGTCGGGCAATTCGGCGTAGCCACTGGCCAGGACGACATGCAGGTCGGGACGCGTCTTCGCCAGCCGTGAGGCCAATTCCACGCCCGTCATGCCGGGCATGGCGTGGTCGGTAAGCACTACGGACACCGAGGGTGATGCATCGAGCATTTTGAGCGCCTGCGCACCGGACGACGCACCTATGGCTTCGTAGCCGGCAAAGCAAAGCATCTCGACCGTGGTCGAGAGCACCAGGGGGTCGTCGTCGACCACAAGGATCGATGTCGCCTGCCCATCCATGGACGCGGCGTAATGCGTCGGTGGCGCGATGGCCAGGGGAGCGTCAGCTCCGAGACCGAGGGCGCCGGCAACCGGCAGCCAGATGTCCACGGTCGTGCCGCCCGGGCGCGTGCTGCTCAGACGTAGAGCGCCGCCACACTGCTGCACGATGCCGTGCACCATCGACAGGCCCAGACCCGTCCCCTTGCCCACCCCCTTGGTGGTGAAGAACGGCTCGGTGGCCCGGCTCAACGTGGCCTCATCCATGCCTTCGCCGGTATCGGCCAGCGACAGGCGGACGTAATGTCCCGGGCCGATCCCGAGCGCACGCCCATCCTGGACGCTTTCCGCACGGGCCGAGATGGTCAGGGTTCCCCCATCCGGCATCGCATCGCGCGCGTTCACTGCGAGGTTCAGCAGGCACAGCTCCAACTGGTTGGCGTCCGCCATGACCGGCGGCAAGGACAACGGAAAGCTCGCCTCCACCAGCACCGACGGCCCCAGCGACGTACGCACGAGATCAGCCATGCCGTGCACGAGGTCGGGCAGCAGCACGGGGGCGAGATGAAGCTGCTGGCGTCGCGCGAAGGCCAGCATCCGCTGCACCAGTGCCACGCCACGACGCACGCCGCTCAACGCATTCGCCACCAGCGGGCGCGCGCGATCGGGCAGGTCGTCACGCTGCGTGAGCAGGTCCAGATTGCCGTGGATCGCCATCAACAAGTTGTTGAAATCGTGTGCCACGCCGCCCGTAAGCTGGCCGACCGCCTCGAGCTTCTGTGATTGGAACAGCGCATTGCGCGCCTGCTCCAGGGCAAGGGCGGTGTTCCTCTGCTCGGTGACGTCGCGCGTCACCTTGGCGAATCCGACGAATTGCCCATCGTCGTCGTCGATGCGATCGAGGACCACGTGAGCCCAGAAACGGCTGCCGTCCTTGCGCACCCGCCAGCCTTCCGTTTCCAGCCGCCCGGACGCCCTGGCTGCTGCCAGGTTCGACCACGGTTCGCGGCGCTCCACGTCCTCGGGGGCGAAGAACCTCGAGTAATGCAGCCCGACGATCTCGTCCGGCCGATAGCCCTTGATGCGCTCCGCGCCGGAGTTCCAGCTGGAAACGTTCCCTTCGGGATCGAGCATGTAGATCGCGTAGTCCGCGACGCCCTGGACCAGCAGTCGGAACTGCTCACGGCTGCGTCTTAGCTCGTCGATGTCGTCACTTTTCATGAATGTCCTCGGCCGCGGTGGCAACCTAACGGCGCACCCCTCATGGAGACGTGAAGACGTCTTCACTCAGCTCGTCGCGGAATTCAGGGTCGCGAGACGTTCGGGTTGCCGGCAACGAACCAGCGCCAGAGGAGATCGGTGCCTTCGCGGATACCGATGCGTGCCGAACCCGGCACGTTCTCCGGAGCGGGGGTTCCGTCATCGACGACAGTGTACCCATCCCGAGCACGCACGAGATCGATCCCGTTCTGCGCACCCGTGATGCCCATGGCCTGGGTTAGGCGGGCGGGTCCGCTGCACAGCTCGCGATCGCGGCGCACCTTGGGCCGCGCTTCGCGCATCCGCTCGATACCGGCCAGCGGTTCCAGCGCGCGAATGAGCACGCCGGAGCCCTCGCCGTCCTCGCCGCAGACCGTGTTGCAGCACCAGTGCATCCCGTAGGTGAAGTAGACATACATATGCCCGGGCGGACCGAACATGACGGCATTGCGCTTGGTCTTGCCGCGATAGGTGTGCGCGGCGGGGTCGAAGGCGCCGCAATAGGCTTCCACTTCCACGATGCGCCCCGCACGCCCGTCAGCACAGGCGAGCACCTTGTTGAGCAACTCGGGACCGACCACGCGCGGATCGCGCTGGAAGAACGCACGGGGCAGGATGCTGCCGGGCCAGCGAGAACGCCCCGCCATCAAGGCTCCAGGGGCTCGCCGTCGGTATCCGGATCCGGCCCGGGGCGTTCGATCGGTTCATGGTCGAAGGGCGGCGGCGACGTGCCGGGAAGGCTTTTGTCGGTGTCGGGCACGGGGCGGTGGGGGCGAGGCATGGCGGCTCCAGAGACGCTTACGCGTCATCGGTCCCAGGGTCGCACCACGTGGGTGCCACCCCGGGGCGGGACGCTCAGAATACGCCAAGCAGCCAGCAGATCAGGACGATCGCGAGAATGACACCGATACCGCCGCTGGGACCGTAACCCCAGGAGCTGGAATAGCCCCAGGTCGGCAGGCCGCCAATGAGGGCAATGATCAGGACGATGAGAAGGATGGTGATAAGCATGAGGCTCTCCGCCAGTGGCTGGTGGCCGCATCCTCGCCCGCGGGGCCGTCTAGGCCTTGTGACGCGAGATACGTGCTCTCGCATCACATTCAGCATCGGGACGGGCGATGCATCGCCCGTCCCGTCCTGCTCGACTTACGTACGCACCACGTAGCACGGCTCGTAAGCGGTGCCGCCGGGGAGCTTCATGCGGTGCTGCTCCACGAAAGCCTTCAGCAGGTCGTCGAGCGCCAGCATGATCTCGGTCTCGCCGTCGATCACGAACGGGCCGTGTTCGGCGATCGCCTTGACGCCCTCTTCCTTCACGTTGCCGGCGACGATGCCGGAGAACGCGCGACGCAGATCGGCCGCAAGCTCGTGGCGCGGACGGCCGCGATGCAATGCGAGGCCAGCCATCGCTTCGTGGGTCGGACGGAACGGCTGCTGGAACGGCAGCGGGATGTCCAGGGCCCAGTTGAAGAAGAACGCGTCCTTGTTGTCCAGACGGTGATTGCGCACCTTGTCGATGCCGGCCACCATCGCGTGCGCCACGGCCGCGGGATCGTCGATGATGATCTTATAGTGGCTCGCCACTTCGTCGCCGAGCGCGAGGCGAAGGAAGCGATCGATCTGCTCGAAGTACGACGCCGAGTTCTGCGGACCGGTGAAGATCAGCGGGAACGGAATGCCCTTGTTCTGCGGCAGCAGCAGGATGCCGAGCATGTAGAGGATTTCTTCCGCCGTGCCCACACCGCCCGGGAACACGATGATGCCGTGGCCGAGGCGAACGAACGCCTCGAGACGCTTCTCGATGTCCGGCATGATCACGAGGTTGTTGACGATCGGGTTAGGCGATTCCGCCGCGATGATCCCCGGCTCGGTCACACCGATGTAGCGGTTGCCCTTGCGGCGCTGCTTCGCGTGCGCGATGGTCGCGCCCTTCATCGGGCCCTTCATCGCACCCGGACCGCAGCCCGTGCAGATGTCCAGGCTGCGCAGACCGAGCTGGTAGCCCACGCGCTTGGTGTATTCGTACTCGTCGCGCGAGATGGAGTGGCCACCCCAGCAGACCACGAGGTTGGGATCGACCTGCGGGCGCAGAATGCGCGAATTGCGCAGGATCTCGAACACGGCATGCGTGATGCCGACGGTATCGTCGAGATCGAACGCGCCGGTTTCCAACTGCGTGGACACGTACACGATGTCGCGCACCACGGCGACCAGCAGTTCATTGATGCCGCGAATGATGCGGCCGTCGACGAACGCCTGCTCGGGCGCGTTCTTCAGCTCGATCTTGATGCCGCGGTCTTCCTGCAGCACCTGGATGTCGAAGTCCGGATACTGCTCGAAGATCGAGCCCGGATCGTCGGAAAGATTGCCCGAGGTGAGCACTGCGAGCGCGCAACGGCGCAACAACTGGTGCAGCCCGGACCCGCTCGCGTCGCGCAGACGCGCGACTTCGTTGCGGGAAAGGATGTCGAGGCCGCCGGCCGGCGATACGCGAGCGCTGACGGTCTTGCCGTTGACCGGCTCCCCGAAGTGGATGGCATTCATGGAGTTACTGTCCTTCTGACCGCGAATTAGCGGCGAACCCCGCCCCCACCCGGGAGCGGACCGCCTAGCATCACGCGACAGGTCGGCGGGGGTCAAGAGCCGCGGCTCGGCGACATGGGCGCCCCAGTCGGCGCACAAAAAAACCGGCACCCTCGCGGGTGCCGGTCGTGTAGCAAGCGAATCCTTCGCTTAGAACGTGTAGCGCAGCGTCAGCATGGCCGACCAGCGGGAGACCGGGTTGACCTTGGTCGCGCTGTTGTCGGTCGGGGCGTCGTAGATGCCCTTCAGGCCCGGCTGGTAGTTGCCATTGGCGTCGGTCGGCAGGTTGTAGATGTACTTGCCCGTGGCCGGGTCCACGCCACCGAAGTTGGCGAGGGTGCGGGTGTACGGGAAGCCGATGTACGACTGCTGGCCCAGGTTCTTGTTCACCAGGTTCAGGAAGTTGTAGATATCGAGACGGATCTCGCCCTTGTTGCCCTTGAAGATACCGGGCACTTCCTGGCTCAGGCTCAGGTCGATCTGGTTGACCCAGGCCGACGTGGCGCCGTTGCGCTTGGCAACCTTGCCCTGCTCCTTGCGCAGGTAGTTGTCGTTCTGGATGTAGTTGTAGAACTGGTCGACCAACTGCTGCGAGGCCGCGGCCGTGCCACCCGAATTGCGGAAGATCGTACCGTCGCCGCGCTTCGGAATGTACGCCAGGTCCTTGGAGTAGCTGTCGCCGTTCGAGTCGTTGCCGAAGATCCAGCTGTACGGCACGCCGGTGTGGCCGTCGTAGAACACGCTGACGCTCGTGGCGTAGTCACCGAAGAAGTTGTGCTGCCAGGTGAGCGACGCGTTGAGGCGCTTGGAGATGTTGGTGTTCGCCGTCGATGCGACGTCTTCGTTCGGGTTGTACCAGGCGCTGTTCGAGTAGTTCGAGGTCGCCTGGCTGGAGGTGCCCGGGTTCACTTCGGTCGAGTGACCGCCGGTCGCGGCAACGCTCCAGGACCAACCGTCGGCCATCGGCTTCGAGAACGACAGCGTCACGGTGTCGGCACCACCCTTGTGGGTGTTGGTCAGGTAGGTCACGCCCTGGGCGAAGCGGCCGTTCGAACGGTAGCGGGCATTCGCTCCGCCGGTGTTGCCGCCCGCCAGGTTGGTGCCGCAGCTGGCGCCGGTCGCGCCGCCGAGTGCCGTCGAACCGCCGATGCAACCGGCATAGGTATAACGACCGTCCGGCATGATGCCCGTCGGGGCGCCGAGGTTGAGGTTCTGGTACAGGATGCCGTCCTGCACGTCGAGGTGCTGCCACTCGATGCTGGCGATGATGCCCTGCCACGGCAGCTCACGATCGAACGCGATCGACGACTTCCACACGCTCGGCAGCTTGAAGTTCTTGTCGACCGTGTCGACCGCCTGCTGAGGCACCGTACCCGGACCGCTGGTCGGCTGGTTGAACGGGTCCGCGCTGAACTGCGGGCACGTAACCGTCTGCGAGCCGAGCCGGCAAAGGCCGTTCGCCTGGCGATCGTACGAGTAGGTGACGATGTTGATACCGTTGTTCTGGTACGGGTTCGTCATCCACACGGTCGGCGGATCGGACTGGAACAGGCCAACGCCACCACGCAGCTGCGTCTTGTACTCGCTATCGAAGCTGTAGTTGAACGACAGGCGCGGCTCGACGAGCTTGCTGCCGTTGATCGTGTTGGCGTTGCTGAAGCCGAAGGTACGCTGGAAGTCAGCGTTGTACAGCGGCTTGTCGTCGGTCAGGTACTTGTTGACGCGGAAGCCGTACTGGATCGACAGCTGATCGGTCGCCTGCCAGGTATCCTGCAGGAAGAACGTGTGACGACGCAGCTCCCACTTCGCAGCGATGTCGTCGAGCGAGTAGCCCGGCGCCGGCTGGTACAGCGAGTAGTTGCTGTAGAGGCCCGGGCCGAAGTTGGTCAGGCCGTTGTTACCGAAGGTGTACGCGCCGAACTCGGTACGACCGAACAGGTTGTAGATGCGGTTGCGCTCCCACTCGAAGCCACCCTTGATGGTGTGGTCGTCGAGGTACAGCGTGCCCGCCCACATCGCGTTCAGGCTCTTCACCGACGCGGAGTTGTAGTGGCTGAACTGGTCTTCGCCGAGGTTGATCGTCGGACCGGTGGCGCTGGTACCGAAGCCGGTGTTGTTCAGACGCACGGTGATCTGCGGCTGCTGGTACGGCACCGAACGGTTGAGCTGGTAGTCGCTGTAGCCGATCTTGGTTTCCGACGAGAAGATGTCGCTCCAGTCGTCGAACGACTGCAGGGTGTAGTTCTTGATGTCGGAGTTGACGGTGTACCAGTAGCTGGACAGGCCGATCGACGAGGTACCGTTGCCCTGCGGATTGGGCTTCACTTCCTTGGTACGCGAGTACGCAAGGTTCATGCGGTGACCGTCGGTGATGTTCCAGTCGAGCTTGGCGATGTAGCGCTTGTCGGTCAGCGTACCGGCGTTGGCGCTCGTCGTACCCGGCTGCAGGCCGAGACCGTTCGCCGCATTGATGATGCTCTGCAGGTCGCCCGGCGAGACCTTGTTGATGGTCGAGCGGCTGAGCGTCGGATCGAGGCCGTTGACGGCACCCGAGCTGAGACCCGTGACTTCTTCCTTCTCGTAGCCCGCGAAGAAGAACAGCTTGTCCTTGATGATCGGGCCGCCGACGGTCGCACCGGCCGTCCAGTTACGGTCGAACTCGGTGTAGTCGCGGTTGTTGTCGAGCCAGCCGGCCTTGCCGACCATGCTGCTGGCGTTCTTGAAACCGTAGTACACCGAGCCGTGGAACTCGTTGGTACCGGACTTCGTCACCGCGTTGATGTCGGCGCCGACGGTGTCGGAAGCGACGTCGTAGTTGGCGGTGGAGATGTTGAACGAGTCGATGGTGTCCATCGACACCGGCGAGCCGACCGTCGGCATGCCCGTGGAGTTCAGACCGAACGGGTCGCCCACGCCCAGGCCGTCGACCTTGATGCTGTTGAGGCGGGTGTTCTGGCCGTTGGCCGAGATGGCACCGGTGCCGTGGTCGACGGTCACGCGCGGATCGAGGCGCGCGATATCGGCGATGTTGCGGCTCGGCGACGGCGCAGCCTTGAGCTGTGCCTGCGAGATGTTGGTGCCGAGACCCTTGTTCTCCGACGTGAACTGGCCCGATACGGCAGAAACGGTGACGGCGCCCAGCGCGGTCGCGTCGGCGGCGCTGGCGGCGGAGCCGCTGAGGTTCACGGCCGTGTCGCTACCGAGCTGCAGGTAGACGTTGTCCTGGCGAACCGACGGCATGCCGTCCTTGGTGGCGGTCACGTCGAACGGACCGCCCACGCGCAGGCCCTGGGCCGAGTAGCGGCCGTTGACGTCGGTGGTGGTGGTCTTCGTGGTGCCCGACGGCTCATGCACGATGACGACGGTGGCATTCGCGACCGGCTGGCCGCTGGCGTCAACGACGCGACCGCTGATCGTGGAGGACGTCTCCTGCGCGAAGGCAGGTGCCGCGAGCAGCGATGCGATCGCAAACGGCAAAAGTTTGGCGCGGACTCGGCTATTCATCAATGGTCGACCCTGTGGCTTGCAACGAAAAATTTCGGCCGAACGGAGGGCGCCTGGCCATGCCGGGCAGTGGATTCCGTTCGAGCGTTCCCCAATCTTCTTGGCTGTGTCGTCTCGTGTGATCCCGGTCACATCCATGGACCCGGTGGCGACAGTTGTTAAGCCAACTTTAACGGCATTGTATGACAGATTTGTAACGTTTTCACGCCGGATTGATAAATACCACTTTTTCCTACGCGGACTGGTTTTCCGCTCATCTTATTGTTATTTAAAGATATTTATTTTTACCAAGAAGAAGTGCTACCGGAGACGGAGAAGCCACCGGCGCACCATCGCAGGACTTCACGCTGAGGCCTGTCGCAAGGTCCCCCGCCAAGCCACGAGGTTTCGCGGCTCACTCGCAGACATTTGTGGCGAAGCCTTTTTTAGCTGCGGGAGCCAAAGGTCGGAGCCTGCCAGGGACTGAGGCCCGCTTGGGGCTAGTGTGGGAACCGGCTTGGCGGCGATCCCGCGCCAGCGGGCAGGTGCGGCGCGAGCACCCATCGCCGGCAGGCCGGCTCCCACCGAGCGTCGTAGCGCACGCTCACCGCCATGGGCCGGATCCCACCGGGCGCCGTAGCACGGGCATCTGTCGCGGCCGGCTCCCGCCGAGCACAAACAAAAAAGGCCTGAGTCCGGCGCCATGCCGGACTCAGGCCTTGGGTCCTGCGCGCTACGTTTTCGTCAGAAGAACGAGGCGCCGAAGGTCACCATGAAGGTGCGCTCCTGCAGGATCGAGTAGTACGGCGCCGTGGCGTAGAGCGTCGTTCCGTTCGCATCCTTGGTCTTGCCCGGATTGCTGGCCAGGAATGCGGAGACGTTGCTCGCATAGGTAAGCGCCTTGCGGTCGGCCAGGTTGAACACGTTGACCTTGATGTATGGCTTGCGGAACCACGGCGAGAAGTCGTCGAAATTCCAGCCGGTGCCCAGGTCGATCGTTGCGTATCCGCCCACTCGCTCGGTATTCGACCAGTCACCCCAGATCGCGCCCTGGTATTTGGCACTCAGCGAAGCCCAGAACGGCCCGTTGTTGTAGTCGACCGCGACGTAACCCGAGTTCTTCGGCACGTTGAGCAGAGTCTTGCCCTTGGTGTTGTAGATGCCGTCGCCCAGCGAGTTGAGGTCGTCCTGCATCAGGGCACGCGTGTACGAATAGTTTGCATATACCGTCCACTGGTCATCCAGCTTGAAGCTGCTCTCGGCGTTGAGGCCGCGCATATGCACCTTGGGCAACTGCGTATAGACCGTCAGCCCGGTCGTCTGGTCGAAGCCCGAAACCTGCTTGTTGTTGAGGTTCGACGCATAGGCATCGACGTTCGCCGAGATGCGCTCGCCGTAGAAGCGCCAGCCCAGGTCGGCGGTGGTCGAGGTCTCCGGCTTGTTCGGCAGCGCGGCAGCGGCCGAAGAGCCGTAACCGTAAAGAGCATTGCTCAGCAGCGCGCCGTTGATCGGTGCACGGAACGTCTTGCCGATACCGAAGTAGAACTGGTTCTCGTCGTTTAGCTGATACTTCGCGCCCGCCGTGGGCGTGAACTTGTGGAAGGTCGCCGTCGGCGACGCGTCGAACTGTGCGTTCGTCGTGGTCACCTTCCCTGCCGCGCTGATCGAGCCGATGGAATTCGGATACTCGGCGATATAGCCGTCACGCTTGGTCCACACGTAGGCGAGGCTGCCGGAGAACGTCCACTGGTCGGTCGGCGTCCAGTTGTCGGTAATGAAAGCCTTCTCGTTCGTGGTGGTGGTGTACTGGTCGTAGACCTTCTGCACCTTGCCATCCGGGTAACGGATCAGCACGTCCTTGCCCCAGGTGTCGACGGGCACGCCGGTAGCGGGGTCCACGGGGATGAGTACCTGACCCTGCTGCTGGCGCGGCCGCTCGTACCACACGCCGTATTCCAGGCTGTTGTTGTCGCTCAGATCCTGATTGAGCTTGGCGATCACGCCCGGACGGTAGGTGTACGAATAGCTCAGCGAGTTGACCAGCTTCGTGCCGCTGATCTTGCCGTCGCCATCGAGGTCGACGTTCACCGACTTGAAGTAGTTGTCGTTGGCCAGCGGATTCTCGGTGACCGTGCTGCCGCTGCCGCCACCGCCGTAGCCATACTGGAAGTACGGCACCACGGACAGGCGCGTGCTGTCGGTGAGGGTGAACTCACCGTCGAGGCTGGCGAGGTAGTTGCGGAACGGGTTCTGATGCAGCGCGTAGTAGTTGCTGCTGGTGCTGCCACGGGTATACGTGCCGAGGTAGCTCTGCTTGTAGTCCGCGGCGGCCTGGGCCTTGGTCAGCGACTCGTAGTTGGTCTTGACCTCGCGGTTGTACTGCAACGAGAACGAGATCGAGTTCTTGTCGTCGATCTGCCAGACCGACTTGCCGTCGACCTTGGTCACCTTCGACTTGCCGCGACCGCGCCAGAGGTTCGTTTCGTTATTCGAGTACGACAGCCACGAGCGCACGGGGCCGAGGTCGCCCGTATTCAGGCGCATGAACGTGCGGTGGTAGCTGTTGTCGCCAAGGGTCTGGCTGAAGTCCAGGCCGGCCTTGTGCGACGGATCGACGGTCACCCAGGCGATGGAACCACCCGCCGCGCCTGCGATCGGTGAGTCATTGTCCGGATAGCCCTGCTGGACGGTGATGTCGCCCATGTTCTCGGTGTCGCCGTACTCGGACGAGTAGATCTTGTAGTTGCCGCTGTCGTTGATCGGCGCACCGTTGACGGTGACGCCGATTTCGTCGAGCGGGAAACCGCGGACACTGGCGTTGCCGTCATTGAGGCCGGTGTAGTCGTCGGTTGACGACACCACGCCCGGGATCGAATTGATCGCCTGCACGAAGGTGGCACCCGGCGCCGCCTTGACGATGGCCTCGCGGGACACCGTCGAAACCGCCTTCGGTGCGTCCTGGATGGACATCAGGCCACCGCCCAATGCCAGCGAGTTGGCTTTCACCTGCACCTCGCTCATCTGCTGCGCGGCGCGGCGAGTGGCGTTGTCGTTCGTCGTGTTCGAACTGTTCGCCACGTTGGAGCGCTGCGGCTGGGTACCGCTGGCCTGGGGGGTGGCGTCCTGGGCCAGTACGGCGCCTGCGGCCACGAAAAGGGTCACGGCGATCGCGGCCGAAAGGGAATTGCGGTTCATTCGACAGGTTTCCTGAAGTGCATGTAGTTAATGGCGGCCTCTCCTGACCACGTGAAATCATTCGATCCGTCGTTTGAAATAATGGTTTTCGTAATTAATTGACGATTATCTCTGCATCGATATTTATTACGGCTACGCAAGAAAAAACGTTTTCTCCAGACACAGCAAATCGCCCAGCAGCTTTGCCGGGACGAAAACACCGAGTGACCCATGAACCCCTCAAGCCAACGCCGCGAGGGATGTTGTGACCTAACGAGGCAGCACCGTAGCACCGCCGAATGACAGTTTAGCGATTATCTGACGTTTTTTTATCAGCAGGAAATAGGTATTTTTCTGACGCAAGTCGGAACCCACTGGGACACCGGCCGGAAGATATTCCGGCCGGCCCGAAAGAGGTCACACTTTTCCGAGGTAGCGAGAGCGCTTTGCCGGCTTGAGCGAGGCCAGATCGAGCATCACCAGGCCATCCACGCAGCCGGAGAAATCAGGATCTTCGCCGAAGGCAAGGAACTGCACGCCTTCCGGTTCCACGAGATCGACGTACTGGCGATAGAGCACCGGCAGCGTGACGCCGAGCGCGTCGAGACGATGCTTCAGCTTGCCCAGTCCCGTGGCCGGATCGAGACCTTCGAGTTCGCGGCGCACCGAATCGATGGTGGCCTCGGGAATCACGAAAGGCTGCCGCGCGGCGGCGAGACCCTGTACGCCGAAAAAGTGCTGGTGAGCCGCCGCGATCCACTCACGCGCTTCGCGCGGCATGCTCACCGACATGCTCACGGGACCGAACAGATAACGCAGCTCACGGTGACGCTGGAGGTACAGCCCGATGCCCTGCCAGAGCTGATCGAGCGCACGCGAGCGCCAGTACGCAGGCGCGATGAAGCTACGACCGAGTTCGAGACCCTGAGCGAGGCGCGATTCCAGTGCAGGCGAATAATCGAACAGGCTGGATGTGTACAGGGCGCTCATGCCGTGCTCGGCGATCAAGCGACCGCCATGGCCGAAGCGATACGCACCGACGATGCGCAATGCTTTCGCGTCCCACAGCACGAGGTGTTCGTAGAGCGCGTCGTAGGCGTCGAGATCGCGGCGCTTGCCGGTGCCCTCGCCCACGCGGCGGAAGGTGAGTTCACGCAGACGCCCGATCTCGCGCATGGCATAGCTGTCGGACGAGCCCTGCATCAGCAGGATCTTCTTGCCATCGGCGAGTTCGGCAAGCAATTCGGCCTTGTCGAGCTCCGCGACAACGCGCTCCACCGGCTCCGGATGAGCCAGCGGCGTCTGGCCGCCGAACACGAGACCGCGCTGGCGTGCAAGTCGATAGACATGCCGACGCATCAGCTTCGCGGCCTGCTCCGACGAGCCGCCGCTGGTCTGTTTCAGCTCATCCGCATCGACCAGCTTGCCGATGCGGAAGCCCACGCGCTGCCGGCCCGAGGTCGCTTCGCGCGGCAGCATGGCGGTGCTGAGCGGCTTGGCGAGCATGGAAAGGCCATAGAAGGCGACCGAATTGCGCGCGGTGATATGCACGGGAAGCACCGGCACACCGGCACGCATGGCGATGCGCGCGAAACCGTCGGACCACTTGCCGTCACGCACGCCACCCGGGCGCACGCGCGACACTTCGCCCGCGGGGAACATGATCAGCACTTCGCCGGCCTCGACGGCGCGGAACACCGCGCGCATCTTCGAGGTGGCACCTTTGCCGAACACATCCACGGGCAACAGCAGCGAGCCCAACTGGGGGACGGCCGCGAGCACATCGTTACCGAGGATGCGGACGTCGCGCCGTACCGAGCCGATCAACTGGATCAGCGCAATGGCATCGACCATACCCAAGGGATGATTGGCCACGACAATGAGCGGGCCCTCCACCGGAATGTTCTCGCGTTCGCGTTCGGTGACGCGACAACTCACGCCGAGATAGTCAAGCGTCTTTTCGCAGAACTCGAAGCCCTGCGCCGGGCCCGCAAACGCGAGCGTGCGATTGAACCGGTCCTCGTGGGCCAGGCTTTCCAGCATGCCGACGAGTGGCTTGCGCAGACGTGGATGCTGCGCAAGCCAGGGCATCCGGTCCAGCAGCGCGCGATCGATGCTCAACATGACTTAGGCTCCCTTTGACGTCGAACGGTGGCTACCTTGCCGGGCCGGTGCGGAGTCGTGTTTTCTCATATCGCCTTCGAACATCTCGTTGCCCCTTGGGGGCTTGCCCCATGCCCGGGGAATAGGACATTCCCATCCCCTGACCATGCTCGCGGGCAATTATGACAGTAACCCTACCGTCGCGTATGTTCTTGCGGCAACAAGCCTAGGCATACGCTAGGTGGCGATATGCAGGTAAGCGGACAGGCCGCTCAGGAACATCTGCACCGAAAGGGCAATCAGCAGCATACCCATCAGGCGCTCCATGGCCGTGAGCACGCTCTCGCCCAGCCAGCGGAAGAGGAAGGTGGAGCTGAGCAGGATGATCGCCGTGGCAAGCCAGGCAAGGAACAGCGCGATACCCCACTCCGCCGTGCGGCCGGGCTGCGAATTGGTGAGCAGCAGCAGGGCCGCCATGGCCGAGGGGCCGGCAACGCCGGGAATCGCCATCGGCACGATGAACGGCTCGCCCTCACCGGGCTTGCCGAAGACGCCGCCCTCCACCGGAGGGAAGACCATGCGAATGCCAATCAGGAACAGGACGATACCGCCGGCAATGCTCACCGACTCCTGGCGCAGCTGCAGCACCTTCAGGATGTACTGCCCGCCGAGCAGGAACGCGACCAGCACCGCCAGCGCGATCAGCAGCTCGCGAATCATGACCTTGCGGCGGCGCTGCGGCGGCACGTCCTTCAACAGGGCGAGGAACAACGGAATGTTGCCCAGCGGGTCCATGATCAGGAACAGCAGGATGCCCGCGGATAACGTCGTCATCTGCGTTTCCATGGAGAAGAGCTCCTTCTAAGCGTGGTTTGCCCGCATCATGCAGGCGACGTGGGTCAGGGGGTGTGGCGAAGGTCGAGCACGGTACCGCGCGCTTCCGCACCGGCACGGGAAAGCAGGTAAACGATGGCATCCGCCGAGGCCGTGGGTAGCGGCCGCTCCAGCGTGTTCTCGCCGTAGTAGGCGGCACGACGCAATGCCGTACGCATCGGCGCCGGCAACACGGCATGCACGCGCATGGCGTTACGGCCGTTCTCCGCATGCAGCACGGCGGCCATGCGTTCCACGGCCGCTTTGGATACGCCGTAGCCGCCCCAGTGCGCGCGAGAAAGCAGCTCCGGGTCGTCCAGCACGAAGATCACCGCGCTGTCGTCGGCTTTCGTCAGCAGCGGCATGCACGCCTGGGTCAGCGCGAACGGCGCCGATACGTTGACTTGCATGGCACGCAGCCAGTCGTCCGGCTTGTGCATGGCGATCGGCGTGAGTTCGTTGAAATGGGCGGCCGCATGCACGATGCCGTCCAGCCGACCGAATTCATTCTCGATGCCTTCGGCCAGCGCGGCGTAGTCGGCGGGCGTGGCGCTTTCGAGATCGAGCGGGTGGATCACAGGCTCGCTGCCAACCAGCGCCACGAGCTCGTCGTAGCGCTTTTCCAGCGCACGCACCTTGCGGCCAGTGATGACGACCGTGGCACCGGCAAGCACCGCCGCTTTAGCCGTCTCGCCGCCCAAGCCACCGGTGGCACCGGTGACGATGACCACGCGCCCCGCGAGACTGCCCGGGACCGGCGCCCAGCCGGACGGCAGGTGCGCGGACGGCAGGCTGCTCACGTATTCGCCCCCGCGACGTCGGCCGCCATGCGCTCCAGTTCGCCCGCCGCATGCAGATCCTCGACAATGTCGCATCCGCCGATGAATTCGCCCAGCAGGAACAACTGCGGGAACGTCGGCCAGTTCGACAGCTGCGGCAGCCCCGCGCGAATACGCGGATCCGCCAGCACGTTCACCGAATGGAACACGGCACCCGCCGCCTCCAAGGCCTTCGCCGCGCGATCGGAGAATCCGCAGGTGGGATATTCCGGCGTGCCTTTCATGAAAAGCACGATCGGGTGGGCCTGAACGATGGCCTTGATCTCGTCTGCGACGTCCATAGCTCGGGTTTCATCATTAGAATGCGAGTGATTGCATAGTGTAGCAGCGCCGGGCCTCGCGCCTCCTGCCCGCACCCTTTCCCCCCAGCCAACCGCTAAGGAGTCCCGCAATGGCGTTCGAACTTCCCCCGCTCCCCTATGAAAAGAATGCGCTGGAGCCGGCCATCTCCGCCGAGACCCTCGAGTTTCACTACGGCAAGCATCACCAGACTTACGTCACGAACCTCAACAACCTGATCAAGGGCACGGAGTTCGAGGGCAAGAGCCTGGAAGAGATCATCAAGACCTCGTCCGGCGGCATCTTCAACAATGCCGCGCAGATCTGGAACCACACCTTCTACTGGCACTCGATGCGTGCGCCGTCGGGGCCCGAGATCCCGGCCAAGCTGGCCGATGCCCTCACCAAGGCCTTCGGCTCGGTCGATAAGTTCAAGGAAGAGTTCAGCAAGCAGGCCGCCGGCAACTTCGGCTCGGGCTGGACCTGGCTGGTGCAGCGTCCGGATGGCTCGCTGGCGATCGTGAACACCTCCAACGCGGCCACGCCGATCACCGGCAGCGACAAGCCGCTGTTCACGGCCGACGTGTGGGAGCACGCCTATTACATCGATTACCGCAATGCGCGTCCGAAGTATCTGGAAGCCTTCTGGAGCGTGGTGAATTGGGACTTCGCTGCCAAGAACATGGCCTGAGGTCGTCTTCGGTCAGGCGCCGGCTGAGCCCGGCGCCTGATCGAGCTGGCACGTGATCAGCCAAGCACCTCGATCGCCGGCGCTACCTGCGCCTCGCGATTCAGCGCCGCCCCCACCTCCACCAGCTTCGCACGCAGGCTGCCCGCATCGCTGGCGCAGATCGTGGCATGGCCCACCTTGCGACCCGGGCGCGCATCCTTTCCGTAGTCGTGCCAATGGCCGTCGGCCACCGCAAGCACGGGCGTCGCCTCGGGCATGTCGCCAATCCAGTTGAGCATCGCGCTGGCGCCACGAACGCCGGTATCGCCCAGCGGCAGACCCAGCACCGCACGAATGTGGTTCTCGAACTGGCTGGTATGTGCACCCTCGATGGTCCAATGACCGGAGTTGTGCACGCGCGGCGCCATTTCGTTACCGAGCAGCTCTCCGCCTCGGACGAACAGCTCAAGCGCGAACACGCCGACATAATCGAGCCGCTCCGCAATCGCCTTGGCCTGCGCGACCGCGGCCTGTTCCAACTCGTCCGAGGTATCGGGCGCAGGCGCGAGGCTCAGCGAGAGCACGCCGTCCACATGCCAGTTGCGGGTCAACGGCCACGTACGGAACTCACCGTCGCGCGCACGCACGGCCACAACCGACAGCTCGCGATCGAACGGAACGAAAGCCTCGAGGATCAGCCCATGCTCGGCCGCTGCCTCGCCCAGGGCGGACCAGGCGGCGTCGATGTCCGCCGGCACCTTGAGTCGAAACTGCCCCTTGCCGTCGTAACCCAGCCGACGCGTCTTGAGGATGGCGGGAAGACCGATGCGCTCGACCGCGGCCACGAGATCGGCCTGCGTATCGACAGCGGCGAACTCCGGCGTGTTCAAGCCCGTCTCGCGGAACAGGGTCTTCTCGGCCATGCGGTCCTGGGCCACGGCCAGCGCGCGAGGATTGGGATGGACCTCCACCTGATCCGCAAGACGCTCCGCCGTCGTGGCCGGGACGTTCTCGAAATCGAAGGTGATCGCATCCACGCGACTGGCGAGCGCCGCCAAGGCGGCTTCGTCGTCCCAGCCCGCCGCGATCAACTCGGCCACCTGCCCCGCGCAGGCATCCGCGGCCGGGTCCAGCGCAAGCGTACGGATGCCCAGCGGTGCCGCGGCCAGCGCGAGCATCCGCGCAAGCTGCCCACCGCCGAGGATGCCTACGGTAGGGAGCGTCCGGTTCATGCGCGCGGGTCCGGGTTGTCGAGCACCGTACGGGTCTGCTCGGCACGGAAGGCGTCGAGCGCCGCGGCGACCGCGCTATCGTGCAGAGCCAGCACCGAGGCCGCGAGCAACGCGGCGTTGGTCGCCCCCGCACGGCCGATCGCCAGCGTACCCACGGGAATGCCCGCCGGCATCTGCGCGATCGACAGTAAGGAATCCATACCATTCAAGGCCTTGGACTGCACCGGCACGCCGAACACCGGCAGCGGTGTCTTCGCCGCGAGCATGCCCGGGAGATGCGCGGCGCCACCGGCACCGGCCACGATGACCTGGATACCGCGATCACGAGCCGTGGCCGCATAGTCGAACAGCAGGTCGGGAGTGCGGTGCGCAGAGACCACGCGAACCTCATGCACGATGCCCATCCGGGCCAACGTGGCCGAGGCATGTTCCATCGTTTCCCAGTCCGAGCGCGAGCCCATCACCACGCCTACGCGTGGCGCGCCCGCTTCGTTGCCGCCGTTGGAAATCATGGCCGGAGCACCCAAAAGTCGCTATTGTAAAGGCATTCCCGTTTATCAGGTTGGCCCTCTGCGGCCGTTGCCCCATGGACAAGCGTCTCCTCGACATTCTCTGCTGCCCGGTCAGCAAGCGTCCGCTGCGCCCGCTTACGTCGGCCGAGCGCGATCAACTCAACAACGCCATCCGTGCCGGCTCGCTGGACACCGTGGCCGGTGAAAAGGTCGCCGAGCCGATCACCGAAGGGCTGATCACCACCGACGGCCAGGTCGTCTATCGCGTGGAGGACGGCATTCCGGTCATGCTCCCCGAGGCCGGCATCGGCACCGTGCAGCTCCAGGGCTTCCCAGGGAACCCGGCTCTCGCGCAAAATCCGTGACGCAGGTCACGCTATAAAGCATTGGTTCCCGCACAATGGCCCTTCGGGCGGGGGCCTAGTACTCATCCAGGATGCGCGATGAACAACGCGAGCGAGCCATCCAACGTCGTCGATCTAAGTCAGCGCCTGGATCCGCGCAGCGAGCGCGTGGGCGCGCTACTGGTCACGGTCCGCGGTCTGGCGACCAAACGCCTGCATGCGCTGGCATCGAACATGTTCGAGAACATCGACGACGCGTTGTTCGATCTCGCTGAAAAGGCAGAGAACAACGCGGCGCAGACCCAGTTCTTCGACGGCATGCGCGAAGTGCGCAAGAAGCGCGCGATCGTGGAGCGTACCTTTCTCGGTCAGGTGGCCCGCGACCTCGCCGATTTCTCGGCCGGCCGCACACACGCGCCGGAGACGGAAACGGTCAGCCGGCCGCTCGCCAACATCGAGCTCAGCCTCGTCGGCGAAAACGAACTCGAAGAATCCCTCGCCATCACGAGCATGATCGGCAAGAACGAGCAGCGCCTCGCCCGCGCGCTTTTCGCCGTGAACCAGCGCCTGTCGGTCATCTGCGGCGGCGCCCGGATGGACGACGCCACGAATCCGGTCGGACCGGCGTCGCTCGCCAGCGCCTTCCGTCAGGCCATGCGCGAGTTGATGGTCGAGGTCCGGGTCAAGCTCATCATCTACAAGCTGTTCGATCGCTACGTGCTCGCCGGCATCGACGAACTCTACGACGACATCAACAACGAACTCGCGGCAGCCGGCGTCCTTCCGCAGTTGCGCCACGAGATTCCCACCCGGCGCAGCGATGCACCGGCACCGATCGGCCCCGTGTCCAATACCGTCCCCGGCACGCCGGGCGGGCCTGCGGTGCCGGTGACCGATGCTGCCGCGGCCGAGTTCATGCAGTCGCTGCACGCGTTGTTTTCTGCGCGGCGTGGCGACACCGCAAGCCCTGGCATGGGTGGTTCGGCCAGCGGCACGCCGATGCCCACCGGACCGCTGCCGAGCGCGGCCGAGTTGCTCGGTGCGTTGACGCTGCTGCAAAGCCAGATCGCAGTGCTGCCGAGCAATGCGGCGCCGCTCGCGACGCAGGCCGACGTCACGCGCGACGTGGCTCAGCTCAAGGAACAACTGCTCGCGCAGATCGGCCAGTTGCGCGGTCAGCAGACGGCCCACGTATCGGGCATGGACGAGGATACGATCGATCTCGTCGGCATGCTGTTCGAGTTCATCCTCGAAGACCACAACCTGCCGGCCGAGATGCAGGTCATGCTGGCACGCCTGCAGATTCCTTATCTCAAGGTCGCCCTGCTCGACCGCCGCCTGTTCGCGCACAAATCGCACCCGGCACGCCAGTTGCTCGATGCGCTCGCCGATGCCGCCAAGGGCTGGTCGGCCGAAGCGGATCGCGACGGACGCCTGTTCGACAAGGTGAAGTCCATCGTCGAGCGTCTGCTGCACGACTTCGACGACGACGTTGCCATCTTCACGCGGCTAGCCGGCGAACTGCAGGACTTCCTCGACATCAGCCGCAAGCGCGCGGAGCTGGCCGAGCAACGCGTCGCGGAATCGACCCGCGGTCGCGAGAAGCTCGAGCAGGCCCGCCGTCGCGCAGCTCAGGAGATCGTCGGTCGCATTGGCGGCGCCTCGCTGCCACCGCTCATCTACGGTGTGCTGACGCGTGCCTGGGCGAACTACATCGTGCTCACCCTGCTCCGCCAGGGCGAGGAATCGCCCGAGTTCCGTGAGTCCGTCCGCTTCATCGACGACTTCATTACCAGCGCACGTCCCGCCCACGACGCGAACGCACGTCGCGAGCTGCGCGCCACGCTGCCCGGCATCGAGCGCTCGCTTCGTCGCGGGCTCGCGGCTGTCGCTTTCCAAGAAACGGATACCGAGCAATTGCTCGGCCAGTTGCATGCGTTCTATCGCCAGCAGTTGGGCGAGGCAGCACCGGAAACCGCATCGGGCACCATCGTCTCCAGCGTCATGCCGTTGCCGGAAGCCATCCAGGCGATCGAAGAACCCGTCGCCGAGCCCGAGCCCGACGACGAAGTGGAGGCCCTGAGCGACGACGCCTTCGACGAACGGTTCCTAGCGCAGGCACGCGAACTGAAGGTCGGCCAGTGGCTTGAATTCACCGCACCGGACGGCACCACCGATCGCGCCAAGCTGTCGTGGATCAGCCCGATCAGCGGACGCTATCTGTTCGTCAACCGTCGCGGACTCAAGGTCGCCGACCACAGCCTCGCCGGCCTCGCTCAGGCCTTCGCCGCGGGCACCGGTCGCGTGCTCGATTCGACGCTGCTCTTTGACCGCGCGATGGATGCCATCGTGGAACGCCTCCGTCAGCCGGAAGCCGAATGAGTCCTGCCGATTTGCGCGACCTGGCCAGCGCATTGCCGTCGGTCAAAGCGATTCAGTCCGATGTGGCACGTGCGTTCGCTGAGGACATCGGTCCTGGCGATGCCACAGCCGATCTGCTCGACCCGCAGGCCACCGCCACCGCGGTGCTCACCTGCCGCGAGAACGCCGTGCTGTGTGGCACCGCCTGGTTCGACGCCTGCTTCCGCACGCTCGATCCCGATGTGCGCATCGAGTGGCTCGCGCATGACGGCGATCGCGTTGCCGCTGGCAGCGCCATCTGTCGCATGGCCGGCAAGGCACGGGCTCTGGTGACGGCCGAACGGTCGGCACTGAATTTCCTGCAGATGCTCTCGGCCACCGCAACCGTCACGGCGCGCTACGTGGATGCCATTGCCGGCACGCGCACCCGCGTACTCGATACGCGCAAGACGATTCCTGGCCTGCGCATGGCTCAGAAATACGCCGTGCGATGCGGTGGCGGCACCAATCACCGTATCGGCTTGTTCGACGCGATGATGCTCAAGGAAAACCACATCATCGCCGCGGGCGGCATCCCCGCCGCGGTGCGTGCAGCGCGTACCATCCACCCGAACCTGCCATTGATCGTCGAGGTGGAAACGCTCGACGAGCTGGCGCAGGCCATCGCCGCGGCCGCCGACCGCGCTTTGCTGGACAACTTCACGCCCGCCATGCTGACCGACGCCGTGGCACTAGCGGCGGGGCGTATTCCGCTGGAGGTGTCCGGCAACGTCGAAATCGACACCATCCGCACCATTGCGGAGACCGGCGTCGACTTCATTTCCAGCGGGGCCCTAACCAAGCACGTGCGCGCCATCGACCTGTCGTTGCGACTCGACGTAGCGGCGTAGCGACCGGCGCCGCACGGGACTTGTGGCAAGCGCCGCTCGGCCACACACTGACCCCATGTCCTCTTTCACCGATCTCTTCTGGCTCTTTGTCCTCGCTGCGGCTGTCGCCAGCTGGTATCGGCTGACGCGCGCACGCGAGGTCGCCGTGCGTGCCGCCACCGCCCTGTGCAAACGCCATGGCCTGCAGTTGCTCGACCAGAGCGTCGGCCTGCGCGCCATCCGCCTGCAGGGCGTGGATGGCGTGCGCCGACTGGAGCGCTGCTACGCGTTCGAAGTGAGCGAGGACGGGCAATCCCGCCAACATGCACGCCTGTGGATGGCGGGCAACGACGTGGCGAGTTTTTCGTTGCCGCTGTCAGGTTCACCGGACCTGGAGACCGTGGTCGCCACCGATTCGGTGGTCCACTCGGGCAATGTGGTGTCACTCGCGGATCGGCGACGGCTGCACTAGGGCCTCGCCGTCACCCGAAACACCGCGTCGTTACTTCACCACGCGCAGATGCGGAGCACCGCGCTTCGGCCGATCGTCGTCGCCACCCACGTTCGGCGGCGTCTCGTTGGCTTCATTGGCCTCGTCGGCCGCTTCGGGCCCATTGGACGGCAGCGCATCGTTCTCGTCGGCCGGGAACATCATGCCCTGCCCGTTTTCTTGCGCGTAGAGCGCCAGCACGGCCTGCACCGGGATGACGATGGACTGGCTGACGCCCGAGAAGCGCGCCTGGAAAGCGATCCGGTCGTTGCCGAGATCGAGATTGCCCACCGCGCGCATCGCCAGGTTGAGCACCACCTGACCGTTCTTGACGACATGGGCCGGCACCTTGACGCCCGGCTTGGCGGCGTCCACCAGCACGTACGGGGTCAGGCCGTTGTCGCTGATCCAGTCGTAGATGGCGCGCAGCAGGTAGGGGCGATTGGAAGTCATGCCCGCATTTTCGTTCGTATCCATGGAACCGTCCTCGTCGTACCCGCCGGTTGGTCGGGGATCACCAAGAGCCCCGGCAGGGCAAGGCCAGAGGAGAGTTTAAGCGATACGCGCCTGCGCGGGGCTAACCCGGGCTGAAATTGAAGTCCGGGCGCATGTCGCGCTCTTCGGGCGTGAGGCTGCGGGCGAAGCCCTGGCTATGGAACAGGCGCTCCCCGTAATCGACGATCGGCTTGCCTTCCTTGCCCAGATCCACGCCCAGATACGGCAGGCGCCACACTACCGGCGCCACCAGGCAGTCGATGAGGCTCATTTCCGGGTTGAGAAAGAACCGCGACGCCTTGAACAGCGGCACCGACATCAGCAGCTGCTCGCGCAGGCGCTTGCGGGCACCTTCGGCGACCTTGCCACCCTCGCCGATGGCCTCGATCTCGGGGAGCCAGTCGTTTTCGATGCGCCAGGTGCCCAAACGCAGACGCGCCCGGGACAGCGGATCGATCGGCATCAATGGGGGGTGCGGATAGCGCTCGTCGAGGTACTCGACGACCACGGCCGGGTCGTAGAGGGTGAGGTCCCGGTCGACCAGAGTCGGCAGGGTGCCGTAGGGGTTCAGTTCGAGGAGATCGGGCGTCGGCTCATCGGCTTTCAAGATGATCCGGTCGTAGGCGACGCCTTTGGCGGCCAGTACGAGACGTGTGCGATGGCAATGGATGTCGTCGGCGCTGGTGTACAGCGTCAGAGCCGAGCGCGAACGTGCGTTCTGGACCATGCTTTCGATCTCCCTCCCTGCTGCCTCAACGAAAACGGGGCGACCCGCCGGGGCCGCCCCGTGGGGACGTCAGTCAGTGACTTTCGTGAACGTCCTTCCAGTACTCATGTTTCAGAAGGTACAGGAGGAAGGTCAGGCCAGCCAGGAACAGGATGACCCAGACGCCTACCGACTGCCGCTCGAGCGCAGCGGGCTCCGCGGTGTATTCGAGGAAGGTGGTGAGGTCGCGCGTGGCGCTGTGGAATTCCTCCGGCGTCATACGACCCGGCGTGGAGATTTCCAGCTTTTCCACCGCCGCTTCCTGCCCCGGTGCCGCCTCGCCGTGCACCGCCGTCTGCAGGCCCTGCAACTCCCACAGGGGATTCGGCATGGACGCATTCGGGAACACGGTGTTGTTCCAGCCTACCGGCCGGCTCGGGTCGAGGTAGAACGAGTTCAGGTAGTTGTAGATGAAGTCCACGCCCTTGGCGCGCGCTTCCAGCGAGAGATCCGGCGGATCCTTGCCGAACCAGGCCTTGGCGTCCTCGGCCGGCATGTGCGAGATCACCGGCTCGCCGAACTTCGCACCCGTGAAGTTGAAGTTCGTCATCACTTCTTCCTCGGACAGACCGAGGTCGGAAGCGAGGCGCGAATAGCGCACGTACTTCAGCGAGTGGCAACCCACGCAGTAGTTGAAGAACAACTTGGCGCCGCGCTGCAGGGACGCGCGATCCGACACGTTGGTGCCGGCCGACGCGAGCCCCTCACCTTCGGAGGCCAGGGCGGGAAGCGTGGCGACCGCGAGGCCCAGCGCCAGGGCGATGGCGGAGATAGAGCGCTTAATCATGCATCGTCACCCGTTCCGGAACCGGCTTGGTCTTCTCGAACCCAAAGCGCGTATAGACCCATACGAATACGAAGAACCCGAAGTAGCCCAGCACCATGAGTCGGCCGAAGGCGTTCTCCACGGTGGTGACGTCAGCGCCCGGGAACCACACCGGAATCAGCTCGGCGGTGACGCCCGCACCGACCAGGCCCAGGGCAAGGAAGGACACCACGAGCACGCCCAGGGCAATGCGGAAACCGAGGCCGCGGTAGCGGACCGAGCGAACGGCGCCCTTGTCGAGCCAAGGCAGCAGTGCCAGCAGCAAGATCGCGCCGAACATGCCGATCACGCCCCAGATCGCCGTACCGAAGAACGACGGGATCATGCGCAGGATCGCGTAGAACGGCGTGAAGTACCACGACGGCTTGATGTGGCTCGGCGTGACGAGGTTGTTGGCCGGCGTGAAGTTGTCGTGCTCCAGGAACCAGCCGCCGAACGTCGGCGCGAAGAAGATGATGAACGCGGCGATCGTGAGGAAGAAGCCGACGCCCACCAGGTCCTTCACCGTGTAGTACGGATGGAACGGGATGGCATCGATGGGCTTCTCGGGGTTCCACTTGTTGCCCTTCGGGCCGTGCTTCACGTCGACGCCGTCGGGGTTGTTCGAACCCACTTCATGCAGCGCCGCGAGATGCAGCACCACCAGGAGCAGCAGCACCAGCGGCAGCGCGATCACGTGCAGCGCGAAGAAGCGGTTGAGCGTGGCGTCGGCGGGCAGGAAGTCGCCCATGATCCACTCCACCAGCGAACCGCCGATGTAGGGAATGGTGCCGAACAGCGAGATGATCACCTTGGCACCCCAGAACGACATGTTGCCCCACGGCAGCACGTAGCCCATGAACGCCTCGGCCATCAGCACGAGGAAGATCAGCATGCCGAGGATCCAGACCAGCTCGCGCGGACGCTTGAACGAGCCGTACATGATCCCGCGGAACATGTGCAGGAAAACCACCACGAAGAACAGCGACGCACCGGTGGAGTGCATGTAGCGGATCAGCCAGCCCCACTCCACGTCGCGCATGATGTACTCGACCGAGTTGAAGGCTTCCGCCGCACTCGTCTTGTAGTTCATGGTGAGGAAGATGCCGGTGATGATCTGATTGACCAGGACCAGCAGCGCCAGCGAACCGAAGTAATACCAGAGGTTGAAGTTCTTCGGCGCGAAGTACTCCGTCATGTGCTTCCGGTACATCGGCGCCAGGCTCGGGGCACGTTCGTTGACCCAGTCGCCGATGCGGGTAAAGACCTTAGCCATCAGCCTGCCTCCTTCGGATCCACGCCGATCTGAATGTGCGTGTCGTCGACGAAGTGGTACGGCGGCACCGGCAGGTTCTTCGGTGCGGGCACGCCGCTGAAGACACGGCCGGAGAGGTCGTACCGTGACTTATGGCAGGGGCAGTAGAAACCGCCCTTCCAGTTGGCGTCGAACGGCTCGGGCTTGATGTCCGGCACGAAGTCGGGCACGCAGCCCAGGTGGGTGCACAGACCGATGACGACCAGCCACTCGGGCTTGATCGAGCGGGTCTCATTGGTGGCGTACTTCGGCTGCTGTGCCGCGTCGGACGACTGCGGGTCCAGCAAACGGGGCTCGAGGCCCTTCAACTGGGCCAGCTGGTCCTTGGTGCGGTTGACGACGAAGACCGGAAGGCTGCGCCACGCGAAGGTGACCTTCTGGCCGGCCTCGATGGCACTGATATCGACCGTGACAGGCGCTCCTGCTGCCTTTGCCCTTGCGCTCGGTTCCCACGACTTGATGAAGGGCACGACCGCCGCGACCACTCCCGCACCGCCGACAACTGCTGTCGTAACGGTTAGGAAGCGACGGCGCCCGTGATCGACGACTTCGTTCGCCATCAGGCTCTCCGGAACTTATGCCATTGAGGTGCGGACCCCATCGCCGGTTCTTTCGGAAATCGGCTTCCGCAAAATCGCGTCAGTGTAACGTCAGCACCAGCCACGTACAATAAACTGACATCGCCCCCTATCTCGTAGGGACTGGGGCACCACGGAACGGCCCGGACCGCGGGCAACAGGTTGCGCTTCGTGGGCAAGGCGACGCGACGACGACAGGACCACAGCGCTCTTTCATGAAACACGCCGCCCGCACGCTAGCCTTCGTCGCCCGCTTCGTCGTGCTCGGCCTCGCCGTCGCCTTCGTGATCGGCCTGTTCTGGCCCGGCAGCGGCGCATTCCTTCGCCAGCGTCTCGCGCCCGCCTCGGCAGGCGGTCAGGTGACCGCACCCGCGAACGCGCCCGGCTCAGCCCCGGCCTCCTACGCCGACGCCGTGGCCAAGGCCGCGCCTTCGGTGGTCAACATCTATGCGAACAAGCTGGTCACCGAGCAGCCGCGCGAACTCTATTCGGACCCGGTGCTCCAGCGCATCTTCAGCGTACCCACCGGCCCGGCGCGCACGCGGCGCCAGCAGAACCTCGGCTCCGGCGTCATCGTCAGCGAGGATGGCTACGTACTGACCAACAACCACGTGATCGCCAACGCGGACGACATCCAGTTGCTGCTTTACGACGGCCGGGTCGCCAAGGCACGCGTGGTGGGCTCGGACGACGAGACCGACCTCGCGGTGCTCAAGGTGGATGCAGGCAACCTCCCCGCCATCCACATGACCGATGCAGAAAGCCGTCCCCGCGTGGGCGACGTGGTCCTGGCGATCGGCAATCCCTTCGGCATCGGGCAGACCGTGACGATGGGCATCGTCAGCGCCATCGGGCGGCAGCTCAACCTGTCGAGCCTCGAGAACTTCATCCAGACCGACGCCGCGATCAACTTCGGCAACTCGGGCGGTGCGCTGGTCAACGCCCATGGCGAGCTGGTCGGCATCAACACCTCACTGATCGGACAAGCCGTGGGCGCTGAGGGCATCGGCTTTGCCATTCCGGTGCAGAGCGCCCGCGATGTGCTCGACCAGATCGTGCAGACCGGCCACGTGGTGCGCGGCTGGATTGGCGCGGACTACGGCGCCGTGCCGGTGTCGGCCGATAGCGGCCTGCCTTCCGCTGCCCGCGGCGTCGTCGTGAACGAGGTCTCTCCGGGTGGCCCTGCCGCGCTGGCGGGCATCCAGCAGCGCGATGTGCTGCTGCGCATCGGCGACGAAGACATTCTCGATCCCTCGGACCTTCGCCGGCACGAAGCGTCGTTGAAGCCCGGGGTGCCCGTGAAGATCTCCGGTCTTCGCTACGGCGCGCCTTTCAGCGCGACCGTCACACCCGCACAAAGGCCCCCGAGCGCGCCGATGCAGGCACTCCGGCAGCCGTAATCAGTGCCCCATTGTGGGAGCCGCCATGGCGGCGAAGGAAATCTTGCCTCTGCGCTCGGGCGGGGTGCAGCTACACCGCTTTGTAGGCTTCTCGCCGCCATGGCGGCTCCCACACACGCGGCACCGATGCTACAAACCGCGAGGTCAGGCCCCGCGGGCGGCCAGCGGCACGCCGGTGCTCGGCCGTTGTTTCAAGGTCTCCGCGTAACGCTTGCGCAGCACGCCCACTCGCTCGACGTAGACCTGCGTTTCGTCGTACGGCGGCACGCCGTTGTACTTCTGCACCGCGCCCGGACCGGCGTTGTACGCGGCCGCTGCCAGGCGCTCGTTTCCGTTGAAGTTCCTCAGCAAGAGCGCCAGGTAGCGCGCGCCGCCGCGAATGTTCTGGTTGGCGTCGAAGGCATCGAGCACGCCCATGTCCCGGGCCGTGCCGGGAATCAACTGCATCAAGCCCTGCGCCCCGGCAACCGACAAGGCGCGCGGATTGAACGCGCTCTCGGCATGGATCACGGCACGCAGCAGCGCCTCGTCGACGCCGAACTCGCTGCTGGCGGCATGAATGGCCTCGCCATACGACGTGATATTGAGCGCGACGCTGTTCCAGTCGATCTTCGAATGGACGTCGCAGGCAGCGCAGGTGGCTATATAAGTAAAGAGCATCTTGATGCTCTGCCCCTTCCCACTGCCGCCTGGCGGGATGTTGGTGTATTCCACACCGCCATCCGCCCGGGTGATCCGGTAGACGGCGCCGCGCAGCACGCGTGATCCCTTGGGCGACGGCGGCGCCTCGGCCACCGTAAGGTCGGCCGTGGACGATTCCCGATAATCCCACGTGCCCTTGGGCGCAGTGACCGGTGGCAATGACGACGGCGCCGTTTCGTCGGCCGCGCTCCCTACCACCCCACCGGTGACGCCGACCAACGAGGCGGAGGACGACGGCGCGGATACCACGGACCCTATGACACCCCGCAGCGACGGCGCTTCCTCGACCGGCTCGAACACAGGACTCTTCGCCGGCGCAGGCGCAGCGGGACGCGCCGGGCGAGCCGGCGGCGTGCTGCCGATGCGTTTGCAGTCCCGGTAGCCCGCCGTGCTGCCCGAAAATACGGTCTCGCCGGTACTGCCGACGCAGCGATATAGCGAGCCCGCGGTCGCGGGGCCGGCGACCAAGGCCAGCAGCAGGACGCACGACACCACGACCCGTCGAGGCATCGTTCGGGCACGTGGGAACCGGCGGGCGGGATGGCCGGCGCTTTCCCCTGGCATCGCGTCGTGAACCATGGGCGCGAGTGTGCCCGAGGCCCCTCCCCCTGCCAAGAACCCCAAGCGTGACCGCCTTCACGCAAGTCCTTGATCCATCGCGTCGATGTGGCACGGGCGCCGGGCCCGGCGTAAACTGCGCGGTTCGGTATTCCCCCAGCAACACGGTGCCCCGGCCCATGAGCGGCAAGCTATTCATCAAGACCCACGGCTGCCAGATGAACGAGTACGACTCGGCCAAGATGGCCGACGTGCTGCGAGCATCGCATGGTCTGGAGCTGACCCAGGACGAATCGGAAGCCGACGTCATCCTGGTCAACACCTGTTCGATCCGCGAGAAGGCGCAGGAAAAGGTCTTCAGCCAGTTGGGCCGGTGGAAGGCACACAAGCAGGGCGGCAAGCCCGTGCTGATCGGCGTCGGCGGTTGCGTGGCCTCGCAGGAAGGCGACGCCATCATCAAACGCGCGCCCTACGTCGACCTCGTGTTCGGCCCGCAGACGCTGCACCGTCTGCCTGAAATGATCGAAGCCCAGCGCGCCAGCGGCAAGGCGCAGGTGGACATCAGCTTCCCCGAGATCGAGAAGTTCGACCGCCTGCCCGAGCCGCGCGCGGAAGGCCCCACCGCCTTCGTCTCGATCATGGAAGGCTGCTCGAAGTACTGCTCTTACTGCGTGGTGCCATACACCCGCGGCGAGGAAATCAGCCGTCCGTTCGACGACGTGATCGTCGAAGTGGCCCAGCTCGCCGAACAGGGCGTGCGCGAGGTCAACCTGCTCGGACAGAACGTCAACGCCTACCGCGGCCCGACGCATGACGGCGACACCGCCGACCTCGCCGTGCTGATCCACGCCATTGCCCAGATCGAAGGTATCGGCCGCATCCGCTTCACCACCTCGCATCCGCTGGAGTTCTCCGACTCGCTGATCGAGGCCTATGCGAATGTGCCGCAACTGGCCAACTACCTGCATCTTCCGGTGCAAGCCGGTTCCGACCGCATCCTCGCTGCCATGAAACGCGGTTACACGGCGCTGGAATTCAAGCAGCGCATCCGCAAGCTGCGCGCAGTGCGCCCGGACATCTGCATCTCCTCGGACTTCATCGTCGGCTTCCCCGGCGAAACGGACGAGGATTTCGAAAAGACGATGAAGCTGATCGACGACATTGGCTTCGACCAGAGCTTCTCCTTCATTTTCTCGTCGCGCCCGGGCACGCCTGCGGCCAACCTCGCCGATGACACACCGGCAGAGGTGAAACATTCCCGCCTGTCGCGCCTGCAAGCGGTGTTGAACGAGAACGCTCGCCGGATCAACGAGGCGATGGTCGGCACCGTGCAGCGCGTGCTGGTGGAAAAGCCCAGCCGCAAGAATCCGAACGAAATGACCGGCCGCACCGAGAACATGCGCTACGTGAACTTTCCCGGCCATCCACGGATGATCGGGCAGTTCGTCGACGTCGTGATCACCGAGGCCATGTCCAACTCGCTGCGCGGCCGCGTCCGGATGGACGATGAGGTCGCGTTAGCCTCGTGAATGCCATGACCCAACTTTCCCAGCGCGATTTCGCCCTCGATCCCGAAGACAACGTTCGCCTCGCCAATCTCTGCGGCCCGCTTGACGAGCACATCCGCCAGATCGAATTGCGCCTCGGTATCGAGATCGACCACCGCGGCAGCCTGTTCCGTGTCATTGGCGACGAGGCATCGTCCAAGGCCGGCGAGCAGGTGCTGCGTGCGTTGTACGATGCTACCGAGCACGAAACGCTCAACGGGCAGACGATCAACGTGCGCCTGGCGGAGTCCGGCATCGACGCCTTGAACGAACAGGCGGCGGAGTCGGCCCAGGATGTCGTGATCAAGGTGAAGCGCGGCGTCATCAAGGGCCGCGGACCGAATCAGGCGCGCTACCTGCACGCCATCACCACGCATGACATCAACTTTGGCGTGGGCCCGGCAGGCACCGGCAAGACCTACCTTGCGGTCGCCAGTGCAGTGGAAGCGCTGGAAGCCAACCGCGTGCAGCGCGTGCTGCTCGTGCGCCCGGCGGTGGAAGCAGGTGAAAAGCTGGGCTTCCTGCCTGGCGACCTGAGCCAGAAGATCGACCCGTATCTGCGCCCGCTGTACGACGCACTGTACGAGATGGTCGGCTTCGAGAAGGTGTCCAAGCTCATCGAGCGCAACGTCATCGAGATCGCGCCGCTGGCCTATATGCGCGGCCGCACGCTCAACGATGCCTACGTGATCCTCGACGAAGCACAGAACACCACCGTGGAGCAGATGAAGATGTTCCTCACCCGCATCGGCTTCGGCTCGGTGGCTGTGATCACGGGCGACGTCTCCCAGGTGGACCTGCCGCGCAACGTGCGTTCCGGCCTGCGCCACGCCATCGAGGTGCTGCGCGGCGTGGACGGCATCAGCTTCACCTTCTTCACCTCGCGCGACGTGGTGCGCCACCCGCTGGTGGCGAAGATCGTGCGAGCCTACGAAGCGTTCGAGCAGAAGCAGGACGAAGAACGGTGAGTCAGGTGGATGTCGCGGTGGGCTACGCCACCGCGTCGCGAAAAGGCGTGCCCGCGTCGGCCAGCTTCCGCCGCTGGGTGGAGGCCGCGCTCAAGGGCGCCCGCCGACGCAAGGGTACCGAGGTGGCCATCCGTATCGTCGATGCCGACGAGGGGCAGGCCCTCAATCTTCAGTACCGTGGCCGCGACTACGCCACCAATGTGCTTTCCTTCCCCGCCGACCTGCCGCCCGGGGTGAACCTGCCGCTGATCGGCGACCTCGTCATCTGCGCGCCGGTGGTGGCTCGCGAAGCCGCCGAGCAGGGCAAGAAGGCCGCCCACCATTGGGCGCACATGACCGTGCACGGCACCTTGCACCTTCTGGGCTACGACCACCTCGACGATGCCGAGGCAGAGGCCATGGAGGCCCTGGAAACCCGCATCCTGGCCGGCCTGGGCATCCCCGATCCGTACGAAGCCGCTCCGTAGCGGCCGCCGGTGGGAGCCGCCATGGCGGCGAGAAAACCTGGCCTCGCCGCAACCGGTTCTCGCCGCCATGGCGGCTCCCACAAGGGTTTCCATGGGTACGAGGACGGCTCACCTGAACCGTCACACGAATTCCAGTAGACTGCTTGTTCCGCCCACTTGGGCCGAACCCAAAAGAGAATGAACGAGGACCCTGGTAGTACCAACGGCCCGGCTCACCGATCGTGGTGGGACCGCCTGGGCCATATGTTTTCCGGCGAGCCACGCAACCGCGACGAACTGATCGAGGAACTGCGCGCCGCCCAGGCCAACGGCCTGCTGTCGAACGACACCCTGACCATGGTCGAGGGTGCGATCAAGGTCACCGAACTCAGCGTCGACGACGTCATGGTGCCTCGCGCCCAGATCGTCAGCCTTCCCGCCGACGCGCCGCTGCCCGACATCCTTGCCGCCGTGGTGGAATCGGGGCACTCCCGCTTTCCCGTACATGGCGAAGACAAGGACGAAGTCCTTGGCATCCTTCTCGCCAAGGACCTCCTGAAGTATTTCGGTCAGAGCGATGGCTGCGATGTGCGCGCCCTGCTCCGCCCCGCCGTACTGATTCCCGAGTCGATGCGCCTCAACGTGCTGCTCGCGGAGTTCCGCCTCACCCGCAACCACATGGCCCTGGTGGTGGACGAGTACGGCGGCGTTGCCGGCCTCATCACCATCGAGGACGTCCTCGAGCAGATCGTCGGCGAGATCGACGACGAGCACGATGACGAGGAAGAGCCCGTGCTGATGCAGCCGCTGCCCGAAGGCGGTTTCGCCGTAAGCGCGCTCACGCCGATCGCCGACTTCAACGAGGTCGCCGGCGCGCACTTCTCCGATGAGGAGTTCGACACCGTCGGCGGCATGATCACGTCGGAGTTCGGCCACCTGCCCGCTGCCGGCGAAGAGATCACCGTGGGCAACTTCGTGTTCCGCGTGACGGAAGCGGACGACCGTCGCGTACAACAGTTCCACGTGGCTCCGGCAAACGGCTCGGGCTGACCCATACACCCACCTGTGGGAGCCGCTATAGCGGCGAGAAGCCAACGAAGCGGTGAAGCTTTCGCATCACCCCACCTCGAGGCAATCTCCCCTCGCCGCCATGGCGGCTCCTACAAGTGGTGCGTTACCTAGACGGACCCCTGACCGAACCCATGCGTCGAATTCTGCTTCTCGTCCTGGCCGTGTGCCTCGCTCCTGCCGTTCGCGCGGGCATCGTCGACGCGCCTGCGGCGAACCTGGAAATCTCGCTGATGACCTACGGGCCCGGCGACATCTACTGGGAGCGCTTCGGCCACGATGCACTGGAAGTGCGCGACACTGTCAGCGGCGAATCCATCGCTTTCAATTACGGCGTGTTCGATTTCGATCAGAAAGGTTTCCTGCTGAATTTTGCGCGCGGCATCATGGCCTATCGCATGGATGCGGAGAGCACGCAGTCGGACATCGATTTCTACGCCAGCGAAGG
Organism: Luteibacter sp. UNCMF366Tsu5.1; assembly: GCF_900119235.1. Classification (NCBI taxonomy): domain Bacteria; kingdom Pseudomonadati; phylum Pseudomonadota; class Gammaproteobacteria; order Lysobacterales; family Rhodanobacteraceae; genus Luteibacter; species Luteibacter sp. UNCMF366Tsu5.1. The sequence goes on along the minus strand of NZ_FPIS01000002.1, from coordinate 787,101 downwards.
CCGCTACGTGCGGCGCCAACGGTTGGCGCTGGACGACGCGCAGAAGGAGCGGCTGCGGCGCTTCCTGCTCTGGAACATCCGCCCCGAAAACGCGGGTTATCACTACGACTACTACGTCGACAACTGCACCACCCGCGTGCGCGATGCACTCGACGATGCGCTCGGCGGCGTGCTGAGCACCGCGTGGATCAACCAACCCGGCGGCATGACGTTCCGCGAACAGACCGCGCGACTCATGAGCAACCAGCCGCTGCTGATGCTTGGCATGGACCTGGGCCTGGGACCGTACGCCGATCAGCCCATGACCGCCTGGAAGGAGAGCTTCCTGCCGATGACGCTCGAAGACCAGTTGCGCAGCATCTCCGTCGACGGCCGCCCCTTGGTGGCCGAAGACACATTGCTGGTGCCGGCGAAGCTGACTCCGCCTCCGGATCGTGCGCCGGATCTGCGCTGGCCGTTGCTCGCCGCTGGCCTTCTGTTCGCCGTTCCGCTCGCCCTGCCTGCGCTCACCCGACGCGGTGGTGCGCGTGGCGTGTTCGTGACGGCAGGCACGCTGTACGCGCTGTTTGCAGGCCTCGCGGGGCTGCTGATGCTGGCCCTGTGGACGTTGACACTGCATCGCTCAGCCTGGGGCAACTTCAACCTGCTCGCGTTCTCGCCGCTGGCGTTTGCGATCCTCCCTGGCATCTGGCGGATCCGCCGCGCGGGACGCCCGATCAGTCGTGCCACCTCCCGCGTCACGGCGATATCGTTTGCTGCGTGCGCGATCGCGCTATTGCTGCATCTGTGGCCCGACTTCCCCCAGCGGAACCTTCCCTGGCTCCTTTTCGCCCTTCCCTGCTGGGCCGCTTTGACCTGGACCTTCTGCCGCCGACACGACTGATGCCGGCGTGGCGCGTCAGCGCGTCGCGATCAACTTGGCGATCATGGGATCCTCGCTGCCGAAGTCGTAGCCGAGATCGGCCAGATACTTAGCACCCCATGCCTTGAGGTTGTCGAGGTAGGCCACGCCAGCAGTGAACGCTGCCGGGGTGATGACCTCGCCTTCCTTGTCGAACATGCGCAGCAGACGCATCTTGTCGCCACAGATGCCACTGGTGAGCGTGAGACACGGCACCGCAGGCACCTTGAGCGCCACGCGTCGGTACCACGCGTTGAATGCGGCCGGGCGCTCGTGGATCGGGCTCGCATCTTCGCGCGTTTCCCAGTATTGCTTCGCCTCCTTGCGAAACACGCGAAGGTGGTAGAAGTCGCGCACGCGCCAGATGAGCGCAACGAACGCCTCGATCACGGAGAAGGCCACGTCGATGATCGTGCCCGCGATGCCCGCACTGATACCTTCCAAGGTCAGCGCACCGGCGCTGCGCAGCACGCCATAGGTTTCCGATGCCAAGGCGAGATTCATGGCGTGCTTGATGCCGTCAACGGTACTGCGCGGCGTACCCGGCACGATGGATACGCCCTTGCCCTTCGTATGCACGACGTAGCGGTCCACGCCCGCGGACGTGGCCTTGATGAGGCCCTCCACGGTACCGACGCCGTTGGCGAGGAAGGGCGCGATCTGATCGAGAGCCTTATCGACCAGGTAGCGGCAGGCCGCCTGCATGCCGCCCGGCACGGCGTCCCACATGTCCCGAAGGCTCTTCGCCTGATCCTTGTCGGCGTCCTGTTTCGGCAACTGCGCTTCGATGGCGCTGGCGAGCTTGTCGTGCAGCGATGACAAGTGCGCTACGAGTCGGTCGCGAGCCCCCTTGCGAAGCGCGTCGGTTGGCGCGGGACCCGGCTTGACCAACCAGTCGCTCGCCTTCAGGGCGCGAACGGCCGGCTTGCCAGTACCCTTGCCCGCGAAATCCAGCACGCCGCTGGTGACGAAACGGAAGACGCCCTCGTCCCAGGTGGTGTTGGCAAACAGGTAGAGAATGCCGAGCCGCGCGTTGATCATGCCGGGCGACATCATCTCGGGCATGCCGAGGGAGACATCGGTATCGCCGTGGATCGCGGCGTTCAGATGCGCGATGAGGTACTTGCGGTTGCGCTTGCTCTCTGCCCAGGCGCCCGGGCCATCCTTGGCGTCCTTGTGATCCATCCAGTCCCGCAGCGCCGCACGAAGTACCACGAGCGCGCTGGGCGTGGCCTTGGTCGTATAGACATCGACGGCGCGGTCCAGCGCGTCGAATTTCGCCCGGGCGGTCTTGTCGAACAGGGGCGGCAGAGTGATCGAGGTGCCGGCTTTCCACGTCTTGTAATCGAATGGAAGCGTAGGAAGCGGTGTAGCAGATGCCATGCTCTTCTCCTTGAAATAGCGTCCTTGGCGCAAGGGCGCACCGCCGTTCCGATGCCGTGCGTCCTCCGCCCCTCAAAGCTATATCGACGCCCCCGGGGCAAAACATCGGAGCCGCGCCGATATGCGTCTCCGCCCAGCGGGCCGCGCCCACCGCCGAACTGATCGCGGCCTCAGGGGAAAGGAACACGCCCAGCAAGATCGTGTGAACGTGCGTCACCCACGCCTGCAATTGCCGCGTCACGCCGGCCCCGGCATCATGCCGCCATGGCCTCCGTATCGACCCTTCCCGAAAGCACCCCCACCCAGCCGTCCCATGGCATGGTCATCAACTGCGTGGCGTACCGGACGAACGGCCAACGCATCGGCGACATCACCATCGACGCCATCAGCGATGTGCTGAAGGAGCCGGATGTGTTCGTATGGGTTGGCCTGCATGAGCCCGACGAGACCCTGCTGCTGAAACTGCAGGAGGAGTTCAACCTGCACGACCTGGCGATCGAGGATGCGCAGCACGCGCATCAGCGTACGAAGATCGAGGCCTACGGCGACTCCCTTTTCATCGTGGCGCAGACCGGCCAGCTCGTCGGCGGCAACATCGCCTTCGGCGAAACGCAGATCTTCGTGGGCCAGCGCTATTTCGTGACGGTGCGCCACGGCGCGTCGCTCTCGTACGCGCCCGCACGGCGCAGTTGCGAACAGAGCCCCGAATTGCTCGCCATGGGACCGAGCTACGCACTGTATGCCGTGCTCGACTTCATCGTGGACAACTTCCTGCCCATCGTCCGCGACTTCCGAGAAGAGCTGCACGAGCTCGAAAACGACATCTTCGCGGAAACGTACAATCGCCAGACGATCAAGCGCCTGTACGACATGCAGCGCGAACTGATGACACTGCGTCTGGCAGTCGTACCGCTACAGGACGTGGTGGCACAGCTGGTACGCCTGCACCCGCACCTCATCCATGACGAACTGCGCGCCTACTTCCGCGACATCTACGACCACGTATTCCGCGTCAACGAGTCGATCTCGGCCATGCGCGAAATGCTCGGCGCGGCGATCAGCGTCAACCTCTCCCTGGTGACCTTCGGCCAGAACGAGGTGATGAAGAAGCTCGCCGGCTGGGCCGCCATGCTGGCGGCGCCCACCTTGATCACCAGTTGGTATGGCATGAACTTCGTGCACATGCCGGAGTTGGATAAGCCCTGGGCTTATCCGGCGATCACCTGTCTGGTGGCTTGTATCGTGGGTGGGATTTTTATTGCGTTGAAGAGGAATCGGTGGTTTTGAGTTCTTGACTCACGCATAGCCCTCACTGGTGCACGGACTAAAGCACACCTTCACATCAGCGACTTGCAATCGGTGATGGCCTCATGGCCACCACCGATTGCCTTGATCACTTAGCCTGCGGAGCCGTCCACTCCTTCAGCCACGCATTGACCGTCTCATGCCACTGCACGCTGTTCTGCGGCTTGAGCACCCAGTGGTTTTCGTCCGGGAAGTGCAGGAACTGGCTGGGGATGCCGCGACGCTGCAGCGCGGTAAACGCACCCATGCCCTGCGTGTCGGGAATGCGGAAGTCCTTGCCGCCGTGGATGACGAGCATCGGCACGCGCCAATCCTTCACGTGATTGATCGGATTGAAGCGCTCGTAGTTCTCCGGATGGTCGAACTGCGTACCGCCGTTTTCCTTTTCCTCGAACCAGAGTTCGTCCGTGTCGTAGTACATCGCGCGAGCGTCGAAGACGCCATCGTGGTCGACGAAGCACTTCCACGGCTGGTTCCAGTTACCGGCCATCCAGTAAACCATGTAGCCGCCGTAGCTGGCGCCGAGCGCGCAGGCACGATCGCCATCGAGGAAGCTGTACTTCGACAGCGCGGCGCTCCAGCCGGCCTTCAAATCTTCCAGCGGCTTGCCGCCCCAGTCGCCCGAGATGGATTCAGTGAAGGCCTGGCCGTAGCCTGTGGAACCATGGAAGTTGACGGTGACGACAGCAAAGCCCTGGCCGGCGTACGTCTGCGCATTCCAGCGATAGCTCCAGCTGTTGGTCATGGCGCCCTGCGGACCGCCGTGAATGATGAAAGCCACCGGGTAGGTCTTGCCGCGCTTGAAGCCAACCGGCTTCACGACATAGCCCTGTACCGTTTCGTTGTTCCAACCCTTGAAGGTGAAGAACTCAAAATCGCCCGTCTGCGCGGACTTGATGCGCTTGGCATTGAAGTGCGTGACCTGCTTCAGGCCCTTGCCCTTCGCATCGGCGGTGTACAGATCGGCCGGGCGCTTCAGGTCGTCGCGCGACAGCAGGATCTTCGTCTTGCCGACAGAGAACGCACTGACCGCACCGTCGGTGACAAGGGTGCTGACCTTGCCCGTGGCAACGTCGATGCCGAACAGCGGATGCTGGCCGTTATCGTCGGTGGTGGTGTACAGCGTCTTGCCATCGGCCGAAAGCTGCAGCGCGCCGGCGGTGCGATCCCACGACGGCGCTACTTCGCGCTTGCTTCCCGACGCCAGATCCATCGCCATGATGGCAAAGCGATCCGCTTCCGAGCCCGGCTCCTTCATCGCCGTATAGAACAGCGTGCGGCCGTCCGGCGACATGAGCGGGTTGGCGTCCCACGCGAGGTTGTCCGCGGTGAGATTGGTCGGTGCCGCCGAGCCATCGGCGGGCACGCTGTAGATGTCGAAGTTGGTGCACCACGGCTCGGTCTTGCCGGCAATGCGCACATCGAAGTACACGGTCTTGCCATCGGGCGAGAAGGTGAACTCGTCATCGCCGCCGAAGGGCTTACTCGGCACATCGCCGTCGATGCCGCGGGTCAGCAACACCGGCTGCGACGGTGCATTGGCGTCCGCGACAAAGAGCTGCGAACGGCGGCCATCGGCCCAGGTGTCCCAGTGACGGACGAACAGCTTGTCGTACACCGTACCGGTGGACTTGTCCTTTTCGCGACCGTCCAGGCGCTCCTTGGTGCAGGCCAGGTCCGCGCAATCGGTGAAGACGTCGTAGCTCAGCAGCAGTTTCGCACCGTCGGGCGACAGCTTGAACGCGTTGACGTCCAGAGGCGCATCCGTCACCGCTTCGCCAGCGCGAACGGTCAGCGCGAGCCCCTTGCCGGACGCATCGGCGTCGAAACGACGATGCCAGACCTGCGCCGTGCCGTCCTTCGGCGCGGTGTAATAGATCGACTGCCCATCCGGCGCCCAACGCGGCGAGGATCCCTTCTCCACGACCTCCACCGGCTGCGGCGGCTTGTTGAGGTCCACCACATAGATGGCAGTCGAACCCTTGTTGGCGGCGTAATCGGTGGATCGCACCGAGAACAGGGCGTAACGCCCATCCGGCGACAACTGCGGATCGCTCACGCGATCCATCATGACCAGGTCGCGGATAGAGAACGGATGCGGGGCGGCGCTATCGGCGTCGGCGGCCAGGACAGGGCCGGACGCCAGCGCGAGGGCTAGCGCGGCGAAGAGGGGTTTCATGGTGGGGCTCCCTTGCGTGATCTGCCCGGCACGGTACGGGGCGTGTGTCGCATGCGCAAGCGTGGCGGGTTGCCGTGAGGCCCAAGCCGCCATCGGCTAAGCTGGTGCGTCGCCCGGCAAGCGCACGGGGCAAGGGGAATGTCGATTGGCCAACGAAACCGTTGCGCGCGTGCCGCGCGGCCCAGCTTTCTTCCTCGCGGCGATCGTCATTGCCGCATTCATGCTTCGATACGCCTATGTGCGTACGGCAGTGGTCGACGACCCGCTCCGGGGCGACGCATGGCAATACTTCTGCTATGCCTGGAATCTGCTGAACCACGGCACGTTCTCGCTTGCTCGCCCGTTGTCACCCGTGGTGACTCCGGACAGCTTCCGCGATCCCGGTTATCCAGCGTTCCTGGCTGGGTTGATGGCGCTTCGGGGTACCGGTCCCGCGGTCTACGACGCCATTCTGTTTACGCAATGCGTGCTCGGCACGGCCACCGTGGGCTTGTGCATGTCGCTCGCCCGCCGCTATCGGGGCATGGCGGCAGCCGTCGCGACCGGTGTCCTCCTTGCCTTCTGGCCGCACTTGGTCGGCTTCGCAGGCTACGTCCTCAGTGAAACCCTGCTTGGCTTTTTGATTGCGTTGGCCCTTTGGCTGCTCGACACGTCATTGCGTCGGCGTTCGATCCCGCTGGCTGCCATGGCCGGTCTCGCCTTCTCGGCCGCCGCACTAACGAACGCTGTCGTGCTGCCCATGGCTCCGCTGCTGTGTGCGCTGATGCTTTGGAAGGACGTGCCGCGCCGCCGTCTCTGGCTTGCTCTGCTGCTTGCTTGCGCGCTACCCCCCGCCGCATGGACCGTTCGCAACGCCATGCTGCCTCCAACGACGGGCGCCAGCGCCAGGGCTTCCATCAATCTGGTGCAAGGAGCGTGGCCGGAATACCACCAGGCTGCATTCGACGCGATCCAGCGAGGCGATCCCCAGGCACAAGCCACCATGGCGGCGATCGACCAGGAATCCCGGGCCATGCAGGCAGGGTGGACCGAAGGGCTCCCCCTGCTGTGGCGCCGCCTCTCCGCAGATCCGTGGCGATATGCAGGTTGGTACGCAAGCAAACCCGCCCTGCTGTGGGGCTGGAACGTCGCCGTGGGTCAAGGCGACATCTACGTCTTCCCCACGGCACACTCCCTGTTCGAGGACAGCCCCGTGCTGCATGCGTGGGAAGGCATCTGCTATGTGCTCAATCCGTGGATCGCCCTCCTGGCCCTCATCGGCACCCTTGATGCATTGCTTTCGAGAAACCGCCCCCTGGCGCTTCGCTGGATGGCAGCCGTAGGCATCCTCGCAACGCTGACCTTCACCCTGCTGCAGGCCGAACCGCGCTACGCCGTACCGTATCGAGGCATTGAAATACTCTTGGCGGTAAGCGGCGCACGGATGCTCTGGCAAGTGTGGAAGCACCGATCGATGCGCGCATCCGCTTGAATCGACAAAAGAAGAGTGCCCAGGCGCGTCACATAGTGACGCGGTTTGTCACTATCGGCGCAGCGTCCGTGACGCGCTCGGCATTCCTGCAACGACATCTATTGTGTAACCGCTACGGGTGTGGAAAATCTGCCCCGCCTGCTGTTCAGGGCAAGCCGCCCGAAACGTGGCACATAACGTGCTTGTTTTCGCGGCGAGCTTCCTGGTCGTTTTTTCCTCAGTGTGTGACGAGGGGGGAACCGGGCCAGCCTAGGAGGTCCGGTGCTAGGGCTCAGGGGGCGTCAAAACACCACGGTTAGCTAACCATTCGAGGAACATCCATGAAGACCATGCAGAAGGGCTTTACGCTCATCGAACTGATGATCGTCGTCGCGATCATCGCGATCCTGGCCGCCATCGCCATCCCGCAGTACCAGGACTACACCAAGCGCGCCAAGGTGTCGGAAGGCCTCGTGCTGGCTGACGCCGCCAAGCTGGCTGTTTCGGAGACGTATCAGGCTAAGGGTGCCTGGCCGTCGACCGAAGCCGCTGCTGGTTATCAGACCGCGAAGAGCACCTACGTTGCCAGCGTCGGTATCTCGGGTAATGGCGTGATTACCGTGACCTACAAGAATGTCAAGGACACCAACATTGACAACAAGACGGTCATTCTGACCCCGACCGCCACCCAGGGCTCGATCCAGTGGGACTGCAACGGCGCGGCCGGTCTCGGCGGCACCACCGGCTCGATCGGCTCGAAGTTCGTCCCGGCCAACTGCCGCAAGTAATAATGCTTACGCAAGGCATCGCTCGCTAACCGCCAGGTTGGAGCGTCGCGAAGAAGGCTCCCTCGGGAGCCTTCTTTTTATCCCGGACCATGCTTAAAGGGGGGCATATGGCCATGAAGGGGATCAAGGGTTTCACGCTCATCGAACTGATGATCGTGGTGGCGATCATTGCCATCCTGGCGGCCATCGCCATCCCGCAATACCAGGACTACACCCGGCGCGCCAAGGTATCGGAAGGGTTGGTTCTCGCTGACGCGGCGAAATACGCCGTCGCCGAAACGTATGGTTCGCGAGGCGCCTTCCCGGGCACCCCCGCAGAGGCGGGCTACCAGACTGGTGCCAGTACTTACGTGAGCCAGATCATCATCAAAAACAAAGGGGTGATCGAGGTCACCTTCCGGAACATCGACGCGAGCAAGGTCGATGGGAAAAACTTCACGCTGACGCCCACGGCTTCCGGTGGCATCATCACGTGGAGCTGCAACGGCGCGGCGGGCTTCGGCACACCTGGCAATCTTGCAGCTAAATTCCTTCCCGGCACCTGTCGCAGCTGATCGCTGACTCCGACGTGCCTTGCCACTCGGAGTCCACTTGTCCACTGAAATAGCATTCGGCGCCGCTTTTCGGCGCAGCTTCGCATGGCTGATCGTCCTCGCCATTCTGTGCCTGACAATTGCGATGTACGCGCCGGGGCTGCACGGCCCCTTCCTACTCGACGATATCGGCAATCTCGAACCGTTGAAGCGCTGGGTCGACGGTAACCTCACGTGGCAAGGTGTCGTGTTCGACAATCGGTCCGGTCCGGGCGGCCGGCCGTTGAGCATGGTCACGTTCCTCGCCAACGCGTCGTCGGACCCCGCCCTGGGGACGTTTGCCTTCAAGGCGACCAACCTCGCCGTCCATCTGGCATGTGGCGCGCTCGCCTTCGTGCTCGGCGTGCAGGTATTTCGACAAGCCGGCATCCAGCCGAAGCATGCCGGCTGGCTCGCCGCGTTCGTCGCTGTCGCCTGGCTATGGCTGCCCATGCAGGTAAGTACGGTGCTCTACGTCATACAACGTATGGCGCAGCTGGCCACCTTATTGACGTTCGCCACCCTGGTCGCATTCATGGCGGCACGGCGTGGCATACAGCAAGGGTCGCGCGCAGCCACTTTGGCTTTGTGGATAGGCGTTCCCGCGCTGACCTTGCTGGCGTTAGCGGCAAAAGAGACAGGCGCGCTTGCCCTGCCATTGACTGCGGTGCTTGAGTACACGCTTTTTCAAAAACGACAGCGCCCCCGTCAGATCAACATCTTCTTCGCCTTAACCGTGGGCATCCCCACGATCTGCGCGATTGCCTTCGCCCTGCTGCGCCCGGATTGGATTCTTGGAGGCTACGCGAACCGCGATTTCACCTTGCCGCAGCGGCTTCTAACCGAGCCACGCGTCCTGTGGAGCTACCTGCAAACCACCTTTTTCCCGGTAGGCCCCCGCATGGGCCTTTTTCACGACAACTACCCGGTCTCCACATCGCTTACCAGCCCAGGGACGACGCTCCTCAGCCTGGGAGCATGGATTCTCACCATTGGGGTCGCAGTCGTCTGGCGTCGTCGTGTCCCAATCCTTGCCTTAGGCGTAGCAGGTTATCTGGTTACGCATGCGCTGGAAGCGGGCCCGATTGGCCTCGAACTCTACTTCGACCATCGCAACTACGGGGCCGCCCTGTTTGCACTCATCGGTGTGATTGGCCTTCTCCACCACTTCCTGGCGTCGCATACGGAGAGGCCGCGCGTACGCCGTGCTTTGATCGCGTGTGCCATAGCGTGCCTAGCGATCTATGGCCTTGGAACCTGGAGCCAGGCCGAAGGATGGAAGGACGCACGGACCTTTTATGCCGTTCAGTACAGTTACAACGCGGACTCACCGCGATTGCTGTCGAATTTCACCGGAGAGGCCCTGGCTGCCGGAGACCTTGAGGGCGCACTCTCGTACATCAATCAGGGCGAAAAATCCGAACCTGCGTCCGAACACGTCACGTCGACCATATGGCGGTTCGTCGCCTATTGCGCCGTCGACACCCAGCCGGCACCCGAGGCGCTGTATGACGAATTCGAACAACGGGCCAAGGGACGCATCACGACATACGCCATGGTCGGTTGGGAGCTGCTGGCGCAAAAGGTGTCCGAGGGATGCAAGTCCGTCGATTCCGCGCGGCTGGCAATGGTCAGTCTGGCCTGGTTGAACGGAAACGGCCAAGCAACACGCGATCAACCCGTCTGGCGAACCCGCTACAACACCGGTCGTATGATGGCGGAAGCCGGCCGCATCGCCGAAGCTCGCGACGTCGTGAAGCAAGCGTGGTTGGATAGCGATCGCAACAACGGCATCGGCGTCCTGCTCTTTCAGCTTGACGCTTCGCTTGGTGACATCGCGGGATGCCGTGAAGTCCTGGCATCACTCTCGCGTGCCGAAGACGGGGCGGATCGTCGCCTTACACTCGCGATTCAGACTTTTCGTCAGGCGCTCGATAGCGGCCAGATCGACGGTAGCGGAAAATGATGGATGCCTTGGTTTCTAAGGCGAAGTGGCGACAACTCGCCATCATCGCGACGCTGATCGCCGTCACGGTAGCCGTTTATGCGCCCGGGCTCGGAGGCGGCTTCTTCTTCGACGACTACCCCAACATCGTCGACAACCCCCAGGTTCAGCCGCGCGAACTTTCCATCGGGTCGTTAGTTGCAGCAGCCCTTTCGTCACCATCGAGTGAGCTCAAGCGCCCATTGGCATCGCTAACATTCGCGCTCGATTACTTCATGAATGGCGGGCTGAATGCCGCCTCCATGAAGGCAACGAACATCGCCTTGCACGCGATCAACGGCTTGCTCGTCTATCTGCTGTTCGCCGCCCTGTTTCGCCTTGATCGAAACGAAACGTATACGGAAAAGAAAGGCACGTTCATCGCCGCCGCTGCGGCCCTTGCATGGCTGCTTCTTCCTATCAACCTCACCGCTGTGCTTTATGTCGTCCAGCGCATGGAATCGCTCGCCAACCTATTCGTGCTGATAGGGCTGCTGGGCTACGTCCGCACGCGGGAGCGCATGCAACGAGGTGAGTCCGGGCTTCTCAGGGCCATGGCTTGGATTGTCGTACCTGCACTGCTGGGCACCATGGCGAAGGAGACCTCGATCCTGCTGCCGCTCTACGGCCTTTGCGTCGAGGCCTTCGTGTTCCGCTTTCAGTGGCGACAAGACTTACCGGGAAAGGACCGACGCCTCGTATGGTTCTACGCATTGAGCCTTGGCCTGCCGTTCCTTTTGGGCATGGCATGGATCGGCCCCGGCCTTCTCGATGCACGAACCTGGGGAACGCGTGACTTCACACTACAGACCCGGCTCTTGAGTGAGGCTCGAGTGGTACTCGACTACATAGGCTGGATTCTCGTCCCCACATCCAGCCGCCTGAGTTTTTACCACGACGATTTCGCGCAAAGCACGGGATGGCTGTCGCCGCCCAGCACGCTTTTCTGCACCGTGGGACTCATCGTTATCGTAAGCATGCTGTGGTGGATAAGGAAAAAGGCCCCCCTAATCTGCCTCGGGGGCTTTTGGTTCTTTGCTTGTCACACCTTGACCGGCACGGTGCTTCCTCTGGAGCTCATCTACGAGCACCGGAACTACTTTGCGAGCATTGGCATCGTGCTCGCGGTGACGGAAGTCCTGCAAATCGCATCCGCCTGGCTATCCAGAAATGGGTATAGCGGCCTGAGAACCGTCCCTCTCGCTATCGGCGTTGCACTGACAGGATGGGCGGCAGCACTTTCGGCGCAGACCGCACAGGCATGGGGGACTCCGTTATCGCTTGCCGAGGAATTGGCCGCGCGAGGGCCGACGTCACCTCGCGCCCAATACGAGTTGGGCAGGGCATACATCATTGCTTCGCACTACAAGCCTGATTCGCCTTATGTGGCGAAAGCGGGCGAGGCCCTGGAACGCGCCGCCGCCCTTCCCAGATCCTCGATCCTTCCGGAGCAGGCGCTCGTTTTTCTCTACGGGCGAATGGACCTGCCCGTGCGGCAAAGCTGGTGGACGAGCATGCGAGACAAGCTATCTCGGCGACCTGTGACCGTCCAGGATGACAGCTCTCTCCTGGCTCTTGCTTCCTGCATCGAAGACGATCTTTGCCATTTCGACGCAAACGAACTGAACGATACCTTCCGGACCGCCCTCGGCAAGCCGGGCGCAAGCGCCCGCCTGAAGGCGGCGTATGGGACTTTCGCCGCTCAGATACTCCATGACGACCCGCTGGCACTCGAAATGGCCGACAACGCTGTTGCATCTGCACCGAATGAACCTGCCTACCGCATCCATTACGCCCGCTTGTTGATTGCGCGCGACAATGTCGATGAGGCCAAGCGACAGCTCAACGCCCTCGACAAGATGAACATTGGCGGCCGCCTGGACAGGGACATCTCGTCCCTCAGAAGTCAGCTAGAGACAAGGGCACCTACAGCACAGCCGATGCGAGACGATTGAGCTGCCGTATTACACTTCCGCCTGATCCGGGCCTCGAAAGCCGGCAGACGAATCAAGCCTATCTGGAACATGTCGTGAAACGAGCACTTATTTCAGGAATTACAGGTCAGGACGGCGCTTACCTGGCGGAGTTCCTGCTCGAAAAAGGCTATGAGGTGCATGGCATCAAACGCCGTGCCTCTTCGTTCAACACGGAACGCGTGGACCACTTGTATCGCGACCCCCACGAAGGCGACCGCCGCTTCGTCTTGCACTATGGCGACCTTACCGACGCTACAAACCTCATACGCATCATCCAACAGGTTCAACCCACCGAGATCTACAATCTCGGCGCGCAAAGCCACGTGCAGGTGTCGTTCGAAACGCCCGAATACACGGCTGACGCGGATGCTCTGGGCACCTTGCGACTGCTGGAGGCCATTCGGATCCTGGGCATGGAAAAGACGACGCGCTTCTACCAGGCATCGACCTCCGAACTTTACGGCAAGGTCGTTCACACGCCACAGAATGAGCAAACGCCCTTCTATCCCCGGTCTCCCTATGGGGTCGCCAAGCTCTACGCCTACTGGATCGTGGTCAACTACCGCGAGTCTTACGGCATGTATGCCTGCAACGGCATTCTTTTCAACCATGAGTCGCCTCGCCGAGGCGAAACGTTCGTCACGCGCAAGATCACGCGAGGCCTGACCCGCATATTTACCGGCCTTCAGGATCGCCTCTATCTCGGCAACTTGGACGCACGCCGCGACTGGGGCCATGCGAGAGATTTTGTCGAAGCGCAGTGGTTGATGTTGCAGCAAGACGACCCGGACGACTTCGTCATCGCCACCGGTGAGCAGCATTCTGTCCGCGAATTCGTCACGCTTGCTGCCGCCGAACTTGGCTTAGAACTCGAATGGCAGGGAGCCGGGACACAAGAACGTGCGCTCGTGCTGAAGGCCCCGCACGACTCGGCCGTCAAATCAGGCCAGGTGATCGTCGAAGTCGATCCCCGCTATTTCCGCCCGGCCGAGGTCGAAACGCTACTCGGCGACGCAAGCAAGGCTCGAGACAAACTGCACTGGTCGCCCAGGACATCGTTCGCCGATCTCATCGCTGAAATGATGTCGAACGACCTGCAGGACGCCCGAAGGGACGCCTTGGTTAAACAGGCCGGCTTCGCCACCTCGGAACGCTACGAATGACGACCTTGGATCTCGAACTCCCCATCTATGTCGCTGGCCACCGTGGACTCGCCGGCTCGGCCATTGTCAGGCGGCTGCAACGTGCCGGCGCAGCAGACATCGTCACGCGGGACAGCGCGGAACTGGATCTGCGCGACCAGGATGCTACCGATGCGTTTTTTAAGACCGTGAAACCGGCGTATGTATTTCTCGCTGCGGCGAAGGTCGGCGGCATCCTTGCAAACGCGACCTATCCGGCCGATTTCATTCGCGACAATCTCGCCATCCAGACGAATGTGATTCATTCGGCATGGAGACATGGGGTTCGTAAACTCCTGTTTCTGGGCTCGTCGTGCATCTACCCACGAGACTGCCCTCAGCCGATCAAGGAAAACTACCTGCTCACCGGTCCACTTGAGCCAACGAACGAGGCTTATGCCATCGCCAAGATTGCGGGCTTGGCGATGTGTCAGGCGTATCGACGGCAGCATGGATTCGACGCGATCAGTGCCATGCCGACGAACCTTTACGGTCCGAACGACAATTTTCATCCCGAGCATTCGCACGTCCTGCCAGCACTGATCCGTCGATTCGTTGAAGCGGCGGATAGCCAAGCTGACGAAGTGGCTGTTTGGGGAAGCGGCAAGCCGCTACGGGAGTTCATGCATGCAGATGACATGGCTGACGCCGCGTACTTTCTGATGAATCATTATTCCGACGTCGCGCCCATCAACATTGGCAGTAACGACGAGGTAAGCATCGCCGATCTGGCGCGAACAGTGGCTACCGCCGCAGGTTTCAAAGGCAACCTCGCCTGGGACACGACCAAGCCAGACGGAACGCCGCGCAAACGCCTCGATTCATCGCGACTCCTGAATCTGGGGTGGGCGCCAACGGTCCCGCTACGTGAAGGTATCGACGCTGCGGTCGCCTGGTTTCGCCAGCACGCTGCATGATGATGCATCTCAGGCGATGGCACTGGTCCCGATGGATTGGTCCGCGCGGCCAGTCCGTATTGCGGACCGGGAGCTGGTCGCTCATTGCGAAGTGCGTGGCCGCCATCAATCTCTTCGTTGCCCTGCCCTTCGTCATGCGATCGCTCGGGCCCGCTGAGTTCGGTGTCTGGGCGACACTCGTATCTGTCATGACATTTGCCGGCTTTCTGGATTTTGGCATCGGCAACGGCGCGATGAACATGATCGCCGACGCACGGGGGCGGGGGCAGTCGGACGAAGTCAGAGTTGTGCTCCGCGAGGCATCCTCTGTGCTCGTTCGGATAGCGCTCGTCATGCTCATTGCCGTTGTCACCATGGCATGGCTGCCCTGGTGGCACATCCTCGGACTTTCGCCAGCAGCCAGCACGCAAGCCAGGTTAGCGGCGCTCGTTGCCCTCACGATCGTTGCCTGCGGCGTCCCCTTGAGTCTTGCCACGCGTGCTCAGTTAGGCCTCGGCCTCGGCCATGTTGCGTTTCGGTGGCAGACGTTCGGACAGGTCTTCTCGCTCATTGCCACTGTCACAGCCGCACTACTTCATGCAGGACTGGCGTGGATGGTGGCAGCAGCACTCTCCTCTACGGCACTCCCCGCCGTGTTGAATGCGGTTTCGTTATGGCGCCACCCAGTACACGGCATGGTGCGACATCGGGACGAACCTCGGCGTCCGGACGTTCGCGCGAGGATACGCCGCGACGGTTTCCTATTCTTCGTACTGCAACTGGGTGGCGCCGTCGCATTCACGATCGACCTGCCCCTGATTACAGCCATCCGCGGCCCGGTGGAGGCAGGCGAGTACGCTGTCGTGCAGCGATTGTTTTCGCTGATCCCCCTTTCTCTGTCGCTGCTATGGGTGCCGCTGTGGCCGATCTATCGGCAAGCCCTGGCGGCTTCCGATTTTGCCTGGGTCCGAAGGACACTGGGCCGCGCCGTTGTTGGCGCTGGCGGTTTTGCCTTGTTGGCTGCCCTGTTCTTTTCGCTGGCGTTCACGGCAATAGCCGAGATCTGGTTGCACAAGACACTGCCCGTGTCTTGGGTGCTGCTCGGCGGCTTTGTCGCGTGGACCAGCATCGATGCCATAGGCCAGGCATTCGCCACCTTTCTCAACGCAGCCGGCATCCTGGCGTTTCAAGTGCGCGTAGCAGTCGTACTCGCCGTCGTGTCCATTGGGCTGAAACTGGCCGCACTTACCGTGTGGGACGCGTCGCTTGTGCCTTGGTGCACATTTATCGCTTACGCCCTGGCTAGTCTCGTTCCGACCGTTATTAGGCTTCCGACGTTTCTGCACCAGGCCAACGCTTCGCCCGCAGACGAGCGATGAGCCCGGAAAGCTTTTCCTCCGAAGGAGCCACTAGCAGGTCGTGGTAGTGCACGAGGCCATCCGCGGACTGGCTACCCAACAGCGCACGCCAAGCGGCAGGATCGTCCAACCGCAATCTCGCGGCGACGCTACCAAGATTCGTGAATGCCAGTGCGCTGATGTAGCCAGCCTCGGCAAGTTGCTTTATGCCTTCCAGATGCCTGCTGACACCGCCGCGCGTCAGGCGAGAATCGGCTTCGTAGAGCAGCCACGGCCGCGCATCACGCCAAAGGTGACGCCCTCCCTCGATTACGTCGATATCGAAACCATCGGTATCGATCTTGACGAAGTTTGGGGTATGGGAGCTCCATATAACGGGAAGCGCATTGTCCAAGGATGTCAACGCCACCTGAGTTCCGCCATCGGCAGTCGTGGCACCGGCCGTTCCGTGCGATGCATTGCCCATGGCTACGGATCCGTCGCTCGAACCGCATGCCGCATGGGAAACGGTAACTTGCCGGACATCCGCTAGGTTTTCCCGCAGATACGCGATGAAAGCCGGATGCGGCTCGAAAGCAAGGAAGGCATCATGCTCGGTCGGTCCGGAAGCGAGGATCGAATCGCCAACATTGGCGCCGACATCGACCATTCGCAGCGTCTGGTCCTTCCGAACGACATCGGCGATCTCTTCAATGAGCCGATCGTAATACGGGTGTCTGTTTCGATAGGCGGGCATCTGGTGCGATAGCGGCAACATAATTGAGCCCGCAAGGCCTGCCACACGCACTCTGCAAGGGGCATCCCAACCGGCGGCCAATGCCATGTGTCGGAGTACCGAAGACACTCGCCGCACGAGTTCTTGCCCAGAGGAAGCCCCAGAAGGATTTGAGGCGGACTGCTCAAGAATACGGGACGCCAACCATGATGCCTTCATGACTGGACTTCCATGTAGGCACGAACCGTGAGAGCTGCCGTTCGATCCCAGGAGAAGGAGTGACTCCGCGCAAGTCCGCGCTCGCTGAGATCCATCAAGGCCGATTCGTCATAAAGAAGTGTCTCAAGTGTGCGCGCGAGCTCGGCGGAATCGACGCCCTCGACGTAGTGAGCAGCCGTCCCACCGACTTCCGGCGTCGAACCGCTACGCACCGCGACGACTGGACAGCCTGCCGACATCGCTTCCAGCAAAGGCAAACCGAAGCCCTCATAGCGGGACGTACAGACCAGCACGCTGGCGCGCGCGTAGAGATCCGCTAGCACGGCATCGCTCCCGGCAACATGATGAACATCTCCCGCCTGCAAGGCTGCTTGCTTTTCTGTGTCGCCGAAGCGCGGCCCGCCGAAACAGATCAATGCGAAATCCGAGCGGAGGCGCGCGCTGCTTTGATATGCCTGCAGCAACAGCGCGAAGTTCTTGTACCCCGCCCGGTGGCCGACATACAGGATAAAGGGCTTGGATGGCCTCGATCGGGGATATATCGGGAGTGAGGACGCCAAAGGGGTCACGACCATGCGATCAGACGAGATACCCCAAATATCAACTGCGTCGGCGCGTGTCGTTTCAGAAACACAGAAAATCAGATCGGCGTGCTCTACAGCCTGGCGCTTGCGGCGCGCCTGGGCGTTCGCGCCCTGAACTTCGCCGGGAAACCGCTCGCAAATCATGTCGTGCACGGTAACAGCACGACGAATAGTCGACGGCCAGCGACGGCGCTGCTCCAAATACCAAGTCTCATGGACGATGGCATCCTTGCCACGGGCGGACGACAGCTTCGCCATGCCATGTCCGAGCCACGTGACACCGGGAAACACGGGAACGTGAGTGCCCTTCACCGCGACGCCATCTCGCTCAAGATCTTGGACCGCGTCTGTGACATAGATCGGACTATCGATCTCTACCCTCATGCCCGTACGTGCCACACCTCGCGCAAGTTCCGCGAAATAACGCGACACGCCTCCGAAACGCTGGGTCACAAAAATCCCATGATCGAAAATAACCCGTGGTATCAATGGACTACCCTTCGAGGGACGCACCCCCTAAATGCTTCGGGAACATAGGGCCCTGACTCCCCGCCTTCCTCGGCCAGCAGGACGCGGCCATAATGCCGCCATGTCCGATCAATCGCCAGCGTCGCGCCCGACCCTAAGCATCATCGTAGCCACGTATAACGCGGCACGCACGATCGAGCGCTGCCTTGCCTCGATCGTGCGCCAGTCGTCCAGCGACTGGGAGCTGATCGTCGTCGATGGAATGTCTTCCGACGACACCATGGCTGTCGTCGAGCGTTTTGCAGATTACATCGCCTATGGGATATCGGAGCCAGACAGTGGCATCTACGATGCGTGGAACAAGGCCCTTGCCCAAGCGAAGGGAAAGTACGTCTGTTTTCTCGGTGCCGACGACGCATTCTCTGACGACGATGCGGTCTCTGCATTAATGGAGGCAACGGCAGGCCGTTCTTTTGATCTCGTGTCGTCGCGATGTCGCTGGGTGGACGCTGAGGGCGCCGTCATTGGCGAAGGCGGCGGTGCCTGGGACTTCGCCAAGATCGGCAGACGCATGCCGATGTGTCATCCCGGGCTTTGGCACGCCCGGGACTTGTTCGATCATTACGGCCATTTCGAGGCGAGCTACCGGATTACGGGAGACCTCGACTTTCTGCTGCGCCTCCCTTCATCCACGCGCGCCCTGCATGTGGAACGCATCACAGTGAATGTCGAGAACGCAGGCATTAGCCGCGCCCAGGTGTTACGTCGGCTGCGAGAGCAACGACGCGCGCTGGCCGCATGCCCGCGCTTCGGGACCGTTCGCGCATGGGCTGTCTGGGCTGACAAGATGTGGCGCTATCCGATCGCCCGAGCACTGGATATTCCTTTCTGAGCATGGCCTCCCAACACGTCGCCGTTATTGTCCCGGTGTTTCGTGACGCGCACCGGGCCAGTCGGACCGTAGAGGCGGTCCTGCGGTGTGTTGTGCCATCGTCGTTTTCGATCCGCGTGCGTGTCGTGGACGACGGATCGGACGATGGCACGGCCGAGCGCCTCTCGGAACAGTTCGGTGACCGGATCGATCTGATCAGATTACCCGTTAATGTCGGACGATCGGCGGCGCGCAACGCCGGCGCAATGGACGCTAATGCCGACCTACTGCTTTTCATCGACGCCGACTGCGAACCGAACGACAATCAATTTCTCGCCGCTCATCTCGGAGCCATCCAGACCGCCGACATCTCCATGGGCGTCGTCGAAGGCCAGGATGACGGGTTCTGGCACGCGTATCAGCAAGCCGCACAAACTCGCCGAGATCGACTGGCGCACCGCACCTTCGTCGCGCATTTCACTACACAGAACGTCATGATCGACGCTCGGCTATTTACCTCGGTCGGTGGATTCGACGAAGCATTCAGGGGCTATGGTTTCGAGGACAGGGATCTCGCCATACGCCTGGCAGGATCCCATGCGCGGTTCACCACGGCAGCCGGGGCCTGCGTCATCCATCGCGATGCACTGGACCTCGCACAGGTTTGCCGAAAAATGGAGGAGGCGGGCGCAACGACATCGCAGGTCTTTGCCGCGCGTCATCCGTTTGAGTATCGGGCGCTTGGTTATGAGGCAATAGACGGGGAGCAACATCCGTTGCGCGGCGTCATGGCGAAAGCCTTGTGGCCGGTCCTACGACCATGGACGCAGCACGATGCTTGGCTTCAATGGCGGCTCATCCCGTTCACGCTAAGGACGAGCATCGTGCGAGTCATGGTGGCGGCGAGTTACCTTTGCGGGACACTCCGGCGACATCGCTAACGCGAGCCATCGGCTGTATTGCGTCGTACGCTACTCAGGATATCGGCATAACGGTTGGCAACCGCGTCCCAGTCGAAGCGCGCCACAAGACGTTCCCGACCCTGCCCGACCTCGGCAGCTGCATTGCTGTTGAGGACCTGAAGAATTCCCGAGGCCAAAGCAGCAGCGTCGGCTTCCGGTACGCATAGCACCCCCGGCATATCGGCCAACACGTCGCGTACCGCCGGAAGGTCCGATGCCACCACCGGGCAGCCGCATCCCAGTGCTTCCACAAGAACCAACCCGAGACCCTCCTGATCGCCGGAAGATGCCTTACGGAACGGCGCCACGAACGCGGTGGCCGAACGGTAGTACTTCACCAACGAGGACGACGGCATGGCACCTGCGAACGTAACGACGCCATCCAGCCCAAGGCGTGTGCATTGGGCTCTCAGCACCTCTTCAAGAGGCCCGAAACCGACCACCGTCAGGCTTACTTCAGGCCGGACGTTCAAAACGATGGGTAGGGCATGAAGTAAAACGTCCAGTCCCTTCTTTTCAACCAACCGACCGACAAAAAGCAACCGGGACGACTCCCTGGTTACCCGCTCATCGGGCGTGAAGACATGCTGGAGATCCACACCCATCGGCGCTACCGCGGCTGGTCTGCCACCGCACAACGCCTGCGCCAATGGCAACATCGCCCGACTGACCACCGTCAAATCGGAGCTGTGTCTAAGCACCCAGCGCTTAATCGCGGTCGGCACGCGTCCTCTCAAGGCAAAAAGATCAGCGCCATGCGAGGTGACCACGAAGGGCGCCTTCAGGCAGCGAGCAACGAGGCCGGGCGTCAGTATCCAATGGGCATGCACGATCGCATTGGCCGTCACAAGCCGTCGTGCGGTCATCCATTGGCCAAGAATAAACGTGGGTACGAGCAACCACTTCCACGGAGCACGACGAAGATTCGTCGTTATGCCCCCGTCATTAACCAGCGTTTCCAAGGAGCCTGGAGCGTAGCGATACCGCTCGACCTGCACGCCGTCCATCACCTCTCTACGCGCCGCGCCCGCTGCGTGGGGGCAGACAACAACGACATCAAACCAGCTCGTCAGGCGACGCGCGAGTTGGTGCACGAACGAGGGTTCGTGATCGTCCTCCCACCTTGGATACGTCGATGCCAGCACGATGAGGCGGGGCTTTCGAACCTGTTCATCCGTCACGGCGATAGGTCAGCGCGGTGATCTGCTCAGACACCAGACCGATGAGGAACACGATGACCGCGGCGCTCCACATCAAGGTGCTTCCGTTGGTGAGGCGTCCGTAGGAAAGATAGGTGTAAAGATAATTGAGGCAGCCCAGAGCAAAGAACGCAAAGCTCACCGGAGCAAATAGCTTTAGCGGCGAGTACAGCGTCGCAATCTTGAAGATGATGAGCAGGAAGCGCACGCCATCCTTCAACGGACGAATGTGGCTCTTGCCGATGCGCTGTGCCGCCTTGATCGGTTCATACGCCACGCCGTAGGCGCTGCGAAAGAATGCCATCGTACTCGTCGTGGGGTAGGAAAACCCGTTCGGCAGCAGGTGCAGGAATTCCCGAAAGCGCGCAGCGCGCACGACGCGGAACCCGGACGTCAGGTCTTCCACCACATGGCCGGTCATCCGAGAAGCGAGCCAGTTGTAGAGCGTGTTGGCCAGTCCGCGACCGACACCCGCCTGGCTGCCCCAGTCCCGCGCTCCTACGACCATGTCGAAACCTTCGTCAAGCCGTTTGAGCAGGCGCACTACATCAGCGGGATCGTGCTGACCGTCGCCATCCATGAACGCAAGGATCTCGCCGGATGCGGCGCGCGCCCCACGCTTGATGGCAGCACCATTACCCATCGAATAGGGCGAGGACAGGCAAATGACACCCGCGTTCGCGCAAACGCCCTTCGTGTCGTCGGAGGATCCATCATCGACGACGATGATCTCCGCCTCCGGCAGTACCGAGCGCACGCGTGGCAGAAGCTCGACGAGTGCCGCCGCCTCGTTCTTCGCAGGAATAACCACAGTCAGACGTGTCAACGGAGTCGCTCCTGGTGTTCTTTGTCGGGTGTGTCGGTCGAAGGAAATGTCGTGGCAGATACAGAAGGATCGTTCACCTTGAACAAGTACTGCATCAGATCGCGAGTGAAGGCCTTCTGGTCGCGCATGTCCAGATGGGCACCGTCAGGACAGACGAAAGCCGCCAATGCAGGGACATCTTCGTAATGGAGTCCAGGTGCCTTGACGATCTGCATGAACCGGTTCCAATACCTTTGGCGAGGGAACATCCGCTCGTCCGCTTCTCGGACCAGGCCACTGCGGGGAAACATGATAAAGACCACCTGACCTCCCCGCTGCTCGATCTTCCGGACCATTTGCTCGATCGCCCGTGCGTTTTGCTCGAAATGTGGAAGATCCACAGGTCGCAATGCCCGGATGCGCCCTGCAACTTCCGTATCGAAAGCTGCCCAGCTCTGCGCAGATGGCACCTCCGTGATCCCCGCATTGCGGAGCACCCTGGCGTAGTAAAACTGCGGCATGGTTACCTTGCCATAGTCCGCGCGGCGCTCGCGATCAGGAAGCGTCACAAGATACTGGGGCGTGGCCGCTGAGTTGAAGACCCGCAAAGCCAGTGACTTAAATGGCCCGGACCCGTCGGCGAAACTCCGTAGATGTCGATGCAGCAAGTCGTCCAGCCAGGCCTCGACCGTAGCAAAATCGGGTATCGCGCGACGATGGTTCACGCGCCGCCATTCGGCAAGATAGGCGACAGCACCGTCTTCCCTGTTCAAATCGTCGACCACATGATCCTGGTAATCGACGAGGATCGTTCCCGTCACCCGTTCGTCGTTCGCGAGATCTTGCAACACGGGTACGAACGAGCTGCCGTCGATCGCCAGTTGAACGGGCTCGTGTCCCGTCATCCGGCGCATAGTGTCGAGATCGACATCCAGTTGCATCCGCGATGCGCCGATCAGGATAAGCGCGCGATCTCCAAGGCTGCTGGCCCGCTCGCGCTCACGCGCCCAGATGGGCGCCGAGTCGACGATCGTTGGCTCGAATCCGCGCCTCGCGAGCGCCCATTCTTCGGCGGCGATCGCGAGCAGGCTCAGGCACCCTGCCAGCACCAGGGGGATCACCCAGCGGCCGCCGGGTATGTATCGCCGGACCAGATGGATATCAGAATTGGAAGTAGATGAACGCACGCTCATCGCCCCCCGACGCCAGGAAAATGCCGATCATGCATGCTGCGGCAACGACGGCGCGCGATCCGGTCCCGAGCGTTGCCAGCCATTCGTCCAGAGAGCGGTCGCGCATGCGCCAGTGCCAGGCAAACATGCACAGTGCCGCAGCGAGAGCCAACCATTCATCCGCATACCCATCCCTCCAGCGTGCGAATGTACCCAGGTAGGCCCATGCCGAAGAAAGATTGGGTGCGCGAAAGGCCACCCAGGCCACGCACACCAGAACGAACGTCAGGATTGTCACCATGGCGTCCACGGCTACGTTCGTCCTACCTGTCCAACGCGACCTGAGCCCTCTCTCTGCAACAAGGTACAGCCCATGCAGGGCGCCCCAGATCACGAACATCCACGACGCGCCATGCCATAACCCGCCCAGCAGCATCGTGATCAGCAGATTGCGGGGTGTCCGCCACCGGCCGCCACGATTTCCGCCCAACGGAACGTAGAGGTAGTCGCGCAACCATGTGGACAACGATATGTGCCAACGACGCCAGAAGTCCGAAAACCCTCTTGCCCCGTACGGGAAACGAAAGTTATCGGGGAACGCGAAACCAAAGCACATCGCAAGACCGATAGCGCACAGCGAATAACCGCCGAAATCGAAATAGATCTGGCCCGCAAAACCGAAGAACGCAGCCAGACCACCGACGATACCGAACGCCGACGGCGTGCCGTAGACCGCATCCACCACGGGCGCAAAGAGTCGGTCGGCCAGGACGTCCTTGCAGAAGAGTCCTATGAGTACCAGCACCATGCCATAGGCCACGTGTTCCGGCGTTACGTTACGCGGCGTTGCGATCTGGGGTAACAGTGCGCGGGCACGAACAATCGGGCCCGCCACCAGGTGCGGAAAGAATGCGACGAACAAGGCGTAATCGCGCAGCGACGCATCGCCAGGAATTTCACGGCGATAGACATCGATCGTGTAGGAGAGCGAGGCGAAGGTGTAGAAAGAAATACCTACCGGCAAGACGATGTTCCAGGCCGGCGGCATGTAAGACACCCCGAACGCGTTCATGACGTCCTGGACCGTTTGCAACGCAAAGCCGCCGTACTTGAAGAACCCCAGCAAGCCCAGATTGGCGAGCAGACTCACCACGAGGAGCGCTTTCCTGCGCCCTTCCGACGTTTCTCGACCCAGTCGACGCGCAAGCCACCAGTCCAGTCCCGTGGAGAAAGCCAGGATGAAGACATAGGCAGGGTTCCAGGCGGCGTAGAACACGTAACTCGCCAGGAGCAGAAACGTCCTCTTCGCACCCCAACCGCGCAGCGCCAGATAGATCGGGAAAACCAGCGAAAAAAAGACCAGGAAACTCAGCGAGTTGAAAAGCACCTAGCTCCCCCTGGAGCGGGCAGGAATACAACGGGACACCGGGCGTTCCGGTATGCGCCCCAAGGGCTGCGGCATGATAGCGGAAGGAAAGCGAAGGACGCGCGCCTTCACCGCGCTGCGCGTGACCGGGAACACAATCTAGAGTAGATTCAGGACCATACCTCGGGGATTCGGGATTCAAGATGGCATCACAAATGCATCAGCCCATGCTCGCCGGCTTGACCGGCATGGCACGGCGCCTCGTCAGTGAAGGTGTGCTGCCAGAGGCGGACGTGCGCAAGGCCGTGCAGGATGCCGCCGAGAAACGTGTTTCTCTCTCAGCCTGGCTGGTTGACCACAATCTGGTCGACAGCGGCAAGCTGTCTCAGGTGGCCTCGTCGGAATTCGGCATGCCGTTGATGGACATCGGTTCCATGGCGCCGGGCGCGATGCCACTGGACCTGGTGACCGAGGCTCTGATCACGAAGCACCAAGCACTTCCCCTGTTCAAGCGCGGCAAGCGGCTGTTCGTCGGCATCGCCGACCCGATGCAGTCGCACGCGCTCGACGAGATCAAGTTCCACTCGAACCACATGGTCGAGCCGGTACTGGTCGAGCGTGGGCAGTTGCGCCGGGTGATCGATAGCGCCCTTTCGGCGATGAACGCCAACGTGCCCGGTTTCGAGGACGGCGGGCTCGACGAACTGGTAATGGAAACGGGCGACGACGACGGCGAAGGCACCACCGGCATCGACGCGAACGCCAACGACGACGCCCCGGTCGTCAAGTTCGTGAACAAGATCCTGGTGGACGCCATCAAGCGCGGCGCCTCGGACATCCACTTCGAGCCGTTCGAAACGGTTTATCGGGTGCGTCTGCGCATGGACGGCATCCTGCGCATCGTGGCCACCGCGCCGATCAAGCTGGGCAACCGCATCGCCTCGCGCATCAAGGTCATGAGCGGCCTGGATATTGCCGAGCGCCGCGTGCCGCAAGATGGCCGCATCAAGCTCAACCTGACCAAGACCCGCGCGATCGACTTCCGTGTCAGCACCCTTCCCACGCTGTTCGGCGAGAAGATCGTGCTGCGTATCCTCGACGGCTCGTCGGCCAAGCTCGGCATCGACAAGCTCGGTTACGAAGAGGTCCAGAAGCAGCTTTACCTGGAAGCCATCGAGAAACCCTACGGCATGGTCCTGGTCACCGGACCGACCGGCTCGGGTAAGACCGTATCGCTGTATACGGCGCTCAACATCCTCAACACCGAAGGGCGCAATATCTCCACGGTGGAAGACCCGGTCGAAATCCGCGTCGAGGGCATCAACCAGGTTCAGCAGAATACCAAGCGCGGCATGACCTTCGCGGCCGCCCTGCGATCCTTCCTGCGCCAGGATCCGGACGTGATCATGGTCGGCGAAATCCGCGACCTGGAAACCGCCGAGATCGCCGTGAAAGCCGCCCAGACCGGCCATATGGTGCTTTCCACCCTGCACACGAACGACGCGCCGCAGACGATCTCCCGCCTGATGAACATGGGCATCGCGCCCTACAACATCACTTCCTCGGTCACCCTGATCATCGCCCAGCGCCTGGCCCGGCGCCTGCACGAGTGCAAGCGGCCGATCCAGCTCCCGCCGGCCGCGCTGCTGGCTGAGGGGTTCACCCAGGAGGAGATCGACGAGGGCATCACCATCTACGAGGCCGTGGGCTGCGACAGCTGCAACGAGGGCTACAAGGGCCGCGTGGGCATCTACCAGGTCATGCCCATGGTCGAGGACATCCAGAAAATCGTTCTCGAAGGAGGCAACGCTCTCCAGATCGCCGAGGTGGCCCGCAAGGCCGGGATCAACGACCTCCGCGCCTCGGCGCTGCTGAAGGTGAGGAACGGCGTGACCAGCCTGGCCGAGATCAACCGCGTCACCAAGGATTGATGTTCGGCGGCTGCACCGTCAGGA
Source organism: Luteibacter sp. UNCMF366Tsu5.1 (assembly GCF_900119235.1). Taxonomy (NCBI): domain Bacteria; kingdom Pseudomonadati; phylum Pseudomonadota; class Gammaproteobacteria; order Lysobacterales; family Rhodanobacteraceae; genus Luteibacter; species Luteibacter sp. UNCMF366Tsu5.1. The sequence continues at coordinate 760,812 of NZ_FPIS01000002.1, read as the reverse complement.
TGTGCGCCATATGGCAGAAAAATAAGCGGAAAGTCGTTCAGACTGTCCGCCAGGAAGGGGGCGCCAATGGCGCTCCCTCGACTAGTTGAATCCGGGGGGAACATCACGCCATGGCAGTAGCCACCGCCAACAAGACCTCGCGCGCGCTCGGCGCCGCCAGGTCCGAGGTCAACAAGCTGACGATGTACGACTGGACCGCGCTCGATAAGCGCGGCAAGCGTATGACGGGCGAGATGCAGGCCAAGAACGCATCTCTGGTCAAGGCGGAACTGCGCCGCCAGGGCATGAATCCGCAGACGGTCCGTGAGCGTGCCAAGCCGTTGTTCGGTGGCTCCGGCAGCACAGTCAAACCGCGCGATGTCGCCATTTTCAGCCGCCAGATCGCCACCATGATGGCGTCCGGCGTGCCCATGGTGCAGGCCTTCGACATCATCGCGAACGGACAGAAGAACGTCCGCTTCAAGAACATGCTTCTGGACGTCAAGTCCAACATCGAAGGCGGCGCATCCCTTCACGAGGCGCTTGGGCAGTACCCCGTCCAATTCGACGAGCTGTATCGAAACCTCGTGCATGCCGGTGAGTCTGCCGGTGTGCTGGACACCATCCTGGACACCGTCGCGACCTACAAGGAGCGCGTCGAGGGCATCAAGTCGAAGATCAAGAAAGCGCTGTTCTATCCCGCCATGGTCCTCGTCGTGGCCCTTCTGGTCACCATGATCCTGCTCCTGTTCGTCGTGCCGGTCTTCCAGCAGACGTTCCGTGACGCGGGCGCCGAGTTGCCGGTCCCCACGATGGTCGTGGTCAAGGCATCGGAATTCATGCAGAGCTACTGGTGGCTCGTCATCCTGATCATCGTAGGGTCGGGCGTCGCTCTGGTCATGGCAAAGAAGCGCTCGCCGAAGTTTGCCCATTTCCTCGATCGGGCGTCGCTGAGGATTCCGGTGATCGGCAATATTCTTCGACAGTCGGCGCTGGCTCGCTTTGCCCGTACGCTCGGCGTCACCTTCCAGGCGGGTGTGCCGCTGGTCGAAGCGCTGGAGGCGGTATCGGGCGCCACGGGCAGCATCGTCTACGGCGAAGCGGTCATGAAGATGCGCGATGACGTATCGGTCGGTCACCAGTTGCAGTTGGCGATGCGCCAGACCAACCTGTTTCCGAACATGGTGGTGCAGATGACCGCCATCGGCGAAGAATCCGGCTCGCTGGACTCCATGTTGTTCAAGGTCGCCGAGTTCTACGAGGAAGAGGTCAACAATGCGGTCGATACGCTGAGCAGCCTGCTCGAACCCTTCATCATGGTCATCCTCGGCGGATTGGTGGGCGGCATGGTCATCTCGCTGTACCTGCCCATCTTCAAGATCGCCGGCACGACCTGAGCGAACAACCGATGCACAATAAGAGCCCTTCTTCCGAACACGGAAGGAGGGCTTTTCTTTGACAGCCGAAACGAGCCCATGCCCGACATCCCCCTAGCCCTCTGGATCGCCCTCGCCGCCGTCTTCGGCCTGCTCGTAGGCAGTTTTCTGAACGTGGTCATCCTGCGTACGCCCGAGCGGATGCAGTGGGAATGGCGGCGGCAGGCTCGCGAGGTGCTCGAACTGGAGCCGGTCGATGAGCCGAAGCCCCCTGGCGTGGCGCTGGAGCCGTCGCATTGCCCGAAGTGCAAGCATCGGCTCGCTGCGCGGGACAATATCCCCGTGTTCGGGTGGCTGTTCCTGCGCGGGCGCTGCCGCTACTGCGGCACGACCATCTCCGCGCAATACCCGCTGGTGGAACTGTTCACGGGTGTGGCCAGCGCGCTGATCGTCTGGCATTTCGGCCCCACCCCGGCCGCGCTGTCCGGCCTGGTCTTTACGTATTTCCTGATCGCGCTTTCGGGCATCGATACGCGTACCCAGTTGCTGCCCGACGAGCTCAACTATCCCCTGCTCTGGATCGGCCTCGGGCTTACGCTGCTTCCCGCCTGGCAACCCCTGCCCGTACTTCCGACCTCGGCGATTCTCGCCGCGCTGATCGGCTATCTCAGCCTCTGGAGCGTGTACTGGCTGTTCAAGCTGCTCACGGGCAAAGAGGGCATGGGTCATGGCGACTTCAAGCTACTCGCGGCGCTGGGCGCCTGGATGGGTCCCGTATCGCTGCTACCGATCGTGCTGCTCTCGTCCCTGATCGGCGCGCTCGTGGGCGGCGGTCTGATGATCTTCCGCAAGCATGAGCGCGATACGCCCATTCCCTTTGGACCGTACATCGCCGCCGCCGGCTGGGTCTGGTTTCTCGCGGGCGATCGGTTGCTGGCGGCCTATCTGCGGATCAGCGGCCTCCAATGACGGGCTACGTCGTCGCGCTGACGGGCGGCATCGCCTCGGGCAAGAGCGCCGTGGAGCGTCGCTTCGAGGCGCTCGGCATTCATGCCTACGATGCCGACCTCGCGGCGCGAGCCGTCGTCGAGCCGGGCTCGGAGGCGCTGAGCGAAATTGCGCAGGCGTTCGGACCTGAGGTTCTTGCCGCCGACGGACGGCTGGACCGCACTGCCATGCGCCAGCGCATCTTTGCCGATCCCACGGCACGCACCACGCTCGAAGGCATCCTGCATCCGCGCATCCGCACGTGGCTGCGCGATGCCGTGGCGGCCGATGAAGGCCCGTACTGCATTCTTTCGATTCCGCTGCTTGTCGAGAATCGCGAGCACTACGCCTGGGTCGATCGCATCCTCGTCGTCGACGCACCCGAACACGTACGACTGGACCGGCTCACGCGGCGCGACAGCATCGAACCGGCCCTGGCCGCGAAAATGATCGCGGCGCAGGCGTCCCATCCCGAGCGCCTGGCCATCGCCGACGACGTGATCGTCAATGACGGTGACGAATCCAGCCTCGATGAAGCGGTGGCTGCCCTGGACCGCACGTACCGGGAACTGGCAGCCCGCTGAGCCGCGTTCGGATCAGATGAGCGACGCGGCCGCCAGACGCTCCGCCACGAATTGCTCGGCCGGCACGGGCTCGCCAACGTGATAGCCCTGGACCAGATCGCAGTCCATCTCCACGAGACGAATCAGCGTCGCTTCGTTCTCCACGCCCTCCGCCACGGCTTCCATGCCCAACCGATGCGCCACGTCGATCATGGCCTGCACCAGCAGTTCGGTACGGGCGTCGGTCGTCATGGCATCGACGAAGGTGCGGTCGATCTTGAGTTCGGTCGCCGGAAAATGGCGCAGATAGGCAAACGACGCGTAACCGGTACCGAAATCGTCGATTGCCACGCGCACGCCACGATCGCGCAGGCTACGCAGCACCCGCACGCTCATGTCGAGGTCGGTCAGCAGCGCCGTCTCGGTGATCTCCACGATCACGGCTTCCGGAGGCACGCCCCAGATTTCCATCGCACCGATCATCTGTTCCGCAAAGCCGGCTTCAACGAAAACGCGCGGCGACAGGTTGATCGCCACATCCAGCGGGCATCCGCCGCGATGCAAGGCAGCGGCATGGCGCAGCGACGCGTTGAGGCTCCAGCGCGTCAGGGGCACGATGAGATCGCTACGCTCGGCGAACTGGACGAAATCGGTCGGTGCGACGTTGACCTGGGCCGCGGTGATCCAGCGCGACAGCGACTCCACCCGCACCATCTCGCCCGAGCGCAGGTCATGCAACGGCTGGAAAGCCACGTGCAGGCGGTTGGCTTCGATGTCCTCGCGCAGCTCACCGTAGAGAATCTCGACCGGCGTGGCATCGGGTTCGTAGAGCGCAAAGGGTTCGCCGACGCGCACGGCTTCGTCGTGAGCGAGTTCCGCGCGGCGGTACAGCAACTCGGCCACGGTACCGTGTTCCGGATGCACGGCCACGCCCACTACCGGGCGGCCATGCCACGGGCGTTCGCCGCGGAGCAGCGGCGCATCGAAGGCACTGACGATGCGGGTCGCCGCCAGTAGCGCGTGGGTGCGGTTGCGCACGGAAGGCAGCACCACCACGAACGTATCGTCGCCCGCCACGAACACGGTATCGACGTGGCGCACGGCCTGAACCAGTCGCCCGCGGGCGGCCAGCATGATCTCGTTGCCGAAGTCGTAGCCGAAGCGCAACTGAGCCTCGCGCATGCCCTGCAATCTCACCACGAGCACCGCGCGCCAGCCCGAATCCGGCACTACCCGGTCGAGGATCATCTGGACGGCGGGCAGGATATCGGCACGCTCACTCATTGAAGAAAAAACTCCCTTGGGTCGATACCGTGGCTACCTGCAGGCAAGGTTCGCAGGATTTCGCGGCGGACCACGTCCGCCTGGTTCATCAGGTCGACGATGAGGAAGTCCTCGCGCGGCCCCTTGTCCGCCCGGGTGAGAATCGCCACCCGCGGCTGCAGGCGGCGCGCCTGATTCTGCACCATCACGACGGCGACTTCACCCGTGTTCAGCTCCACCATCGTTCCGGTGGGGTAGACGCCAAGGCAGGCCTGGAACTGTTCGACCAGTTCGCCCTGGAATTCGCGATCGCGCCCGGCGTAGAGCTGGCGCAGGGCCAAGTGCTGCGACATCGCCGGTCGATAGGGTCGCATCGACGACATGGCGTGGTAGCTGTCGATGATCGCCGCCATGCGGCCGGACAGCGGAATGGCCGTGCCCGCCAGCCCGGCGGGATAGCCGCTACCGTCGAAGCGCTCATGGTGCGTCGTGACCATGTCGCGGATTTCCGGATCGTCGACGCCGGAATGATCGAGGATGGCGATGCCTTCGCTCACGTGCTGCCGCGCCACCGCCCACTCGTCGTCGTTGAGCGGGCCGGGGCGCTTCAGCATTTCCTCCGGCATCTGCGCCTTGCCCACGTCCAGCAACAGCCCGCCTGCCGCCAGGCTCTCGATCGTTTCGCTCGCAAAGCCCATGTGGCGCCCGAATGCCGCCGCCAGAGTGCTGCAGCCGACTGCGTGCTGGTAGGTATAGCTGTCGCGTCGACGCAGGCTTTCGATCCAGAAGAAGGCATCGCCACTGCGCAGCACGCTGGCGACCATCGGTCGCACAGCCTCTTCGACCGCGCCCGGTTCGATCGGCTTGCCTGCCTGGATGTCGTCCACCAGGCGCTCGGCAAACGCCGCCATCGTGTTGAACGCCTCGCGCGCGCGCGGCACTTCCTCTTCAAAGGAGGCCGTGTCGGTATAGCTGTGCCGCGCCACGAGGCGCGGATTGGGCGCCGGTCGCGCTGCCGTCCTGGCCGCCATGGCAACCCTGGGCAGGGTCTGCGCCGGAGCCACCCGGCGGTGCAGGTCCACGAAGACGTACTTGCAAAACTTGGACAGCTTGTCGATGTCGTCCCGAGACGTGATCGGCACGCCCTGAAGCGGAAAGGGCGTGGCGGACCAATCGCAATCGAGACGGCTCACGTACATGCCGACCTCGAGGTCAGTCACGAACACGCGTCTCTCTACCAGGTCGTACGCCACGCTTCCCTCCCTCCCCTGCCATTGCTGCCGCCGGCCTGCGGAGGCGAGCATGAACGGCAGATCGAAGCGGCGCACGTGCCACCGCATAACCACGTTGTCCCATCCGCGCGGGGCCGCCCGTCCACGGTCGTCCCCCGGCGTATCGGCGGCGCCCGCCAATTCTGTAGGGTAAGAACGAATGGACTCGTCGGACTGTGAAGACCCGCGCGTGAGATAAAGGTTCGTGGTCCGGTCTTATTGGATACGAACCCCGTCGGAGATTGCCATGCGTCGTCGTTTCCTGCCTGCCCTCCTGCTCGCCCTCACGGCGTGCTCTGCCGCGTCCGCGGGCGACGCGGGAGTCCGCCTGCCCGCTCCCATCGTGGATGTCGCCCCCGGCTCCCGCAGCGATGCGACCGCCGTCTTTGCCGGTGGCTGCTTCTGGGGCGTGGAAGGCGTGTTCCAGCACGTTCGCGGGGTGAAAAGCGTGCGCGCCGGTTATGCCGGCGGCGACGCCGCCCATGCCAATTACGACGACGTGAGTGACGGCGACACCGGCCACGCGGAATCCGTCCGCGTCGTCTACGACCCGACGCAGGTCACCTACGGGCAGCTGCTTCAGGTGTTCTTCTCCGTAGCCCAGGACCCCACCCTGCTCAACCGGCAGGGCCCGGACGTCGGCACCCAGTACCGGTCGGCGGTCTTCTACGCCAACCCCGAACAGAAGAAGGTCGCGGAGGCGTATGTCGCGCAGCTGACCGCAGCGCACGCATTCCCGGCGAAGATCGTCACGGAGGTTACGCCGCTCAAGGCGTTCTATCCGGCCGAGGACTATCACCAGGACTACATGCGCCTCAATCCGGACACGATGTACATCGTGGTCAACGACCGGCCGAAGGTGCTGGCCCTGCAGCGGCTCTACCCCGAGCGCTACACACCCGAGTGGGCCAACGGCCGCTGAGAACCGCTATAGCGGCTCCCCCAGGCGAATCGCCGCTCCGGTAGGAGCTTGCTGGTGGGAGCCACCCTGGTGGCGAAAAGCCAACGAAGCGATGAAGCGGTGAGGCAAGCTCCATCGCCAGCAGGCTGGCTCCCACCAACTGCCTCCCACCAGCCAGTTCCCTCCGGCGAGTTCTCATCGCTACCAGGATGGCCGCAGGGTCTTAGCCTGTCAGAGCATGGGCAGATCGAGGCCCTGCTCCTTCGCACAGGCAATCGCTTCCGGATAGCCGGCGTCCGCGTGGCGCATGACGCCGGTGCCGGGGTCGTTCCAGAGCACGCGGGCGAGGCGCCGGTCGGCCGCCTCGCTGCCATCGCAGACGATCACCACGCCGCTGTGCTGGCTGTAACCCATACCGACGCCGCCGCCGTGGTGCAGGCTGACCCAGGTCGCGCCGCCGGCCACGTTGAGCATGGCGTTGAGCAGCGGCCAGTCACTGACGGCATCGCTGCCGTCGCGCATGGCTTCCGTTTCGCGGTTCGGGCTGGCGACGGAACCGGAATCGAGATGATCGCGGCCGATCACCACTGGTGCCTTGAGCTCGCCGTTACGCACCATCTCGTTGAACGCGAGTCCGAGGCGATGGCGCTGCCCGAGGCCCACCCAGCAGATGCGCGCCGGCAGACCCTGGAAACTGATCCGCTCGCGCGCCATGTCCAGCCAGCGATGCAGGTGCGGGTCGTCCGGAATCAGCTCCTTGACCTTGGCGTCGGTCTTGTAGATGTCCTCCGGATCGCCCGACAAGGCCACCCAGCGGAACGGGCCGACGCCGCGGCAGAAAAGAGGCCGGACGAACGCCGGCACGAAGCCTGGGAACGCAAACGCCTCTGCCAGGCCTTCATCCTTCGCCATCTGTCGAATGTTGTTGCCGTAGTCGAAGGTCGGCACACCCATCGCGTGGAACGCGAGCATGGCTTCCACGTGCCGGCGCATGGACGCCTTGGCGGCACGCGACGTCGCCACCGGATCGCTCTTGCGGCGCTCGAACCACTCATCGACCGTCCAGCCCGACGGCAGGTAGCCGTTGACCGGATCGTGGGCGCTGGTCTGATCGGTCACGGCGTCAGGCCGCACACCCCGCCGGACCAGTTCCGGCAGCACGTCGGCGGCATTGCCGAGCAGCGCCACGGAGACTGCGCGCCCCTCCTTCGCATACCGTTCCATGCGTGCCAGCGCGTCGTCCAGATCGGTTGCCTGTTCGTCCACGTAGCGGATCTTCAGGCGAAAGTCGATGCGGCTCTGCTGGCATTCGATCGTCAGCGACGACGCGCCGGCCAGGCTCGCGGCCAACGGCTGTGCGCCGCCCATACCGCCAAGGCCTGCGGTGAGAATCCAGCGACCGGCGAGCTGCCCGCCGTAATGCTGCCGCCCCATTTCCACGAAGGTCTCGTACGTGCCCTGCACGATGCCTTGCGAGCCGATGTAGATCCACGAGCCCGCGGTCATCTGGCCGTACATCATCAGGCCCTTGCGATCGAGCTCGTTGAAGTGTTCCCAGTTGGCCCACGCCGGCACCAGATTGGAATTGGCAATGAGCACGCGGGGCGCATCCGGATGCGACGGAAAAACGCCCACCGGCTTGCCCGATTGCACGAGCAGGGTCTGGTCGTCGCGCAGTTCACGCAGGCTGCGCAGGATCGCGTCGAAGCATTCCCAATTGCGCGCCGCGCGACCGATGCCGCCGTAGACGACCAGTTCGGCCGGATTCTCGGCCACCTCGGGATCGAGGTTGTTCTGCAGCATGCGGTACGGCGCTTCGGTCAGCCAACTGCGGCAGGTCAGTTCGCCGCCGCGCGGTGCGCGGACGGTGCGGGTGGTGTCGATGCGCGTGACAGCGGTCATCGGGGGAGACTCCGATCCTGGGGATCGCCGATTATGGTCTCCGGCAGCGACGCCTCGCCAGACGCGTCGCAGCAATGCCTCAGTGCCCCGCCGATGTGCTCCGTGCCGGCAGCGTCCGCGTGTCGTCGGTCTGCTGTTCGGTCTGATAACGCCGTACCGCGGCGTTCTGGCGCGCACGGTAGAGGTCCTGCTGGCTGCGGTCCGCGGCGTCCAACTGATTGCGCAGCGCCGGATTGCTGGTGTTCGTGCGCTGCATGTCGAGGTTGTCCTGACGGAGGCGCTCGCGCAGGGCGTTCTGATCCTGCCTACTCTGGAGCTGCTGGCGATCGACCTGGCGCTGCCACTGCTGGCTCGGGCTGGGCGTGGCGACCACGACGGGCCGAGGCTTCGGCGGCGGGGCGGCGGGCTTCACCGGCTGAGCCTGATTCTGCGCCAGCGCGAGCGCCGGTGTGGCAAGGGCAAGAAAGGCAAGCAGGAACTTGCGTGATGAATTGGTCATGGGACTCGTCCATCATGGGGAGATTGTCTGTGCCAGAGCGTACGTCCTCCCCCATGAACGCCACGTTGTCCCGCTGCGTGATCCTCCTCACGCTGCTGTTGCCGGTATTTACCGGCTGCGCCACCCGGCCGGTGGCCCCCGCGCACCGTCCGAATCCCGTCGTGCTCGTGTCCATCGACGCCTTTCGCGCCGACTACATCGATCGCGGATTGACCCCGAACCTTGCCGCACTCAAGCGCGAAGGCGCCAGCGCGCCGTACATGCTGCCCTCGTTCCCTTCCCTGACCTTCCCCAACCACTACACGCTGGTGACGGGCCGTGTGCCCGATCGCAACGGCATCGTGAACAACACCATGCGCGATACGGCGCTGGGCAAGTTCACCACGGCCAACCGTGACGCGGTCCGCGACGGGCGCTGGTGGGCACAGGCCGAACCGATCTGGATCACGGCGCAACGGCATGGGCTGCGCACTGCGACCCTGTTCTGGCCTGGCTCCGAGGCTGAGATTCACGGCGCGTGGGCGGACCACTGGTTTGCATTCGACGATGCACTGACCTCGCGCCAGCGCGTCGACAAGCTGCTGTCATGGATCGACGAGCCGGGCCCCAAGCCCGTCTTCGACACGCTGTATTTCGACGCGGTAGACCATGCCGGGCACGAGTACGGCCCCGATTCGGCTGAACTCGACGCCGCCCTGCGTGAGGTGGACGACGCGCTGGGTTATCTGGTCACGCAGTTGCGCCGTCGCGGGCTCTACGAGAGCACCAACCTCATCGTCCTGTCGGATCACGGCATGGCGGACGTTCCCCGCGGCAACATCGTCTTCGCCGACGAGGAAACCGATCTCGACGCGCTCGTGGAGGTCTCCTACGGCGTCGTCGCCACCTTCGACGCAAATCCGGGCGTAGACAGCACCCATGCCGTGGCGCGGCTGCTGGGCCCGCACGCGCACATGCACTGCTACCGCAAGGGCGACCTGCCCGCCCGCCTCGACTACGGCAAGAACCCTCGTGTGCCGGACTTCGTCTGCCTCGCCGACACGGGCTGGTCGATCACCAGCCACAAGGTGCTTGCCGAGCGCACCACGCCGATGTCGCGCGGCGAGCACGGCTACGACAATCTCGATCCGAGCATGCGGGCGCTGTTCGTCGCCCGCGGCCCCGCGTTTCGGCCGGGCAGCCGCATCGCTCCGTTCCCCAACGTCGACGTCTACCCGCTGCTCGCCCATCTCCTTGGCCTGCAGCCGCTGCCGAACGACGGCCACCTCGACGATGTGAAGGGCGCACTGATCTCGCCGTGACGGGCGCCGGGGCGCCCGGCGGCGCCTCGGCAATTCCCGTAGAATCGGCCGATGCGCCAGATCTATACCTCGCCACGCCAAGACAACATCGACCGGGTCGTCGCCTTGCTCACTGAGCACGGCATCGAGACGACGGTCACCAACCGCTCGAGTTGGAATCGCCCCACCTACCAGCGTTTCAGCTATTCGCAGCGCCAGGACAACCGGGATGCGTGGCCGCAGGTCTGGGTGAAAGGCGCCGACGACTTTCCCGCGGCACGCGCTGTGCTGAAGGAGATCGGCATCGAGCCCGTCGTGCGCTTCCAGGAAGAACTCCAGTTGCACCGCCAGCCGGAAAGCCGCCCCCGCGCGCAGCGCACGGCGGCACGGGTCCGTTTGATGGTGCTGGCGATCGTGGCGGGGGTCATGCTGGTCGTGGTGCTCAAGGCCACCCAGGTCCTCTGAGTGGCGGGCACCCGCTCCGCCGTTTCGCCGCCCCACCTGGCCCTGCGGACCGCGACGCGTCACGCGCACGAGGCGGCGGAAGCCTCGCCGATGATGCGCAGCCTCGTTGCCGGCGAGCTGGACGATCTCGGCTATGAACGGCTGCTCGCCGCGCAGTGGACGCTCCTGAGTCGTTGGGAGGCGGAACGATCGGCCTGGCTGGACACACTGCGCGTCCTGCATGGCTGGCCCTACGCTTCGCGTGCCGCTGCTTTGCGCCGCGACCTCATGGCCACGGGGATCCAGCGCGACCACTTGCCCGAGTTGCGGCAAACCGCCGTGCCTTCCCTTCGGATGCCCGCTGACGACGCGCTGCCTGCCGCTCTGGGCGAGTTGTACGTGATCGAGGGTTCCGCCCTTGGCGGGCGCGTCATCGTGAAGGGGCTGCGGGAGCGGCTCCCGCACCTGCCGCACCATTTTTATGCGATCGGGGAAGGCACGGCCGCCCCGTGGCGTCGATTCCAATCCCTACTGGACGACGTGCTGACCAGTCCGGCATCGCTCGCGGCCGCCATCGATGCCGCGCGGCACATGTTCGCGCGGTTTCAACAGACGTTACAGGACTCTCCCGCGCATGTCTGAACTCCCCGACCTCACCGCCTGCGATCGCGAGCCGATCCACATTCCTGGCTCGATTCAACCGCACGGCGTGCTGCTCGTGGTCGATGCAGCAACGGCGGCGATCCTCCAGGTCAGCGAAAACATCGGCGCCGTGCTTGGCCTGAGTCCGGAAGCGGCACGTGGTGCCGCGTTGCATGAGGTGCTCGATCTGCCGGCCCTCGCTCAGACCGATCGCCCTGAACACAGCACCTGGTGGCCGGTGACCTTTCCGCAGGCGCCCGACGTCACCGACTGGTATGCCGCTGTGCATGCCTACCCGGACCGCTGGCTGATCGAGGTCGAACCGCGACTCCCATTCTTCGACGAAGACCCCGCGTGGGTGACCTCCGATCACGCAAAGCAGCTGCAAGGCGATGCCACGGTAGAACGCGCAGCGGCGCGCACGGCTCGCCGCGTACGCAATGTGCTGGGTTACGACCGAGTGATGGTCTATCGCTTCGACCGCGACTGGCACGGCGAGGTGGTTGCGGAAGCCCGCCGCGACGATCTCGAGGCCTATCTGGGGCTGCACTATCCGGCCACCGATATTCCCGTGCAGGCCCGCGCCCTCTACCTGCGCAACCGCGTGCGCCAGATCAGCAATTGTCGCTACGTTCCTGCACGGATTCTGCCCGTCGACGATCCGCTCACGGGGGCGCCCACCGATCTCAGCGATGTGTCGCTGCGCAGCGTGTCGCCCGTGCATCTGGAATACCTAGGCAACATGGGTGTCACCGCGAGCCTCGTGGCATCGATCATCGTGGACGGCAGGCTCTGGGGCCTCATTTCCTGTCACCACTACAGCCCGCTGTTCGCCGACCACCGCATGCGCAATGCGGCCGACGGCATCGCGAGCGCTTTCGCGGCGCGCGTGGCGGAAATCGAGGAACTGGCCGACATCGAGATGGAAAGCTCGCTGTCGACCGTGCGCGAAAAACTCATGACGGCCTTCGACGAGCACGAGCGGATCGATCCTGCCTTGCTGACCTCGCTGGCGCCGGCATTGTTGGAAGTCGTGGATGCGGACGGCGTGGCCATCTTCGCGGGTGACGCGGTCATGCGTTACGGACACCTGCCTGACGCGGCCGCCTTGCTGCGTATTCGCCAGGCATTCGCACAGGACGAACCGGCAAGCGTGCGACACACCGACGACCTGGGTGCGCGCCACCCCGAACTGGCCGAATCTGCGATCACGGATCTCGCCGCAGGCGTGATCTTCATGCCATTGGGGCCGGACGGGCACGACGCCATCCTCTGGACACGCACGGAGCAGGTACGGCACGTACGCTGGGGCGGAAATCCGGCGCTGGCGAAGCTCGAGACCATCCCCGGTGCCCGGCTCTCGCCCCGGCAGAGTTTCGAGACATGGCAGGAAACCGTGCGAGGGCGATCGACCCCGTGGTCGCGCCAACACCTGGAATCGGCGCACAGCCTGGGCGTGCTGATCGAAACGATCGAGCGGACGCGCAAGCCACCCACGGGACGGTGAAAGCCGCGGTGACGCAGGGCTCGCCGCGGCGCTATAACATCGACGCATGACCGATCGCGTCCGCCTGTTCCAGACCCTGCCGCATACCTGCGGCTATTACGCGGAGCGGACCGCGCAGAATCTCGTGGTCGATCCAGGCGCACCGCACCTCGATCGGCTGTACGGTCCGGCGCTCGCCAAGGGCTTCCGCCGCGCCGGCGGGCATCTCTACCTGCCGCAGTGCGGCGCGTGCCAGGCATGCGTGCCCTGCCGCATCGACGTGGAACACTTCGTCGCCGACCGCACCCAACGCCGGTGCCTCAAGCGCAACGCCGATCTCACGATTGAAGAGGCCTTGCCGGGCTTCACGCATGAGCGTCACGCGCTATACCAGCGCTATCTTCAGGAACGGCACAGTGGCGGCGGCATGGATGCCGCAGACGCGGAAGATTTCCAACGCTTCCTCACCGCGCCATGGAGTCCCACCGTCTTCCTCGAATTTCGCCAGGGCAGCCGATTGGTCGGCGTGGCCGTCACCGACGTCACGCTGGTTGGGGCGTCGGCCGTCTATACGTTCTTCGATCCTGACGAAACCGCACGAAGCCTGGGCACCTTCGGCATCCTCCAGCAAGTCGAACTGGCGAAAAGGCGCGGCATCCCGTACCTGTATCTCGGTTTCTGGATCGCGGGGCACCCCAAGATGGATTACAAGCGTCGCTTCCGGCCGTTGGAGATCCGCAAGCACGATCGCTGGATTCCGATGCCCTGATGCGGCATCGCGAAGCGTCGCCCTAGGGCCGCATCGCCCAGCGTGCAATGACCGCGTGCATCGCCTCGATGCCGTCGAACAACGCCGCCGGACCAGGCTGCAGAATGATGGGCGACTTGATCTCGTGAAGCTCACCGTCGCGCACCGCGGGCACCTCGGCCCAACCCGGACGAGCGGCCACGTGTTCCGGCCGAAAGCGCTTGCCGCACCACGATCCGAAAATGATGTCGGGCTCGCGCCTTACCACCTCAAGCGGATCGGCCAGGATGCGTTGCTTCGCGAGGGGCTCTTCCAGCAATTCCGGAAAGACGTCGTCGCCACCGGCGATGCGCACCAGTTCGCCGACCCAGCGAATGCCGGTGATCTGCGGATCGTCCCATTCCTCGAAGTACACCCGCGGTCGCCGCGGCAGCGCTGCCGCTTGTGCGGCGATCGTTGCGAGATGTGCCTCGGCACGCGATGCCAGTTCATCGGCCTTGGTAGCAGCACCGACCATGGCACCGAGGCGACGGATGTACGCCACGATGCCTTCCACACTGCGGTGATTGCTGATCCACACTTCGACGCCTGCGCGAATGAGTTCGCTGGCAATGTCCGCCTGCAGATCGGAAAAGCCGATCGCGAGATCCGGCTTCAACGCCAGGATCTGATCGATCTTGGCGCTCGTGAATGCGGATACCTTCGGCTTTTCCTTCCGCGCCCGCGGCGGGCGAACGGTGAAGCCGGAAATGCCGACGATGCGATGCTCCTCGCCAATGGCGTAGAGCACTTCGGTCGGTTCTTCGGTAAGGCAGACAATGCGCCCCGGATACGCGTCGGACATCAATGACCCAGGACGGTGACGGTGATCTTGCGCTGATGCGCCTCATGGCGGTGTTCGTAGAGGAACACGCCCTGCCAGGTGCCCAGCAAGGGTTTGCCGCCGTGCACGGGAATCGATAACGAGGCACCGGTGAGCACGGAACGAACGTGCGCCGGCATGTCGTCCGGACCTTCGTCGCGATGACGAAACAGCGGGTCGCCATCCGGAACCAGCCGTGCGAAGAAACGCTCCAGGTCGGCGACGACGGTGGGATCGGCGTTCTCGCCGATCAGCAACGACGCGCTGGTGTGCTGCACGAAAACGTGTGCGATGCCGGTGCCGACGCCGCTGGCCGCGATCGCTTCGGCAATCCGCTCGGTCACCTCGCCCAGCGAGCGGCCGCGGGTGTGCACGGTGAACGTGGTCTGCGCGATGTGCTGCACGGGCTGGGCACGAGTCATGGGGCCTCCGGTCAGGGATAGAGCAGACGCGAGGTCCAGCTTGTACCTTCCGAGGTGTGCACGATGCGTTCGTGCAACCGGAAGGTGGCGCCGTACCAGAACTCCACGCGATCGGGCTCCACGAGATAGCCTCCCCAGTGCGGAGGCCGCGGCACGTCGCGGCCTTCGAATTCCTTTTCGTAGTGCGCCACGCGCTCGTCGAAGGTCTTCCGGTCGGGCAGTTCCTGGCTCTGCTTCGAGGCCCATGCACCGATCTGGCTTCCACGCGGACGGCGGGCGAAATAGGCGTCCGACTCTTCAACGCTCGCCTTGCTCACGCGACCCTCGAAGCGCACCTGGATGCCTTCGCGAATCTGCTTCCAGTGGAAGCACAGCGCGACCTGATCGTGCTCGGCGATCTCGCCAGCCTTGGCGCTTTCGTAATTGGTGAAGAAACGCAGGCCTTTCTCGTCGATGGCTTTCAGCAGGACGATGCGGGAATGCACGCGACCGCGGCTGTCGACGGTGGCGAGGTTCATCGCGGTAGGCTCGCGGTCGCCGCTGGCCTTGGCCTCGTCGAGCAGGCCGCGAAAGGTATCGAGAATCTCTGAGTTGAGCATGACGGTGGACTATGCTGCCGGCCATGGAAGTCATCGATGCTAGCACGCTGGCCGCCGCCGTCCTCGGGCATTTCGCCGCGGGTCCGACGCACGCGGCGCGCCCTTTCGTGCTGGGGCTCTCCGGCGTGCAGGGCAGCGGCAAGAGTACGCTCGCCGCTGCCATCGTCGATCAGGCCCGCGCGCAGGGCTGGCCCGCCGTGGCCTTGTCACTGGATGACGTGTATCTGACCCGCATGCAGCGGGAGACGCTGGCGAAGGATGTGCATCCGCTGCTGCGCACGCGCGGCGTGCCGGGCACGCATGACCTGAACTTGCTCGACGCCACGCTCGATGCGCTTGCCCATGCGTCGGCAACGCACCCTGTCGCCCTGCCCCGCTTCGACAAGGGCCAGGACGACCGCGCGCCCGTCGAGACGTGGCCTTCGGTCCGCGTGCCTCCCCGGCTGGTGGTGCTCGAAGGCTGGTGCCTCGGTGCGAAGCCCGCCGCAGCGGAAACACTGATCGAACCGATCAACGCGCTGGAGCGCGATGAAGATCCGGACGGCACTTGGCGGCGCTGGGTGAACACCCGTCTCGCCGATTATCTACCGCTATGGAAACGGCTCGACGCGCTGGTGGTGTTGCGCGCGCCATCGTGGGACGTCGTGGCGCGCTGGCGCGAGCAGGCCGAACAGCCGCTGCGCGAGCGTGGTGAACCGCGCGCCATGAATGCGCCGTCGCTCGCACGGTTTCTCCAGCATTACGAGCGGATCAGCCGTCGGTTACTGACAACATGGGACAGCGAGGCGGACTGGGTGATCGCGCTGGACGAACATCGCCATGCGACCCTTCCGTCAACCACGCCGCGGTCCGGGGCCAAGTAGGGATGCCCTAAACAAGTTCTCGCACGTCGTTCGCGTGGAGTCGCCGGACGCTTCTGCCTTCGCAGTCACGACGGCGAGCGGCTTGCCGCGCTTCGGCTGCGTTTGCGGCTCCCCCAAGACGGGACCTCAGTCATCGCGGGAGTCTTCGGTATCCCCCTCGAGGCGAGTTTCCGCACAAGAGAGCGGCCGAAGGCCAGGTACACAGGCCGCGCCAGCGGCCATCCTTTCCGAACGCGGAGGACCTGTCCGAGCAGCGAGGGGGACACCGAAGGCTCTGGACTCACCGTCCGAGCTAGCGGTAGCTCCAGCCTACGGACACATGCAGTCAAGCGGCGAATGAACTGATGTATCCAGGCAGCGCCCCGGAATTCAGCGAAGGACATTTTTTCATGCGTGAGGGCCGATCTGCGATAACGCGTTCGGAGCATCCCTAGGTCAATAGAGTTCGCTCATGAGCCTTAGATAGCCGTCCAACGTCTCGACGCTCATGTCCAGCTTTCGCTTATGGCGCTTTGCTGCCAGCTTCAGGTCGTAGGCCAACATGGCGACGCCCGAGTCGAATTCGTTTCCCCTCGCAGGAGCGAGCTCGGCATCGAAGCGGTCCGACGGTCGTAGCTTTCCGGAGGGAACGCCGAGCTCTTCCGAAACGTGCGTCATCAGTTCTCGGAAAACGTCGAACGGCATTTGATCAAGATAACCGGCCTCGTCGTAAATCGACTGAAGAGGCAATGTCTCTCGGTGGTCGGGGATAGCCATTAAGTGTCCGACTTAGGTCATCTTCATTCGCGAGCAACGACCTGCAGCAGTGAGGTCGTAGAAACCTTCCCATACCGTAGGCAGGATGGCTAGGCGTCCCGTCAATTTCCCAACGGAACTGATCCTCGCCTGTAACGGACCGAAGGATCTGCCCGTAGATAGTCTCTGTGCCGATTGGCCGATCCTTGCGGACACGGCGTGTTGCCACGAGGTGGCATGGGAGGCATTGGCTATTCCCGAGCCAGTGGGGCCGGCTAAGAAATTCCCTGCGGCATTGGCAATAATGCCAGCACTCGCCGTTGATCCAACATCGCTCATGCCATCTCCGGCAGGACCCATTTGCCCCCAGTCCCAACGATCGGATTTGACACAGTCTGAGATTTCGTCGAAAGACTTTTCTTGAACGGCGATCGGTTTTGAATTCGATGATCGTTGATCGTCGATGAAAGTGCCAATCGTTGACCCACCAATGATTACAGGATCTGGCCATCTGACAGCATTTACGATAGTCGGCGGCAACATCGGTGCGTTTCTCTGGTCCTCGACAGCATCCGCACCTGTTGGATCGGTGAATCTAAACGGATTTCCGAGACCATAATCGTACCGTCGATGGAAGAGATATTTCCTACTGCTATCCCTGCTGGATCGGTACTCAGGAACCGACCTGTTGAAGGGTCGTAGTATCTCGATTGCATATAGATTGCAGTCACCGCATCGTCCACAACGTGGCCCCCAAACCCTATGGTTCCCGGTGGATCGAGTCTTGCGACGCCGTAAGGAGTAATTTCGAACAAGCCGGTGACATTTCCTTGCGCGTCCGTGGTCGCCAGGGGCGTTCCTTGGTTATCAGTCAAATAATACGTTACCTCTTTTCCTGCTATCGCCGATGTAAGTGGCTGAGACGCAAAAAGCAAAGGTATTAAAATCCCGATCTTATTCCTCATTCTTCCCCACCCCCTTCCTTTAAAGTGACGACTATATTCCCTGGCTTTATGCCGACTGTCCGATTTCGATTGGCCGTCGTCAAGTCGAGAGCATCGCGCACTCGCGTAGAGCCTCATTGCGTTTGGCCGCAGACCGTCAGCGGTTCGCCCAACTCAGACGTGCGGCCTTAAGACATATTTCATGCAGATGGCGCGCTCTTATCGTCGACGCTTGCGATAACTCGTTCAGAGCATCCCTAGGCGCGTTACGCCGAGGACGCCCGCACGAGAGCAGCATACCCCTCGCGGGCATCCGGCCATGCACAACGAAAGCCCGCCTCACGCAAGCGCGCGTTGGACAGTCGTTTGTTGCCCACGCCTGCGGGCGCCGGTCCCTCCGGTGGCCGCGGCGCGCCGAGCAAGTCGGCCAGATGATCGTAGAGAACATCGATCGGCAGCGGCGTGTCGTCGACGCCGAGGTAGACCGATGCTGGCGTCTCGGCGTCCAGGAGCATCGCCAATGCCGCCGCCGCGTCATCGACGTGGATGCGGTTGGCATAGACCGGGCGTTCGCGCGGCACCCCTGCCTTGCCTTCGCGCAGACGATCGAAGAGCTGCGTTCGGCCGGGCCCATACAGCCCAGCCAGGCGCAGACAGACCCCGCCCACGTCGCGCGTGGCGAGCCAGCGCTCCGCGTCCAGCAGCACGCGACCGTTGAAACCCAGCGGCGCGGGCGGCGTGTCCTCGTCCACCCACGCGCCATCGTGCTCGCCATAGACGGCGGACGAGGACACGAACACGGTGCGCCGCGGCGGTGTCGGCAGCGCATCGATGACATGCCGCAGCCCGTCCACGAACACGGCGCGATACGCCGCCTCGTCGCGCGCGTCGGGCGTCGCTGCGAAGACCAGCACATCCACCGCAGGGAGACCAGCCAGCGTGTCCGGGCGAAGGAGATCCCCACGCCACCACGCAATGCCGTCGCCACCGCTTGGTTCGCTACGCCGCAGGGCGTGAACGCGCCGCCCCTCCGCGGCCAGCCGGCGCGCGAGACGTGTGCCGACATCGCCGGCACCGGCGATCAGGATCGATTCGTATCTGTGCATGGGGCTTGCTAGCATGACGGTGATGAATCCTTCGCCCAACCTCTTCCTGGTCGGTCCCACCGGGGCCGGCAAGACATCGATCGGACAGCGCCTCGCAGCGCATTACGGCCTGCCGTTCGTGGACCTCGACGTCGAGATCGAAGCCCGCTGCGGCATGCCGATCGCAGACCTGTTCGCACGTGAGGGCGAAGCGGTGTTTCGCGCCCACGAATGCGCGCACCTGGACGAGTTTAGCCGCCGCGAAGGGCTTGTGCTTGCGACCGGTGCCGGCGCGGTGCTGGACGCGGGCAACCGCGAGGTGCTGGCGTCGCGCGGCACCGTGCTCATGCTCGCCGTCGATGTCGACGAGCAACTGGAGCGCCTGCGCGACGACACCGCGCGACCGCTGCTCGCGGGCCCCGATCGTCTCGCCCGTCTGCGGGCCCTCGCCGAACACCGTACCCAACTCTACGAGGACGTGGCGGATCTGATCTTCCACGGCCGCCATGAAAGCGTGGATGACGCGGTGCCCCGCGCCATCGCTCTGCTCGAACGCCACTGGAAACGAGACGGATGGAAACGCAGTTGATCGAAATCGTTGACGTCGCGCTCGCCGGGCGCAGCTACAGGGTACGTATCGGGCCGGGCCTCCTTGCCGACGCCTCGCACTGGCGCTCCCTCGTCCGCGGGAAGCACGTGCTCGTGGTGAGCAACACCACCGTGGCGCCGCTCTATCTCGATGCGCTGGCGAAGGGGCTCGACGGGCTTCATTGGTCGTCCTTCCTGATCGACGATGGCGAGACACACAAGACGTTTGCCAACGTCGGGCGGGTACTCGAAGCGCTGGGTGAGCTCGGCGCTACGCGCGACGCCTGCGTCATCGCCCTCGGTGGCGGGGTGGTCGGCGACCTCGCCGGATTCGCTGCCGCCTGCTGGATGCGTGGCATCGACTTCATCCAGGTGCCCACGACGCTTCTTGCCATGGTGGATTCCTCCGTCGGCGGCAAGACGGGCGTGAACCTGCCCGCCGGCAAGAACCTCGCCGGTGCGTTCCACCAGCCGCGCGGTGTGATCGCCGACATCGATGTGTTGCACACGCTGCCGCAGCGCGAGTTCAGGGCGGGGCTGGCCGAGATCGTCAAGGGCGCCGCTATTGGCGATGCCGATTTCTTCGCTTGGCTGGAAGACCACGCCGACGCCATCGTCCGCCGCGACGCCACGCCCCTGGTAGCCGCCATTGCGCGCAAATGCCGCTACAAAGCGGGCGTCGTGTCGCGCGATGAAACCGAACAGGGCGAGCGCGCCCTGCTCAACCTCGGGCACACCTTTGGACACGCCCTCGAAACCGCAGGCAACTACAGCGAGATCCTGCATGGCGAGGGCGTGGCGATCGGCATGGTCCTCGCCGCGCGTCTTTCCGAACGTCTCGGCATGGCGTCGGCTGCCGACACGCAGCGGCTGATCGCCCTGCTCCAACGCCTTGGCCTGCCCACCGAGCCGTCGCGAACGCATTCGGCAAGCCGCGTGCTGGATCTGATGCGGCTGGACAAGAAAAACACGGCCGGCACCCTGCGCCTCATCCTCTGGCGCGGTATCGGCAAGGCCGAGATCGTCTCGCACGTGCGCGACGAGGACGTGCTCGGCGTCTTGGTGAGACCCTAGGCGAAGCGTGCGAGGCAAGCCACCGGCAAAGCCCCTACAATGATCGGCCCTGCACCCGCCACGGCGCCTTAGATGCGGATCTACCTGCAAACCATGCCCGACGCTGGCGCCGAAGCGCCCCGCTACGTCCAGATCACGCTCGAACAGGATCTGCTCGGTGCGTGGACCCTGTACCGCGAAACCGGCGTGCAAGGCGGCAAGGCCATGCTCAAGCGCGAGGTGTTCGTGGATCGCGAACTCGCGATCGCCGCCTTCACCAAGGCGCGCGACGCACAGCTCAAGAAAGGCTTCAAAGTCATGTTCAGCCAGGGACAGGAGTCGGCGCATGGCCGCTGAACTCCGCAACGACCGCTTCCTCCGCGCGCTGCGCCGCGAGCCCACGGACACGACGCCGATCTGGGTCATGCGCCAGGCGGGCCGCTACCTGCCGGAATACCGCGCCACGCGTGCGAAAGCGGGCAGCTTCATGGGCCTGGCGACGCACCCGGAATTCGCCTGCGAAGTCACGCTGCAACCGCTCGCGCGTTTCGACCTGGACGCCGCGATCCTCTTCTCGGACATCCTGACCATTCCCGACGCCATGGGTCTGGGCCTGTCGTTCGAGCAGGGCGAAGGTCCGCGGTTTGCGCGTCCGCTGCGCGATGCCGCCGCCATCGAAGCACTGGCCGTACCGGACATGGATCGCGAACTGCGCTACGTCATGGACGCCGTGCGCCTCATCCGCCGCGAACTCGACGGTCGCGTACCGCTGATCGGGTTCTCCGGCAGCCCGTGGACGCTCGCCTGCTACATGGTCGAAGGCGAAGGCTCGCGCGACTTCGCGCGGGTGAAGGCACTCGCATGGAACGAGCCCGCCCTCGCGCACCGTCTGCTGGATACCGTGGCTCGCGCCGTGGCGGCCTATCTCATCGCGCAGGCACAGGCCGGCGCGCAGGCCCTGATGGTGTTCGACACCTGGGGCGGTCTGCTCGGCCCGGGTCCGTTCCGCGAGCTTTCTTTGCGCTACATGGCGCAGGTGGTGGACGCGCTGAAAGCCGATGCCGCCAGCCGCGACCTGCCGGTGATCCTCTTTTCGAAGGGCGCCGGTGGACAGCTCGAAGCGCTCGCCGACACGGGATGCGCCGGGCTCGGCGTGGACTGGACGCTCGACATCGGCGAAGCGCGTCGCCGCGTCGGCGATCGCGTAGCGCTGCAGGGCAACCTCGATCCGTCCGTGCTGCGTGCGTCGCCGGACGTGGTCGCCCGCGAGGCGCGTGCCGTGCTGGATGCCTTTGGCAACCACCCGGGGCACGTCTTCAACCTCGGCCACGGCATCACGCCCGAGGTCGATCCGGATACCGTCAAGGTGCTCGTGGACACGGTCCACGAGCACGGACGCGCCATCCGCGGCTGAGATAACGACGGCGGCCTGGCCGCTGTCGTGTTTCCCTCATGGATGGAACGACTGCGAGGCCGCCGTTGGCGGCCTCGCGCACATCAGAACCGATTCGGTCCGGCAATATGGCACTTCGCCAGCTCGCCACGGGCAGCGTTGGCGCCGTTGGTATCGCTCGCCTGCAGGCGCATCTCGACGATCGTCTGCCAGTTGCGGGCACACAGGCTGCCGGACTTCGGTCCCATCTCGAACGACTGCTTCGCCAGCTTCTCCGCCAGCGGGTAATCCTGGCGGCGGATGGCGATCTCGGCGCGATCCTGGATCAGCTCCGGCGCATCCGGCGCCAGCTTCAACGCCTGGACCAGCTTGGCGTCGGCGTCGTCGTACTTGCCGGCGCGTTCGTCGGACTGCGCGGCATGCTCCAGTCCCTGCACACCCGGGTCGCGCAACGGCGCGACCTCGATGGCGGATTTCTCCCTTTCACCCGCCGCACGGACCTGGGCGACGATGTCGTAGGTAGGCTTGCTGGGGCGGGTGGCCTGCGGCGGCGATGGCTGGCTGCAGGCGGCGACAAGCGTGGCGGTAACGGCAGCGAGGGCGCAAAAACGAAGGTAATGCATGGGTCAATCCGTAGGATTACTGGGTACGGCCGGCGCGGCGGGCTCGGCGTCGCCGCCGAACATACCTTTGATTCGCTGCCAGAAACAGCCCTCTTCCGCGTCCGGCACGTAGCCCGAGACGAACGGGAATGCTCGGGCGCCCTCACATGACGGGTCGGTACGCTTGCCGGTCTGCGGGTTCACATAGGCCATTTCCAGCCCTTCGCCCGGCGCGGCGGACAGCGGCCGCGTCGGCAGCTTGCGGAACAGTTCCTGCCAGACGCGCATGCTGCCGGTGGCGCCGTAGAGGCCCGTGGGCTTGTTGTCGTCGCGGCCCATCCAGACGATGGCGAGGCGATCGCCGGTGAATCCGGCGAACCAGCTATCGCGCTGGCTATCGCTGGTGCCCGTCTTGCCGGCCGCATGCAGCCAAGAGAGCCCGGAATTGCCGATGGCCGCGGCGGTACCGCCGTTGACCACCTGCTGCATGGCCCAGGTCGTGAGGCGCGTGGCGGTCTGGTACTCGCCGTCGCCCCCCTTCACCTCGTAGCGCTTGATCGCCTGGCCCTTCGCATCCATCACGCCGCGCACTGCCACCAGCGGCAAGGCATGGCCATCGGCAGCGATGTACTCGTACAGCTGGGCGACCTGGAGCGGCGAGAGATCGATGGCGCCGAGCAGTAGCGACGGGCTCGGGTTCACGTCTTCCAGCCCGAACGACTCCAGGAAGCCCTTGATGCGCGGCAGGCCCACCTGAAGGCCCAGGTTCACCGTGGCGAGGTTCCACGAATGGACCAGCGCGTCGAGCATCGGCACCTGTCCGTGGATCTGGCGATCGTCGTTCTGCGGTGTCCACATCGTGCCGTCTGGCTGGCGCAGGTTGATCGGCGTGTCGTCCACGATCGAGGCCAGCGACCAGCGCGACGGCTGCGCGAGCGCCACCAGGTAAACCAGGGGCTTCACCAGCGAACCGATGGGCCGGCGCGCGTCGAGCGCGCGATTGAAGCCTTGGTCGCCCGGATCGCGTGAGCCCACCACGGCAAGCACGCTGCCATTGCCGGTGTCGGTGACGACGGCGGCCGCCTGCGCGGCAGCCCCGCGCTTACCGAGCGACTTCATGGTGCTGAGGATCGCCTGCTCGGTATAGAGCTGCGCGGCCGGATCGAGGGTCGTGAAGATCGACAGGCTACCGTCGCGCAGCGCCGCCTCGTCGAAATCGGCGGTGATCTGCGAGCGCACCAACTGCATGAACGCCGGGAAGCGATTGTGCGGCAACTGCGCGTTGGCCGCGATGCCGAGAGGCGTCGCCTGCGCTGCCTTGGTCTGCGCATCGTCCAGCAGGCCGGTGTCGTGGAACTGCTGCAGCACGAGATTGCGCCGGGCAAGCGCGCGCTCGGGATAGCGGCGCGGGTCGTAGTAGCTCGGCCCCTTCACCAACCCGATCAGCAGAGCGATCTCCTGCGGGCGAAGGTCTTCCAGGCGACGACCGAAGAAGAACTCACCACCTGCGGCGAAACCATGGACCGCCTGGTTGCCTTGCTGACCGAGGAAGACCTCGTTGACATACGCCTCGAGGATGCGCCCCTTCGAATAGTGCGCTTCCATCAGCAGCGAGAGGATCGCCTCGTTGACCTTGCGCAGCATGTTCTGGCTGCGATCGAGGAACAGGTTGCGCACGAGCTGCTGGGTGAGCGTCGAGCCGCCCTGCACCGTGTGTCCCGCGCGGAGGTTGGCGAACGAGGCGCGCGCGATGGCCGAGAAATCGAGACCGATGTGGTTCTTGAAATCGCGATCCTCGACGGCTTGCAGACCCTGCACGAGCAGAGGCGGTACGTTGTCGAGGCGAACAATGCGGCGTTCTTCCTGCTGCGCGCCGTACAAGGTGGCGATGCGCGCGGGATCGAGGTGGATCGACTTGATCGGATTGCCGTTGGTGTCGTCGACGACCGAGGCGACCTGCCCGTCGGACAGCGCGACTCGAATGCGATGCGGCAACTCGCCGCCATCGGGACCGGCGTAGCCGTGGGACGCGATGAGGAAGCGCGACCCGTTCTTCGAATAGCTGCCCTGAATCTTGCCGCCGCCTTCGGTCGTGTACCCGGCAAAGGTCAGTTCCAGCTCCAACGCGGCCGGGGTCATCGGCAGGCCTTGCGCCAGCGGCAGCGGGCGCGCGTAGACGCGCGTGGGCACCGCGAAGACGAGATCGTTGAAGCGATCCTGCAGGCGTGCGTTGAGGATCAGGGTGTACGGCAGGAGGAAGCCGAACACCAGCCCCATCAGCAGCCAGAAGGGAATACGCAGCCAGGGCCAGCTGGCGCGCAGAAGGGAGCCGAGGCGATTCAGGAAGGCCAACGCGGGGAGGTCCTGGGGAAGAATACGTGCGGGGATGATAGGGGCAGTCGCCCGGCGCCGATCTGAACGGATGCTGGCAAGGCGATGGCGGCTTGGCTCATCGTGGCGTAAGCCACGTCTCTGGCGTGGGCTGGAAGACGCGCGCATGGACGTCCAGGCACCGCTCCAGTTCGCGATTGTCGGCGATCAGGTCGCTATCGAGGCGATGAATGGGCCCGCGCAGCGTCGGGGATAGCCAGCCGGCCAGGTCCAGCGCCACGCGAGGCACGGGCACCGGCAGCGTGAAGACGCCCGCGCTGCGCCGAACACGCCTGAACATCTCCGCCGCGCTCATCCGTTCGCCGCCGCCGATGGGAAAGGTGCGTCCCTGTGCAGCCAGAGGCGACGAAAGCGCCGCCACGACCGCTGCCGCAATGTCTTCCGCGTGCACCGGCTGGCGTTGCCCACGGCCTGCAGGGAGCGGGAACAGCCGACGTCGGCGTGCAGCGTGCACGACCGGCGTCAGGCTCTTGTCCACACCCGCGCCGTAGATCAGCGTGGGGCGGAACACCGTCCACGGCATGCCGCGCGACGCGCAGGTGGCGATGGTCTTGGTTTCGGCATCCCGTAATCGCCGCGACAGATCGCGCTCGGCGGGCACCTCGGAATCGCGCTTGGTCTCGGCGCTCATCGACGAGGTTGCGATGACGTGCGGCGTACCCGCGAGCCGCGTTGCCGACAGCCAGGGCGCCAAGTGATCCAGCGGACCGAGGCAGATCACGGCGCGCAACGGCGGCAGTGGCGGCATCGCGTCCGGCAGCGCGCCTGAGATCCAGCGCGGATCGCCGGGTGGTGGGTCGCGGCTCACGGCAAGGTAGTCGAGCCCGAGATCATCCAGTCGCGGCAGCAGGAACCGGCCGATCTGGCCGGATGCCCCGATGACCAGTATCGGCGCCCGCTCGCTCAACGACCCGTCGCAATACGTTCGTAGGCGCTTTGCAGGCGCGGGTCGTTGGGCACGTAGCGACGTGCATGATCGAGCGCCTGGAACGCGCCCGTCCGATCGCCTTGCGACGCGCGTTGCAGGGCGTTGTCGATCCAGGCACTGCCGAGGCGATGGCGCATGTCGGCTTGCGAGGTGTCGCCGGGCGCGAGATCGGCGAGCGTCGCGAAGAGGTTCTCGGCGCGCTGCACGTTGCCGTTCGCGACCGCCTGCTGCATCTGCTTCTCCACCTGCGTCGGAAGCCCCTGCAGACCGGCACGCGCGGCCGGGTCGTTGCCGTCGATGGACAAGGCATTGCGGTAAAGGTCGTACGCGCTGTCGCCCGGCGGATCCATGATGTCGCCACGCGATGCGGCCGCCTGCGCACGACGCACGAGGTCGGCAACCCGCGCCTTCTGTTCGGGGCTGACGGCCAGCGATGCTTCGGGCGCCGCGTCGTCGCCAGCCACATGCACACCATCGTTCGATGCAGGGGCCTTGGTTTCACCGCCAGCGATGCGTGCTCGCGCGGCGGCCAATTCGGCGGACTTCGGTGCGAGCTTCGCGGCCTGATCGAGCAGGCGATTCGCTTGATCGTCGTCTTCGCTGTCGATCGCGGCATTGGCCTGGACGATCAATGCCTGCGCTACGCGCCCGAGTCCCGCCTTCGCTTCGGCGTTGTCGGGATCGGCGGCGAGCGCCGCACGGAAACGCGCCAGTGCGTTGTCGTCGCCGTCGCCCGTGAAGCGCCCCTCGCGCATCGCATCGTTGCCTTGCTGGATCAGCGTGTTGACGGCCTGGTCGTCCTGCTTCCTCGTTTCCGCCAGGGCCGCGCGGAGCGAAGGCAGATCGCCGTAGCCGGGCACCAGGATGGCGATGCGATCCACCAGCGCATTGGCCTTGGCCTTGTCGTTGGAGGCAATGGCCTGGCGAGCCTGCGCGGCGAGCGCATCGCCGACCTTGTCGAGACCGCGTGCCGCGACCGCATTGGATTTGTCCGCGTCGAGTACGCGCCGGTACAGCGCACCCGCGCCGTCGTCGCCGTCCAGATGGCCCGCCGCAAAGGCCTGCTGCGCCTGATCGATCAGGGATTCGGTGCGACCTTGCGGATTGCGCGCCTGAGAGAGTCGTTGGCTCAACCGTTCCACATCGCTGCCGCCGCCGAGCAATTCGCGGGCGACGTTGAGCGCCGCCTCGGCTTCGTCGAGGCGTCCGGCTTCCAACGCTGCATCGGCCCGCGCTACTTCGGCCTGGCCCACGCGACGCAGACCGTCGCGCGCCTGGTCGCTGTCCGGCTGCTGGTCGCGCGCCTTTTCGAACAGTTCGCGCGCGCTGTCGCCCGCGGTGCCGTCGAGACGACCGTCGGCGAGCGCGCGATTGGCCTGCGCGAGTGTGTCGTTGAGCTCGGTGGCAGGAACCAGATTGCGCAACCGATCCTGCTGCAACCAGAGACCGGTGAGCACGCCGATCAACGCCAGCACCAGCAGAGGAATCAGCCAACCGCGTTTGCGCGGCCCCCGCGGGGACGCAGGCGGTCGGGCACCTGTGGGACGGCGCGGCGCGTCGACCACGATGTGCGGCAGACCGTCGTCGGGCGGCGTTGCCGGCTTGTCGAGGTCGTCGAGCCGTCCGAGCGTGGGTTCGGTGCGACCGCGCGCGTCGCGGTCGTGGCTGTCTCTGCGTCCGCTCATGAGATTCGATCGTCCATAGGAGCGAGGGAGCTTAACATTCGGGCGTGAACGCTCGTTGTAGAGCACCCCTGGCCGCTAGAGTTCCACCCGGATGCGGCTCGCCGCCCGCTTGGCCTTCTCCAGCGCCTCTTCGACCGTCGCCGCGCGCGCCAGCGTCACCGCCATGCGTCGGCGACCGCGCACCTCCGGCTTACCGAAGATGCGAAGCATCGTGCCGGTTTCGGCGAGCGCATCGGCCACGCCGTGGTAGGTCGGTGCGAGTCCTTCGCCCTCCACCAGCACGGCGCAGGAGGCGGCAGGTGCAAACGCATGGATCTCCGGCACGGGCAGCCCCAGAATGGCTCGCGCATGCAACGCGAACTCCGAAAGATCCTGCGAGATGAGCGTGACCAGACCGGTATCGTGCGGACGCGGACTGACCTCGGAAAAGATCACTTCGTCGCCGCGCACGAAGAACTCGACGCCGAACACGCCCCAGCCCCCGAGCGCCGTCGTGATGGCATCGGCCTGCTTCTCGGCCGCGGCACGCGCCGCGTCGCTCATCGGTTGCGGCTGCCACGATTCGCGATAGTCCCCGTCTTCCTGGCGATGGCCGATCGGCGCGCAGAAGGACACACCGTTGCGATGGCGCACGGTGAGGAGAGTGATCTCGTAGTCGAAGTCGATGAAGCCCTCGACGATCACCCTGCCCTTGCCGGCGCGGCCGCCTGATTGCGCATACTCCCAGGCGGCATCCGCATCGGCGGCGGAACGCACGACACTCTGCCCCTTGCCGGACGAGCTCATCACCGGCTTCACCACGCACGGCGTACCCAGCTCCGCCACGGCATCGAGAAACGCCTCGTGCGTGTCGCAGAAGCGGTACGGCGACGTGGGCAGCCCGAGTTCTTCGGCAGCGAGCCGACGGATGCCTTCGCGATTCATGGTCAGCCACGCCGCCTTGGCGGTCGGCACGACCTTCAGGCCGTCCTTCTCCATCTCGACCAGCGTGGCGGTGTGGATCGCCTCGATCTCCGGCACGACGAGGTCCGGCTTTTCCTGTTCGATCAACGCACGCAGCGCAGCGCCGTCGAGCATGTCGATGACGTGGCTACGATGCGCCACCTGCATGGCGGGTGCGTTCGCGTAACGATCGACGGCGATGACCTCCACGGCAAAGCGCTGCAGCTCGATGGCCACCTCCTTGCCCAGCTCGCCGGAGCCCAGCAGGAGCACCTTGAGCGCGGTAGGGGAATGCGGCGTGCCGAAGGTCTTCATGCGCGGGGTCCGGAATAAGGGGGAACGTCATTCTAGAGGCACGCCCCACCTGACCAAAGAAGTACTTGACTGGCGGCGCCAAAGTGGTGTGATGGCAGCGTCCCCAAAATCCGGAAGTACGCTCATGAGACGCTTTCTTGTCGTCCTCGCCGTACTGTGCGCGATTCCGTCGGCCGTCCTGGCCCAGGAGCGCTGGATGACCGTCCTTCTGGACGGCCGCAAGGTCGGCAGCCTGCGTATCGACCGGCAAGCGGAGGGGGACCAGGTCGTCACCCGGCAGGTGCTCGACTTCCGCATGACCCGCGCCAAGACGCCCCTCGCCCTGCGCACGGAGTTGCGTTCGACCGAGTCGACCGCCGGCAGGCCGCTCGGTTTCTACGCAAGCACGCGCATGTCGACGCAGGAGAATCTGGCCACGGGCGAGGTCCGCCCCGACGGCACGTTCCAGGTCGCCAATACCGTTGGCGGTCAGTCGAAGATCAACCTGTTGATCTGGCCCACGGGCGCCACGCTGGCGGAAGGCCAGCGCCTCGTCATGAAGGATCACGGCTTCAAACCGGGCACGACCTACCGCCTGCGCAACTTCGATTCGGTCAGGCAACAGGTGGCGGACGTGGACGTCACAGTGGTGGGCGACGACATGGTCGACATGCCCGACGGAGCCCGCGTGCGGCTGCACCATATCCGGCAGGCAATCGCGAACGCACCGGACGATCGCGCCGTGGACGTATGGGTCGACGACGAGGGCTTCATCCAGCGCAGCCTCGCACCGCTGCTCGGCTTCCGTCTGGAGATGGCAGCCTGCGACGCCGTCTGCGCGCAGGCGCCCGACCAGGACATCGATATGCTCCGCGCGGCGATGGTGACGTCGCCGCGTCCCATGGTCCTCGCGCTGCGCTCGGTACCGGTCCGCTACACGATCTCCGTACGCGGCTCGCAGCCGAACCCGTTCATCAATACCGATGAGCAGTTGGTCCGCCCTCTCGGCGACGGTATCTACGTCGTGGACGTCGGTTTCGGCATGCGCCACGGCGACGAGCCCGGTCCGTTGCCGGAAGACACCGCGCCCAACGCCTGGGTGCAATCCGCCGATCCGGACCTTGTCGCCTTCGCCAAACGCGTGGTCGGCGATGCGCAAACCGACCTGCAGAAGATGCGGCGCCTACGCTCCTTCCTCTCCGACTACATCGATGCCAAAGGCCTCGACGTGGGCTACGCCTCCGCGCTGGAGACCTTGCAGACGCGACGGGGTGACTGCACCGAACATGCGGTGCTGCTGACCGCCCTGGCGCGAGCCGTCGGCATTCCTGCGCGCGTCGTCACCGGCATCGTGTATGCCGAGCGGATGGGCGGCGCGTCGCGGGTTTTCGTACCGCATGCCTGGACCCAGGCATGGATCGACCATCGCTGGATCAGTTTCGATTCTGCTCAACGCCGCTTCGATTCGACCCACATCGCGCTGGGTACGGGCGCGGGTGAACCATGGCGCTTCTTCGCCGCCATGAACTCGTTGGGGAATATCCGGATCGAGCGCGCCATCCCAGGTTCGAATCTCATCGATCTGCCAGGACCGAGCGACGCCGGTGCCCCGGTAGGCGGCGGACGGGGCGCGCCCTGACGGTACTTGATAGTGATATCGATTTGATATCAAATGACTCCACCAACCCAGGGGTCACATCGCCATGAACGAACGTCCCGCCGCCTCGCTGCCGGGTATTCCCACCGCCGTCGTGCTGCTTGTCCTGATCCTGCTGGCCGCGGGCGCATCGCTGTACCTGGGCACGTTTGAACGCAGTCCCTTCGCCGCCAGCGGCGTCGTGCTCATTCCGGTCGTTGCGTTTCTCATCAAGGGGTTTTTCCAGGTCCAGCCGAACCAGGGCCAGGTGATGCAGTTGTTCGGTAAATACGCCGGTACCGAACGCAGGGAAGGCCTGCGCTGGACCAACCCGTTCTACACACGGCGACCGGTCAGCCTGCGCGTGCGCAACTTCGAAAGCAGCCGGCTGAAGGTCAACGACAACGACGGCAATCCGATCGAGATCGCGGCCATTGTGGTCTGGCAGGTGGTGGACACCGCGGAAGCCGTCTTCTGCGTCGATGACTACGAGAACTTCGTGCAGATCCAAAGCGAGTCGGCGCTGCGGCAGATGGCGCAGAGCTATGCCTATGACGCTCACGACGACAGCAAGGTGTCGCTCCGCAGCCACGGCGACGAAGTGAACAATCATCTGCGTCAGGAAATCGAGGCGCGTCTGCAGAAGGCCGGTGTGCAAGTGATCGAATCGCGTATCAGCCATCTTGCTTACGCACAGGAAATCGCCCAGGCGATGCTGCAACGCCAGCAGGCGAATGCCATCGTGGCGGCGCGGGAACGCATCGTGGAAGGCGCCGTCGGCATGGTGGCCATGGCGCTGGATCAACTGCGTGCGCAAGGCGTGGTGGAACTCGACGAAGAGCGCAAGGCCGCGATGGTGTCGAATCTGCTGGTCGTACTCTGCGGCGATCGCGCCACGCAACCGGTCGTCAACGCCGGCACACTGTACAGCTGAACGCGTGGCCGAGAAAAAAGCCTACCCCTTGCGCATCAGCGCAGCCGTTCTCGATGCCATGCAGGCATGGTCCGAGGACGAGCTGCGCTCGCTCAACGCGCAGATCGAATACGTACTGCGCGACGCGCTTCGCCGCAGCGGACGCCTGAAGTCGAAGAAGGTCGATCCGGTGGACGATCCCGACGAATGACGTGCGTATCGCCAGCGATCGAGGCAAGCTTTCCTCGCCGCCATGGCGGCTCCTACAAGAGTCGCCAGCCACGGGAGCGCCTTCAGTCGCGGTTTGCCCTTAGCGCGAAGCCGAGCGCAAGCCAGCCCACAATGAATGCCACGCCGCCCAACGGCGTGACGGGTCCAAACCAGCGCGGCGCCCCGAGCGCCAGCGCATACAGGCTTCCGGAAAAGAACAGGATGCCCAACGCAAAGCCGCCTTGGGCGACCTGACGGGCACGGCTCGCGGGCAGAAGACATGTCGCCAGCAGGGCCAGCGCGTGCCAGAAATGGTATTCCACGCCCGTGTGCCACGTCGCCAGCGCAGACGCGTCCAGCGTGTTGCGCAGGGCGTGCGCACCGAAGGCGCCGAAGGCCACGGCGGTGGCGCCAGCGGCACCAACGAGCGCAGCGGTGGCGTTACTGACACGGTGTCGCATGCGCGGATTTCCTCGACAGGTGTGCCGGATCGCCGGCATGGGTGGCGTATCCTTCGCAGGATATCCCGCGGAGTGTCGCATGAAGTCATCCACCTGCCGCCGGGCCCTGCTGGGCCTGTTCGCCCTCGTCGCCATCGCCGTGCTGGGCGCCTGCCAGCGCGAGCCGCAGCCCGAATGGCGGCTCACGGACGTGTCCGGCCATCTTCCGGACCTCGACTTCCGCCTGACCGACGACAACGGCAAGCCGGTCACCGGCGCAGATTTCAAGGGCAAGGTGGTTCTGATGTACTTCGGTTACACGCATTGCCCCGACGTCTGCCCGCTGACCCTGACCCAGTTGCACGTGATACTCGATCGATTGGGTGCGCCAGCGGATCGCGTGCGCATCCTCTTTGTCAGCGTCGATCCGGCGCGTGACACACCCGCGATCATGCACGACTACGTCAATGCCTTCGACAAGCGCGCGGTCGGCTTGGTGGGTTCCAATGCCGACGTGGAGGCACTCGCGAAACGATACCGCTCCGCCTTCACCCGCGAGCCGGATCGGGGCGACGGCAACTACGAAGTGAGCCACAGCTCCGCGATTTATATCTTCGACGGCCAAGGCAAGGCGCGGCTGCTTGCGACGCCATCCGCAGCGCAAGACGATATCGTGCACGACCTGCACCTGCTCACGTCCATGGAGGCTCAGCCCTGATGTTTCGATCGCTTCTCACATGTGCGCTGCTCGCCAGCGGCACCGTATACGCCGCGGAGCCGGCGACCGTCGTCGCCAGCGACGGCTGGGTCCGCGTGCTCCCGGGCAACCTGCCGGCGGGTGGCTACGTCACGCTCCGGAATGAAACCGACCGCGCTGTGTCGATCGTGAGCGCGAGCAGCCCCGACTATGCCGACGCGATGATCCATCGCAGCAGCACGGAAGGCGGCATGGGTCGCATGGAGATGGTGGACAGCGTCCCTCTTCCGCCGAGCGGCAAGGTCACCTTTGCGCCCGGCGGCTACCACGTGATGCTGATGCAGGCAAAACACCCGGTGAAACCGGGCGATGCGGTGTCGGTGACGTTCGCGCTGTCCGATGGCAGCAAGGTGCCGGTGACGCTGACGGCACGCCCCGCGAACGCGACCGGCCCCTGATGCGGCGCGTTGCCATCGCGCGCCGGGGTCGTATCCGGCGCCCGACGATCTAGCTCACACGAAAATCGGTCGGCGCGTCGTGAACGCCGAGTTCCTCGCGGTAAAGCTCGTTCACCTCCGCCGAGGGTGGACCATCGTGCAACCATACCTCGAGTTGGTCGATCGACGTGGCGTTCCCGTACGCCACCACTTCGACACTGCCGTCGAGCAAGTTTCTCGCATGGCCCGTGAGCCCCAGCGCGAGCGCGCGTTCGCGAGTGGAAGCGCGGAAGAACACGCCCTGCACCTTGCCTCTCACCACGAATCGCACGGCATGCATGTCATTTCCCCTTGGCGATGGCCTCGTCGAGCTTCGCCGCGGTGATGGGACCGACGAAGCGCTGCGCCACATGCCCATCGGGCGCGATCAGATACGTGGTAGGCAGACCCTTGGGCGGATCGAAATCCTTCGGCGGCGCCGTGACGTCCACCTGCGCAATCGGATACGCGACAGGATGCTTGTCGAGAAACGCGACGATGTCCTTCGCGTCGGTGTCCTCGAAAGCGAGGCCGATCGCAACGACATCCTTGTGACCCTTCACATAGTTGGAGATGTCCGGCATTTCCTTGATGCACGGCACGCACCAGGTCGCCCAGTAGTTCACCACAACCCACTTGCCGCGCTGCGCGGCAAGGTCGAAGGGCTTGTTGTCCAGCGTGGTGACCTTGAGTTCGGGAGTCGCGGCCGTCGCGGCGATCGCCGGCAACGAAACGGCGAGAGCGGCGGCGGCGAGCAAGCGGCGGATCATGCGGGGGTATCCTCGGTGGGGACGGGGACCGACGGGGGTGGAAACAACCGGTCGAGGCGCGCGCCGAGCGTAGCGCCGAGCGCAGCGGCGAGATTATCCAACAAGCCGAGCAGCTCCTGGGGAAGTGCGATGCCGAGCCGCTCCACCTGTTCACGCGGATGCAGCGGAAGCCGGTACTGGGTGCAGCGGTAGACACGCAGCAGTTCGGTGGCATCGAGGCTGCGACTGAGCAGCCAGCCACCGGCTTCGCCACGCTGGATCATGTCCGCACGCTGCAGGTCGTCGAAATAACATGCGATCGCGCTGGACGGCAGGTACGGCTCGCGCAAGCGCACTGTGGCGGGATCGACGCTTTCACCCGTGCGCTGCGCGGTGACGAAGTGCTGGAGCACGACGAGCAGACCGATGAATTCGGCACCCTCGGGTAGCGCCTCGTGCGGCACGGTGTACTCGAACGCCGAGATCGACGCCGAAATGGAAGCCCCCAGGATCACGATGATCCACGACAGGTATATCCACAGCAGGAAGATCGGAATGGCCGCCAGTGCGCCGTAGATCTCCTCGTAATTGGGCGAGTTGCGGATGAACTCGGCGAAGCCCCAGCGGGCGAACTCGAAGAGGATCGCCCCAAGGAATGCGCCGATGGCCGCGTGCCGCCAGGACACGCGGCGATTCGGCACCATCGTGTACATGAGGATCAGCGTGACGAAGGTGATCACGAACGGCAGCAGGTTCAGCAGGCGACTCTGCGTGACCAGCTGATCGGCGGCCTCGTGCAGCAGCGGAAACGCGGCGATGTACGACGACAGGGCCAGCCCGCCCACCACCAGGATCGGGCCCAGGGTGAGTGCCGCCCAGTAGAGCAGCAGGCGGGAGGTCCACCCGCGCGGCTTGCGCACGCGCCAGATGCGGTTGAGCCGGTCCTCGATGCTGATCATCATCGACACGGCGCTGAACAGCATCACCAGGATCGATATGCCGGTGAGCTGGCTGGCCTTGTCGGCAAAGGCCAGCATGTATTCCTGCACCTTCATGCCCGTGGCCGGCACGAAATTCTGGAAGGCGTAGTTCGCCAGCGCGCCACGCCACTCTGCGAAAACGGGAAAGGCGGAGAGGATCGCGAAGATCGCCACAGTAAGCGGCACCAGCGATACCAGCGTGGTGTAGGAGAGTGCACCGGCCGTCTCGAAGCACTTGTCGTCGAGAAAGCGAAGCCAGGTGAAGCGCGTGAAGCTGAGCGCGCGGTCGCGATCGATGCGCAGCGGCATGTCCATCCTCGTAAGATCCCGAACGATTGGGAACGCGTGGCGGTTCTGCGAGACTAGCGCCTTCGCAAAGGCGGCCATCCATGTCCCACGACGTCCTCGTACTCTACTACAGCCGTAGCGGTCACACCGCCCAACTCGCCCGGTTCATCGCTCGCGGCGTGGAAGAAGTGCCCGGCATGCGGGCACGGCTGCGCCAGGTGCCGCCCGTGGCGCCGGTGACGGAAACGGTCATCCCGCCGGAACCGGAAGAAGGCGCGCCCTATGCATCGCGCAACGACCTCGTCGAATGCGTCGCCCTCGCCATGGGCAGCCCCACGCGCTTCGGCAACATGGCGGCGCCACTGAAACACTTCCTCGACACGACCGGAGCGGAGTGGGCATCCGGTGCGCTGGCCGGCAAGCCCGCTGCCGTGTTCACGTCCACCAGTTCGATGCATGGCGGTCAGGAAGCCACATTGCTGTCGATGGCGCTGCCCCTGCTTCACCACGGCATGCTGATCGTCGGCATTCCGTATACCGAGCCGGGCCTCAGCAGCACGACCACCGGCGGCACGCCTTACGGCGCCAGCCATCTGGCGGGCGCGCGCGGCGACCATCCCGTCAGCGAACACGAGCGCGACCTGGCGCGCGCGCTCGGTCGACGCCTCGCCGACGTCGCACGACGCCTGGGGCCCGGCGCGTGAGCCTCGCCGCGACGCGCACGCAGCGCATTGGACTGGCCGCCTGGGCGGCGCTGCTCGTATTGCAGGCACTCTGGTACGCGCTGTATCCGCCAGTGTCGATTCCGACCTGGGTCGCCCTCGCCCTCAGCGTGCCGCCGCTGCTGCTGCCATTGCTGTCGCTACCGAACGTCACGCGCGCGCTGCTCTGGGTCGGCATCCTCGCCCTGTTCTACTTCTGCCATGGCGTCTCCGAGGCATGGAGTTCCACGAGCGATCGCTGGCTGGCATGGATCGAGATCGCGCTCACGCTCCTGCTAATCGGCACGCTTGGCGTTGGCGTCCGCCGTCGGAGCTAGGGCCCGCCCAGGTTTCCGTCACCGTGGGCATGTTGCGCAGCGTATCGACGGATGCCGGACAGGCAGGCACGCTAGATGCCTGTGATCGATGCCGAGGACGCCACCATGGGTTTTGTGCAGGACGCGCCGCAATTGACGCATCCCTTTCATGCCGACCGCACCCTCAACGCGTGGCTGCGCCACACCTTGCCGCCCGAGCGCCTGGCGGCGACACGCCCGGATCTTGAAGCACTGGGCGACTACGCCCTCATGGCATGGGAGCGCCGTGGTCGCACGCCACGCAGCGAACCGATCCTCACGCAATGGGACGCCTGGGGAGCGCGCGTCGATCGGATCGCCTTGACGCCCGCCTGGGAAGAAGGACCCGGCATCACCACCCGGCACGCTGTGCTCGCAGCCGGACACGCCGACTCACCCTGGGCGCGCGTGGAAGCATTTGCGCGCGTTTACCTGTATCACGTCGCCAGCGAGTTCTATTGCTGCCCATTGGCGATGACGGACGGCGCCGCCACCGCGCTGCGCGCGTCCGGCGATGCCGCGCTCATCGAGCGTGCGCTGCCGCACTTCTTGAGCCGCGATCCGGCGACGTTCTGGCTCTCGGGTCAGTGGATGACCGAAACGCCGGGCGGCTCCGATGTGGGCCGCACGGAAACGGTGGCGCGTTGCGACGAACACGGCCAGTGGCGTCTGTATGGGCGCAAGTGGTTCAGCTCAGCGGTGGTGGGCGAAGCGGCGTTGGCGCTGGCACGACCGGAGGGCGCGGGCACCGGTACCGCAGCGCTGGCCTTGTTCTACGTGGAGACCAAGGACGAGAACGGCGCCTGGCGAGGCATCGCCATCGATCGCCTGAAAAAGAAGCTCGGCACGCACGAACTGCCCACTGCGGAGATTCATCTCGATGGCCTGCCGGCTACGCCGGTCGGCCCGCTCGATCATGGCGTTCGCCAGATCGCGCCGATGCTCAACGTGACGCGCACCTGGAACGCCGTCTGCGCCGTGGCGAGCATGGCTCGCGCCGTCGCGTTGGCGCGTGATTACGCGCTGCGTCGCGATGCCTTCGGTCGGCGTCTCATCGAGCATCCCTTGCATGCGCGCACGTTGGCCGACATGCAAGCCGACTACGAGGCGGCATTCTCATTGACCTTCTACGTCGCGGAGCTTTTGGGCCGGACGGAACGCGGCCATGCCGAGGCGCACGAAGTGGCCCTGCTCCGCCTGCTGACGCCCCTGGCAAAGCTGTGGACGGCGAAGGTATCGATCCGCGTCGTCTCCGAAGCGCTCGAATGCTTCGGCGGCGCCGGGTACATCGAAGACACCGGACTGCCGCAGTTGCTGCGCGACGCGCAGGTGTACGCGATCTGGGAGGGCACCACGAACGTCCTTTCGCTGGACATGCTGCGCGCGCTTTCGGGTGGGCTCGCACCCTTGCGTCAGGCGGTGGACGCGCTGTTGCCAGGAGACCCACCGGAACGGGCGGCCATTGTCACCGCGCTCGATGCGGCAGAATCCCTGCTCGCCGACGTCGCCGCCGACCGGGCGGCGCTGGAAGCCTCGGCGCGCGGGCTGGCCTTCACTCTGGCTCGCTGCATGGCCGCGGCGCTGCTGGCGCGCTCCGCACGATGGGGAGCCGAGGACGGCGATCCGCGCCCTGCCGCCGCGTGTCGCCGGTTCATGGCGCGAGGGCTCGACCGCCTGGCGCTGCCCGAACACGAGGACGATGCCTTGCTGGGCTCCGACGTGGCGCCCCGTCCGGGCGGCGCCGCGCGAGCGATGTAGAATGTCAACCCGTTTCGCCCGCTTCCCAGGCCAGTCCATGCAGCAACTCACCATCGTCACCACCGGCGGCACCATCGACAAGGTGTATTTCGACGACAAGTCGGACTACCAGATCGGCTCCCCGCAGATCGGCGACATCCTTCAGCAACTGGGCGTCGCGTTTCGCTTCGACGTGATTCCCATCCTGCGCAAGGACAGCCTGCACGTGACCGATGAGGATCGGGCACTGATCCGCAGCACCATCGAAGCCCAGCCCCATCGCCACGTGCTGGTCACCCACGGCACGGACACCATGGTGGAAACAGCCCGCGTGCTCGCGGGCATTCCCGGCAAGGTCATCGTGTTGACTGGCGCGCTGAATCCGGCGCGCTTCCAGGGCTCGGATGCCGTGTTCAACATTGGTTGCGCCGTCGGCGCGGTGCAGACGCTGCCCGACGGCGTGTACATCGCGATGAACGGCCTCGTCTGGCATCCCGACGCGGTTC
Organism: Luteibacter sp. UNCMF366Tsu5.1; assembly: GCF_900119235.1. Classification (NCBI taxonomy): domain Bacteria; kingdom Pseudomonadati; phylum Pseudomonadota; class Gammaproteobacteria; order Lysobacterales; family Rhodanobacteraceae; genus Luteibacter; species Luteibacter sp. UNCMF366Tsu5.1. The sequence goes on along the minus strand of NZ_FPIS01000002.1, from coordinate 722,396 downwards.
GCAAGAACCGTGACGCGAATCGGTTCGAGGCCGTCTGAACCCCGGCCTCAGCGACTGACGCGATCCTCGACCACCGCGTCGACGGTCGCACCCGCGTCCATGAGGCCCGCCCCGCATCCCTTCGGGCAAGGGCCAGGCAGCGGCCGGGCGTTGTCCACCAGTTGCTGCCTCACGGCGTCCACGCTGATCGCCGGATCGACGGAACGCATCAGCGCCACGAGCGCCGACACCTGTGGTGCCGCCATGGACGTACCGGCGTAGTAGCCGAAGGCCGGGGTTTCCCGGTTTCGCTTGCCCAGATACAGCGTCGAAAGGATGTCGTCGGAACCGCGCTCGCGCAGTGAGCCTCCCGGCGCCGACAACGTGACCCCCGAGCCGTAGTTCGAGTACCAGGCCATGGAGCCGTCCCGCGCCAGCGCGGCCACCGTGATCACGCCCGGGCAATTTCCCGGCACGTTCAAGGAGGCGCTGGATTCGTCGTTGCCCGCCGCCACCACCACTACGGTGCCGCGCGCCATGGCCTTCTCGATGGCCACCTGCATGCTCCAGCCGCATGCGCCGATGGTACCCAGGCTGAGGTTGATGACATCCGCCCGCCGGGCCAGCGTCGGCACGCCCGGCACGTCACCGCCACTGGCCCAGACGATGGCGTCGGCCACATCGGACAGCTGCCCGCCGCAGCGCGCGAGAACGCGCACGGGAATCACCTTCGCCTCCGGTGCGAGACCGACGATGCCTGGCCGATTGCCGGCGCGTGCGGCGACGATGCCGGCCACATGGGAACCATGCCAGGTCGATTTGAGTCGCGGACGCAGACATTCGCCCGGATCGGCCCAGTCGCCTTCGTCGTTGGGATCGGGATCGCGGCCATCGCCGTCGCGCGCGTCCGCCGGATCGCTCACGAAATCGTAGCCCGGCAGAAGCTGCCCATCGAACTCCGGATGAGGCGTGATGCCGGTATCGAGCACCGCGACCACCGCCCCGGCGCCACGCGTATAACGCCATGCCACTTCCGCATCGACGCCCACCTTGGGGTCGTGCATGTACCACTGGCGCCGCCACAGCGGATCGGGGCCCGCCGTCGGCTGCAGAACCAGGTCTTCCTCGACGGCGACCACGCCCGGCGTGGCCGCGAGCGCCGACGCATCCTCGGGCGTGAGCTGGAAGAGTTCGCCGCCCGTGGCGAGTGTCCGCACATGACGTGGCGCATGCGCATCAGCCTGCGGCTGGACCGCAGCGCGCAGCGACTGCTGTACGGCAGTCGCCATCACATTGTCGGCGAAATGAACGATGTACCGGGAGGACTCGGCAACCGCGACGGGCGCGGCAAGCGATGCAAGCAACGCAGCGGGAATAAGGCGCATGGGGCGTTCCTTCGACGATGCGGCAAGCCGCGGAACGTTGACGGTAGGACGCCGCATCGAGCGCGCCTACGCGGCAGCGCCCGCCTCGACGGGTGCGCATCGTCCGTGCCGCACCCGCGAAAAGGCCCGGGCGTTACCGCCCGGGCCTCGCTTGCTCACACGTTATGCAGGTAGCGCCTTACGGGGTCCAGGTCGCCTTCAGCGACACGCCCGAGAAGCTGCTGTAGCCGCGCACCTTCACGTAGTACGTGCCGGCCTGCGGAGCCGCGAACGTGCACGACTCGTTGTTGCCGGTCTTGTACGGACGGCAGTTGTAGCTGGACGTCGTCGGAGCCGAACCGAACTTCACGTAGAGGTCGGCATCGCCGGTGCCGCCGCTGGTCGCGATGGTCAGGTTCGACGCACCGGCCGCAATTACCACCGTGTAGTTCAACTCGGTGCCCGAGCTGCCGGCGAGACCGGTCTTGGCCACGCCATTCTGCAACTGCGTGGTGCCGCCACCGCCACCACCCGAGCAGCTCACGCCCACGCCGTTGAACGCGGTGACCACATCCGCGGAGGCATATCCGAGATCGGTGGCCGCGCTTGCCACGCCGCATGCGCCGCTATTGAAGGTGGAGTTAGCGGTCCAATACAGCGCATTGGCGCGGGCGAACACCTTGAACGCCTTGACCGTATCCCAACCGGAGGTCTTGGCGAGCAGGCAGAACGCCTTGTTGTACACGCCCGAGGAGTAATGCACGTCCAGACCGTTGTAGTACTGGGACGCGTTGTCGATCGATGCGCCGTCCTGGGACGGGGTGCACATATAACGCAGGGCGTTGCCGATACCGGCACTGGTCTTGACGATGTCGGCACCGACCAGGAAGTCGTTGCTGCCACGGTCGAAGTATTCCGCCGCTTCGCCGGCGATATCCGAATAGGCTTCGTTCATGCCGCCGGACTGCCCGCTGTAGGCGAGGTTGGAGTGCTGTTCCGTGTAGCCGTGGCTGATTTCGTGCGACGTCACGTCGAGCGCCACCAGCGGATAGAACGTGCTGGCACCGTCGCCGAAGGTCATCGACGTACCGTCCCAGAAAGCGTTCTCGTAGCTGTTGCCGTAGTGCACCTTCATGATCAGCACCTGGTTCAACGGCGCCGCGCCGGTGTACGTGGTGTACATGTCATGCACCACGCCGCCGAAATGGTGAGCGTCGTTGATCGGCCCGTAGGCGCCGTTGATGGCATCACCGCTGGAGTTGAAGCAGGTGAAGCTCCACAGCGTGCCGCTGCCGGAGGTCGCCTTGTTCATGTTGTACGACTTCACGTTCTGGTTCTGCGCGGTACAGGTGTTGCCCGACTGCGTCACGCGCAGCGCCGGCTTGCCGCCCGCGCCCCAGGTGTACTGGCCGGTTTTCTGGTTGCCGCCCGGACCGGTCGCGTCCACCTCGGCGTTGGTGAGGCCTTCCCACTGCTCGATGATCTGCCCGGTGTTGGCATCGACGATCGCGGTGGGACGGGTCGGATGATCGCCGCCGACGAAGAACGAGGTGAGATACACTAGGCGGGCCGGCGCGCCATCCACGGGATAGACGTACAGGTCGGCCTTGACGTTCTCCGGCTTGGCGCCGGTGGCGCTCAACGTACGCGACTGGCGCGACAGCGCGGCGACGGCAGCAGCCTGATCGATGCGCGGTGTGACCGAAGCGAGATCGACCTGCAGGTCGGAGGTGACGACGCCATTGGCTACCAGTGCGTTGCCCTGCGCATCCTGTTCGACCGCGATGCTGCGGCCGTAAACCGGCACGCCCTTGAACGTCTGTTGCATGCGCACGGTCTGCGTGCCTTTCACAGTCGGCAACGCGTTTCTGGCGACGAAGGCGTTGTCGGCGGAAAGGCCGAGCTTCGTTGCCAATTGGCTGGCGGGTACCGCGCCAAGGTTCTGCGCACGCAGAGCCTGTTCCGTGCCGGCCATGGCGACGGATGACGCAGCGATGGCCAGCGAAGCGGCCAGTAGTTTCAAGCGAACATGACTTGCCATTACGTTCCTCCTCCGGGAATGGGCCGCACGAAGCCATTGCGGCCGTGGGGACCACATTCCGAACGATATGAATTCGCGCCGTAGCGCGATGCCCGTGTTGTCCAGCAGCCCCGTGCCCGTCCGCCTGTCACCCCCTCCTCCTGGTCCCTCGGAAAGCGGCATGGACTTCGTTTGAAAGGCGCCGTCGTATGCGTGGGCGGCGTCCACGGAACCGACCACCGGTCTCCCTGCCGAAGGTCATGGTCAACCTAGCGCAAGTTTTCGCGATCGACTACCTAGGGATTTCCCTAGGGCCCCGATCAGGCTATCCCTGAGCCTTGAAAAAACGCGATGCTACGCACGCCAAGACCTCATGAACCTGCGAAAGGGATTCCCGATGCGCGAAGCTGCCGATATCGAGTCGGACCTCCGTCACCTCACCCCCTCGGTACGCGCGGCCTTCCGCCTGACGTCGGAACGGCAGACGCTGGACCATCTCGTGGCCGACATCGGGCTGGCTGGCGCGACCACGTGGCAGAAGGGCGAGCACATCGCTCGCTCCGACTTGCAGCGCCGAACCAACGGATGGTGCTTCGAGCTGCCGTGGCAGCGCACGTACATGCTGGACGATGCGCTGACCCTGCTGCTGCGAGCCCTCGCTCCGCACCGCGACGAGATCCTCGCCGTAACGAAGGCCCTCGACCTCGATGCGCACTTCGCCCTCGAAACACGCATGTACGAAAACCACGTCCCCGCCAGCTATCTCTCACCCGCCAACGTCAAGACGATCGCCAGCTATGGTGCGTCGCTCGATGCGGGTGTGGTGCCGATGGCGCTGGATCAGAGCGAAGAGGACGCGTGAGCTGCGGGCTCTTTACGTCGGTGACCTGCGACGCGCGCGCCGATACGTAGGAGATAGCCATGCATGCTGACGCCGGCAAGCTCACGCTCGCCGTACGCTAGTTCGGATCTGCCATCGGGACGCGCGGCGGTTCAGAGCATCCCCGTCTCGAGCTTCGCCGCATCCGACATCATCGAATGGTTCCACGGCGGATCGAAGACGAGGTCGACGTCGGCTTCCATCACGGTGGGAATGATTTCGAGCTTCGTACGCACGTCGTCCACGAGGATGTCGCCCATGCCGCAACCTGGGGCGGTCAGGGTCATCTTGACGTAGACCTTGCGGCCGCCCTCGTCGCCGGTTTCCAGGCTCACGTCGTAGACGAGGCCCAGTTCCACCACGTTGATGGGAATCTCGGGGTCGAAACAGGTGCGCAGTTGCTGCCATACGAGCTTCTCGACGTCCTCGTCGGAGGCGTCGTCGGAGAGTTCGATCGGCTTTGGAGGCTCCTTGCCCAGCGCGTCGGCGTCGTTGCCGGCGATACGAAACAGGTTGCCCTCGACATAGACGGTGAAGCTGCCGCCGAGCGCCTGGGTGATGTAGCCGATCTGGCCGGCCGGGAGCGTCACCGTCTCGCCCTGCGGCACCATGACCGCCTGGCAGTCGCGCTCGAGGGTAAAGGGTTCGCTGCTGAGGCTGAAACCGCTCATTACTGTCCTGTGAAGGCCGCAACGCGGCCGCAAAGTCACCGATTATGCCCCCGCCCGTCGCGCGCGGTAAGCATCCACGGAGTCCTACGTCGGGGCAGCGCCCGTCCCGCTCAAGAGCGGGCGGCCGGTACGCCCGCTATCATGGCCGCTTTGCCCTTTGGCCCCTCCCATGCGCGACCTGGACCCAACCCGTGCCGGCTGAGCCTTTCCGTCTTCCCGGTTTCCTCTTCGGCGTGTTCTGTGCCGTGATGTTCGGCTTCGCCGTGGGCGCCGTCTGGATGGTGCCCACGATGATGTTCTCGCGCCCCCTGCCCGCCATGGTGCTGCCCGCTGGGTGGATACTCGGCACCGTGGTACGTCGCTGGCTTCGCTTCGAAGGCTGGATTGGCGCCCTGCTGGCCGCCGGATCGACGCTGATCGCCGCCATCTACGCCGCCTGTCTGGCGTCTGGGGCAACGATCGCCGGCATGATGGGCATGGGCCTGGCGCGAGCGCTGGGCAACGCGGGCCCGGCCATGCTGCTCGAGCTGGCGCGGCTGTCCCAAGGCCCGGGAGACTTCGTCCTGGCGGCCGTGGGCGCGGCACTGGCCGCCGCGGTGGCCTGGCCCCTCGCCGTACGGCGTCCCGACGGACTTCAGAAGCCGTAAATCCCTGCCCCCGGAAGATGGCGCCCAACAGGCAGTCAACCGGCGGTCGCCGACCGCGTTTACCGGAGCGTACCAACGACGTATGGAGCACGAGGATGCCAACACCGACGCCGCGGAGAGCACCGTGAACGCTGCGCTCGCGCTCGCCGGCACGTCGCTGGAGGACGTTCGCGAGGTACCGGCGAACATGGACGCCTTTCTCGCCGGCATCGAGCGGCGCGCCTGGCGCATGGCGGAAATTCACCTGGGTAACCGGGAGGACGCCCTGGACGCGGTGCAGGACGCGATGTTGCGACTCGTTCGCCACTACGGCGACAAGCCCAATGGCGAATGGACGCCGCTGTTCTGGGGCATCCTGCGGCGGCGCATCGTCGATCTGCAGCGTCGCCGCAAGGTGCGCTCGATCGTGGTGGGCTGGCTGGGCGGCGGCAAGGACGACGACGGCGACGAACTGCCGAGTTGGGAGCCCGCCGACGACGCACCCGATCCCTCGGCGCGGTTGCAGGATTCGCAGGCCTACGCAGACATCGTCGCGGCCCTGCGTAACCTGCCCACGCGCCAGCGCGAGGCCTTCATCCTGCGCATCATGGAAGGCCTGGACGTGGCGGAAACGGCCGCAGCCATGGGCTGTTCGGACGGCAGTGTGAAAACCCATCTTTCGCGCGCGATGCATGCGCTGCGCGGTCAACTGGAGGCATGGCGATGAGCCAGCACGATCAGGAATTCGAACGCCGCGCCAGGGATCTCTACCTGCGCGCCAGCCGGGACGTCGATCCGGCCATCGCCGGGCGCCTGCGCGCGGCGCGGCGTACTGCCCTGGCGAAGCCGCAGACCTCGGCCGCGCATCGGCTGCTGCTGCCGACCGGCGCCTTCGCAGTGCTGGCCCTGGCCGCGTTGATGGCGTGGCGGCCCGGCGTGGCGCCCAGCGCACCGCCGGCAGTCACCCAGATGGCCGACACCGACCCGAACGACCTGCCGCCCGACGCCGACAGCGCCGATCCGGCGCTCTACAAGGACCTCCAGTTCTATAGCTGGCTGGCCTACGCCGACACTCCCACCTCGTCCCGCAAGTGATCGCCATGCGTCGCGTACCGCTCGTTTTCGCCCTGCTGATCCTCGCCGCGGCGCCTCTGGCCGCCACGGCGCAGGACCGCCCGCCACCGCCTCCGCCGCCGGGCGAGCAGGGCCCGCTGCCGCCGCCGCGGCCATGGAGCGCCTTGTCGCCGGACGAGAAGGACATCCTCGCCCCTCTCGCGCAGGACTGGGATACCTTCCCGCCGCAGCGTCAGTCGAAGATGCTCGACAAGGCACAGCGCTGGCGCGGCCTGCCGCCTGAACGCCGCGCCGAAATCCGCGAACGCATCGAACGCTGGCAGCACATGACGCCCGAAGAACGCGCAGAGGCGCGCCGGAATCGGCAGAAATTCCAGGATCTCTCACCCGAGGAGCGGGCGAAGCTGCACGACGCGTTCGAACGCTTCCGCAACCTGCCGCCCGCGCAGCGCCAGGCGCTGAAGGAACGCTGGGAAAACCAGTCGCCCGAACAGCGCCGTGCTGCCGTGGACCATCTCGGTCCCAAGGACGCGCTGCCGCCGCCCCCGGATGATCGTCCGCCGCCGGACCGCCCCTAGGTCTTCGGGTGGGAGCCGGGAGGCCGCTCCGGTAAACTGGCGCGATGACCGATCTCGCCTTTCTCAACGCTCGCCGTTCCGTGCCCTCACGCCAACTCGGCGAGCCGGCGCCCGATGACGCCACCTTGCGTCGTCTGCTCGAAGCGGCGCTGCGCGTTCCAGACCACGGCAAGCTCACACCGTTCCGCATCCGCGTGCTGCGTGGTGAGGCCAAGCGCGCCTTTGGGCGTGCGCTCGCGCAGCGTGCCGAAGAAAACGACCCCGGGCTATCCGACGCCAAGCGCCAGAAGGAACGCCAGCGCTACGAACACGCGCCGCTCGTTCTCGTGGTCTCGGCGAAGATCGACGGCGACAGCAAGGTGCCGCCGCTGGAGCAGGATCTCACTGCCGGCTGCGTGGCCTACAACCTGCTGCTCGGCGCGCAGGCGCTCGGTTTCGGCGCGCAGTGGCTGACCGGCTGGGCCGCGTACGACCGCGAGGTCGCCAAGCTGCTCGGCATGAAGAAGAGCGAGCACGTCATCGGTTTCATCCACATCGGCACGCCGTCGATGGAGGCCCCCGAACGCGACCGCCCGTCCTACGACGAGATCGTGAGCGTGTGGACGCCGTGAGCGACGACTCGCTCGTTCACCTGGTCGACGGCAGCCTCTACGTCTTTCGCGCCTGGCACTCGATGCCGGACGAATTCCACGACCACGAAGGCGGATCGGTCAACGCCGTCCACGGCTTCACACGATTTCTCTGCGAACTGCTGGAACGCAGCCGCGCGGAGCACATGGCCGTGGCGTTCGACGCGTCGCTCACTACATCGTTTCGCAATGCGATCTATCCCGCTTACAAGGCCAACCGCGAGCTGCCGCCACCGCAACTCGTGCGCCAGTTCGCGCTGTGCCGGGAGATCGCCGCCGCTCTTGGCCTGACCGTGCTCAACGACCACCAGTACGAAGCCGACGATCTCATCGGCAGCGCGTTGTGGGGTCTGCGTTCGCATGGGTTCCGTGGCGTTATCGTTTCGGCGGACAAGGACTTCGGTCAGTTGCTCGGCGAGCGCGACGAACAATGGGATTTCGCCAAGAACGTGCGCTGGGGTGCGGCAGGCGTGTTCGAGCGGATGGGCGTGCATCCGCACCAGGTCGCCGACTATCTTGCGCTGTGCGGCGACGCCGTGGACAACATTCCGGGCGTACCCGGCATCGGTGCGAAAACCGCCGCCGCGTTGCTCGCCCACTTCGGCAGCCTCGACGCCATCCTCGATCGCGTGGACGAGGTGCCGTACCTGCGCTTCCGCGGCGCGGCGGCCTGTGCCGTGCGCCTGCGCGAGCATGCCGAGCAAGCTCTGCTGTGCCGCCGACTGACCCGCATCGCGCTCGACATCGCCGTGGCCGAGACGGCCGATGCGCTCTCCCGGCGTGCCGGCGACGCCAGCGCGGTGGACGACCTCTGCGAACGCATCCGCTTCGGGCCACTCACCCGCACGCGACTACGCGCGCTGCTCTGACCGCAAACTGTGGGAGCCTTGTGGGAGCCCTTGTGGGAGCCGCTATAGCGGCGAGAAGCCCACGAAGGGATGAAGCGGAGAGGCAGGTTCCCCTCGCCGCCATGGCGGCTCCCACAAGGTTCCAGCAAGGTTCCAACAGGGATCCAACAAGGCTCCCACAGGGTTCCCACCCAGGTTTGTCCGCCCTCCGGCGGCGCAACGTCACACAGGCGCGATACCCTTGGCCGGATACTTTGCCGTCCCGTCCAGGAGCCGCCCATGCTGAACAGCCCGCTGCCGCACGCCTCGCCCATTCCCGATGACGCCTCGGCGCCGGAAGAAACGATGTTCACCGGCAAATGGCTGGCCCTCAAGAAGCGGGGGCGCTGGGAGTACGCCGTGCGCACCAACCCGCGCGGCGCGGTCATCATTCTGGCGGTCACGCCGGAGGACAAGATCGTCTTCGTCGAGCAGTACCGCGTGTCGATTCTCGCCAACACCATCGAGATGCCGGCCGGCCTCGTCGGCGACATCAGCGGCGCCGAGGACGAAGACGTGCTGCTGGCGGCGAAACGCGAACTCGAAGAAGAAACCGGTTATACCTGCGGGCGCATGGAATTCGTGCATGAGGGCCCGTCATCGGCCGGCATGAGCACCGAGATGATCGCCTTCGCCCGCGCCTGGGATCTCACAAAGATCGGCGAAGGCGGCGGCGACGACACGGAGAACATCATCGTGCACGAGGTCCCCCGCGCCGAGGCCGGACAGTGGCTGTTCGAGCGGGCCAAGGAAGGCTTCTCTATCGACGCCAAACTATTTGCCGGGCTCTGGTTCATCGAACACCCGACCGCACACATGCGCTGAGCGCCCGCCGCGCCGCACGCCCGGTGCGGCGCCGATCGACATGTCAATTCTTGTTCTGCGCGCCGTCGGCGGGTAGCCTTCCCCCTGCCTTACCCGGCGTCGCCCATGTCCGTCCGTTTCGCCCACCTCCACCTGCACAGCGAGTATTCGCTGGTCGACTCGACCATCCGCATCAAGCAGCTGGTCGGCGCCTGCGTGCGGGCGGGCATACCCGCGGTCGCCTTGACCGACGAGAGCAACCTGTTCGGGCTGGTGAAGTTCTACAAGCAGTGCACGGCGGCAGGCATCAAGCCCATCGCCGGCTGCGACATCTGGGTGTCCAGCCCCGACGATCCGCGCCCCTGGCGGCTCACCCTGCTCTGCCAGGACCGCGACGGCTACCTCAACCTGTCGCGTCTGGTGTCCCGCGCATGGCGCGAGGGTCAGGGCACCGGCCGGGCACTGGTGGATGCCGCCTGGATGAACGCCGAAAGCGTGCGCGGCCTCATCGCCATCGCCGGCCGCGAAAGCGAGGTGGCGCGAGCGGCGCTCGGCGCCGGCCTGCCCGCGGCGCGTCTGCGCCTCGAACCGCTGCGCCGTCTTTTCCCCGATCGCCTGTACCTGGAACTGACCCGCACGGGCCGGGAGAACGAAGAACACTGGGTGCGCGCCGCCATGGCGCTCGCTGGCGAACACGCGTTGCCGGTCATTGCCAGCAACGACGTCCGCTTCCTCGAACGCGAGGGCTTCGAGGCACATGAAGCGCGCACATGCATCAACCAGGGCCGTGTGCTGGCCGACCCGAAGCGGCCGCGCGAGTACAGCGAGGAGCAGTACTTCAAGTCGCCCGAGGACATGGAGGCGCTGTTCGCCGACATCCCCGAGGCGCTGGAAAACACGGTCGAACTGGCCAAGCGCTGCAACCTGGAGCTGACCTTCGGCACCTATTACCTGCCGAACTTCCCGGTGCCCGAAGGCCACACGCTCGACACGTTCATTCGGGAACAGGCGCAGAAGGGTCTCGAGGAGCGCCTGCGCGAGCATCCGCTCGCCCCGGGCAAGACGCTGGCCGACTATCAGGCGCGTCTCGACCGCGAGGTGGACGTCATCATTCGGATGGGCTTTCCCGGCTACTTCCTGATCGTGGCGGACTTCATCAACTGGGGTAAGCAGAACGGCATTCCGGTAGGCCCCGGTCGCGGTTCGGGCGCCGGCTCGCTGGTGGCCTGGGTGCTGAAGATCACCGACCTCGATCCGCTCCAGTTCGAGCTGCTGTTCGAGCGATTCCTGAATCCCGAACGCGTGTCGATGCCCGACTTCGACATCGACTTCTGCATGGACCGGCGCGACGAGGTCATCGACTACGTGGCGCGCAAGTACGGCCGCGATCACGTCAGCCAGATCATCACCTACGGTTCGATGGCGGCGAAGGCCGTATTGCGCGACTCGGGCCGCGTGCTCGGCATGGGCTACGGTCAGGTAGACCGGCTCGCCAAGCTGATTCCGAACCGGCCGCTCGACCTCACGTTGTCCGATGCGCTGGGTCGCTCGGAAAAAGCGAAGAAAGAGCCGGACCGCGTCGTCAAGGAATTCTGCGACGTCTACGAGACCGAAGAAGAACCGCGCACGCTCATCGATCTTGCGCTCAGCCTCGAAGGCCTCACGCGCAACGCCGGCAAGCATGCGGGCGGCGTGGTCATTGCGCCCACGCCACTGACCGACTTCGCGCCGCTGTATTGCGAAGCGGGCGGCGAAGGCGTCGTCACACAGTACGACAAGGACGACGTCGAGGCCGTGGGCCTCGTCAAGTTCGACTTTCTCGGCCTGCGCACGCTCACGATCATCGATTGGGCGGTGAAGGCGATCAACAAGCGACGCGCGCAGGAAGGCGTCGAACCGCTGGTGATCGAAGCGCTGCCGCTGGACGACCCGAAGGTCTACGACCTTTTGAAAAAGGCGCAGACCGTCGCCGTGTTCCAGCTCGAATCGCGCGGCATGCAAGGCATGCTCAAGGAAGCGCAAGCCGACCGCTTCGAAGACATCATCGCGCTCGTGGCGCTGTACCGCCCCGGCCCGATGGACCTGATCCCCAGTTTCTGCGCGCGCAAGCACGGCAAGGAGGCGGTGGAATATCCCGATCCCCGCGTCGAGCCCATCCTGAAAGAGACCTACGGCATCATGGTCTATCAGGAACAGGTGATGCAGATGGCACAGATCGTCGGCGGCTATACGCTCGGCGGCGCCGACCTGCTGCGCCGTGCAATGGGCAAGAAGAAGCCCGAGGAGATGATCAAGCATCGCGCCACCTTCCGCGAAGGTGCCGCGAAGGATGGCATCGACGGCGAGAAGGCCGACGCGATCTTCGACCTCATGGAGAAGTTCGCGGGCTACGGCTTCAACAAGTCGCACGCCGCCGCGTACGCGCTCGTCTCGTATCAGACCGCTTGGCTCAAGGCGCACTACCCGGCCGAGTTCATGGCCGCGACGATCTCGTCGGACATGGACAACACCGAGAAGGTGGTCACCTTCCTCGACGAAACGCGTGCCATCGGCATCAAGGTGCTACCGCCGGACGTCAACGCATCCGAGTGGATGTTCGAGGCGGTGGAGCCAAAGGTCGTGCGCTACGGCCTCGGCGCCATCAAGGGCGTGGGCCAGGGCATCTGCGAAGAGATCGTCGCCGAGCGCAAGGCGCGCGGACCGTTCCGCGGCTTGGTCGATTTCTGCCAGCGTGTCGGCTCGAACAAGCTCAACAAGCGGACCATGGAAGCGCTGGTGCACTCGGGCGCGCTGGACGCGCTTGGCGTCAACCGCGCCACGCTGCTCATGCACATCCCCGAAGCCATGCGCGCGGCCGACCAGGAAGCGAAGAACCGCGCGTCGGGCCAGGTCGACATCTTCGGCAATGCGTTCGGTGCGGCCGAGGCCCCCAGCATTATCGAACTGTCGGGTTCCGTACCCGAATGGCCGCTGGAACAACTGCTGCAGGGCGAGCACGACACACTCGGCCACTATCTGTCGGGCCATCCGACCGATCCCTGGAAGGCGGAGCTTGCGCAGTTGTCGAGCTGTCCGATCGGCGAAATTCCGCAACGCTATCAGCCGCCCAAGCCGCGGCGCAGCGACGATGACGACAACGCAAGCCGTTTCCGGCGTGCCCCCGAGACGCCGTGGACCGTGGCCGGCATGGTCGTGGGCATGCGCAAGCGCGGAGACAGCGATGCCTTCGTGCAGATCGAGGACGCGACAGGCCTGCTGGAAACCAGCTTCTTCCGTGAGGTGTTCACAGAAGCGGCGCCGTTGCTCACGCGCGGCAACCTCATCGTCGTAGAGGGCGGCCTGCGGATCGACGATTTCGCCGGTGGTTATCAACTGCGTGCGCGCAAGGCGTACTCGTTGTCCGACGCGATGGAACACTTCGGTCGGCTACTGACGGTGAAGCTCAACGGCGTGGGTGCCGATTTTCCGCAACACTTGCGTCAGGCGCTGATGGGCTATCGCGGTGGACGCACACCACTGCTGCTGGCGGGATACCGCAATGGCGTCGGCCAGGCCAGCTTCGAACTGGGCGACGCGTGGCGGGTTCGCGCCCTGCCTGATCTCGTGCGCACCCTGCGCACGCTGCCCGGCGTACTCGGTACCGAATTGCGGATCGTGCGGCCATCCGATTGAGTGTCGCCGCCCGCACCGCGGGCAGCGACGCTCCGTCAACGCAAGTCGACGGCTCCTTCTTGCAACATGTCGAAGAGCACAACGTCGGTTACTTGGATCGACGATCCGCTCCCGCCATTCGAGATCTTGATGAGCACGTGCGCAGGCGCCGGGAATGGCTTCCCGTTCGCGACCAGTTCGACAACGCGCCATTCACCCACCGAGGCAGTGACCATCACGCTTCCGATGTGCTGGGTATGCCGTCCAGTGTCGTCGCTCATGTACAGCGCCGCGTCGACTTCCGCGTCGGCGGATTCGGCGCGGACACGGAAGCGAAGCGCATACGCTGCTCTACTCCACTTGTAGAACATGGCGTACACGGGCTGCTCGATCGAGCTTCCGTGACCCATGGAAAGATAGGAGGCCCCGCCTTCGCTACCGAGCGTGACGTCACCGAGGGCCTCCCAGCCGGTAAGAGCAGTGAAACTGCCGTTCTTCACAGGCAGGCGGCAGGTAACGTCTGGTTCGATGGTCGAATGGCACGCGGGCAGACTGGGGGCAGGCATCGTGCCGGCCGTGGCCTGGTCGGTGAAGAGGCAAGCGCAGACCACTGCCGCACTCATCGCGAGGCGGGATGGATAGACGGTATTCATGATGCTCCTTGAGGATTTGGGGTTGGGGGCGGCGCCGACGGACGGATTACAACGTAGTCGGACAGCCTTCAGGGCACGCCCGACATGGGACGAGCCCTCCTCCTACACATCTTCGAGGTATCAGCCGGTCGGCCCACGCAGGCAAGGCCAACGCGAGGGGAGGCGCTTATGTCGAGCGAGGAACTTTCCTACGAAGCTAGGCGATCAATCGACGCTCGCGAAGTACGGCGACGATCTGCGCTGCAAGATGCGCCGGCGTCTGCTCCGCACCATCCAGGCGAAGATCGGGCGCGACGGGCACTTCATAGGGATCGCTGATGCCCGTGAATTGCTTGAGCGCACCTGACCGCGCCTGCGCGTATAGACCTTTGGTATCGCGCGCTTCGCATACGTCGAGCGCGGTACTGACATGCACTTCGATGAAATCCCCATGCGCTTCAACCAGCGCGCGCGCGGCCGCCCGGTCCTCGGCGTAGGGAGCGATCGGCGCACAGATGGCGATGCCACCGTGGCGGACGATCTCCGATGCGACGTAGGCGATCCTGAGAATGTTCGCCGAGCGATCCTCACGCGAAAACCCCAGGCCCGCCGATAAGGTCTTTCGTACCTCATCGCCATCGAGCACGCTGACCTGCCGTCCGGTGTTTTCGAGGATGGCCGCCTTGAGTGCCTGGGCAATGGTCGACTTCCCTGCGCCGGAAAGTCCGGTGAAAAAGATGGCGCACCCACGGTTCTCGGGGCGTGGGAAGCGCTGCCTGAGGATGACTTCCACTTCCGGATACGTAAACCATGCCGGGATGGCGCTGCCTTCGAGAAGGTGTTTGCGCAGCTCGGTACCCGAGACGTTGCTCACGGCTTCGCCCGGGTGGAGTTCATCGGAAGAGACATACGCCTGCCGCCCTGGCGCGTAAACCATCGGCGCGAACGGAAGCACTGCGATACCCAACTCGTCGGCATGGGCCTGGACCAGGACCTGCGCCGCCAACGGCTCGTAATACGCCTGTCCCGAGGCATCCTTGCCCGGCCCGGCATGATCGCGCCCGACGATGAAGAAGTTCGCACCGTAGTTCTTTCGGATGATGGCGTGCCAGAGCGCCTCGCGCGGCCCGGCCATGCGCATGGCCAACGGCAATACCGACAGCTTCACCGCATCTTCCGGATAACGCTCCAGCAGGGCGCGATAGCAGCGGACGCGGGTATATCTATCGATGTCGCCGTCCCGCGTGCGCCCGACGACGGGGTGCAACAGCAGTCTGCCACCGACCGCATCCATCGCTCGGCGCGTGAGTTCCACGTGGGCGCGGTGCAACGGGTTGCGTGTCTGGAAGGCCACGATACGATCCCACCCCCGATCCGCAAACCACGCCCGCAGGTCGCGCGGGGAAGCTCGCAGGTCGGTGAAATCGTGGTGGGCCGGACGCTGAAGGCCGCGAATACGGCCGCCAAGGCAGACCTCGCCCCGGCGCAGCAGATCGGCGACACCGGGATGCCCGGAATCTCGCGTTCCGTAAACCTGGAACGCTTCCCGCATCTTGTCCGGGCGGAAGATGTCGGACAGCGTGAGCAGCGCCAGCGCCGTGCCCTGGATGTCGCGTAACACGACGTCTTGCCCTATCGACAACGATGCCGCGGTGTCTGCAGAGACATCGAGCACGATCGGCATCGGCCAGAGGGTGCCGTCCGTCAGGCGGAGGCTCGTGACGACCGCGTCGTAATCCGCCTCGCCCATGAACCCTTCGAGCGGCGAGAACGCGCCGTCGAGGAGCAGCTCCAGATCGCAGAGCTGCCGATGTTCCAGCCGCACGCTCGGCAGTGCGCCGGAAGCACGCCGCGCGACCTGCGTCTCCGCTTCCGACAGGTACAGATGCTTGAGCACACCACCATGCGGCTCGATCATGGTCAGACGATGGGCACCTGATGGACGTTGTTCTTCGGATCGGCCCAGAACGCCTCGTTCGCGAAGCGCGCGAAAACCTCACGCGGCAGCACCGGCGAGCGTTCGACGGCCTCCACCTTGGCACGGACGACGTGCAACCCCGGCATGCCTACCCGCGCGTCGAATTCGTCGGCGCTGTACGCGATGTCGTCGAAGTCATGCGCGAACCAAGGCTCGCCCAGGAACCGGTACACCGCGCGTAGGGCGGCCTCGGGATCGCGCACCAGGCTCTCGTAGGTCAGCAGCAACAGGTGATCGCGCGCCCATGTGCCGTAGAAGGCTTCCTTCGTTGCCTGGTACGCGAAACCGACCATGCCACGTGGATCGGTCAGCGCCTCGACGCGCGAATAGACCGTCGTGTTGGTATCGAAGCGAAACACCTTGCTGACACTCACCGGCTGCTTCTGAACCAGACGCTCCATGCTGTCGAGCACCCAGGCAAGCTGACGCACGCAGGCGACGACCTTTACCCCCGGAAACAGGGTGGCGAGCAGACCCATGCGGCTGCACCAGAGGCGGCTCATGTCGAACACCGCTTCCGCGCGGGTATCGACGGAATAGAAGTTCTCCACCAGGCCCCGCAGCATGGCCGTCCGTTGCGCGTCCGTGACGTCGAAGGCGAAGTCGTTCTTGCTGCTGGCCTCGGCCACCACCACGCCCATGATGTCGGCCACCGGACTGGTCATGCCCGCGCGGAAGCGCGGATTCTGGTTCAGGATGGCCGCGAGTAACGTGGTGCCCGCGCGCGGCAGGCCCGAGATGAAATGGTATCGGCGCTCGGACATACGGTGTTTCCTCTAGGGCGGCGCGGGGGCTGTGGATGCACGCAGACGCATTTGGTATTCGACCTCGACCATGCGGGGTTCGCCTTTGCCGAGGAGACCAAGCAGCAGTTCCTCCGTGGCTCGCTTACCCATGTCGCGCACTGGCTGGTGAACGGTGGTGAGCAGCGGCCAGACCTGCGTCGCGATCGTCGTGTCGTCGAAACCGCAGATGGAAACCTCGGCGGGCACCATTACGCCCGCTTCGGCCGCGGCCCATATGGCACCGACGGCCATGTCGTCATCGGCCGCGAAGATCGCCGTGGGTCGCTGCTTCAGCCGCAGCAACTGGCGGGCAGCCTTCACCCCGGATTCGAACGAGAACTGGCCCTGCACCATGTAGTCGGCACGTTCCTCCAGGCCTGCGCGCTTCATGCCGTCGCGGTAGCCCGCGAGGCGCCACACGCCCGCGCCATGTTTCGGATCGCCGATGATGTGCGCGATACGGCGGTGTCCCAGTGCGACCAGATGGTCGACCATCGCAGCCGCGGCCTCGCGCTCATGCAGGATGACCCCCGCGACGCCCTTCGCCTTGCGCGGCGCGATGGAAGCGAAAGGGAGCCCCGCGCTGCGCAGGTGCGCGAGCAGCGCCGGGTGGTCCGTAATGGGCGGCGTGAGGATCAAGCCATCGGGGCGGTGCCGCCACAGGATGCCTTCGACGCGCTCCATGAAGTCCGGCGCTGTGGAGTCCAACGGTTGCACCATCATGCTGTACTGCTGCGCCTCGCAGGCCTCCTGCACGCCGGCCTGCACCTCCATGATGTAGCTGGGCGAGAGGTTGTCGTACAACAGCCCGATCATGAAGGAACGATTGGTCGCCAGGCTTCGCGCCGACGTGAGCGGGCGGTAGTTCAATGCCGCAACGGCCGCCATCACCCGTTCGCGCACTTCCTTGCGCACGCCCGGTTCCTGGTTGAGCACGCGGGAGACGGTCTTCTTGGATGTATCGGACGCACGAGCCACATCGTTGATGGTCACGCGCGACATGAAGGCCTCTTCAATGCTTCGTTCCCTGGGTGGCTCCCGCAACCACCTGCGCCGCGGGAGTATTCCAACCGGACACCTCGACCACCGTACCGGCCGTGCCCTGCGCCGGATAGCGCGCCGTGAGCACGACGGATTCGCCGGGCCAGAGCGTCACGTCATTGTCAGACCAGGTCACGGGCAGCGCAAGCTCGCCCTTTGCCCCACGGCGGATCGCCAGATGTTCCTGCACGGCTGCCGAAGGCGACGACGAAGGAATGGAAAGCGTTACCGTGGTCACCGCGTAGTCGCCGTCGCGCACGGTCGAAGCGCGGACCTCGCGAGTGGCCTTCGGCAACGAAGCCAGGGCGCTGAAATCGCCGTACTGAACGACCGGTGTCAGGTACCAGTTCGACTTCGGCCAGTCGAGCGTGTCCTCGCGCGTGGACAGCCAGTAGACGTTGCGGCTCACGGGCTTTCCGTCGGCTTCGGTCAGTGCGAGTTCGACGAAATACACCGTGGACAGACCGGCGACCGACGGCAGATCGAGCACCGTCTGTGCATGATTGCCCGGCAGGTCGATGCGCTGCACCTGCTTGTCATAGCGCACGCTTCCGTCGAGGTTGCGCACCTTGACCGAGGCCTGCAAGCCACGTCGTTGCTCCAACGTATGGTTCACGACCACGATGGAGCGCGAATCGTACGAGTATTGAATGTGCAGCGGCTCGTTCGCTTTCTTCGCACCGTAGTACGCGCCGGCCGGATTCAGGTAGTAGTCGTACAGGTGCCAGTGAAGCGACGGCCACGCGTTGTTGAGCATCCAGTAGATGACGCCCGTGGCAGGATTCGGCGCACCCATGCGCGCATTGAACGCTTCGAACTGCGCGCGCACATTGTCGTAGTTGTCCAGTTGGGCCTTCGCCACATAGTCGGCGAGGTCGCTCGGTGCGCCGTAGCGTTTCGCGAGCGCGGTGTCGAACGGCGTGAGCACGGCGAACGTCGACCAGTCGGCCGAGGCATGGTACTGCCGGGTCTCCGGGTACTTCCACAACGCTTCCTGCTCCTGCGTCGAGAGCATGCGCTGCACATCCTCCAGACGCGGGATGACGGCTCCCGCGCTGACCTCCGAATCGAACCCGAATGCCGCGCCGAGCTTGTCCGCGTACCAGTACGACGGCGGAATCCAGTCGTAGGGTCCCGCCATCTTCATGCCCGAGGGGCCGGCTTCGGCCGTCGTCACATCCACGGCCGCAGAAATGACGGGCAATGACCATCCTTCGGCACGAAGCGTATCCATGTACAGCTTCGCAAGCGCTGGCGGTGGCGCGTGGTCGCTGCCGATGTAGAAGCCGATCACGGACGGATGATTGCGCAACAGGCGCGCCTCGCTCGCCATCGATGCCTGCGCGACGCGCATGTCGGCGTCGGTCCAGGGCTCGCCACCCGTCTGCGCGGCAGCTTCCCACTTGTCGCAGCACTCCCAGCCGGGCAGCACGAGAATGCCGTTGCGGTCGGCAAGATCGTAGAAGCGTTCGTTCTCCAACTTGCCTTCGCTGCGGATGGTGTTGAGGCCGAGATTCACCACGTAGCTGAACTCGGCCTCCATGCGCGCTGGATCGTCGCGCAAGAACATATCGGGTGCCCAACCGCCGCCGCGTATCAACAACGGCTGACCATTGACGATGAACTGGCGATAGCCCTGGCGGGTGAGCGTGGACTCGACGCTGCGCACGCCGAAGTTCGTCGCTGCGCGATCCGACGGCGCGCCATCGACCGTCGCGGTCACCGCCATTCGATACAACGGATGGTCGCCCATGCCGATCGGCCACCACACCTTGGGACGATCCAACGTCACGACCGGCGCGGAACCGGAAGCGAGCGACACGACCTTCGCCTCCCCCGGAGGGAGACGGACCGTCTGTTGCACCGGCTTGTCCGCGACGGTGCCCGAGACGGTGACGTCGTGCGCCACCGCATCGAGGTTCGTCGCCGTGACCGTCACGGCCAGGGTCGCCTGAGCCAGGTCTGTCGACAAGGTCGGAGCCACGTGTGGCGCGCTCAGCGCCACGGGGCCCGTTTGAACGATGTCCACGCCACGCCATGGGCCCATGTTGTTGTCCGGCGGCGTGGGATTCCAATCCACCCAGCCGATGGACAGACTCATCCGCGGATCGCCCGGGTACACCTTCAACGCCACGACGTTGGAACCAGCATGCACCCATCGCGTCACATCGATGTCGTGCTCGGGATAAGCCCCCGCGAGATCCGCATGGTCGGCCACCTTCTGCCCGTTCACCCACGCGTCCGCGGCGGCGATGATGCCGTGGGTGCGCAGCAAGGTGTGTCGCGTCCCCTCCGCCTTCGACAGTTCGAAGCCCGCGCGGTACCACCACGGCGTCACGAACAGATTGCCGCTGGCGTCGGGCACCTGCACGGCGCGAAGGTTGTCGCTATGGAAGACGTCGAACTTGAAGACGTCGTTCTCCAACAACCCTGCCATGACCGTGGCGCGTCCGGTGACCGGATACCAGTCCTTCGCGGCGAAGCCACGCTTGGAAATCGTCGCGCTGTCGTTCTGTGCTTTTGCGGTGTCCTGAATCTGCCAGTGACCGATCGGGCTGACGGTGCCCGCCTCCGCGGCAACGCGCGTGTCGGCGTAAGTGGTAGCTGCCATCGCCGCGGAAGCGGATGCCAGGCTCGTTGCGATGACTGTTGCAAGGACGATGCGCGTGAAAACTGGCATGACGTCAGAGCTCCGGGGCGGTGGTGGATGGCGTCTCGGCGGGCGCGAAGGGCCACGCTGCATTCACCCGGGCCCACAACGTGAACACCACGAGACCAGCGACGATCCATGCTCCCGACAGCATCAGCGAAAGCGGTGACGCGGACACGTACACGTACACCCAGCCCACGAGGGCAATGATGCAAGGCACCGGGTACAGCCATTGCCTATAGGGTCGGTGAAGCTCGGGTTCGCGGCGCCGCAGGACGATGAGGGCCACGATCTGTGCAATCGACTGCACCAGAATCGTCGCCGTCAGCAGCATGTTGATGACATCGGTCAGATCGAAGAAGGTGCCAATAGCCGTGACCGTGCCCATCGTCAGCAAGGCGATGTGCGGAAAGCCGTGCTTCGCATGAAGCCTGCCGAAGGTCGAAATGAAAACCTTGTCACGCGCCGCCTCGAATGGCACGCGCGAGCCGCCGAGCAAACCTGTGAACACCGAGGCCAATGCGGTGATGATGATGAGAGCCGTCATCACTGCGGCCGCCGTATGGCCCCAGCTCCGCTCCACCACCAGCGATGCCACGGATTTGGACGCGGCGATCTCCTGCCACGGCGCCACACCCAGCACACTGATGTTGAGAAGGAGATAAATCACCATCATGGCGACGATCGAGATAATGATGGTGCGCGGCATGGTGCGGCCCGGGTCGCGCAGTTCGTCGCCAATATAGGCCGTGGTGTTGTAGCCGAGGTAGTCGTACACACCGATGATGAGGCCCGCCCCGAGCCCGACGAAGAAACGCGGGCCGAATGCACCCGCCGGGAAATCGAATGCCAGTCGAGGATCGAAATGGGAAAACCCGGCTGCCGCCACACCGACGATCGAGACGAGCATGATCACCCACAAAGCGATGGTGATGACTCGCACCGATTCGATGCGGCGGTAAAGCAGCCATGTTACGAGTGCCGTCGCTGCCACGCCGACGATGCGTGCGGTCCACCAGCCCATGTTCGGGAAGAAGAACTGCAGGTATTCGACCATTCCGATGATGCCCGTGGACATCAGCAGGGGTATGGCGAGCAGCATCGTCCAGATGAAGAGGAACGGCATGAGCTTGCCGCTACGTGCCTGGAAAGCCCGCCGGAGGTACACATAGGTACCGCCGGAACCCGGCATGGCCGCGCCCAATTCCGCCCACACCAGTCCATCGGCGATGGCGAGCAGTGCGCCCACGATCCACCCGACGATGGCCTGTGGCCCGCCCATGGCCGCCACCATCAGCGGGATGGTGATGAACGGACCGATCCCGCACATCTGCGTCATGTTGATGGCGGTGCCCGAGAAGACACCGATAGACCGATGGAACTGACGCTCGCTCATGGGTTCCCCTACCACTGGCCACGGATGCCGAACATGAACATGCGCTCGGAGAATGTCGAGTGCCCGGGCTGATCCTTCCACGTCAGGTAATAGCGCTGGTATTCGTTGGTCAGGTTCGTGCCGTTGAGGAACACTTCGAGCTGCTTGGCGAACTTGTACGAGATGGATGCGTCGATGTATTCCTGCGGCGCTTCGTACAGCTCCAGCCCGGTGATGCCGCCCACGCTGTCGGACACCGCGCGGCGCGAGCGATAGTTGTATGCCACGCGTGCCTGGAAGCGGTCGTCCTGGTACCAGAGGATGACGTTGCCCGATTTCGTCGAATTGTCCTGGAACGGGATTTTCTTGCCGGCAAGATCCTTCTCGCCGGAATTGCTGGGCGCGTAGGTGGCATTGAACTCCACGCCTGTCTTCGAAAAGATGCCCGGCAGGAAGGTGAAGCCTTGGCGGTAGTCGAACTCCGCACCCTTGATGCTGTTGCCGGTGCCCTGCACGGGTTCGGTGATCACGATGCAGTGGTTGCGCACCACGCCGTCCTCATCGGGCAGCGTGCAGTTGGTAACGCTGCCGTTCTTGATGAAGCTGTCGACGTTGATGCGGAACAGCGCGAGGCTGACCATGCTGGTGGGGTTGATGTACCACTCTGCCGAGGCGCCGAAGTTGGTCGAACGCCAAGGGTCGAGTTTAGGGTTGCCCGACGACGTGCCGTTGGCCACGCGGAACACGGGCCCGTCCGGCGTCTCGGACAACGAGTAGTTCAACTGCAGACCGCCGCCCCAGGTGCTCAGGTCCAGCGGCATCATGTTCTTCGAGTACGCCAGGCGAAACTTGAGGCTGTCCGTCACGTCGAGGGAGAAGTTGGCCGACGGCAATACGTCCTGGTACGAGCGTTTGGTGATGTCCCTGCCCACATCCTCCGGCTCGTCGCCGTACGCGCCCGGATCGCCGCTGAGATGCTGCGTCACGTCGAGGTTGCTGCGGATGAGGCGCACACCGACGTTGCCGCTGTAAGGCATGTCGCCGATCATGCCGTTGAAGTCGCCCTGCAGGTAGCTCGACAGCTCCTTGAGCCGCACGCCCCAGGTGGTACCGGGTTCGCCCACCCGCACCGTGTCCGGGTATAGCGACTTCCAGTAAGCCTCGGGATTCTTCATGGCATCCGGGTCGATCGCCCAGAAGTCGATGCCGGAGCCGAGCAGGTTGTGATATGCCTTGAAGTTGTTCGCCAGCGGTGCAGCGGTGTTCGGCATGGAAATGGCCGACAGTGGACCGGCGCGGAAATAGCCCTGGTCGTTGCCCGCCGTGCACGACCCGCTGTTCAACACCACGTCGGCGCCGACGTAACGCACCAGACACCCGCCAGGATCGCTCGCACCCATGCCGGCGTAGACCGGCGTCTCGAACGTCCAGCCCTTGTTGCCGGCGTTGCGGATGCTGTTGCGCACGCCGAACTCGAGCTTGAAGCCGTCGTTGAACTCGAACTTGCCGTCGAACCGCAAGGCGTTGAGGGCCACCTTGCGATCGTAGTTGCCGGACGATTCGAGCGTCTTCATGGTCCAGGCGGCGGGATTGGCGAACGCTGCCGCCAACTCGGCCGGCGTACTGATCTTCAAGTAGCGGCCACGGAAGTCCGCGACGATGGGGAGGGTGTTCTGCGGTATGCCCGTGGGATTGAAGACACGATTGCCGCCCAGTTCGGCGGGATAGACCATCGTCCCGGGCGGCACCGCATCGTCCGACACGCCGTCCTTCAGCACGTTGGGCCAGAGGGCACCGTCCGAATCGGAGATATTGACGTCGGTTTCCTGCACGGATTGCGACGCCGTGTCGTGGATGCCGCGGAGTGACCCGGTAAAGGGGCCGCCGTCATCGTAGTCGAGCTGCAGGTTCAGATTCTTCGCTACGGAAAACTTGCGGATCATCTGTGAATACGACTCCACGTCGCCCGGCCACTTCTTGTAGACCTGCGTCGTGTAGATGTTCGATCCCTCCCAACCCGGTTCCGGCGTGCCGTATGAACCGAGTGCCGGCCGGCCAGTATCGCGCGACTGCAGCGGCACGTACGTCGCGCCCTGCCAGTTGGTGGAGTTGAACTGGACGCCTACGTTTCGATCGAACTGGTGCTGCTGCGAATAGAAGTAGTCGCTCGTCAGGCTGAAGCCGTTGCCGATGTCGAATTGGAAGGACGCATTGCCCGACTTCCGCTGGCGCTGGGTGGTGATCTGGTTGATGCCGAAATTCTGGCTACCCATGAAGACGCCGTTCGACTTGCCGTCCCCGTTCACGTCCACGCTGCCATCGGCGTTCTGCACGATCTGCGAGGGGATGGGCGCACCGTTCCACGGCGTGAGGAAGCCATTGTAGCCACCGGCGCTGGTGGCGTTCTCGCCGTTGAGCACCGCGCCATACTGATCGAGGCCTTCGGTGGAGTTCATGCGCCGCGTATCGGAGTAATCGCCCGAGATGAGGAATCCCCAACGGCCGTGGTCGTTGTAGGAGAAGAGGCCATTCGCCTCCGGCCCCGTATGCTTCGTGGTCGAGCCGCGCTCGCCATTGGCCGAATAGCTGTACGTGAATCCCGAAGGCAGATCCCAGGGCCGATAAGTGTGCAGGTCGATCGCACCGCTGATGCCCGCATCGGTTTCGTTGGCGGTGGACGATTTGACCACGTCCGCGCCGTGGAACAGCGTCGATGGCAACATGCTGAAGTCGGGCTGCTGGGAATCGATCTGGTCCGCGGTGATGAATACCTCACCGTTGAGCATGGTGCCGACCTGCGGCAAGCCGCGCACGTCTACCGACGTGCCCACACCTGCATCGCGATTGATTTGCACACCGGTGATGCGCTGAAGCGAGTCGGTGATCGTCGTATCGGGCAGTGCGCCGATGTTCTCTGCGGTGATGCTGTCCTGGATCTTGTCAGCGTCGCGCTTCACGTCGATCGCCTTCATCTGCGATGCGCGAACACCCGTGACCGTGACGCCGGATAAGTCGACGGCCGCCTTCGCCGCATCGCCTTGCTGGTCCTTGTCGTCCGCCTTTTTGGCGGCGACCGAGGGTGGCTTGGCTTGCGGGGTAGCCGGCGGCGCGGACTGCCCGTCCTGGGCGACCGCTGCCGTCGAAGCGACGGCCAGCAGGGTCACCGCGATGGCGAACGACAAGGGATGCTTGCGAAGTGCTGTGGACATGAGCCGTGACCTCGTGACTGTTGCCTGTCGGGAACGCGTACTGCCCGGCCGTGCCCGGAGGCGTGCCGTCTTACTTCAAGAACGAAAGCTTTCCGATCGCCCACTGCCCTTTGCGTGGGTCGCCCGTTGCGAAGACACACAAGGCGTGCACATCCGCAGCGATACGTGCCGGGAGGTTCGCCTCCCGTCGCACCGAACCGCCCGCCGGCAAGACGCTGCCAAGCGGCAGCATCGCCAGTCGCGGGCCGTCGCAACGATTGGCATGGATTTCGATGGCGTCGCCCGTACCGTTGCCGGTATGCACCACGGCACCACGGGCTTCGTCGCCGTAGCGCCAGGGCAACTTTTCGGCCGTCACGGCCACACGGGTCGCGCCCTGCAGGCTTACTACCGGCCAGATCCAGCAGGCGTTTCCGATCTCGACCGCGTAGACGGGACTCGGGCCACGCGCCGGTGCCGAACCCTGCAGACGCGACGGTGACTCGCCCGAGCAGGTCTCCAGCGCGGAGCTGTCGCGGCTCCACAGCGTAGCCTCGTCCAGCGAGGCCGAACGGACCGACGCAAGGAGGCTACCGTCGCTCGCGAATGTGGCTGCCCGCAGGAGGGTGCCCGCCGGCAGCGAGAGGGGCTGCGTATACGCCGGGGAGTTCGCGGCAGGCTCGGTCCCATCGACGGTGTAACGGATGTCGCCGATGTGGATCTGGTTCGCGAGCACGGCGCGAAATGCTCCGTCGGCCGAGCGCGATATCTCGAACGTCGGCGCAAACGCGCTATCCGCGCTGGCGATACCCAATGCGCGGTAACGCGCCAACTCACCGGGGAGACGCGCGAGGAATCCATCCCAGTCATGGGCAGACGGGGGCGACCAGCCCAGCTCGGCCAGCGCGGCGATGCGGGGGAAGGCGGCATGCTGCACGTGCGCGAACGTCAGCAACTGCTCGGACCAGAGGCCGGCCTGCACGCCGACGATATGTTTCGCTTCGTCCGCACGGGTGCCCGGGGGTACGAGCTGCGTGTCGTAGGCGTCGCGCAGCGTGACTTCAGGCGGCGGGCCAGCCCATTCGTCCGCATGCCCGGATTGCCGGTGGTCGAAGTACAACGATTCCTGCGGTGTCATCACCACGTCGTGGCCCTGACGAAGCGCCGCAAGCGCCACGCGCTCATCGTGATCGCCGTGCCAGGACATCACCACCTGCGCCTGCGGAAGTGCGACGCCTGCGGCGACCTCGTCATCCCAGCCCACCGGTGTTCGACCGTGCTCGACGAGATACGTAGCCACCTGCTGCATGAACCAGCCCTGCAACTCATCCATGTTGGCCAGCTTCAGCGCCTTCATCTGCGCGTTGACCTCGGGCGACGCGTTCCACTGCTGCTTGTCCGCTTCGTCGCCGCCGATGGAGATGTAGCGCGACGGAAACAGCCGCATCGCTTCGTCCATCACGTCAGTCACGAAGCGCAGCGTCTTCTCATTCGGATTGAGCAACCATGGGCTCACACCCCAATCGGTCCACACGGGTGGGCGCTTGCCCGTCACGCCGAGCCACGGATAGGCGGCGATGGCGGCTTGCGAGTGACCCGGAAGATCGATCTCCGGCACGATCTCGACATAGCGCGCGGCGGCATAACGCACGATGTCGCCGATCTCGACGGCCGTGTAGACCTTGCAATACGGTTTGGTCGGAGCACCTGTTACTTCACTGTCGTTGCCCACCGCGTCACGACAGGCGCCTGTCGTGGACAGCTCGGGGTAGCTCGGTACCGGCAGGCGCCAGCCCTGGTCATCGGTGAGATGCCAGACGAGCACGTTGAGCTTGTCGAGCGACATCCCGTCGATCAGTCGCTTGATCTCGTCCGCGCCCTGGTAATGCCGGCTGGAGTCGAGCAACACGGCGCGCCATGCGAAGCGCGGATGGTCCTCGATGTTGCCGTAAGGCACGCGCGCGGGTTCGCCACGCGTCCAACCCGGCTGCGTCATCAACTGCCATACCGTCACGCTTCCGTAGAACGCGCCGCGCGGCGTGCGCGCCGTGACGACGATGCCCTGTTCGCCCACGGCTATCGCATAGCCTTCCTCGCCCACGACGGGTGCGTCCGAGCGGACGTCGAATGTCACCATCGCCGGCTCGCCGCCAGCGATCTTGCGCATCGTCAGACCACGCACGGTCGCGAGTCGCTGCACGAAGTTGTCGACGACAGTCGCCATGGCGGGGTCGGCGGCTCCGCGCACGGCGACACCTGCGCCGTCGCGGATGTCGACCGTGCCCGCAGCGGCCGGCCTCACCGTGGCGGGCATGGGAAGCAGCGACCAGCCCGAGGCGGATGCGGCGAACGCGCTCGTCGCCAGCACACACGCGGTCATTGCCGCGCACGCCCCGGCGAAACGTCGAATAGCTGTTGCCGATCCGCGCAGCCTCACGGCGATGCGCCCGTGGCGGATGCGACGCCGGACAACGCACGGTGGTGCATGTACCAGCGTGCGGCGCCCTGCACGCCGTGACTACCGTGCTCGGTGACCCATACCGGCACCCCGGCCAGGAGCGCCCGCACGCTGCGCCCATGCAGAAAGCGTTCTTCGAAGGCACTGCGTGCGAGCAGGTCGAACATGGAGGACAGGAAGCCGCCCGCCAGGAAAATCCCGCCGGTAGGCATGGTCGTCATGGCGAGATTGCCCGTGAAACTACCGAGCGCCGCGCAGAACACGTCGACCGCTTCCATCGCGTAAGGGTCGGCTTGCGCCGCGGCCGCGGCGGTGACCGCTCTCGGTGTCGCCAACGTCGGCAGCTCGCCGTCGATGCTGCACAGCGCCTCGTAGAGGGTCAGCAGTCCCGGTCCCGATACGATGCGTTCGACCGGTACGTAACCGCCCTCCGGCGCGAGCCACGCCAGCACCGCGCGCTCGCGCAGCGAGTGCGGCGCAAAATCCATCTGGCCGGCTTCCGTCGCGAAGACCGCCGCATTGGGCGACCCAGGCACATAGACCGCCGCGCCCAGGCCGGTGCCCGGGCCGACCACCAGCGACGGTCCCAAGCCACGTACGGAAGGACCGCAAAGGTGCCTACCGCTCGCCGCCAGCGGCCCCTCGATGGCATAGGCCAGGGCTTCGAAATCATTGAGAAGCGCGACCTCGGCCAAGCCAAGCGTGGCGCGCAGGATGTCGGACCGAACGGGCCAGGCGAGGTTGTCGTTGACTACCTCGTCACCCATTGCCTGGCCGGCGCATGCCAGCACACAGTGCGAGACCGGTTCATGTACCTCGGCCACGATGAATGTCTGGAGCATGGCGGTGAGCGAGGGAAAGTCGGCGCAGGTGAACACCCGATAGGCGAGCGTCTCGATGCCGCCCGGTCGCCCGTCGGTGGCGGCACGCATAAGCGCGACGTGGCCGTTCGTGCCGCCGATATCGCCCGCAAGAAAGTTCATCCCCCGATGTCCCCCACCCTTTTGGTCCCCTGGGTGAATCACCCCATCCAAGTGCCCCCGCACTGGATTGGTCATCAGGGTGTAACGGGACTGACACCGGTGTCAAGGCATGGCGCAGCAGGGGCAGCAGGGTGCAGCAAATCGCTCGCGAGCCGTGGCCGGCGAGAAAAGCGGCGTTCGTGAAAATCCTTCTATGCAGCCTGCGCGAGGCAGAGGCGGAGTCCGCTTCCGCCGGCCGAGCCCGATATCGGGTGACCGATCGTGAAGCGGACACCGCTAACGCAGGTGCTTACTCTTCGCTGGCCAGACGCTGGCGCAGCAGCCGCACCTTATCCAGCTTCAAGGACGCCGCGGCGTTCGTGTCGACACGGCTGACGGTGATGGCAAGAGTGGTCGATGACGACGGCACCTGGTCGAGGACGAACCCGCCGGACGGGGTGCTCCACTCACCGTCCACGACGTAGTCCCTGGAAAAAACGACGGGGCTTTCCGGTCCGTCGAGCACCTGCACCTTGAGACGGACCGTGGCCTCACCGCCCTCGCTTCGCACGCGCAACTGCGGAACGAAGTTCATGGCGTGGTTGTCGGCCGTGGCGGGAGCATGGACCATCTGGAAAATCATCTGATCCGGTGCGAAGGCAAGCTGGCCGTCGGCATCCCCAAGCCGCTCCCATGCGGGCGACGTGACCGAGGGAAAGCCCGAGCCCCAGGAAAATCGTGACGAGGCTTGTTCGAAATGCGCGTTCTCGATAGACACGCGGCATTCGGCGGTCGCCGATGACGGCGAGCAGAACGGGACGCTGGCAGCGGCCGCCGTTGCAGAGAGCGACAGCGCGACGGCGAGGCAGGCGGTTGTGAAACGGGGGATGGACATTGACTAGACTCCCTGTCAGTCGTTGGGGGGAAAAGCCGGCGGTGCACCGGCCGACCGATTACACCCTAGTCCGGCCTCATCCAGGGCACCCGCTACATCGGGCGAGCCCAACCCTGACTGCCGGCGACGGCATCGGCCTACGGGCCGGCCCAGGGCCGAAAGCCCCTGGAACCGTCCATACCGGCGCGCACGCCACCCGCCGCATCCCCCGGTTATAATCACGGGTCTTGTCCGGAATATCCGAATCCATGAATCCCAACTTCCTCGATTTCGAACAGCCCATCGCCGAACTGGAAGCGAAGATCGAAGAACTGCGCCATGCCAGTAGCGGGCAGGCGTTCAACATCGACGAGGAAGTGGGCCGGCTTCGCGAGAAGTTGAAGGTCAAGACCGCCGAGATCTTCCGCAACCTCACGCCGTGGCAGATCAGCCAGGTGTCCCGCCACCCGGCGCGGCCGTACACGCTCGACTACATCCAGGGCATGTGCGAGGAATTCCACGAGTTGAAGGGCGATCGCATGTTCGCGGACGACCAGGCCATCGTCGGCGGCCTCGGTCGCATCAACGGTCGCTCGATCATGATCGTCGGCCACCAGAAGGGCCGCGATACCAAGTCCAAGGTCAAGCGCAACTTCGGCATGCCGCGCCCTGAGGGGTATCGCAAGGCGCTGCGTCTGTTCAAGCTCGCCGAGCGGTTCCAGATTCCGGTGTTCACCTTCATCGATACCGCGGGCGCCTGGCCCGGCATCAATGCGGAAGAGCGCGGGCAGTCCGAAGCCATCGCGCGCAACCTGCTGGAAATGGCGGAACTGCGCGTGCCGATCGTCTGCACTGTCACGGGCGAGGGCGGCTCCGGCGGCGCGCTGGCCATCGGCGTGGGCGACCGTACGCTGATGCTGCAGTACTCCACGTACTCGGTCATCACGCCCGAAGGTTGCGCGTCGATCCTCTGGAAGAGCGCCGACAAGGCCAAGGACGCCGCGGAGGTCATGGGCCTCACCGCGCCGCGCCTCCTCGAAAACGGTCTCATCGACAAGATCGTGCGCGAACCGCTGGGCGGCGCGCACCGCAACCCGCAGTCGATGGCCGTCCGTCTCAAGGCCGTGCTGCTGAACCAGCTCGACGAACTGGAAAGCCTGCCGATCGACGAACTGCTGGAGAAGCGCTACCAGCGCCTGCGCGGCTACGGCGCCTTCAACGAGGGCTGATGTCACCGGGCGGTCGCCCGGGTCCGTGTACCATCGGTGCACCGTCAACCCTGGATACCGCCATGGCTAACGACGCCAACAAGCTGGCCGTGCTCATCGATGCCGACAACGCACGGCCGGCCATCGTGGACGGCCTGCTCGCCGAAGTCGCCAAATACGGCACGGCGCATGTCAAGCGCATTTACGGCGACTGGACCGGCCCCAACCTCAACGGCTGGAAAACGGCTCTGCTCGATCACTCGATCCAGCCCATCCAGCAGTTCGCATACACCTCGGGCAAGAACGCCACCGACTCGGCGATGATCATCGACGCCATGGACCTGCTCTATTCGGAGCGCTTCGACGGCTTCTGCATCGTGTCCAGCGACAGCGATTTCACTCGCCTTGCCTCGCGCATCCGCGAGGCCGGCCTCATCGTCTACGGGTTCGGCGAACAGAAAACGCCCAAGGCGTTCGTTTCGGCGTGCGACAAGTTCATCTACACCGAGGTGCTCGTCGGCACGGAGCAAAGCGAAGCCGAAGTGGCCGCCGCGCCGAAGAGCGGGAACGAACTGCGTGGCGACACGAAACTGATGAACCTGCTGCGCAACGCGATCGACGCGGCATCCGATGAGAACGGATGGGCCGCGCTCGGCGGTATCGGCAGCATCCTCAGCAAGCGCTCGCCTGATTTCGACTCGCGCAACTACGGGTATTCGAAACTGAGCGGGCTCATCAACGGCATCGGCTTGTTCGACGTCGAGGAACGCCAGTTCGGCAACGCGAAGCATCTCTACGTGCGCATGCGTGGCAAGGGGAAATGAGCGCCACGCTTGCCGATCATCTTGCAAGTGAGCTCGAGGCCGCCGGGGAGGCCCCGCTCGTGGTGGGCTACAGCGGTGGCCCGGATTCCACCGCCCTGCTCCACGCGCTCGCGGTACGCACCCCGCGCCCCGCACTGCGCGCGCTGCATGTGGACCACGGCCTGCATGCGGAAAGCGGCATCTGGGCGGTGCATTGTCGTCGCTTCTGCGAATCGCTCGACATTCCGTACGAGACCTTGCGCGTTACGGTCGACCTGACCCGCGGCGAAGGCGTGGAGGCCGCGGCGCGACGCGCACGGCGCGGCGCCTTCGCGGCGTCGCTTCGACCAGGGGAACGGCTGGTGCTCGCCCACCATCGCGAGGATCAGGTAGAGACCGTACTGCTCAAGCTCCTGCGGGGCGCGGGGCCGGAAGGCCTCGCCGGCATGCGTACCTTGCGCCCCCTGGGTGCCGGCATGCTGTGGCGCCCCTTGCTCGGCCTGCCACGCGCCGCCCTACTCGAACACATCGCAGCCTTCGATCTGGAGACGGTGCACGATCCGTCCAACGACGACCCGCGCATCGCGCGCGGTTACCTCCGCGGCACCGTCATGCCGGCGCTGACGGCACAGTGGCCGCAGGCGGCGGTCAGCATCGCGCACAGCGCGCGCCTCTGCGGCGAGGCCGCCGAGAGCCTGCGCGAGGCCTGGCTTCAGGCGCTTGCCGGGCTGCGCGACGATCGCAACAGTCTCGACGCAAGCGCGTGGCTGGACCTCCCGTTGGCGTGGCGCGCCCCGCTGCTCGAACACTGGCTGCACGCCCAGGGGCTCACCGCGCCCACTACCGCGCAACGCGAGACGCTTGAGCGGCAGGTACGCGAAGCAGCAGCCGAGCGGCTGCCGTTGGTGGGCTGGGCGGACACGGAACTGCGCGTGTGGCGAGGCCGGCTCTGGGCCATGCCTCGGCGTGCCGGCTTCGACACGGACTGGTCTGCGCCGTGGCGCGGTGAGCCTCTTGTGCTGCCGGGCGGCGGCACGCTGATGCTGTCCGGCGCACGGCTACCGGAACCGGTGACCGCGCGCTACCGGCGCGGCGGCGAAGCCCTCCGCCCCGACGGCGATCGACATACGCGTGAACTGCGCGACCTCTTCCAGCAAGCCGGCGTACCGCCCTGGGAGCGTCAGCGCATCCCGCTGATCGAGCATGCTGGGAAGCTCATCGCCGTGGCCGACAAGTGGTTGAGCGAGGAAGGGAAAAGGCTATTCGCCGACGTGGGCGGGCGCCTGGTGTGGCATCGCGACGATTGATCGAAAGCCCTGCGTGAGCTAGTTTTGCGGCCATGCCGAAGTCCCCCGCCCCCACTGCTCCCACCGCCTCGATTGCCGAGTTCGAGCATTCGCTCGACGAACTGGAGCAATTGGTCACGCGCATGGAAGGCGGGGAGCTGAGCCTCGACGAATCGTTGAAATCGTTCGAACGCGGTATCGGCCTCTACCGGCACTGCCAGACGGCGCTGGAGCAAGCGGAATTGCGCGTGCGCCTGCTGCTCGATCCCGAAGCCCCCGATACCGCCGAACCCTTTGACTCCCGCATCGACTGACCTGCCAGCGCCGCTCAAGGCGCTGGTCGGCCGGGCCGACGACGCGCTTGCACGCGTCCTCCCCGGCGAAGAACTCCCGCCCGCCGACCTGCACAAGGCCATGCGCTATGCCGTGCTCGGCGGGGGCAAGCGTCTGCGTCCGCTGCTCGTTTACGCTGCCGGCCATGCGCTCGGCTGCGACGGAACGATCCTCGACGCACCGGCCTGCGCCGTCGAGGTCATCCACGCCTACTCGCTCGTGCACGACGACCTGCCGGCGATGGACGACGACGATCTCCGCCGCGGCCGACCCACGTGTCATGTGGTGTTCGGCGAGGCCATGGCGATTCTCGCGGGCGATGCCCTGCAGGCGCTGGCGTTCGAGATTCTCGCCATCTCCAACGACGACGACGATTCGCGGCAACGCATCGCCATGCTCCGCACCCTCGGCGCCGCGTGTGGCGCGGAAGGCATGGCCGGCGGCCAGGCCTTCGACCTTTCCGCGGTCGGCCGCCGACTCTCGCTCGACGAACTCGAACGCATGCACGCATACAAGACCGGTGCGCTCATCCGTGCTTCCGTCCGATTGGGTGCGCTGGCGGCCGGGTGCGTCGACGACGCCACCCTTGAACGGCTGGACCGCTACGGCCACGCAGTGGGTCTCGCCTTCCAGGTGCGCGACGACATTCTCGACGTGGAAGGCGAGTCCGCCGTGATCGGCAAGACCGCCGGCAAGGACGCTGCCGCCGACAAACCCACCTTCCCGTCGATCATCGGCCTCGATGCGTCGCGTGCGCGATTGAAGACGCTGATCGAAGACGCCCTCGATGCGATCGCACCACTCGGCGAACGCGGCGAGTGGCTCGCGGAGCTGGCGCACTACGCCGCGCGGCGGCAGCACTAGAGAGCACACTGTTGCGTCGAACAGCGCAGCGAGGCATCTGGCGCTCGCCGCAAAAGGTTCTCCCCACCGGGAGATAAAAAGAAGGAGGCCCGCCAAGGCGGGCCTCCTTCTGCGTACCGACCGAGTCAATCGATCAGGCAATCAAGCGCAGCGTGAACGGATAGCGGTAGCTGCCCGTCTGGCTGACACGAATGGCTGCCACGATGCAGAAGATGAGGTTGAACAGCCACAGCAGCGGCGTGAGGAACGCGCCGATGATGACGAAGGCGAGCACCCAGCAGATCACGTAGCCGATAAGCACGGTGATCTGGAAGTTCAGCGCTTCCTTGGCTTCCGTGACGAGATAGGTCTTGTCGGCACGGTCCTTGTGGATCAGCCACACGATGAGCGGCACGATGATGCTGAAAATGATCCCCGAGAGATGGGTCAGCATGGCGATGTTCTTGTCATCGGTGTTCACGGCCGCGTGCCCCGTGGGCTCGTACGGCGGTGGCGACGGCGGAATCTGATCGGACGGCGTACTCATGATGAACCTCCCCAGGTGATGTCAGCACTCACTCTCGGGCCCGCCCGCCTGCCTGTCAAGCTGACGACCGGCCTATGTGCCGGTCGTCTGTGACACCGGTCACTCGCCTGCGATGGTCATTTTCTCCACCAGCCAGGAGCCGGTGAGGATGTGCGAGCGGCGATCCACGTCGGCACCGACCGCCACCAGATTTGCGTACATGTCGCGCAGGTTCGCGGCGATGGTGATTTCCTCGACCGGATACGCGATCTGGCCGTTTTCGACCCAGAAACCCGACGCGCCGCGCGAGTAGTCGCCCGTCACGATCGAAACGCCCTGCCCCATCACGTCGGTGACGAGCAGCCCCGTGCCGAGACGGCGCAGCATGCCGGCAAAATCGTCGTCACCCGTCTTCACATACAGGTTGTGCACGCCACCGGCATTGCCCGTGGAGACCAATCCAAGCTTGCGTGCCGAATAGCTGCCGAGGATGTAGCGCTGCAGCACGCCGTCCACGATCAACGGAGCGTCCAGCGTCGCCACGCCTTCGGCGTCGAATACGGACGAACCCATGCCGCGCGGCACCAGCGGCTTCTCGTCGATACGGAACCACGACGGCAGAATCTGCTTGCCCACATGATCCACGAGGAAGCTGGAACGGCGGTACAGCGATCCGCCGCTGACCGCGCCAAGCAAGTGGCCCAGCAGCGAACGGGCCACCTCCGGCGCGAACAGTACCGGCGCCTGCCGCGTCCCGAGGCGACGCGCACCCAGACGGGAAAGCGTACGTTCGGCAGCCTTGCGGCCGATCGCTGCGGGATCCATGAAATCGCTCGCAGAGCGCGCGCTGTCGTACCAGTAGTCGCGCTGCATGCCCTCGTCGTCGCCGGCGATCACCGCCACGGAAAGCGAATGCCGCGTACCACGCTCGCGACCGACGAAACCATGGGAGTTGGCGTACACCGACACGCTCTGCCCCGCGTTCACGCTCGCGCCGTCGGAGTTGGTGATCCCGGCGACGGCGCGGCCGGCGTCCTCGATCTCCTGCCCCAGCGCGATCGCCCGATCAACGTCGACATCCCAGGGATGCCACAGGTCGAGGTCAGGGAACGCGGTCGCCATGCGGTCCGCGTCGGCAAGACCGGCAGCGGGATCTTCTTCGGTGAACCGGGCGATGGCACAGGCCTGCTCGATGGTCGCCTGGATCGAGTCCGGATTCAGGTCCGCCGTGCTCGCGGAGCCCTTGCGCTGGCCGAAATACACGGTGAGCGCGAAGCCGCGGTCGCGGGTGTGTTCCACCGTCTCGACCTCACCCAGCCGCACGTTCACGTTCAGGCCGACGTCGACGCTGGCCGAGACTTCGGCCTGGGTCGCGCCCGCCGCACGGGCGCGGCGGATCGTGTCCTCGGCCAGTTCGGCGAGGCGGTCGAGGTCCTGAAGGCTGGTATCGCGGGTGGCAACTTGGCTCACGTGGGCGTCCTGGGGGCTGGGCGGTTAGAATGTCAGGCCGTATCCGGCCGATCCCCATCAAAGTGGGGTCGCGTCGCCCGATCAAAAGCAACGCACCATCCATCCCATGGTGCCATGGATTTTCCTATGAGCGTCCGCGTGGGCTACTACCGCCACTTCAAGGGCATGCCCTATCGCGTGCTGGGCACGGCCCTGCACAGCGAAACGATGGAAGAGATGGTCATCTACCAGGACCTCTACGACCAGCGCCGCCTGTGGGTGCGCCCCGCTGCGATGTTCGCCGAGACCGTCGAACGCGACGGCAAGACCTTCCCCCGCTTCGCCTTCGAGCGCGAAGCCGACTTCCCATCCATCACGGTTGCCCTGCCATGAAGCCCTCCGATGAGCGCCCGAACGACGAGCACGAAGAAGACTTCGGCCCCAGCCGCAGCGAAAAGCGCCGCAATGCGCTCGACATCCTGAAGCTTGCCGGCCAGCTCATGGAGCTGCCGCCCAGCCGCATTCCCAAGCTCAACCTGCCCGAAGACATCGTCGACGAGATCGGCCGCACCCGGAAGGTCACCTCGCATATCGCGCGCAAGCGGCAGCTCGCCTTCCTGGCGAAGCAGATGCGCAGGCACGGCGACGAGGCGTTCGTGGACGCCCGCGCTGCACTCGGCGAAGATCGCGACCGCCAGCGCCAGGAAGCTGCCCACATGCACCGGCTGGAAGCCGCGCGCGAGCGCCTGCTCGAAGGCGGCGACGTGGCGCTGGGCGAACTGTTCGATCGCCATCCCGGCCTCGACCGCCAGCATCTGCGCTCACTGGTCCGCCAGGCCAAGGCCGAGCGCGATGCGAACAAGCCACTGCACGCCTTCCGCGAGATCTACCGCATCCTGAAAGAGCTCGAAGCGTCGTCCAACGACTGACCGGCCGTCGGCGCCTGCAGGCTATCGGGTCATCCCCATCGCCAGCAGGCTGGCTCCCACCGAGCAGCGTGTGTGAGCCGCCATGGCGGCGAGAAGCCAACGAAGCGGCGATGCAGATCCCCCATCGCCCAGCCCCCAATACCCAACCTCTGGGCAGCCTTTCCTCGCCGCCATGGCGGCTCCTACAACGACGCTGAAGAACAAAAAGGGCGGTGGATTTCTCCACCGCCCTTCCTTGTTTCCGCACTGATACGGCTTTACCAGCCGATGCCTAGCTCCAGATGTTCCGGCTGCGTCTCGATCAGCGTCGAGCTCTGGTCGGATACATCGTCATAGGCGAAGCCATACGCCTTGCCGTTCACGCCATGCAGGTGCCAGAAGCGTGAGTAGTAGTTCGCTGGCGACTGCGTGTAGAACGTGCTCGGATCCTTCCACTGGGTCACGTCTTCCATCACGTGACGGTTGAACGCCGCGCAGATCTGCGCTTCGAGCTGGCCTTCGACACCCCAGGGATCGCTCGACCGGGCCAGTGCGCCCTTGCCTTCGAGTACGTCCTGCGTGCTGGGCTTGCTCACCTTGAACAGCATCCCCTGCGGTTCGTCCGGCTCGTGCGTGTCCGCCCAGTTGGTATGGGTGAAGGTCAGCACGCCATCGACCACGGTACCCTCGAACTGCTTGTTGCCGATGGTCATCTGCAACACGTGGTTCTGGTAGTACGTCCACGACTGGTCGATGTAGTCGTCGAAGTAGTGCTCCTGCGGCTTGCCGATGTCGAACGCCGCCTTGCCCGGCGCCAGGATACGGATCGGATCGGCCTCGGCCAACTGGAACTCCGCCGGCACTTCCTGGTTGTACTGCGCAAAGATCTGCGCGCGCGTCTGCGTGATACCCGATGCCTCGTGCCTGGTCTTTTCGCCGCCATACACATCGAGCGACAGCGGGATCGAGAACTGATCGACCTGTGTCGTGTTGATGAAGATGGCGTTGTCGTTCCAGGTGAACTCGTACCAGTCGTAGTACACGCCGATGTTCGGATCGGTGTCGTTGAGCGGGTTGGGGCCCGCGAAGCCGATCGAACCGTCTGCCGCCTTCAGGATCTTGATGTACATCGGTTCACCGACCGAAACGAAGATGCGACCCGAATCCATCTTCGGCAGCTTGAGCAGCTTGGCCTGCGCCAGCGTGAAGAAGTAGTTCGGATAGTTCTGGCCGTTCTTGATCAGGTGCCCCGCGCCGTCGTTGTCCTCCACCGCAGCGGCCGTGAGCGTGCCGTCCGGCTTCACCCACGAGAACGCGTGCGACGTTGGATCACGACCGATGACGGCAACGAAGATCTGGTCATCGCGCCATTTGCCGTTGGTCACGTTGCGCAGTTGCGTGCCAACAAAGCCCGGATAGGTTTCGTAGCTGAAACCCTGAGCCGGATCGTTCGCCTGCGGATTCTGCGGCGGCGTGCCCGTACCATCGTCGGTAGCGGCATAGACGCCCATTTCCCACAGCGAATAGCCGTAGGCCGTGGAACGCTTCAGGCCTGTCATCCGCACGTACTGCGCCGAGACGGCAGGGAAGGTCACGGTTTCCACGCCACCCTGCCCGTTCTCGTTGTCATACGCCACGTTCCAGGTCTTCCCGTCGATGGACACATCGATGCGGTAGGCCAGCGCATGCGCGTTCTCCCACGAGAGCACCACCTTGCCGATCGTCTTCACCGAGCCGAGATCGACCTGGATCCACTGGTCATCCGTAAAGCCCGAGGACCAGCGCGTTCCGCCATCGCCATCGTTCACGTTCTCCGGCTTGAAGGCGACAGGATTCTCGCTGTCGGAAGCCAGCACGGTGCGGTGGAGGGCGAGGTTGCCCGTGGCGGGCACCGTCGTGTCGGGCTGCTGCGGCGTAGTCTGCGGTGGCTGGTCGACGACCGGCTGCGTCGGTTGCACCGCCGCTGCCTGATACACCTCGAACTCGAACAGCGAATTGCCGTAGTCGGTGGTGCGTGCGGTGCTGTTCATGCGCACGAACTGGGCCGTCTGCGGTGCGAACGACTGCATGTCGACGCCGCCCTTGCCCGCGATCGGGCCTTTCATGGTACGCCACTGCTTGCCGTCGTCCGACACGTCGATCGTGTATTGGGCGGACGAGGCAGTTTCCCAGCGCATGATCACGTGGTCGAAGGTCTTCGGCGTGCCGAAGTTCAGCACGAGATCGGCGGGGTCGACCTTCGGGGCCGAACTCCAACGCGTGGTGAAATCACCATCGATGGCGGCCGACGGACCCAGATCGCCCCGCTCGCTGGCCACCGAGGACGAGGCGATCGCGCCGATCGCGATGTTCACGCCACCCTTGCCATCGCCCGGCGTGCCCGGGCTCGGCGGATTGCCGGTGCCATCGCCGTCGCCGCCATTGCCGTTACCCGGCTGGGTAGCAACCGGCGCGCCGAACACGGGATCGAAGCCATCGGTGGAAGTGTCCACGGTCAGCGTGACGTCGCCGCTGGTCGTCGAAAGCCCCTGTGCGCTCACCACCTTTACCCGGAGACGCGCGCCGTTGTTGGCCGCGGTCAATGCCGGCGTGGCATAGGTGCCGTCGGACGTGCTGGAGAGGAACGACTCAACGTCCACACCATCGGCGTTCTTGCTGACGCCGTACCAGTCGTAGCTCAGAGGGCCGATACCGGTGGCGGCGACGGCGAAGTGCGCGGAGCGACCCGCACCGGCCTTCTGGCTGGCGGGCTGTGCGCTGATGACCGGCGCGAAGACCTTCGCACCCTTCACGCAGAGCACGTGACCCGGGTTGTTCTCCGCCACTTCACGACTCTTCACACCGAGCGAGTTCACCTGGAAGGCGAACTGCGAGTCGCTCGGATCGGTGCCTTCGGTCCAGGTCGTCCACGCGCCCGGGAATGCAGCGGTGGAGTAGTTCTGGCCACTGATCGCCAGCGCTTCGTCGACGGTCGGCAGACGCATGCTGTCCTTCGCGCAGGTCTGGATCGCGATGGACTGCGTGAATTGCGCACCTTGATCGGTGAAGCCACGCTGCACGCGATCCCATTGCAAGCCGCTCAGCGTGTCGGTCACGAGGCTCGAACCGACGGTCGTCGTGTAGCGATCGGTCGTCGCGCAGCAGCCCGCGGAGTCGTACACCTCGAACTCGTACAACGAGTAACCGTAGTCCGTGGCGCGCTTGATGCCCTGCATGCGGACATAGCGACCGGTGACCGGGTGGTCGAAGGTGAAGTCCTCCGTACCGCCATTGCTGGTCTCGGCGTGGTACGCATCCTTGAAGCCGGTGTTCGGATCGTCCGAGTACTGGATCTTGTATTCGGAAGCGTGGGCGTTCTCCCACTTCAGCACCACGCGATTGAAGGTGCGCGAAGCGCCGAGATCGACGGTGATGAACGCATTGTCGTCGCCGATCTTGGAGCCCCAGCGCGTGCCTTCATTGCCGTCCACCGCCTGCCACGCGGCCGTACCCTGCGCATTTTCCACTTCCGACGACAGCGTCTGCTTTTCGCGGGCCAGGTTTGCTCCCGGCGGCGCCAGCGTGAGCTTCGCCGATGCGGTAACGGCCGCGGCATCGCCGGTGATATTGCTCACCGTAACGCTGTATGTACCGACGTCGGCCTGCTGCACCGAGGCGATTGTGAGCGTCGGCTGGTCGTCGCCGACCGGCTGTCCGCCGTGCGACCACGTGTAGTGGAACGGTGCCGTGCCCGCGACCAGCGTGGAGACGTCGAACGTCGCGGGCTGACCGGGGTTCGCACGCACGTCCGGCATCGCGCCGGTAAACACCGGCGGACGCGCGCCATTCACGGTGAGGCGAACGGCGTCGGACAACTGCTGGCTGCCGCTATTGCTGACGAACACGCTATAGCTCTTGCCGCTATCGGCCTGCGTAAGCACAGGTGTGTCGTAGGTCGGCCCGGTGGCATTGGGAATCGCCACACCGTCCTTCATCCACTTGTACTGCACCTTCGGCGAGCCCGACGCCACGACGGCGAAGTGCGCTACCTGTCCTTCATCGACGTTCTGCGGCAGCGGCTGCGTGGCGATCACCACGGGCTTGAAGGGGAAGACGTGAAGCGTGGCGGATGCCGATTCCTGATCCGGCCCCTGGCCATGTACGACTACCGAGTAGCGCGAGCCGTCGTCGGCAAGCGTCGTGGCCGGCGTGGTGTAGCTCGCCCCCGTGGCGCCGGCAATCTCCACGCCATTCTTCTTCCAGGTGAAGCTGAGCGGCGGCGCGCCCGAGGCCGTCACGGAGAAGTGACCGGTATCGCCCACGGTCACGCTGTCGTCGACCGGGTCGGCAATGACCGAGGGCGGACCCGACGGCGTTGGCGCCTTCGGCACCGGCGAAATGGTGAACGAGACGTGCCCGGGCAGCAGGCCTGCCGCCGACGCACTCACCGTCACGGTGCCGGTATCGAACTTCGTACGCAGGGCGATCTTCTGCAGGCCGCCTTCGAATTGCAGTTCGTGCGAACCGGGTGAATGGTAGTAATGGTGCGGCTCAGCGATACCGCCGTTCGGATCCGGCGTCTCGCCGTCGCTGTAATCGACGTACTGCTGGGTGCCACCGTTGTAGGTCACCAGCGACGCACCGCTATCGACGTCGAAGGTCACCTTCTGCGCCGCATCCGGTACGACCACGCCCTGCGCATCGACCACCTTCGCAACGATGAACGCCGCGTCCGAGCCGTTCGCGGTGATGCGGAACGCGGTGCCGTCGGGCTTGACGATCGGGTCGGCCGTATTCACCACTTCCAACTCGATGTGATGCGCCGGGCCGGCGGTGGTGAGCGTATCGGCGACCGGGTTGCCGTTGGCATCCGTGCGCACGTTGCCGAGATTGTCGAGGCACTGGGCAGTCGCTGTGCCGGCCTGCCAGGTCACGTTCCAATGCACCTGACCCGGAAGCTTCGTCGTCTTCTGCGCCTGATCGGCACCGACGATCTTGCCGGTGAGGTGATCGGTATCGCCGTTCTCGAGGTTGTACGACGCCTCGTCGATGGTGTCCCAGGTGTTCGGTACCTGATCGTTACCCTGCGGTACACCGTTGATGAGCAGGCGAACCTTGGGGCAGTTGCTGAACGCATTGACCTGCACGTCGCCGCCGCGGTTCCAATGGTGCGCGAGCTTCACGACAGGACGCAGCTCGTACGGCACCCACACAGACTCGTAGATGTAATACAGCATGCGCGGGAACCGACTCGCGTCCGTCATCGACGCGTTGTTGCCACGCGCATTGTGGCGGAAGCCCTTGATCGGTGTGCCGTCGGCACGCGTGGCAATACTGCCGTCGGGGTTGCGCTGATAGACCCAGTGCGTGGCGTCTTCCAGACCCTCGACAAGTTCGATGGTCTCTCCAGGCGTATCCGCGAAATACCACTGCGCCATGCCGAAGGTGCCCACCTTGCGCGCTTGCGAATACGGCACGAGGTAGTTGAGCGCGAAGGCCAGTTCGTAGTCGTACGAGTGACGCAACGTGCCAGGGCCCCAATACTCCGCGCCCCATGCGGGCTTGTTCGGGTACTCGGTAGAGTGCAGATAGGTCTCGCAGCCGGCCTTGGAGCAGCTCAGGATGTCGCCGTTGGCGGCATTGGGCGTACGGTCGGCCGCGGCACGCGGCGCGATGCTGTCCCAACTCCGGGCCAGGGCACGAAGCTCCTGCGCAAAGGCGGTATTCATCGCACCGTTGTTGTGTTCCCACGCGAGGATCGACGGGTGGCTACGATCGCGGATCACGATGTCGCGGTGGACCTCGCGCTTGATCGTCCACATGTCCGCGCAGGCCTGGTCGCCTGCCGCACAGGCATTGGCGAAGCCGTTCTCGCCGTCGCCGCTGGGCTGCACGATGAACACGCCCAGCGCGTCCGCCGCTTCGACGAACTCGGGGCTCGACGGCGAATGACCCGGGCGCCAGAGGTTGCCGCCCGCCGCCGCCATCTGTTTCAGATCGCGCCACTGCTGCTCTTCGGGCACCGAGGAACCGAGGCCCGGATAGTCATAGCGACCCGAGCCGCCCCACATGTATTGCTTCTTGCCATTGACGTACGGGAAGTCCTTGTCCCAGGTGATGGTGCGGATGCCGAGCGTGCTCTGCTTCGCATCCACCACCGTGCCGTCGATGCTGACCGTATGCAGCACGCGGTAGAGATACGGCTTTCCGTCGACGCTGTTGTTCGGATACCAGAGCGTCGGGTTGGCCACCGTCAGCGTCTCGTCGAAGACGGGGTTCTGATCGCCCGGAACCACACCGGGCGCCAGTGTCGCCTGCTTCTGATCGCTCGCCACGAGGTTGCCGTCGGCATCGACGATCTGCGTCGTCAACGTGACCGCCTGCGGTGCAGTCGTCTCG
Organism: Luteibacter sp. UNCMF366Tsu5.1; assembly: GCF_900119235.1. Taxonomy (NCBI): domain Bacteria; kingdom Pseudomonadati; phylum Pseudomonadota; class Gammaproteobacteria; order Lysobacterales; family Rhodanobacteraceae; genus Luteibacter; species Luteibacter sp. UNCMF366Tsu5.1. The sequence goes on along the minus strand of NZ_FPIS01000002.1, from coordinate 679,556 downwards.
TTGACGACGTTGGTCTGCACGCGGATGGTGGCCTGCTTGTGATCCGCACTGAGCGCCTGCGTGCCCACGTACGTGCCCCAGGTGTTCTGGCCCGCGTACACGTTCTCGGGAATGTGCACGAGGTTGGTCACGTGCAGCTTGACCGGGCGGAAGATGCCGGCTTCGGCTTGACCGAAGCGGAACGAGCCGGAGAAGCCAGGATCCTCGAAGAACCCACCGCCACTACGGCTGACCTTCACCGCCAGCACGTCGGTGCCATCGAATTTCAGGTAAGGGGTCAGGTCCACGATGTGTGGCAGGAAGCCGATCACGTGTGTGGCCTGCGCATCCGGCTTGCCGGGCTGGTTCAACACGCCCGTGCCGGGGATGAACCGGCCGTTGACATACACGCGATCGCCCGTGTGCGCGCCTTCGAACTCCACCATGACCTTCTTGCCACGGTACGACGAGGAATCGGCGAGCCTGGTGCGATACCAGCTCGTCTCGCCATCGAGGCTGCCCTGCCCGCCGCCGGACTCCTGGTTGATGAAGGTCGTGAAATCGTTGGCCGCGTGCGGCAGGCCGACCGTGAGCCACTTGCTGTCGTCGAAGCCGACGGCGGCACCGTCGTCGCCATTCGGCACCGGTGCGTAGACGACCGGGTCGTTCGGATTGACGATGGCCTGCTTGGTGTACTTCCACGGCTGGGCGCCGAGGTTGATGTCCTGCCGATCCGACGGCGCAAGCGTGACGGCCTGAGCCGTCGCGGTCACGCCGAGGAACACCATGGCGAGCATGGCGGAAAGCCGGGCTCGCGGAGGTGCGCTCCGGTGTGCTGCGGGTATTCGCTTCATTGGGCTGGGGTCCCCTGTCTGGTCCACGTGGGAACGGCGCAGTTCGCGACGCGAACGACAGGGAGCCGGCGACGGGCGCCAGCTGCTTCGAAGTCATTCGCGATGAGTGGACTGTTCGACCCTGATGCCGGTCTGTGCGAGCCCCTGCAGCTCAACCGGGTTTAGCCGTCCATACGCCGTCGCGCCGGATCATCCGCCTGATGAATGACAGCCACAATACTAAATAGGGGTACTCGGCCGAAAACGCGGACCATACGCTCGCGTTCCGTGACGCACGTCCGGTTTGCGCGCCAGCCCTGCCACAACAAAGAGCAGCCAACGAAGCGCATGTGGGAGCCGCCATGGCGGCGAGAAGCCAACAAAGCGGTGTAGCCGTGAGGCAAGCCCCCATCGCCAGCAGGCTGGCTCCCACCAGCAACCTTCCCTCGCCGCCATGGCGGCTCCTACAACGGTGTCATCGCTCGTCGTCGTGGCGAGAAAGAGATTCGCTGCGGAGACCGAGCTCGCCGCAGTGCAGACACCGAATCCGCGTAGCTCCTACGCCGAAGGGCCTATCGGAGTGCGGCGATACATCGCATACGTTGGTCAAGGACAACGACCCTGGCCGGCAGGACCGGCACCACGCAAGGAATGCACGCCCATGAACAGCCAGACCACCTCGCAGCCGACAGCCGTCTTCCGCGACGCCGCCGACGGCGCCCTGGGGTACGACGATCTTCTCAACCCTCCGGACCGCCCGACGCTCGTCACCGTCGGCCCCTGGGATTTCGAAGCAGGCGACAGCGTGGTGCTACTCGCGCCGGGCAGGCGCGCCATTGGCATCGCCGAGCCACTGCAAACCGCGGCTGGCGTCGAGAAGACCCTGTCGTTCTATATTGCCGGCAAGGCCCTTGCCGCGCTGGGCAGCGGCACTCACGACTTCATCGTGGATGTCCTCCGGGCGGGTGCATCCGTTGCCTCGACGACCACTCAGATCGCCATCCGGCTCGATCGACCCGGCATCGCCCCGGATGGAACAAACTCCCTTGCAGCACCACGCGTATCGCCCACCCCGATTACTCCAACGACGCCTGGCGCCACGGTCACCATCGATTCCTACGCCAACATGCGAGCCGGCGACACGATTACGATTCGTTGGGGCGCCGCCGGCAATGAAGTCACGCGCGTCATCACCGCAAGCGACGTCGGCAGGCCGTCGACATCGCCATCGCCCGAACGCTCATCGACGCAGGAGGCACGGGCCAGGGCATCAACGTGAGCTACACCGTCAAGGACGACTCGGGCGACATCGCAATATCGCCCTCCACTAACGTGGACGTAGCAGGCGCATCGCCCCTGAACCCGCCAACGATCTCCCAGGTGACGCTGATCGACGGCGACTATGTGCTCGACGTGGACGCGCTGCTTGGGGCACCCGCCAAGATGACCATCGCACCTCTGGAGCCAGGCGATGTGGTCATCGTCCACCTGGCAGGCACGACGGCGGAGGGACTTCCGGTCGAATACACCGGCCCGGACGTGACCGTCACGGAGACCTTCAGTCGCACCACGCTTCCGAACGACATACTGGCATCACTGATGGGAGGCGATGCCGCCGTGTGGTACCAGAGGAAGCGGGCAGGCGCGGTGGCGATATCCGATCGTTTCAACTTCTCAATCGTCGGCAAGCCGGCCTCCCTCGTGGCGCCCGACATCGTCGAAGCGGAAGGGGACAGCCTCGACCCGGAAAAGGTTCTTGTCGCAGGCAAGGCCACGCTCGCCATTCCCTACAGCTCACTGATGAAACCGGGCACGCGAGTTCGCTACCTCATGCACGGCACCGCCATGGACGGCACGACGATCATGTCCGAAGGTGACATCGACATCACCGCGACCAGCACCTTCCCGCTACGTTTCGACATTCTCAGCAACGAGATCAACGCGCTGAACGGGAGTACCGTCACCTTCACCTACAAGTTGCTCGTTTACAGTGGCGCGCCCGGAAAAGGAAAGCCGGTGCAATCGATCCAGGCACCCGAACGAACCTATCGCTTGCGCGACCCCACGCTACCCGTCCTGCCCGCAGCCATCGTCTCGCAAGCGGACGGCGACACCATCGATCCGGCGAAGATCGACAACAATCTGGGCACGCGGGTAATGGTGAACTACCCCGGCATGCAGTCAGGCGATCGAATAACGCTCTATTGGTATGGCGGCATCGACAGGAACGTTTACAAGAAGACCCTCACTTCGCTTGGCTCCCCCTTGACGTTCCTCGTTCCGAAGGAACCGTTCCTCAACAAGAACGTCGGCAGCACGATCACCGTGCTGTATACCGTCGAGCGAGACGACGAGATGTTTAATGCGGAGATCGCCGAGTTCAACGTCGGCATTCGTTTGCGCGATCTCACGGCTCCCACGATCGAAGGCGCCGCCTCAGGCAAGCTGGACATCGGAACCATTGGCGACACGGTCATCGTCCGCCTCCCTGCGGGGCTGACGCTCCAAGCCGGCGACCTCATCAGCGTCAGTGTCGGCGAGTACACCACGACCACCCGGTCAGCGACCAACGGCATGACCTTCGAGATTCCCGTGACCGAGTTCGCACGTTATCTTGGCCAGCGAGTGCCCGTGTTCTATACCCTCACGCGCGGCGGTCTATCCTACGCGTCCGATCCCGCCTTCTTGGAAGTGGCTCGCACCGGCAGGAGCCGGATCGCGCTGGATTTCAAGGAGCCGGGCATCTATACCGGGACATTGCCGATCAATACGCCGGTCTCGTTTGTCGGCGGCGCGGTGAAAATCACAGCGCTCAGTCCGTTTGTCGCCATTAGTCAGGATAGATCGCCGACGGGGGACATCAGCCGTGGTTGGCTGTCCGTCACGGATACCGCACGCGTACAAATCGAGATCGTCGGCGAACCGGTGACGCACGTCCAAGTCGCCATCGTGTCCAACGTCCGCACCGCCTTCATCACGACATATGGCGACGACGGCACGCAGACGGAGACTTTCGCCAGATTAGGCTGGAACGTCGAGCAACTCTTCGATCATACGTCTCGCTTCCCGATTCGACGACTTATCATCGGCGAAGGCGGCTCCACTGTCGGCGAGCATCATGTTGTCGATGTACTAAGGTTCGTATTGGAATAGCCCGGCGCACGCCGCGTGATCGCTATCACGCGGCCGTGCCACCCACGGTCATGCCGTCCACACGCAGCGTCGGCTGGCCCACGCCCACCGGCACGCTCTGGCCATCCTTACCGCAAACGCCCACGCCTTCGTCGAGCGCGAGATCGTTGCCGATCATCGACACACGCGTGAGCACGTCGGGGCCGGAGCCAACCAGCGTAGCGCCCTTCACCGGACGGGTGATCTTGCCGTCTTCGATGAGGTACGCCTCGCTTGCAGAGAAGACGAACTTGCCGTTGGTGATGTCCACCTGGCCGCCGCCGAAGTTCACGGCATAGAGGCCGCGCTTGACCGAACGGAGGATTTCTTCCGGGTCACGGTTGCCGGCGAGCATGTAGGTGTTGGTCATGCGCGGCATCGGCAGCTGGGCGAACGACTCACGGCGACCGTTGCCCGTGGACTTGACGCCCATCAGACGCGCGTTGAGCTTGTCCTGCATGTAACCCTTGAGGATGCCGTTCTCGATCAGCGTGGTGCATTCGCTTGGCGTGCCCTCGTCGTCGATGCTCAGCGAGCCACGGCGACCGGGCAACGTGCCGTCGTCGACCACGGTGACGCCTTCCGCCGCCACGCGCTGACCGATGCGCCCCGCGAATGCGGAACTGCCCTTGCGATTGAAGTCGCCTTCCAGGCCGTGCCCGATGGCTTCGTGCAACAGGATGCCGGGCCAGCCGGGACCGAGCACGACGGTCATGCTGCCGGCCGGCGCGTCGATCGCCTCCAGGTTCACCAGCGCCTGCCGCACGGCTTCCTCGGCGAAGGCCTGGGCGCGTCCGTTGTCGATGAGTTCGCGGTAACCGTAGCGTCCACCGCCGCCGGCATGGCCTTGTTCGCGACGGCCGTTCTGTTCGGCGATGACCTGCACGTTCAAGCGGACCAGCGGCCGCACGTCAGCGGCCAGCGTGCCGTCGGACGCCGCGACGAGAATCGTATCCATCGTGGCCGCCAGGCTCACCACGACCTGCTTGACCCGGGGGTCGCGCGAACGCGCATACGCGTCCACCTCGCGCAGCAACGCGATCTTGTCTTCGTTCGGCAGGCTCTCGACCGGATCGATGGCGGGATAGAGGCCGCGACCCGTCGCGAGCGCCAGCGGCTTGCCGGCCCCTGCACCGCCCTGCGCGATGGCGCGCGCGGCACGTGACGCCTCTTGGAGCTGCGGCAGCACGATTTCGTCGGAATAGGAGAACCCGGTCTTCTCGCCCGAGATGGCACGCACGCCCACGCCCTGCTCGATGGAGTGGCTGCCGTCCTTCACGATGCCTTCCTCCAGCACCCAGGATTCGCTGCGCGAATGCTGGAAATACAGGTCGGCGGCGTCGATGGAGGGCCCCATCAACTGCGAGAACACGCGATCCAGGTCGTTGGCAGCGAGGCCGCCCGGGGTCAGCAAGCGACGTTCGGCGAGGGAGATCAGGGAATCCATCAGGTTGCCCGGCAAAGATTGATGAGAACCCCGGATGTGGGGCCGAAAGGGCTCAGCTTAAACCCTCGTTGGCCCCCGGGGATGCTCTGATTAAGTTCTCGCGATAACTTGTTCAAAGCATCCCCAGCGGGCGGGGCTGTCGTACGATGCGGCCAGCATTCACGAGGAAGGACGGGGTCATGAGCAAGGGAACCAAACGGGCGTTCGCCAAGCGGGTCGCGCAGGCGCCGGTAAGGCGCGTCGAGGCCGTGGTGGACGAGACCCGCGATCTGCTTCATCGCAGTGGCGAGCTTTCGCCGCGCAAGGCCATGGTGAGCACGGCGATCGCCCTTTCGCTGGGTTTCCTTTGCCTGCTCGCCGTCCTCGCCTTCCATTTTCCGCAGTACCTGACCACGCCCGACCTGCGCCACAAGTACTCTGTCGACGTGATGCGCCAGGTGCTCCTGGGCGGCCTGCTCGTCGCCGGAGGCCTGTCGCTGGCCAACGTGATCCTGGGCCGCCAGCGCAACCTCAACATCGCCGCCTTCGTCATGGTGATTGCCGCAGTGGCCCTCGGTGGCTCGCGCGTGCCGGTCGGCGAGTTCCCCGAGCACGTGCCTTACATCGGCCTCGACTGGTTCATCCTCGACCTGCTCGGGTCCACCCTGCTGTTCGTGGTGATCGAAAAACTGTTTCCGCTCTATCGCGGACAGAGTGTCTTCCGCTTCGAGTGGCAGACCGACATGAAGCACTTTGCGGTGAATCACTTCATCGTCGGCCTCTCGCTGCTGATCGTGAATTTCCTTATCCATCACGCCTTCGGCTGGATGGTCAACAGCGATTTCCAGCGCATGGTCGCGGGCATCCACTTCGTGCCGCAGTTGCTGCTGTGCATCCTCGTGGCTGACCTCGCGCAGTATTGGACGCATCGCGCCTACCACGAGGTGCCCTTCCTCTGGCGCTTCCACGCCGTACATCACAGCGTGAAGACCATGGACTGGCTGGCTGGGTCGCGCCAGCACATGCTCGAACTGATCTTCACCCGCGTATGCGTGCTCGCACCGCTCTACGTGCTCGGTTTCAGCGAAGCGGTGATGAATGCGTACATCATCGTCGTGGGCTTCCAGGCGGTGTTCAACCACGCCAATGTGCATCTTCCGTGGGGCCCGCTGAAATACGTGATCGTGACGCCCGACTTTCACCACTGGCATCACGCGTCGGACGACGAGGCAATCGACAAGAACTACGCCGCCCATTACGCCTTCATCGACTACCTGTTCGGCACCGCCGTGACGTCGACGAAACGCTTTCCGGAAAAGTACGGCGTGGTCGGCGATTACATGCCCGATGGATTCGTCCGCCAGCAGCTGTTCCCGTTCCGCCGACAGAAGCCCTGACGATCACTGCAGGGGCGGTGCCGTCGAGGGCTGCCCCTTGTCGATCGGCGTGAACACGGGTTTGTCCCAGCTACCGGTGACCTTGTAACGCTTGCGCGCCGCCTGATTGAGGCCATGACCCAGCAGCCCCTGCACAGCCAGGCCAGCAGCGGCGCCAACCGGACCACCGGCCAACGCGCCCACCACAGGAAGACTGTTGCCGAGGTGCGGCACCACCAGCACTTCCTGGTCGTAATCGCGCGCCTTGAGGCCCGCACGTCCGGTGATGGTGATCTCGGCGGCCGGGCCGCGGATCTTGAGGTTCTGAGTCGTGGCGTTGCCATCGGCGAAGCGGAAGTCGCCGGTGATCGAATCGAATCCGAAGCCCTTGCCCAGCACGTCGCCGAAATCGAGCGAAAGGCGCCTCGGCAGCTCAGTGACTGACACGAGTCCGAACAGCCGACCCACACCCGGCTGCACTTCGAGAATGCGTCCGTTCGCCACGTCGACCTTCAACGTGCCGTCCATGTTCGCCAGCGCGAGCGCCGAAGGTCCACCTGGCCAGGTGGCGTCGAGGCGCGCCTCAGTCCGTCCGCCCTGAAGAATGCCGGCGAAGCCCAGCGCGTCGAACATGCGGGCCACGTCTTCGGAGGCGAAATCCATGGCGAGGTGCGTGCGGCTGCGTTTCTCGTCGCCGTTCCAGTCGCCCGACGCGGTGATCTGCACGTTCTTCGATTGCGCACGCAACTGATCGATGTGCATGCCTTCGTCGGTGGGCCAGGTTTCGAGGCGTGCTTCGCCGAGGCGCGCCTTGCCCAAGCGCATGTCGGTGACTTGCAGATGCATGGGCGGCAGGCTGGCCGGGGCGACGCCCGCTTCGTTGGTTTCCGACGGGGTCTTCGGCGCCGCGGCCGAGGCAGGCGCCTTGGCGCTTTCGGTCCTTGCCAGCGCGGCAGCGGTCGCAGTGGCACTGCCGGCCACGGCCTTGCCCTTCTTTGCCGCATCCGCTGCATCGTCCGCCGAGGGCCACCACAGGCGATCCATGCGTGCGGTGATGCCGCGCCGACGCAAGTCGTCGTTGGGGACGGTCAGCTGACCTGCCATGCCGTCGCTGTCCACGCGCAGCGCAAGCTCCTGCGGGCCGGGCTTAGCGACGATGTGCATGCCGGCGAAATGCTGGCCGAACACCTGGGCGTCGTCGGCCGTGAGGTCCAGTGATGACAGGCCCGGGCCGGAACCCCCACTGGAGAGCCCGACGACGTATTGCACCCAGCCGGAAACGTCCAGCGCCGAGGCATGGCCACCGAAGGCATAGCCTTGCGCCGGTAGCGTGGTCGGTGCCGTACTGCCGAGATTGAACGCCGCCGCGATGGGCACCTTGTCGGTGGGAAGACGCAGGCGTCCGCGCACGATGTCGCCGAGCGCCAGATCGAGACGCGCGCCATCGACAGGGAGACCGACGGTCACGCTGAGCGGCGTGGCGAGGTTGGCGGATTTCTTTACCGGCGTGGGCATGGTCAGTTCCACGCCGCGCAGATCGGAATCCACGCGCAGCGTCTGCGCCGTTTCGTCGCCCTGCCCCGTCTTGCGCAGATCGAAACCGAGCTTGAACGTGCCCCGCCCTTTCGCGACGTCACTGAGCCATTTCAGGTTCTCGTAATCGCCCACCATCTCGCCGACGGTAAACGCCCCGGTGACGGAGGCCGCGACCATGGACGAGGGATCACCGGTCGCGTCCGCAATGGCGACGTCCAACTGCGCGGGCTGCCCATGGAACGACGTCCTCAGGCCCTTCGCGCTGAAGCCCTTGCCGTCGAAGCTCATCGGCCCGGTGATGCCATCCAGCCGAAGTTTCCATGCATCGGCGACGAGATCCGCGTCCTTGATCGACGCCTTGCCCTGCAAGGTGAAATCCTTCGCGTTCTTAAGCGGCAACAGGAGATTGAAACCGAAGTCGCCGGTGCCGCCCAGTTTCATCTTGTCGAGCGCCTCGCGACTGCCACTGCCGACAGGGCTGTTCTTGACGAAATCGAGGTAGCTGGCACCCGTGCCCGCACCGCTGACACGGAGGTCGAGGATGCCGTCGGCAAAGTCGGGAATGGCCGCCGTGGCGGAACTGACCGCATTGCCGAGCGAATGACCGTCGCTGGCTTCGACATACATGCCATTGTCGATGAAGGTGGCTACTGCCGAGACGCCCTCGGCGCGCGGCCAGCCGGTGCCGTAATCGAGTACCACGTCGTCGATGACGGCGCGCCCTTCGAAACGGCCTTCCTGGTTCTTGAACGGGAAGTCGCGCAGATTGCCGCGCACGAGTGCAGCGCCACTTTCGATGTGACCGGCCACCAGGCCGCGATTCAACCAGTTCTGGGCGGCCTCGGACATCGAGTGGATCGGCCAGAACAATTTCGCCGCGGTGATATCGCCGTCGCCCAAGGCCACATACAGATCGACGAACGGTCCGCCGTCGCCAGCCGGCAGGACGAACTCGCCGCGCACCTGCCCGCCGTAGCCTTCGCCACGGAAATCCAGCGGATCGACGCCGATGTGCCAATCGCCGTCGTCCTTGTAGACCGCGATGTCACCGCCGAGCGACGACATGACGAAGGGCTTGCGAAACACCCCGGTGACGTCGAGCGTCGTCGCCTGCGTCGGGAGACTGAGCACGAACGCCTCGCCGTCGCCGAACAGCTCGCCCTTCAACGCGGACACGCCGGGAAGGCGCCCGCTCGCGTCGATGCCGAGGCCGGAGAACGTGGCGTGCGCAAAACGCACACCCTCATCGGAATTCCAGTCCGCACGCAGTTGATCGAAGCGGCCGCGCGGATGGCCCTCGCCCAGCCAGCGCGCCAACGCGGGTGACATCTGCGGAAGCACGCCGGCCCAGGGAAGCAACGGTGCAAGATCGATGTTGCGCCCCGCCAGCACGCCGTCGCTGCGGTTGCCCGCGTGAGGAAGCAGCAGGGCGAGATCGCCGCCGTCGCGCCCCGCCCAGTCGATACGATCGCCATCGGCGCGACGATGCAGATCCACGATGCCGTGCAAGCCGGCGGTGCTGACCGTGCACGCCGGACCGCGCACGGCGAGATTGTCGAGGTCCACGCGCCACGTAGCGCGCACCACGCGCGCATCGCGCCAGTCGAGCCAGGATTCGAAGCTGCCCTTGCCGGCGGCGAGCGCGTAGCCATCGAACTCGAAGTCGCTGGTCAGCGCGGCGAAGTCGATGTCTGCGCCCTTGACGTAGACGCGCCCGTTGGAGCCGTCCGTCGCGAACGTGCCCGCTGCCGTGAGCAGGCTGCTGACGTTCTCGCGACGCAAGGTACCGCCGAAACGCGTGATGGCACCCTGCATGCTGATGCGCAGCTGATCGGCGACAAGACCGTATTGCCGGTGCGTGGTTTCGTCGGCGATGTCGAGATGCAGATTGCTGAGCCACAGGTCGGCAGAAACATTGCCCAGCGACACCTTCTGCGTACCGCCACCGGCATCGAAGCCGTCGATACTCCACCGACCATCTGCCGCACGACGCAGGCCGAGGCGGAGGTCGCGCAGACGCAGATTGATCAGGTGACGCGACGGCAGCACCAGGCCGCCGAAGTCCAGCTTCACCGCCGCCTGCGGAAGATGCAGCGGCTCACCGCCGCCGGTGGAAGCGATGGTGACATCGCGCATGACGAAGAGCGGGCCCGACGGACGCCAGAAGCCTTCCAGCGACGCGAAACGCACGGGCCGCTGGACCTTTTCGCTGATGAGCGCGGCAACGCGCTCGGGATAGCGGGCCGCCAGCGGCAGCAGAAGCTGGCCGAGCGCCATGACGATCGCGAGGGCGACCAGCAGACTCGCGACAAGACCCAGAAGCAGAAACCGCAGGCGTCGTACGCGATGGCGCCAGGACGAATTCACCAGCCTGGGCGCCGGCGGATCGCGCCGGGTTCAGAGAAGAACGACATCGAACTGTTCCTGCGAGTAATGCTCTTCCGCCTGAAAGCGAATGCTCTTGGCGATGAATTCTTCCAGCTCGGCAACCGCGGCCGATTCTTCCTCCAGGATGCGCCCGACCACCTTGGGGCTGGCCATCACCAGGAGTTTCTGTGCATTGAACTGACGTACGGCACGAGTGATCTCGCGGAAGATCTCGTAAATCACGGTCTCGGCGGTCTTCAGCGTGCCACGTCCACTGCATGCCGGACACGGTTCGCACAACTGGCGTTCCAGACTCTCGGTGGTGCGCTTGCGGGTCATCTCGACGAGACCCAGCGCCGACATGGGATAGACCGTGGTCTTGGCGTGGTCCTTCGCCAGACCTTTCTCGAGCATGCGCAACACCTGGCGCTTGTGCTCGTCGTCGGTCATGTCGATGAAGTCGATGATGATGATGCCGCCGAGGTTGCGCAGGCGCAGTTGGCGCGCCGCCGCCTGCGCTGCTTCGAGGTTCGTGCGGTAAACGGTTTCCTCGAGGTTGCGGCTACCGAGGTAGCCACCCGTGTTGACGTCGATCGTTGTCATTGCTTCGGTCTGGTCGACGATGAGGTAGCCACCGGACTTGAGCGGCACCTCCTTGCGCAGGGCGCGCTGGATTTCGTCCTCCACTCCGTACAGGTCGAAGATCGGCCGCTCGCCCGCATAGTGCTCGATGCGGTCGGAAAGCACCGGCATGAACTTGTGCACGAATTTGACGGTTTTCTCGTAGGTTTCGCGTGAATCGACGCGCACCTTCTCGATGCCGTCGTTCAGCGAATCACGCAGGGAGCGCAGCGGCAGCGACAGTTCCTCGTAGACGCGCTCGCCGACCTTGGCCTTCTGGATGTTCTCCTGCACCACGCGCCATACCTTGCCGAGGTAGGTCACGTCGAATGCCAGGGATTCCTCCGACTGGCCTTCCGCATTGGTGCGAACGATGTAACCGAGGTGGTTCTCGCCGATGAGCGGAAGAATGATGTCCTTCAGCCGTTGCCGCTCGGACTCTTCCTCGATGCGCACCGACACGCCCAGCGTGCGCGAATGCGGCAGCAGCACGAGGTAGCGAGACGGAATCGACAGGTGCGTGGACAGGCGTGCGCCCTTGCTGCCGATGGGATCCTTGACCACCTGCACCACGATTTCCTGGCCCTCGTGGACCAGTTCGGAAATCGGCGGCACCGGACCGTGGCCGCTGCTCTTGCCTTCCACCGGCGCATCGGTCGGCGGCAGCGGCGGGCGAACGATGTCGGACGCATGCAGGAAGGCGGCACGTTCGAGGCCGATCTCCACGAACACGGCCTGCATGCCGGGCATCACCCGTTGCACCCGCCCCTTGTAGACATTGCCCACGTAGCCGCGCTTTTGCGCGCGCTCGACGTGGACCTCTTGGAGCATGCCGTTTTCGACGATCGCCACCCGCGTCTCACGCGGTGTGACATTGATCAGGATTTCCTCGCTCACCACGGCCCCTTTTCCTTGAGTCATCGTGCTTTATAGCCCGCGCATCGACGACCTGTCACGGACCGCGGAGGAGCCGGGAAGTTTCAAACAGCGGCAGGCCCATCACACCTGAATAACTGCCGGAAAGATGAGCCACGAAAGCAGCGGCGCCACCTTGGATGGCATAGGCGCCGGCCTTGCCGAAACACTCGCCCGTGGCGACGTAGGCGGCGATCTCTGCCGCCGAGAGCGGCGCGAAGCGCACTGTGGACACGGACACTGCATCCCGTGCGCCCGTCGCATCCACCAGCCATACCGCCGATACCACGCGGTGTTCGCGGCCGGCGAGGCGCGCCAGCATGGCGGCTGCGTCGTCGGCGTCGCGCGGCTTGCCGAACACTTCGTCGCCGAGCACGACCTCGGTGTCCGCGCCCAATACGCGCGCATCCGGCTCACCGGCAACGCGCGCAAAGCCGGCGCGTGCCTTGTCGAGCGCCACGCGCGAGACGTAGGCATCGGGCGATTCGCTCGTCTGGCGGATCTCTTCGACGTCTACCTCCAGCGTCCGGTGGATCACGCCGAGCTGATCCAGAAGCTCGCGTCGACGTGGGGATTGCGAAGCCAGGTAAAGCACGTCGTTTCCTTCAGGCGCGGTGGTAGGGATGGCCGGCGACCAGCGTCGTGGCGCGATACAACTGCTCCGCCAGAACGAGCCGAACGAGCATGTGCGGCAAGGTCAGCGGTCCGAGGGACCAGGTCTGGTCGGCACGTGAGAGCACGTCGGGCGCATGGCCGTCAGGGCCGCCGATCAGAAAGGCGAGGTCACGCCCGCCCATCCGCCACTGCTGGAGTTGCTGACCGAGGTCTTCGCTGGACCAGGGCTTGCCACGGCCATCGAGGGCCACGACGTGGATGTCGCGCGGCAAGGCCGCGAGGATCGCTACACCTTCGTCGAGGATCGCCTTCGCGTCGTCGCGACCCTTGCCGCGCGTGCCGGGTTTGATCTCGACCAGTTCGAGCGGCAGCTCGTGCGACAGTCGCTTGCGGTACTCGGCGAAGCCTTCGGCCACCCAGGCCGGCATGCGTTCGCCGACGGCGATGAGGCGAGCCCGCACGGCGGGCTCAGGCGTTTGCGGCTTCGGCGCCGTCGTCGCCGACGGTCCAGAGACGTTCCAGGCCGTAGAACTCGCGAATACGCGGCATCATCACGTGAACGATGATGTCGCCAAGGTCGACGAGCACCCATTCGGCTTCGGTCTGGCCTTCGACGCCAAGCGGCATCACGCCCGCTTCCTTGGCGAACTTGATCACTTCGTCGGCGATGGACTTGACGTGGCGGGCCGAGGTGCCCGATGCGATGAACAGGATATCGGCGATGGAGGTCTTGCCGCGGACGTCGATTTCGCGGACGTCCTTGGCCTTGAGATCTTCGAGGGCTGCAACCACGCGCTGGCGCAGGTGCTCGTTACTGGCGGCGGACTTGGCCTTGCGGGATGCGGTCGAACTCAAGATGCGGAACCCTCTCACGGCGGAATGCCGGGGTTGGCGGGAGTATACCCCCCGCCCGGTCGGGTCGCGTCAAATGCCGAGGCAGGTTTTCGGCCCCACGCAAGCGGCGAGGGCCCTATACCGAGGCCAGCGCCCGGTACGGCGCGAGCAGCGTCTCATCCTCGAAACACGCCGACGGCAACAGGAAACGCGGCTCGCGTCCTGCCGCGAACGTCTCGCGAATGGCGGTGGCGGCGATGTCCAGGGGCGTGATGGCGATCCCGATCACGCTGCCGGCCGGCCCCTGTACGTGCGCCGCGTGGCGATCCGCCACGAAGTCGGCCAGGGGACCCGAAAGCGCTTGGTCCGCACCGGGGCGGGTCAGCACGCCCACGTGGGCCAGGGCGAACAAGTCGCGCCAGCGGTGCCAGGACGCCAGGCCAGCGAACGCGTCCATGCCCACGAGCAGCACGAGGGGGCGTTCCGGCCCCATCTCGTCGCGCAGAGACGCCAGGGTGTCCACGGTGTAAGACGGGCCCTCGCGCTCGAGCTCGCGGGTGTCGATGGATAGACGGTGCTGTCCGGAAAGCGCAGCGCGCAGCAAGGCCACGCGCCCCGCCGCGTCGGCGACCGGCGGCGGCCGGTGCGGGGGCGTACGCGCGGGAACCATACGGACTTCGGCATCCAGCGCTTCCGCGGCTTCCCACGCGGCACGCAGATGGCCGTGGTGGATGGGATCGAAGGTGCCGCCGAGGATGGCGAGCGGACGCATGCCGCTCATGCGAATGCCGTGGCCGCGCGCGGTTCGGCGATGGCGGCGATCAGCCGCTCCGCTTCGAGCCATGCATCGCCCTGCTCGCGCCCCTTGGCCATGCGATCGATCCGCGCGGCGCGAGCGAGGCAGGCCATCCAGTGTTCGCGTGGCGCACGACGCAGCGCCTTGCGGAAAAGCTGCTCACGCGCGGGCCACAGGCGCTCGATCTTCGCCTGCGCCGAGACATCGCGGGCGTTGGCGAGGCGCATCGCCAATTGCAATTGGTTCACCAGCCAGCCCATCAGCGCGATCAGTTCGTCGCCCTCGGCCCGCAACCCGGCAAGAATGCGCAACGCGCGGCCGCCTTCGCCAGCGAAAGCGGCATCGGTGAGCTTGAACGCGTCGAAGCGGGCACTGTCCGCCACCAGGCCTTCCAGCGTCGCGGCGTCGAGCGGGCGGTCGCCGGCAAGCACCACGAGCTTGTCGATTTCCTGGGCAGCGGCGAGCAGGTTGCCTTCCACGCGCTCGGCCAGCATCGCCACCGCGTCCGGCGTGGCCTTGAGGCCGCGCGAGGCGAGCCGCGAGCCGACCCATGCCGTCCACTCGTGCGGCCGGGGTGCGTTGAACACGACCTGGATACCGCCCTGATCCACGTTCTTCGTCCAGGCGGATTCGTGCTTGCTGCTCCACTCGGTGGCGGTGATCAGCAAGGTGGTGTCGGGCGGCGGATCGCCAACGAAGGCTGTGATGGCCGCACCGCCGTCCTTGCCGGCACGACCGCCAGCGAGCCGCAGGTCGAGCAGGCGCTGCGTCGCGAACAGCGACAGCCCCGCCGAGGCGCGGGCAAGATCGTCCCAGTCGAACCGGCTATCGGCTTCGAGTACCTCGCGCTCCGCGTAGCCAAGCCGGCGCGCCATGGCGCGCACGGCATCGGCCGCTTCGAGTACGAGCAATTCCTCGCCCACCAGCAGATACACCGGCGCCATGCGGTCGCCGGCCAGATGTTTCTGCCACTGGGACGGATTGAGCGGCACCAGCGGTCAGTTCGACGAGGCGGGCGCCTGCGCAGGCGCTGCCAGGGCGGGATGCGCGCCGGCGGCCTGCAGACGGAACAGGATCGCCTGGACCATGTCGCCGATCAGGCTGCGCTGCAGTTCCTCGGTCTGGCTCGCGGTACCGATGGTGTTGGTGGCGTCGTAGCTGAACTCGCGCGACATGTCGACCGACTGCGGCGCAATGATCACCGTGCCGTCGCTCGCCTTGGCGTTGAAGTCCACGTGGTAACGCACCGCGTATTCCGTCACGCGCGCGGTGCCGCTCACCGTGAGCGAGTCGGTACGGAAGGTGTTGGACGTGATGGCGAGTTCGGCCGCATCGACCGCCGGCTTGTCCACCACCGTGACGTCAGAATTCTCCAGCGCACGGGTCAGCTCGCGCTCGAGGCGTCCTCCGCCCGACACGGTGAGGTGGATCTTTTTCATCCCCGGCGGCAGAGCGGCACTGTGACGAAGGTGAAAACCACAGGCGCTGACCAGCGCCACGACGGAGACGAGCGCGGCGACGCGAAGCGAACGAAGGAGGTTCGGGCTCATGGTTATCCTGCGACGATGTTGACGATCTTGCCGGGCACGACGATCACCTTGCGCACGGTCTGTCCCTCCAGCAGGCGGGCCACGTTCGGTTCCGCCCGTGCCATGGCTTCCGCCTCGTCCTTCGAGGCCGCGGCCGGCACCTCGATGGTAGCGCGAAGCTTGCCGTTCACCTGCACCGCGTAGGTCAGCGAATCGCGGACCAGGGCTGCCGGGTCCACCTGCGGCCAGCCGGCGTCCTCGACCAGCGTCTCGCCGTGGCCGAGCACCTGCCAGAGCGCGTGCGCCATGTGCGGGGTGAACGGGTTGATGAGCTGGACCATCGCCGTGAAGGCTTCCTGCCGCAGTGCCACGCCCTCGCTGCTCGTGTCCTCGAACTTGCCGAGCGCGTTCAGCAGCTCCATCAGTGCGGCGATGGCGGTGTTGAACGACTGGCGGCGGCCGATGTCGTCGCCGACCTTCTGGATGGTCTCGTGCAACTGGCGGCGCAGCGCCTTGCGGGCGCCCTCGCCGGCCGGATGCGTCGCCGTGGGCACGGCCTCGGCGTGCGCGTTGACGTCGCGCCACAGGCGACGCAGGAAACGCGCCATGCCTTCCACACCCGCCTCGTTCCATTCCAGCGACTGATCCGGCGGTGCGGCGAACATGGAGAACAGGCGCACCGTGTCGGCACCGTACTTCTCCACCATCGACTGCGGGTCCACGCCGTTGTTCTTCGACTTGGACATCTTCTCGACGCCGCCGATTTCCACCGGCTGCCCATCGGCGCGCAGCACGGCGCCGACGATGCGCGCGCGCTCGTCGCGCTGCACGTCCACGTCGGCGGGATTGAACCAGGTGGACGAACCGTCGGCTTCCTTCCGGTAGTAGGTCTCGGCGATCACCATGCCCTGGCAGAGCAGGTTGACGGCCGGTTCATCGCTCTGCACCAGCCCTTCGTCACGCATGAGCTTGTGATAGAAGCGGAAATACAGCAGGTGCAGGATCGCGTGCTCGATGCCGCCGATGTACTGGTCCACCGGCGTCCAGTAGTTCGCGCGCTCGTCCACCTGCCCCTTCGCACCCGGGCTCGTATAGCGCGCGTAGTACCAGCTCGACTCCATGAAGGTGTCGAACGTATCGGTCTCGCGTTCGGCCGGACCGCCGCAACTCGGGCAGGTGGTCTTGCGCCACTCGGGATCGGCCTTGATCGGTGACTGCACACCAGAGAATTCCACGTCTTCCGGCAGGATCACCGGCAACTGGTCTTCCGGCACCGGCACCGCGTCGCAGGTCGGGCAATAGATGACGGGGATGGGGCAGCCCCAGTAGCGCTGGCGACTGACGCCCCAGTCGCGGATGCGCCAGTTCACCCGGCGCTCGCCGCGGCCCTGGGCTTCGAGCCGGGCCGCGATGGCGTCGAAGGCTTCCTTGAAGTCCATGCCATCGAACGGGCCGGAATGAATCAGCGTGCCGTAATCGGTGTACGCACCCACGGTCTGGATGCGGTTTTCGAAGTCCTTGATCGTGTCGACGGCAGCGGACGACTGATACGCATCGGAGGAACCGCCATCCAGTGCGTTCTGCACGGTGTCGGTGCCCTCGGCCGCGAGATCGCGCTTCAGTTCCGCCACGGCGTCCACGAAGGCGCGGTCGACCACCACCATCTTGATCGGCAGGGAATACTTCTGCGCGAATTCCCAGTCGCGCTGATCGTGGCCGGGTACGGCCATCACGGCGCCGGTGCCGTAACCCATGAGCACGAAGTTGGCGACCCACACCGGCACCTTTTCACCGGTGAGCGGGTGCGTCGCATCCACGCCGGTGTAGTAGCCACGCTTTTCCTGGGTTTCCAGTTCGGCTTCGGAGACGCCGCCGGACTTGCAGCTCTCGATGAATTCGGCCAAGCCCGAGTTGGACAGTGCAGCACGCGTCGCGATCGGATGCTCCGCCGCCACGGCGACGTACGACACGCCCATGAGCGTGTCGGGCCGGGTGGTGAACACGGTCAGCGGCTCGCTCTGCCCGTCCACGTCGAAGGAGATCTCCAGACCCTCGGACCGGCCCAGCCAGTTGCGCTGCATGGTCTTGACCGCTTCCGGCCAGCCCGGCAGCGCATCGAGACCGTCGAGCAGTTCCTGGGCATAGGCGGTGATCTTCAGGAACCACTGCGGGATCTCGCGCTTCTCGACGACGGCGCCGGAGCGCCAGCCGCGGCCGTCGATCACCTGCTCGTTGGCGAGCACGGTCTGATCGACCGGGTCCCAGTTCACGACGCTGTTCTTGCGGTACACCAGGCCCTTCTTCATCAGCCGGGTGAACATCTGCTGCTCCCAGCGGTAGTACTCGGGATCGCAGGTGGTGACCTCGCGGGTCCAGTCGTACGCGAAACCCATGCGCTTCAACTGCTCGCGCATGTGATCGATGTTCTTGTACGTCCACTTGGCCGGCGCCGTGCGGTTCTTGATCGCAGCGTTCTCGGCCGGCAGGCCGAAGGCGTCCCAGCCCATCGGCTGCAACACGTTCTTACCCTGCTGGCGCTGGAAGCGACTGATCACGTCGCCGATGGTGTAGTTGCGCACGTGGCCCATGTGCAGGGCACCCGACGGATACGGGAGCATCGACAGGCAGTAGTACTTCGGCTTGCCCGTGTCCTCGGTCACCTCGAAGGCGCGGGTCTCGTTCCAAAAGCGCTGTGCGGCCGTCTCGACGACGTCCGGGGCGTAGCCGCCCTGCTCGCGCGTGCCCTGATCGTGGGTGTCCTGCATGGTGTTCGGTACCGGTGGAAATCGTGGGGTGGCCGCCAGCGAAGAACGCGGCGGTCAATCGCGGGAGACTATCCCACGAGGACGGTGAGGCCAAGCCTGGGGCCTTGTGGGGGCTGCTATCGCGGCGAGAAGCCCCCGGCGGTGAGGCTGCATTTCCTCGCCGCTATAGCGGCTCCTAAAGTGCAGGTGGCGGGCTGGCCTGCACGTTGTGGGAGCCGCCATGGCGGCGAGAAGCCGACGGAGCAATGAAGCGGTGAGGCAACATTCCCTCGCCGCTATAGCGGGTCCTACGGGGCGAGCGGGGCCTATGGAGCGCAGGTGGCGGCTTGGCCGGCGGCGAGCGAACGGATCGCCACTGCCAACTGGTCGGCGACCTTGCCCAGCGCACGCTGATGCGCGTCCACGAGGCTGTCGTAGCTCGACCCGGCGGGCTCGGACACGCGCGACGCACACGTGACCGCGGCGCCCTCGGCGGGACCGCGCACGGACCAGGCACCCTCCACCGTCGCATCGCCGCCCAGCACCGAGTCGAAGCGACGGACGTCGAACTGCACGCGGACCACCTTTGCGTCCCGTGCGCGCGGCAGGCCGTGCACATCGTGCGTGCCCAGGCGTGCCGACAGGTCGGTCGACAGCGCGGCCCGGATCTCGTCGCCCAGCGGCGAGGCCCAGCGCTCGCCGTCCAGCACCGCGATCGAGCTGGCGCCCTGACGAAGCACGAGTGCGGGTTGATCGACCTGCGGCGGGACGCCCACCGGCTGCACGTCGATGACAAACGCCGCCGTGCCGCTGGCCGGCGGAGCGGCCGGCGGCACCAGCGTGTGGAAATGAGTGGGCGACGAGGCGCAGGCGCCGAGGCCCCCAATGAGGGCCAGGAGACCGGCGAGACGAAGGGAATGGATCATGGCTGCTCTTCCTTGCCCGTCTTCGCGGACGGCGTGCTGATCTTCGGCGGTGCGTCGGCGCCACGGCCGCGCAGGAGCGCCTCCGGATGGCGGCCCAGATAGTCGGTGAAGGCGCGGACCGAGCGGACGGTGCGCTGCAGTTCCTCGAGCGTCTGGCTGATGTTCTGCTGCAGCGGCGAGTTCTCCGACAACGCGTCGTTGGCTGTGCCGACGGTGCGATTCACGCCCTGCAACGTCTTCTTCGCCTCGGGCATCAGCTCGGTGTTGACCTGCTTCAGTGTGCCGTTGAGTTCCTTCAGGCTGCCATCGAGGTTGCGGCCGATCGAATCGAAGGGAATCTTCTCGATCTTGTCGACGATGCTGGAAATCTGTTCCTGCAGATGGTCGAAGTCGCCCGGCGTGGTCGGCAGCTCCACCGGTTTGGCATTCGGGTCGAACGCCACCTTCTTGGCCTTCGGATCGAAGTCGAACGCGATGTAGAGCTGGCCGGTCAACAGGTTGCCGGTGCGCGCCTGAGCACGCAGGCCATGTGCCACCAGCCCGCTCATGATGCGCGGGAACAACGTGTCCTCGTCGCCACCGACGGCCTTGGCGAGTTTTTCATTTGCCTGGCCGAGACGCTGCGGATAGACCAGCGCGCCGACAATGACCGGAAAGGTCTGCGATGCCGGATCGTAGTCCAGGTTGACCGACACCACGCGCCCGATCTTCACCCCGAGGAATTCCACCGGTGCATCGACCGCGAGACCACGCAACGAATGCTCGAAGCGCATGCGGATGTAGCGCGGCTTGCCATCCGGCGGCGCAACGGCCGTAGCCTGATCGCTGAACAGCGTGTATTCGGCCATTTCCGGTGCCGGGTTTTCGTCGTGCGGCCCCGGGGGATCCTGGAACGCCACGCCACCGGCAATGACGGTGGCCAACGACTGCGTGTTCATCTTCAGGCCGTCTGCACCGAGCGAGACGTCGACGCCGCTGGCATTCCA
This sequence comes from Luteibacter sp. UNCMF366Tsu5.1, assembly GCF_900119235.1. Taxonomy (NCBI): domain Bacteria; kingdom Pseudomonadati; phylum Pseudomonadota; class Gammaproteobacteria; order Lysobacterales; family Rhodanobacteraceae; genus Luteibacter; species Luteibacter sp. UNCMF366Tsu5.1. The sequence goes on along the minus strand of NZ_FPIS01000002.1, from coordinate 658,902 downwards.
GAATCGCGAGTCCTTCAGCACGAAGCGATCGTTCGGACCGTCGATGAACAGTTGCAGCGATACGCCCTTGCCGTCCTTGTCCAATTGATAGGACACGATGCGTCCAACCTGGATACGCCGGTAGTAGACCGGCGAGCCGATGTCGAGCGACCCGAGATCGCCCGCGTGCAACACGAAGCGCCGACCCGGCGCGCCATGGGTGACCGCCGGTGGCGTTTCGAGCCCCTTGAAATCACTCTGCTCCTCTTCGGAAGCGCCGGCATCCGCGCCGATGAAAGCGCCGGAAAGCAACGTATCGATGCCTGACACACCGCTGGCACCGACGCGCGGACGCACCACCCAATAGCGTGTGCCTTTGGTGGCAAAGGCGCGGGCGTCCTTCTCCAGGTCGATCATCACCGAGATGTGCGTGCGGTCCTTCGACAGCTTCATGGTCGTGACCTTGCCGATCACGACGTTCTTGTACTTGACCTGGGTCTTGCCGGCCTCGATGCCCTCCGCCGTCTGGAACGTGACGGTGATCCGGGGACCGGCCGACAGGTAATGGCTTACCAGCAGCGAGAGACCGACCAGCGCGGCCACGATCGGCACCAGCCAGATCAGCGAGAAGCCGAGCTTCGACTTCCGCACGACCGGTTGCGGCAGATCTTCCGGCGGCGAGGTATTTCCTTCGTTGCTGTCGCTCATTGCGATTTCCTGTTGTCCCAGATCAGGCGCGGGTCGAAGCTCATGGCCGAAAGCATCGTGAGTACGACGACCACGCCGAAATACACCACGCCGGGCAGCGGCTCGACGCGACTCAATATCTTGAAGTGGACCAGGGCCGAGAGGATCGCCACGACGAACACGTCGAGCATCGACCAGTAACCCACCAGTTCCACGAAGCGGTAGAGCCTCGCCCGCTGCCGGGCCACGAAGCCACTGGACCGCTGCACGGACACCAGCAGGTAGCCCATGATGATGAATTTGAGCATCGGTACCACGATGCTCGCCGTGAAGACGATGACCGCCAGCCCCGGCGACCCGGCTCGCCACAGTTCCAGGATGCCGCTCAGGATCGTGTTGTCATCCTTCGACGAGAGGCTCTGCGTGCGCATGATCGGGAACACGTTGGCCGGGATGTAAAAGATCGCCGCGGCCACCAGCAGTGCCCAGGCACGGGCGATACTGCCGTGCTTGCGCACGTGCAGCACGTTGTCGCAACGCGGACAGCGAGCATGGGGATCGTCGCTGTAGGCCGTGATGAGCCGGCAGACGTGGCAGGACATCATCCCGAGGTCACGGGCCCGCGGTGGCGCGCTCATGCGGCGTCCTTTCGGGTGATGTTCCACAGGTCGCGCGGATCGTGGCTGGAGAACACGGTGATCAACAGCGTCAAGAACCCGAAGGCCCAGATGCCCGGCCCCGGAACCACGTCGAAATACGTGTGTGCCTTCACCACCGCCACCAGCGTACCGAGCATGAAGACCTCGATCATGCTCCACGGCTTGATCTTGACCAGCGCCGACATCGCCTGCGCGAACCCCGGAGCGCGGCGACCGCTACGGGCAAACCAGAGCACCCAGCCGAAGAGCAGGAGCTGGCTGAGCGGGAAGAAGAACAAGGTCATGGCGCTCAGGAACGCCACCACCTGGGCACCGTCCTGCCACATGGCGATCACGGCGCCCCATAGTGTGGTGGCGGCCGTCATGCCGGACAGCCCCAGGGTCACGATCGGCGACAGGTTGGCGATGGCGAAGACGATCAGCGCCGCCACGATGAGCGCGAACTGCGCCTCGACACCCAGCCACTGGTGACGTTCGAGCACGGCGCCGCAGACCACGCAGTCCGCCACCTCGCCACGGCCAAGCGCCTGCCTCCGATAAACGGAATCGCAGTGTTCGCAGACGATCAGTTCCTGGGCGGTATGCATGCCTTCCAGCGGTCCAAGGCCGCGAGGGCCCGCGCCATATGATCGCAAATCCGCGTAAACGGCGCATGACGGAAGCCGTCGGGGCTCGCCCCTCCCCGTCATGCCGGGCCTTGATATGCTGCCTCTCTTCCCCGACCTACGGGGCATCGACTTCCAAGGAGCATCCCCGTGAACAGCGCCCAGGCCCGTAGTGAACATGTCTTCGACGCGACCACGGCGGCCTTCGAGAAGGACGTCATCGAAGCCTCGCTCACCACACCGATCCTGGTGGATCTGTGGGCGGAATGGTGCGGTCCGTGCAAATCGCTGGGCCCGATTCTCGAAAAGCTGGCCGCCGAGTACGCGGGCGCGTTCCGCCTCGCCAAGATCGACGTCGATGCCGAGCAGCAGCTCGCCGCCATGTTCGGCGTGCGCAGCATCCCCACGGTCATCCTGATCAGCGGTGGGCAGGTGGTGGACGGCTTTGCCGGCGCGCTGCCCGAAGGCCAGATCCGCGAATTCCTCACCCGTCACGGGGTACAGCCGGCCGAGGCCGTCGAGACCGAGGCGACGCAGGCTCCCGCAGAGAGCCCCGAAGACGCCATCAACCGCATCCAGCAGGCCATCGCTGCCCAGCCGGACCGCGCCGAACTGAAGCTCGACCTCGCGCTGGCCCTGATGCGCGCGGGCCGTGTGGAACCTGCACAAGCGGAACTCGACGCCCTGCCCGCCAACCTCGCCACCGATGCGCGCGCCGTGCGTCTGCGCAGCCAGCTCGAACTCGCCCGGGCGCTAACGGATGCCCCGTCGCTCGACGTCCTTCGTACACGCGTGCAGAACGACGACAGCGACTGGGAAGCCCGCGACCTGCTCGGCGTGCGCCTGCTGATCGAAGGCGACACCGAAGCGGGTCTGCAGCAGTTCCTCGACATCCTCAAGCGCCAACGCGACTGGCACGACGGTCAGGCCAAGAAGCGCCTCCTCGCCGCCTTCGCCACCATCGACGACGCGGCGCTGGTCAGCACCTATCGCAAGAAAATGGCCTCCCTGCTGTTCTGAGGCACTCGCTGAATCAGCGCTTCGCCTTCTTGCGGCGAACGTAGAGCTGCTTGCGCACGGTGGCGACATGCTCGCCGGCCGCCGTGCGCACCTCGGTATCGAACCAGCGCAGGCACTTCTCGCCATTGGCGGTCGCCGCGCGCAGTTCGTCCAGCACCGCGTCGTCGAGGCGGAACTCGGCGTAGACATCCTCGCGACCGGGCGCTACGAAGCGGATCTCGGCCGCCTGGTCCCAGACGATGTAATCGTCGCCAAGGCTCTTGAGCGTCATGATCATCCAGAACGGGTCGGTCATGGAGAACAGGTTGCCGCCGAAGTGCGTCCGCACGTAGTTGCGGTTGTACCAGGCGAGTTTCAGACGCACTTTCGCGTAGCGGTAGTCGTCGAAGGTAACGACGCGTATCCCGGTGAACAGGAAGGGCGGCCACGCGTTGAGAATGCGTCGCAGGGTGGGTGCTTTCATCGGCTCATGCTATCGACGCGTCCCTGCCCTGCGAAGTCCCCCGTTTCAAACAAGGCCCGGGTGGGCATGACCTATGGCACGGGCCCGGAGCGACAGCCGCCCATGACCATCGGGGATCGCCAACCGCCAGGGGATCCGAACCATGCGCCTGCTGCTTCGTCGCGCCACCCTCGCCGCCGCCGTCGCTTCCGCGATCGCCCTTACCGCGCCCGCCACGGCCTCCGATCTGCCCGCTGCCGTCGACCAGCCGTATCCGGGCAACCTCGTGCTGCACGTCGATCTTTCCGATGCCGCCAGGCACCTCTATCACGTGCGCGAGACCATACCGGTCAGCGGGAATCACGCGATTCTCTACTACCCGAAGTGGATTCCCGGCGTACACGGGCCTTCCGGCCCCCTCGCCAATGTCGCGGGATTCGTCGTGACGGGCAACGGCAAACGCCTCCCCTGGCGTCGTGACCTGCAGGAGATGTACGCCTTCCACGTCGACCTACCCGCAGGCGTGAATGCGCTCGAACTGAGCTTCGACTACCTGGCGCCGGCCACGCCCGGCTACATCCCCCTCTCGTTCAACGAAGTGGCCTTCTATCCGGCCGGGTACTACAGCAGTCGCATCACGGTCGAACCCAGCGTGAAACTGCCCGCCGGCTGGAAGTACGCCTCGGCCCTGGAAACGGCCGCGCAATCCGGTGACGAGGTCCGCTTCAAGCCGGTGAGCTTCGAGAACCTCGTCGATTCGCCGCTGATGACCGGCAAGCATTTCACGCGCATCGACCTCGCACCTGGGCAGGACACCCAGGTCCACCTCAACATCACGGGCGACACGGCCGCGGGGGTGAAGGCGACGGACGAGCAGATCGCGAAGCAGCGGTCCCTCGTGGTGCAGGCCAACCGGCTGTTCGGCGCCCATCACTACGCGCACTACGATTTCCTGCTGGTGACCTCCGACCACACCGGCCATTTCGGCCTCGAACACCACCAGTCCAGCGACGACCGCCTGTTCGCGAACTTCCTCACGGATGCGGACGTCAACGTGGCCGCCGGCACGCTGCTGCCGCATGAATACATCCATTCGTGGAACGGCAAGTTCCGTCGCCCCGCGGACCTGTGGACGCCGAGCTTTGCCGAACCGATGCAGGACGACCTGCTCTGGGTATACGAAGGCCTGACCGATTACTGGGCCGGCGTGCTCACGGCGCGTTCGGGCATCTGGACCACCGCGCAGTGGCGCGACTCGCTGGCGGGCATAGCCGCTGACATGTCGGCGCGCACGGGACGTTCGTGGCGCTCATTGCAGGACACGGCCGACGGCATCCCGCTCATGTCGCGCGGCACGCCGGGGTGGACGAACTATCGGCGCAGCTCGGACTACTACCCCGAAGGGCAGCTGCTCTGGCTGGATGTGGACACGAAGATCCGCACCCTGTCCAACGGCAAGCACACGCTCGACGAGTTTGCGCGTGCGTTCTATGGCATGGACAACGGCAGCTACACGCCGAAGACCTATACCTTCGACGACGTGATCGCCACGCTCAACGGCATCCAGCCGTACGACTGGGCAAGCTTCCTGCGTGAACGCCTCGATGCCACCGGCGACACGCTACCCGAGCACGGCATCGAGGGCGGCGGCTGGAAGCTCGTCTACGACGACAAGCCCACGCCATTCGCGAAAACGATGGAGTCGCTCCGCAAGACGGTGAACCTGGCCTATTCGCTCGGCATCCAGGTGTCCGACAAGGGCGTGATCACAGATGCGCAGTGGGAAGGCGTCGCCGCGAAAGCCGGACTCGTCCCGGGCGTGACCCTGGTCGCGATCAACGGCAAGGACTATTCGGCGCAGGTCCTCAAGGATGCGGTCACGGCGGCGAAGTCGAACAGCGCGCCGATCGAGTTTCTCATCAAGGACATCGACGATTACTCGACCGTGAAGGTGGATTACCACGGCGGGCTGAGATACCCGCACCTCGTGCGTGCCGACGGCAAAGACCTCATCGGCGACATCGCTACGCCGAGGAAGTGACACACAAGGGGCCGGCGCCAGCGCGCCGGCCCCTTCGCCTCACGCGTGTTCGCGTGCGGTCTCGAAGAGGAACCACACGCGGCGCTCACCCTCGTCGATCCAGTTCTCGATGAGGCTCGCGGTGGCGACGTCACCGTATTCGTCGCACACACCGTGCATTTCGCGCAGGAAGCCGACGTAGCGCTCGTTGTCGTCACGCAGCTCTGCAAGCATGTCCTGCGGGGTGACGAAGTCGGCGTCGTTGTCGGCCAGGCGCTGCAGGCGCGAGATGTGACCGATCGAACGCACCGTCGTACCGCCGACCTTGCGCGCGCGCTCGGCGATGTCGTCGGTGATGGCGAAGATCTGCGACGCCTGCTCGTCGAGCAGCAGGTGCAGATCGCGGAAACGCGGCCCCGACATATGCCAATGGAAGTTCTTCGTCTTGAGATACAGCGCAAAGGTGTCGGCGAGCAATGCGCTCAGTCCGCCCGAGATGTCGCGCGTGGCGTCCGCACCGAGGCCGGTCGGGGTGGCGAGATCCGACTTGCGCAGCTTTTTGGTCGTTTCGGGGTTCTTCATCGTGACACGCTCCATGGGTTGGGCTCCTGAGGATGCGCCGATCACCTTTCGCGTGCTTGAATGAAACGCGCTCGCAGATCACGCCGTCGGCAGGGATACCACCACGCGCAGGCCGCTGGCGCCGTCGTCGCGGTCAAGCATGCGAATTCGGGCGCCGTTGAGTTCCACCGCGCGCTGCACGATCGACAGGCCGAGACCGTAGCCGGAACCGTGGGTATCGATGCCGCGCTGGAACCGGGTGAACATGGCCTCGCGCTTTTCCGCCGGGATGCCCGGACCGTCGTCCACCACCTCGATCACGGCCTCGCCGCCGGCCTGGCGGATCGACAGTTCCACATGGCCGCCTCGCGGCACGTGGCGGAAGGCGTTCTCCAGCAGATTGCGCAGCAGCGCGCTCAACGCCACGCCATAGCCTTCAACAAACTGGTGATCGGGTAGTTCGACGCTGAGTTCAACGCCACCGGAACCGATCAGCGCCGACATTTCCTCGATGACGTCCAGGGCCAGTTCGCTGAGATCGACTCGGCTGCGCGGGCCCGCCGCGGCGCCTGCCTCAAGGCGCGCCAGGGCCAGCAACTGTTCCGTACGGCGAGCCAGCGAGACGAGACACTCCCGCGCCGCCTGCAGTGCTGCCTCGGCTTCGTCGGGACGGGCGGAGGCCATGGCGTCCTCCAGGTTGATCATGGTCGAGGCCAGGGGCGTGCGCAGTTCGTGGGCCACGTCGGCGCTGAAGCGTCGCTCACGTTCGAGCGCTTCTTCGATCTGTCCGATCTGCTCGTTCAGGGCCGCGAGCACGGGTTGCAGTTCGGTAGGCGCATCGCGCAGATGAACAGGCTCGCGACTGCCGGGCTCACGTCGCGAAAGCGCCTTGGCCAGGGCGTCAAGCGGGCGCATGCCGCGTCGGATGGCCCAGCCGACGAGGTAGGCCATCAACGGCAGCCCCAGCAGCATCGGCAGACCGTGCTCGATCCACAGGGCACGCGTGATCTCGTTGCGGCTGTCATAGCGCTCACCCGCGCGGATGACGATGTCGTCGTCCTCCTTGATCAAGGTGAACACGCGCCACTCGTACTTGCCCTTACGGACGTCCTCGTAGCTTCCATCGGTAGCCTGGGTCCGCGGCAACGCGGCCAGGTTTTCCGTGGCCAGCAACAGCGTGCCATCGCGATCGAATACCTGGAATCCCACTTCCGACTCGAACGTACGGCCCTGAACGGTCAGTTCCTGCGGGTGGTTGGAAACGCTGGGCACGAGCAGGCGCGCGGCCCGCTGCTGACGCAACTGCTCCACACCGATGCGATCGACGAGTACTTCCAACGTACGCGCCGCCTGGGCCAGCCGGCCGTCGGAAAGCTCGTCCACTTCCTCCAGCGTGTGCTGGGCACTCAGGAAACCCAGAGGCACCAGCACCGCCGCCAGCACGCATACGATGAGGACAAGCAGGCGGGCGCGAAGGCTGGCCGCCGTCACTGCGGTTCCCGGGGCACCATGTAGCCGAATCCGCGTACTGTCTGGATCGCCCCGTGGCTCAATTTGCGTCGCAACGAGTGCACCAGCACCTCAAGCGCGCTCGTGCTCATGACGTTGTCAGGACCGTACAGCGAATTCTCCAGCGACTCACGGCGAACGATGCGGCCAGCGCGCTCCATGAGCGCCTGCAGCAGCGCGAACTCGCGGCGAGTCAGCTCCACGCGTTCGCCGTGCCAGGTCACGTCGAAGGTGCCGAGGTCGAGGCTCAGCGCCCCCGCCTCGAGGCGGTTGACGGCGGCGCCCCTCGCGCGGCGGGCCAGGGAGCGAATACGCGCCGCCAGTTCGTCCAGGTGGAACGGCTTGATCAGGTAATCGTCCGCGCCTGCGTCGAGCACGCGGATACGCGAGTCCAGCGCATCGCGGGCCGACATCACGATCACCGGCGTGGTCACGCGCAGGCGCCGCGCTTCGGTGAGCACGTCCATTCCGTCCCTGCCCGGCAGACCCAGGTCGAGCAGGACCAGGTCTGCGTCGTGGTCGCGCAAGGCGAGCAGGGCCTCGTTGCCGTCGCGGAACCAGCTGATCGTATAGGCCAGCCGTTCCAGTGCCCGGCGAATCGCCTCGCCCAACTGAACGTCGTCTTCGACAAGGATGATGTGCACGGGCAGAGACTCGGCATCGGATATGAACCATTATCCTGGGCCCGAGCTTAGCGCGTCCTTAGGTATCTGGTCCGTGTACTGGCGACAGGCCGGCGACAATGGCGGCCTCGGCCAGATCGCGCAGGCCCATCGTGCTCGGGTCACCCGCCGGAGCGTCGTCGGCAAACGGTATCGTCGTGGTCGTGGGCCTGAAATAGTCCATGTAGTCCCGCCGGGCTTCCCGGGTCGCCAGCCAATCCCTTCCCGGATGGCGCACGGTCAGCCCGCGCGCATGTCGTCGCAGCGCATAGTCCACATAGCGACGCTCGGATATCGGGTCATGCTCGGGATTCCAGAGATTGACCCGCACGGGCGCCGCCAGCATGCGCTCCGTGAAGGCGACGGGCGACTCGGACGATTCGTGCCCATCCTGTTCCACACGCATCATTTGCCGACCGGACGCATCCCATCGCTGCGCCACCTCGCGAACCGACGTCGCGTAGCGGTCCGCGCTCGCCACCACGCCATACATGGGGTCCACGATGATCGTGCCCGCAGGCAAATCATCCAATCGCCGGCCGAGGGCCCGCTCAGGCCCCGCCATCCGCAGGGCCCCCTCATCGGCAGGCATGATCAGCGTGAACACGTGATCCTCCGCGCTGCCCACGAAGGCGACATGCGCATCTTCTCGGAGCATGCCTCGCAGCCTCCGGGTCGTCATCAGGGCGCTGACGTGCAGGTCGGCAAACCCCATGTCGATGAAAGCACTGATGGGCTGCCCCGTCCTGAACAGTTCGGCGTAGGTGTCCACATTGAGGGGACGCCGCGACGATAGCTGAAGGTCCATCGCCATCGGCACGCGGGGGTTGAGATGAGCATCCGAAAGATGGGATGGGTGATTCGTCACGGGAATCAATGCTGGCGCGGCGGCGATCGGTCGCCCGTTTCGATCGACGTGCGTCGCATAGCGCAGCGCAGTCCCTGAGGTCGGATGCCGGACAGTAAGCACCACCCCGCCGTCGGGAGCGATCTCGGCCCCGCTGAGCGACCGGCTGAAGAAGCGCAGAAGCGGCTGCGGGATGGCATCCGCGATATTCATCACGGTCGGCAGATCGCGCGAGATGTCAGCCGGCAGGACATCCGTCAGCGCGAGGGAAGTGGCGATGAACTCGCCCGGATCCATGACCGCAAGCCCTTCCGCGAGCGATGTCTCAGGACGCCATACGCCGTCTCGCTCGACGACGTACCGACCGGTCGAGCGATGCGTACCGTCTCCTTGTGCAAGCACCTCGTAGCCGACGGCGCGCGCATCCGGGGCGATCTCGACGAGCTGCGTGCGGCCGTCCAGATGCCGTAGCCGGGCGTAGTAACGGCCTTGCATCCCAAGATCGTCGTCGGGTTGTGATCCCATCCGTGCCAGGACGGCCGGATCCTGGACCGTCAGGTGTTCCAGCGCGGGAGGCAGCAGCGCGCTCTGTCGTTCGGCAATCCGACTCAGTACCCCCGCTGCCAGCAAGCGCGAGTCCATCACGCCGGGTGGCAGCGTATCGGGCAAGAGGTCGCGCACCTCATCGATCTGTCGTATCTCTTCCGGCGTGAGCGACGCGGGTTCGTGCGCCAGGGCATACCTCAGCCGCGAGATACGCATCAACAGGACGATCTGCTGGTGAGGCATGGGAAGGGAACCGATCCAGGACCGATGCATGCGCTCGAGTTGAACGCGGTTGGACGTGGCATCGATCCGATCGGCCAGCATCGTACGGAAGGCGTGCTCGCGCTGCGCCCCATCCCCCATTTGCACCGGCACTCCGAACTGCGGACGCTGTCGCTCCACGGCCTCAAACAACGAGGCATAGCGAAACCCGCTGTCCGGAAGCCGTGGACCGAGCACGACATAGGCGTCGCCACGGCGTTCCACCAGGAGTGCCGTGTCCGGAACGTCTTCTTGCGCCACCTCGTTGCCGTCGGGCAGCACCGCAAAGGCAAGGCTGTGATCGCCGCGGAACACGGCGAGGGCACGGCGCGTCTGCTCGGCAAGGATGGGAGCGACGATCCGCAACTCGGAAAGGGTCCACGTCCGTGCCGCCGGGTCGCGCAGGCGGGCGGACAACGTCTCGATGAAGCCGTGTCCCACACTCAGCCGTATCAAGGGATCCGCGACGTCCGCATTCGCCCCGATGCCCGTCACCAGGGGCCCGGATTCGCACAGCCCGAATTGTTCCAGCACTTCCGCAGCACGAGTGAGCACGCGCGGGTCGGTTGTGAACATGTTCGCTACCCGGTGCGCGAGCACACTCCCAGGCAGGTAGTTGTCGGCAACGTCGGCGAGCGTCCAGAATCCGTCGTATTCACGCTCGATCAGCGGACCGGGGCTGCCGTCGGCCAAGGCCATCCGATAGCCCCTGCCAGCATGAATGAGCTGCGCATAACGCGCGGTGGAGGAAACGCGCAATGGCACGTAGATCTGGTGATTGTGGGCGAAGGTGCCGTCGCCAAGGTGCATCGAATAGCGCGGAACGGCCCGACGGGTGTGCCGCCGCACGTCGGCTGCCGCCCAGAAGCCCGTGCTGCCGTCGTCGCGCGCAAAGACGCGATTCACCCTCTCCGCCCGCCAGGACGGCGGACGCGTGGGCCCCAGGGGATAGCCGATCTTTCCGTGGACGCGTTGCGGACGAACGAACGATGGCCGCGCGTCATTGCTTGCCGTGTCGCCGTTCCCGGTCCGCATCTCATGCCCAAACACCGCGCCCAGCGGCACATTGGTCACGACCGTGGAAACGACCTGCTCCACGCCGCCAGCCCTCTCCGCTTCGGTCCGGCCGTCGATGGCCTGTTCGATACCCGTTCCGACACCGGCGAGTCCCGTGGCGATCTGCACGGGAATGGCCAGGATGGGCACATAGCCCAGCGGCGCGACCAGCGTCGCCGTACGATTGATCCGGGTTCGCCACGCATCCCATGCCGTGCTGGCCTGCAACTTCGCATCCTCGCTCAGACGTTCTTCGGCCTGCGTACGCATAGCCTCGAACACGTCGCCGCTGATCGCCGTTTCTGCATGATCGACCGTACGGCCATCGGCCTGCCAACGGCCGGTGGCCAGATCTTCCAGGCCGTGCTTCACGCCCGTCCAGAACAAGCCGTCCTGGCTCTCCCACTCGCCGAAATGCGCAAGCAGGCGGGTTGCCTTCGCCGGGTCCTTCGCTTGCGTCAGCGTCCATTGGCGAAGCGCGGCCTCGTCACGGACGACCACGAAGCGCGGCGTCTCGCCCGGCATGTACATGATTTCGCTCTTGTCCGGGGCGAAGAACCGGATAAGGTCGCTTGCCGCATAACCGTTGATATCGAAGCGACGAGCGCGACCTGCGCTGGGCGACGACTTCCGCAACTGCTCGAGAGTCACCGGACCGTTCAAGGGGACCTGCGACGCTGCGGCTTGCATGACGGCTCCGTATTGCGCATCGGTAAGCAGGCCCGTCTCGCGCGCATGCCGCGCCTGCATGACGAACTCGTAACGCGCCAGCAAGGGCCAGTCGGCGCGGGTTCGGGCCCAGTACGCGTCCAGCTTGGCCTTCAACCGGCTGACGTACGGCAGTTCCGAGAACGTGCCGGGCGCAGCGAAAGATTCCACCAACTGCGAGAGCAGGATCGGACTGGCGTGGCCCGCATCGAAACCGCCGACCGTGTAGATGCCAAACGCTTCATCCAGCGGGCGGCGATCCTCGCGGACGGTCTCAACGACGTTGCCCTTCGCAAAAAACGTGTTGTAGATATATCCGGGGCCGGTCCTGCTCCACAGCAACTTGCCAAGCGTCGAGAAGACGTCCGCGGCGTTCTTGCCATGCACGAGGTGCACGACCGTAGCGACTATGCCGGGACTCGCCGCGCCGCCACCGTTCAGGCCACCCACCGTGTCCGACAGTTCGGCGAACCAGCCATGCCGATCATGATCGGGAAAGGCGTTGATCAGCGCGTCGATCAGGGGCATCACGTTGTCGGGGGTTTCGCGGGTGCGTTGATCTGCGGTGGCGAAATGAGCGACCACGTACGCATCGCCATCGATGTTCCAGCGTTCCTTGATGATGTCCTTCGCCACGCGGCGCGGATTGGGAATAGGAAACCGGGACGCCTGGCGCGCGATCTCGTGAAACGTCCGCTCGTCGTCGGCGGTCGCGAACGGCAGGCTGCGCGGCCATGCGGGAAGCTGGCGTGTCGCGGACGTATCGCTCGCGTTCGCCGTTTGCGCCGCGTCCCTGCGCAAGGCGGGATCCGATGCGCTGGCGACGCTCGTCGCAGGTACCAGAGCAGCAACGAGCAGGAGCAGGTGAGCACGTCTCTTGGAAGGCAGGTAAGTCATCTTTCATCCCTGTTGATGGACATCGAGGGGCGTGACGATAGTTGGGCGACGACGGAGCGTCTGTCGCCCGAGAACGGATTGCGATGGCGGCATCGACGTGATCCGGTGTCCTACGCCGCCCACGCCGACGAACGCATGCCGACGGCGCGGTTGGTTTCGGGGCTCCCCTGTGGTCGCGGGAATACACACGGTGTGGGTGACCATGTCCGGATCAGCGAGGTGCATCGGCATGGGCGTGGCGACGCACTCGCTGATCCTGGCCCGAGCTCAGCGCGTCCTTAGATACCTGGGGCCACGCCCGAAGTCAGCCCGGCAGCGACGGCCGTCTCGGCCAGACCGCGGACGCTCGATGCGACTGGATCATGAGCCGGGGCATCGTCGGCGAAGGGGATGGCCATGGTGTCAGGCTGGAAGTAGCTCAGATAATCCCGCCGGGCCTCCCGCGTCACCAGCCAATCCAGCCCCGCATGACGCACAGGAAGACCGCCTGCGTAACGGCGACGCGCATAGTCGACATAGCGTCGCTCGGATATCGGATCGTGCTCCGGATTCCATAGATTCACCGTTATCGGTGTCGAGAGCATCCGCTCGGTGAAGGCAATGGGCGATTCACTCACTTCACGCCCATCGGGCTCCAATCGCGTCACGCGCCAACCCGCTGCCTCCCACCCACGAGCCACCTCACGTGCGAAGGCTGGGTAATGCTCTGCGCTCACCGCCGCGCCATAGATCGAGTCCACGATCAGCGTACCGGGGGGCAACACGTGCAGTGGGCGACCGACGGATCGCTCCGCCCCTGCCATCCGCAAGGCGTCTTCACCGACGGGCAGCACCAGCGTGAACAGGTGGTCCGCCGCGGCTCCCACGAGCGCCATGTGCGAATCCTCGCGCAACATGCCACGCAACCGCCGCGTTTTTACCAGGGCACTGACGTGCAGATCGGCGAATCCCCCGCCGAAGAACGCACTGATTGGCTGTCCCGTCCTGACGAGTTCCCTATAAGCGGCGGAATCGAATGGGGCTGGTGGGGAAACCCCTTGTCTCGTCGCGGACGGCACATGCGGCGTGACATGCTGATCGATGAAAGGTAACGCGTCGGCAGCGATGGCGACCGTCGGCGGGGCGGAAGCGATGGGCTGCCCATGTCGATCGACGTGCGTCGCATAGCGCAAGACGGCGCCCGACGTGGGATGTCGGAGCGTGAGGACCACCCCGCCGTCGGCAGCGATCTCGGCGCCCGTGAGCGACCGACTGAAGAAGCGCAATAGCGGCTGCGGAATGGCGTCCACGATGCCCATGACACTCTGAAGGTCACTCGCGACATCGACCGGCAGGACACTACCGACCGCGAGGGTGGTGGCAATGAACTCACCGGGATCCACGAGAACGAAGCCGTCTGCAAGTGACTGTTCGGGTCGCCACATGCCGTCTCGCTCGACGAGGTAATACCCAGTGGCGCGATTCGTCGCATCGCCTGGCGCCAACAACTCGTACCCTGTAGCAGCCGCGTTCAAGTTGACCTTGACGACCTGCATTCGGCCATCCGGATGCCGAAGCTTCACGTAGTAGCTGTCCTGTATACCGAATTCGTCCCCCATTTCGGCCCTCGCTCGTCTCAGGATGTCTGGATCCCGGACCGCGAGGTGAGCCAGCGCCGGAGGCAGCAATGCGCTCTGCCGCTCCACGATCCGAGCCATCACACCCGCCGCCAGCAGCCGCGAGTCGGTGACGTCCGCGGCAAGGGTATTGGGCAGAACGTCACGTACCTCGTCGATCTGCCGTCTCTGTTCCGGCGTCAGCGATTGCGAATCGTTCGCCAATGCATACCTCAGGTGTGATAACGCCTTGATCCTCTCCTTGTGCTTCGTGGCCAGACGGAGGCCGTCGATCCAGTACCGGTGCATGCGCTCGAGGTCGGGGCGCGTGCCCCTGGCATCGATCATGTCGGCCAACATGGTTCGGAAAAGGTGTTCGCGCTGCGCGGGATCCACCACCTGATCGCGTGTGGCCAGACGCCTGTATTGCCTTTCGAACGCAGAAAACACCGAGGCATAGGACTCATCGGTATCCGGCAGCCGCGGTCCGAGCACCACATACTTGTCGCCACGAATTTCTATGCGAAGCGCCGTGGCGGGTAACCCCTCCGTCACTTCCCGCCCGTCGGGCAATACGGCGATGACGAGTCGTCCATCCGCCAGAGACAGCGCGAACGGACGACGCGTCGCCTCAGCCAGGATCGGTGCGACCAGACGCAGTTCGGTCGGCGTCCACACCTTGGCCGTGGGATCGCGAAGTCGTGCGGACAGGGTCTCGATGAATCCGTGTCCGACGCTCAGCTTGAGCAAGGGCTCTCCGGCGTCCGCATCGGGGCCGATACCGGTCACCCCCGGTGAGGACTCCGAGACTCCGAATTGTTCAAGCACCTCCGCAGCATGAGCGAGCACGCGAGGATCGGCGGTGAGCATCCCCGCTACGCGGTGCGCAATCAAGCTTCCGGGCAGATAGTTCTGCTCGATCTCGGCGAACTGCCAGAGGCCATCGCTTCCACGTTCCACAAGGGGGCCGGGTGTGTCATCGCTCAGAGCCATGCGATAGCCGCTTTCACTGTGCATCAGACGCGCCAGGCGCACGTGCGAGGCATGGCGCCATGGCACGTAGATCTCGCCGCCTTGAATATAGGTGCCGTCGCCGAGATGCGACGCACGGGGCGGCAGCTGCTGACGAGTGTGGCGCCGCAGGTCGGCCGCCATCCAAAGGCCGGGACGGCCGTCGTCGTGCGCATAGATGCGATCCACTGTCTCAGCTGGCCAGGAGGGTGGCCGGGTAGGTCCCAGGGGGTAGCCGATCTTTCCATGGACGCGCTGCGGACGAACGAACGACGGGCTCCCATCGGCCTTCGTCTCGCCCTCTCTCGCTCCACGCATTTCGCCCCCGAACAGCGCACCCAGCGGCACATTGGTCACGACCGTGGATACCGCCTGTTCTACGCCACTCAACCGCTCCGCCTCGGTACGGCCGTCGATGGCCTGTTCCACGCCTATGCCGAGGCCGGCGAGCCCGGTGACTGCCTGCAAGGGAATGGCCAACGCAGGCACATAGCCCAGTGGCGCGAGGAGCGTGGCCGTGCGGTTGAGGGTGGTTCGCCACGCATCCCAAGCCGTACTGGCCTGCACCGTCGCATCGCTACGCAAGCGTGCTTCGGCTTGTGTCCGCATGGCCTCGAACACGTCGCCGACGATCGCCGTGTCCGCATGGTCCACGGCGTCGCTATCGGCCCGCCAGCGACCGCTGCCCAGGTTTTCCAGACCGTGCTTCACCCCCGTCCAGAACAGGCCGTCCTGAGTATCGTGCTCGGAAAAATGCGCAAGCAGACGGGTCAGCTTTGCCGGGTCTTTTGCTTGCGTCAGTACCCATTGCCGAAGCGCCGCCTCATCGCGCACGACCACAAACGGCGACGATTCGCCCGGCATGTACATGATTTCGCTCTTGTCCGGAGCGACGAAGCGGATGAGATCGCTCGCCGCGTAGCCGTTGATGTCGAAGAGGAAGGCTTGGCCCGTACCATCAACCGTCTGCCGCAACGCTTCGAGAGTCACGGCGCCCTCGCGCGGGACCGTCGGCGCCGCCGCCTGCATCACCGTGCGGTATTGCACCGCGGTTAGCAGACCCGTATCGCGCGCATGACGTGCCTGCATGACGAACTCGTAGCGCGCCAGCAAAGACCAATCGGCGCGGATTCGAGACCAATACGCGTCCAACTCCGCCTTCAACCGGCTGACGTACGGCAGTTCGGCGAAGGCACCGGGCGCAGCGAAGGCGTCCACCACTTGAGAGAGCCGGATCGGACTGGCGTGATCGGCATCGAAACCACCGACGGCGTAGATGCCAAATGCATCATCCAGCAGCCGATGGTCTTCACGGACCGTCGCCACGACATTGCCGCTCGCGATGAACGTGTTGTAGATGTAGCCCGGTCCGGTCCGGCTCCACAACAGCTTACCGAGCGCCGAAAAGACGTCTGCGGCGCTCTTGCCATGTGCCACACGCATCGCTGTGGCGACGACGCCTGGACTCGATGCGCCGCCGCCGTTAAGGCCACCCACCATGTCCGACAGTTCGGCAAACCAGCCATGCCGGTCGTGGTCGGGAAACGCTTCTATCAGCGCGTCGGTCAGCGGCATCACCTGGTCGGGCTTTCCGTTGGCACGCTGCTCTGCCGTAGCGAAATGCGCCACCACATAGCCATCGCCATCGATGCCCAGGCGTTGCGCGAGGAAATCCTTCGCCACGCGGTGCGGCGCGGGAATCGGAAAGAGCGAAGCGTGTCGCGCGATCTCGCGAAACGTACTTTCATCGTCGGTCGTCGCGAACGGCAGGCCGCGCGGCAACGCGGACGGCCTCCGGTTCGTGCTGCTCTCACTCGTGATCGCAGGTTTCTCCGCGTCCGCGGGCGTATCAGCGCCCTGCAGCGTGTTGGCCGATGCCGCAGGCGCCAGGGCCACGGCAAGAACGAACATGCCGGCACGCCCGGCACATCCCATGGAAGGCAGGTAAGTCATCTTTCATCCTTGCGATAGACATTGAGCCGCGTGACGATAATCGGGCGGCGACGAGGCGTCTGTCGCCCGAGGACGATGGCGCCAGGGAGCCGTCGACAATGTCCGACGTGCTATGCCACCTACGGCATGGAGCTGGGGACGAAAAACCCACACAATGACGCGCTCACACAGCCGGAAGGTGTTCATGCCTGCGACGTTCCCCGCACGCCTCCTCCTCGCCCTGATCGCGGTGGCCCCCATGACGATCCATGCGAAAGACACCTGGACCACGCCCGCCGAGGCGTACGGGTTCCACAAAACGCCGTCGTATGCGGAAACTCAGGCATTCCTGCGCCGACTCGCCATGGCGTCGCCGGACACGATTCGCCTGGAAACCTTCGGCACCACGCCGGAAGGGCGACCGATGACCGTGGTGATCGCGGCGACGGACGGGGATCTCACGCCGGAACGTGCCCGCGCAGCGGGCAAACCGATCGTGTTGGTCCAGGCAGGCATCCACCCTGGCGAGATCGAAGGCAAGGACGCGGGCCTCATGCTGCTGCGCGACTTCGCCAAGATGGGTCGCCTCCCCCACCTCCTCGAACATGCGGTGCTGGTCTATATCCCCGTCTACAGCGTGGATGGACACGAAAACTCAGGGCCCTATTTCCGGATCAATCAGAACGGACCGGAGGAAATGGGATTCCGCGGCCAGTCGCAGTATCTGAATCTCAATCGCGACTACGTCAAGGCCGACGCGCCGGAAACGCGGGCCTGGCTAACACTGTGGAACGCATGGCGACCGGACCTGCTGGTCGACATCCATACCACCGATGGTGCGGATTACCAGTACGACCTTACCTGGTATGCCGAGGATGCCCACAAGCTACCGCCTTCGATTGCCGCGTGGCAGGCGAAAGCCTATGCCAACGACGTCATGCCCCGTTACGAAGCGTTCGGTCATCTCGCGTCGCCCTATCTCGAGTTCCGCGACGGTCGCGACATCACCAAGGGCATTGCCAACTTCGGCTCAGGGCCACGTTTCTCGACGGGTTATGCCGCCATCCGCAACCGTGCGGGGCTGCTGATCGAAACACACATGCTCAAGTCCTACGAGGTGCGCGTACGCGCCACCTATGACGTGTTGCGCAGCGTGTTCGAAACCGTGAACCGCGATCCGGCCGCACTGTTGAAGGCCTCGCGCGACGCCGACGCCTGGGCAGCCGCGCAGTCGGCAAAGCCGGATGCCGCGCTGCCCGTCACCTTCAAGGAAGACCCGCGTTCGAAGCCGTTCACGCTGAAAGGCTATGCATTCACCCAGACGGCCAGCGACATCTCGGGCGACACCTGGGTGCGCTACGACCCGACGATCAAGAAGACGTACGCCATCCAGAGCTGGAACGACCTGCTGCCGGATGTGACTGCGCCACTGCCTGCCGCCTGGGCCATTCCGCCGCAGTGGACGGTTGTGATCGAACGCCTCGACGCCCACGGCATTCCCTACACCCGCACAACGGCCGCAACGCACGTGGCGGTCACGCAGGATCAGCTCTCGCAACCCACGTGGTCCGAGAAGCCGTTCGAAGGGCATCACATGCTCAAGGACGTGACGATCTCACCCACGCCCACCACGGTGGATCTACCGGCCGGCACCGTCATCGTGCGCGCCGACCAGGCCGACGCCGTGCTTGTGCTGAACCTGCTCGACGCACGCGCGCCGGACTCGTTGCTGCGCTGGGGCTACCTCGATGCCATCTTCGAGCCGAAGGAATACGGCGAGCCTCGCGTGCTCGAAGCCCTGGCCCGCGAGATGCTGGCGAAAGATCCCTCGCTGAAGGCGGCGTTCGATGCCAGGCTCCATAGCGACCCGGCCTTTGCCGCGAGCCCGCGCGCACGGCTGTCGTTCTTTTTCGAACGCAGCCCGTGGTACACGGCACAGAAAGTGGGCGCCTATCCCATCCTTCGCCTCGACGCCACGGCGCGGCAGGCGGCACTTCGCAGCGAAGCGCGCTAGCCGCGGCGTTACCCGGCGACGACGTCGAAGGGTCGCATCATCTCGTTGGCTTCGTGTTCGGCGAGATGGCAATGCCAGGCATAACGGCCTGCATAACCGTCGAAGGTCGCCACGATGCGGGTGACCATGCCCGGATACGCCTGTACCACGTCCTTCCAGCCACGCTCGTGCGGCGGCGGTTCCTGCGCCGGCCCCACGTAACGCAGGGTCTTCTTTTCCATGTATTCGTCCACGTCGTACGGGCGACGATCCAGGATCTGGAAGCGCACCAAGTGCAGATGAATCGGATGGGTATCCTCGGTCAGGTTCACGAGGTTCCACATTTCCGTGCTGCCCAGGGTTACCGTTTCCGTCACCGGCTCGTGCCATCGCTTGCCGTTCAGCAGCATCAACATGGGCGTCGCGATGCAATCGCTGTATTCGTCCAGGGTCAACTCGCGCGTGCGCGATGCCGTCGATGCGGTGACCCGCGGCAGTTCGCGAAGTACCGTCGGCACGCGGCTCTCGTCGCGTACCGCGCCCTGCCGAACAGCGAAACGCATGAACGGCAGCGCGTCATTCATCAGTTCGGCCGTCGAGCCGCCCGCCCCGCTGAAGTCGACGACGATGTCGGCGCGCTCGCCTGGCGCGAGGAACAGCGACGTCATGCTCGCCGGTGCGGCGAGCAGGCCCTGATCCGAACCGATGACCTGAAACGGTCGCCGGTCACGAAAGCGCAGGTGATAGAAGCGTCCGTTCGCCGCGTTCAGCACGCGCAGGCGATAACGCCGCGCCTGCACGTCGGCGCGAGGCAGCACAGCGCCGTTCACCAGCGTGAGATTGCCGAAGACTTCCGGCACCCAGGGGGCTTTGGCATCGCCCGAATCGGGGTAATACAGGCGTCCGTCGCGTCGAAGCAGGCGGTCCGCGAGCACCAGCGGTAGTTCCTGTTCGCCGGACGGCAGTCCGAGCGCAGCTTCGTGTTCGTCGCGAAGCAGGTACAGCCCCATCAGCCCGGCATACATGTTCAGCCGATTGATGCCCATCGCATGGTCGTGGTACCACAGCGTCGCCGCGTCCTGCGCGTTCGGATAGCGATGCCTGCGCGATACGCCGGACACGTACCAGTCCTCTGGAAAGCCATCGTCCTTGTGCGGCACCTTGGCACCGTGCAGGTGGACGATCGCGCGAACGTCCGGTTTGTCCGCCTCCGCGCCGCAGATGGCGTGATCGATGGGCAGGAAGTGCTTCGTCGGCAGCGCGTTCTCCCAGGTCACCTCGATCGGCTGCCCACTGCGCGCCTCGATCGTTGGACCGGGATAGGTGCCGCCGTATGTCCAGAGCGTCGTCGGTGGAAGATCGCGGTGCAGTTTCTGTTCCGAGGCCGCCATGCGCACGTGCAAGGGCTTTCCGCTCTCGGCATGGAGCACGGGCGGAATGGGCAAGGCGTCGACGAAGGGCGTGAGCGTCGCGGGATCGACCAGCCCCGGTAGATGGCTGGTGTCGCCCATGGCATGCATGCACAACGCGTTGCCCACCTGCCCGGAGGCTGCGGGTTTCATGGCACGCATGTCATGCGCGAACAGCTGCGGCGGGAGACATCCCGCCGCAGCCGTCCAACCCGCCGTTATCAGGAAACGGCGGCGATCAACCATGCCCACCCTTTCCGATCGGCCAGTACGGCCAACCCACGGGTTGCTTCGGTTGACCGGTGGATTCGTCGAGAATCAGCCTGCGGTCGAACAGGCGCGGCAGGAAGAAATCGAACATGCCGTCCAGGCTCCCCGCCTGCGCATCGCTGGACCCGCCGCCGATACGCTTGCCGTCGAGCCAGTTGTCTTCAATGAATCGCGTGATGGAGCTTTGGTCGGTCACGCTGTGGTCCACCGTGTTTTCTCGTGCCCATGGCGAGATCACCATCAGCGGCAGGCGCGGGCCAAAGCCGCAACGCCCCTGAGCCGGCGTCTTGCCGTCCAGGCCGGGCAGCACGGCGCGACCCTTGCAGAGGCCCGGACCATCGAGTGCATCGGTGCTGCCTTGCGAACCGTTCACGTGCGGCGGCTCCTGATGGTCGTACCAGCCATCCGAGTCGTCATAGGCAATCACCACCGCCGTGTCCTGCCAATCGCCGCTGCGCTGAAGCGCATTGATCACGTGCACGATGAAGGCTTGCTCGTCGAGCGGATCCGAGTAGCCGGCGTGGCCGTCCTGATAGGCAGGCGCCTTGAGAAAGCTCACCGCCGGAAGGTTGCCTGCGTCGAGCGCATCGTAGAAGTCGTCGATGTCGTACTGATGATTCGCCGCATCGCCGCTGTGGCCGATGGCGGCGATCGATGCCGGGCGCGCATGCGTTGGGTTCGCGGTGGACGGGTAGTACTGGAACGGCGCGTGATGTGGGCTGTAGTCGTTGGACGTGCTGTGGGTGACCTGCGACAGCGTACGACGTGCGCAGCCGGTGCTGCCGTCGGGGTTGGTACGCGTGAGGTCGAAGCCACCCTGGAACCAGCCCCAGGTGATGCCGCGGTCGTTGAGCAGGTCGCCGATGTTGCGGCCCCCCATCGTGACCTGGCTGGCCGTGGGCGAGGAGCAGACGTCGCCGATGGGATCGGGGTCGCCGATCATCGTCAGTCCGCCATGACCGTCGTCTGTGGTGGCGCCCGTGCCGTTCAAGGTATCGATCACGCCAGCGGTCTGGCCGGCGATAAGGTTGAGCGCACCGGGCGACGACGGACCGAAGGTGGTGCCGTAGCTGTTGTCGCTCATCGCGAAGTGTTGGGCGTAGTTCCACAGCGCCGTGACGGTGTTGCCGTCGTAATAGCCCATGACCTGGCCCTTGCCCTCCTGAGAGGGATCGCCGCCCGGAAGCATTTCGCCACGACCGGTGTACTGCGGGAAGAGATCCATCCTGCCGCCGTCAAAGGCACGCTGTTCGGCGGTGTAGCCATGATCCTGGTCGGCCGTGGCCGCCTGCGCACGAGCGAGGCGGAACGGGTTGATCGCGCCGTCGCCGTTGGCGGCATTGCCTGCGTTCGGATTGCGGGTAAGCAGGCGATGGGTCAATCCGTTCACCGGCGGTGTGAACGGTCGCGCGTAAAACGCGGGCTCGCCGCTGGGATTCTCGGCAAACGGGTAGGTGCCGAAGTAGTGATCGAACGACACGTTCTCTTGAAAGATCACCACCAGATGCTTGATCGGCGTGGCGGTGCGCACGCCGTCATGGCCATGGCCACCATGACCGAAGCCGAAGGCGGAAGACGCCTCGGCAGGCGTCTCGACGACCTGTTGCGCCGCGACGATGGACGCGGCGGAAAGGGTGAGCACGCAGGCGACGCCCGCGGCCAGTAGCTTGCGCATGACAGATGCTCCTCGAAGTGAACCGACCGGCTGCATGTGCCGCACCCCTGTCTGCGGACTCGCTCAGCGTAGGAAGCAAAAATGACAGTGCGTGGACATCGGTCGCGAGTTCTTGCGAAATGTCACCAGGCATGATGCCGATCACAGTCCCTCGCGCGCCGCCGCGGTCCCGCCATCACCCCCCGGCTGCCCTCACAGGCTCCTTGGGGCGGTCGGAGACCAGTTCACCCAACGATGAGGTTGGCGCACCCGGCGCTCCGACCGCGGAGAATTCGACCGTAACCGCCAGATCCGTGAGGTCGTGCATCCGCTGCGCCTGCACATCGTGCGACGGTGGAAGCTGCCCATCGGGAAACACGTCGAAGGGCGGCGCGAAGTAGCTCATGTAATCGCGCCGGGCAGCGCGTGTCTGCAGCCAGTCGACGCCGGCACGCACGATCGGCGCGTGGGTCGCGTAGCGGTTACGCATGTACGCCACGTAGTGAACCTCGGAAATCGGATCGTTTGCCGGGCTCCAGAGGTTGGCCGAGACAGGCGACGAAAGTACGCGCTCGGCGAAGGTCACCGGCGACTCTTCGATCTCAGGTCCAGCCGGATCGAAGCGTTTCATCTTGATGCCCGATGCCTGCCACGCCAGCGCGCGCTCGCGCACTTGCCTGGCGTAGTCCGTAGCGTAGGCGCGCACTCTGAACATCTCATCAAAGATGATCGTGTCCGCCGGCAGGTCGGCGATGAGTCGTCCGCTTTCCGGACCGGAGCCGGCAACACTCAGGCTCTCGGCATTCACCGGCATGACCAAGGTCATCACGTGGCCGGGTGTGGCGCCAACGACAGCGATGTGTGCGTCCTCGCGCAGCATGCCGCGCAGACGCCGCGTGTTCACCAGCGTGCTGACATGGCGATCACCGACGCCGCGAGCCATGAAGCTACTGACGGGCGACTCTGCCTGCAGCAGTCGCTGGTACGCCGACCAGTTGATGGCAGAGAGGGAGCGCGCCTCGGCGGGGCTGGTACTCCGCGGAACCGTCAGGACCAGCCGCTTGTCGTCCTGGCGCAGCACGGACATGCCGAGTTCCGTGGCATGCGACGAGGCGCTGGGCACAGGTCGGCCCTGCATGTCTACGTGGGTGAAGTATCGCATCCAATCGCCCAGGCCCGAATGCCGGACCGTCAGGACGAGGCCACCGTCGGCCGACACGTCAACGGAGGCGAGCCCCCGCCGAACGAAACGCACCAACGGACCGGGTACCGTATCGACGATGCGCGCGATGCTGTCCAGGTCGTCCCGCATCGCCTGCGGCAGCTTCTCGGTGATCGCAGCGAGAAGCCCCACGTATTCGGCCGGATCCACCGGCGCGAAACCGTCGGCCAGTTCTGTCTCGGGATACCACAGGCCGTCGCGTTCGACCACGAAACGACCCGAGGCGCGATCGGGTGCGTCACCTGGCCGAAGAATCTCGCGATACCCTCCGCCGTCCATCGACGTCTCCACGACCTGCGTCTGTCCGTCGAGATGCCTAAGCCGCACGTAGTGGCGACCTTCGAAGATCCACGCATCCGCCGTTGCATTGCCATGGGCGATGACGGAAGGCTCATTCACGACCAAATGCGCCAGGCCCTCGGGCAACAGTGCGCTTTCCGCTTTTACGACGGTCGGCAACAGGCGAATCAGGGCGGAGGGGTCGTCCGCGACGTTCTCGGGGGCCCGGTCGCCCAGATCTCCTCCCGCGCGACGAAGCCAGCGTTGCTGGTCCTCCGTCAACCCTTCATGACGATCCATCAGCGCATGACGCAAACGCGATATCCGCTTCAATACCTGGCCCTGCCGCCGCGACGGCAGCATCGGATCGATCCAGAGCCGATGCATGCGCTGGAGTTCGGGGCGCGTCGATCGCGCGTCGATCGCATCCGCCATCTGCATCCGGAGGTCGGCTTCCCGTTGAGCCGCCGTCATGCTGCGTCGCTCGCCGGCAAAGAACGGCATTTCCGCGATCGCGGAGAAAACGGACGTGTAGGTGCCAGGCACGCCGGGGCGACGCGGGTCGGCGAGCACGGCGTAGCCGTCCTGTCGACGCTGAAGATGCAATGCGTCAGCCGGAACGTTCTGACGAGTAAAAGCGGTGCCATCCGGCCGCACACCCAGTTCGAAACTTGCATCCGGCCGGTAAAGCGCTAGCGGCGTGTCCGCCACACGCGCGAGGCTCGGGGCCAGCAGCGCCACTTCCCGGGCGGACCATGACGTGCCGGACGGATGACGAAGGCGACGGGCCAGCGTCTCGATGACGCCATGTCCGAGGGCCAGCGTCAGCAAGGGGTTTGCCGACGACGCGTCCGGGTTTGCCAGATGCGCCTCCGCGAGCGCCGTTTCCGACGATCCCCATTGCCAAAGCACTCCCGCGGCGCTGTTCAGTGCCATCGGATCGGTCGTGATCTCAGGACTCACCAATTCGGCCAGGATACTGCCGTCAAGATAATTTCGTTCGTTGAAGGCGAGCTGCCACGTGCCATCCGCCTTTCGTTCGACCAGCGGTCCCGCGCTGTCGTCGTCGAGCCGTATCCTGTAGCCCTCGCTGTCGGCAACGATGGGCACCGTTCGCAGGCCTCTGCCCCAGACGGGAAGCGTGATGAAGCGACGACTGCCATGCATGAAAACCCCGTCCGCACGCTCCACGGCACCGCTGGGGAGCTTGTCCACCAAGCGCCTCGCGTCGGATGCGACCCAGCGACTCGGCAAACCATCCCGTCGAAGGTAAAGACGGTTTGTCAGCGCGGTCCGCCAGCCGGGCGGCACGATCGGGCTGAGCGGATAGCCGATCCGGCCATTCACTCGCTGCGGCGCACGAAAACGCGGGCCGCCGCCGCGCACCATGCCGCCGAAGGCGGCGCCGAGCGGCACCGCCGTTATGATCGTCGTCGCCACCTGTTCCGCACCCGCTTTGCGTTGTTCGAACGTGCGACCGTTGATGCTCTGTTCTATCCCGATGGCCGCGCTGACCACGCCGGTAATCAGCTGGATCGGCACAGCGATTCGCGGGATATAGCCCAGCGGCTGCGCCGCTATCAAAGCGCGGTTGATCGTGGCGCGCCACGCTTCCCAGGCGGTGCTTGCCTGCGTCTCCGCGTCGACACGCAGCCGCTGCTCCACTTGCTTCCGCATGTCGTCGAAGACGTCGCCGACGATGAGGGCACTGACGTGAGCGGCCATCTTGCCGCCCTGCCCTCCCTTGCTGCGCAGACGTTCCAGCCCCTGTTTCACACCCTCCCGGTACACGCCGTCCTGGCCGTCGTAGATCGAGAAGTGCGAGAGCAACGCATCGAGCGTGTCCTGAGCGTTCGCCTGCGCCCCTGCCCAGCGACGGAGGTCCCGCTCGCTACGGGCCGTGACGAACGCCGGATCGCCGCCCGGCACGTACATCACCTCGCTCCCGTCCGGCGCAACGAAGCGGATGAGATCGGTCGCGGCATAGCCGTTGATATCGAAGCGACGGACGATCACCGGCCCCTCCGGCGGCGCGCTCTGCAGCGCCGCCAATGAGATGGGCCCTGCCAGAGGAACGTGCGGCGCGGCGCCCTGCATCACCGATCGATACTGGGCGTCTGTCAGGTGACCCATGGCGCGTGCCTCCCGCGCCTGCTGCACGAAGGCATACCGTGCAAGCACAGGCCAGTCGGCCCGATTGCTCTGCCAGTAGTCATCGATTGCGTCATCCAACCGGCGGACAAAAGGAAGCTCCGCAAACGTGCTCGGCTTACCGAACTGTTCGACCAGTTGCGAAAGCTGGAGCGGCGCCTCGTGCTCGGCCATAAAACCACCCACTCGGAAGATGCCAAAGGCATCGTCCAGCGAGCGCGCATCCTCGCTGACCGTATCGATCACGTTCCCCTCGGCCAGGAAGGTGTTGTAGAAATAGACCGGGCCAAGTCTGCTCCAGAGGAGCAACCCCACCTTCTTGAACAGATCTCCAACGCTCTCGCTGTTCCACGTGTTTTCGAGGAATTGCACGATGCTGGGACTTTTGGCGCCGCCGTTCAGAACGCCACCCACCGCGTCGGCGAGCCCCGCAAAGAAGCTATGGCGCGAGTGGTCCGGAAATGCCTCCATCAAGGCGTCGGTCAAGAGAAGAGCACGGTCGGGTACGCCACGGGCGCGATCCGCTGCGCTGGCGAAATGCGCGACCACGTAGAGGTCCCCGTCGAGGTGTAGCGTTTCCTCGATAAGCGCCTTGGCGATGCGACGAGCTTCCGGCAATGGCGTGGCCTGAGCTTTCATCGACATCTGCTGGAAGAGGTCTAGATCGGCCGCCGTAGCGAACCGAGGAGCCACCGGCGTCTGGTGCAACTCGTCGATGCCGGCGACTTTGTAAGACGGCTCGTTCGCAAACGAGGGCACGGAGGCGCGGGGGATGGGTGTGGGAGCGGCAACGAGTGCGCCCGCAGTCGCGGCACACAACATGCTTGCCAAGCAAGCTCGGGAAGTTGACGACAGTCGATTCATCGCAGAGGTCCATGCAAGCGAAGACAAAGGCCGCGACCTTAGCCCGCGTCCGCATGTGGGCACTGCCGGTAGGCACCCCGGACTGACGATGGCGACCGCTGACGGCGCCGTGGGTGTACCGACCGGCGGAGCCCGCACCCGACCATGACTTTCGTCACAGTCGGCCCTGCACCGGAGTCACAGGGGCTATGCTCGGACCCCACGGCGCCGGGGGCGCCGTCCAGTCACCACGTAACGAGGGACATCCATGACCAAGCAGTACCTGAAGCCGCTCGCGCTGGCGCTCGGCGTCGCACTCGCCGGCACGGCATGCAGCAAGCACGACGATGCCAGCACGGCGCCGCCGGCGCCCGCGTCGTCCGGCACGGCTCCGGCCGCCGCTACGACGACCGCAGCAGCCAAGCCTGCCGGCCCGACGTTCAACATTGCCGACCTCGACACCACCATCGATGCTTGCAACGACTTCAACGGCTTCGTCAACGCGAAATGGGTGGCTGCCAATCCGATTCCCGAAGACCGCACCCGCTGGGGCGCCTTCGACCAGTTGGCCGAGAACAGCCTGAACACCCAGCACGACATCGTCGATGCCATGGACAAGGGCGCCGCGAACGCGAAGCCCGGCTCGATCGAACAGAAGATCGGCCTGCTCTACCGCTCCGGCATGAACGAGGATGCCATCGAGAAGGCCGGCGTCGAACCGCTCAAGCCTGAACTCGCGAAGATCGATGCACTGAAGTCCACGCAGGACATCGTCGATTTCCTCGACAGCAGCTTCAACGAAGGCAACAGCTACGTGTTCGGCTTCGGCGCGGGCGCGGATTTCCAGAACGCCAAGACGCAGATCGGCTATGCGTCGCAGGATGGTCTGGGCCTGCCCACCAAGGACTACTACACCGATCCGAAGCAGGCGGACAACCGCAAGGCTTATCTCGCCTACATCACCAAGACGCTGACGCTCGCAGGCGTGCCGGAAGAGGACGCCAAGAAGCAGGCGGACGAGGTGATGAAGTTTGAAACGCAGCTCGCCGCCGCTTCGCTGGCCCCGGTCGAAATGCGTGCGCCGGAAAACCAGTACCACTTCGTGTCCGTGAGCGAAGCCGACAAGGTCACGCCGCACTTCAACTGGGAAAAGTTCTTCGCTGCCCAGGGCGTCACGGTGGACAAGGGCTTCTCGCTCTCGCAGCCGAAGTTCTTCAAGGAGTTCGACAAGATGCTGGCGTCCACGCCAGTGTCGACCTGGCAGGCGTACCTGCGCTTCCACGCCATCGACAGCGCGTCGCCGTATCTGTCCAAGGCGTTCCAGGACAACAAGTTCGACTTCTACGGCAAGACCCTCGCCGGTCAGCCGCAGCAGAAGCCGCGCTGGAAGCGCGTGCTGGGCACGGTCAACTCGTCGATGGGCGAGGCCCTGGGCCAGCTTTACGTCGCCAAGGTGTTCAAGCCGGAAGCCAAGCAGCGTGCGAACGAACTGGTCGACAACGTGCGCAACGCCCTCAAGGCGCGCATCGAGAAGCTCGACTGGATGAGCGACGAGACCAAGCAGAAAGCCATCCAGAAGTGGAACACCTTCCTGCCGAAGATCGGTTACCCCGACAAGTGGCGTGACTGGTCCGGCCTCGATGTGAACGGTGAGAACTACTTCGGCAATGTGGAAGCCGCCAGCAAGTTCAACTACCACTACGACATCGCCAAGATCGGCAAGCCGACCGACCGCCTCGAATGGGGCATGACGCCGCAGACCGTCAACGCGTACTACAACCCCACCGACAACACGATCAACTTCCCGGCCGCGATCCTGCAGCCCCCGTTCTTCGATGCCAACGGTGACGACGCCATCAACTACGGCGGCATCGGCGCGGTGATCGGTCACGAGGCCAGCCACGGCTTCGACGACGAGGGCAGCCAGTTCGACGGCGAAGGCAACAACAAGAACTGGTGGACGAAGGAAGACCGCGCCAAGTTCGACGAGCGCACGGGCAAGCTCGTGGCGCAGTTCGACGAGTACGCGCCGATCAAGGACCGCCCTGACCTGCACGTCAACGGCAAGCTCACCCTGGGCGAGAACATCGCCGACCTGGGTGGCCTCAACGTCGCCTACGACGCCCTGCAGGAAGCCCTGAAGAAGAACCCGCAGGAAGCGCAGTCGAAGATCGACGGCTATACGCAGGACCAGCGCTTCTTCCTCAACTGGGCCCGCGTGTGGCGCGGCAGTGTCCGCGAGAAGCAGGCGATGCTGTACCTCAACGTCGACCCGCATGCACCGGCGTCGCTGCGTGCCATCGGTGCGCCGTCGAACATGGAAGCCTTCGCCACGGCCTTCCAGTGCAAGCCGGACGCGAAGATGATCCGCGCCGCCGACAAGCAGGTGAAGATCTGGTAAGCAACGCGCCTCTCATCTGAGGCACGTTTGAAGGCGCCGCATATGCGGCGCCTTTTTTTTTTGGTTCTCTGGGAGCCGCTATCGCGGCGGGAAGCCCACGAAGCGGTTGGGCATGACGGCAAAGTCTGTGCAGGTCTGAGCACCAAAGTTGGTTCCGCTGACGCGTGCCGTGCTCGTACTTTGCTTGATGCTAACAGCAAAGTTTGTCCATTGACTGTTGAATCAATGATTTAGCTGAATTTCTCCCGGGCGATTGCCGCACTTTGGTAGGCAAAGTTTGTACGCAGCAAGCCGCGTAGACTTCACAAAAGGGGGTTGAATGGGACGTCTCCGCTGCCGCAGACTACCCATTCGTAGAGGAGCTACAGGGGACATCGATGATGACCATGCCACTTATTGCAAGGGGCGCGATTGCGCGAATCATGCCTGTTGATGGTGGTGCGCTCGATGACGAACTGCCCGCATGCGTGTTGAGGGACTCTGAGGGCTCACTTCTATCGATGCACACTCGATGCACCAAAGTCGCTCAGGAGACCTCCGATGACAACTAGTCGCGCCGACCAAGCTATGCCCCTGATCATGTGTCGCGCGGTGCCGACGATCGATCTTGCGGAACAGCACAAGCACTACTTCGGTGCTTTGGAAGAGGCAACACCCATACCCGTCGAGCGGCGTCGCGATGGCGTCATCGTCAGTCGTGACACGCTCTCGACAGAGGTCGTTATGGAAACGACTGATGACGTCTGACGCAACCTGCGTTCCCCTCATCGCCCGTTTAGCAACGAAGCTTTCGAGTGAACGCAGGGAGCTTTTTCGGTACGACCCGGTGCGGAAAGTGTCGCAGATCTGGACCGGTCAGGAATGGGTCGATACCTTTGAGGCGAGAGCAGCCGCATCATTCGCCTCGAGCGCGATCCGTCGAGACGGAGATGGCCGCCATATCGGATGACATGGACGTTTTGATTGTCAGTACAGCCGTAGATGCGGCCACCGACGAAGTGGTCCGCATATTGTCCGAGCGCGGCGCGCAAGTAGCGCGCTTAAACACTGAAGAGCTTCCGTTCGATGCGTCGCTGTCGGTCGATTTCCACGGTGAGTGGGCGACGACACTTCAGTACCAGGGGAAATGCATTGCCGCGTCGACTATTTGGTATCGACGTATTCGAGCTCCTCAAAAGCCCGAGGCGATGGATCCAGGGATATACGACTTCTGTCTTCGCGAGAATCGAGCGGCGTTGCTGGGCGGGCTGATGGCGCAAAGCGCACGATGGCTAAACCATCCAGCAGCAGTATGGGAGGCGGAATTTAAGCCGTTTCAGCTGCGCATCGCCAAAGAAGTCGGGCTACCAATCCCTCGAACCCTGATCTCCAACGATCCGGATGCCATTGCCCGCGCGCATGCCCACTTCGGTCGCACAATCGTCAAGCCGGCAAGGTCGGGGCACTTTTGGCGGGAGGGCGAGGAATACGCCATCTTTACTTCGCTCCTCACTGACGAGCATCTTGACGCGCTTAGCGACGCCAAGTGGACGCCGTCGATCTACCAAGAGTTGATACCTAAGGACGTAGATGTCCGCGTAACCTGGGTGGGTGGAAGGATCTTCGCAGCAGCAATCCACTCTCAAACCGATCCTTTGGCAGTGGTCGATTGGCGCAAGACGGGAAATGCGGCGTTGCCACATTCGCGGCTGGAATTGCCGCAGCCGTTGCTCGATAAGTTGCACCAACTCATGATTCGCCTAGGTCTTGCGTTTGGATGCATTGACTTAGTGAGGACGCCGAGCGGTGAGTACGTTTTTCTTGAGGTCAACCCGAGTGGCCAGTGGCTTTGGCTTGATGATCAGCTGGGGTTGGGTATTTCTTCGGCCGTTGCGGACTGGCTTATAGGCCCATGAGTAGTGTTCCGCCACCGCAAGCGCAGTCAACGCTACCGCCTCGCAAGGTACGTAAGCCGTGGCGCGGATCATGGTGGATGGACTGCCTTGTGCCTTGGGCTACGCCCTTATCCAAGGGTACAACCGTTGCTCAGAATAACAAAAGACAGGCGGAACTCGCAGAAGTAGAAGCGCGACTGAGTAACGCGGACATTCAGACATTGACGGCCACCTCGGAACGCATTCGGACGTTGTTAAACGACGATGATGAACGGCGAAAGGGCGTAGATACTCGACTGAGCACCATCGTGGGATTGACCTCGATTGCTGCTACGTTGGCAACGGGCCTCATCATTGCTCAGGCCGCGGGCACGATCCGCTTGCCCGCTGGGCCCTTGGCGTGGGTGATTCCTTGTCTAGCCTTGTACCTGGTGGCTCAACTTTGCATGGCTATTGGCTGGGCAATCATGGGCCAGTCCAGAGGTTCGTATCGCCGTTCACGGGCTTTAGACCTCGTCCGTGAGTCGGCGGTTAAAGAGGAAGATTGGCTGCGCCAACATATTAAATCGGTCGTTGAGCAGTTGTACGCGAATCAGGAATCGGTGGACCGAAAAGTCACCAAGATGGCAATTGCTCATAGAGCTATCCTCAACTTCGTTTGGGGACTTGCAATTCTGAGCGTCCTTGGGTTTTTTGCTGCATTTCGGGTCCCCAATGAAGCGCCAATGGTGCAGGCGATTCGCTCGAATGCTGATCTACGAGCCTTATTGCGCGGGCCCGAGGGCAAGGCTGGTCCGCAAGGACCCAAAGGGGAGCCGGGTGTGCGAGGTCCGCGAGGTGTAGACGGCGCGCCGAGTGCGCCACCCGCGCCGTGCAATTGCACTCATCCTGCCGTCACTGGCAGCCAAACAGTGGCAAACAGGCACTGAGCGGAACCACGCGCGATTTTCTCGCTGAGTTTGCTCAGTTCAAGGAAGAGCGATGTCCTGGGATCACTGGCGGTACAAAGTCACCTGCGATAGTTGCGGGCACGTAGGTGTATGCATCAGGTCAGAAAACGATTGGTTCCAGCACGAAGCTCACTACGAAGGCTTCATCGAGCGAGCGCCAGACCGCATTGAGGTTGGCAGGAAACGAGTCGGACCGAGCGATATGCGTCCGCAGTGCCCAAAATGCCATGGCATGTTGATCACGATCGATCAGGCACCGATCAAAGAAGATTAAGTAGAAAGAGACCGGTTTGGTCACTGAGGCAAAGCCAGGATACCTTCAATGTCACAACCTGCTGCTGGATATCTAATCCACTTTGACGAAGAGCGTCGTAATAACTTTCTACAAGAAGTACAAGATCTCGCAGATGGCTTTTCTGACGCACTAAGTAGCGATGACTGGCCTATTCGGCAGTGGGAAGTCTGTGGGCTGCTATTTTCGCCAGGTGTGATCAGTCATTGGGCGCTGGCTAGAAAGGGTAAGCGTGTCGCCACAGGTAAGGTGCGTGTCGAGTTCACGGAGATCGTGCCTGCAAATATTCAAATAGCAGACGTGGTGCAACGAGTAGGCAGATCGGTCAAGCAAAACATCATTAGTAGCCGCTCAGGCTCAGGCGGGGCGGTACCGGTTGGGACCTGGAAGGCCCTTAAGGAAGCGGTAGGGCAGATAGACGCGGATGCTCTTCAAGCCCTGGAGAGGTTGGAGCGCCTAAGGGACCAAAGCCGAGAACGTATCGATCGTCCGGGCACTGAGGTCGTCGCGCAACAGCGTGATGCGGTGGGATTGGCGCTCGATGTTTTCGATCGAACTGGCAAGCTACGAAAGGGTAGTCTTCAGGGCTGGACTGCACCTGAGGGAGCTGGTTTGACCTCATTCCTCAATGGGCTTGAAGGAGTGCACACGATTGAAGATCAGCTGATCGCCCGAGATGCCTCCTTGTTCCCCGACTCGGATGCGGTCCGACCCACAGTGGTCGGAACAGTATTTTCAGTAGGAGGGCGCAAGCTGGAAGTATTTAATGTCAACAGGACCGCTGTGGAACGTGCGCTTGGTGTTGATTTGCTCTACTTCCACGAAGAGTTCGACGCTTGGACGATGGTGCAGTACAAATCCATGGAGCGAGGTAACGATGCTTCAGAGCATTCAGCTGTCTATCGGCCAGACGCAAGGTTTGATGCAGAGCTGGCCCGCATGGATGCGTTCCGCAAGTTGACGGCCGACCAGTGGGTTGTCGCAGATGGAATGAATGCATACCGTCTGTCTGGTGACGGCTTTTTCTTTAAGCTCTGCTCGCGAGTTCAGTTGGAGGTGTTGTCGGAGGCTTTGCTGCCAGGCATGTACCTCACCCGGGAGCATATTCAGGCGATCTTGGCTGACCCGTCTGCACAGGGGCCACGGGGCGGACGCCAGATCACGTTCGAGAACGCAGGCCGTTATATGAGTAACACGCTTTTTGCCGAACTGATTCGGGATGGCTGGATTGGTACCCGTGCGGTTGCATCTACCAAGATCGCGCAGATTGTGCGTGAAGGCCTGAGTGCAGATAGGGCTGTAGTCATCGCGCGGGCGGGCCGTGTCGGTGCGTCGGCTAATCCTGCCCGGACGCTCGCGGCATTAGAGCTATGATCACTCTCTAGCTCTCAAGCATGGCTTTCATGCCGAAGTTCCGCCTCTTTAAGGAGGTGGGCGATACACCACTCAGCAAACTTGGTCCCGCGATTGTTTGCGGATACGAACTGAACGGTGGAGCCAATCAGAAGCTTTTGATCGATCATGCAGGCGTCTTCCACCGAGGCAACATTTGAGTGATCTCAAGCCCATGAGCAATCGCATCCTGACGCAAGGCTATGGGGTCAGCATGAGCAATCGGTTAGGATCCATGCTTTAGTCACGCATAAGGTGATATCCGATGCCGTGGGAAATGCCCCGCTACTCTCTTAGGAAGGTGCGGCGGGCGGGCGAGATTCTAGCCTTTGAGGAGCACCCGGATACTGGCCGACTTCTTGGGGAAAAACCCGACCCAAGACCAGTACTGAGATGGCTCGCGGCCGAGGCGATATTCAATAACTGGCGCGCGGCACACGCGTACCCTCTGAATACATTTCAAGTGACTTTGCGCGGTCGGGCTCATCGAGTGGATCCGGATGCTCTAACCGCTCAACGCCTTAAGCGTGCACCTTCGATGTTGGCCAAACTGAAACGGTTCCCTGGTATGAACCTCGACCGCATGCAGGACATAGGAGGTTGTCGAGCGATTGTCAGCGAATTGGGAGCACTCGAAGAACTGACATATCAGTACCAGAATTCGCGCTCGCGCCATGAGCTGGTAGGGCAAAAGGACTACGTTCGGGAACCTAAAGACGATGGGTACCGAGGTATCCACCTTGTCTATAGGTACACTGGCCGAGGTGCCTCTGCGGCATACGATGGTTTAAGGATTGAAATTCAGCTTCGGACTAAGATTCAGCACGCTTGGGCGACAGCTGTTGAAACCGTTGGTCTTTTCCAAGGTGAGGCTTTCAAGGCTGGTGAAGGTAACGCCCGATGGCTTGAGTTTTTCCGGCTAGCTAGTGAGGCGTTTGCGTCCATGGAGATGGCCTCGTGGCCCGCCGACCGGCCGTTGGAGGAGATACAGGAGGAGTTGATGCCCCTCGTTTTGGAACTCGACGTGCTTAGGCGGTTGCGAGGCTACAGCGAGACGCTAGAGCGAGCTGAAGTTGACGGCATTGCTAACTCTTAT
Source organism: Luteibacter sp. UNCMF366Tsu5.1 (assembly GCF_900119235.1). NCBI lineage: Bacteria > Pseudomonadati > Pseudomonadota > Gammaproteobacteria > Lysobacterales > Rhodanobacteraceae > Luteibacter > Luteibacter sp. UNCMF366Tsu5.1. Next base: position 624,079 of record NZ_FPIS01000002.1, on the reverse strand, counting down.
CTTCTCGAGCTTGACTTGCAGGCGGACAGGCTACAGGTACGCAGTTTCATGAAGAATGAGGGGGAGCGCGCACGAGCTGCATATGTGGAGGCTGAAGCTCGAATGGGCGCGAGCGGGGATGTTGTGTTGGTTGCGGTCAGCGATGCTGCAGCTCTACAGCGAGCGTTTCCAAATTACTTTGCTGACACGCGTCTCTTCCTAGATACCTTGCGCACAGCCCTGCAGTGGGATGGCGGGTGAGCTCATGATGTCGATTAATTTTTTCAACATTGTCGTCGCCCGTGTCTTGGAATGAAAATCCTATGGTCTGGCATGTCCCCGATTCAGTAGGTACTTGATAGTGTCGGCCCGTGAAATCGTCCATTCTGGGGCCAAGGATGCGGCAATAAATTGCTTTGTGAATTCTCGAGCTCTTCTTCTGAAGATCGAGCAGGTAGTTGCGGAGACGCCCCAATTCGGTGGGGGCGAGAGAGTTAACAGGGTGGCGCACCGGCTCCTTCTAGGGCCAATCAGCTTTCTCTACATGGGCCTGCGCGAGATTCTTACGCCCCTGGCACTTTGGTCAATAGCGACGATTGCGCTCTGGCCGATCTTTGGAATCGGGGGTGGGTAAGAAGGTCGGAATCTCTACTGACTGATGGCCCGGTTATCGGGGGTGGGTCACATCTGCTGGAGGCAATCCATCGAATCCCTGGCCATGATGACCTGGGCAACTTGGATGCACGACGACTTGCGAAGTGGATCACAGCGGTTAGAAAAACGGCTGCAGAGCTCGATCGGACGGAAGTGGCTGATGTATCCATAGGCGGACTCTTGGCCAACGCTCCTGTCGGAGAGGATGGAGTCTGGCCCTGCGAGCCTGTCCGCGATGTCATGGAGGAGCTGCAACTTGAGGACGTGATGCGCGGCGCGCACACGGGCCTGTACAACTCACGAGGTGTTCACTGGTGAGCTAAGGGCGGTGACCAGGAGCGGGAATTGGCGGATAAGTATCGAGCGTGGAGCAAGGTACTGCAGATCTCACATCCGTTTGTTTCCTCAAACCTCCTCATGAGTATGGTTAGGACTTATGAACGCGAAGCCAGCCGCGAAGACACGGCGTCCGCCCTGCATCACCGCTTGCGCTGAGGTTGAGATGCAGATTCAAGGAGATGCAGTCGCCGTTGATGTAACTCCCTCCCGGAATCAGCCCGTCACGAACAGCCGCTTATGAGCCAGCCAAAGCGGCGGTTTGTGACAGGCTGAACTGGGTCGGAGGGCGCTCGCTCATGGAGGCGATGGGATCACGCGGCTGTTGGAGATTTGCGGCGTGTGGTTCTCTGAGCCTCGACGTCGGGTATTGATCAGGGGAAGCCCTCGACGGAGCTGAGCTCTGAGACAAAGCGATCCGGACCGCTTGAGTGAGGGGTTAGGCCGCATTCTCGACATCTCCAAGTGCTCGCCGCTCTTCCGGGGAGAAGCCGTGCCAGAAGAGCTTGGACGACGAGGGATCGAATACCCAAGGGTGATCTAGTACATCGAATTTGCCAATGCGGCGGCCGCGGAGATAGATGTGTTGCTGGTCTGCCGGCTTGTCGGGAGACCAGTAGACGCCGAAGTGTTCTGATTCAGGTGTTGGTATACCTTTGCCACTTGTGGCGCTCCGCCAATCTCCGTGAAGCGCTTCGAGGACATGATCTCGAAGAACGCCTCTGCCGGAGCCATGTCGAGCGTCGCGCGAGTTCCCTTACCAAGCTTCAAGCGATCTGCAACGAGGCGAGCTAATGCGGCGATTGGTCCCTTATCACCAATGACCGAGAAGGATTCGTCGCCAATCTCCCGGGCTCGTCGGCTCTCAAACCGACCGCGACCTGGATGAAAGACTATTCGACGAACGAAAAAACCTTTTCGTCGGACTGAGTATCCCGCAAAGATGAACGAGCAATCTGGCACGGTCAGAGATGGGTGCGCCGGCTCGGATACGAAGTCGAGCGAATCGTTGAGCATTCGAAGTATTAGCTCGTATGCCTCTGCGAGATCGATTGTGCGATCTCGGAGGTTAACAAATGACTCAACGTAAGACGAAACCTGAGCGATCAAGGGGTAAGTCCACGACGTATCGCCGGCAAATGCGATTACAGCGTCACTACGGCCGATGCTGAAGATCTTTGGCCCATAGTCCCAGAACTTTCCGCCACTAAGTCTGCTTGTCCATGCCGCTACGAGTGTCATGAGGATCCCGTCTTCTGTGAGTGCCGCCACGGTGCATCCTGTGCGGCCCAGCGCTGGGTTAAGCGGCAAGCGGCTTTCACGCTTCCCTGGACGAATAGTTAACAGGTACATCTTGCAGGGCGGCGGCGGCCGCTGAGCATGGCTAAGGCCTCCCGTCCGGCCAATCGCATAATTGCGAATCGTTCTCATTCTGTTTATCATGCCGCCCGTCGGGGATCAGGCGCGTCGCCGGCCCTCGCAGGGGGATCGGTGCGTGTCAGCGCGTGGCCCATGCGGGATGTCAGGCGTCACCTTTTTCCCGCCCTCTTCCATCCATGCCTTCAAGGACAACCCATGGCCTTCATCAAGAGCCGCAAGCATGCCGCTCCTGCCGCACGCACCGTCGGTGCCGCCGTCCTCCTGACTCTCGCACACGGTGCCGCCGCGACCGATGCTCCCCTCGATCTCGCGCCGCCTCAGCAAGCCAAGGTCAATGACGCGCAGGCGCTGCCCGGCATGCAGGTGGAGGCCGATCGCTCCAGCGACTATCGCGTGGACAAGGTGTCGTCGCCCAAATTCACCCAGTCGCTGCTCGACACGACGCAGACGATCCAGGTGATCGGCAAGGAGCTGATCCAGCAGCAGGGCGCCACGACGCTGACCGAGGCGCTGCGCAACAGCCCGGGCGTCGGTACCTTCTACGTCGGCGAGAACGGATCGACCAACACGGGCGATTCGATCTACATGCGCGGCTTCGATACCTCGGGCAGCATCTTCGTGGACGGTGCACGCGATCTCGGCACGGTGTCCCGCGACATCTTCAACATCGAGCAGGTGGAAGTCACGAAGGGTCCGGACGGCACCGAATACGGCCGCACCGCACCCACGGGTGCCGTGAACCTCGTCACCAAGCAGCCGGTGCTGGGCAATGGCATGTCGGGCTCCGTGCAGGTCGGCAGCGGCCAGCGCCGCCGCGCCACCGCCGACTGGAACCAGTCGATGGGCAACGATGCGGCGTTCCGCTTGAACGTACTGGGCCAGGACAGCGGCGTGTACGGCCGCGATCAGGTGGAAAACAACCGCTGGGGCGTCGCACCGTCGCTCGCCTTCGGCCTTGGCACACCCACCCGCGTATACATCGACTACCTGCACATCAAGCAAAACAACGTGCCGGACGGCGGCGTACCGACGATCGGCCTGCCGGGCTACAGCAGCCCCGATACACGAGCCTTCCTGAATAACGCGCCCAAGGTGGACCCGGACAACTTCTACGGCACGAATCAGGACCACGACCATGTCACCCAGGACATGTTCACCGTCATCGTCGAGCACGATTTCAACGAGAACGTGGCGCTGCACAACACCGCACGCTGGGGTCGTACCACGCAGGATTACCTGCTCAGCGCGTTCATGGGTTCGACCGCCAACCTGCTGACGCCGAATCCGACCGATCCGTCCACCTGGACCATCGCGCGCAGCTTGCCGACGTTCAAGCACCAGTCCAACCGGATCGCCACGAACCAGACCAACCTCACGGCGAGCATCGGTTCGGGTGCAGTCACCCAGGACATCAGCACGGGCATCGAACTCACCCAGGAACAGGCGCGGACCATCGGCATGGGCGCGCTGGGCGGAAGCCACTGGCCAGCGGCCAACCTCTACCGGCCGTATTCGGACGTGGGTGGTTTGAACTACGGCGAGACGGGCGCACGCAGCGAAGGCAAGACCAATACCGCCGCGGCGTACTTCTTCGACACGGTGAAGTTCGGCGAACACTGGCAGGTGAATGCAGGCGTTCGCGTCGATCACTACAAGACCGACTTCAACAGCCTGGTGCTCTGCGGCGCCCGCGGCGCTCCCGCCTGCGGCCGGCTGCCCACCGGAACGCCGGTTCCCGGCGTCGATACCACCATCAGCGACAACCTGGTCAATTACAAGCTGGGCGTGCTCTACAAGCCCGCGGCCAACGGCAGCATCTACGTCAACTTTGCACAGTCGCAGGAACCGCCGGGCGGCAACACGCTCACGCTGTCGTCGTCCGCGAACAGCGCCGACAACCCGAACTTCGACCCGCAAAAGGCGCGCACCGCCGAGATCGGCACGAAGTGGGATCTGCTGGGCGAGAAGCTGCTGCTGACCGCAGCGCTGTATCGCACGACGGTGACCAACGAACTCGTGCAGGATCCGACCGACCTGCTGTACTACCAGATCGGCAAGAAGCGCGTGCAGGGCGTGGAGATTTCGGCGCTCGGCAAGATCACGGACGACTGGGCGGTAAGCGCGGGCTTCACCACGATGGATGCCACCGTGGAAAAAGGCACCAACGTGACCCAGAACGGTTCCGACGACCTGGCCTATACGCCCAAGCGTGCCTTCACCGCATGGACCACCTACCACCTGCCGTTCAACCTTACCGTCGGTGGCGGGGCGCGTTACTCCGGTGAGCTGCAGCGCGGCACCGACGGCGCCGTCGGCACGCCCGCTTACACGAAGGCGTACTGGGTGTTCGACGCGATGGCCAGCTACCCGGTCAATCGACACCTGGACATCCAGTTGAACGTCTATAACCTCTTCGACAAGCGCTACGTCGCAGCCATCAACAAGAGCGGCTACCGCTACACCCCGGGCACACCGCGCTCCGCGATGCTGACCGCCAACGTCCGCTTCTGATCGAACGCTAAGGAGTTCCTCATGCTGATGCACATCCCGGAAGTCCTGAGCAAGAGCCAGGTCGCCGGCATGCGCCAAGCCATGGATGGCGTGGCATGGACCGACGGCAGGGAGACCGTCGGTCCGCAGGGGGCGAAGGTGAAACGCAACCTGCAGCTTCCCGATGCGTTGCCGCTGCGACGCGAGCTGGGCGATATGGTGGTGGCGGCGCTCGGCCGCCATCCGCTCTACCACGCTGCGGTGCTGCCACTGCGTACGTTGTCGCCGCGCTTCAATCGCTACGAGGGCGGTGGCGAATACGGCTTCCACGTCGACGGCGCGGTCATGGCGACCGGGCGTGACGGCGAGCACGTGCGCAGCGACGTTTCCTGCACGGTCTTCCTCAGTGAGCCCGAGGAATACGACGGCGGCGAGCTGATCGTGTGCGATACCTATGGCGAGCACGAGGTGAAGCTGCCCGCCGGCGATGCCATCGTGTATCCGTCGTCGAGCCTGCACCGCGTGGCCCCCGTCACACGGGGGGCACGTGTCGCGTCCTTCTTCTGGGTGCAGAGCATGGTGCGCGACGACGGCGCGCGGCGCCTGCTTCTGGAAATGGATAGCGCCATCCAGGCACTCTCCGCGAGCGGCGCCGATCAGGCCTCGATCCTGCAATTGACTGGGGTCTACCACAACCTCCTGCGGCGCTGGGCGGAAACGTAGACGGTAGGCACGGGAGCCCTCGGGAGCGGATAATTGGCGCCCCCAAGATGTATCGGCTCCCCAACGCATGTTCCAACCCGGTCAACGCTGGATCTCCACCGCTGAGCCCGAACTCGGTCTCGGCACCATTCTTCGCGTCGAAGGGCGCAGCGTGCAGGTGCTGTTCGCCAAATCCGGCGTCCTCCGCCCCTATGCCGCCGACAGCGCGCCACTGATCCGCGCCGAATTCCGCGCCGGCCAGCGCGTATCCGGCAAGGGCATCGCCTTTCTCGTGGAACGCATCGAGGAACGCGAAGGCCTGCTGGTCTATCGCGGCGAAGGCCGGGAGCTGGAAGAAGGCCAACTGGACGACGAACAGGCGCTGTCCCAGGCTGACGATCGCCTGATCGGCGGCCGTACCGATCCCAACGACCGCTTCGACCTGCGCTTCGAGGCCTTGCGTCGGCGTGCCGATGCCCGTCGCTCCGCGGCGTGGGGCCTGGAATCCGCCCGTATCGGTCTCGTGCCGCACCAGCTCCGCGTGGCCGGCATCGCGGCGGCGCGACGCCCGCCGCGTGTGCTGCTCGCCGACGAGGTGGGCCTGGGCAAGACGATCGAAGCCGGCATGATCCTCGCCCGCCAGCTCGCTACCGGCCGCGCCGGCCGCGTACTGGTGCTGTTGCCGGAAACCCTGGTCTACCAGTGGTTCGTGGAACTGCTGCGCCGCTTCAACCTGTCGTTCTCCATCTTCGACGAAGAGCGCTGCGAAGCCATCGAGCAAGAAAGCGATGGACGCAACCCGTTCGAAGACGAGCAGTTGGTCATCGCCGACTTCGCCTTCCTCGAATCGTCGCCGCGCCGTGCGGGGCAACTGGTCGATGCCGGATGGGACCTGGTGGTCGTCGACGAGGCGCACCATCTCGAATGGACCCCGGAAGCGGCGAGCCCGCGCTATCGGTTGGTCGAGGAACTGGCGTCGGCCACGCCCGGCCTCATCCTGCTCACCGCCACGCCGGAACAGCTCGGCCGTGCGGGGCATTTTGCGCGCCTGCGCCTGCTGGACCCCCAGCGCTACGCCAACCTCGACGCGTACCTCGCCGAAGCGGAGGGCTATGCGGCCTTGTCGGAAGTGGCGAGCACGCTCGCCGACGGCGCGGCGCTCGATGACGCACAGCGCGCCCTGCTTCGCCAGCGCTTTCAGGGGGACCGCGAACTCGCTGGCCTGCTGTCCCGCGACGATGCCAGCGCCGAACTGCTTGCAGCGCTGATCGATCGCCACGGCACCGGACGCGCCATGTTCCGCAACCGCCGCGCCGGTATCGGCGGTTTCCCGCGGCGCACGCCCGATTTCATCGCCATCGATCCGAACACGCTCGATCCGGGCCGACGCGAAACCCTGTTGGCGGAATTCCGTTCGGACATCCAGCAACCACCTGCGCCGCTCGAGTACGACTACACGAACGATCCTCGTCTCGCTGCATTGATTGCCCTGCTCGACGCACACCCTGCGGAGAAGTTCCTGCTGATCTGCCGCAGCCAGGCGAAGGTCATGGCGATCGAGGATGCGCTGCGTACGAAGAGCGGTGTCGGCGTGGCACGCTTCCACGAGGGGCTGGGCATCGTCCAACGCGATCGCAATGCCGCGTTCTTCGCCCAGCCCGACGGCGCGCGCTTGCTGCTGTGCTCGGAGATCGGCTCCGAAGGACGCAATTTCCAGTTCGCCCATCGCCTGGTGATGTGGGATCTCCCGCTCGACCCGGATCTACTGGAACAGCGTATCGGCCGTCTCGATCGCATCGGCCAGAAGCAGGACATCGTGATTCACGTGCCGGTTGTGGCGCAGAGCGCACAGCACGTGCTCGCCCGCTGGTACGACGAGGGCCTGGACGCGTTCCGCGCCAGCCCCGCCGATGGCCGCGAACTGCTTCGCCGCTTCGGCAGCCTGCTGGCGAGCCTTGCCGACGAGCACGCACGCGAAGACGATGAGCGCGACCAGGAGCTGGATGCGCTCATCGCCGAGACGCGCGGTGCGCACGAGGAACTCTCTGCGCTGATCCACGCGGGCCGCGATCATCTGCTCGAACTGGCCGCGAGTCGCGACCCCCATGCGGGCGATCTCGCCGGCAGCTTTGCCGCAGAAGACGAAGATGCGACGCGCGACGCCTTCATCCAGCGCCTGTTCGAAACCTATGGCGTGCATGCCGAGGAACTGGCACGCGGCATCGTATTGCTCGATCCGCAATATCTCTCGACCGATGGCCTGCCTGGGTTCGCCGAGGGTCCGCTGTCGGTTACGTTCTCGCGCGATATCGCGCTGGCCCGCGAAGACCTTCCCCTGCTTCGACTCGATCACCCGATGGTCGCGGCCGCGGTCGATCTGCTGGTGTCGGGCGAAGACGGCAATGCCGCCTTCCTCGTCGACGACGCCCTGCCCGTCCGTACCGCCCTGCTGCAGACCGTGTTCGTGCTGGAAGTGGTGGCCGATCGCACACTGGACGCGGGACGGTTCCTGCCCGCAACGCCACTCATGCTCACCGTGGATACCAAGCTGAGCGAGCGCGCGTCGTTCCGTCCGAGTGACGTCGCGCTCCGCCGTGCTGCGGACCGCAACATCGAAGTGCCACGCTATCGAAAGTTCCTTTCCAAGCTCGTACCGCCGATGCTGGAACGTGCCCAGGATCTGGCGGAGGCGCGTGCGGAAGGGCTCAAGGCCGAAGCGACCGAAACGGCACGGCGTGAACTCGACGCGGAACATGCCCGCCTGGTCGCGTTGCATGCAGTCAATCCGTCGATCAGCGACGACGAACTCGACGCCGTCGCCGCCGAACGCGATGCCCTGCTTGCTGCCATTCCCGATGCGCGTCTGCGCCTGGACGCGGTGCGCTTCGTGGTCAGCCCGGACTTCCTCGCGCTGCGTTGAGCGGAGGAACGTTCCAGCGCCGGTCGCCCGGCGCTAGGACCATTGGCGTGGCGGCGACCTGACGCCCCACGCCAGCAGCAACGCCAGCCCCGCGACGAGACCGCCCAGGTGGGCGAAATGCGCCACGCCGGAGAGCGTACCCGTCACGCCGAAGATCAGTTCCGCCGCGCCGTAAAGGGTGACGAACAGCCATGCCGGGATGCCGATCGGAATCGGGATGAGCATCAGCTTCTCGCGAGGGAACAACATCGCGAACGCACCGAGCAGACCGAACACGGCACCCGACGCACCCACGGTCGGATACATGCGCTCGGGCTCGAACAGGTAGACCACCGCCAGTTGCGCCACGGCTGCCGCGACGAGGCAGACGAAGTAGTAGATGACGAAGCGCCGCGTGCCCATCACACGCTCGATCAAACCGCCGAACATGTACAACGCATACATGTTCAGCACGATGTGCATCACGCTGCCGTGCATGAAACCGTAGGTGACGAGTTGCCATGGCCGAAAGCCGATGCCGGCAATGTCACCGCCACCGAGATCCACCGCCATGTCATGACCATAGGGCCACAGCGCAAACCAGCGCGTGAGCGCCAACGTGTCCTGATCGCGAAGGAGGAACTGCAGCGCGAACACCAGCACGTTGGCGATGAGCAGGTTACGAGTGACCGGGGGCAGATTCGTCGGCATCGGCGTAAGGTCACCCAGCCAGCGGCGTGGGCTGGAGGATCTCGATCCAGTACTCGTCCGGATCGCGGATGAAGGCGATGTGGCGCATGCGACCGTCGCTGAGACGCTTCTGGAAGGTGACGCCGAGGGCTTCGAAACGGGCGCATGCCTCCTGCACGTCGGGCACGCTCACGCAAAGGTGGCCGAAGCCGCGCGGTTCGCTGTTGCCGTTGTGGTACGCGAAGTCCGGATCGTTCTCGGTGCCGTGGTTATGCGTGAGTTCGAGCACGCCCGGCTGACGCAGCACCCACTCGCGACGTGCTTCGTCGTCATCGGGAATCTGTGTGCGGTCGCCCAGAAGCACCAGATACACGATGGTAAAGGCGGCTTCGTCGAAGACATGCCGATACACCGGGGTGAACCCGAGCACACGCGTGTAGAAATCCAGCGAGCGCTCCAGGTCGCGCACGCGGATCATCGTGTGGTTGAAAACGAAGCCGTGGGTCACGGCATCCGGCGTGGCAGTCACGCCAGGCAGCGAGGTAAGGTCGGAAAGAGACATGGGGATTCCTTGGGGCTCAAGCCCCAAGGGTGGCTGCCCCGCGTGGGCAATTCAAGCCGTGCGGGAGCGAGACAGGGAAAGCAGCAACAGCACAACCGCCAGCGCCCCATAGGCGGCGACGAACGGCCACACCAGCGCCTGCGCTGCTGGCGCGAGCTGCCACGGCAGATACACCGAACCGATCGGCTCCACGGAATGGATAAGGCCGAAGGCCGTGAGCACGGCGCCGAGAGCGACGATACCTGCCGCCTTGCGCACGTGACCGTCGATCATCGCCACCACGAAGCTGGCCCAGACCATCGAGGTGATGATGAAGCCGTTGCCGAGGATCACGATGACGGCCAGCGGTGCGATGCCGTGGCTGGTATCGGCATACAGGGCGGCGAAGTGGGCCGGATCGACGATGGACGGGTCACCCAGTTTGATCGCCAGCATGCGCGCGATGGCAGGAAAGAAGCTGAAGACGACGGCGCCCGAATAACGCAGCGGTGTTGCCTCGAATGCCTGCGTGGTGATGCCGATGGAAACGAAGACCAGGATAGGTGCCAGCACGGCCACCGGCAGCAATTCCACGAGGTTCGACAGATAGCCCAGCACCCCGCCAAGGCCGATGACGAGCCCCGTCGCTAGGGTGTAGCCGGTGCGCGCGCCCATGGCCTTATAGGCGGGCTGGCCGATGTACGGCGTAGTCTGTGCCACGCCGCCGCAGATACCCGCGACCAGCGTCGCCAAGGCCTCGACCAAAAGGATGTCGCGCGTGCGGTAGTCGTCGCCAGCGGCGCGAGCGCTTTCCGTGACGTTGATACCGCCAACGACCATCAACAGGCCGAACGGGAGAATCAATGGCAGATACGGCACCGTCGCCGGCAGGCCCTGCACGAAGCCGAGCGTAGGCCAGGGGAAGCCGAGCCGCCATTGCCATGCCGCAGGTGCGTGGTATCCCGTACCAAGAAGGCCTAGGGGGCCAAGTCCGTAGTACAACGCGACGCCCACCAGAAACGCACCCAGCACGCCGGGCATGCCGAACGGCAAGCGACGCTTTGCGACCAGACCGTACAGCACGACGCCGAGCCCGGCGAAGCCGACGACCGGCACACGCATGATTTCGACCAAGGGCAGAAATCCCATGAGCACGAGCGCGATGCCGGCGATGGAACCCAGCAAGCCCGCCCGCGGCACGGAGCGCTGTACCCAGGCGCCGAAGAACGAGAGCACGAATTTCAGCAGGCCCATCACCACCAGCGATGCCATGCCGAGCCGCCAGGTGGCTTCGCCGGCCGCGAGGTCGTCGAGCCCTGCTTGGCGATAACCGACGAATGCCGGCCCGAGCACCAGCAGCGCCATGCCGATACTCGTTGGCGCATCGATACCGAGTGGCATGGCGGTGACGTCTTCTCGCCCCGTGCGCGACGCAAGACGGCGGGCCATCCACGTGTAGGCCAGATTGCCGAGCAGCACGCCGAGCGCCGTGCCGGGAAACATGCGCCGGAAAACGATATCCGCCGGCATGCCGAAGATGCCCACAAGGGCGGTGGCCATGAAGGCCAGCAGAGAGAGGTTGTCCACAACCAGGCCAAGCAGCCCGTTGAGATCGCCACCGCCGAAACGTCGACGCGGAGCAGTGTCGGCGGCCATCAGAACGACACCTCGGCCGGCTGGCTCACCCGCAGCACGGACTGATCGCCCGTCTTCGCCTTCCACGCCGCGCGGATGGCGTCTATCGCCTGTCGCTGGGCGGGCGTGTCCGGATGCAACAGCACGACGAGCTTCGACCGAAGCCGCTCAGGCACGGGTTGCCCATTACCCTGCCATTGACCATAGGCGTCGAGGACCGTCAGCCCGGCGGGAAAGCGCGGTGTGACCTCCTGATCGAGAAATGCACGCCAGCGGGCCTCGTCGACCCCACCCTTTCCGTCTACCCCGCCAAGCCCGAAATACAGCTCGGTGCGCAGCCAACCTGACGCCGCCGCGGGATGCGCGGTGTCCCCCGTAAGTACCGGTGCGGGCGTCGCCTGCTGCGTGACGCATCCAGCGCAGACAAGCGAGACCATCAGTAAAAGGACTGACGCGGCTCTCATGATTTCCCCTGTGGACGTCCGTACGGCTATGCGTCCGAAGGGTAACAGCGCGGCGGCTCCGGTCGACAAAAAAGTTCTTCGCGCATTAGCAAAAAAAGAGCCCGGCTTTCGCCGGGCTCCTTTGTGTTGCTACCGATCTTGCTTGGATTACTGCTGAACCTGCAGTTCCGTGCGACGGTTACGAGCGCGGCCTTCGGCCGTGTCGTTCGTGTCGATCGGGTTGTTCTCGCCGTGACCGATCGGGCCTTCCAGGCGGTCAGCCGAGATGCCGTGCGAGGTCAGGTAGTCGTACACGATCTTGGCGCGACGCTCGGACAGGCCCTGGTTGTAAGCGTCCTTACCGACGCTATCCGTGTAACCGGCAACCGTGACCTTGACCTGCGGGTAACGCTGCAGGGTGTCGACAGCCTGGTCGAGAACGCCCAGCGACTCGCTGGTCGGCTCCTGCAGGGTCGGACCGATGTTCGTCTCGCCCTTCTTCGGACGGTCGAACTTGAAGTTGACACCGCGCAGGTCGATGACGACCTTCTGCGGGCAACCATCCGGGCCGACGATCGTGCCAGCCGGGGTGGCCGGGCACTTGTCGTCGCAATCGTTCACGCCGTCGCCGTCGCTGTCGAGCGTCGAGCAGTCCGGAGCAGCCGGGGCCGGAGCAGCGGCCGGAGCCGGAGCAGCCGGCGGCTCGCCGAAGCGCGAGACGATCGAGAAGCCAAGGAACCAGTCGCCGTAGCCGTTCTCACGGTCGTTGGTCTTGTCGTCCCAGTCGTAGCGGTAGCCGGCTTCAACGCGGAAGTCCGAGCTGTCCGTGATGGTCTTGGACACGCCGACGCCGAGCTCGGCGGCCGGGGACCAGCCGTTGTCCGACGGGTTGTGGTGGTACGAGCCCATCACACCGGCGAGCAGGTACGGACGCCAGCTGTCCCACGCACCAGCGTAGAAGCGAGCGGCAACGCCGTAGCTGTTGTTCGACCAGTGGCCAACGCCGTCGTTATCACGCTTGGTGCGATCGGCAAAGATGTCGATCGACGCGTTGTTGGAGATGAACTTACCGAAGCCGAGGCCGTAATAGACCTGGCGGCTGTTGGTGTTGCGGTCGGTGTCGTTGTAGTAACCGCCAACCGTCGGGGCGATGTACCAGCGGCCGTCATAGCCGTTACCCGCGGTGTCAGCGGATTCCTGCGCGTGAACGGCACCCACGCCGCCCAGGGCCAAGCCGATCAGCAAAAACAAGCCCTTACGTTTCATCGGTGTCTCCTCATTATTGGTATTCGCGACCGCGCTCCACCCCAGACGGAAATCGCGCGTAGAACTCTTATCGAATCCGGGGACTTCAGCCGTCCCTCGCTTTGATACCCCTTCAACGGGCGGCGGCAGTTTAGCAAAAATCAAACATTTGAGCACATGCTAAATACCGCCGTTCATACTTGAGTCACGGCCATTATCAAGCCGTGAAGAGCGTCATGAACTCGTGAACGGGCATGGCGTCCAGTTTTTCAGGCGAAGCGGTGATCGCGAGGACCTTTTCCACGCGGTCGGCGGGCATCTCCGCACGCAGCGCAGCCTCGAACTTCTTGAGCAGCACGGGGATGCCTTCCGCCCGGCGCTTGCGGTGCCCGATCGGGAAATCGATCGAGACCTTTTCGGTCGATGTGCCGTCCTTGAAGAAGACCTGCACCGAATTGCCGATGTAGCGCTTTTCGGGATCGAAGTAATCCTTGGTGAATTGCTTGTTCTCGACCACGGTCATTTTCTCGCGCAATGCGTCGATGCGCGGATCGGCAGCCACGGAGTCGTTGTAATCGTCGGCCGTCAGACGCCCGAAAATAAGCGGTACGGCGACCATGTACTGGATGCAGTGGTCGCGGTCGGCGTAGTTCGCCAGCGGGCCGGTCTTGTCGATGATGCGGACGCCGGCCTCCTGGGTTTCGATGACGACCTTGTCGATCTGGTCGATGCGCGAGCCGACCTGGGGGTGCAGCTGCATGGCGCATTCCACTGCCGTCTGCGCATGGAATTCGGCCGGGAAGCTGATCTTGAACAGCACGTTCTCCATCACGTAGCTGCCGAACGGACGCTCGAATTCGAAGGCGTTGCCCTTGAAGGCGACGTCGTAATAGCCCCAGGTCTTCGCCGACAGAGCCGACGGGTAACCCACCACGTCGCGGTACACGGCGTTGATGGCGTGGGTGACGGCACGACGGCAGGCGTCGCCGGCCGCCCAGCTCTTGCGCGGACCGGTGTTCGGAGCGTGGCGGTACGTGCGCAGGGCGCCGTTGTCGATCCAGCTATGCGAGACCGCGGTCGTGATCTGGTCCTTGCCGCCCCCCAGCATCGCCGTGGTCACCGCCGTGGACGCCAGGCGAACGAGAATCACGTGGTCCTGGCCGACCCGGTTGAAGCTGTTCTTGAGGGCGTAGCAGCCCTGGATCTCGTGGGCCTTGATGGCGTAGCCAAGCACGTCGCGCACGGTGAGCGGCGCACCGCCCTCCTTCGCCGCCTTGCGCGAGAGGTAGTCGGCCACCGAAAGAATGGCGCCCAGGTTGTCCGACGGGTGACCCCACTCCGCAGCGAGCCAGGTGTCGTTGAAGTCGAGGTAGCGGATCTGGGTACCGATGGCGAAGGCGGCCTGGACCGGGTCCAGCTCGTGCGAGGTGAACGGCACGCGGACGCCGCCCGGCAGCACGGCGCCCGGCACCACGGGGCCCAGATGCTTCACGCAGTCCGGAAACTTCATGGCCAGGGCCGAACAGGCCAGCGAGTCCAGCAGCATGTAGCGCGCGGTGTCGTAGGCCTCCTGCGAGTCGATCTTGTAGTCGGCCACGTAGTTGGCGATGTCCACCAGCGGCTGGTCCGGGTCGGGACGCGTGGCGGAACGGATGTCGTGTGCGCTCATGGACTTCACTCGCGAGGGGGTTGGGAAAGCCGACGATTTTAACCGGGCGCCCCCCTCTGGTGTCTTGCCGCGGCGCAGCTCAATGGGGACAATGCGGGCTCTACCACCCGAAGGGGAGTAGTTCCGCGGGGCCGTTCCTTGGCCCCGTGCGCCACGATCGTCAGTACGGATGCCCCACGCATCCCGGTCGTCGCGGTGGCTTTGCGCCGGGAACGAGACTTTTGCGGTGACGACGGGCGCGCGTACCCGTCGCCGCCGCATTGGTCCACACAGCGCGCGAAGGGTCTCACCGCATGGATTTCCTCACTCCCGAGTTCTTTTCCGGCCTCGCCGCCATCGTCCTCCTCGACCTGGTCCTGGCGGGCGACAACGCCATCGTCATCGCGCTCGCCGCGCGCAACCTGCCGAAGAATCTCCAGAAGAAGGCCGTGTTCTGGGGAACGTTCGGTGCGATCGCGCTACGCGTCGTGCTCACCTTCGCCGTGATCTGGTTGCTGAAGCTACCCGGCCTGATGCTCGCGGGCGGCCTGCTGTTGCTGCCCATCGCCTGGAAGCTGCTAAAGCACGAGGAGCACGATCCCAACATCGCACCCGCGTCGAACTTCTGGGTGGCCATCCGCACGATCATCGTGGCGGATGCACTGATGGGCCTGGACAACGTGCTGGCCATTGCCGGTGCGGCGAAGGGCCACATGGGTCTGGTAATACTCGGCCTGGCGATCAGCGTGCCGCTGGTCGTCTGGGGCTCGACCCTGATCCTGAAGCTCATCGAGCGCTTCCCGATCGTCATCTACATCGGTGCCGGCGCGATCGCCTGGACCGCCGCGCGCATGATCGCTCACGATCACCTGGTGGCGCCGTGGTTCGAAGCGCGCCCGTGGGCGCCGTGGGCGCTGGACGTGCTGCTGGTGCTGGGCATCTGCGGCGGCGGCTGGCTGTGGGCGCGTCGAGCGCGCCGTCGGTCGGCACAGGCTTGATGGCGAGGGCCTCACTCGGCTCATCCCCCGCGTTTGGCGTCTAAGCCAACGGTCGCCGACGCAGACAACGCCGTGGTGAGACGCCGGAACTCCCCCCTCAAAGAAAAGGGCCGCCTCGCGGCGGCCCTCCTGGACTTCCCCCGAACAGCGGGAATCAGAAACGGAAGCGCACGTAGGCCGCGGGACCGTGGAGCTTCATGTCGAGGTTGAGGTCGTAGCGGCTCTTGTCCTGATTGAGCTTGATGCGGGTGTAGGCGTATTCGGCGCCAAAGCCCACGTTCTGCCACGGGAACCACTCGACGCCGACGGCAGCGTCCCAGATATGGCCGTTGAGCGAGCCGCCATTCTTCTTCACGCCCGAGGCATTGACGTACATGCGCCACTGGTCGTTGAACGCATGGCGCCAGCCCAACTGCAGGTTCGGCGCCCAGGCGTTGGTGTTGGTCGACGCGCCGTCGGAGACGGTCTGTCCTGCTGCCGAGGCCGTGCCGTAGATGCTGGCTTCGACCTTGTAGTAAGCGGCACCCAGGCCGACGCCGAACACATCGTTGCCCGTACCGAACCACCACTTGTACGCCGCGCTGCCGAAGGTGAACTTCAGGTCACCCTTGACGTACGCGTCGGCCTGAATCGGGTTGCCGAGGAAGTTGATCTGATCGGACAGCGACTTCGAATGCGAGCGATCGACCTGGTAGTAATCGAAGGTGAAGCCCTGGTGCTCGCCGATCAGGAAGTCGAGGCGCACGCGCGGCACCGTCTTGTGCTTCTTGAAGTCGAGATCGTCTTCGAGATTGACGTCGCCGCTGGTGTTGAGGACACCGGTCTTCGCGCCGATCGTCGTGTCGTTGTTGGTGTAGTAACCACCCACCCACAGGCTGATGTTATCCAGCGCCGGCGACTGGGACTTCTTGTTGCTGCTGTCCTGCGCATGCGCAGTGGCACCAAAGACGGCAAGAGAAGCAATGGCCAAGCCCGTGGCGACCTTGGCGTGACGATGTGGACGAGTGCGCATTGATAAAACTCCCTGCAAAGTATTTGTGTTGTACCCCCGAGCGAAATCTTAACGAGCCCTTACGTGTTTGTTACGTGCACGGGAACCCGCGCGCGTTTCAAACGAAAGCGCCGGCATACGGTGAAGCGTTCGTGAAATAGCGCGCAGAGCGCGTCAGAGCGTGATGGGCAGCCGCACGGTGACCGTCGTATCGGGCGTATCGCGCGTGATGCCGACGCCTAGCGTGACGTTCAACGTTTCCTTGTCGTTGAAGCGATACGAACCACCGATCAGCAGCGATCCCAGTGTGGATCGCGCCGACGCAGCCAAGGGATGGCCGTTCTGCGTCATGCGAGCAACGAAGGCCTGGTCGTAACCGATGCTGATCGATGCCTTCTCGTTGAGTGACAAGCCCATGCCGATGCTGATGTCCGCGATGTCGCCGGCCTTGATGTCGCCGAGGAACTGTTTTCCCGAAGCAAGCACGTTACGGCTGACGTTCTTGCGTTCGAAGTTGTGCAGATAGCTGAGGTTGCCGAAGAACACGACGGGGTCGGACGGATACAACCAGGTCACGCCGAGTTGCGCGGAGTAGAAGCCGGAGCCGGTCGGGTTGCGCAACGGCAGACCCGTGCCGGTGAGGTTCTCGACGCAACGCGTCACGCAGTCGCTGGTGACTTCGAAGGGATCGCGACCGGTGCGCGACTTGGCACGAAACCAGCCGATGTAATACGGCTTGTCCGCGCCGCCGTCGTTGATCTGGTAGCGCAAGGTCGCCTCGATATCGCCGAGACCCTTGCCACTCGTCGTGAACAACCGATCCTGCGCGGTGCCCGTGAAGATCTCGCGGCTGATCGTGTCGGTATGCGTATCCACGTACGGAATGCGCACCTCCACTTCCATGCGATTGGTCAATCCATAACGGAACGCCACCGCGCCCGTCTGCGTGGTGGTCTTCACCTGGCGGACATCCACCAGACCGATGAGGATCGCGGGAATCACCGTGTAGCCCACAAGGGCAACGCGATCGCTGGAGGAATAGCCGTACTGGTACGACGGTTCGACGATGAGGCGGCCGCGCGGCGTGAGGACGCCGGGCTGGTCGAAGATGGGTGCGACTTCCGGCGGACGCTCGTCCTGTTCGGGCCGACGACCCACGGGCTGGGTAGCGACCACGGGTGCAGTCACCCCAGGCGATGGCGCACCCGGTGGCGGCGCCGATGGCGTTTCCTGTGCCGGGTCCGCCTGCGCACGCGGATCGGCGAGTGCTGCCGAGCCACCGCGCGCCTGCTCCAGCGCGCCGAGCCCGATCGCTTGACGTAGATCGTTGTATTGCCGCTCCTGCACGGCGAGCTCGCGCTTCATCTGTTCCAGCTCGGCCAACTGCTCGGCCATGCGGCTGCGCATCTCGTCGATACGGCGGCCCTGCGCATCGATCTTCTCGCGCAGTACGGGATCGGTGGCGGCCGCCGACTGCGCGAGACATGCGCCGGACCATAAGGGAAGCGCGACCAGCGCCAATGCGCCAGCACATGTGCTTGCCTGGATCACCCTGCCATTGCGAACCATGCGTTAGTTCCCCCTGAACTGGATCACCGCGTCATGCACCGACTCGGCGACACGCATGCTTTCCAGCATGTGCGCCGTGTTGACCGAGGTGTCGATGGTGGTAGTGGCCGAGATGGCCTGATTGTCGAGCGAGTTCTGCACGATGAGCCCCGGCGATGTCGACGCGGGCAGCGTGGCGGTGAACGTGGGCGCCTGCGCTGTGACCGCTGGCGCCGTGTTCGGCGCGTCGGTCGGCAGCGGTGCGCTACCCGAAGTGACCGGAACGGCACCGGCCACGAGGCCTGCTCCGTTGGTGACGACGGTGGTGCGCAATGCGTCCTGCAAGGCGGTCGCCTGTTCGCGTGTGATGTTGGCGATATCGGGGACGTTGATCGTGGTGCGCATCGTCTCCATGCCGTTGATCAACACGGTGCGCTGCAGGGCGAACGAAGCGCGCAGGTTGTCGCCAAAGTCGAAGCCGCCACGAATGCGGTCCAACTGCACATCGGCGATCGCGCGTTCGGCGGGAAAGTCCGCCGCCGTCGCCGCAGCGCATGGACATCCGCTCAGGGCGGCGATCATGAGGATTCGGGTTTTCATATATCCCCCGGTCCGCGCTTGGGCATGACGATCGGCGCAAGTCCGTTCCGCTCGATGCCTTCCCCGATGGGCGCCGCGGGAGCCACGGCCCAATCGCGAGGACTGTTGAAGATGGCGCGATCGCGCCGGTTGTGAATGACGAACACGACGTGATTGGTCCACATGTCGTCGAAGCGTCGCTTCGACATGGAACGCGTTCCACGGGCGGGATCGCCCACCAGCACGCGGCCGTTCTTGTAACCCTTCACCACCACGAAGTGGTGATACCCGCGCTCGTTGATCAGCACGATGGCGGGAATGCCTTCGTCGTCGAGTCGTTCCAGCGGCACCTCGAAACCGTCAGCGTCGAAGCCCTGCGCGGCGAGGAAGCGCTTGATGTCGAGCAGCGAGAAACCTTCCTTGCCGATCTTCGCCTGGTCGCCATGCGAGAACATGACGTCGAAGGCGGACTGCTCGTCCACCGGATAACCGTACTGGTAGGTGAGCAGCGTCGCCACGGCCGCGGAGCCGCAACTGAAGTCGTACTTCTGCCGGATGGTGTTGCGGAAGCGTGCTTCCTTCAGGCTAGTCATCCGCACCGGATAGGACGTACCCGGACTCGTCTGCACCTCCGCCTTCATCGCCGAAGCGGCAGGCGTTGCCAGCAGCGAGGCGAGAGCGAGGGCGCAGGCGACCTTCACGGGTTCATCCGCACGGTGACGATGGTCGAGTTCTGGATCAGTACGTTGTTGCCGGAGTTCTGGATCACCGTGGGCAGTCCGGCGGCGTTGCCGAATGCCGTGCCCGAGACGACGTTGCCGCCGCTGACGGTGTCGCTGGCCTCGGTGTTGCTCATGGTGCCGTTGAGCGTCTGCTGATTGATGTTGTTGGTGGTGTTGGTGCCACCGGTCATGCCTTCCAGCCGCTCACTGCTCGTGGCCTGGCCGAAGGACGGCGGGGGTGGTTCGTTTCCGTCTGGCGTGGCACAGGCCACGCCGACGCTGCCGACAATCGCGAGCAGCGCGACGGCCACCTGCATTCGATGTGCACGAATCTGCCGCATGGGGTTCTCCTCAAGGTGTTCAGCCCTGCGTCGGGACGACCACGGAGCACTCGCGCTCCGTGGTCTCCTTGCCGTGACTGCCTTTACGGAGCCGAACCCACGCTCAGGTTGGCCTGGACGTTCACGCCCTGCTGGATCAACGACGCCGCGCCGCTGTTCTGCGCGAAGTTGGAGATACCGGCCGCTGCGGCACCCGCGCTGCCCATGTTGTTGGCCATGTTGAAGCTGCCGGCATCGGCATACGCCGTACCGCCCGCACCACCGGCACCGCCATCCGCGCCCGAACCCGAGCCGCCCGTTCCGGACGCACCCGCGCCACCGGCGCCACCGGCACCTCCGGCCGCCATGGCTTCACCGCCCGCGCCGCCCGTTCCGGTACCACCGGTGGCCGTGCTGGTGCCGTCGCCCGAGGTGCCCGCGCCGCCCGTGCTGGCACTGGCACCGCCGGTGCTCGCCGTCGAGCCGCCCGTCGGGGCGCCGCCGCCTGCGCCGCGCGAGCGAGCGTTGCCGCCGTCGCCGCTGGCATCCCCGCCGTTGCCGGAAGCGCGACCGCCCATGGCGGCGGTCATCGCGCCCGCGTCGCCGCTGGACGACGATCCGTCGCCACCGACCGCGCCACGCGCCCGTGCGTTACCGCCGTCGCCGCCACTTCCACCATCGCCGCCGTATCCGGTGGCGCCGTAGCCATCGCCGCCCGATCCTCCGCGTCCGCCGTTGGCATTGCCGAGGTTGCGTGCGACGTTGCCGATGCCGCTCACGCCCACGTTGCTGACGCTTCCGTTGAGCGTCGTGTACGAGACGGCGTTGGTCGTGTTGAACGATCCCGAGGTCGTGTTGGTGTTGGTGTGGGTCGAGCTGTCGGTGTAGGTCGAGCTGTCGGAATACTGGATGGCCATCGAACGGCGCTGGGCGCTCGGGCCCGAACCACCGGTCTGGGTGTCGTCAGCCATGGCCGGAAGGGCCAATCCAATACCGAGGCAGATCGCCGTGGCGATAAGAGTCTTGCGCATGGGAGATTCTCCTGTGAATGCGACGCGGAACCCCTGTTTTTTCTTGATGACCGGCGCGTCCTGCCAAACCCACCGGGTTCCATCGGGAGAGCAAATTGCGTGCCTTGCCCGTGACTTGCGGCGAGCGGCGAAATACTGCGGGTTTACGCGAACCAACGCGGTGTGGGCCGCTTCCGCGCTGTAACGGCACCGATACACGCCGTAACGCGGGTGCGGCGCTTCGCATAGGTCGCAGGAGGGCAGGTGCGAGGTCCGGCAGGGGTCGGGGGGCGGCGGCGCCCCTTGCCGTGCGCGCCGCTTGCGACGATCATTCGAACGGTCGTTTGAACCGGAGGCCTCCGTGCCCTACCCGCACCTGCTCGCCCCGCTCGACCTGGGCTTCACCACCCTGCGCAATCGCGTGCTGATGGGCTCGATGCACGTCGGCCTCGAAGACAAGGCCGCCGACTTCGACAAGCTCGCCGCCTTCTACGCCGAGCGCGCGCGTGGCGGTGTCGGCCTGATCGTCACCGGCGGCGTGGCGCCCAATATCCGCGGCTGGCTGAAACCGATGTCCGGCCGGATGTCGATGCCCTGGCACATACCCCGCCACCGCACGGTCACCCGCGCAGTGCACGCCGAGGGCGGCAAGATCTGCATGCAGATCCTGCATGCCGGCCGCTATGGCTATCACCCGCTGTCGGTCGCACCCTCGGCGGTGAAGTCACCGATCACGCCCTTCACGCCGCGGGCGCTGTCCGCGCGCGGCGTGGAACGCACCATCGATGCCTTCGTCGACAGCGCCAGGCGCGCACGCGATGCCGGCTACGACGGCGTCGAGGTCATGGGTTCGGAAGGCTATCTGATCAACCAGTTCCTCACGGCCCGCACCAACCGCCGCACCGACCGCTGGGGCGGATCGGCGGAGAACCGCATGCGCTTTCCCATCGAGATCGTGCGGCGCATGCGCGAGGCCGTCGGCAAGGACTTCATCATCATCTACCGGCTCTCGATGCTCGACCTCGTGGACGAGGCGCAGTCGTGGACCGACATCGTCACGCTCGGCAAGGCCATCGAGGCGGCAGGGGCAACGATCATCAATACCGGCATCGGTTGGCACGAAGCGCGTGTGCCCACCATCGTCACCAGCGTGCCGCGTGCGGCGTTCACCTGGGTCACACGGCGGATGAAGGGCGAGGTGTCGATCCCGCTGGTAACCACCAATCGCATCAACATGCCCGATGTCGCCGAACGCGTGTTGGCCCAGGGCGACGCGGACATGGTCTCGATGGCGCGTCCGCTTCTGGCCGATCCGGAGTGGGTGAACAAGGCACGCGCAGCGACGCCGGAGGCGATCAACACCTGCATCGCCTGCAACCAGGCGTGTCTCGATCATGTGTTCATGAACCGGCGTGCGTCGTGCCTCGTGAATCCTCGTGCCTGCCACGAAACCGAGCTGACGATCGCGCCGGCAGCGACATCACGGCGCGTTGCCGTGGTCGGCGCCGGTCCGGCGGGGCTGGCTGCAGCGACGACGCTGGCCGAGCGCGGCCATGCGGTCACGCTCTTTGACCGCGCCTCCCGTATCGGCGGCCAGTTCAACATGGCCAAGCGCATTCCGGGCAAGGAAGAATTCCACGAGACGCTGCGCTACTTCGATCACCGCCTGGATGCCACGGGCGTCGAGCGTCGGCTCGGTACCGAAGCCTCGGCGGACACGCTCGCGGAAGGCGGCTTCGATACCGTCATTCTTGCCACGGGCGTGCTGCCGCGCCCGCTCGCGATCCCGGGCGCCGATCATCCGAAGGTGCTCAGCTATCTCGACGTACTGCAAGGCGACGCGCCGGTCGGCGAAAAGGTCGCCATCATCGGCGCGGGCGGCATCGGCTTCGACGTCGCCGAGTTCCTCACCGAAGCGGTGCCCTCGCCCACCACCGATGTTGCGCGCTGGACACGCGAGTGGGGCGTGGACATGGCGATGACGAAACCCGGTGGACTGATGCCGGCCCATCCCGAGAAGCCGACGCGCCAGGTCTGGCTGTTGCAACGGACCGAGGGGCGACCGGGAGCGCGGTTGAACAAGACGTCCGGCTGGGTGCATCGCGCCACGCTGAAGAACAAGCGCGTACAGATGGTCGGTGGCGTGACCTATGAGCGCATCGACGACGAAGGGCTGCACGTGGTCGTCGAGGGCAAGCCGCAAGTGCTCCCGGTGGACAACGTGATCGTCTGCGCGGGTCAGGAGCCCAACCGCGCCCTGCACGACACCCTGCAGGCGCGCGGCATGGATGTGCGCCTCATCGGCGGCGCCGACGTGGCCGCAGAACTGGACGCGAAGCGCGCGATCGATCAGGCGACGCGCCTGGCCGCGACCCTCTGACCACCGTCCCGAGTGGGAGCCCGCTTGGTGGGAGCCCGCTTGGTGGGAGCCCGCTTGGTGGGAGCCCGCTTGGTGGGAGCCCGCTTGGTGGGAGCCCGCTTGGTGGGAGCCAGCCTGCTGGCGATGGGTGCTCGCGGAACACCCATCGCCAGCAGGCTGGCTCCCACCCGATTCATCAGCGCGGCGGCAAGAAGGCTAAGGATCGGCAATGTGGGAGCACTGTGGGAGCCGCTATAGCGGCGAGGAAACTTGCGTCACGGCTTCACCGCTCCGTCGGCTTCTCGCCGCTATAGCGGCTCCCACAGGCGTGGTGCCCTCACCGCTATAGCGGCTCCCACAGGCGTGGTTCCCCTCACCGCTATAGCAGCCCCTAATCGGACAGATCAGCGCTTTTCGATCGGCGTGTACGTCTGGTCTTCCGGGCCGGTGTAGTTCGCGCTGGGACGGATGATCTTGCCGTCCTGACGCTGCTCGATCACATGCGCGCTCCAACCGGACGTGCGCGCGATGACGAACAGCGGCGTGAACATCGCCGTCGGCACGCCCATCATGTGATACGCCGACGCCGAGTACCAATCGAGGTTCGGGAACATCTTCTTCAGTTCCCACATCAGCTTCTCGATCCGCTCCGACACTTCGAACAGCCGCGGATTGCCGCCGTCGGTGCAGAGCTTGCGCGAGATCTCCTTGATGATCTCGTTGCGCGGATCGGACACCGTGTAGACCGGATGACCGAAGCCGATGATGATTTCCTTGCGCTCGACACGCGCACGGATGTCGGCTTCCGCTTCGGCGGCATCGCGATAACGCGCAATGATTTCCATCGCCACTTCGTTCGCGCCGCCATGCTTCGGGCCACGCAGCGCGCCGATGGCACCGGTGATGGCCGAGTACATGTCCGAGCCGGTACCCGCAATGACGCGCGCGGCGAACGTGCTGGCGTTGAACTCGTGCTCGGCGTAGAGCACCAGCGAGCGATCCAGCGCGTGCGAATGCAGTTCGCTCGGCTTGCGGCCGTGAAGCACGTGCAGGAAGTGCGCGGCGATGGAATCGTCGTCGGTCTCGGTCTCGACGCGCTTGCCGTTGTGGCTGAAGTGATACCAGTACAGCAGCATGGAGCCGAAGCTCGCCATCAGCCGGTCGGCGATGTCGCGCGCGCCGGTCACGTTGTGATCGTCCTTCTCGGGCAGCACCGTGCCGAGCACGGAGGCACCGGTACGCATCACGTCCATCGGATGGGTCGCCGCGGGCAGCAGCTCCAGCGCGCTCTTCACCGGTGCCGGCAGGCCACGCAGGCGCTTCAGCTTGGCGCGATAGGCGTTCAGCTCCATCCAGTTCGGCAGCACGCCGTGCACCAGCAGGTAGGCCACTTCCTCGAACGAGCCCTTGGCGGCGAGGTCGTGGATGTCGTAGCCGCGGTAATGCAGATCGTTGCCGCTGCGGCCGACCGTGCACAGCGCGGTATTGCCCGCGGCCACGCCGGACAGCGCGACGGACTTCTTGGCCTTGGGCTGGGTGGTGGTGGTATCGCTCATCGGTGTAACTCCTTAAACCTTCTTGGAGAACAGTTCGTCGAGGTGACGTTCGTAGGCGTGGTAACCAATGCGGTCGTACAGCTCCTCGCGCGTCTGCATCGTATCGATGACGTTGCGCTGGTGGCCGTCGCGGCGGATGGCGGTGTACACGTTCTCGGCGGCCTTGTTCATGGCGCGGAACGCGGAGAGCGGATAAAGCACGATGCCGACGCCGACGCTGCCCAGTTCTTCGGTACTGAACAGCGGCGTCTGGCCGAACTCGGTGATGTTGGCGAGGATCGGCGCCTTCACGGCGTCGACGAAGCGCTTGTAGGTCGGCAGGTCGTACGCGGCCTCGGCAAAGATCGCATCCGCGCCGGCTTCGACGCAGGCGATGGCGCGCTCGATCGCAGCGTCCACGCCGTCCACGGCGATGGCGTCGGTACGCGCGATGAGGAAAAAGTCGGGATCGGTCTTCGCATCGGCGGCGGCCTTGACCCGATCGACCATCTCCCCGGCGCTGACGATCTCCTTGCCGGGCCGATGACCGCAGCGCTTCGCGCCGACCTGGTCCTCGATGTGGCAGGCCGCGGCACCAAACTTGATGAGGCTCTTCACCGTACGCGCGATATTGAACGCGCTGGGGCCGAAACCCGTGTCGATATCGACCATCAACGGCAGGTCGCAGACGTCGGTGATGCGGCGCACGTCGGTCAGCACGTCGTCGAGCGTGTTGATGCCCAGATCCGGCAGGCCGAGCGACCCGGCCGCCACGCCGCCACCGGAGAGATAGATGGCGCGGAACCCAGCGCGCTTGGCCAGCAAGGCATGGTTGGCGTTGATCGCGCCGATCACCTGCAGCGGCTGTTCAGCGGCGAGCGCTGCACGGAAACGAGCGCCGGCCGAGGGTTGCTGTGCCATGAAAGTCTCCAGGTAAAGACCGGCATTTTAGCGCACCGGACCGCCCGGGCCTTGCTGCGTCGCGGCGGAACCCGCGACGAGCGCTTCGCTACGGCGCCTGGCGGGCGCCGCAGTGCGGACCACGCGCGATCGCCCGGCGAATGTCTTCCAGCGCGTTTGGATCGTCGAGGGTCGAGAGATCACCCGGATCGGTGCCCTGCATGAGCGCCTGCAATGAGCGGCGCAGCAGTTTGCCGGAGCGGGTCTTCGGCAGCGCGGGGACCACGTATACGCAGCCTGGGCGGGCGACGCCGCCCAGCAGTTCCACGACGCGGCGCTCCATGGCCTGCGCCACGTCGCGCGGATCGTCGGTGACGCCTTGCTTCACCGTGGCGAATACCGCGGGCACCTGGCCTTTCAGCTCATCCGTGACGCCCACGACGGCTACCTCCGCCACGGCGCCTAGCGTCGCCACCGACTCCTCGATTTCGCGCGTGCCTAAACGATGACCGGCCACGTTGATGACGTCGTCGGTGCGACCGAGGATGAAGTAATACCCATCGGCATCGCGTACGGCCCAGTCGAGAGAGCTGTACAGCAGCGTCTTGAAGTGGCCGAAGTAGCTGCGCCGATAGCGCTCGTCGTCACGCCAGATGGTCGTGAGGCAACCCGGCGGCAGCGGCGGCTCGATCACCAGCACGCCTTTTTCGCCGGGCGCCTTTTCCTCGCCCGTCGCCTCGTCGATCACGCGCATGCGATAGCCGAACGTGGGGAATCCGGGCGAACCGGGTTTCACGGGCTTCAGGTCCAACCCGGGCATCAGCGACAGCGCCGGCCAGCCCGTCTCCGTCTGCCAGTAATTGTCGATCACGGTCTTGCCCGTACCCTCGCTCAACCATGCATAGGTCGGCTGGTCCAGGGGTTCGCCGGCAAGAAAGATCCACTTCAATGCCGACAGATCGTATTTTTTCAGCCACTCGGCGTCCTGCTTCTTCAGCACGCGGATACCCGTCGGCGACGAGAACATGGTGCGTGCGCCGTAGGTCTCGCACAGCCGCCACCAGATGCCCGGATCGGGCCCCGTCGGTAGCCCTTCGTAGAGAATGGCCGTGCAGCCGCCAATGAGCGGGCCATACACGTTGTACGAATGGCCGACGGCCCAACCGACGTCGGAGGTGCAAAGGATGGTCTGCCCCGGTTGCAGGTCGAAGATGGTGGTCATGGACAGCGCCAATGCCACCGCGTAGCCGCCGACGTCGCGTTGCACGCCTTTGGGTCGACCGGTCGTGCCCGAGGTGTAGAGCAGATAGCTCGGTTCGTTCGATTCCAGCCAGGTGACCGGCACGTGTGCGTCCGCGTGCTTCGCGCGAAGCGTTGCGTAATCGACGTCGCGTCCCGGCACCGTGTCCATGTCGAGATCGAGCCCGCGTCGCACGATCAGCACACGCGGTGGCGGTGCCTTGGCCTCGCGCAGCGCGGCATCCACCAGCGGTTTGTACGGAATCACCTTGCCGCCACGCATGCCGGCATCGGCGCAGATCAACAGCGCGGGCTCCGCATCGTCGATGCGCAGCGCGAGGTTGTGCGCGGCGAAGCCGCCGAAGACCACGGAATGGATAGCACCAAGACGCGCGCAGGCAAGCATCGCGAACACGGCTTCCGCAATGTTCGGCATATAGATGACCACACGGTCACCCTTGCCCACGCCAAGCTCCTGCAACGACGCGGCAAACGTGTTCACCTCGCGATGCAGCTCGCGGTAGGTGATCTCGCGGGTGATCCCGGTTTCGGTCGACACCGCCACGATGGCGAGCTGATCGGGGCGCGCATCGAGGTGACGATCGATGGCGTTATGGCAGAGGTTGGTGGTGCCTCCGACGAACCAGCGGCGAAACGGCGGCTCGCTGTCGTCGAGGATGCGCTGTGGCGACGTGTCCCAGTGGATCAGCCGCGCCTGCTCGCCCCAGAACGCTTCGGGTTCGTCGACGGAACGCCGCCACGCGGTTTCGTAGTCCATGCTCAGGCCTTCGGGTGGGACCGTCCGAGAGTATGTGAGGTGCCGACCGAGTGCCTCTGGACGATGGTCGAAACCGCGGGACCTCCGTCAGGCGAAGGCCCCGCGGATACGCCGTTTATTTCCCCTGCCCCGGCCGCGCCACGCCGTACATCGCCCAGGCGATCTTCTTGAGCAGAGCCTGGCGGTCGTCACCCTCGGTATAGAGATCGAAGTGCGTCTTGCCGGGGAAGAACTGGATGTCGCTCTTCGCGTGCAGACCGTCGAGGGTTTCTTTCAGCAACCGCGCGGAACCATCGAGGTAGAAGGTATCGGCGGTACCGACGAACAGATGGATCTTGCCGTCGAGGTCGGGTTTCAACGCCGGCCACTGCGTGCGCAGCCGCTGCGCGATGTCGTAGTGCGCGCGCCAGTACGCCGCCACGTCGGGATCGACCGCGCCGGTGTCCCGGTTGAACATCGGCTGCGGGCGGCCATCCTTGCCACGCGGCGAGAAGACCCACTCGAACGACGCGAGCTGGCCGCCGTAAGGCCCGAGCACGCGTTCGAGCTTGGCGAACGTCTCGAAGGTGGCGATGACCTTGCCCTTGTCGCGAACCAGAGGATTGGCCGAGCCGTCGGGTTTCTTATAGGCGTTGGCATTCGGCGCGTAGATGTCGATGCCGGTGAAGTCGCGGAAGTCGCTCGGATCGGGCGACGTGGACCAGGTACCGCCGAAGACCGTCGGGTAGCGGGTCTGCAACCACAGCGTGGCCCAGCCGCCCGACGAGTGACCATTGAGGAAACGACCGCTCGGCTTGGCATCCATCCGGTAGCGGCCTTCCAGCCAGGGGATGTACTCCGTGGTCAGTGCCTGGCCCCAGGGCCCGTTGTTCACCGAATCGGCGAATTCGTGCGTGCCCGTCGGGCCGGACTCGTCGAGCAGTACCCAGATCATCGGCGGGATCTCTTTCTTCGTCATCGCCGTCCACAGGTACGTCATGGTGGGGGCGAAGCGGTCGAAGCCGCCGCCGAAGCCGTGGGTCAGATACACCGTGGGATAGCGCGTGCTGCCGTTGGCATCGTAGCCGGGCGGCGTGACCACCCAGGCGCGAATCGAGAGCGGGCGGCCGGCAAATGCGGTGAGCAACGGACTTTCCAGCACCTCTGCATGGGCATGCTGGCGCGCTTCGGGAAGCGCGTCGCGCAGGGCCTGCGGCACGGAGGGCGGGAGCACCCAGGGATCCTTGGCCGGCACGCTCTTGCTGAGCTTGATCGTCGGCACGCTCGCGCCGGGCGACAGCTTCACCGGCGTCACCTCGCTGACGAGGTCGCCCGCGTGACGGCCGCTGTAGTTGTAGTCGTGGTTGACGTCGAGCACGGCCTGGAACAGGTAATCGCCCGGCGGCAAGGCGGAGAACCCGGCCGGGAACGCCTCGCCGTCCGCATCCAGGTCGACCGACTGGCCGGGCGCGATCCAGCTCACCTCGCGTGCCGCCACGGACACCGCCTTAGGCTGGAACGGATTGGTGTCGACGGCATCGATCTTGCCGTCCTTGGCGTCGGCCGCGGGCATCGCGAACAGCAGCAAGCGGCCGGATGTGCCCTTGTCGACCGCACCGTCGAGGGTCACGCGCACGATGCGGTGCGCCAGCGGCGCGTCGTCCGCATGGGTCGCGGCAGCGCCCCCGGCGAGGAAGGCAAACAGCAGGGCCGCGCGGGCCGGCGAGCTTTTCATCGGAAGTCCCCTTATCGAGCCGCGGCGCGCGGCGTGGCAACATGGCCGATCCTGCCACGAGACTAGGAGCGAACGGAATGGACGCGGAGTGGATCAGCCGGCATGCGCTGTCGATCTGGGCGGTGCTGCTGGCGCTGGCACTCGTCGGCACCGACCTCGCCTGGCGACGCGCCGTGCGGCGCCGCGAGGGCCAGGATGCCGCTGCGCGCCGCCTGCTTCGACCGGTGACCGTGATCGCGGTGGTGGTCGCCACCCTGACGATCGCCGCAGCGATCGCAGTCGAGGTACGCGAAGCGGCCGGTCTTACCGTCTTCGATGCCGCGCTCGCGCAGGACCTCCGTTCCAACATGCCGCTCCCGGCGTTGCGGGTGATCGCGCTGCTCACGCATGCCGGCGATCCCCTCGTGGTCGGCGTCGCCACGCTGATCGTTTTCGTGGCTCTTCTTTGGCGGCGCCACGTCCGGCTCGCCGCGATGTGGATCGCGGCGTTGGTAGGTACGGCGCTCATCAATAGCGCATTGAAGGCATGGTTCCAGCGCGAAAGGCCGCTGCACGATCACGGCTTCATCATCGAACGCAGCTACAGCTTCCCCAGCGGGCACGCCTCGGGATCGATGGTCTTCTACGGCATGCTCGCTTACGTATTGCTGGTGCTGGCACCGCCCCGGTGGCATCGCGCGATCGTGGTCGCAGCGGTCGCCATGATCACGCTGGTGGGCATCAGCCGCATCCTGCTTCAGGTGCATTATTTCAGCGACGTGATGGCCGGCTACGCGACTGGCCTCGCCTGGGTCACGCTCTGTGCCGGCAGCGCGGAGTACGTCCGCCTGCGCGAGGGACGCCGCGCTACGACGTAATTTCATGCGGGCATGACGGCGCGAATGGTTCCTTGTGACGCATGAGCCACGCATCCTCCTTCGCCATCGTCATGAACGCCGGGTCCGGCAAGCAGTCCGCTGAGGAGGCTCGGCAGACGATTGCCGCCGTCCTCGACGCGGCCGGACGCCCCTATCGCTTCTTCCTGATCGACGGCGATCGAGACATCGTGACCGTGGTCCGCGACGCTGCGGCCCACGCCAAGGCGACCGGCGCCGCACTGGTCGCAGCGGGTGGCGACGGCACGATCAACTGCGTCGCTTCCGCCGCCTGGGCGGACGATCTGGTCATGGGGGTGCTGCCGCAGGGCACGTTCAACTTCGTGGGCCGCACTCATGGCATCCCGCTGGACGCGCGGGAAGCGACCGAGGCGCTGGTGCGCGCGACGCCGTGCGACACGCAGATCGGCATGGTCAACGACCGCGTGTTCCTCGTGAACGGTAGCCTGGGCCTTTACCCGCAGGTACTGGAAGATCGCGAGGCGTGGAAGCAGCGTTTCGGTCGGCACCGCATCGTGGCCCTGTGGTCCGGGCTGGCGACCATGATGCGCGGCTATCGCCCGCTGCGTATCGAAGTGAGCGACGGCGAGCGCACTCGCCAAGTTCGCACGCCCACGTTGTTCGTAGGCAACAACGCACTGCAGCTGGAAAAGATCGGGCTCGACGAGGCCGAGGCCGTGCATCGCAACGAAGGATGGCTCGCGGGTCTGGTGCTGAAGCCGATCGGCAGACTCACGATGCTCGGACTGATCCTTCGCGGCGCACTGGGCAAGCTGGGTGAAGCCGAGAACGCAGTGAGCTTCGCGTTCCGCGAAATCACCGTACAGCCGAAGCATCACCATCATGCGATCAAGGTGGCGGTGGACGGCGAGATCGTCTGGCTCAAGCCGCCGATCGTGTTTCGCGCCGCCCCGCGCCCGCTTCGTCTGCTCACCGATCGCGTACGTCAACCGGGGGAGGACCCGGGTTGAGCCTGGTCGTCCAGATCTCCGATCCGCATTTCGGGACCGAGCGTGCGGAAGTGGTC
Organism: Luteibacter sp. UNCMF366Tsu5.1; assembly: GCF_900119235.1. Classification (NCBI taxonomy): domain Bacteria; kingdom Pseudomonadati; phylum Pseudomonadota; class Gammaproteobacteria; order Lysobacterales; family Rhodanobacteraceae; genus Luteibacter; species Luteibacter sp. UNCMF366Tsu5.1. Next base: position 592,842 of record NZ_FPIS01000002.1, on the reverse strand, counting down.
GACGCACTGCGCACGTCGATCCGCGCATTGCAGCCCGAACTGGTGATTCTCTCGGGCGACGTGACCCAGCGCGCACGGCGTGCGCAGTTCGCTGCCGCGCGACACTTCGTCGATACGCTCGAACGGCCGTGGCTTGCCATACCGGGCAATCACGACGTGCCGCTGCTCAATCTCGTCGCGCGGGCGTTCGATCCCTTTGGAGGCTATCGTCGAGCCTTCGGCACCGACCTCGAACCGATCTTCACCGCCCCCCGCCTGCTGGTCATCGGCGTCAACACGGTGCGTGCCACCCGGCACAAGAACGGCGAAGTGTCCGACGCGCAGATTGCGCGGGTGTGCGAGCGGCTGCGACAGGCAGACCGCGATCAACTGCGCATCGTGGTGACGCACCAGCCGGTGCATGTGATCCGCGACAAGGACATCGCCAACCTCCTCATCCACCGCGAGCCAGCGATCGTCGCCTGGGCCGAGGCGGGAGCCGACCTCGTGCTCGGCGGCCATATCCATCTACCCTACGTCCGACCCCTGGACAACGAGACGCGTCGGCTCGCTCGGCCTTTGTGGTCGGTGCAGGCGGGTACCGCCGTGTCGTCGCGCATCCGCGAGGGGATCAGCAATTCCTTCCATGTCATTCGGCACGAACCCGATCGCGGCGTCGCGACGGTCGAACAGTGGGACTATGACGAAGGCCGCCGGCAGTTCGATGCCGGGCAGATGACAACCATCCCGTTGCAGCGATAGAGCCTACACGTACTGCATCTTGCGGCTCATGCCGCCATCCACGGTGATGTTCTGACCGGTGATGAAGCCGGCTTGCGACGACAGCAGGAAGACCGCGAGCGCGCCGATGTCCGGCGGCACACCCACTCTTCCCACAGGGTGCTGCGCATGATCGGCCGCACTCAGCTTCGGCGTCTTTCGCGCCGACGGCTTCTTCCAGTCATCCACCGCAATCCAGCCTGGGTTGATCGCGTTGATGCGCACCGGACCGGCACTGATCGCGAGCGCGTGGGTCAAAGCCACGATGCCGCCCTTGCTCGCGGCATACGCTTCCGTGTCGGGCTCGGACTGATGCGCCCGCGACGAGGCGATGTTGACGATCGCGCCGTTGCTTTTCTTCAACGACGGCAACGCGTGCTTGCTGCACAGGAAGGCACCGCCGAGATTGGTGTCGAGGCGGCGTTTCCACTCCGACGCATCCAGCGCGTCCAGCGGCCCGGTTTCCGGGTCCGCGATGCCCGCGTTGTTGACCAGACCGTCGATCCGTCCGAAGCGACGTAGCGCCGCCGCGACGAATGCCTTCACGTTCGCTTCCCGCGAAACATCGAGACGCCGGAACATCGCACGATCCGGAACGTTCCATTCCTCAAGGCAGGCGTGTCCGGCTTCGACATCCAGATCGCCAATCACCACGTTGCCGCCCGCTTCGAGCACCGCCTGCGCGATGCCCTTGCCGATGCCTTGAGCGCCACCGGTCACGAGCACGACCTTGCCGGGCCATTCGCGGGCCGGCGGCGCGGGAACCGGCGAAGCGCGTTTCGGTGCGGGCATGGGTGTCTCCTTGGCGATGGCAGGCATGCTCCACGGGATCGCGTCGACGCAACGTCATGCCGGACGGTAATAGTCGACCTCACGGTAGCGTCGTGCGTACAGGCCAAAGGCCAGCGCGGCCAGTGCCGCGAACGCGGCGAAGAAGAACATCTGGAACGCTGCGCTGCCGATGCCGGTGCTGGCTATGCCGGAGAGTACGGCGTCGTTGCGCACGCCCGCATTCGCCAGCAGCACCCAGAGATTGCCCACCGTGACGCTGAGCGTCCAGAAACTCATCAACGTGCCTTTCATCGACGGGGGTGCCTGGCTGTAGGCGAACTCTAGGCCGGTGGCCGAGACGAGCACCTCGCCCATGGTGAGGAACGAATACGGCACGAGCTGCCAGGCGATGGACACGGCGTCGCCGCCGTCGATAGCCAACTGAATCGCTCCCACGATGACCCACGCCACCGCGGACAGCACGATGCCCGTCGTCATACGACGCAGCGCCGTCGGTTCGATGCCGGCACGCCTCAGCAGCGGAAAGACGACGAGATTGTTGAACGGGATGAACAGCAGCACGAGAGCCGGATTGACGGCCTGCATCTGCGCAGGATGCAGCCATTCCGGTGCGGCCATCGTGTTGGCCTGCAGGACCCAGGTCGACGCCTTCTGATCGAACAGCGACCAGAACGGCGTGACCAGCGCGAAGACCAGCAGCACGCGAAGCACCGCACCCACGGCATCGATGGCGTCGTCGGGATGCCTGCCGCGTGCCCGCTCCAACTGCATGCGCGCACCGATGCCCAGGCCGCCCAGCACGCATACGAAAGCGAGACAGAACGAAGCGACCACGCCGAGGGACGGCACCAGCGCGAAGGCAGCCACGGCGAGCACCAAGGCGACGCACGCGACGACGAGGCCCGGCCTGCCCTGCCCCGGCGCCTGCGCGAACAGCGCCGTGCATACGACTTTGAGGAATCCATGCGGATCGCCCTGCGTCGGCGGCAGCATCACGTAGTGACGGCGACCGCTCCAGAACACGGCCGTCGCCACGAACATCAGCACACCAGGAATACCGAACGCCACCGCGGCGCCGTAGTGGCGCAGGAAATACGGCATCAGCAACGACGCGAAGAACGAGCCGACGTTGATCATCCAGTAGAACGCGTCGAAGACGACTTTCGCGAGCTTGCGGTTGCTCTCGTCGAACTGGTCGCCCACGAAGGCGGACACGCAGGGTTTGATGCCGCCCGCCCCGAGCGCGATCAGCGCCAGCCCCGTGTAGAAGCCGGCCACGCTGTGCTCGAAGATCGCGAGAAATGCGTGCCCCACGCAATAGAGCAGGCTCAGCCAGAGCACCGTGCGGTACTTGCCGAGCCAGCGGTCCGCCAGCCAACCGCCGAGCAAGGGAAAGAAGTACACGCCAATGACGAAGGTATGGAACACATCCTTCGCCGCGCCGGGCCGCTCGGCCTCGGGCAGGTACATCAGCAGCGACGTAAGCAAAAACGGCGTGAGGATGTTCCGCATGCCGTAGAAACTGAAGCGCTCGCAGCCCTCGTTGCCGACGATGTACGGAATCTGCCGGGGCAGACGGACGGGTGGCGCGGCCGTATCGGAAGCAGTCATGCGGATGCCGGAGCGGAAGGGAACCGCAGGATCCTAAACGAAACGCTCAGCCCGACCGCGCTACCCTCCTCGCATGCCACCACGCGGAACGACCATGTATCCCATCTCCACCGGCCTCATCGGCTATGGCACGGCTGGCGCCGTCTTCCATGCACCGCTCATTGCCGCTGCCGAAGGTCTGCGGCTGGCCGCCATCGGCAGCCGGCGTGTCGAGGAGATCCGGCGCGATTTTCCGGAGGCGCGCGCTTACGAAAATCCTCAAGATCTAATCGCCGACCCCGCCATCGAACTCGTGGCGATCGCCACACCCAACGACAGTCACGCCGCGCTGGCGCGGGCGGCGCTGGAAGCGGGCAAGCACGTGGTGGTGGACAAGCCGTTCACCCTCGACGCCGCCGAAGCCGATGCACTGATCGCGCTGGCGGCACGCGTGAATCGACAGTTGTCGGTTTTTCACAATCGGCGCTGGGACAACGACTTCCTCACCGTGCGCCGTCTTGTCGAGGATGGTCGTCTCGGCGAGGTCGCCTATTACGAAGCGCACTTCGATCGCTTCCGCCCCGAGATCAAGCAAGGCTGGCGGGAAACGGAGACGCCGGGCTCAGGGCTGCTTTACGACCTGGGCGCGCATCTGATCGATCAGGCCCTCGTGTTGTTCGGCCTGCCGCAGGCGATCACCGCGGACGTGACGCGACAGCGCGCCTCCGCCAGGACCGACGACTATTTCCACCTCGTGCTCGATTACGGGCGGCGACGCGCCGTGCTCCATGCCTCGGTGCTCGTGCGCGATCCGGGACCGCGCTTCCTGGTGCACGGCGACGGCGGCAGTTTCGTGAAGTACGGCATCGATGGTCAGGAAGCCGCCTTGCGCGAAGGGCAGCGCCCCGGCAGCGACGGCTGGGGCGAGGACACGCCGGCTCTGTTTGGCCGCTTCACCGACGCCGACGGCAGCGTCGCCCTGATCGACACGCTGCCGGGCCGCTACACCGCGTTCTACGAAGGCGTTGCGGCGGCGTTGCGCGGCGAGGCCCCCCTACCCGTCCAAGCGCACGAAGCACGCGACGTCATCCGCGTGATCGAGGCCGCGCAGGTCAGCGCGAAGGAACGCCACACCGTCCCCCTGTCTTAACCCTCCGGGAAGTCAGTTGCCGGTGGCGACGCCACGCGAGGGATCGCTCACCCAGCCGCTCCACGACGGTGCGTAAAGGCGGGAGCCGCACAACCCGGCATATTCCATGGCGAGCAGGTTATGGCACGCCGTGACACCGGAGCCGCACATATGCACGACGTCGGTCGGCTCGTGCGGACCGATGACGTGATGAAAGGCGCGGCGCAGATCCTCGGGCGACAGGAAACGGCCGTCCGCATCGAGGTTGTCGGCGAACGGCCGGTTGCGCGCACCGGGCACATGGCCGGCGACGGGATCGAGGGGCTCGACCTCGCCACGGAAGCGTGGCGCAGCGCGCGCATCGAGGAGCACCAAGCGCCCACTGGCGACGCCTTCCGCCAGTTCGTCGGCGCTTACCGTACCCGCCGCATCGAAGGTCACGTGCACCGCCGTCGGCTCGCGCACGGGCACGACGTTATCGGTGGGGAAGCCTGCCGCTTGCCACGCAGGCCAGCCACCGTCGAGCACGGCGACGTTGTCGATGCCGGCAAGGCGCGCCAGCCACCAGAAGCGTGCTGCCGCAAGCGACCCACCGGCCGCGTCATAGACCACCACCTGCAGATCGGGCCGCCATCCGGCCTGACCCAACCACGCGGAGAACGTGGAGGCCGACGGCAGCGGATGGCGTCCGCGGCCGTTCGACGGCGTGCCCATGTCCGCCAGATCGCGGTCAAGGTCCGCTCGCACGGCACCGGGGATGTGCGAGAGCGCGTAGTCCTGATCGCCCTTGCCGGGATCGCGGCCGCCGGGCTGGTTGAGATCGAAGCGCGCGTCCACAAAGAGGACGTCGTGTGCGGGAAGGTGCGCGGCCGTAGCCGCATCGATCAGCGTGCGCGAAATCAGCATGGGTGTCCCATCCGCTTGAGCAGGTTGAACAGGATGGCCGCCGTGACGCCCCAGATGCGGTAACCCGCATGGAGGAATTCGACCATGTCGCGGTCATGGCCGCGGAATTCCATCGTGTAGCGCCGCAGGTTCGCGGGTTCGAGGAAAAAGGAGAACGGCACTTCGAAGACCTCGGCCACTTCGCCGGGATCGGGCCGGAGCGGCGCATCCGCCGCCACGCGCGCCACGACCGGCGTCACCGCATAGCCGCTGATCGTCTCGAAGACGTCGAGGAAGCCAAGCGGCGTGACCTTGTCTGCGGTGAGTCCGATTTCCTCGTGGCTTTCGCGCAAGGCGGCGGCGACCACATCCACATCGTCAGGCTCGACACGCCCGCCCGGAAACGCCACCTGCCCCGCGTGCTGTTGCAAGGTGTCGGTGCGCAGGGTCAGCAGCACGTTCTGCTCGCGGTCGTCGCGGATACCGATCAAGACGGCAGCGGGACGCCGCGGCCCCTTGCCGATCAACTCGGCCATGTCGGTGTGGTTCCACCCGCGCGGCCCCGGTGGCGCATCGAGCGGGAGCAGCGCACCGCGGAGCCTCGCCAGCATCTCGTCCATCAGGCGCCCTGCCGGCGTGGCAGGATCTCGTCCATGATCCAGAGCTTCTGCGCGTCGTCCATCGTCGACCACCGCGCAATCTCATCGCCGGTGCGCAGGCAGCCCATGCAAAGGCCCCGGGCGTCAAGCCGGCAGACACCCGTGCAGGGCGAGAGAGGAAGCTGGGAGGAGGAAGCGATAACCATACCGTCGGTCATTCTAGCGCCGACAATGGTCACGCCGCCGACTACGGGACGATGCCCATCAGCTCGATTTCGAACACCAGCGCCTCGTTCGGTCCGATACGCGGCAATTCGCCACGTTCGCCGTAGGCCAGTTGGGGCGGGATGACCACCTTCCAGCGATCGCCGACATGCATGCGCGGGATCACGTCCTGCCAGCCCGGGATGACCCGGTTCACGGTAAAGGTCACCGGCTTGCCATGGGCGTACGAGCTGTCGAATTCCGTGCCGTCGATCAGCGCACCACGGTAATTGACCACGACGGTACTGGTGACCTGCGCCTGTGGACCGGTGCCCTTGGCGAGCACGGCGTACTGGATGCCCGACGGCAGCGTGACCACCCCGGACCGGGTGCGATTGCGCGCGAGGAAGTCGGCGCTGCGCTTCGCATTCGCCGCCGCGACACGGCGGAACTCCACCGCGGAATCGCGCTGCACCTTTGCGTCGAAGTTGACGAGCTGCTGCTGCATCACGTCGATGGATACACCCGGCGGACGCTTCGCGTAGCCATCCTGCAGCGCCTTCACAAGGACCGCGATATCCACGTCCGGCTGCGCGCTGTTGGCGAACTGCGTACCGATCTGGTAGCCGATCGCATAGGAGAGCTTGGTCTTGTCGATCGCCGGTGCGCCCGACACAGGTGCCGTCGACGCCGACTGCGCGCCCACCGCCGCAAACGGCAGCGACAGGGCAGCGAACATGACCAGGAAACGCAAGGGTGACATCCCGTTCTCCGTGAACCCGGAACCATGGGCGTGCGTGGAGAATACCATCGGCAGGCGCCCCGCCCGTTCGCCATCAGACGCCACGAGCGGGGTAAAGGTTCCCCTGCTGCTACCATCCCGCTCCCTGAGACCTGTTCACCCCATTCCCGCCGCTCCGGAGCCGCCATGGCCTTTCGTACGCTCACCACCGCCGATCGTGGCGCCGTCCGCACGATCACCGTCAACCGCCCCGACAAGCTGAACGCACTCAACCGCGAGACCATCGGTGAGCTGACGCTGGCGTTTCGCCAGGCAGCGCAGGACGACGGCGTGCGCGTGGTGGTGCTGTCCGGTGCGGGCGAGAAGGCCTTCGTGGCCGGCGCGGACATCTCGGAAATGACCGCCTGGACGCCGGTGCAGGCGCAGGCGGCCTCGCACGCCGGGCAGACCTTGATGCTTACGGTCGAACGCCTCGGCAAGCCGGTGATTGCGCGCATCCATGGCTACGCGCTGGGCGGCGGCATGGAACTGGCGATGGCCTGCCATCTGCGTGTGGCGAGCGAGAAAGCACGCTTCGGCCAGCCGGAAATCGGCCTTGGCCTGATTCCCGGCTTCGGCGGCACGCAGCGACTGACCCGTCTCACTGGGCGTGGCGCGGCGCTGGAACTCTGCCTGCTCGGCCAGCAGATCGATGCCGCACGTGCCGAACGCCTCGGCCTCGTGACGCGCGTGGTCGCCGCGGATGAACTGGACGCCACCGTCGATGCCATGGCCGACCAGCTCGCCGCCGCCGCGCCGCTTGCGCTGAAGGGCATTCTCGACGCGGTGATCGAAGGCGGCGAATGCGCGATCGATCAAGGTCTGGCGTTTGAAACGCAGGGCTTCGCGATCGCCTTCTCCACCGAAGACATGCGCGAAGGCACGTCGGCATTTCTGGAACGGCGCAAGGCGAGCTTCAAGGGCGCCTGAGCGTCCGCCGAGGCAGAACCCGGCGCGGCGTCAGAGCCGGCACGCCGTCTTGGTGGGAGCCGGCCTGCCGGCGATGGGTGCTCGCGCCAGGCTTACCCGCTGCGGCCGTATCGCCGTACAAGCCCCTCCTAAACGAACCTAGCGCCCGCCGCGATAGGTCAGCTCGCCTGCTTCCACGCGCACGTCGAGCCGGTTCTCCGGCGGCGCGAGTTGGCAGGTGGCATACGGGGTAAAGACGCACGGCGGATTGCGGGCCAGATTGAAGTCGAGCACGAGCTTGCCGTCGACGGGCAGGCCCGTATCGAGGAAGCGCCCTGCACCGTAGGTTTCCTTGCCGCTGGTCAGATCCCCGAAGATGAAGAACAGCGCATCGGGCGTCTCGTGGTACGGATACAGCTCGTGGGTTTTTCCATCGCGCGTGAAGACCGCCTTTCCAGGAACGAGCTCTTTCTCGATGGTGCCGATCGCGGTACCGAGTTCGAGTTCGTAGGGCGGATCGAACGGCACCCAGTCGGCGACGACACGCCACGTCGAATCGACCGGGAAATAATCCAGCCCGCGGAAGTCGATGCGCGTCGGCGCGGCCTCGTCGCGCACGCGCAAGGCCTTGCGGCCGTCACGCTGGATGACGAAAAGTCGCGCAGAGCCGAACTGCACTTCACTCGGCATACGTCCGCCCGCGTCGTCGAGCAACGTGGCGCGCGGCACCTCGACGCCGTCCACGCGCGCGTCGCTGCCCGGAGCAAACGTGATCGTCGTGCTGCCGTCATCCTGCAAGGTGACGACGCCGAGTTCGGCGGGGCCGGCCGTAAGCACAATATCGTTGTGACTCGCGCTGCCGATACGGTTCGCTCCCTCCTTCAGCCATTCGAAGGCGATCAGGCTGAGCCAGCCGCCGGGCGCCGTCAGCAGTGCAAGGCGAGCAGCGCGGGCTTCGTCCACCTCGCGCGCGTGAGTGGAAGGGTCGGTCATGACGATCTCGTGGGCAGGTGAGCAGGAGAGAGAGGAACGCTGACGTCAGCGACCGCGCAGGAACAGACGATCGAGTTCGCCGAGCGAGAGTTGCACCCAGGTGGGCCGGCCGTGATTGCATTGACCCGAGCGTTCGGTGGCTTCCATCTCACGCAGCAGGGCATTCATTTCGGGAATGCCGAGGCGTCGGCCGGCACGCACGGAACCATGACAGGCCATGGTGGAGAGCAACTCGTTCTCCAGCTCTTCCAGTCGGTGCGAACTGCCGTGTTGCGCCAGTTCGCCAAGTACATCGCGCGTCAATTGCGCCACGTCGGCGCCTTCGAGCAGTGACGGAATGCGGCGCACGACCACGCCGCTGGGACCACTGCGCGACAGTTCGAGGCCCCACTCACCAAGAGCTTCCGCATGCTCTTCGGCCGCAGCGGCCTCCTTCGCACTCACAGCAATCGACAATGGCACCAGCAACATCTGCGAGCGCAGATTGGCGGTGACGCGACCGTTCTTCAGTTTTTCGTAGGTGATGCGTTCGTGGGCCGCATGCATGTCGACGAGCACGAGGCCGTGCGCGTTCTCCGCGAGCACATAGATGTTCTTCAATTGCGCGATCGCATAGCCGAGCGGCGGAACGTCGCCGCCCTCTTCCGACGCGTTGCCGGCGGGCGGCGTCCACGAGGTTACCGGCGTAGACGGCTGCGTCGAACCAAACAGCGTCGCGTAGTCGGCGAGCGGCGTGTCGCGCACACCGAGGTTCAAACGCGACTGACTGGCCGACTGCGGCCACGCAGGCATCGAAGATGACGACAACGACGACGTGCGCGCTTCCGCGAAACCACTTCCACCGACGGCCATGGGCATGGGCGCCTCCGAAACCGGCACGGCGATGCCGGCGCGGGTCTGTGCCAGCGCCTCGTGCAGCGTGCGGAAGAGGAAGTCGTGAATGAGTCGCTGCTCGCGAAAACGCACTTCGCTTTTTGCCGGATGCACATTGACATCCACGCCTGCGGGATCGAGTTCGAGAAACAGCACGAACACCGGATGCCGCCCGTGGAAGAGCACATCCGCATACGCCTGGCGCACCGCATGGGCCACAACGCGATCGCGCACGAGCCGGCCATTGACGTAGAAATACTGCTGATCCGCCTGCGAACGCGACGCCGTCGGCAGACCGACCCAGCCGGATAGACGCATGCCGGCGGCCTCGTGCTCCACACGCAGGGCCTGGCCTGGGAAGTCCGCACCAAGCACCTCGGCGACGCGCGCCAGCGCGGCATGCTCGTCGCGCGCGGGCTTCAGCAGACGCACCGGCTTGCCGTTGTGGCTGAGCCGGATGTCCACGCCTTCGCGCGCCAGCGCCAGCGATTTCAACAGGTCGTCGATATGCGCGAACTCGGTGCGTTCCGCACGAAGGAACTTGCGCCGCGCCGGCACGTTGTAGAACAGATCGCGCACCTCGATGGTGGTGCCCGGCGGATGCTGAGCGGGCCTCACCTCCTGGGTGCGGCCGCCATCGACTTCGATCCGCCATGCGGCGTCTTCGTGAGGCTGTCGTGAGGTGAGCGAGAAACGCGCCACCGACGATACCGAGGCCAGCGCTTCACCACGGAATCCCATGCTGGACACGCGCTCCAGATCGTCGAAGCTGCCGATCTTGCTGGTGGCGTGCGAAGCGACGGCCAAGGCGAGTTCGTCGCGCGGGATGCCGCCACCGTCGTCACGCACGCGGATCAACCGCACCCCGCCTTGTTCGATATCGACTTCGATGCGTCGCGCACCGGCGTCGATGCTGTTCTCGACGAGTTCCTTCACCACCGAGGCGGGGCGCTCGATGACTTCACCGGCCGCGATCTGATTGATCAGCTCGGGGGGCAGTGGACGGATGGGCATGGGAAAGACCTGACAGCACGTTCAGGCCAAGAGGATAGCCGAAGGTGTACCGGGTGGGAGCCAGCCTGCTGGCGATGGGTGCTTGCGGCGAGTGCCGATCGCCAGCAGGCTGGCTCCCACCGGGCTAGGTACCGATCAGCCCGACGGAATCACCATCACCGAGCCGACGCGCACCGTGTTGTCGGTCATCTTGTTGGCGAGCTTCAACGCACCGACCGACACGCCGTATTGCTGGGCGATGCCGGTAAGGGTCTCGCCCCGGTTGACGCGATGCACGTCGCGCACGTTGTCGTCGGCACGGCCGCGCGGCGCACGGGCGCTGGCTGGCTTGTCCGCCTTGGCGATCGCGCGGTCGGCCGCCTTGGTCGAGGGCGCGGCGCGTGGTGCGGGCGCTGCGGCAGCCGTGCCGCTGCTGTCATCCGCGTTGTCGCTGTCGTCATTGCCGTTGTCCTTGACGGACGAGGCGGGTGGCGTGACCGAGGCGACCACCGTCCCATTGCGACGAGCGGCCTGCGCAGCGAACCAGGTGCCGGGAGGCGGCATCGACTCGAAATAATTGCGCACGCCACCGAGCACGGCCGTCGCCAGTTCGCGGCGGTGGCCCTCGTCGCGCAGGCGGCGTTCCTCGGACGGATTGGTGATGAACGCGGTTTCCACCAGGATCGACGGCACGTCCGGCGAGCGCAGCACCACGAAGTTCGCGCGCTCCACGTAGCCGCGATGCGTCGGGCCGAGGCGCCCCAGCGCCTTGAGCACGTTGCCGGCGATGGATTCGCTTGCCTGCATCGCGTAACCCTGCTGCAGATCCAACAGGACCGCGGCCAGCGTGTCGTCCTTGTCGTCGAGCGAGACACCGCCCACGAGGTCGGCGCGGTTTTCGCGGTCGGCCAGCCAGCGGGCAGCTTCGGACGTCTTGCCTCGCGGCGAGAGCACCCAGACCGAAGAACCCTTGGCGTCGCTGTTCTTGAAGGCGTCCGCGTGGATCGAGACGAACATGTCCGCGTTGTGCTCGCGCGCGATCTGGTAGCGACGCTTCAACGGAATGAAGTAATCACCGTTGCGGGTCAGCACGGCCTGCATGCCAGGCTGGCGGTTGATCTGATCGGCGAGCTCGCGCGCCACCTGCAGCGTGACATCTTTCTCGCGCAGGCCGGTGGCGCCGCGGGCACCCGGATCTTCGCCACCATGACCGGCGTCGATGGCCACGACGACCTTACGTTCACTGGCAAGCATCGGCGGCTTGCCGGCAGGCACGGTTTTGCCGCGCGACGTACGCGCGGGCGCAACGGAAACCTTCGCAGGCGCCGCGGCCACCGCCGGTGCGTCGTCCGTGACCGGGTTGTCACCCGGGTCACTCTGTCCTCCGGGGTACAGGTCCAGGACCAGGCGATAGCCGTAATCCCCGGCCGGCTTGAGCAGGAAACTCTTGGGCTTCGCCGTGGCGTCCACCGTGGCAACCACTCGCGCCGCGCCGCCCTGTTTGACGGCCTTCATGGACTTGAACAGGCCCTGCCCCGACGGCGTCGAGAAATCGCCGGCCACCGAGCTGCCGGCCACATCGAGCACGACGCTCCCAGGCGTATCGCCCTGGGACATCTTGTACGTCGCGGGACCGGACAGGTCGAAAACCACGCGCGTGTATTCGGGGCCCGCCCAGACGCGCGCCGCTTTGATGTCAGCCGCGGATACGGACGCAGCCGCCAGCGCCGCGACAGCCGTCACGCACGCAATAAGTCCAAGTTTGTTAGTGATTCCCCTCATATGGCCAGGATTGAACTCCATGCGCCCGCTGAATGCAAGGCGTTTTCCCTTGTTAATCCATGACCTGCGAACACTTCGTCAACGCGCGTACAGGAAAGGTCCGCAAATGAGCAGAAACGGGGCAACCGGATGACCGCGCCCCGAGGGCGGGCCCGCGCGACCCACTGTCGTTATCGGTTGCCTTGCAGGCGTTCGCTAAACCGCTGCCCAGCCTCCGACGCAGCCTCCACCCGCACGGCACGACCGGTGCCGTCATGGCGGAAATGCAAGGCGAGATCCACTGGCGGCAACGCTCCTGCACCGCGCTCGGGCCACTCCACCAGCACGATGGCGCCGGGTTCGGCGAGGCTGTCCAACCCCAGCCATTCCAGCTCCCCGGGGTCCGCAATGCGGTAGAGATCCAGATGGAAAGCGCGGCGCTCGCCGACGTCGTAGCCCTCGATCAGGCTGTACGTCGGGCTTTTCACCCGCTCGCCGACGCCAAGCGCACGCAGGAAGGCACGTGCAAAGGTAGTCTTGCCCGCACCGAGGTCGCCGTACAGGTGCATGACCAGCCCCCCATCCAGCGCAGCAGCGAACTGCTGCCCCAGCGCGAGCGTGGCTTCCTCGTCCGCCAGGTAACGGTCGCCCCCTCCGCTCATGCGTGCACCCCGTTGACGAGACGGCGCAACGGGATCAGCAGATCGCCCGCCAGCAAGCCGCGCTGTCCCTCCCGCGCGGCGACGTCGGCTGCGCGTGCGTGGAGCCCCACGCCGAGACAAGCCGCGTGGTAGGGCTCGCATCCCTGGGCGAGCAGGCCCGCGATGATTCCCGTGAGCGTGTCGCCCATGCCGCCACTGGCCATACCGGGGTTACCCCACGGGCAAACCGACACCTCGCCTTCTGCAGAAGCGATCAGGCTGCCGTTGCCCTTGAGCACGACCGTGGCTTGGAAGCGCGCAGCCAGCGCGCGCGCCGCGGCGAAGCGATCGGCCTGCACGTCGGTCGTGGACATACCGAGCAAACGGGCCGCCTCCCCCGGATGCGGCGTGAGCACCGTCTTAGCGGGCAACGCACGCGGTTCGGAATGCAGGAGGTTGAGGCCGTCGGCATCGAGTACCGTCGGCTTGTCAGCATCCAGCGCGGTCGTCCATAAGGCATGGCCCCATGCGGCCTGACCCAGGCCCGGGCCGAGCGCCAGCACGGACGCCTTGTCGAGCATCGGCTGCAGCGTCTGCGGGCCGTCCACGCCGTGGGGCATGAGTTCGGGCCGCGCCGCATTCATCGCCAGGACGTTCTGGTCGCGCGTTGCGACGCTGACGAGACCCGCCCCCGTACGCAGTGCCGCTTCGGCCGCCATGCGGATCGCGCCGCCCGTACCGTGGTCGCCGCCGATCGCGAGGACGTGGCCGTTGCTGCCCTTGTGCGAGTCCAGCGCCCGCGGCGGAAGGCTCTCGGCCACCAGCAGGCGGGCGTCGGGCGCCTCCAGGACCGAGGCCGGCAGATCGAGCGTATGCAATTCGACGTCGCCGGCCACTTCGGCTTGGTGCGTGTACAGCCCGCGCTTGCGGACGATGAAGGTCGCCGTGGCCGTGGCGCGCACGGCCACGCCCGGGCAGGCACCCGTGTCGGCCGAAAGGCCGGACGGGACATCCAGGGCCAATAGCGGGACTCGCGCGGCATTGATCGCCTCGATAGCCTCCCGCGCCTCACCTTCGGGCGCTCCATTGAGGCCGGTGCCGTAGATGGCGTCGACCATCACGTCGGCAGGCGCGAGACCGCCCCAGGCAGAAAGAGGTTGGGCGACACCACCGAGCGCCTCGAACGCCTGCCGCGCGCGGCGCGCGTCGTCGCCTTTTGGCGGGTCCAGCGCAATGAGATCCACGGCGAGGCCATCGGCAAGCGCATCGCGCGCGACGAGGTAACCGTCGCCACCGTTGTTGCCGCCGCCGCAGACGACGCGCACGCGGCGAGACGCCGGCCAGCGTCGGCGCAGCATGGCGTACGCAGCGGATGCCGCACGTGTCATCAATTCGAAGCCGGGAATCTCCAGCTCGCGCGTGGCGCGCTGGTCGATGGCGCGCGATTGCGCGGACGTGAAGAGGTCGACGGCGGGATCGTGAGCGGTCATCGGCCGATTATAGGAGCCCCCGGTAGAATGGGCGCATGCCTGCCCCACCTTCCATCGACTACGCCGCCCTCGCCGCCGACATCAAGCAATGGGCGCGCGAACTCGGCTTCGCCGACGTCGGCATCGCAGGCACGGATCTCGGAAACGACGAAGCCTATCTGGAACGCTGGCTCGCCGACGGGCACCACGGCGAGATGGACTACATGGCACGGCATGGCACGCGGCGCAGCCGCCCGGCCGAACTCGAGCCCGGCACGCTGCGGGTCATCTCCCTGCGCATGGACTACACGCCGCCCGGCGTGCCGAATGCGTGGGATGTGATCCGCGACGGCGAGAAAGCCTATGTCGCTCGTTATGCGCTCGGCCGCGATTATCACAAGCTGATGCGCAACCGTTTGCAGAAGCTCGCGTCGCGTATCGAAGAGCGTATCGGCGAGTTCAAGTACCGCGCGTACGTCGACTCGGCACCGGTGCTCGAGAAGGCGATTGCACGCAACGCGGGCCTTGGCTGGATCGGTAAGCACACGGTGCTGATCAACAAGCGCGCGGGTTCGTACTTTTTCCTCGGCGAGCTGTACACCGACCTGCCATTGCCGCTCGACGCGCCGGCCAGCGCGCACTGCGGCAGTTGCCGACGCTGCATCGATATCTGCCCTACCCAGGCGATCGTGGCGCCTTATCGCCTCGATGCGCGCCGCTGCATCTCGTATCTCACCATCGAGCTGAAAGGCAGCATTCCCGTCGAGCTGCGCGAACCCATGGGCAACCGCGTCTTCGGCTGCGACGACTGCCAACTCATCTGCCCGTGGAACAAGTTCGCCCAGGAAGCGGCAGAACCCGATTTCGCACCGCGCCACAGCCTCGACGGACCCAAACTCGTCGAACTTTTCGCATGGAGCGAAGAGGAGTTTCTCTCGCGCACCGAGGGTATGGCGATCCGACGCACAGGCTACGAAGGGTGGCTACGCAACCTTGCGGTCGGGCTCGGCAATGCGCCGGCTAGCGATGAAATCCTATCGGCGCTCAATGCGCGGGCAGATCATCCGTCACCGATGGTCCGTGAACATGTTGCTTGGGCGCTCGAACAACAGATGCGTCGAACGCACTGAGCGATCAGACGTCCTCCGCGCCAAACGTTAGTGACGATCACGCCCAGCCAAGGTGCCCAAGGTGCGTGATGCATGATCGCCATGCCGGCTCGCCGCGATGGCGATGAGCCGGCATGGGACATGATGAGGCCACGCAACTGTCCGATCAGACCATCCCGCCCGACTTCCTCACGATCAGCATCGCGAGCTCGAGCGACTGCTCGTAGTTGAGGCGTGGATCGACCATCGACTTGTAGGCACGGTCGAGATCCTGCTCCACGAGACCGCGCGCACCGCCGAGACATTCCGTGACGTTCTCGCCGGTCAGTTCCAGATGCACGCCACCCAGTCGCGTGCCGGCCGCGGCATGGATGTCGAACGCCTGATCGAGTTCGCCTGCGATATTCGCGAAACGGCGGGTCTTGTAGCCGTTGCTGGTGCTCTCGGTGTTGCCGTGCATCGGATCGGCCACCCACAAAACGCGACGGCCTTCGCGCTTTACCGCTTCGAGCAACGGCTGCAACTGCGTGGCGATCTTGTCGTTGCCCATGCGATGGATCAACGTCAGGCGACCCGCTTCCTCGTTCGGGTTGAGCACGTCGATGAGGCGCAGCAGATCATCCGGCTGCACGGTCGGCCCCACCTTGACGGCGATCGGGTTACGTATGCCGCGGAAGTATTCCGTGTGCGCGCCATCGAGCGCCGCCGTACGCATGCCGATCCACGGGAAGTGCGTCGACAGGTTGAACCAGCCATGCTGTCGCGGCACGCGGCGCGTCAGTGCTTCTTCGTAATGAAGTAGCAACGCTTCGTGCGAGGTGTAGAAATCCACGCGCGAATAGCTGGAAATGGACTGCCCGGCGAGGGTCTCCATGAAGCGCAGCGAATCGCCGATGCTGGCGACCATGCGCTTGTACTCGGCCGCGAGCGGAGAATGCTCCACCCACGCGAGATCCCAGTACTCCGGGTGATGCAGGTCGGCGAAACCGCCATCGATGAGCGCACGAACGAAGTTCATCGTCATGGCCGAACGCGCATGCGCCTTGATGAGACGCTGCGGATCGGCACGCCGCGCTTCGGCGGTGAATTCAGGACTGTTGACCAGGTCGCCGCGGAACGCCGGCAGCGTCACGCCGTCGCGTGTCTCGTTATCGGCGGAACGCGGCTTGGCGTATTGACCGGCAAACCGACCCACACGCAGCACAGGCTTCTTCAGCCCGTGCACGAGCACGAGACTCATCTGCAGCAGCACCTTGAGGCGATTGGAGATGATCGAGCTGTTGCAGTCGGCGAAGCTCTCCGCACAGTCACCGCCCTGAAGCAGAAAACGCTCGCCTTCCTGGGCCTCGGCGATGCGCTGCTTCAGCGCGAGGATCTCCCAGGAGGTCACCAGCGGCGGCAGATCGCCCAGTTGTGCAAGCGCGCGCGCCAGTTCGTCGGCGTCTTCATAGGTCGGCTGCTGGAGGGCGGTCCTCGACCGCCACGAACCCGGCGTCCAGTCGAGGGACGGAGGCGTTACGGTCTTGAGGGAGTGCTGCATGACGGTGCTCTACGTGAAGTGCGCCTTGCGAGGCGCGGGAGGTCAACGAACGGAACGACGAACGGCCAGAAGGGCCCAGACGATGAGGACAATGAACCACAACAGGGTCCAACCGGGCATCGGAATACCAAGAATGGGTTCGATCTTCGCGCATTCACCGGAGCCGGTGAATGCGAGTTTCAGCATCTTCGCAAAGGGAAACGCATCGAACAGGTAACCGAGCCCGGGGCCGCACGCAGGAACCTCGGAGGCCGGCAACGACTGCAGCCAGAGATGGCGGCCTGCCGTGGCGATGCCCCAAAGGCCGCCCAGCGTGACGAGCCCGGCATACGTCGCGCGCATGCCGATGCGTGCGGGCGCGTGCAAGCCACCCACCAGAAAGAACAGACCCATGAAGCACACGGCGATGCGCTGGAAAATACACAGCGGGCATGGATCCAGATGCATCACGTATTGCGCGTACAGCGCAAAAGCCATGAGCGCAACGCACACGACGAAGCCGGCGAGATAGCGCGTACGGAAAGACCAAAGACGAGGGTTCATACCGGGGATGGTGCGTTGCGGGACACCCACGTTAACTCTTTGTGCATGCGCTTGTCAGCACTCGCACGAAGTTTCCTTTGTAACCAAGTCAATGGGTTGCGTTCAAGCATGCGGTTATCGCTTGGATGTTGGCGGTACTCGCTGTGCGCTTCGTTGGATTTCGGTGGCGCGGCGTGCGTAAGTGCAATGCAGGCGGGCGGAATCGCGGAGAGCGACAGCGCGGGTTCTGCGGGACCGCCGTCGGCCACCGTGCTCGGCGCTTCGGCTGCACCTTCGCTTGGGTAGGGAGGCCGCTACGCGGCCGTGTCTGATGGCTGCGCCCCTGCGCGCCCGCGTCACGAACGGGGGTTTCCGATGCGGCGTCCCTGGCCGGCCCCCTGCGGGCCTTATCGCTCGTGCCGCTCGGTTACGCCAAGTCGCGCCGAGGGCTGCGGAACGGCGGCGGACCTTCAAGCCCCAGGCGCAGGCTCTAGGGCGAAACCTAGCGAAGCAAAACCCAAACGACGGTCAACGCTCTAGGGCTAGCTACCCGTACGCCCACCACCGCGGAAGCAAAAAAAAAGACCCCGGCAGGTCACCCTGCCGGGGTCTCGATACGCGATCAGCCTGGAGGCTTACTCGGCGTCGACGGCTTCGCCCTGGGTCGGACGATCGACCAGTTCGACATACGCCATCGGCGCATTGTCGCCCGGGCGGAAGCCGCACTTGAGGATGCGCAGGTAGCCGCCGGGACGCTCGCGGTAGCGAGGACCGAGTTCGACGAACAGCTTGCCGACGGCCTGCTTGTCGCGCAGGCGCGAGAAAGCGAGGCGGCGGTTGGCAACGCCATCGGTCTTGGCGAGCGTGATGAGCGGCTCGGCAACGCGACGGAGTTCCTTGGCCTTGGGAAGGGTGGTGCGGATCAGCTCGTGCTTGATCAGCGACGCGGCCATGTTCTTGAACATGGCTTCGCGGTGGCTGCTCGTACGGTTGAGCTTGCGACCGGATTTCTGGTGGCGCATGGCGATTTACTCTCAATGTCTGTTGTTATGAAAAGCCGGTCAGGATGAGCCGACTTCCCGCGGTTACCCGCTGATGCGAGGCTGTCAAAACGCCTCGTTATAAGAGCACGGCCTCTTTGGACCGCTTTCGAATTCCGAAGGAAGTGCCTGAGGCATCCCACGGATGGCGCAAAGGACCGGGGCGATCGAATGTCGATCGCCCCGTTTACATCAGCCCAGCTGCATGCCGTGCGAGAGACCCGGCGGCGGCCAGTTTTCCAATTTCATGCCGAGAGCGAGACCACGTCCGCCCAGCACGTCCTTGATTTCGGTCAGGGACTTCTTGCCCAGGTTCGGCGTCTTCAACAACTCGACTTCGGTCTTCTGGACCAGGTCGCCGATGTAGTAGATGCTTTCGGCCTTGAGGCAGTTGGCGGAACGGACCGTGAGTTCGAGGTCGTCGATCGGGCGCAGCAGGAGCGGATCGAAACCGCCCTTCTCCGCCTTGGTCGAATCGCTTTCGCGACGCGAGAAATCGCCGAACACCGAGAGCTGATCGTTGATGATCTCGGCCGCCTTACGGACGGCGTCTTCAGCACCGATCGTGCCGTTCGTCTCGATGTCGAGCACGAGCTTGTCGAGGTTGGTGCGCTGCTCGACACGAGCGGCGTCCACTTCATAAGCCACGCGCAGGACCGGCGCGAATGACGCGTCGAGCTGCAGACGACCGATCGGACGCGTCTCATCATCCGGATGCTGGCGCGCGCTGGCCGGCTGGTAGCCGACGCCACGACGCACCTTCAAACGCATGTTGAGCGCCACATCCTTGGTGAGGTGGCAGATCACGTGTTCGGGGTTCACGATTTCGACGGAGTGATCGACGGCGATATCGCCGGCCGTGACCACGCCCTTGCCCTTCTTCGACAGCGTCAGGGTGACTTCATCACCGCTGTGCTGACGGATGGCAACGTCCTTGAGGTTCAGCAGGACTTCGATCACGTCCTCCTGCAGGCCTTCCAAGGTGGTGTACTCGTGCAGCACGCCGTCGATTTCGACCTCGACGATCGCGCTGCCCGGAATCGAAGAGAGCAGCACGCGACGCAGCGCGTTGCCCAGGGTGTGACCGAAGCCACGCTCGAGCGGCTCGACCACCACCTTCGCGCGGTTCGCTCCAAGCTGCTCGACGCTGAGGCCACGAGGCCGCAGCACACTAGTTGACGAAACTGCCATGCAAGGCTCCGGTGGATTACTTCGAGTAAAGCTCGACGATCAGGGCTTCGTTGATATCGGCCGGCAGATCGCCACGATCCGGAACGGCCTTGAACGTGCCTGCGAACTTCTTGCTGTCGACCTCGACCCACGACGGACGAAGATCCATCGTGTCGTAGATCGTCGCCGCTTCCTGCACGCGCAACTGCGTGCGGGCCTTCTCGGTCAGCGAGACCTCATCGCCCGGACGGACGTGGTACGAAGGCACGTTGACCTTCTTACCGTTGACCGTGACGGACTTATGAGCCACCAGCTGGCGAGCCTGGGCGCGGGTGACCGCGAAACCCATGCGGTAGACGACATTGTCGAGACGGCTTTCCAGGAGGCGAAGCAGGTTTTCACCCGTGTTGCCCTTCTGGGTCGAAGCCTTGGTGTAGTAATTGCTGAACTGACGCTCAAGCACGCCGTAGATGCGCTTGACCTTCTGCTTCTCACGAAGCTGAACAGCGTAGTCGGACAGACGGGCGCGCTTGTTGGCGCCATGCTGGCCGGGCTTGTTTTCGAGCTTGCACTTGGAATCAAGCGCGCGAGCAGGGCTCTTCAGACCGAGGTCAGCACCCTCACGACGCGCCAGCTTGCAGGTAGCTCCACGATAACGGGCCATGGTTATGCTCCTTAGACGCGACGCTTCTTGGGGGGACGGCAGCCGTTATGCGGAATCGGCGTGACGTCAATAATGTTGAGCACCTTGTAGCCCAACGCGTTCAGAGAGCGCACCGCCGACTCGCGGCCCGGGCCGGGGCCCTTGATGCGCACTTCCACGGTCTTGACACCGTAGTCGCCCGCGGCGCGGCCAGCCTTTTCGGCGGCAACCTGCGCTGCGAACGGGGTCGACTTACGGGAACCGCGGAAACCCGCGCCGCCCGCCGTCGCCCACGACAGAGCATTGCCCTGACGGTCGGTGATCGTGACGATGGTGTTGTTGAAAGAAGCCTGCACGTGGGCCACGGCATCCGTGACGACGCGCTTGATCTTCTTCTTGGTCTTAACCGGCTTAGCCATATTCGGTATCCGTTACTTCTTGATCGGACGACGCGGACCCTTACGGGTACGGGCGTTGGTACGCGTGCGCTGGCCGCGCACCGGCAGGCCGCGACGATGGCGCAGGCCACGGTAGCAACCAAGGTCCATCAGACGCTTGACGGCCATGCCGATTTCGCGGCGAAGGTCGCCTTCGACCGTGTACTTCGCGACTTCGGCACGGATCTTCTCGACCTCGCCCTCACTCAGCGACTTGATCGGGGTGGTCGCAACCACGCCCGCGTCGACACAAACCTGCTTCGCCCGCGAACGGCCGATTCCGTAAATGCTCTGCAAACCAACCCAGACATGCTTCTGGACCGGCAAATTGACACCCGCGATGCGCGCCATGATGTACTGTCTCCGATGCGTTTCGTGCGCGGTAAACGCGCAATTCTAACCTGAATTAACCTAAACCGGAAGTCCCGGGGTCTAGCACCCCGAGACCTCCCTGTGGGGGTCTCTGTCGCGTCTCAGCTACGACGGAGATTCGACTTCTTAAGCAGACTCTCGTACTGGTGGCTCACAAGATGGGCCTGGACCTGAGCCGTAAAGTCCATCACCACCACCACCACGATCAGCAGCGACGTGCCGCCGAAATAGAACGGTACGTGCCAGGCGTTCTGCATGAACGTCGGCACCAGGCAGACCAGCACGATGTAGAGCGCGCCGACACCGGTAAGCCGGGTCATGACGCCATCGATATAGTCGGCCGTGGCACGACCCGGACGAATACCCGGGATCAACGCCCCCGAACGCTTGAGGTTATCGGCCGTTTCCTGCGAATTGAACACGATCGCGGTATAGAAGAAGGCGAAACCGATCACCAGCACGGCGAACACGATGTCGTGGACCGGCTCCCCCGGGCTCAGCGCCGTGGTCAACCACTGCAGCCAACGGGACTGGTGGGCAGAGCCAAACCAGGTCGCCGCGGTTGCGGGGAAGAGCAGCAGGCTGGTCGCGAAGATCGGCGGAATGACGCCCGCCATATTGATCTTCAGCGGCAGGTGCGAGGTCTGGCGCTGGAACTGACGCTGGCTACCCTGCTTCGCATAGTTCACGGTGATGCGCCGCTGGGCGCGCTCCATGAACACCACGAAGGCCGTGACCGCGAGGATCACCACGGTAACCATCAGCAGCTTCAGGACCGACAGCTCGCCGTTGTTCGCCATGGTCAGCGTGTGCGCGATGGCACCCGGCAGACCCGCAACGATACCGGCGAAGATCAGCATCGAGATACCGTTTCCGATACCGCGCTCCGTGATCTGCTCGCCCAGCCACATCAGGAACATCGTGCCGGCGGTGAGGCCGACGACGGATGCCAGGACGAAGCCGGCGCCCGGCATGTAGACCACCGGCGCACCGCCCGCTGCCACCTGCTTCTGCAGGGCAACAGCGATACCGAACGCCTGGAAAGCCGCCAGACCTACCGTGCCGAAACGCGTGTACGTGGTCATCTTGCGACGACCCGCCTCGCCTTCCTTGCGCAGCGCCATGAGCGCCGGAACGACCGAGCCCATCATCTGCACCACGATCGATGCCGAAATGTACGGCACCACACCGAGAGCGAACACCGAGAAGCGGGAGAGCGAGCCACCCGAGAACATGTTGACCATGTTCAGGAGGCCGCCGCCGCCCTCGACCAGGCTCGTCATCGCCTCGGGGTTCACGCCCGGAACGGGAATGAACGAACCGAGGCGGAAGACGATCAGCGCACCAATAAGGAAAAAGATGCGCTGACGCAGTTCCGTCAGTTTGCCCAGCGAGCCGAGCGTTGTGCCCTGCGCTGCAGCCACCTGATTACTCCACGCTGCCGCCGGCGGCTTCGATGGCCGCCTTGGCGCCGGCCGTCGCAAGCACGCCCTGGAGCTTGATGGCGCGATTGATCTCGCCCTTCAGCACCACCTTGACCTTCTTGGCGCGGCTGGTCACGAGACCGGCAGCGTGCAGTGCGATGAGGTCGATCGTGTCGCCCTGGATCGCGGCCAGCTTGTAGAGCATGACCTGCTCCGTATCGGCCTTCTTCAGCGAGCGGAAGCCGACCTTCGGCAGGCGACGCTGCAGCGGCATCTGGCCGCCTTCGAAACCGACGCGGTGCGTGTTACCGGCACGAGCGTGCTGACCCTTGTGGCCGCGGCCGGCGGTCTTGCCGAGGCCGGAACCGATACCGCGAGCAACGCGGGTGCGGGTCTTGCGAGCGCCCTTGCCGGGCTTGATGTCGTTAAGACGCATGATGCTTACTCCTCGACCCGAACCAGGTAGTAGACCGTGTTGATGAGGCCACGGACCTGGGGGCTATCCTTCAGTTCGCGCACGTCGTTGAGCTTGTTAAGACCCAGGGCCTTGACGCTCAGACGATGACGCCCCTGCACACCACGAAGGCCTTTGACCAGGCGAACGCGGACGGTGCCAGCGGTTTCGTTGTTCTTAGCCATTGCCCAGCACCTCTTCGATCGTCTTGCCACGCTTGGCGGCGATGCGCTTCGGCGAGGCGACGGCCTGCAGACCCTTGATCGTCGCGCGGACGAGGTTGATCGGGTTGCGCGAGCCGACGGCCTTCGCGAGGACGTTCTTCACGCCGACCACTTCGAGCACGGCGCGCATGGCACCGCCGGCGATCACGCCGGTACCTTCGGAAGCGGGCTGCATAAAGACGCGAGCGGCGCCGTGGTTGGCCTTGATGGCGTACCAAAGCGTGCCGTTGTTCAGTTCAATGCTCACCATGTTGCGGCGGGCGCGCTCCATGGCCTTGGAAATGGCGACCGGCACTTCACGAGCCTTGCCATAACCAAAGCCGACGCGACCTTCGCCATCGCCGACAACCGTCAGCGCGGTGAAGCTCATCTGGCGGCCACCCTTGACGGTCTTGGCCACGCGGTTGACGGCGATCAGCTTTTCAAGCATGCCGTCCGAATTTTCGCGATCTGTCGAGGACATCTCTTTTCCTGATAGCCCGGAAGAACCGGGACTTCTGTTTACGGCTCGGTCGCCGCTTGGAGTTGTAGTTACATCGGGCGGCACCGGCCCCGAAGGGCCGATGCCGTGGCCTGACGCCTCTTAGAACTTGAGGCCGGCCTCACGCGCCGCATCGGCAAGAGCCTTGATGCGACCGTGATAACGGAAACCCGAGCGATCGAACGCGACGGCTTCGATGCCGGCGGCCTTGGCGCGCTCGGCAATGACGCGACCGACCGTGGTGGCGGCTTCGACGTTCTTCTTGCTCTTGAGGCCTTCGGCCACCGACTTCTGCACAGTCGAGGCGGAAGCCACGACGGTGCCGTTCGGTGCAAAAACCTGGGCGTAGATGTGCTGACCGGTGCGATGCACGCTCAAGCGGGCGGCGCCGAGCTCACGGATGTGAGCACGGGTCGACTTGGCGCGGCGCAGGCGGGATTCGTTCTTGTTCATCGTCTCGTCTCCAGGAAGCGGATAGGCCGATTAGGCCTTCTTGGCTTCCTTCAGGATGATCGTCTCGCCGGCGTAACGGACACCCTTGCCCTTGTAGGGCTCGGGGGCACGGAACGCGCGGATCTTCGCTGCCACCTGGCCGACGAGCTGCTTGTCGGCGCCCTTGATGAGCACCTCCGTCTGCGTCGGGACTTCGATGGTGATGCCTTCCGGCGCCTCGAAGACAACCGGGTGCGAATAACCCAGCGACAGGTTCACCGACTTACCGGTGAGCTGCGCGCGGTAACCCACGCCGACCAGCTCCAGCTTCTTCTCGAAGCCGTTGGCGACGCCGTGGATCATGTTCGCGACGATGGCGCGGGCGGTACCGCCGAACTTGTCATCCCCGCCTTCGGCGACGACGACGTTGGCCACGCCATTTTCCTGCTGGAACGAAATGCCCGGCAGCTCATGGGTGGTCAGGGTGCCCTTCGGGCCCTTGACGGTGACGGTGCCATTGGCGATCGAGAGTTCGACGCCCTTCGGCAGGGTGATGGGCTTCTTGGCTACACGTGACATGTCGGTACTCCTTACGCCACCTGGCCGATGACTTCGCCGCCCAGACCCTTGGCACGGGCCTGCGCGTCGGTCAGGAGACCGGCGGAAGTCGAGATGATCGAGATACCCAGACCGCCGAGAACCTTCGGCAGCTCGTCCTTGCCACGATAGACGCGGAGACCGGAACGGCTGACACGGGAGATGGTCTCGATAGCCGGACGGCCTTCGAAATACTTCAGCTTGATTTCGAGCACCGGCTTACCCGCTTCGTCAGCGGCACGGGCGTCGAGAATGTAGCCTTCGTTCTGCAGAAGCTTGGCCAGGGCCAGCTTCATCTTCGACGACGGCATACGGACAACCGACTTGCCAGAGGCCTGGCCATTACGGATGCGCGTAAACAGATCGGCGATAGGATCAGTCATGCTCATAAGAAAATCCTTGAGAGTGCACCGATATCCGAATTACCGGAAATCTTGAATTGTAAAGCCGACAATCGTCGGTCTGCATTGCGCAGACCGACGACTATAACAGCTTGCCCCGCCCTTGGCGAGTTTTTTACCAGCTAGCCTTTCGCAGGCCCGGCACATCGCCACGCATGGTGGCTTCGCGGAGCTTGTTGCGGCCCAGGCCGAACTTGCTGTAGACGCCACGCGGGCGGCCGGTCAGGGCGCAGCGATTACGCTGGCGCACCGGGCTGGCATCACGCGGGAGCTTCTGCAGCTTGGTCTGGGCTTCCATCTTCTCGTCGTACGACGCAGAAGCGCTCAGGACGATCGCCTTCAGTTCGGCGCGCTTAGCGGCGAACTTCTTGACGAGCTTGGTGCGCTTGAGGTCGCGCTCGACCATCGAGGTCTTGGCCATGTTCTACCTGTGATCAGTTGCGGAACGGGAAGCTGAAGGCTTCCAGCAGCGCCTTGGCTTCTTCGTCGGTCTTGGCGGTGGTGGTGATGGAGATATCCATGCCACGCAGCGCGTCAACCTGATCGAAGTCGATTTCCGGGAAAATGATCTGTTCCTTGATGCCGAAGTTGTAGTTACCACGGCCATCGAAGGCACGGCCCGAGACACCACGGAAGTCGCGCGTACGCGGCAGCGAGATGTTGATCAGGCGGTCCAGGAATTCCCACATCTGGGCACGACGAAGCGTGACCTTGCAGCCGATCGGCCAACCGTCGCGGATCTTGAACGAAGCGACCGACACGC
Organism: Luteibacter sp. UNCMF366Tsu5.1; assembly: GCF_900119235.1. Taxonomy (NCBI): domain Bacteria; kingdom Pseudomonadati; phylum Pseudomonadota; class Gammaproteobacteria; order Lysobacterales; family Rhodanobacteraceae; genus Luteibacter; species Luteibacter sp. UNCMF366Tsu5.1. The sequence continues at coordinate 566,855 of NZ_FPIS01000002.1, read as the reverse complement.
GGGCCTTCGTCGTGATCGGCTTCTGGCCGGCGATCTTGGTCATGTCGGCGACCGCGTTGTCGAGGATCTTCTTGTTACCGGCGGCTTCGCCGACGCCCATGTTGAGCGTGATCTTCGTGATGCGCGGGACTTCCATGACGTTCTGGTAACCGAAGCGCTCAGTGAGCTTCTGCATTACCGACTCTTTGTAAAACGTTTCAAGGCGGGTCATGACTTCGGTTCCTTACGCGTCGACCACTTCGCCCGAACGGAACACGCGCACCTTGCGCCCGTCCTCGAGCGTCTTGGTGCCCACGCGCTCGCCCTTGTTCGAGGCAGAGTTGAAGAGCTGGACATTGGAGATATGGATCGAGGCCTCACGCTCGACGATTCCACCCGGCTGGTTGGCCTGCGGATTCGGCTTGGTGTGACGCTTGACCAGGTTCACGTTCGAGACGACCACGCGGTCGCCATCGACGCGCAGCACATCGCCGCGCTGGCCCTTGTTCTTGCCGGTGATGACGACGACGTTATCACCCTTGCGGATACGGTTCATGGTCTGGCCTCCGCTCAGAGCACTTCGGGCGCGAGCGAGACGATCTTCATGAACTTCTCGCTGCGCAGCTCGCGGGTAACCGGCCCGAAAATACGGGTACCGATCGGCTCGAGCTTGTTGTTGAGGAGCACGGCCGCGTTACCGTCGAAACGGATCAGCGAACCGTCAGCGCGGCGCACACCCTTGGCGGTACGAACCACCACGGCGTTGTACACCTCACCCTTCTTGACCTTGCCGCGGGGAATGGCGTCCTTGACCGTCACCTTGATGACATCACCGACGCTGGCATAACGGCGCTTCGAGCCGCCCAGCACCTTGATGCACATCAGTTCCTTCGCGCCGCTGTTGTCCGCCGCGGAAAGCGTGCTTTGCATCTGAATCATCGCAGCTCTCCTTAAACTTCAGCGCGCGTGACGATTTCGACCACGCGGTGGTGTTTCGTCTTCGACAGCGGGCGGCATTCCGCAATACGGACCACGTCGCCCTCGTTCGCACCGGTTTCGTCGTGCGCGTGGAGCTTCGTGGAACGGCGGATGATCTTGCCGAGCAGCGGGTGCTGCACCTGGCGCTCGATCAACACCGTTACCGTGTTGGCCATCTTGTTGCTGATGACGCGGCCCTCGAGGGTGCGCGCCGTCTTCGTGTTATCGCTCATGTCCGCCGTCCTTACTTCTTGCCGCCGAGCACGAACTTCGTGCGGGCGATGTCACGCCGAACGCGGCGCAGCTGGTGCGGCTGAGTGAGCTGTCCGGAGCCCTTCTGCATGCGCAGATTGAACTGCTCCTTGCGAAGGTCCAGCAGATGCTGCTTCAGCTCTTCCGCCGACTTCTCTTTGATTTCTTTGCTGGCCATTACATCACCGCCCTGGAGACGAACTGGGTCTGCACGGAGAGCTTGGCTGCCGCCAGACGGAACGCTTCGCGTGCCGTCGCCTCGTCGACACCTTCGATTTCATAAAGCATGCGGCCGGGCTGGATCAGTGCAACCCAGAACTCGACGCCACCCTTACCGGCACCCATTCGAACTTCGATGGGCTTACGGGTGATCGGCTTGTCCGGGAACACGCGGATCCAAAGCTTGCCGCCACGCTTTACGTAGCGCGTGATGCAACGACGGGCCGCTTCGATCTGACGCGCGGTCAACTGACCGTGCGTCGTCGCCTTGAGGCCGTACTCGCCAAAGCTCACGAGGTTGGAGTTGAATGCCAGGCCGTCGTTACGGCCCTTATGCATCTTGCGGTACTTGGTACGCTTCGGTTGCAACATGGCAACGCTCCTTACTTGGCAGCGCGCTCACGCTCGCGGCGGTTTTCACCACCCTCGCGGCGCGACGACTGCTGAGGCTGCTGTTCTTCCTTCGACTCGGCCGTAGCGGCCGCCAGATCGAAGATCTCGCCCTTGTAGACCCATACCTTGACACCGATGATGCCGTACTGGGTCTTGGCTTCGGCGGTGCCGTAGTCGATATCCGCACGCAGCGTGTGCAGCGGAACGCGACCTTCGCGAGCCCACTCGGAGCGCGCGATCTCGGCACCGTTCAGACGGCCGGAGACGTTGATCTTGATGCCGAGGGCACCGAGGCGCATCGCGTTACCGACCGAGCGCTTCATGGCGCGGCGGAACATGATGCGACGCTCGAGCTGCTGAGCGATCGACTCGGCGACGAGCTGGGCGTCGAGTTCCGGCTTGCGGACTTCACTGACGTTGATGTGCGTCGGGACGCCCATCATGTCGGTGACTTCCTTGCGCAGCTTCTCGATGTCCTCACCCTTCTTGCCGATCACCACGCCCGGACGGGCGGTGTGGATCGTCACGCGGGCGGTCTTGGCCGGGCGCTCGATCTGGATCTTCGAGATACCGGCGGCGGCGAGCTTCTTGCGCAGCATCTCGCGGACCTTGAGGTCGGCAGCGAGGTACTGAGCGTACTCACCCTTGTTGGCGTACCACTTCGAGTTCCAGTCCTTGGCAATGCCGAGGCGGATACCGGTGGGATGAACTTTATGACCCATCGTTTCTTACCCCAGTCAGTTGCCGACAACCACAGTGATGTGGCTGGTGCGCTTCAGGATGCGCGAGCCGCGGCCTTTGGCGCGGGCGTACATACGCTTCATCGCCGGACCTTCGTCCACGAAGATGCGGGCCACCTTCAGCTCGTCCACGTCGGCACCGAGATTGTTCTCGGCGTTGGCGACGGCGGAGAGCAGCACCTTGCGAACAAGGTGTGCGGCCTTCTTGTTGGTAAAGGCAAGCACGTCGCTCGCCCGGCCCACGGGCATGCCGCGGACCAGGTCGGCCACCAGGCGTGCCTTCTGCGCCGAGATGCGGGCGCTGCGCAGGATCGCTTTGGCTTCGGTGCTCATCACTTGCCCTTCTTGTCGCCGGCGTGGCCCTTGTACGTGCGGGTCACCGCGAACTCGCCGAGCTTGTGCCCGACCATGTTCTCGTTGATCAACACAGGCACGTGCTGGCGGCCGTTGTGGATGGCGATGGTCAGACCGACCATCTCCGGCAGGATCATCGAGCGACGCGACCAGGTCTTGATCGGACGCTTGTTGTTGGCGGAAACGGCGGCTTCCACCTTCTTTACGAGGTGCAGGTCAACGAACGGACCTTTCTTTAGAGAGCGCGGCATGATCGTTTCCTATTACTTGCGACGACGCACGATGAACTGCTGGGTGCGCTTGTTGTTGCGCGTCTTGTAACCCTTGGTCGGCGTGCCCCACGGGCTGACCGGATGACGGCCACCGGAGGTACGGCCTTCACCACCGCCGTGCGGATGGTCGACCGGGTTCATGACCACGCCGCGGACGGTCGGACGAATGCCCTTCCAACGCTTGGCGCCGGCCTTGCCGAGCTTGCGCAGGCTGTGCTCCGAGTTACCGACTTCACCGATGGTGGCGCGGCACTCGACCGGCACGCGACGCATTTCGCCGGAGCGAAGACGCAGCGTGGCGTAACCCTGCTCGCGAGCAACCAGCTGGACGGAAGCACCGGCGGAACGCGCGATCTGCGCACCCTTGCCCGGCTTCATCTCGATGCAGTGGATCGTCGAACCGACGGGGATCGAACGAAGCGGCAGGCAGTTGCCCGGCTTGATCGGCGAGTCGGAACCCGACACGAGACGATCGCCCACCGCCACGCCCTTCGGCGCGATGATGTAGCGGCGCTCGCCGTCGGCGTAGCACAGAAGCGCGATGTGCGCAGTGCGGTTCGGATCGTATTCCAGACGCTCGACAACGGCGGCGATGCCTTCCTTGTCACGCTTGAAATCGATGATGCGGTAAGCCTGCTTGTGACCGCCGCCGCGATGACGCGTGGTGATGCGACCGTAATGGTTGCGACCGCCGGTCTTCGACTGCGATTCGGTCAGGGGCGCGTAAGGTGCGCCCTTGTGCAGACCTTCGGTCCGCACGCTGACTGCGTCGCGGCGGCCCGGGGAGGTCGGCTTGTGAGTGATCAGTGCCATCTCAATTCAACTCCTGGCTCAGGCCTTGGCCGACACGTCGATCGTGTGACCGTCGGCGAGGCGCACGTAGGCCTTACGCTTGCCCTGGCGGTTGCCAGTGCGGAAGCGGAACGACTTGACCTTGCCCTTGGTGTTCACGAGGTTCACGTCCACGACCTTGACGTCGAAGAGGTGTTCCACAGCTGCACGGACATCGGCCTTGGTCGCCTCGGGCGCCACGACGAAAACGTACTGGTTGTTCTCAGCAAGGCGAGCCGACTTCTCGGAGATGTGCGGCGCGCGAAGCGTGTTGAGCGTGCGTTCGGTGCTCATGCGAGCCACTCCTCGACCTTCTTGACCGCGTCCACCGTCATGACGACGAAGTCGCTGCCGACCAGGCTGACCGGATTCAGGGCCAGCACGTCGACGACGTGGATATACGGAATATTGCGGGCGGACAGGTAGAGCGCCTCGGTGGCGTCTTCCGACACCAGCAGCACGCGACCCTTGACTTCCAGCTCGGCGAGCTTGGCGATCATGCCCTTGGTGCTGGGCTTGTCGATCGACAGTTCCGAGACGACCTTCAGGCGACCCTGACGGTTCAGCTCGGCGATCATCGAACGGATCGCGACGCGATACGCCTTGCGGTTGACCTTCTGCTCGAAGCTACGCGGCTTGGCCGCGAACGTGACACCACCACCGACGAAGATCGGGGCGCGGTAGTCACCGTGACGGGCGCCGCCGCCCTTCTGCTTCTTGAACTTCTTCGTGGTACCCGACAGTTCACCGCGCGAAAGCTGCGCCTTGGTGCCTGCACGACCGCCAGCCTGGTAGGCAGTGACGACCTGGTGCACGAGGGCCTTCTTGTACTCGCCGCCGAACACGTCGTCCGACACGGTGAGCGACTTGGCGCCAATAACATTCAGTTCCATGGCGTCTCTCCTCAACCCTTGGTCGTCGGACGGATCACGACGTCGCCACCGGTCGCGCCAGGGACTGCGCCCTTGACCGCGATCAGATGACGCTCGGCGTCGACCTTGACCACTTCGAGGCCTTGCACGGTGCGATTGACCGCACCCATGTGGCCCGCCATCTTCTTGCCAGGAAACACGCGACCCGGCGTCTGACGCTGACCGATCGAGCCCGGGGCGCGATGCGACAGCGAGTTACCGTGGGTAGCGTCGCCCATCTTGAAATGGTGACGCTTGATGGTGCCCTGGAAGCCCTTACCCTTCGACACGCCGGCGACGTCGACCGTCTGACCGACGGTGAACACGGCTTCGGCAGTGATTTCGGCGCCGACTTCGTACTTGCCTGCGTCGTCCGCGTTGAGGCGGAACTCCCACAGACCGCGACCCGGCTCAACCTTGGCCTTCGCGTAATGGCCCTTCGCGGGAGCCGTCAGCAGCGACGCGCGCTTCGCGCCGGCCGTGACCTGCACCGCGCTGTAGCCGTCATTCTCTTCGGTCTTCACCTGCGTCACGCGATTCGGGGTCGCTTCAATCAGCGTCACCGGAATCGAGCGGCCGTCTTCGGTGAAGAGCCGGCTCATGCCGCACTTGCGGCCAACCAGTCCGATACTCATCTTCGTATCCTTTAGTCCGCTCAACCGAGCTTGATCTGCACGTCGACGCCGGCGGCGAGATCGAGCTTCATGAGCGCGTCCACGGTCTTGTCGTTGGGGTCGACGATGTCCAGAACGCGCTTGTGGGTACGAGTCTCGTACTGGTCGCGGGCATCTTTGTCGACGTGCGGCGACACCAGAATGGTGTAGCGCTCAATCTTGGTCGGCAGCGGGATCGGGCCGAGCACCGTCGCGCCAGTGCGCTTGGCCGTCTCGACGATTTCGCTGGCCGAACGGTCGATCAGACGATGATCGAACGCCTTGAGCCGAATGCGAATCTTTTGGTTCGCCATAAAACCGTGTCCTGTTATCGAAAGAACGTTCTTGTGATTCGGAGGGGCTTCTCGCCACTCCGCACAACCCTTGTTGCTGGTACTGCAGGTGCCGCAACGGGCCGCCAGGAACGGCACAAAACCGTCCAAAACGACCCGAAAAAGTCGGGCAGACCGCAATAACGGCCTGCCCAGACAGAAAAGTATAGAATAAGCAACAATATGGGTCAACAGAGCTTGCGCCCCGCGGCCCGTTGCTATCCTATTCGGCATCCTTGCCTGCGAACTCGAAGCACATTCCGTGCGCCTCATTTCGCGTGGTCCGAGGTCGTTTTATAGACGCTCGGGAGTGTTAGCCAGCGGAGTATAGCGGGAGACTCCACGGAATGGAAGCCCCGCGAGGACGGAAGACAAAAAAAGGCGGGGGCTTTCGCCCCCGCCTTTTCGTTCCCCGAAGGGAGATGTTGCTTACTTGATGATCTTAGCGACCACGCCGGCGCCGACGGTGCGGCCACCTTCGCGGATGGCGAAGCGCAGACCTTCGTCCATGGCGATCGGGAAGCCCAGCGTGACGCTGATCTTCACGTTGTCACCCGGCATCACCATCTCCGTGCCTTCCGGCAGCTTGATCGAACCGGTCACGTCCGTGGTACGGAAGTAGAACTGCGGACGATAGTTGCTGAAGAACGGGGTGTGGCGACCGCCCTCGTCCTTGGAGAGGATGTACACCTCACCCTCGAACTCGGTGTGCGGCGTGACCGAACCCGGCTTGGCCAGCACCTGGCCGCGCTCGACGTCTTCACGCTTCAGGCCGCGAACCAGCACGCCGACGTTGTCACCGGCCTGACCCTGGTCCAGCAGCTTGCGGAACATTTCAACGCCCGTGACCGTGGTGGTCTGGGTGTCGCGCAGGCCCACGACTTCCGCCGCGTCGCCCACCTTGACGATGCCGCGCTCGACACGACCGGTCAGCACGGTACCGCGACCGGAGATCGAGAACACGTCTTCGACCGGCAGCAGGAACGGCTTGTCGATGTCACGCTCCGGCTCCGGAATCCAGCTGTCGAGCGCGTCGACGAGCTTGATGATCGACGGCACGCCGATGTCCGACTGGTCGCCGTCCAGCGCCAGACGCGCCGAACCGTGCACGATCGGGGTGTCGTCGCCCGGGAACTCGTACTTCGACAGCAGCTCGCGGACTTCCATCTCGACCAGCTCAAGGAGCTCGGCGTCGTCGACCATGTCGGCCTTGTTCAGGAACACCACGATGTACGGCACGCCGACCTGACGCGAGAGCAGAATGTGCTCGCGGGTCTGCGGCATCGGGCCGTCAGCGGCCGAGCACACCAGGATCGCACCGTCCATCTGGGCGGCACCGGTGATCATGTTCTTGACGTAGTCGGCGTGGCCCGGGCAATCGACGTGACCGTAGTGACGGTTCGGCGATTCGTATTCCACGTGTGCGGTCGAGATCGTGATGCCGCGCGCCTTCTCTTCCGGCGCCGCATCGATCGAACCGTAGTCCTTGAACTCGCCACCAAAACGCTCGGCGCCGATCTTCGTCAGGGCAGCCGTGAGCGTGGTCTTGCCGTGGTCGACGTGACCGATGGTGCCGACGTTGACGTGCGGCTTCTTACGTTCGAACTTACCCTTTGCCATGAGCGTTAAACTCCGCTGGAGCCAATGAGATATAAAAAAAGGAACCGCCGCGGACGACGAAGATGGTGCTCATGACTGGAATCGAACCAGCGACCTCTTCCTTACCAAGGAAGTGCTCTACCGACTGAGCTACATGAGCACGTGACGCAACGCGCGTAGAAACAATGGAGCGGGAGACGGGAATCGAACCCGCACAATCAGCTTGGAAGGCTGAAGTTCTACCATTGAACTACTCCCGCACTGCGCGGAACTCGTCTGGTGGAGGAAGGTGGATTCGAACCACCGAAGGCGTAAGCCAGCAGATTTACAGTCTGCCCCCGTTGGCCGCTTGGGTATTCCTCCAACAAAGAACGCCTATTGTCGCGACCGCCCTCGAAGCTGTCAACAACTTCTGCACACTTAAAAGGTGGGCTCGATCAGGCTTGGCGAGTCGCCAGGACCAACGGCTCCATCGCGCGGGACATTTCCATGAGCTTCATGGCGTATTCCTGCAGGCGAATGTCCTTCTCTTCGACGGGCTTCCAGGGCGGCACGGGCGTGGGCTTGCCGCCATCGGGCTTGTCGAGGGCCACGAAGACCATCACGCAGCTGGTCGCCAGTCGCTCCTCACCGCTGCGCAGGTCACGCGCCAGCACGTCCACGGCCAGATGCATGCTCGACGTGCCGGTGTGGATCAAGCGAGCGCGCACTGTGACCAGGTCGCCGATCAAGATAGGCGCGAGAAATTGGATACCGCTCACCGAGGCCGTGACGCAATATGCGCCGCTCCAACCGACCGCGCAGGCATACCCCGCTTGATCGAGCCACTTCATGGCCATTCCGCCATGAACCTTGCCGCCGAAGTTCACGTCGGTGGGTTGGGCGAGGAAACGGAATTCGACTTCGCGCTGGGTGCCGGACATAGCCTACCTTGCTGGGAAAAATCACATTATGGCGTCCCGGCAGCTTGTCGGGTCGCCCGGCCGGGCTTAGATTGCGCTGCATATCCCCCGGAGTCGCCCGATGGTCTTTCGCAGCGTCGCCACGCGACTCGCCCTGGGTGTGCTCCTGGGGTCGGCGATCGTTCTGATCGTCACAGGCGGCCTGCTGCTCACCCATACGCGCGAACAGGTTCTCAAGCAGACCGAACGGCATGCCGCCGCCGTCTCAGGATGGGCCGCGACGCGCATCCAGGGTCGCATCGAAGGGGTAGCGAAGGTGTCGCAGGTGCTCGCCGGCGTCTTGGCGACGCGGCGCGACGAAGCGCCAGCCCTGATCCACGACGCCCTGGTGGTGAACCCGGAACTGGTGGACATCAGCGCCGCCTTCGTACCGCGCGATACCTCCGCGCCTCGGGCCGCCGACGCCCCCGTAGCGCGGCGCGCGCCCGACGGCACCGTGCGCATGGGTAGCCGCCTGGACGATCCGGAGGTCTACTGGACCTCATCCTGGTTCGTTCGCGGCCTCAACTGCGACAGAGGTTGCTGGCAGCCGCCTTTTCACACGGTCGGTCGGCAGGACACGCTCGTCGGCTACTCCGTCGCCATTCCTGGCAAGACCATCCCCGTGATTGGCGTCGCCGACGCCACGATCAGCCTCGCCTGGCTGCAGCAGATGCTGGGCGCACTGAGTAAGCCGGACCATGCGGTGGCCTTCGTCATCGACGCCAGTGGCGAATTTCTCGCCCACGACTGGACGTCCTACGTGGGCACACGAGGTAGTAAACCCCTGCTCACCGCCATCCGCGAACGGCACAACCCGGTGCGGATCACGCCCGAGATGGGCGGGCGCGTCAGCGAACCGGTATGGGTGTACTTCGTACCGATCCCCGGCACGACCTGGACGTTCGGCCTCACCATGCCCGAGCGCGAGCTGCTCGCCGACCTGCGCCGCACCTACTCCGTTGACATCCTCCTTGGGCTGTTCGCGCTCGCGGGCGTTTCGCTGATCGCCCTGGTGATGACCCGGCGCCTCATGGCCCCGCTGGTCGTGCTTTCCGAACGCGTCGAGGACGTCGCCCGCGGCAAGCTCGATTTCGCGCTGCCGCACGTACGCCGCAACGACGAAGTGGGCCGACTGACGCGAGCGTTCGACCAGATGCGCCACCAGTTGGCCGGACACATCGACAGCGCCAAGCGGGTCGCCCGTGAGCAGGAGCGCATGGCGAGCGAGCTGGAAATCGCCCGGCAGATCCAGCTCGCCCTGATCCCGGAACCACACTGGCTGGCGACCGGCGGCCGCGTCGAAGTGAGCGCTGCGCTGCGCCCTGCCAGTGCGGTCGGCGGCGACCTCTATACCTATTTCACCCTGGGTGCCCGCCATGTCTGCGTCATGGTCGGAGACGTGTCCGACAAGGGCATTCCCGCCGCGTTGTTCATGGCGCGCACAATTACCCTCGCCCGCACGCTCGCCACCCAGGCGCGCTCGCCAAGCGATGTACTGGGCGCGCTGAATCGGGAGCTTTGCAAAGGCAACGACACCTGCATGTTCGTCACCCTGCTCTGCGGCGTGATCGAAACGGAGACCGGCTTGCTATCCCTCGCCAGCGCCGGCCACGAGCAGCCGGTGCTTCATGCCGCCGGTACGGCCACGCTCGTGGACATGGAGACGGGCCCGGCGCTCGGCCTCGACCGCGATGCGCGCTACCCTGTGCGCGTACTCAGCCTGCTAGGGGGCGACACCGTGCTCATGTATACCGACGGCGTCAGCGAGGCGCATGCGGGAAACCAGCGCCTTTACGGCACCCCTGCGATCCTCGACAGCGTTGCGCGCGTCGAGGGCGGCGCCGCGCCAGCGACGTACGTCGCGCAGGTGCTTGGCGACGTGGACGCGTATATCGACGGCGCACCGGCCTATGACGACATCGCCGTGCTCGCCCTGACCTGGCACGACAGCGACGCTACGGGAGTTCCGCTCGATGCGGTTGCGCATTCCTAACCGCCTCGAGGACGTGTTCCTCGCACTGGACCGGGCGGAAGGCACACTCGACCGCGCGGACGTGGAGCCTTCGTGCCGCGCCGACGTGCGCCTCGTGCTCGAGGAGTTGCTGGTGAACACCGTACGCCATGGCTATCCTGACGGGCGCGACGGCTGCATCGACATTGTTCTTGAAGTGAATGCCGACGTGGTCCACCTCGAACTGCGCGACGACGCCATGCCTTTCGACCCGTTGCAACACGAACCGCCTTACCTGCCTGGCGACATCGCCCAGCGCGATATCGGCGGACTGGGCCTGCACCTTGCCCGCAGCATCGCCAGCGATTTTCACTATGCACGCGACGAACACGGCAACCGTGTCGTCATCCGCTTCGATCCTTCCGACGAGTCCGCGCCATGACCCTCATCGTCCGCAGCGAAAGCCCCGCGACCGACCGCAGCACCGTATGGCTCGAAGGGCGCCTGGATGCCGCGACGTTTGCCGCATTCGATGAAGCCATGCGCGACATCACGCCACTGGTGGACAACGGCGGCACGCTGGTCATCGATCTTTCGGCGCTGGAATACATCAGTAGCGCGGGCCTGCGCAGCCTGGCCCAGTTGCGCCGCCAACTCCACGACCGCGACGGCCGCACCTTGCTGCTCAACCCGCAGCCGCAGGTGAAAAAGGTCTTCGAGATCGTGAAGGCAGTGCCCGTAGCAGAGGTCTTCGCCAACGTGGGCGAACTCGATCAGTATCTCGATCACATGCAGCGGCAGATGACCTCGCCGCAGGGCTGAGCCTCAGTCGCGCATGTCGCCAACGAGATTGCTGCGCAGCACTTCCAACTGATGTTTCAGGCTGCGCAGCTCGTCGATCTCACAGCCCGTCGCACAGAACACATCCACCGGCACCTGCGCCGCCTGCTCGCGCAGCCCCTTGCCCTGGTCGGTGAGGGTGACGATGACCTGGCGCTCGTCCTGCGTGCTGCGCGTGCGCTCCACCAGGCCGGCGGCCTGTAGACGCTTCAGCAGGGGCGTAAGTGTCGCGGAGTCGAGAAACAAGCGATCGCCCAACTCGGACACCGTGATGCCATCACGCTCCCAGAGCACCAGCATCACCAGGTACTGCGGATAGGTGAGTTCGAGCTTGGCGAGCAACTGGCGGTAGAGCTTGCCCATCGCCAGATTCGCCGAATAGAGGGCGAAGCAGAGCTGCCCATCGACGGTACGCGGCGGCTCGACACCCTGGGGTAGCAACGGCTTGCTCATGAGGCCAATGTAGGGGCCGAACTATTCGATTGCAAGCGATTCAATTGCGCCCTGAGGCGCCAGGAACGCTAGGCGCGCCCTGCCGGTGGCGCAGAAACTATCTGGAAAACGACCGGCTTCCAGCGAAAGCCGGTCGGGTGCCTCAGACGTTGAAGCGGAAATGCAGGATGTCGCCTTCCTTGACGAGGTATTCCTTGCCTTCCAGGCGCAGGCGGCCGGCTTCCTTCGCGCCCTGCTCGCCCTTGTATTTGATGAAGTCGTCGTAGGCCATCGTTTCGGCGCGAATGAAGCCGCGCTCGAAATCGGTGTGGATGACGCCTGCGGCCTGAGGTGCCGTCGAGCCGGCGCGAACCTGCCACGCGCGGACTTCTTGTACGCCAGCCGTGAAGTAGGTCTGCAGGCCCAGCAGACGGTAACCCGCGCGAATCACGCGGTTGAGGCCCGGCTCTTCGAGACCGAGATCCTTCAGGAACTCGTCGCGGTCGGCGTCTTCCAGCTGGGACAGTTCTTCCTCGATGGCGGCGCACACCGGCACCACCTCGGCACCCTCTTCCAGCGCGCGAGCGCGCACGGCGTCGAGGTGCGGATTGTTCTCGAAGCCATCTTCCGCGACGTTCGCGATGTACATGAGCGGCTTCATCGTGATCAGGAACATGTCGCGGACCAGTGCCTTTTCCTCGGCATCCAGGCCAGCGGAACGTGCCGACTTGCCCTGATCGAGCGCCTTGGCGAGCTTCTCGAGCACTGGCTTGCGTGCCAGCGCGTCCTTGTCGTTCGCCTTCGCCGAGCGCGTGGCGCGGTCGAGCGCCTTCAGCACGGACTCCAGATCGGCCAGCGCCAACTCGGTGTCGATCGTTTCGATGTCGGCGATCGGGTCGACCTTGTTCGCGACATGGATGACGTTGCCGTCTTCGAAGCAGCGCACCACGTGTGCGATGGCGTCCGTTTCGCGGATGTGCGCGAGGAACTTGTTGCCGAGCCCTTCGCCCTTCGAGGCACCGGCAACCAGGCCGGCGATGTCCACGAATTCCATGGTCGTGGGAATCACGCGCTGCGGCTTCACGATGGCCGCCAGTTCGTCCAGCCGCGGATCGGGCACCGGCACGATGCCGGTGTTCGGCTCGATGGTGCAGAACGGGAAGTTGGCGGCGGCGATGCCCGCCTTGGTCAAGGCATTGAAGAGGGTGGACTTGCCGACGTTAGGCAGGCCGACGATGCCGCATTTGATACCCATGGGGGCGATGCTCTCTAGATGTCAGTAAGTCGGGCTTTCGGCCCTGTAAGTCGGCCGCCGCGCGGCCTGTGAACCGTAAGCGTCGCGAGGTACCCCTGCGTCACTCCCTTACGGTTCACGCTTCACTGCTTCACGCTGCCGTATGCAGCCGCTTCATGGCTTCCTCGAACTTGCCATCCAGCGCCAGCGGCAGCACGTCGAACGCGCGCCCGATGCCGTGCATGATGGCATCCTCGTCGGCGGCACTCGGACGGCCGAGCACCCACGGCGTGACCTTGTCCTTGTGCCCCGGATGGCCGATACCGATCCGCAGGCGATGAAACTTTCCGTGACCCAGGTGGGCCATGATGTCGCGCAATCCGTTCTGGCCGCCGTGGCCGCCGTCGAACTTCATGCGAACGGTGCCGGGCGGGAGATCCAGCTCGTCGTGGGCGACGAGGCACTCCTCCGGCGCAATCTTGTAGTAGCGCAGCGCCGAAGCGACGGCGATGCCGCTCTTGTTCATGAACGTCGCGGGCTTCAACAGCCAGACCGTTTCGCCACCGAGGCGCAGCTTGCAGGTCTCGCCGTGCAGCTTGCCGTCGAAGGTCCAACGCTCACCCTGATCCATCGCCAGGGCATCGACACACCAGAACCCGGCGTTGTGCCGGGTTCTGACGTATTCGGCCCCGGGGTTACCGAGGCCGACGATAAGACGAAGTGTCGCCATAGGTCATGTGGGAGCCGCTATAGCGGCGAGAAGCCCACGGCGCAATGAAGCCGTGAGGTAGGCTCCCTCGCCGCCATGGCGGCTCCTACAAGGATCCTTACTTCTTTTCTTCGGTCGAGGCGTCGCCGCCCTCGGCGGCTGCCGGGTCGACTTCCTCCTGGATCGCAGCCACGGTGACCACGGCCACGTCGTGCTCCTTGCCAAGGCCCAGTTCCGGGATTTCCACACCGGCCGGCAGCTTGAGGTCGGACAGGTGGATGATGTCGCCGGCCTTCAGGTCGGCCAGGTCGAGTTCGATGAACTCCGGGAGGTTCTTCGGCAGGCACGAGACGGTCACTTCCGTCAGGTTGTGCGAGATCACCAGACCCGCGGTCTTGCCGGCCGGGGACTTTTCCTGGTTCAGGAAGTGCACCGGAACGGCGACGCGGACGGCTTCGTTCTCGTTAACGCGCTGGAAGTCCATGTGCAGCATGAGCTGCTTGAACGGGTGCTTCTGCCAGTCCTTGATCAGGACCTTCTGGGTCTTGCCGTCGATGGTCAGGTCGATCACCGACGAGTAGAACGACTCGTAGCGCGAGCCGAGCAGCACGTCGTTGTGGAGGACCTGGATCGCCTGCGGGGCTTCGCCCGCGCCGTACACGATCGCCGGCACGTAGCCCGCAATGCGAAGGCGGCGGCTCGCACCCTTCCCTTCCACACTGCGGCTCGTAGCCGTGAGCTGATGATTGGTAGCCATTGGTGTTGCCTCAAGTAAACCGCCTCGCGGCGGTGGGTAAAGGACTCCCCCGCGACCAGGGGAGCCCGAAAAAATAGGGATCAGTCGATGTAGAGCGAGCTCACCGATTCGCCGAAGGCGATGCGGCGGATCGTCTCCGCGAGCAGTTCCGCGACCGACAACTGACGGATTTTCGCACAGTTACGGGCGTTGTCGCGCAACGGCAGGGTATTGGTGACCACCAACTGGTCGAGCTGGGAGTGCTCCACGTTGTCGATCGCGGCGCCCGAAAGCACCGGGTGCACGCAGTACGCGACGACCTTGCGGGCGCCTTTTTCCTTCAGCGCCGCCGCGGCGGCGCAGAGGGTGCCGGCGGTGTCGACGATGTCGTCCACCAACACGCAGGTCTTGCCTTCCACGTCGCCGATGATGTTCATGACCGTGGCCACGTTCGCCTTCGGGCGGCGCTTGTCGATGATCGCGAGGTCGGCGTCGTCGAGGCGCTTGGCGAGCGCACGCGCTCGCACCACGCCGCCGACGTCCGGACTGACGACGATCAGGTCTTCCATGCTGTGATGACGCCAGATGTCGGCCAGGAGCACCGGCGAGGCGTAAACGTTGTCGACCGGAATGTCGAAGAATCCTTGGATCTGGTCCGCATGCAGGTCGATCGTCAGCACGCGGTCGGCACCGGCGGTAGCGATCATCTTCGCTGCCAGCTTCGCCGTGATCGGCACGCGCGCTGAGCGCGGGCGGCGATCCTGGCGGGCGTAGCCGAAGTACGGCATGACCGCGGTGACGCTGCCGGCCGAGGCGCGCTTGAGCGCATCCACCAGCACCAGCAGGTCGAACAGGTTCTCAGCGCTGGGCGCACCCGTCGGCTGGATGACGAACACTTCCTGTTTGCGTACGTTCTCCTCGATCTCGATCTGCGCCTCGCCATCGCTGAATCGGCCAACAAGGGCCTTGCCGAGCGGAATACCGAGACGAGCGGCGACATCGTCGGCAAGCGCGCGGTGCGCATTGCCGCTGAACAGCATCGGGGTGGACGTATCCACGAAGGAACTCCTGGCGTGAGAGTGGGTTGGTTCGTCTTTGCCACCGCGAACGGTGGCTGGGGCGGCAGGATTCGAACCTGCGCATGCGGGAATCAAAATCCCGTGCCTTAACCAGCTTGGCGACGCCCCAACAATTCGTTCCGGCGAACCCTGTGATTCGCCATGGCTTGCCGCAGCCCGCGGCCCTACCCGTCAAACGACACGATGCCCCTCGCCTCGATCCGCTCCCGTGCCGCATGCAACGGAGAGGGGTCGACGCCCGCCGCCACGTGGGCCGTGAAGCCTCCGGGGCAGCGCGAAGCGACGCCGAGCGCCGCTTCGTGGGTTCTCGTTTCCAGGAAGACGCAGCCACCGCTGCCGGACAGCCGCGCGTGACCGAAGCCACCCAGCCAGTCCAGCGCCGCGGC
This sequence comes from Luteibacter sp. UNCMF366Tsu5.1, assembly GCF_900119235.1. Lineage (NCBI taxonomy): Bacteria > Pseudomonadati > Pseudomonadota > Gammaproteobacteria > Lysobacterales > Rhodanobacteraceae > Luteibacter > Luteibacter sp. UNCMF366Tsu5.1. The sequence goes on along the minus strand of NZ_FPIS01000002.1, from coordinate 551,031 downwards.
CACCCGCGGGTGGCGCGCACGGACCACCGGTTCGAAGGCGTTTTCCGCCGAATCCCCGGAAACAAAGGACGAAATTGTCGCCCGCGGGGCCGTACGTGTCAATTCGGGAGCGGCGAACAGGGCCGCCGTCGGCACATGCTCGCGGGGATCGACCACGACGTACCAGCGGCGGGGGAGGCGCATCGGCGACAGCCGCTCGCCCACCCCTTCGGCCCATGCCGAGCGGCCACGGACGAACACCGGGACGTCGGCGCCCAGAGCCAGGCCGAGGGTCGCCAGTTGGTCCTCGTCGAGCCCCGTGCCCCACAACGTGTTGAGGCCGACCAGCACGCTGGCGGCGTCGGAACTGCCACCGCCCAGCCCACCGCCCATGGGAATGCGCTTTGCCACCGCGATATCGGCGCCGAGCGTCGTTCCCGTCGCCGAGGCCAGAAGCCGTGCGGCGCGAACCGTGAGGTCGGCATCCTCCGGCACGCCCTGCGGCCCGGCCACGCGCGCGACGACGCCATCGGTACGGACGCGCAGCCGCACTTCGTCACCCCAATCGAGCAGTCGGAACACGGTCTGCAGCTCGTGGTAGCCGTCGTCGCGCCGCCCCACGATGCGGAGGAACAGGTTGAGCTTCGCCGGGGCGGGCCATGCGGTCCAATCGCCACTCCGGAGCGGCGCCAATGGGCGGCTCATGAACACGCGCAGGTGATCGGGAAACCCGTTCTCGCGATCGCGCACCAGGGCGTCGGCGAACTCGGGCGCGTGCTTGTCCACCACGACAAAACCATGCTTGGCGTAGAAGGGCGCGTTCCAGGGCACATCGGCGAGCGTACCCAGATCCACACGCTCGTAGCCGGCCTCGCGCGCCCACTCGCAGGCGCGCTCGAGCAAGGCTGCGCCAATGCCGTGGCCGCCGAACGCGGGCAAGACGTCGATTTCCGCGATGCCCGCCGTGTGCGGACCGCCAAACGTGTCGATGCAGACGAATCCCACCACCTCGTCGTCGACAGACGCGACCCAGACGAGGCCGCGCACGATCAGCTCGCGAACCGTATCCACCGGCAGCGACAGGCGCGAATACGCCGCCCAGGCAACGTGGCCGCGGAACAGTTCGACGGCGGCGCGCTCGATGGCGCACAGGCGCTCGGCATCGTCGTCGCGAGCGCGGGTGATGGTGAAATGCATGAGCGCGGAGCCGGGGGAAACGTGGCGCGGAGTATAGCCGGGCCGCTTCCCCCTCCCTGCCGACGTCAGCGGGTAAAGGACCAGTCCTCGATCGACAAGCGAACCTTGAACGGCGGCTTCTCGGCAAACACGCGCGTCGGCATCGCCGGTTGGCGTGTGGCGTCCCACTGCTTGTAGTCCACGGTCCAGCCGTCCTGCACCAGACGCGACGGCAGACGATCGCTGCCGAACGCGATGTCGGCCGGACCGGTGTCGGCGCGCAGACCGAGCACCCAGCGTTTCAGCTCGGTCATCGGAATCTGCCAGCCGACCGTGCTCGCCATCAGCGATTCCGCATCGGGGCCACGGCGCGTGCCGCCGTCCAGACCTTCGAGCTGCGCTCCCTCGGGGCCACCCGTGAGGCGAAAGCTGCGCCCTGTGACCGGCGCTCGCACGGTGAATTCGTAACGGTCGCCATCCTGCTTCCAGGTGAGCCCACCGGACCCGGAGTCCTTGCCGTCGGAGACGGCGAGGCGACCTTCGAGGGTCCAGTGATCCGTTTCGGCGAGTGCGCGTTCGCGCTGCTCCTGCAGGCCGAGCGTCACCGCGTCGCCAGGCTGCCGAACCGGCGGCCGCGTGGTGGCACAGGCGGCCAGGAGAAGCACGGGTAACGCAACGAACAGCGTTTTACGAAGAAGGGACACGATCGAGACCATGGCGACGTCGGCGGGAAGAGGAGAGGCTAACGGCAGCGATGGCCGCGGATGTGCCCCGCTCAAGGCGTCAGCTTCCGCTCGGTCTTTTCCAGTGCCGCATTCTTCGGATCGAGCCGGCGCACTTCGTTGAGCAGCTTGCGTGCCTCGTCGCGATGCCCGCGGGCCCACAGCACTTCGGCGAGGTGCACGCCGATGTCGCCGTCCTTGCGCTGCGCCCACGCACTGCGCAGGGTGCTTTCCGCCTGATCGAGCTGGCCCTGGCGGAATTTCAGCCATCCCCACGAATCCGCCACCGACGGATCGTCGGGACGCGCCGCACGGGCCGCCTGCAGCAGCGTCTGCGCCTCGGCCAGATCGCGATCGTTGTCCGCCAGCGTGTAGCCCAGCGCGTTGCTGGCCTCGATGTCGCCCGGCTTCAGCTCGAGCACCTTGCGGAAGTCCGCCACGGCCTGATCCACGTGCCCCGCTTCGGCATAGGCGAGCCCGCGGCCGTAGAGCATCTCCGTGTCGTCGGCCTTCACGCGAAGCGCCTTGTCGTAGGCCGCGACGGCGGCGTCGAACTGGCGTGCGTCCATGTACAGCTCGCCGTCCACCGCGAAGGCCTTGCGCAGTTGCTCCGGCCGATCGGCATAGGTGGTCTGCAATTCCGCGACGATTTCATGGGCATCGTCGTCCTTGCCTTGCAGGTGCAGGATGACCGCGCTGCGCACCGACGCGTCGAAGATGCGCGGATCGTCGTCGGCCACCGCGGCGTACCAGTCGAGCGCATCGTCCTGCTTGCCCAGCAGCTCGGCGAGTTGGCCCAGCGTAAAGGCGTTGTCCGACTGCACGTCGTCCGATTGCCGGCGGATCTCCTCGTAGAGAAGGCGGAGCGCCGCCTTGTCGGACGAACGGGCGGCGAGCGTCATGCGTAGCGTGTAGGTATCGGCATCCTGGGCACCACTGGCGAGCAGCTTCGCAGCCGCCTGTTCCTGGCCGTCCTGGACGAGCAGAGAGGCGTAAGCGAGACGGAGACGCGGATTCTTCGGCTCCTTGGCCACCGCCTTGGCGAACAGCTTCCGGGCCGCGTCCTTGTCGCCTGCCTTGAACTTCTGTTGGCCGGCCCAGGCGTAGGTCGTGCCGTCGTGGAAACGCGCCACGGCGGCATCGCCCAGCGTTTTCGCGTAGTCGTGCCGCCCCAGGCTCTCGCCCAATTCGCTCATGGCGAGCCAGGCGGCGGAATCGTTCGGCAGGCGCTGCGGCGTGGCGATACGTTCGAGCAGCATGCCGGCCTGCGCGGCGTCGCGCGCGGTAGCGAGAATCCTGCCGAACTCCCGCCACGCATCGGGATCGCCGGACGACACCAGGGCGTCGAGCTGACGTTGGGCCTCTGCCGTGTCGCCCCGATCCAGCGCCATGCGGGCACGGGCGCTGGCCAGCTCGGCCGGCTTGCCGCCCAGCGCCGACCAACGGGCGAGAGCCTTGTCCGCCGCTGCCTGGTCATGCACGGCCAAAGCCAACTCCAGGGCCCGGCCAGCCACCTTTGGATCGTCGCTCAGCGCCGCAGCGCGCCCGTAGGCGTCGGCAGCGCCTTTCAGATCGTTGGCGGCCAGGGCAAAGTCGCCGGCCATGAGTTGCGCCTGGAGATCGCGCTCCGGCGGCACGATCGCCACCTGCATGCGATCGAGCGGTTGGACACCGGTGCGGACGGCCTTGGGCGCCTCCACCGGGGCCACGGCGCAGCCAGCGAGCGCCGCGGCGAGCGCGAGAGGAGCCACAAGATGCCGCACTTGCTTGAACTTGGACCGACCGCTCAGCACACTACTCTCCGTTATTCCCGATAGGCACCTGCAAGCGCCGGCTGCCTTGTGAGCGCACAATGCGCCCTTAGCTTAGCCGACGCCACTCAAGCCGACCCGTCATGCCTCTCATCGCCCTCGGGCTCAATCACCTCACCGCGCCGGTCAGCCTGCGCGAGCAGGTGGCTTTCGACGCCGCCGTGGCGCCCGAGGCACTTGGCGACCTGACCCGGCAGCCGGGCGTCGAGGAGGCGATGATTCTCTCCACCTGCAACCGCACCGAGTTGTATTGCAGCGTGGCCGAAGGTTTCGAGGCGGTGCCGAGCCAGTGGCTTTCACGTCAACACCGGTTGACCCCGCAACGCCTCGACGAGTTCCTTTACCGCCACGACGAACAGGACGCCGTCCGCCACATGTTCCGCGTGGCGACCGGCCTCGATTCCATGGTGCTGGGCGAGCCGCAGATCCTCGGACAGGTGAAGGACGCCTACCAGCAGGCGCGCTCCGCGCAGACCCTGCGCGCGCCGATGGAGCGGCTGCTGCAGCACACGTTCGCGGTGGCGAAGCGCGTGCGCACCGATACCCGCATCGGCGCCCACACCGTGTCGGTGGCCTATACCGCCGTGCGCCTCGCCGAGCAGGTCTTCACCGACCTGCGCCAGGCATGCGTGCTGCTGATCGGTGCCGGCGAGACGATCGAACTGGCGGCTCGCCATCTGGCTGACAAGCAGGTGCGCCGGCTGATCGTCGCCAATCGCACCCTGGAGAACGCCCAGGAGCTGGCCGGGCGGTACGCCGGCTACGCCATCGCCCTGGCCGATCTGCCGCGCCATCTGGCAGAGGCGGACATCGTGATCACGTCCACCGCGTCGCGGCAGCCGGTCGTGACCCGCCAGATGGTGGCCGACGCGATCGCCGCGCGCCGCCGTCGCCCCATGTTCATGGTGGACATCGCCGTGCCGCGCGACGTCGAGCCCGAGGTGGCGTCGTTGGACGACGTGTACCTCTACGGCATCGACGACCTGAAGCAGGTCATCGACGAAAACCGGCGCTCTCGCGAGCTGGCGGCCCGCGAGGCCGATGCGATCATCGATCTTCAGGTCGAGCGCTACATGGCCTGGCGCCGGGCGTTGAACCTGCGCAATCCGGCCGTGGACATGCGCGTGGCCGCCGAGGCCCAGCGCGACGAGGTGCTGGCGAAGGCGCAGGCGATGCTCGCCAAGGGCCGGAGCGCGGAGGAAGCCCTCGCCTTCCTCGCCAACACCCTGACCAACAAGCTGCTGCACACGCCCAGCGCGCGCTTGCGCGATGCCGCCATGGCGGGCGACCTCGACCTCCTCCACGCCGCCGGTCGCCTGTACGGGCTGGACCCGGACGACGACGTGTCAGCATGATGCGCCGGCAATTGTAGGAGCCGCTATAGCGGCGAGGGGAACCAGCCTCACCGCTTCCTATCTCCGTTGGCTTCTCGCCGCTATAGCGGCTCCCACAGTTTAGTGACCGAATGACCCCCTCGATCCGCCGCAAACTCGAAGCCCTCGCCGAACGCCATGAGGAAATCGGCCTGCTGCTCGCGCAGCCCGACGTGCTCGCCGACGGGCAGCGCTTCCGCGAGCTGTCGCGCGAGTACGCTCAGCTCGAAGCCGTGACCGCCTCTTTGAAGGACCACGACCAAGCGGAACGCGAACTGGCCGAGACGCGAGCGATGCTCGACGACCCGGAAATGCGCGAGATGGCAGCCGACGACGTCGCGCGAATCGAAGCGCATCTCGCCCGACTCGACAGCGAATTGCAGATCCTCCTCCTGCCGAAAGACCCACGCGACGAGGGCAACCTGTTCCTCGAAGTGCGCGCCGGCACGGGTGGCGACGAGGCGGCGATCTTCGCAGGCGATCTGTTCCGCATGTATGCACGTTACGCCGAGCGCCAGCGCTGGCACGTCGAGATCCTCAACGCCAACGAAGGCGAGCATGGCGGCTACAAGGAAGTCGTCGCGCGCATCGAAGGTCGCGGCGCGTACTCGAAGCTGAAGTTCGAGTCCGGCACGCATCGCGTGCAGCGCGTGCCCGAAACCGAATCGCAGGGGCGCATCCACACCTCTGCCGCTACCGTCGCGATCCTGCCTGAGCAGGATGAGGTCGACGACATCGAGCTGCGCGATGCCGACCTCAAGGTCGATACGTTTCGCGCATCGGGCGCCGGCGGACAGCACGTGAACAAGACCGACTCGGCCATCCGCATCACGCACCTGCCCACCGGCACAGTCGTGGAATGCCAGGACGAACGCAGCCAGCACAAGAACCGCGCCCGCGCGATGAGCCTGCTCAAGGCGCGCCTGCTCGACGCGGAGCGCAGCAAGCAGAGCGCGGCGCAAGCCGAATCGCGGCGCCTGCAGGTCGGCTCGGGCGATCGCAGCCAGCGCATCCGCACCTACAATTTTCCGCAGGGCCGCATCACCGACCACCGCATCAATCTCACCCTCTACCGCCTCACCGAGGTCATGCAGGGCGATCTGGACGAGTTGATCGACACCCTCACCCGCGAGCACCAGGCAGACGAGCTGCAGACGCTGACTGCAAGCGCCTGAGGCCTACCTCGAACTTACTGGTGGGAGCCAGCCTGCTGGCGATGGGAGCTTGCCAGCGGGAGGCACCCTTGCCTCACCGCTACACCGCTTCGTTGGCTTATCGCCACCAGGGTGGCTCCCACCGTTGCTTCGTTGGCTTTTTTTGCCACCACGGTGGGGGCTCACATGTGCTTCGTCGGCTTCTCGCGGCTATAGCGGCTCCCCCATTTGAGGCACACTCGGGGTTACGTCCGAAGTGGAGCCGTCGCATGGGCAAGAAAAAAGAATACGAGAAAGCGCTCGAAGAGCTGCAGATCGAGCTGGTCGGCTTGACCCGCTGGTTGCGCATGTCCGGCAAGCGCATGGTGGTGATCTTCGAGGGCCGCGATGCGGCTGGCAAGGGTGGCACCATCAAGGCCATCACCGACAAGCTCGATACGCGCGCTGCGCGTGTCGTGGCGCTTGGCAAGCCCTCCCCGGACGAAGACACCCAGTGGTATTTCCAGCGCTACGTGGAACATCTGCCACAAGCGGGCGAACTCGTGCTGTTCGATCGCAGCTGGTACAACCGCGCCGTGGTGGAACCGGCGATGGGCTTCTGCACCGACAAACAGTACGACGCCTTCATGAAGGCCTGCCCCACCTTCGAAAAATTGCTCACCGACGACGGCATCCTGCTGTTCAAGTACTGGCTGTCGGTGGATCAGGACGAGCAGGAGGAACGCTTTGCCGAACGCGCGGCAGACCCGCTCAAGCGCTGGAAACTGTCCCCCGTGGATCTGAAGGCGCGCGAGAAGTACGTTGAGATCGGCGACCTGCGCGATGCCATGATCCAGCACACGGATTCGCACGATGCGCCCTGGTTCGTCGTGGATTTCAACAATCAGAAGCGTGGGCGCCTCAACCTCATCCGTCACCTGCTCGATCAGATTCCGGACAAGCTCTGCCCCGACAAGGAATTCGACCTGCCGCCACTAAAGGGCAAGCTCAAGAAGGACAAGGTCACCGCCAAGGCGGAGCGCGTGCCTGAGGTCTATTGAAGCGACGCACACGGCTCGCTCCAGGAGCCGCTACAGCGGCGAGGAAACGCGCCTCACGGCTTCACGGCGCTGCCGGCTTCTCGCCGCCATGGCGGCTCCCACATGGCGACGGCGCGAGAGACGCAGCCACTGACGCAGCGCGAGCAACCCGCCGATCGATTCGATCATCGCGGCCGGCACCCACATGATCACGCCGCCGATGAGCTGGCCGGTGAGCACGTTCATCGTGAAAGCGCGGCCGCAGATCTCGAAGATCGGGTAGAGGTCGGTCTTCGAGAAGGTGACGATGGCGCCCGCCACGATCTGCGGCGTCATCGTGATCGCCGGCGACAGCACGCGCCAGCCGGGCGACATGCGGCCGGGTGGCTTCGGGCGGTGATCCAGCACCAGCCACCAGTAGGACAGGCCGGAAAGCACCATCGACCAGTTCATCGCCCGGTATATGCGCCAGTCCAGCATCGCCAGCGTCTGCATGCCCGGTATCAGCCAGACGAGGATCAGCGCCACGAAAAACAGCGTGACGAAGGCGGGGTTGAAGGCCACCGATGCCAGGACTCGCCAGGCCAGCGACTGCCCTGCCTTGCGCACTCGCATGCGCCAACTCAACGGCAACCCGGCACGCAGCACGGTACCCGGATACGACGCGATCAGCAGCAATGGCGCCAGATGATGCAGCAGCACCTGCTGGATGCGATGCATGAAGAATTCATGCTCGGCGAAATAATCGAAATAGGTATGCAGGGCGATGTAGATCATCGCCATGCCGGCCCAGAACGCCGACTGCCGTGCCGGTGACACGCGCAATTGCCGAACCCCGCGCAGATACAGCCAGCTCGCGCCAAGGAACACGATCAGGAAGGCCCAGGAAAACTCCCAGGGCACGATCCATTTCAATGCGCTGTCGAGCACGTCAGACCACGCGTCGGCTGCGACGCGTACGCCGCCAGCCGTAGATCAGGCCGAGCAAGGCCACGATGCCGGGCACCAGTACGATATTGATGAACTTCAGGCGCAAGCCCAGCGCATCGATCTCTGCATTGAGCTGATGCTGCACGTCGCGCAGTTCCTTGCCGATGGCGAGCTTGCGCTGCAGATACTGCTCCACCTCACGGCGCTGTTCGGCCGTGAGCGTGGTGGGCGTGGCGGCGTTCTTCACCGGCTGCAGTTCGGCGAGGCGACGCTGGGTCTCGTACAGCTCGTTCTCCAGCTCGCGTTTCTTCACCAGGAACTTGCGATCCGCTGCGGCCTGCAGCGCACGCACCTTGGTGAAGGGCCGCTGGGAATTCACCCGACCGCGGATCGACAGCAGCGCCGTCGAGCCACCGAGGTTGTCCACGATGTTGGCGACGAAGTCGCCGTTGTTGGCGAAGGGCGTGAGCTGCTGCTGTCCCAGCAGCGGCTGCACGTCGATCCAGAGACGATCGGAAAGCAGGTCCGTATCCGCCACGAGCACCACTTCGCCGGGCGCTGCGGCTTTCGCAAGATGGCCCTTCTCCTGGCGTTCCGGAAAGGCCGTGCGGAACGTATCGCGCAGGCGTGCTGCCAGCACGTAGCGCTCATGCGTCGGCTCGTAGTTTTCGAGCAGGCTCGCTGGATCGCTCGCAGCGTCGCGCGCGCGCTGGGCGGGTACCACCGCCGCTTCGTCGGACGTCTGCACGAGCGGCACCATGCGCGCCTTCGTGTCGGGCGCCAGCTCGAAGAACCCCGCGGTGGAGAAGTTCACCCGCTGCAGGCTGGCCGTCATCACGTCGTCGTGGTTGAGATCCTGCGGGCCAAGGCCGAGCATGGCGGGATGCGCCACGCTGTTGCCGTTGAGTTCAATGGTGAGCGCCTGCGAGCGGTCGAGCACAACCTTGGTCGGGTCGTAGACCACGCCCCACGCTTCGAACAGACGGCGCAGATCCGAATCGTGGTCGTCCACGATGCCATGCGAATCGATCAGCGGCGCATTGTCCATTTCCGCATCGGGATCGACGAAGACCACGAGGTGTCCGCCGCGCAGAACGTATTGGTCGATCGCATAGAGCGCATCGTCGGACAGGTGCTTCGGATGGACCAGGAGCACGACCTTGAGCGCGTCGTCGATATGCGTCAGGTCGCTGGGATCCAGCGTGCTCACATCGGCAAGTTGGTCGAGCTGCCGCACGACCGCCCATGCCGGCTCGCCGATCACGAGGTTGCCCTCCACCGGCAGCGAGCTGATGACGCCGAGCCGTGGTTTCGTCGGCATACCGAGTTCATAAAGCAGCTTGGCGATGTCGTACTCGACAAAGGCCTCGCGCGCGGGATCGAAGAACGGGATCGCCTGCGGTGGCACATCGCCGCTGCCGTCCGCGCCCACCAGGCCGAAGAACACGCGCTCGCCGTTGCTGCCACCGCTCGCCGGGGAAAGTCCGTAGCTTTCCGCGGCGTCCTCGTCGTCGGAGTACGGCACGGGGTCGATCACCCGGAGGCGGATGCGCCCATGCGCGCGCACCGCGATCTCGCGCAGCATTTCATGCACGCGCTGCTCGTAGCTGCGAAGTTGCGGCAGATCCCGCGTCGCGTGTTCGGAGAAGTACAAGGTAAGGTTCAGCGGCTTGCGCAGGCTGTCGACGATCTCCTGGGTACCCGGCGTGAGCGTATAGATGCGGTCGGCGGTGAGATCGACGCGCGCGGTACGCAGGGACATCGAACTGGTCGCGACCACCACGAGGAACAGCACGGCGATACCGAACAGCGCCAGGCGCAGCCGGAACGAGCGGGAGAGATGCATGTGGCGCATCGTCAACGCGTCCGCTTCAGGTCGAGCATGACCACACTCGCCGCCAACCAGGCGACGATGGTGGCGAAGAAATAGACGAGGTCGCGCAGGTCCAGCACACCGCGCGCGATGGCGTTGGCATGTCGTGCGATGCTCAACTGCCCCATGGCGCCGAGCAGCTTCGGCGGAAGCGAATCCTGGAAGAAGTCGATGACCTGCGGCTGGCCGATGAGCAGCAACAGAAAGCACACCGCGGCCGTAAGGATGAAGGCGATGATCTGGCTGCGCGTACTCGTGGACATGCAGGTACCGATTGCGATGAACGCACCTGCCATGAGCCAGCTACCCACGTAGCCCGCGAGTACCACGCCGTTGTCGGGATCGCCGAGGTAGTTGACGGTGATCCAGATCGGAAAGGTGAGCAGGAGGCAGATGCCGATGAAGCCCCATGCGGCGAGGAACTTCCCTAGCACGGCCTGCGAGATCGTCACCGGCAGCGAGAACAGCAATTCGAGGCTGCCCGAGGCGCGCTCTTCCGCCCAGGTCGACATCGTGACCGCCGGCACCAGCACGAGGTAAAGCCAGGGGTGCATGTCGAAGAACGGTTGTAGGTCGGCCAGACCGCGATCGTAGAAATCGCCGGTGTAGAAGGTGAGCAGACCGGCGAGAACCAGGAAGATCACCATGAACACGTACGCCACCGGGGTGACGAAGTAGCTCCACAATTCGCGGCGTGCGATGGCAAAAGCCGCGTTCATGCCCGCACCTCGCGTGGCTGCGTAGTGATCTGCCGGAACACTTCGTCGAGACGACCGCGCTCCAGCTGGATCTCGGAGACCTCGAGGTTCTGCGTACGCAGCAGCGCCTGCACCTCGTCGAGGATCGGTTGGCCTGCGCGCGGGAACACGGTCACGCGACCGTCCAGTGGATCGACCTCGACCATCGACACATTGGGTATGCGGGCCAGCATCTCGCGCGACACGCCGCTACCGGGTGCACTGAACGAGACCGCGCCGTGGTAACGCGAACGCGCCTCCAGTTCCGCGGGCGTCGCATCGGCGAGCAATTGCCCCTTGGCGATGATGGCGACGCGGTTGCACAGGGCGTGGACCTCTTCGAGCAGATGCGTCGAAATGAGAATGGTGCGCTCGCGCGCCATCGCATCGATGAGCATGCGTACCGAATGCTTCTGGTTCGGATCGAGGCCGTCGGTCGGTTCGTCGAGCATGAGCACCGGCGGATCGTGCAGGATCGCCTGAGCAAGGCCGACGCGGCGACGAAGGCCCTTGGACAACGTGCCGATCGTCTGGTCCAGCATGTCGTCCAGTTCCAGCCTCGTGACCACCTCGTCGAAGCGGCGATAGGCGATGTCGCGCTCCAGACCGCGTACGCGGATCATGAAGACGAGAAACTCGCGGATCGTCATTTCGCCGTAGCTGGGGGCCCCTTCGGGCAGGTACCCGAGCGCGCGCTTCGCGGCGAGCGGCTCCTTGCGCACGTCGTGACCGCAGACGCGCGCGGTACCGGACGTGGGCGTGAGGAATCCCGCGATCATGCGCATGGCGGTGGACTTGCCCGCGCCATTGGGACCGAGCAGTCCGAGCACCTGCCCGGGTTCGGCACGAAGGCTGAGCGAATCGACCGCGGTGAGCGGCCCATAGCAGCGAGTAAGTCGGTCGGCTTCGATCATCGCCGCCAGTGTAGCGGTTGCGCGTGGTTGGGGAATGGGTTGCGCGCGTTGACGTGCGTTGGCGCCGCGAAGGTTTTTGCGGGTTCGCTCCGCGTCGCCCATCGCGTTGACACTGGGGGATTGAAGAAACGCCTTCGGCCACAGCCCTGGCGCCGCGACGGCCTCCACATCGCGTTTCATCAGGCAACAAAAAACCCCGCCGTTTTCACGGCGGGGTTTTCGATGCCTCAGAGCGCGAGTTACTGCGCTGCGGCGGTGCTGGCCGGAGCCGGGGCGGTGCCTGCCGGGGCCGGAGCCGCGTCTTCGAGACCCGGCTGCTTCATGCCGGCTTCCTGCTCGGGCGTCTGCGACGGCAGGTTGTCGCCCTGCAGCGGCAGGTAGATCTCGAACTTCTGTTCGTCGTAGCCCTCGATCGTGCCCTTGTTGTTCACCGGCGCCTTCACCTGGATGTCGTAGGCGCGGTAGGTCACGTCGTCGTACTTGTAGCCGTGGGTCTGCGAGTAGGCAGCGAGCATCTGGCGGGTCTGCGGGAGGCCGGCACCGGTGCCGTTCCACTCCGTCTTGAGCGCCTTGCCACCGAACGCGAGCACGGCCTTGACGTTGCCATCGACGATCACGCGACCGAGCTTGTCCTTGCTGCCCGGAGTGGCGGCATCGGCAGGGGCGCCAGCCGCGGCGGCGGTCGAGGCCTCGGCAGGTGCCGCGGCATCGAGTGCCGGACGCTGGGCGGCCGTGACTTCGACGTCCTGACCATTGATCTTCAGCGTGGTCGAATCGATCTCGGCGGCCACGTCGAAGGTGTAATTCTGGTCACCCCAGTTCGTGGTGAACGTGATGCGCGGGCTGACGATGTTCACGCCCAGCTTCTTCGCCGCGGCCTGGATCTCGGCCATGGCCTTATCCGAGGCGGTGTCGACGTCATCCAGCGTGCGCGGGGCCGTGGTCGAGACGAACAGGATCGGCTTGGCCGGCTGATCGACGATTTCCGGAACCATCTTGCTGTAGTCGATGTTGGGAATCGACGCCATCAGGTTCTGGAGATTGGACAGGCTGAACTGGATCAGCGCGTCAGGATCGCCATGGATGTAGAGGTTCGAGAAGCGGTTGATCAGGTTGAAGCCGTACGACACGTCGTAGGCCCAGTTGACCTTGACGAGCTTCTGGCTACGGCCAGTGCGCTCGAGCTTGATCGTGAACTTCTTGTCCTCGCCACGCCAGCCGTTGTCGAGGTTCCAGACGATGGTGCCCTTGCCGGCATCGGAGATCTGGGCGAAGCCCGGATCGATCGAGGCGATTTCCAGCGAGCCATCGCCCACCTTCGGGTCGGAGGCCTTCCAGGAAATCTTGGCGCCCGGGCCATAGGCCTTGCCGGACAGCTCGAACTGCACCTTCGGGTCGAACGACCGCAACACGGTGTAGTCAGGGAAGCGGCGGAAGTTGCTGAAAACGTCGTAAACCTGACGCAGATCCTTGCTGATCAGCATTTCGCGCTCGACATGTCCGGTCGAGGGCATGGCCACGCCGACCACGACACCGAGCACGGCGACGATGACTAGGGCGACGATAAATTCTAACAGACGCGTCATTCCACGGATCTCCGAACGTCTTACGAACAGGCTCCACGCAAGGCCATGGACGCCCAGCGGTCACCCCTGATGGATCGGCCCGTGGCAGGGGTTCGCCCGCGCCGAAAGAGCCGATGGTACTTGCTCGCGGCGGGGAACGCCATTGGGTCGCCTGCCCTTTTTTTCTAGCTCGCACAAGCGGATTTTCGGCCGGAGTAGCCCTGCCCACACTCCTGGTCAGGTTCGGGTCACCCTTCCCCCGCGCCCCTCAGCTAGACGATGCCCAGTTCCAGGGCCTTCAAGACGGCGCGGGTGCGATCGCGAACCCCGAGCTTGGAGAGAATGTTGGAGACGTGGTTCTTCACCGTGCCCTCGGCAACGCGGAGGGAATTGGCGATCTCCTTGTTGCTGTAGCCGCCGGAGAGCAAGCGCAGAATCTCCGTCTCACGCTCCGTGAGGGGATCGGGCTGCTCGAGGCTGGAGAACTGGTTCTGGATACGCCCCACCCCCGCCAGCAGGCGCTGGGTCACCATCGGCGCGACCAGCGAACCGCCCGCGGCCACGGTACGTACCGCTTCGACCAGTTGATCAAGCGAGACGTCCTTCAGCAGGTAGCCCCGTGCGCCCGCCTTGAGGCCCGAGAGCACCAGTTGGTCGTCGTCGAACGTCGTCAGGATGATCGTCGGCGGAAGCTCGTTGCGGCCACCGAGAGCCTGGAGCACCTCCAGACCGCTCATGTTGGGCATGCGCAGGTCCAGCAGGACCACGTCAGGCCGTATCTGGGGAATCGTCTGCACCGCTTGCGCGCCATCGGCGCATTCCGCGACGACACGGATGTCGCCGGCGAGGTCGAGCAGGGAGCGGATGCCCTGGCGAACCAGGTTCTGATCGTCAACGAGGCAGACGGAGATCATGGAAGATCCTCGGAAGGAACGGAGAGTTTGGCACGCGGCAGCGTTTCGGGCTCGTCGCCGAGGCCGGGATCGAGCACCTGCCGCGGGGGCGCGTGGGCGAGCGAGGGCTCTTCGCCCAGCGGCAATCGCGCCGTGAGCGCGAAGCCGCCGGAGGCATCGGTGCGGAACGCCACGGTGCCTCCGAATTCAGCGAGACGCTCACGCATGCCGTTGAGGCCGTTGCCCGGGCGGAACTCGCCGTTGCCACTGCCACGGCCGTCGTCGCGGGCGTCGAGGCAGAGTTCGTCGGGCCCTGTGTGGCGGAAAGTCAGCCACAGATGGCGGGCATTGGCGTGGCGCACGGTATTGGTCAGGATTTCCTGCACGCAGCGCAGCAGCATCTGCGCGCGACGCGGGTCTTCCACGCCGAAACGCGGCGGGATGGTGAGCCGCACGTCCAGCCCGGGCACGCCCTCGGTCAGGCTGCGCAGGGCTTGGGTGAGGTCGATCGCATCGTCCTGACGCAACTCGCTCACCACCTCGCGCACGTCCGCCAGCAACTGCTTGGCGGTGCTCTGTGCCTTGAGCACGTGTTCGCGGGCCGTATCGTTGGTCAGGTGGCTGGCGACTTCCAGGTTCAGGCTGAGCGCCGTCAAATGGTGGCCGACGAGATCGTGCAGGTCGCGCGCGATGCGCATCCGCTCGGCAATGCGGGTGGACTCGGCCAGGAGCGCGCGGGTCGCACGCAGTTCGGAATTGAGCCGGCGAAGCTCCTCGCGCTCCTCCGCCTGCTGGCTCGCCACCATGGAGGCGATGAAAACCAGCGCCGAGAAGCCGAAATAAAGGCAGGCCTGCATCAGCGCACTGATCACGCCCCAGCCCGGCACCTCCGCAAAGACCGGTACCAGCGCCACGTGTGCCACCACCATCCAGGCGATGCCCAGCGGCAGGCTCACCAGCCAGGGAACGACGGTGGCGACGATGATGAGCAGCAGCGCGCCCACGCCGCTCTTGCTCAGCACACCGATGGCGAGCGCGGTGCCGGTGAGGATCACCAGCACCGCCACGCGGGTAGCGCCGTTCAGGCGGGCGCCGAGCTGGTTGGTAAGCAGCCAGTGCACCAGGCCGAACACGAGGTAGCAGGCGGTCCAGGCCAGCAGGGCCATGTCGCCGATCGCGCCCGGCCCGCTGCCGGCGCGCTGCATCGACAGCGGCAGGCCCGCGCACAGGAACACGAAGTACGTCGCGTAGCGAAGCAGGCGAACGTGATTGAACTGGACCTTGGACATGTCCGCATCATAGGGCTTCGGGCGTCGCGCACCACCTGACTGAAGTCACGTGCGCCAACGCGGCAAACCTTCGCTTTACAACGGTTTTACAACCGTCCGCGCTCCCCCGGCAGGGCCCGGGCGTGCCATAATGCCGCGTATTCGGCGACCCGGGGGTCGCCATCCACGAACACACATGCGGAGCAACGAATGGCCCTTGCCATCCGCGACGTGCGCGAGCACGACCTGGATGCCGTGCTGGCACTCAATAACGAGGCAGGCACCGGCATCCTCGCCACGGACATCGACCGGCTGCGCCATCTTTACGAGATCGCCCATTATTTCCGTGTCGCCGAGCAGGACGGTCGCATCCTCGGGTTTCTCATCGCTATGCGTCCCGACGCGGATTACGCCAGCCCCAATTTCCGCTGGTTCCAGGCGCATTACGAAAGCTTCGTGTATATCGACCGCATCGTGATCGCGTCGGAATCGCGCGGCCACGGCCTGGGTCGAATCTTCTATTGCGATGTACAGAGCTATGCAGAGGTACGCGTGCCGCTTTTGACCTGCGAGGTGTTCCTCGAACCCCGCAACGACCAGACGGTGCTGTTCCACGGCACCATGGGCTTCCAGGAAGTGGGCCAGCAGAGGATGGGGGCCGCAGGCCCGCAGGTGAGCCTGCTCGCCCGCGAGTTGCCGAGCTTCCCTTTCGTGCGCGAACGCTATCTGGAAGGCGATGGCCTGCCCAAGGTGGATTGGCTCGCCGAGCGCCGCCGCCCTATCGATGACCACGGAGTCGCCGCATGAACGCCCGCGCCGAATCCCTCGAAGCCGCCTGCGACCTCCGCTTTGGCCAGGTCGGCATCGCCTGCGTGCGCCTTCGTCGCGTGGATGCAGCGGCACTGGTCGAGGAACTGGAGCGCCGCGTGCGCTCGGCGCCGCAGATGTTCGCGCGCGCCGCCGTGGTGCTCGACCTGTCGCACCTGCCGAAGCTTCCCGACGATGGCATGGTCGACGCCCTGCTCGAAGCCATCCGCAGTGCGGGCATGCTGCCGGTCGGCCTCGCCTACGGCACCAGCGAGACCGAGGCGCTCGCCGAGCGCATGGGTCTGCCGCTGATCGCGAAGTTCCGCGCGCAGTACGAGCCGGCACAGGGCGAGGCGGCAGCGGCTACGCCGGCGGTACCGGCGGCGGCACGCACGCCCGAGCCGGCGCGCGCCGCCGCTCCGACCCACGACACCGATGCCGCCGCGTCGTCCACCGCGCAGCATCACAGCGGCAGCACCGTGCGCTCGGGCCAGCAGGTCTATGCGCGCGATCGCGACCTCGTCGTCACCGCCGGTGTCGCCAACGGCGCCGAAGTGATCGCGGACGGCTCCATCCACATCTACGGCAGCCTGCGCGGCCGTGCCATGGCGGGCGCGCAGGGCGACGAGACGGCACGCATCTTCTGTTCGGACTTCCGCGCCGAGCTGGTCGCCATCGCGGGGCACTATCGCGTGTTCGAAGATATCCCCAAGGAATTCGAGGGCCAGTCGGTGCAATGCTGGCTCGACAGTGGAAAACTCATGATCGCGCGGCTGTAATCGCAGCCGCACCGCTAGAAATACTCGGAGACATCCCTTGACAGAAATTATCGTCGTCACCTCCGGCAAAGGCGGAGTCGGCAAGACCACCACCAGCGCCTCGCTCGCTACCGGTCTCGCCATGCAGGGCAAGAAAGTCGCCGTCATCGACTTCGACGTCGGCCTGCGCAACCTCGACCTCATCATGGGCTGCGAGCGCCGCGTGGTTTACGACTTCGTCAACGTCGTGCACGGCGAGGCCACGCTCAAGCAGGCACTGATCAAGGACAAGCGCTACGAGACGCTCTATGTGCTCGCCGCGTCGCAGACCCGCGACAAGGACGCCCTGACCCAGGAAGGCGTCGAGAAGGTCCTCGACGAACTGGCGAAGGAGAACTTCGACTTCGTGGTATGCGACTCCCCTGCCGGCATCGAAAAGGGTGCGCACCTGGCGATGTACTTCGCCGACCATGCCGTTGTCGTGGTCAACCCGGAGGTTTCATCCGTCCGCGATTCGGATCGCATCCTCGGCCTGCTCGCCAGCAAGACGCGCCGCGCGGAGAAGGGCGAAACGCCGATCAAGCAGCACCTTCTGCTTACGCGCTACAACCCGAATCGCGTCGAAGCCGGCGAGATGCTCAGCGTAAAGGACGTCGAGGACATCCTCGGCATCTCGGTCGTTGGCGTGATCCCGGAGTCGGAAAACGTGCTCGCCGCGTCCAACGCGGGCGTGCCGGTGATCCTCGACGACAACTCCAACGCCGGTGCCGCCTACAAGGACACCGTCGCCCGCATTCTTGGCGAAGAGCGTCCGCTTCGCTTCCTTGAGCCGGTCAAGAAGGGCTTCCTCAAGCGCGTGTTCGGAGGTTGAGCATGGGTATCCTCGATTTCCTGAAGCGCAAGCCGGAGCCAAGCGCCGGCGTGGCCAAGGAACGCCTGCGCATCATCGTGGCCCAGGAGCGTTCGACGCGTGGCGGCCCGGACTACCTGCCGCTGCTGCGCAACGAGCTGCTGGAAGTCATCCGCAAATACGTGAACGTCGACGTCGAGGCGGTGAACATCAACCTCGAACGCGACAGCGGCCACGAGGTGCTGGAGCTTTCCGTCGCCCTGCCCGAGGGCAAGGCCATCACGCAGGCCCCCTGACACGGTCATGGTCAACGTAATCACCGGAGCCGACATGGCTCCGGGCAACGATCCCGCCGACGGCGTCCTCCGCGTCGGCGAGATCGGTTTCGACGAACCGCGTGCCCTGCTCGCCCGTTACGGCCTGAACCTGGTGACCGTCGCCGACGGCCACGACATACCGGGCAGTTTCTGGGGCGAAAGCGAAGCCGGCATCATCGGCAGCACGGTCTATGCGCGCGCGGACACCCCCGTGCATTCCCTGCTCCACGAAGCCTGCCACCTCATCGTGCTTCCCGAGGACAAGCGCGCCCTCGTGCACACCGACGCCACCGATTCCATCGAGGAAGAGGACGCCACCTGCTATCTGCAGATCGTGCTCGCAGGGCATTTGCCCTCGGTCGGCTCCGCCCGCCTGATGGATGACATGGATCGCTGGGGCTACACCTATCGCCTCGGCTCGACGCGCGCATGGTTCGAGCAGGACGCCATGGAAGCCAGGATGTTCCTGCAAGCACGCGGCCTTCCTGTCGCTTAGCCGTCACTGCACAATCAGCACGCGTATGGCGGACTGCGGGTGCGCGCCATACATGCCCTGCAGTTGGAAGTTGTTGGTACCGGTAAAGAGGTCGTCGATGACGAAGGTCCATCGACCGGCGGCATCCGTCTCCACGGTGCCATCGAGCCTGCCGCTGTGCCACACCCTTACCGCCTGGCCTGCCAGCGCCGATCCGCTGAGCTTCACCGTCGCGGCAGAGGTCGTACCGCCGTCCGGGATCTCGACGCCCTGCGGATCGGTCACGAAGGTGATTTGTGGCACGACCTCGTCCCCGGACGATCGGACCGCCTGATCGGCGCTGTCGTAGTCGAAACGCGCCGTGCCTCCCTGTGATGTCGGCAATATCAACCGAATGACCGGAAGCACTTTGCCGTAGAGATTGAAATAACGCGTCTGGTCGTACCTTGCCTTGCCGAGCGCCTGCGCATTACCGGTGCGATAGAAGAACGAATGTACGGGCAGGCTTGCGCCAGCGCCCGTGGCCCACGTTCGCAGAACCAGTTCCGTGTTGAACTGCCATTCGTTCCATTGCAGGCCTGCGCGCGCGGCAATGTTCTGCTGAAACCGATCGGCCGTGGCCGGACTGCCGATGCGGACATCCCAGCCGCATTGGTGAGAATGTCGCGTGTAGCCAGGCGAGTAGTAGTTCTGCAGCCATTGTTGCGAGGTCTGGATACCCAGTTCGTGGCACGGGGCACTTCGAGCCGGATTGCTCGTATGCGGACCACACCCTTGCAGGGTGCGGCGATTCCACGTATCGCCGTCGAACGGAAACGCACACAGCACCTCCAACGCCATCGTTCCCGTCGGTGCCGACATGGGTGCATAGAAGACGAAGCCGTTGGGCAGGAAGGTATCCGGGAAATTCATGTCTGCCCTCATCCAGGCCGCCGATATGCCGCCCTTCGCGACGCTGTCGGGGCTGGGATCCCACGGAAGGAACTCGGGCCGGCTATCGGTGGCACGCAGTATTACGCCGCTGCAGAGGAAGGCGGGGCGCGTTGCGCTGCCGCAGTCGCTATCGCTTCGTGCGTACCACGCGTTCAACTGCGCGACCGCGTCTTCTCCCGTGCCAAGGACACGGATTTCATGAGTTGGAAGGTGCGTGTGGTGCGAAAAATAAGAAGGTTTGCCACCGCACGCCGACAGGGCGCCGGTGGCCGCAACGAGCATCCATCTCGCAATACGAGAAACCATGGCGAATTCCTTTCGCGCTGCCGATTCTCCAACGTCGTGCCGTCGTGTCACGAGCGCGGCTCAGTATGGGAAAGCCCCACATGCTATGCAAACGCGAGATTTGGAGAAAAACCCCGTTCATTCCGTTATCCGTGCCGAAAACGCGGTCGCGGCCGGCGGATCTAACCCGACCCGTCGCCCGCGGTTGGCGGTTCGACATGGGATGCATCGACCTTCGCAACGCCAGGGCGGTATTCCAGGCGGATATACCAAAGCCAACTGCCGAGACCGATCAAGCACATTGCGATGGCGCCGAGTGCGAGCGTCAACATGCTCCCTGACACCGCAGGCGAAAGCACGCCAGCAATCAATGCCGTGATGAGAAGACTGCCAAACGCCTGTACCGACGACACACCACCGCGCTGGTCCGGAAAGCGGTCGAGCAACAGCAGCGTGAGGGTAGGAAACGCCAACTGCACACCGCAGCCGTAGAAGATCAGCGGCAGCGTCGACCACGGCACGCGCGGCGTATCCATCGACACGGCGAGAATCAGGTTCAGCGCGCACGACGACAGCATCGCCGCATAGCCCCAGGCGACCGTCTTCGACGCACTCACCCGCCCCGCAAGACGACCGGAAATGAACGCACCCGAGACCATGCCGGTCACCACCGGCACGAACAGCCAGGGGAAGCCATCCGGACCGAGGTGCAGCAGGTCACGAATGAGGTGCGGGGCCGAAGCAATATAGAGAAACAGCCCCGCGAAATTGATCGAGCTTGCCAGGGCCAGAGGCCAGAACGGCAGATCTCGCCCGATACGCAGGTAGCCCGCCAGCAGCGGACGCGGGCGGAACACGCTGCGCCGGTCTACCGGGTGGGACTCCACGAGGAACCACGCCACCGCGAACGTGAGGGCCAGCGTGAACCCCGAGAGCGCCCAGAAGATGCCGCGCCATCCATCGATACCGAGCAACCAGGCACCCACGATCGGAGCGACGGCCGGGGCGATGCCAAAGATCATCATCACCTTGGACATCATGCGCTGGGCTTCCTCGCCGTGCATCGTGTCACGCACCACGGCGCGGCCCACCACGATACCGGCACCGCCCGACATGCCCTGCAGCACGCGGCAACCGAGCAGGAAGGCAAAGTCTGGCGCCATGGCCGCACCCACCGAGGCGACCGTATAGACGGCCATGGCAATGATGATTACCGGCTTGCGCCCATAGGCATCCGCCAGCGCCCCGTGAAACAGGCTCATGCCCGCGTAAGCCAGCAGGTACACGCTCAAGAGCTGCTGCAAGGCCACGTCGCTCACGGCAAACTCGCGCCCGATGTCCGGAAAGCCCGGGAAAATGGCGTCGATCGAAAACGGCCCGATCATCGTCAGGGCCGCGAGCAGGAGCGGGAGATGGCGACGCGGGTCGCGGGTCGCGGAAGGCATGGATCGGACAAGCCGCAAGGAGGCGTCGCGAAGTATAACGAACCGGCTATCCGCCCCGTGTGCAGTATGCGTGGAGCGGACCAGGGCTCATAATCGCGCCATCGATACTCCGCGGGGTTGACGTGAGCTATACCGGATTCCTGGCCGTCGGCGTCGGCGGCATGCTCGGCTGCTGGTTGCGCTGGTGGCTCGCGCTCGCCTTCAACCCGCTGTTCCCGACCGTCCCGCTCGGCACGCTGGCCGCCAACCTCACAGGTGGGCTGCTGATGGGTGTGGTGCTAGGGGTGTTCGACCATTACCAGGCGTTGCCGGTGGAAGCGCGGCTATTCGTGGCGACGGGGTTTCTCGGCGGCCTGACCACCTTCTCCACGTTTTCGGCCGAGGCGTCGGCGTTGCTATTGCGCCAGCAGTACGCATGGTTTGCCGGGCATGTCGCGCTCAACCTGGTCGGTTCGATCTTCATGACGATCGCGGGCTTGACGATCACGCGAGGCGTCCTCAAGCATTTCTAAGCAAGCCGCTGTGGCGGCGCCGGGGGATCAAGGAGCGTTTCATGAGTCACGATGCGTCTTCTCTCAAGGCACGTGCGGCCGAACTGCTCGATCAGGCCGGCGTCACCCTTGGCGGCAGTCGTCCCACCGATATCGCCATTCATGACGACCGCACCTACGCGCGCGTGTTCGCCCACGGCTCGCTTGGCCTTGGCGAGGCGTATATGGACGGCTGGTGGGACGTGGTCGACATGCCCGGCTTCTTCACGCGCGTGCTGTCGTCACACCTGGACGAATCGCTACGCACGCTCGACACGCTGATCGCACACTTGAAGGCACGCTTCCTCAACCGGCAGCGTGGCGAACACGCGTGGGACGTGGGCCGCCAGCACTACGACCTCGGCAACGACCTGTTCGAGGCCATGCTCGGCAAGCGCCTCGTTTACTCGTGCGGTTATTGGGCCGAAGCAGACACGCTCGACGCTGCGCAGGAGGCCAAGCTCGACCTCATCTGCCGCAAGCTTCGCCTGCAACCTGGTCAGCGCGTGCTCGACATCGGCTGTGGGTGGGGCGAGGCGTTGAAGTTTGCCGCCGAACGCTACGGCGTGAGCGGCGTCGGTGTCACCATTTCGCGGGAACAGGCAGAGTATGCGCGGTCGCTGTGCGAGGGCCTGCCGATCGACATTCGGTTGCAGGACTATCGCGAACTCGATGAGAACTTCGATGCCGTTCTTTCCGTGGGCATGTTCGAGCACGTCGGTGGCAAGAACTACCGCACCTGGTTCGAGGTGGCGCGCCGCTGCCTGCGCGAGGACGGCCTGGCCTTGCTGCACAGCATCGGCAGCAACGGTACGCCGGGACGGCCGGACCCGTGGATCGAGAAGTACATCTTTCCCAATTCGGTCATCCCTGCGATGAGCCAGGTGGCGAGTGCGCTCGAGGGCCTGTTCGTGGTGGAGGACTGGCATAACTTCGGCGCGGACTACGACCGCACGCTGATGGCTTGGCGGGAAAACTTCGACGCCGCGTGGCCGCGTCTCTCGGCGCGCTACGACGAGCGATTCCGCCGCATGTGGCACTTCTATCTCGGCTGCTCGGCGGGCGTGTTCCGGAGCCGACGCGACCAGCTCTGGCAGCTCACGCTTTCCCCGCAGGGCGTGGCCGGAGGCTATCGCGCACCACGCTGAGGCCGTTGACGGCGCGTAAGCGGTGGGTCGCCTACGTTCGGCCCATGGACTCCCCCGCCGGCATCACCCACGACATCGTCGAAACCGACGTCCCCGCGCGCCTCGACCGATTGCATTGGGGGCGATTCCATACCTTGGTGGCGACGGCCCTGGGCATCACCTGGGTGCTCGACGGGCTGGAAGTCACCATCACCGGCTCGATCGCTGGCGCACTCAAGTCCAGCCCGGTGCTCCGGCTCAGCGACATGCAGGTGGGCCTCGCAGGCAGCCTCTATCTCGTCGGGGCGGTGGTCGGTGCGCTGTTCTTCGGCTGGCTCACGGATCGCCTCGGGCGCAAGAAGCTCTTCACCGTCACCCTGGGTCTGTACCTCGTCGCCACGGCAGCCACGGCTTTCTCGCCCGACTTCATCACCTTCGCGCTGTTCCGCCTGCTCACGGGCGCCGGCATCGGCGGCGAATACGCGGCGATCAATTCGGCGATCCAGGAGTTGATCCCCGCCCGCTATCGCGGGCACACGGACCTCGTCATCAACGGCAGCTTCTGGCTCGGCGCCGCGGCCGGTGCCATGGGCTCCGTCGTCTTGCTGGATTCGGGCTGGGTGGCGCCGGAACTGGGCTGGCGGCTCACCTTTGGGCTCGGCGCCGCGCTTGGCCTGGGCATTCTGGTGCTGCGACGCTGGATTCCCGAGAGTCCCCGCTGGCTGATGCTGCACGGGCGGGTCGGCGAAGCCGAGGCCGTGGTCGCCGAGATCGAGCGCCGCGTCGGTGCTGCGCCACCCGCCACGCCCTTGCAACGGCTGCGCCTGAGGCCGCGCGGAATCACCTTGACGGACGTCGCGACCACGCTGCTCCGTACCTATCCGCGGCGGACACTGCTGGGACTGGTGCTCATGGCCACCCAGGCGTTCTTCTACAACGCGATCTTCTTCACCTATGCGCTCGCGCTCGGACGTTTCTATGGGGTGGCGGACGCTGAGGTCGGGCTCTATCTGCTGCCCTTCGCCGCGGGCAATTTCCTCGGGCCACTGCTGCTCGGCAGGCTCTTCGACAGCCTCGGCCGCCGCCCGATGATCGCCCTCACCTATGCCGCGTCGGGTCTGCTGTTGTTCGTCACCGCGTGGCTGTTCGTCCATGGGCACCTCGATGCGCGGACCCAGACCGTGGCTTGGAGCATCGTGTTCTTCTTCGCATCCGCGGCGGCCAGCTCCGCCTACCTGACGGTGAGCGAGAGCTTCCCGCTCGAACTGCGCGCCCTGGCGATCGCCTTGTTCTACGCCTTCGGCACCGCGCTCGGCGGGGTGGCCGGCCCCTGGTTGTTCGGCACGCTGATCGGTACAGGCGAGCGTGCGGCGATCGGCTGGGGCTACGCGCTGGGGGCAACGCTGATGCTGGTGGGCGCCGCAGCCGCGCTCTGGCTGGGCGTGGCGGCCGAGCGCCGGTCGCTGGAGGACGTGGCGGCGCCACTGGGCAGCGTCGGCGATTGAGCGCCGTGGCGACAGCCTGGTTGTGGAACCGCCATGGCGGCGAGGGAATCTTGCCGGTGGGAGCCAGCCTGCTGGCGATGAAAGCTGCGTCGCCGCTACACCGCTCCGTGGGCTTCTCGCCGCCATGGCGGGTCCCACAGTTAGATTCTTCTCGGCCCCGGGTGTCGGCTATCCGACAGGCAGGCTCCCCTCGCCGCGAGCAGCATCCACACGCACTTTCCCTCGTACCCCGCTAAAATGAACCGTCCATTCGACAGTTCATCAGGGAATTCAGGGCGTGCATCAGCGAAATTTCACCGTATCGGTGGTCCAGCCCGGTGGCAAGGTAGCCATCGAGATCGAGTTCAACGAAAAGGTCCACGGCCTGTCCGGGGACACCCTCTGGCTGTCGCTCGACGATGGCGCCAGCGTGGAGGATGCCGAAGCGCTGCGCGCGCTACTCGAACGCATCGGTCACCGCATCACGGTGACTAACGTGCGCTCCTGATGGTGGCCGGTCGGGCTTGCTCGACCGGCACCAGCGGCAGGACCTTCGGCGAGAGCCGATGGTGGTTGACGCCGTGGACCTTGCCGCAGCCGAGGCAGCGGCGGGTCATACCGAGACCACGACGCGACGCGCGCGGTGCAGCGAGCAGGCTTCCGCACACATAGCAGCCGGCGATGGCGCCGCGATCCCATAGACGCAGGCGAACGGTCTGTACCGTCGCCATGGTCAACGCCAGCACGAGGGCCAGGGCGAAGGTCCAGGACGGCAGGTTGGAATAGAGGGACAGAATGCCGAGGTCCCCGGGCCACTGCTGGGACGCCTTCAATGCGGCGGCCGCGAGCGCGCCTCCAGCCAGCGCAAGCACGCTGGGTAGATACATGCGAAAAACCATGCGCCCTGCATACGACATGACGATCCCCTGACCGAGGCCGGCCCATCCGGCCCGGGCAGAGTGTCGATGTGACGGTCTACCGCTCGTGAACGAGCACGGCAGGCGCCGGCACGGCACCTACCCTGCCCGGATTATCCGAACGACGGGGGCCGATCCGCCGCTGCCTTGCCGAACGCCTCGTTGGGCGTGTCGCCCATGACGAAGGCGAGCGTGCCGCCTGCGACCAGCTCGGCGTGCGGTATCCAGCTTTTCGTCCACGGCTTGCCGTTCCAGGTCACCGACTGGATGTACGGCCGGCCCGGCCCGTTGCCCTTCGTCTCGATGACCAGGGTGCGGCCTTCGCCGACGCGTACTTCGGCGCGGTCGAGCAAGGGGCTGCCGAAAACGTAGTTCGTGCTGACCGGGTCCACGGCATACAGGCCCATGGCGCTCATCACATACCACGCGCTCATCTGGCCACAGTCCTCGTTGCCGGGGAGGCCGTCGGGTTCCGGCAGGTACATCGTTTCCAGCAGCATGCGTACGCGCGCCTGCGTCTTGTGATGCGCGCCCGTGTACGCATACAGATAAGGCATGTGATGGCCGGGCTCGTTGCCGAATGCGTACTGGCCGACCATGCCTGCGATGTCAGGCGGTGCATCGTCGGGCAACGTGGGGTCGGCGTTGAACAGCGCGTCGAGTTTCTGCTCGAACGCCTGCTCGCCGCCGAACAGCGTCATGTAGTTGTACACGTCGTGCTGGTTGAGGAACGTGGCCTGCCACGCATTCGACTCGGTGAAGTCGCGCCAGCGCTTGGAGTGCCCGATCGCAATGGGATCGAACGGCTGCAGCCAGGTGCCATCCTCCCCGCGCGGGCGCATGAAATGCGTGTCCTTGTCGAACACGTTGCGGTAGTTCTGCGAGCGCTTGCGCAATAGCGCGGCGTCCTCGGCGTGGCCCAGCGCATCGGCCATATGTGCCACCGCCCAGTCGTCATAGGCATATTCGAGCGTCTTGCTGACCGCCTCGCCTTCCTTGTCGCTGGGGATGAAGCCGAGCTTGCGGTAGTAGGTCAGGCCAAAATAATCGTCCTGCATCGCACGGCGTCGGAACACCGGCCATGCCTTTGCGTAATCGATGCCGGTGAACCCCTTCGCCTGTGCCTCGGCGACGACCACCGCGGAGTGGTAGCCGATCATGCAGACGGTCTCGATGCCCTGCAGTGGCCACACCGGCGCGCCGCTCGGGCTTTCCACGGCAAGGCGAACGATGCCATCCACGAGGTCCGGCACGCGCTCGGACTGATACAGCGTCAACAGCGGATGCTCGGCGCGGTAGGTATCCCACAGCGAATAGGTGCTGTAGTTGTGCCGACCTTCGGGAAGCGTGTGTACCGCCTTGTCCATGCCGCGGTATCGCCCGTCGATATCGCTGAACACCGTGGGCGCGAGCATCGTGTGATACAGCGAGCTGTAGAAGGTGCGCTTGATCTTGTCCGACGAGGCGTCGATACGGATCTTCGACAGTTCGCGCTCCCACTCGGCTTCGGCCGCGGCACGGATGCCATCGAAATCCCAGCCCGGCATTTCGCCGTCGAGATTGCGCATGGCGCCATCGATGTCCACGCCCGAAATACCCACCTTGACCAGCAGCGGCTCGCGCGAAGCCTGGTCGAAATGCAGGGCCGCTTTCAGATGATCGCCCTTGGCGGTCGTGCTGCCCTTCGGCAGCGGCTTGTCGTCGCTATACAACGTGAGGCTCGACACCGGACGCGACAGCTTCATGGCGAAATAGATCACGCGACCCGCGGCCCACTGCCACACGCGCCGCCCACCCACGAGGGTGTCGTTTCCGACCAAGGTCAGCTCCGCGTCCGTGACGTTCGCGGTCTTGTCCATCGCGTCTGCATAGCCGTGGGCGAGATCGACCAGCAGATGGGCATCGCCTTCCTTGCCGAAGGTGTAGCGATGCATGCCCGCGCGCAACGTGGCGGTCAGTTCCGCGAGGATGTCGAAACGGGTGAGCTTCGCGCGGTAGTAACCGGGATGCGCCTGCTCACCCGTGTAGTGCGAGCGATAGCCCTTGACACCGCTGCGCCAGCCCTTTTCCTTCGAGTCGCCGCTCTCCTTCTTCGCGTCGAAGCGCGACACGTAGTTGACGCCGTCGAAGTCGCGATCGCCCGGTTGCAGAAGCACGGGCCCCATGGAGGGCATCACCAGCACGTCGAGCATGTCGCTCGCGCCCGTTCCGGAAAGATGCGTATGGGAGAAACCCATGATCGAGCCGTCGCCCTGGTGGTAGCCCGACGAGCCATCCCACTGGGCGTTGTACGTGTCCGGGCTCAACTGGACCATACCGAACGGCCGCGTTGCACCCGGGTAGGTGTGACCGTGGCCGCCGGTGCCGACAAAGACGTCGACGTAACGCAAGACGCCCTCACCGGCGGTGCCGCCGCCGGATGAGGGTGCTTTCAAGCCTTCTTGCACGCCCTCGGCCATCGCGGTGAGGGAACCGAATTGACCGAGCGCCGTGAAGGCGGCCATCCCTTGCAGAAAACGTCGACGGGTAACCATGAATCGCTCCAGCGATGGGATACAGGGATCGGCGCGTCAGACGCGCCGCAAGGTATCGGGATGTTTATCGGCGAGGTGGACGACAAGCTCGCCGAACAGCGTGTTGGCCCAGGCGAACCACGACCGCGTGAATTGCTTCGGGTCGTCCTGGTCGAATGCCTCGTGCATGAACCCGGTACCCGCATGGGTGGTCTTCAACCAGTGCAGGCACTGGCGGATTTCCGCGGTGTCGTCGGTGGTGAACGCCTTCATCATGATCGACATGGGCCAGATCATGCGCAGGCCCTCGTGCGGTCCACCAATGCCTTCGCCTGCACTGCCTTTGAAGAAATACGGATTGTCGGCACTCCAGACCTTGGCCCGGGTGCGCGCATAGCGCGCGTCGCGCGGCCCGCATTCCAGGTAAGGCAAGGCCAGCAGGCTCGGCACGTTGGCATCGTCCATGAAGAGATGGTTGCCATAACCATCGACCTCGTAGGCCCAGTAGTCCTCGCCATGGTCACCGATCACGCCATGTTGCTCGATCGCTGCCGCGATCTCGTCGGCCAGCGCGTGGCACTCGCTCGCAAAGCCCTGGTCGCCGTAGAACGTGCCATGCATCTGCGCAAGGCGACGCAAGGTCACGACGGCAAACAGGTTGCCCGGGATATTGAACGGATACAGCGTGGCGTCGTCGGACGGACGGAACATCGCATGGATCATGCCGACCGGGCGCGTAGGCTGCCCATAGCCGTGCAGGAACTGGCTCTCGGTCGGATTGGGCGACGGCCGCTGGAAATGATACGGGCCGGTGCCGTCCTTGCGCTGCTGTTCACGGAAGGTGCTCACGACGAGCCGCGTCGCAGCGCGCCAAGCCTCGTCGAACGGCTCGCGGTCGCCGGTCGTCTGCCAATAACCATGCGCGAGGCGCACCGGATAGCAGAGCGAGTCGATCTCCCATTTGCGCTCCGCGACGCCGGGGCGCATGTCGGTCATATCGGACTGCGCCCAATCGAGCTTGCTCTTGCCACGCGGATCGGGAAGGAACGCGTTGGCGTACGGATCGATGGCGATGCAGCGCGCCTGGCGACGAATGAGGCCGCGAAACAGCTTGCGCAGCCCTTCGTCCTTCGTTGTGAGCGGAAGATACGGCCACACCTGCGCGGACGAGTCGCGCAGCCACATGGCGTCGATGTCGCCCGTGACCACGAAGGTGTCCTCGTAGCCATCGAGGCGACCGATCTCTACCGTGGTATCCAAGGTGTTCGGGAAGCAGTTCTCGAACAACCACGCGAGCTCGGGGTCTGCGATCTTTTTCTTCGTCGACGCAATGAGTTTCTCAACCGCGTCGCTGGTGAACTTGCGCTTGCCCACCGGCGGCCGCTGGCTGGCGAACCGCGGCGCCGCGGCGGCAGCGCTGAGGCTCATGCCACCGAGCAAGGCGGCGCTGGGCACCAGGGAAAGCCATTTCACGAGATGGCGTCGGCTGGGATTCACGGAGCGGTCTCCTTCAGAGCGTCGACAAGCGAGCGTACCTTCAACACGCGGCGGAGCGCATCGACATCGGCCACGCCGTCGATGCGGATGTCCCGGCTCTCGCCCGGGAGCAGGTCGAACGCGTTGTCTGCGAGGCGCACGTCCAGGTCGCCCGTATCGATCCACACGGCGCGCGCCAGGCGCTTCGCCTTGACGGTGAGCACCACAGCCCCACCGTCCTTGCGCAACGACGTACTCATGCCGGGCTGCGGCAACACGAGCGTACGCGCGGCGCCGAAATACAGCAGATGATGCGCGACCGGCTTACCGCCTTCGATCAGATCGAACGCCGCCACCGTGCGGCGCGGATCGGCGCCCTTCAGCAGCGCCGCGTCTTCCAAGGTGACCGCTTTGGTGCTGGCAAGCGCCGCCGCATGGACGGGCTGACTCGTCTCACGCAGCAGCTTCCCACCCATGTCATAGACACGCGTGCGCAGGGTGGCAGCGAAGTCGGTCGTGCGATCGGACACCGCAAAAACCTCGGTCTTTCCATCGCGCCGAAGCGGCACGACATCTACCGGCGCATAGAAGCGCTTCGCACGGAACTGCAGGGCCTTCCAGCGATTGAAGTAGTCGACGCTCGCCCACGACGCACCGGGCCAGACGTCGTTCAACTGCCAGTACAGCGTACCCATATTGCGTGGACGCGCGCTGCGCAGATGCTCCGCCGCCAGCTCGATGCCTTCCGCCTGCATCACCTGACTCAGGTAAACGAACGAGGGGAAGTCCTTCGGTTCGCCGTATTCCTGGCGAATGTAGAGCAGCAGGCGCTGGTTGCCATCGCCGTTGGCGAACTTCTGGTGCGCGCGCATGACCTTCGATTCCGGCTGCATGTCCTCGGGACTTGCGAATGCCTTGATCGTAGCCATCACCGGGAAGGATTGCAGACCGTATTCGGACTGGAAGCGCGGGGTGACGTCCAGGTAATGCGCAATGGGCTCCGACCCCGACCAGACCTTCCAGTAGTGGAAGTCGCCGTCGTTCTCCACGTTCGCGGGGCCGTCGTAGTCGGTGCTGGGCGAACTGGCCCAGTAAGGCACCTGAGGCGAGAGATCCTGGACGACCTTGCGCAAGGTCGTGCCGAACAGTTCGCGCATGCCATCGTCGATGCGACGCACCTCATCGGCGTTGACGAACTTGCGGAAGTCCTGGCGATCCGGCCAGTCGTCCCAGCCGGTCTGCACCTCGTTGTTACCGGACCACAGCACGATCGACGGATGATCGCGCAGCCGCGTGACCTGCTCGGTAGCCTCGATGCGCACGTTCTCGCGGAAGGCATCGTCGTAGGGCGTGATCGCACCGCCGAACATGAAATCCTGCCAGATCATCAGGCCCATGCGATCGGCCGCGGCGTAGAAGGCGTCGTCCTGATAGGTACCGCCGCCCCACATGCGTAGCATGTTCATGTTGGCGTCCTTCGCGGAACGAAGGATCGCCTCCATGCGCGCGGTGGTCACGCGCGATGGGAAGCTGTCGAACGGAATCAGGTTCGCGCCCTTGGCGAAGATCGGCACGCCATTCACCACGAAGGCGAAGCCCCTGCCCCAGGTGTCCTTGTCGCGACGCAGCTCGACCGTGCGCAGGCCGGTGTCGCGATCGGCACTGGCGATGGTGTCGCCATCGGCAGCGACCTCCGCGTGGAAACGATAGAGGTTCGGCTCGCCGTAACCGACCGGCCACCAGCGCTGCGGATGAGCGATCGAGACCGGCAACGACACATGGTTTTCGCCACGCGACAGGACCACGCTGCGCTCTTCGTGGCCGCGCGTGCCATCCGGGGCGGTCCAGTCCACCTTGAGGATGACCGGACCACTGCGATCCGCGCGCAGGTCGAACTGCGCGTCGAGCTGGGCGCTATCGGCATCGACGTGCTTCTGCGCGACGTGGAAGTCGGCAAGACGCGTCGCGTCCCAGCTCTCCAGCCGTACCGGCTGCCAGATGCCGAGCGTGACGTAGCGCGGGCCCCAGTCCCAACCGTACTGGTAGTTGGCCTTGCGGACGTAGTTGGACGTCTGCTTGCCCTTCGGCTCGTCGCCGAAGGAGGAATCGAACTCGCCGGGCAGCGAATACGGTTGCCTCATCAACCACGGCAACAGCCGGGCGATCGGAGAATGGAAATGCACGACGAGCGTGTTCGTGCCTTTGTGCAAGGCATCTCTCACCGGCACACGCCAGCGACGGAACATGTTGTCCGCCGAGAGCAGCATCCGGCCATTGATCTCGACGTCCGCGAAGGTGTCGAGGCCATCGAAAACGAGTTCGACGTGACCACGCTTGAGCATGGCCGCGTCGACGTCGAAGTCCAGACGGTAATCCCAATCGGAGAGGCCGATCCATTGCAGGTCGGCCTCGTTGTCGCGCCAGAACGGATCGCCGATCCGTCCCAAGGCGAGCAGGTCCGTCTGGACGGCACCCGGCACGGTGGCCGGCTGCCAGTCCGCGAATCGTTTGCACGACTCACGGCAGCGCGTCGCTGGCGACGCCTGGGCGGCGGGATCGCGGACGCTGTCCGCACCCCGTTCCGTCATTAGGCGAAACTGCCAGCCGGTGGAAAGGTCTTTCTCTACCGGCGTGGCCGCACTGACGGCACCGGCGATAAGCCAGGCCACCATTGCCAGCGACGCGCGCCGCATCACAGCTTGAAGCCCATGGTCACGGTGTAGGTGCGACCGTTTTTGTAGGCGTTGAGCGGCTGCGCCGGGGTGTTGTTGTAGACGAAGTACGTTTCGTCCAGCAGGTTGGTGGCGTCCAGCGACACACGGATGTGATCGTTGATCTGGTAGCCGACCGAGGCATCGAGCTGACGGAAGATGCCCGTGATCTGCTGCGACTGCAGCTGCGCGATCGAGGTGAAGTACGACGAACGCCAGCTATAGGTCAGACGCGCGCTCCACGGACCCTGCTCGTAGAACGGCGACAGATTGAACGAGTTCTTCGAGTTGTACGGCAGCGGGAAGTCGTTGCTGGTGTCCGCATCGGAGTACGTGTAGTTCGCCAGCAAGCCGAAGCCGTAACGGAAGTTCTGCTGGTAGCTGATCGACGCGCCCTTGACCTTGGCGACACCGGCGTTGATCGGCACCTGCATCTGGTACACGTCGTCACGCAGATTCGTCAGGTTGTAGTGCGTCTCGGCAACGTTGGTGTTGAGGATGTAGCCCGAGATGCGACGGAAGAACACTTCCGCGGCGAGCACGCTGTTTTCCGAGAAGTACCACTCGGCCGACGCGTCGTAGTTGGTCGACTTGTACGGACCGAGGTCGGTGTTACCACGCGAACCGGTCAGGGTACGGTCGTCGAGCGCGACGTAAGGCGTCATCTGCTGGTAGCGCGGGCGAGCGACGGCCTTGGCGGCGGCGAAGCGCAGCGTCAAGCTATCGGTTGCGTCGTAGGCGATGTTGAACGACGGCAGCCAGTCGTGATACGCGCTGCGCTTGTTGACGGGACCGTAGTTGTCGCCGCCGATGGCGTTGTAACCGTCCACTGTGTCGCGGGTGCGGAAATAACGCACGCCGAGGTTGCCGCGGTAGTCGTCACCGGCAAAGTCGCCCTGGATGTAGAACGCGCGGTTCTGCTCGACGACGCTGTAGGTGGCCTTCGGATCGAGCGACACCGTGCCGTTCTTCAGCTGCTGGATGTACGCCTTCATGAGACCCGGATCGATCGTCGTCCAGTCGCCCATGTTGCCGGCCGGGCTGAGGCCGTCGAGGTAACCGCTGGGCGTTCCGCCGTGCGAGAAATCGCTGAGCGACAGACCGCTGCCGTCCTGCGACGGCAGGCGGGCCGCGTACGCGTCCTGGCCGTCGATGTGGTTGGTCGCCTTGATGCCGACCTCGATCTGGTTCAGCGGACCCCAGCTGACGTCGTGCGAGAAGTCGGCCTGGAAGTAACGCTCGCGGTCGTAGCTCGGTGCGTAGCTGTAGCCGGCACCGTGCAGGAGCATTGCCGTGGGATTGTCGGCGTTGTTGTAGTTGATTTGCGGATGCTGGCCCTTGAGGTTCCAGTCGAAGCCGCCGAAGCCCTGGAACTGCGTGTTCCAGATGCCGTCCGAACCGCCGGTGGAACCGGTGTAACCAATCTGGCTCGATGCGGTCCAGCCGTCACCGAACCAATCGGCGCGCAGGTTGGCGACGCCCGTGTTCACGGTCGAATCGCGCTCGTAACCGTCGAGGTAGGTCGACGTGTTGGCGTTGTAGCTGCCGCTGGTCGCAACACCGTTGTTGAAGCCCAGCGCCGTGGCGTTGGCGGCCGATCCGGACCATTCGCCGTAGTGGCTCTGGTTGAAGTTGTTGAACTTCTCGGTCACGTACAGGCCGGTGAAGTTCAGCTCGAACGCGTCGTTCGGCTTCCACTGCAGGCCGGTCGACACGCCATCTCGCGTGCGGCGCTGCTGGAACCACGCCGTGTTGATCGCAGTCGGGTACACGCCCTTCGCGTCCGGCGGCACGACGGCCGGGTTGAACTGGTGGTCGGGGTTCGTGTCGGTCGGATCGTTGACGCGCTGGTAGCCGAAGATCTCGGTGCCCTGGCGATCGATGATGCGATCGGAATGCATCAGCGAGCCTATGACGCCGAAGGTGCTTTCCTTGTTCTTCCAGCTGTACAGCAACGACGCGTTCGGCTTGCCCTTGTCGGCGCGGTCGTTGTAACCGTAGCTGACGCTGCCCGTCAGTGTGTTCGCCGGCAGGTCGAGCGGACGACGCGTATTGACGATGACCGTGCCACCGATGCTGCCCTCGTCGATGTTCGCCTGCGGGGTCTTGTAGACCTGAGCGTTACCGATGATTTCCGAAGCGAGCAGGCTGTAGTTGAACGAGCGGCTGTCCGGATTGTTCGGATCGGACGTCCAGTTGGTCGATGCGACGGTCTGGCCGTTGAGCAACAGACGATTCAGCGCGGGATCGGTGCCCAGGATGCTGACCTTGTCGCCTTCGCCGAAGTTGCGGTCGACGCTGAGGCCCGGCAGGTGCGAGAGCGATTCGGCGACGTTCGTGTCCGGAAACTTGCCCACGTCTTCCGCGGAGATCGCGTCGACGATGGAGTCGGCGTTGCGCTTGAGGTCGAGCGATTTCTGCAGGCTAGCGCGGATACCGGTGACGGTGATGCCGCTGAGATTGGCCGCGTTCTGGGGATTGGACTGACCGGCGGGGGCGGTCGTCCCGGCGTCGTTCGCGGACGGGGCGGTGGTGGCGTCCTGCGCCATCGCACTGCCCGTCGCGAACAGACCGGCCAGGATGGCCATGGAAAGTGCGCTGATACGGTGGTTCACATCGATCTCCTGGAAAGGGGAAGGAAGCCGGTCCCGCTCGCTGTCGGGGCCCCGCTCCCGCGTTGCTTTTTTCCGAGCGAACGGCACCGCGCCGGCTGAAAACCGACGTCGGGAACGCGCGCTGCGTGAGGGTCTTGTTTCGCCGCCCTTTTCTTCTTCCGCGCCGCCGGTCTGCGGGTTCTGGCGCGAAAGCCCGGTCTTGCCGTAGCAATCCCGTGTTATCGCCGGATTCTTAAGTCCCCTGTCATCGAAGTCAACTGAATTTTTAACTCGATCTAAGGATGATCAACTCGACTCATCATTTTGATTTTTATCAATATATTGGGAATACCAAAATAGTGCAGTGCAGAACGGTTTCGCAAAATTTGGATCGATCCATCTTGGCGACGTAACGCGTGGCTACTTGAGCAAGTGACTGTTTTTTCGCGGAAACGGAATCGCCGCTTTCGCAGAGCGCCATGAAAGGCGGTTGGATGGGGTTGCTTGCTGCAACGCAACGAAAAAAACACGTGCATCCTGCCCTCAAAACTGCGTTCGCGATCACCCTCACCCACCCAAACCGCCGCTAAATCCCTCCGCGAAACCGCAAGCCCTTGCGGCGCCAGACAGCGCCGAGTCACGCGCCGAAAACGACATTGGCGCCACGCCGGATCGACAGGCGATCCGTGACGAGAGGGCACCATGAGACACACTACGAAGGACGTCGTTCTGATGACCGCGCTGTCGGTCGCCATTGTCGGCATGCTTGCCGGTTGCCAGCGTCAGGCACCCGCGGATGACACCGCTTCCGCGCCGCCGGCCACCGCAGGAACGGTCGACAACGCACCCCCGCCGGCCCCCGCCTACCAGCCGCCGACGGCGGAACAGCTCTATGCGCTGGTCTCGCCGATCGCTTTGTTTCCCGACAAGCTCGTCGCGCTCACGCTTGCCGCGTCCACGCACCCGGACGATGTGCATGCCGCGCGCGGCTTCCTCGAAGACAACCGCAACCTGAGCGGCTCGGCGCTGATCGATGCCGCAAGCAACCAGCCGTGGGATCCGAGCGTCAAAGCGCTGGTCGCTTTCCCTGCCGTCGTCGATCAACTGGATGGCCATAACGACTGGACTGCCGCCTTGGGTGCCGCCTACGCGGCCGAACCCACCGACGTGCTCAACGCGATCCAGGTGATGCGCCAACGTGCCCGTGCGCACGGATCACTGGCCGATACGCCACAGCAAAAGATCCGCGTGGTGGATACTCCCCAGCCCACGACGACCACCGTGGTCGAAGAGCGCCGTGTCGTCGAACCGCCCGCGCAGACCATCGAGATCGAGCCGGCAGAGCCGGATGTCGTCTACGTGCCGCAGTACGATCCCGACGTCGTCTACGGCGAGCCGGTGTACTCGCGTGTCTACACGACCGAACGCTGGTACGAACCCGCTCCCGACCGCGGCGACCTCGTCGCGACCGGCCTCGTGTCGTTCGGTGTCGGCGTGGTGGTCGGTGAATTGTTCGCGCACCACCACGATCATCCCTGGGGCTGGAATGCCTGGAACACGTCGTGGGGCGGCCCGCGCGGTGGCGGCTATGGCCCGCCGGCCGTGGTCTACGACAACCATCCGTATGTCGTGAACCGCAACACGGTGATCAACCGTTACACCAGCATCGACCGCTCGGTGCACATCGACAACCGGCACAACTTCGGCAATGTGTCGGTGCACAACACCACCTATAACGGCGCACCGCCCGCCGGCCCGATGGGTCGTCCGGCACCGGCCGCCATGGCGCCGCACCCGGTGGATTTCGCGCACATGCAGCGCCCCAACTTCAATCCCGCGATGATGCGCGCCACGGCGCCGAACGCTCGCCCTGCGTTGCCGCCGCCGGGCGCCGAGCGCGCTGCGATGATGCCGCGTCCCGCCGGTGAGCCGGGACGGCCGGCAGACCCTCGCGCCTTCGCCGCAGGCCGACCCATGCCCAATGCGCCGCACGGTGTCGATCCGGCGACGATGCAGCGCAATGAGCACGCGACCGCCACGGCTCCCGGCGCGCCGCGTACGCCGGAGCGTCCGGGTAACGCCGAGGCGTTCGCCCGCGATCGTCAGGCCCTGGCCGCCCATGCGCCTCAGCCCATGGAAGCGCGTCCTCCGCAGACCATGGATGCCCGGCATGCGCCGGCCCCGCAGCCGACGCAGCCGCGGCAGGAGCCTGCCGCGTCCCGCATGCCGCCGAACGATCCGGCGCGTTTCGCCCAGCATGCCCCGGTGGCGGAACCGCGCATGCCATCGAACGATGCGGCACGCTTTGCGCAACGCGCACCGACCGCGGAGCCGCGGATGGAGTCACAGCGCATGGATCAACGCATGCCGCCCCGTGAGGAGCCGCGCATGCAGGCCCGCCCGGAACCGCGGCCCGAGCCGCGGATGGAAGCTCGTCCGGCGCCGCGTCCCGAAGCGCATCCCGAATCCAGGCCCGCTCCGCGGCATGACGACCACCGACCGCCCGAGCACAAGGATGACAAGCACGATCACTGATCGTGCGAACAACGAAAAGGCCGCGCTTTTCAGCGCGGCCTTTTCGTTTGACGCGAGGCTTGATTACCTGGAACGCGGACGTCCTGTCGGCTTGCGGCGTGCAGCCGTCTTCTTCGTCGTGGCTTTCGCGGGTGCCACCTTGCGGGCCGAGGCCGTTTTCGCCGCGGCGGTCGTCGCTCCCGTGGCGCGACGCGATGCCGTCTTGCGCGGCGCAGTCGCCTTCTTCGATGCCGCGGCCTTCGTCGCAGATGCACGCTTCTTGGGCGCGGTGCCGGCGGACGCCGGTGCGGCCTCGGCCTTGCTGCGCGAGGACTTGCGCGCCAGCGGCTCGCTCGACGAATTCAGCGGACGCCACGAACGCCCACCCAAGGCCAGGAGCGTGTCCGCCGAGGCGGGGCCTGCACTGCCCGAGGCGTAGTTCGGGAAGTCCGCCGGAGTCCGCTGCGCCCAATCGTCAAGAATCGGCTGTACGGCGCGCCAGCAGGCTTCGACCATGTCCGCGCGCTGGAACAGTGTGGCGTCGCCGGTCATGCAATCGTAGAGCAGCGTTTCGTAGCCCACGTTGGGCTCGGCGCGGAACCAGTCGGCGTATTTGAAATCCATTCGCACTGGCGCGAGTTCCACGCGTGGACCCGGGCGCTTCACGTCGAACTGCAACGAGATGCCCTCGTCGGGCTGGATCTGCAGCACCAGCCAGTCGGGACCGAACGCGTCCATGCCCGTGCCGCGGAACGGGGCGAACGGCGCCGACTTGAAGCGGATCGCGATTTCCGTAGTGCGGCGGCCCATGTGCTTGCCGGTGCGCAGATAGAACGGCACACCGGACCAGCGCCACGTATCGATGGAGAGCTTCATTGCCACGAAGGTCTCGGTGACCGAATCCGGCGCGACATTGGGTTCGTCGCGATAGGAGATCGCCAGTTCGCCGTTGACCGCGCCCGGGCCGTACTGGCCGCGCACCGCATCCTCGGGCTGGATCGGACGGATGGCCTCGATGGCTTCCGCCTTGCGCGTACGCACGGCTTCGGCGTCGAAGGAACTCGGCGGCTCCATGGCGACCATCGCCAGCAGCTGGAACAGATGATTGGGCACCATATCGCGCAACGCGCCGGTCTGTTCGTAGAACGAGCCGCGGCGTTCCACGCCTACGGTCTCGGCCACGGTGATCTGCACGTGGTCGATACGGTCACGGTTCCAGATTGGCTCGAACAGGCCATTGGCGAAGCGGAACGCCATGATGTTCTGCACCGTCTCCTTCCCGAGGAAGTGGTCGATACGGAAGATCTGATCCTCGCGCAGCACCTTGAGAATGCGCTCGTTCAACGCGTGCGCGGAAGCGAGGTCATGACCGAAGGGCTTTTCGATGATGACGCGACGCCAGAACTCGCCATCGGGACCGCCATCGTCGACGAGGTCGGCATCGCGCAGCTTCTCGATCACGTCGCCGAAGAAACGTTCCGGGGTGGCGAGATAGAACAGCACGTTGCCCTTGGTGCCGCGGCGACGCTCCGCATCGCGCAGCTTCACCGCCAGGTTCTGGAATGCGGACAGATCGTCGAAGTCGCCGGCGTGGTAGGTCATCTGGCTGCTGAGCCAGCCCCAGGCCTCCTCATCCAGGCGACCGCCGCTGTTGCCCACGAAACGTTCGAGCGCGGTACGCAGGCTCTTGCGCCATGCGTTGTCGGTCATCTTGCCGTGGTTGAAACCGATGACCGAAAAATTGTCAGCCAGCAGGCCGGTGCGGCGCATGTTGTAGAGCGCGGGAACGACCAACCGACTGGTGAGGTCGCCGGCAGCGCCGAAAATCACGACGGTACACGGGTCGGCCGGATGAGCGCGCGAGGTGGCACGCTTCGGTTGGGCTGGGCTCATGCACGGACTCCTTGGGGATCGAGGGCTTCGGGGGTGGCGTGGATATCTGCCGTCGCGCTGTAGCCGTGCGCGAGACTGAAGGCGGCATTTACCAACGCGACGTGAGAAAAAGCTTGGGGGAAATTACCCAGCAGCCGTTTCGCACGGGGATCGTACTCCTCCGCGAGCAGGCCGAGATCGTTTGCCAGGCCGATCAGTCGCATGAACATGCTGCGGGCCTCGTCGAGGCGCCCGAGCAGTACGTAGTTTTCGACGAGCCAGAAGCTGCACGGCAGGAACTGGCCCTCGCCCGGCGGCAGGCCGTCCACGCCGCTGCGCGTGTCGTAACGGCGGACGAAGCCATCCACCAGCAAGTCTTCCTCGACGGCCCGCACGGTGGCCGTGACGCGGGGATCGTCGGGCGGAAGAAAATCGGTGAGTGTCACCAGCAGCAGGCTTGCGTCGATTTCCTTCGAGCCATACGACTGCGTGAAGCAGCCGCGCTCGGGATCGACACCCTTGGCCAGGATGTCGGCCTTGATCTCGTCGGCCAGCGCACGCCAGCGCAGCGTGAGCCGGGGGTCCGAATCGTGGCGCTCCTGTTCGCTCGCACGCTGGAACGCCAGCCATGCCATGACCTTCGAATGGACGAAATGGCGCGGCTCGCCCCGGATTTCCCAGATGCCTTCATCGGGATGGCGCCAGATACTCGCCAGATGTTCGAGGAACACCGTCTGCACCTCGTCGGCTTCCGGTTGCATGGCAACGCCATGCCGCACGGCGTGGGCGAAGGCGCCGACCAGTTCGCCGAAGATATCCAACTGGAACTGTGTCGATGCGGCGTTCCCGATGCGTACCGGCGTCGAGCCTTCGTAGCCGGCGAGCCAGGGTACTTCGAACTCTTCGAGACGACGCTCGCCCGCGAGACCATAGAGCACCTGCAACTGACCCGGTGATCCGGCTACCGCACGCCGGACCCAGTCGCGCCATGCGCTTGCTTCGTCGTGATATCCGGCGTTGACGAACGCAGACAGCACGAAGGTGGCATCGCGCGCCCAGCAGAAACGGTAATCCCAGTTGCGCGGGCCGCCGATCTGCTCGGGCAGCGAGGTGGTCGGCGCCGCGACGATGCCGCCGGTGGGCAGGTAGCTCAGCCCCTTAAGCACCACCAGCGAGCGGCGCACGATGTCCGACCATTCGCCCGTTCCGTTGCAGCGATCGGACCACCCATCCCAGAAGGCCAGGGTGTCGCGCAGGGCGCCGCAAGGTTCCGGCGTATCGGGCGGCGCGAGGTGCGACGGTCCCCAGGCAAGGGAGAACGGCACCGAATCGCCCTTGCTCACTTTGAAGCGCGCCACACTGTGCAACCCTTCGCCGTCGAAGGTGACCGGGCTGCGCACCACGATGAGATCGGGGCCGGCGACCGCTGTCATCGTCGTGTCGTCAACGCGGCTGACCCAGGGCACGGCATTGCCGTAGTCGAAACGGAGGGTCAGCACGACCTCGAAGTCCACGCGTCCTTCGATGCCCTCGACGATCCGGGTCACGCCCACCTGCTCACCGTCGATCGGCATGAAGTCGATGACACGCGCACGTCCCGTCGCCGTCTGCCATTCGGTCTCCAGCACGAGGCTGCCGTCCAGATAACGGCGCGTGCAGGTCGCATCGGGATCGGAGGGGGCAACACGCCAGCGCCCATTCTCTTCCTGCCCGATCAGAGCCGCGAAACATGCGGCGGAATCGAAGCGGGGAAGGCACAGCCAATCGATGGAACCGTCTCTTGCCACCAGCGCTGCACTTCGGCAATTGCCGAGCATCGCGTAGTCCTCGATGCGGGAAGCCATGCGGATCTCTCGTCTACCGTGATTCGTCACAAGGTAGCGATGGCGACGTTAGCTCGACGTATGCTCGCTGCCGCACGAACCGAGCGGGAGCCCACTCATAAAGGGCTCCGCCGGCTCAATGGCCGGCGTGGTCGACGGGGGCACGCACCGCAGCGAACATGCTGTGCGCAAGCTCCTGCTCACCATAGATCACGTTGCTGGCACCAAGGCCATCCAGATGCGCCACGCACTCCTGCGAGTGGGCGCGGGCGACGATCGGCAGGTCGGGCCGCAAGGCCCTCGCGGCACGCACGACCTGACCTCCTTCGAACGGATCGGACACGGCGACGATCAGGGCCCGAGCCCCGGCGAGATTGGCCTCGTCGAGTACGGCCGCCACCGCGGCGTTGCCCACCACCAGCTCCACCTCGGACGTTCCGCGCAGTTCGCGAACCGCGTCCTCATCGGATTCGATCACCAGGGTGCGGGTACCCGAGGCCTGCAGTTCGGCCAGCACACGACGGCCCACGCGTCCGTAGCCCACCAGCACGGTGTGGCCGGCGATGCTGGGCCCATCGTCCGGTACGTCCGCCTCGTGTCGCGCGATCCATCGGTCGAGCACCGCGAACAACAGGGGATTGACCAGGATGGAGACGATGGCCGCTGCGAGGAGGATGTCGCGCGCCTGCTCGCTCAACAAGCCAAGCGATACGCCGAGCCCGGCAAGGATGAAAGAGAATTCGCCGATCTGCGCGAGGCTGGTGGCGATGGTCAGGGCCGTCTTCGGCGGGCGACCGAAGGCACGGACGATGGCGAAGGCCGCCACCGATTTACCGACGATGATGATCAGGCACGCGGCCAGCACCACCCACGGCTGTTCGACGAGGACGTGCGGATTGAACAACATGCCGATGGAGACGAAGAAGAGCACCGCGAAGGCGTCGCGCAGTGGCAGCGTTTCCTCCGCGGCACGCTGCGACAGCTTGGACTCGCCCATCATCATGCCGGCGAAGAAGGCACCCAGTTCGAACGACACATCGAAGAGATGGGCTGCGCCGAATGCGATGCCGAGCGCCATGGCGAGCACCGCGAGACGGAACAGCTCCCGCGAACCGCTGGCCGACACGGCCTGCAGCACCCACGGAATGGCGCGCTTGCCGACGATCAGCATCAGGGCGACGAACAACGTCACCTTGCCGATGGTCCATGCCACGGTTTCCAGCAGCGCACCGATGCTCGCCGACGCACCTGCCTGCTCGCCGCCGAGGAATCCGCCGATGGCCGGAAGCAGCACCAGCGCCAGCACCATCGCCAGGTCCTCGACGATCAACCAGCCCACGGCGATGCGGCCGCGATCGCTGTCGAGCAAGCGGCGCTCTTCCATCGCACGAAGCAGTACGACCGTGCTCGCGACCGACAACGCGAGCCCGAACACGAAACCCTGCGCCAGCGGCCAGCCGAGGAACGCACCGAGCGCCATGCCGAGGCCGGTCGCGACAGCCATCTGGACCGCAGCGCCCGGAATCGAGATCGCCTTGACCGAGAGCAAGTCTTTCAACGAGAAGTGCAGCCCCACGCCGAACATGAGCAGGATCACGCCAAGGTCGGCCAGTTCCTGCGCCAGATGGGCATCGGCAACGTAGCCAGGCGTGAACGGCCCGGCGACGACGCCGGCAACGAGATAACCGGCGAGGACCGGCAAACGGAGCCGATGGGCGATGGCTCCGAAGATGAAGGCGAGGACGAGGCCCCCGACGATGGTGGCGATGAGCGGGGTGGCGTCGTGCATAGGCGGCTCCTTGAGTCGTCGTCGGTCGCGGCGTACGCCGCGGCATGCACCCTGTCTAGTCACGTCGGGCGCTGCGAACGTTCGACGGGGTCCAGAAACCTATGGGGGCGATGAGCCTTGTGCGCAAGTTGCATCGCCGCATGCGACCGACGCGGTCGTCGCCCGAGGCGTGTCGGCAGGCGCTCGCGCGCCACCGGTGACCGCCGTTTCGACGTGGTTGTTGCCTGCGGCATGCGATCCGGCCGTCGGCGCCACGGCGCCGTCCACGAGGTCCGGCGAGAGCGCCGCGCGTGCCGCCTCGGCCGTCATCACGACGATGCTGATGCGGCGGTTGATGGCCGCGGCGGGGTTGGTCTTGTCGAACGGCACCGATGCCGCGAGCCCCACCACGCGAGCCACCTTGTCTGGCTGCATGCCGCCTTCCACGAGCGTGCGACGCGCCGCGTTGGCACGGTCGGCGGAAAGCTCCCAGTTGCCGTACGACTTGCTTGAACCGACGTAGGGTGCGCTGTCGGTATGCCCGGAGATGCTGATTGCGTTGGGCACCTGGTTCACGAAGCCCGCCAGCTCGTGCAGGATTTCCACCGTATAAGGCTTCATCACACCGCTGCCGGTGTCGAACATCGGCCGGTTCTGCTTATCCACGATCTGGATGCGCAGGCCCTCGGAGGTGATGTCGAGCAGGAGCTGATCCTTGTAGGGCGCCATGGCCTGGCTCTTGGCGACCGCTTCCTTGAGGTCCTTCATGAGCTGTTCGAGCCGGCGCTTTTCCTGCTCCTTCGCCAACTTGTCGAGCTCCGCGCCATTGGGCCGCGCAAACGCCTGGTTGTCGCCGGGGCCCTTCGGGAGGTCCATTGCCCCGCCGAGCTTGATCATGCTGGTGCTGGCACCGCCCGGACCCATCTTGCCCGACGGCGCCATCGTGGACTGCCCCTGGGTCATGCTGGGGTTCTTGAAGTATTCGGAAATGGCCGCGCGCTGCTGTTTCGTACCCGCGCCGACAAGCCACATGACCAGGAAGAAGGCCATCATCGCCGTGACGAAGTCGGCGTAGGCGACCTTCCAGGCGCCTCCGTGGTGGCCGTGGCCACCAGCGCGCTTCTTGCGGACGATGATGACCTGCTTCAAGTCGCTCATCGTTGCTTACCGAGCCGCCTTCAGGTGCGCTTCGAGGTCCTGGAACGACGGACGCGAACTGGACTGCAGCGACTTGCGCGCGAATTCCACGGCAACCATCGGGTTGTAGCCGCGCAGATTGGCGAGCAATGCGACCTTGACGCACTCGAAGGCCTTGCCGTCGGTGTTCACGCGCGCTTCCATCGCCGCGGAGAGCGGCCCCACGAAGCCATAGGAAAGCAGGATGCCCAGGAAGGTGCCCACCAGCGCGCCAGCAATGTGCTCGCCGATAACCGCGGCATCACCGTCGATGGACTTCATGGTGATGACGATGCCG
Source organism: Luteibacter sp. UNCMF366Tsu5.1 (assembly GCF_900119235.1). Classification (NCBI taxonomy): domain Bacteria; kingdom Pseudomonadati; phylum Pseudomonadota; class Gammaproteobacteria; order Lysobacterales; family Rhodanobacteraceae; genus Luteibacter; species Luteibacter sp. UNCMF366Tsu5.1. The sequence goes on along the minus strand of NZ_FPIS01000002.1, from coordinate 506,944 downwards.
AGCACCGCCGCGACGATGCCGAAACCGGGAAGCGCGTCGGCCATCTTCTGCACCGCCAGCGCGGGTACGAGCGCTTCGTGATGGTGCGTTTCCAGTTCCACGTCGAGCAGTTGCTCGAGTTCGTGCGGGTCCATGGCGCCGCCGACGATCAGACGCAGGCAGTCCGTGATGAAGTCGATGAGATGATGCTCAGCCACCAGCCGCGGATAAGCGGAAAACAGCGAGCTGCTGGCCGGGTCCTCGATGTGCGCCTCCATGCCGAGCTGCCCTTCCTTGCGCATCTTCACGAAGATGTCGTAGAGCAGCGACAGCAGGTCGACGTAGTCCTGGCGGCGGTACTTCGGGCCCTTGAACAGCGCGACCATGTCGCGGCCAGCGTTCTTCACGACCTCCAGCGAATTGCTGCTGAGGAACGCACCGATGGCCGCGCCGAAGATGATGAGCAGCTCGTACGGCTGCCACAGCGCACCGATCTCGCCGTGCGACAGGACGTATCCGCCTAGTACGGAAACCAGGACGACGATCGAACCAATGATGACCAACATGACTTGCTTCCTCCAGGCTCTAGCCTTATCGGCCGACCCGCCTAACAATTGAGGAACTTCGTCACGTTTTGTGAACGCTATTCACCAAAGGCACAGGGTCCGGCGTAGCGTGGAAAGACCAGCCGGATCCGCGTGCCGACACCCGCTTCGCTCTCGATTTCGATGCCGCCGCCGGCTTGCGCGACCATACCGTAGACCTGAGCCAGCCCAAGGCCCGAACCGCCTTCCTTGGTCGTGAAATAGGGCTCGAAGAGGCGCTGTCGGACCTCCTCCGGAATGCCACCGCCGCCATCGGCGACACTGACGAAGACTTGGCGTGCGCCCTCGACCTCGCCGGGATGCCCCGACAGCCGCTGGCTGTCGATACGCTCACCCACTTCCACCACGATCTGACCGAAGCCGTTCATGGCGTCGCGCGCGTTGAGGCAAACGTTCATCAGCGCCTGCTCGACCCCGCTTCGATCTACCCATACCGGCAGCGGGCCCGGTTGACGCAGTACGTCTATGCCCACCCGGCCACCGAGAGCATGCCGGGCAAAATCGGCGAACGCCGCTACGAGGTCGCCGAGATCGACCGCCTCGGGCTGCGCGTACTGGTTCCGCGCGAAGGCCAGCAGACGTCGGGTCAGCGCGGTCGCGTGCCTCGCCCCTTCCACCGCGTAGGTGACCATGCGACGGTGCCTCGGAGTGAGCGCCTCTGCCTCATCCTGCAGGCCCGACAAGCTCACGATCACCGTCTGCAGCATGTTGTTGAAATCATGGGCAATGCCGCTGACGAGCTGACCGATCGCCTGCTGCTTTTGCGCTTGTCTGGCGCTGGCCTCGGCGAGATCGCGCGCCTGGTTGGCCATGGCGAGTTGCTCGCGCACGCTGGCGAGCCGGCTTTCCAGTGCCTGCCTCGCCCCGTGTTCCGATTCGAGGCGTTCCATGAGCGTACCGTAGCGCGTGGTGGCGTTGGCCGTGCGCGCCACCGTCTCGTTGAGCCGGTCCTGAAGCAATTCGATGATCGATTCCAGCGAGGCCTGGAGCTCCACGCGTTCCGTCACATCGCGGCTGATGACGACGAAATGGTCGAGCGCATCGTCGGCGATCACAGGGGTGACCGTGACCTCCCACCAGCGCGTGGGCCCCTCACCTATACGGCGGGCGCCAACGAAATCCACGCACTCGCCGGATGCCGCGCGGTCGAGCACACGTGCCACCATGTCGCGCGCTTCCAACGGCCAGAGATCGAGCCAGCGCGTGCCTATGAGGCGCTCCACGCCGTCGGGCGCGAGGGCCGCACACCCGAGCCCCGCGACGAAACGGATGGCGCCGTCCCGGTCGAGCTCCTTCATGCAGTCGGAGGAAGCCTCGACGAACTGCCGGTACCGGCCGTCCCGCTCGTTCATGGCAATGCCGCCCGCCCCTGTCGTCTCATTGCCTGGTATGACGCGCCGCGACAGAGCGGCTGTCAAGCCGGATCGCGTATCGGGTCATCGCTCGCCTGCCCTACGCGTCATCGAAACCCGTCTCGCCTTCGGCGAACACGGGCGCGCCGTCCTCTTCCACCCCCATCACCAATCCCAATGCCTTCTCGGCAGCGGCCTGGGCGCTTGCCTCGTCGCGGAAGCTGCGGTTTTCATACACCGCGTAATAGCTGGGGTAGCCGCCATCGGCGGGGTGTACGGACACCAGCGCCGTGTACCGCGAGCCTTCGCGGGTGGCGCCGCTGCGCAGGGTGAAGCCTGGGAATTCGCGCTCAAGCATGGGTCGGTTCTCGTGAAGAAGCGAAAGTCTAACGGACTCGGGAACTTGCTCGATGTCTTGCAGGAAAGGCCTTACGAGTCAAGGAAGTGTTCTGCACATCGGCACTTGCCGTCGCAAAATTTGTAGGGTATTTCCTACATCAAGCGGCCTCACACGCTTTTCACGAAGGCCGCGAGACAGGGGAAAACAGGGGTTATCGCAGCATGAACGTCATCACCACCGCGTCGCCGTCACGGCGCCTCGCGTGGACCGTCGCCACCGTACTCGCGCTCGCAGGCATCGTCGGCCTGGCGCTCGCACCGCGCGTGGCACTCGCCGTCCCCCGGACGGCGATCCAGATGGTCTACGCCTGGCTCTGTGCGTCACTCGTCGGCTCCGCCTACGTCGTGGTCACCTTGGCCAACGATGCCGAGGGCGCCACCGAGGACGACGACGACTTCTGATCTCAGGGATGGGGTGTGACAACGAAAGAGCCCGCCGACAACGGCGGGCTCTTTGCTTTTGGGTCACGCCGTTCGGGACCGCCCGCCAGGCGCGCGGCCGATGCGCTCGTTAAGGGCGGCGAGCCAACTCCGGGTCTTCCTTGGCGACCGGCATGAGGTCCTTCTTCGAGACGCCGAGCCACAGCAGGATCGGGCTGGCAACGAAGATGGACGACAGCGTGCCGACGAGGATGCCGATGAGCATGGTGATCGAGAAGCCGTGCACGACCGGTCCGCCGATGAAGTACAGCGCGGCCATCGTGATGCCGGTGAACAGCGAGGTGATGATCGTTCGCGAGAGCGTGCTGTTGATCGAGCGGTTCAGCACTTCCTCCGGCGTGGCATTGCGGCTGGACCGGAACAACTCGCGGACACGGTCGAACACCACCACCTTGTCGTTGATCGAGTAACCGACCACCGCCAGCACCGAGGCCAGCACGGTCAGGTCGAACTCACGCTGCGTCATCGCGAAGATGCCGAGGGTCACCAGCACGTCGTGGATTTCCGTGGCCAGCGCCGCGATGGCGAAGCGCTTCTCGAAGCGAATCCACAGGTAACCCATGATGCCGACGATGACGAAGACGACCGCGACGATACCGTCGCTGCGCAGCTCCTCACCGACCTGCGGGCCGACGAAGGACTTGCTCTTCATGGCGACGTCGGGGCGGGACGCCTTGAGTGCCGCCATGATGTCGTTGGCGACTTTCGTGGCCGCCTCGTCGTTGCTGAGGTTGCCCGCCGCCGCCACGTCGCCCTTGGGCTGCAGGCGGATGGTGAACTCACGCGTGCCGCCCACGGCCTGCACGAGTGGATTCTCCAGATGCCCCTTGTCCAGCGCGGCACGGACGTCGCTCGGATCGACCGGGGTTTGATACTCCACCTGCACGGCCACGCCGCCGAGGAAGTCCTGCCCGTAGTTGAAACCGCGCGTCATGATCAGCGCGATCGAACCGATCATGAGGAGGACCGCCAGGCCGATGCTGAACTTGCGCAGGCCGAGGAAGTTGAAGTTCGAATTGTGGTTGAAGATTTCCATGGCGTCCTCCCGTCAGACCGACAGGGTCTTGAGCTTGCGGCCGCCGTGGATCAGCGCCGTGATGGCATGGGTCACCGTCACCGAGGTGAACATCGAGGTGAGGATACCGATGAACAGCGTGACGCCGAAGCCCTTGATCGGGCCCGAGCCCATGGTCATGAGACCGAGCGCAGCGAGCAGGTGGGTCACGTTCGCGTCGAGAATGGTCGCCCACGCCTTGTCGTAGCCCGTGCGGATGGCGGCCAGCGGCGATGAGCCATTGCGCAGCTCCTCGCGGATGCGTTCGCAGATCAGCACATTGGCGTCGATCGCCATACCCAGCGTCAGCACGATACCGGCGATGCCCGGCATGGTGAGGGTCACGCCGATCATCGACATCACCGCCACCAGCAACACGAGGTTGAAGAACAGCGCAACGTCCGCCACGAGACCGAACAGCTTGTAGTAGATCGCCGCAGCCAGCAGCACCAGGCCGAGGCCGAGCATCACCGCCTTGAAGCCCTTGTCGATGTTGTCGGCGCCGAGGCTGGGACCGATCACGCTCTCGCCGACGATGTCGACGGGGGCGGCGAGGGAGCCACCACGCAGCAGCAGCGCCAGTTCCGACGCTTCCGCATCGCTGGGCAGGCCGTTGGTCGAGAACTGCTTGCCGAACGGCGAGCTGATGTTGGCGTAGTTGATCACCTCTTCGGTGATCTTCGGCGTCTTCACTTCCTTGCCGTCGACCATCTTGGTTTCGGTGGTGCGGGTGATGTAGAGCACCGCCATCGGCTTGCCGACGTTGTCGTTGGTGAACTCCTGCATCTTGCGCGCACCCGCGCTGTTGAGCGTGACGCTGACGTTCGGCGTGCCGTTCTGCTGGTCGCGACCCGAGACGGCACTGGTCAGCTCGTCACCCTTGGCGATCACCTTCTTGCTCAGCAGGTACGGACGACCGTCGCGACCGTAGTAGAGCTTGGCATCGGGTGGCACGCTGCCCGAGCGGGCGGCATCCACCGCCTGCTGCGGCGTGTACAGGCCTGCACGGTATTCCAGCGTGGCGGTGGCGCCGATGATCTTCTTCGCTTCCGCCGTGTCCTGCACGCCGGCGAGCTCGACGATGATCTGGTTGGCGCCCTGCTGCTGGATCAGCGGCTCGGACACGCCCAGCGCGTTCACGCGCTGGCGCAGCGTGGTCACGTTCTGGCTGATCGTGCTCTGCGCCAGTTCGCGCAGCTTGGCCGGCTTGACCGTGGCATTGAGGATGAAACGATTGCCGGTGTTCGCGCCGTCGGTCACGGCCAGGTCCGGATAGTCCGTACCGATGAGCGTGGCCGCCTGCTGGCGGTCGGCCTCCGAACGGAGCACCACGCTCACGCCCTGCCCGCGGGCATTGCGATTGACGGCGTCGTACGACACGTTCTTGTCGCGCAGCAGCGCGCGGATGTCATCGGCGTAGCGGGTCTCCTGGGCGTCGATCACCGCGTTCTGGTCCACTTCCATGAGGAAGTGCACGCCGCCCTGGAGATCGAGGCCCAGCGGCATCGAGTTGGCGTTGATCGCACGCAGCCACGACGGCACGGTCGAGGCCAGGTTCAGTGCCACCGTATAGGTGTCGCCGAGACCCGACCGGAGTACGTCGGACGCCTTCGCCTGCGCATCGACGCTGCCGAAGCGCGCCAGCAGGCGGGTGCCCTTCGGATCGATCTCGATCGACGACGCCGGCACCTTCGCGGTGACCAGCATGCCTTCGACCTTGCTCTTCAGCGACGCGTCGACCAGGGCGCCACGGTTACCCGAGATCTGCACCGCAGGCTGCGGCGGGAAGACATTCGGCAACGCGTACACGATGCCGAACAGCAACACGATCACGACCAGCGCGTACTTCCAGCGTGGAAAATCACTCATGCCTTGCATTCCATGAAAGCGGCCGTGCGCCGGCCGCGGCTGACGCCTGTTGAAAGAAGAAGTCTCAGGACTTCTTCAGGCTGCCCTTGGGCAGCACCTGGGTGATCGAACCCTTCTGCACCTGCACGACCGTGCCCGGGGCAATTTCCACGCGGACGAAGGCTTCGCCCACGTCCTCGATGCGACCGGCCAGGCCGCCACCCATGACCACCTCGTCGCCCTTGGCGAGCGCGGACAGCAGGGCGCGGTGCTCCTTCTGCCGCTTCATCTGCGGGCGGATCATCATGAAATAGAAGATGCCGAAAAGCACCGCCATCATGATCAGCGGCGAAAGGCCGAGGGCTCCCTGCGGAGCGGCGCCAGCGGCGGGAGCGGTGGCCTGGGCAATGGCGGCGAACGTCGGAAGGCTCATCGGATTTCTCGCAAGTCATGGAACAGCCTGGGAAAAGCGGCCATTCACGGAAAAAGATCGTGGATTATGCCACGCACCCCGCTGCTTATGTACCGCGCGCCGACGGCGCAGGCCGCAGCCCTCCCGGGCCCGACAAGGCGTTGGGGCGCCGACCGACGCCCGCAAGAGGGTCTCAGCCGTCGACCTCGGCCTTGCGCCGTGCCGCATAGAAAGCGGCGACGAAATCCTCGAGGCCGCCCGCCTCGATCGCCCCACGCAGACCCGCCATCAGCCGCTGGTAGTGACGCAGGTTGTGCATCGTGGCGAGCTGACTGCCGAGGATCTCGTTGCAGCGGTCCAGGTGGCGCAGATAGGCGCGGGAGAAGCCGTTGGCGCAGGCATAGCAGTCGCAGCCTTCCTCGATCACCCGGGTATCCGCCGCGAACTTCGCGTTGCGGATGCGCAGCGTGCCCTCGGCCGTGAACAGGAAGCCGTTGCGGGCGTTGCGGGTGGGCATGACGCAGTCGAACATGTCGATGCCGCGGCGCACCGCTTCCACGATGTCCTCCGGCCGCCCCACGCCCATAAGGTAGCGCGGACGGTCCTTCGGCAGCATCGGCAGGGTGAAATCCAGCGTATGGTTGCGCTCGGCTTCCGGCTCGCCCACCGCCAGTCCGCCCACGGCGTAGCCGTCGAAGCCGATATCGATCAGGCGCTCGGCGGAGCGTCGGCGCAGGTGCTCGAAGGTGCTGCCCTGGACGATGCCGAACAGCGCATTGGGGTTGCGCAGGTCGTCGAACGCGCGGCGCGAACGCTCCGCCCAGCGTAGGCTGAGCTCCATGGAATCGGAAGCGACCTTGTCCGTCGCCGGGTACGGCGTGCACTCGTCGAAGATCATGGCGATGTCGGAATCCAGCACTTTCTGGATCCGCATCGATTCCTCGGGGGACAGGAATACCTTGGAACCGTCCACGGGCGAGGCGAAGGTCACCCCTTCCTCGGTGATCTTCCGCTTGTGCGCCAGCGAGAACACTTGGAACCCGCCCGAATCGGTAAGGATCGGCTTGTCCCAGCCGATAAAGCGGTGCAGGCCACCGAACTCGCCGACGATGTCGAGGCCGGGGCGAAGGAACAGGTGGAAGGTATTGCCGAGGATGATCTCCGCGCCGGTCTCAAGGACATCGCGCGGGGTCATCGCCTTCACGGAGCCATAGGTGCCCACGGGCATGAAAGCGGGGGTTTCTACCGTGCCACGGCCGAAACGGAGACGGCCGCGCCGGGCCGCGCCATCGGTGGCGAGGAGTTCGAAGGGAAGCTGGGTCATGCCGCTATTCTAGCGGCGTGAGTCGGCCCTTTGGGCCTGTAAGTCGCCGCCTGCGGCGGCTGTGAACCGTGAGCTGCCGCCCGCGAATGACCCACTTACGGTTCACAGGCCGCGTAGCGGCCGACTCACAGGCCCAAAGGGCCGACTCACACCCCTAAAGTTTCGCAAGTTCCCGCCGATTCCCTGTGTTACAGGAGCGTGCCCATTCGGGGCCCGCAGGGCCTCGGAGGACATCTCCTTGATCATCCAGCCGACCAGTCTCGCCGCCCAGTTGTGGGCCGGCGCGGCCGCGGGTACCACAGCCGCGGCGGACAGCTGGCGGGTCGGCGCCCTGTTGTCGGCGCGGGTGATGGGCCAGAACGATATCGGCAAGCTATTGCTGGAAATCGGCGGCTTGGCTGTGGAAGCCGACGCGGCCGGCACCCAGTTGCCCCCGCAGTTCCAGGTTCGGGTGCTTACCCAGGGGCCGCAGCCGCAACTCGAGGTCGTCCTCGGCAATACCGACGAACGGGTGGCAATGCAGGGCCTGCGCGAACGCCTGCCGCAGCAGAACGGCTACGCGCCTTTGCTCGGTGTGCTCGCCGCTCTCGGTCGCCGGCCGATCGCCCGCGTGCTGCCCGCGCCGTTGCGCGCGGCGCTGGCGACGCTGGAAGCCGCGATCAACAAGCCTGCGGACGTGAGTTCGCCATCCGGCATGAAGGAAGCCATCGCCAAGAGCGGCGCCTTCCTCGAAGCGCATCTCGCCGAGCGCAAGCAGGAAGCACCGGCCTCCGACGACTTCAAGGCCGCCCTGCTCGCCCTGCGTCGCACGCTGGCCGAACTTCCCGCCACACGGCCTGGCAACGCCGCCATGCCGCGCCCCACCAGTGACACACCGCCACCGCTCGCGCAGCGTCCCCTGGTCGCCCAATCGCGGGCGGCGGATCTGGCCGTCACCGAAGAAGACGTGGACGGCCTCGTCGGCCAGCTTCGTGCCGACACGCGCGCCGCACTCGCACGCGTCGAAATTGGTCAGCTCGAATCGCAACCGCAGGCCGGCCTGTGGATGATCGAAATCCCGCTGGCGGGCGTCCGGGGTTACGACGTGCTCCAGCTTCGCATCGAAGAAGGCAAGGCCGCGCCCGGTGAGGCCGAAGGCCCCTGGACCGTGGGCTTCGCCATCGATCCGCCGGCCCTCGGCGCCGTGCAGGGCGAAATCCAACTGCGCGTGCCTCGCGTGTCGGTACGCCTGTGGGCGCAGCACGGGGAAACCGTGGGCCGGCTGGAGAACGAATTCGTCTCGCTGCGTCGCCTTCTCGAGAAGAGTGGCCTGATCCTCGACAACTTTGCCTGCATGCACGGCCTGCCGGTACCCACCAGCGCCTACAGCGCGGTCCTGCTGGAAGCCCGCGCATGAACCCGTCGCTCCCGTCACCCCGGCGCAGCGTCACGCTGCGGCTCGCGTCGCCCAGCAGCAACGGCAACAGTCAGCGCATCGATGCGGACGGCGTGAAGGCCATGCTGGAACGCGCCCAGGCCCTCGGGCTGGCACCGCAACTCGATCCGCAGATCGCCGCCCTGCTGGCTGCTGTTCGTCTGCGCGACGACGTACCGCCGGAGCTGTACGCAGCGCTCGCCGCCGTCGTGGGCACGCTGCTGGCCGCAGTCGAAGACTGAGAACCACTCATCCCCATATATTGAAAAGACGCGCCGAACCGCGAGTCTTTTCTGTCGTCACGTTACCCTCAGCGTCGACACCGTAGGTGCTTATGTCACCTACGAGGTAGTCCTGCACAAGGTTGCCGCAGAGAAGGAAGCGGGATGACTCGTCTACCCCGACCGGAAGATCGAGTCGGCGAACGTCGACCAATAAGGAACGGAACCGGACGAGGCCATCCACTCTTGCAGAAAGATCGTTGTATTCGATGGATTGATGCAGATTGACTCGGTGCTTACCCCGATGAGTCAGGCCATCGTCGCCTTTACTGTCAGGGTTAGCCCCATACGTCCTGACCACCTCCCGATTGAACAAGCCAGCTGAACGAACGAGCTCCTTGTCCTCGTTAATCCTGTTTTCGATCCACTCAATCGATGTCGCGTCGAGATCGGAATCGATTACCTTAATGCGACCACCTTCGTGAACGAGATCGAAGCGAGAACCCATGATATCCGGGCGCTGAATTTCCATGGCGTCCAGCGTGACTGACAGGCGCTCTGCGACAGGGACGAAAGCACGCTCGACCGCGCTTTTTCGCTCAAACCACTGAAGTAGGGCGCTCACCGCCTCTTTGGGCAGGAGTTCTTTGGCGTCTGATAACATCTCCGTTGTCGCCACCTCTTCCTTGAAAGCATTGTCCTGCCGAAGACGATAAAGATCGGGGAGACCGGAAATGCCAATCATGGACGAGACCCCCGGTACCACTCCCGGCATACGTGCTGGAACTCAGTCACACGCTGGACCTTGCCGTCGTCCAAAAATGCCGTGACATAAGCGGTGGGCACATAGGTGATGTCCCAGAAAACCGGGGGATGGGAGATCCGATGCATACGTACAGGCCCCTGCATACCTGGGCCCCTGCACTCGCCAATATTCAACCGCGCGCTGAACTCGCCATCTGAATCCGTATAGCCTTCAACGGTGTCTAGTATCGCCTTTTGTTTCGTGACGGGATCGAAGTCAACAGCAACGACGATGACATGCTCCCCCATCGGCGCAGGATGGTTTCCGGTACTGTCGTAAACGCTTGCCGTTACATCCAGCACTCGTGCGGCGTTCGATCCTCCCGGGACCAGATAGGTCATACCGTATGTTGGCGCTAGATGAGAGATGTCCTCATCGCTGATTTTATTTGTAACAACGGTAGAGCCGCCAGCTGCATCAGACGTGTGGATCGTATAGCTACTAGATGGGTGAGGCAGACCTTGCGCCTTGCGAGCTCGAAGGATGAGGGGCTTGGAAGATGGAAGTGTGGCCACCTTTCCCGCAGGAATAGCGCCCCATCTTCCACTCTGCAGCACTTCAAGCGTCACCCCCGATGGCCCATCAAACTTCAGTTTTGTCATTTGCTGAGACGAGGGAAGTGAGAGAACGTAATAGTCCACGTCGTACTCCGAATCCAAGTTCGCGACGACGTGCTGGTTTCCCTGCAGCAATCTCGGAGTTGTTGGCGTGTCGTTCGGTTCGTACCAGTCCGGATTGCCCGAAGCATCGACTTGAAGCTGAAACGGCGTGCCCTGCCGCATGCCATCCCCTCCAATCATGACCAACCAACGACTCAGCGCGGGCGAAACGACTTGCAGGAATGTCTCCGCCCCGCCCGACGGCTCTGTGGCCAAAATCTTCGGCTCACCGTCCTTTCCTACCCTTGCCAAGTGGACATCGTAAGAGCTCTTTGCCGCGGGAGCGGCTATCGTGACGCTGAGTTTTGAGCCAACTGTTTCGTTTGTGAGGAACTGAAAGCATTGGATACCGCCGACAGGCTCGGCGGATACGTCGTAGATCGGACCGGTCTGAATCTCGTCGCAACCTTGCGCCGGTGGAGGCGCAGATGGTGTGGCTTTGGCCCCTTGTGCCCGGATTGTTGCCGCTGCGGATGCCGCTCCCATGGCGACCCATAGCGATAGGGCAATGGTACGAGAACGCATGCTTGACTCCCTTCCCCGTGAATGTCACTCAGGTTAGGCAGCGAACGGAACTGGTTATGCCGGCTATTGCAGACAGGCGGGTTGGGTGCCGGACGGTTCGATAACGAGGTGTCACTTACCGCGCGTAAGCCTGCTGTCCATTGGTACGGGCGCGTAGGCAACACCGGACACATGTGGGAGCCGCTATAGCGGCGAGAAGCCAACGAAGCGGTGAAGCCGAAACCGACATCGCCCGGCCCCAGCATCGACCAACCTCAAGGCAAGCTTCCCCTCGCCGCCATGGCGGCTCCTAAGAGAGCGCAGAACACCTGTGGGAGCTGAAGAAAATCAACCGACACCCAATCCCTGGATGCTTGCCGTGCTCGCTTCGAATCCCGCGAGTTCCGCGAAGCGTCTGCCGCGGTCGGCGTAGTCGTGGAATTGATCGAAGCTGGGGGCGCCGGGGGACAGGAGTACGCAGCCGCCACCGTTCAGTGCAACGCGGGCTGCTGCCACGGCGGCCGGAAGATCGATGGCGCGGTAGACGCCTGCGATGCCGGCATGCTCGAGCGCATCGGCAATGCGCGGCCCGTTCGCGCCCTGACAGATGATGGCGTCGGGCGCATGCACGCGCATCGCTTCGACGAAAGGCGACCAGTCGAGACCGCGGTCATGCCCGCCGACGATCAACGCCGTGCGCTTTGCGCCAACGCTTTCCAGCGCGGCAAGGCTCGCCAACGGCGTGGTACTGATGGAGTCGTTGATCCAAGCAAGCCCGTCGCGCTCGCCCAGCGGTTGCAGACGATGCGGGAGCGGCGAGAAGGTCGCTACTGCAGGTGCCGCGGCCACGGCGTCGTAGCCCATGATTTCCAGCGCGGCAAGCGCGGCGCAGGCGTTGATCGCATTGTGCAGGCCGGGCGCAGAGACGCGCGACGCCTCGATCACACTTTGTTCGCCGCGGAAGATCCACCCGTCGGCGACGTGCCAGCCTGCGATGTCGCCGAAGGTGTGCAGCCTCGGATGATCGACGGCGCGCGCCAGCAAGGCAGGCTGCATCGCATTCACCAGAACCTTGCTCGATGCCGACAGCAGCTTCAGCTTGTCGTCGACGTAGCGCTCGCGCGAACCGTGCCAGTCGAGGTGCTCCTCGTAGAGGCTGGTGACCACGCCGAGATCCACGCCGGACGCCTCGCCCGTCTGGAAGCTCGACAACTCGATCACCCACAGGTCGGCGACGGCGCCGTCGAGTTCCAACAGCGGCAGACCGATGTTGCCCGCGAGCGCCGTGCGTACCCCCAGCGACCGTGCCAGGTGTGCGATGAGCGCAGACGTTGTGCTTTTGCCCTTCGTGCCGGTGACGGCGATCGTGCGTGCGCCCGCATGCGCAGCGAACCACAAGCCGGTGCCCGAGGTGAATCGCGTACCGCGTTCCGCAGCAGCCAGTAACTCGGGCTTGTACGCCGAAATGCCCGGCGACTTGATGACGACGTCGTAGCTCGCCAGCGTGTCCGCGTCGGGTGCGACACCATGCACGCTGATCGAGGGATAGGCAGCCGTCGCGGCCTCGGCTTCGCCCGCCGCGCAATACAGCGCGACGGACTGACCGGGAAGATGACGAGCGAGCGCATCGAGCGCTGCGCGCCCTTCCCGGCCGAAACCCCAGACGGCGACGCGTCGCCCGTCGAGCTCAGCCCAGTGCATCCAACGCTCCGCGCAGCCGCTCCGGCACGAGGTGCGACGCCCCCGGCATGAGCCACGGCTCCAGCGCGAGATCGGCGTCATCCAATTGCGGCCGGATCTCGCGACGGAAACGCGCCACGAGCGCGTCTTCGCGCCACTCGGGGCGATCGGCGAGCGCCGCCATCGCGGCACGTGCCTCGGCGCCCTCGCCCACGCATTCGAAGGGCTTGTGATCCTTGTATTCCAGCAGCGCATCGAAGGCGCCGGCCAGTGCATCGTCGTCGAGCAGATTGCGCCCGAAGATCGACAACAGACGCGGCTTCGCCATGAACGGCGCCAGCGCCAGGAACACGAAATGGCACTTCGGGCACTGGCCGCACCAGCGGTCCGCGGGCTTGGGCCCGAGGATGCGGAAGTTGCGGTTGCAGCTCGAGAACACCGTGAAGTAATCGCCGCCGAGACGGGCGAACGCGCTGGTCACGGCAAGTTCGGACCACGGCCGCAGCAGCGAGCAATAATCGAGATCGGCCGCGACGTGAGAGTGCAGATAATCGTGCAAGGTCTTTTCGAAGCCGAAGCCCTTGCTCCACTGGTGATTCACCTGCTGCCCCTCGTATTCCAGCGTGGCGACCGACGCCGATCGCTCGTTGGCGAACACGATGGAGTCGTATCCGTAGAGGATCGCCGCGACGGCAAGAATCGCCGAGTTGATCGCGGTGACTGGAATATGCCCGTTCCACGCGCCGAGTCGATTCAGTTCGAACAGGCCGGGCGCCAGTTCGCGGGAAATGTTGAGCGTCGACAGTCCGGTACGCGAGGCGCACTCCGCGATCAACGGCGAGTTGCCCACCCAGGTGGCCGTCGCATCCGCACCGATCGACTTGATCGCTTCGACCGCCACCACGGAATCCTTGCCGCCGCCGATCGGGAGCAACGAGCGCGGCGGCAGTCCGATCACGGGCGCGGGGGAAGGCCGTTTGGCGGAGAACGGAAAGCGAATGCGACCGCGCAGATCGAGCCCGTTGCGATACGCGAACTCGGCAAGACCGTGCAGATACAGTGCGTCGGCGAGCGACGCGCTTTCCTCATCCAGTGGCTCGCCTTCCACCACGATCGACGGCGGAATGCCTGCCTTGTAATAGCTGACGCCGGCGACCAGGTGCAGCAGACGCAGGGCCGCCGCAAACGCGGTCTCGCGTCCCACGGGCACAGCGGGCGCACCGGGGAAGGTCACGCGCTCGACAAGTTCTTCGCCGTCGTCAAACGCATAGACCAGGGAGGCCACGCCATCGGCGTAGGTGTGGCGCACGAAACGGAACGCGCGACTCTGGCGCGGATCGATCGAAACGGATGTCACGGCAGCAGTACCTCGTCGGCGGCGTCGCGCAGGTTGTAATGCGACGCCATCACGGCGCCATAGGCGCCACCCTGGGCGACCAGCACCACGTCATCTTCTTTCGATTCGGGGAGGCGCCTGTCGGAACCGAGAATGTCCCCCGATTCGCAGATCGGCCCCACCACCTGGTACATCGTGGTCGCCGGCTCGTCGAGACGAGTGAGGTTGGCGATTTCGTGCCAGGCGTCGTACAGCGCAGGACGGATGAGGCTGTTCATGCCCGTGTCGAGGCCGAGGTAGCGCACGTTCGCGCCCTTCTCCTTTTCCTGCGTGACCTTCGCGAGCAGCACACCCGCGTCGGCAACGAGATAACGACCCGGCTCCATCCAGAGCTGGAATTGCGGGTACGCCTGGCGCACGGAGGTCAGCACGCGATCGAGCGCCGCCATGTCCAGCGCCGTCTCACCGGGATGCGACGGCACGCCGAGACCACCGCCGATATTCAGCACGGCAATCGTGCCGATGCGCTCGGCCAGTGCGGCGAGCTGGGCGTACACCTCGCCCCAATGCGCCGCATCGAGGATGCCGGAGCCGAGATGCGCATGCAGGCCGATGACGCGCGCACCGGCTGCGTCCGCCAGACGCAGGAAGCGGTCCACGTGTTCCACCGGCACGCCGAACTTGCTGCCGGTGCCGCCGGTCTTCACCTTGTCGTGGTGACCGAGGCCACGGCCGAGATCCACGCGCAGCACGATGTCGCGACCGGTGAACATGTCGCCCCAATGCTCGATCGGATGCAGGGCATCGATGGTGATCGTGGCACGCGTCTGCAATGCCGTCTCGAAATCGCGGCGCGAGGCGAAATTCGGCGTGAACAGCAACGGCACGTCCGTCGGCACCGCTGCCGCAACGGTCGCCAGCTCGCCGGGCGACACGCACTCGAAGGCAAAGCCTTCCTCCGCCAGCACCGTGAGGATGCCGGGATGCGTGTTCGCCTTCACCGCATAGTGAACGCGGTCCACTGCTTTCAGCGACTTCACCCGGCGCGCCTGCGCGCGCACGGTGGGCAGGTGATAGACGTAGCGCGGCGTGCGCTCATGCGCCAGACGCAGCAGCGTGTCGCGCTCGCCCTGCCACCATGCGGCGGTGTGCGCGGCCTGCTCGCCGGAACCATACAGCGATTGCCACGACGGCCCGAACACCATGCTGTCGTCGGTGCGCAACGCACCGGCGCCGATCAGCAACTCGTGCAGGCGAGGCAGCATGTCGTCGACCACGTCTTCGTCGACCACGAAGGTCAGGTTGAGGTTGTTCGACGACTGCGAGATCAGATGCACGCGCAACTGGCCGAATTCTGCCAGCACGCCGGAGAGCTTGTGCAACATGGAACGCATGCCACGCCCCACCAGCGTGATCGCGGCACACGGCGCAATCACCTTCACCCGGCACACGCGCGCGAGATCGGCGGCGAGCGCAGCGATCGCGTCGGAGTCGAGCAGGTTCTCCGTGGGATCCAGCGAGACCGTCACGTTGGTTTCCGCCGAACCGATGAGGTCCACCGAAAGACCATGCCGCTTGAAGGCGTCGAACACGTCGGCGAGGAAGCCCACCTGCTGCCACATGCCCACCGACTCCATGGACACGAGCGTGATGCCCTTGCGCGCGCTGATCGCCTTGATGCTCGGTGCGTGTTCGCGCACTTCCGGGCCGATCGACGTGCCTTCAAGCTCCGGTCGGTTGGTGTCCTTGATGAGCAGCGGGACGCGCGGCTCGCGCAACGGCGAAAGACAACGCGGATGCAACACCTTGGCACCCGTGGAAGCGATTTCCTGAGCTTCTTCGTAATCAAGGCGCTGGAGCAGTCGCGCACCGGCCACCTGACGAGGGTTGGCGCTGAACATGCCCGCCACGTCGGTCCAGATCTCCACCCGCGCCGCGCCGAGTAGTGCACCGAAATACGCCGCCGACGTATCCGACCCGCCGCGACCGAGCAGCACTGTGCGACCGCTCTCGTCCTGCGCGATGAAACCCTGCGTGATGAACACCTCGCCACGTTCCGCGAGTGCGGCGGCAAGTGCCGCGTCGTTATGCGGTTCCACCATGGCCGAGAGCAGGCGCGTGCGCTCGTTCTGGTTTGGCAAGGCCACCGAGTGCAGGCACTCGCGGGCGTCCAGCCACGTGGTCGTGAGACCGCTGGCGGTGAGGAACGCCGCGCCGAGCGCGCTGGACATCAGTTCGCCGTGCGCCTGCACACGTGCCTGCCAGGCCAGCTCGCCCAGCTCGGCGGCGCCGATCTCGGCCAGTTGAGCGAGATCGGCGAGGCGAGCACCCAGGGTCTCCGGCATGGCCAGCGACATCTCCGCGAGCAGTGCGTGATGGCGATCGGCCAGTGCGGAGGCCGCGTCCGAGCGGCGTTTCGAATCCGCGTGCGTGCAAAGCTGTTTCAGGCCGTCGGTGATACCGGACAGGGCCGAGACCACGATCAGCACGCGCGCGCCTTCGGCGCGGCGGCTGGCGGCCAGCTCAAGGATGTTGCGCCAGCGTGCGGCGGTGGCTACGGAGGTGCCGCCGAACTTCATGACGATCCAGGGCGCGTTGACGGGCAACGGCGCGTTTGCGTATTCGCTCACGGGACTCTTTGGGCTGCTGGGGAAGGCGGTGCCGACGTATGCCGGCAAATCCGTCGAAGTGTTGCGCTGCAAGGCTGAAAACGCAAACGACGGGCAGAAGCCCAGATGCTCTCCGTGCGGCCACTTCAGCACAGGCGGTACGCAGCGGCGGGCCCGTACGTGGCAATCGTCGTGGTGTCTGCCTGCACCGCGCACCCGGGCCGTCTCGCGAGGCTTGCGGCAGGCGCCCGCTGACCTCATCCTGCCCACCTTTATCCGACGCGACGAGTTCCATGGACAACCCCGGCTACGCCCGCCGCCTCACCCTCATGGACGCTGCGCTCATCGTCATCGGCGGCATCATCGGTGGCGGCATCTTCCTCAACCCCGGCATCGTCGCGCAGCGCACCGATTCGGGATGGGTCCTGCTCGGGCTCTGGGTCGGCGGTGGCCTGCTGACCCTCATCGGCTGCCTCTGCTATGCCGAACTCGGCGCACGCCGGCCCGAAGCGGGCGGCAGCTACGTCTACCTGCGCGAGGCCTTCGGGAGGCTCGCGGGCTTTCTGTTCGGCTGGACGATGCTGCTGGTGATCTACAGCGGCAGCAGCGCGGCGGTGGCGACGATCTTCGGAAGCTACGCCACGTCGGTGTTCGGCCTGTCGCCGTCACTGGTAAAGCCGCTGGCGGTAGGGGCACTGGTGTTCGTCACCGGGCTCAATCTCTTCGGCATCCGCTTCGGTGCGCAGGTGCAGAACGTCTTCGCGATCCTGAAGCTGGCCGCCATCGCGATCCTCGTCGTCACCGGGCTAGCCTTTGCCGGTGCGGGCACGACCCAGGCACTGGAACCGACCCCGGTCGCCACCAGCGGCAGCCTCGCCGGCGCGCTGCTTCCCGTGCTGTTCGCGTTCTCCGGCTTCAGCTATCTCAACAACCTGGCGGGCGAGGTGCGCGACCCGCAGCGCACGCTGCCGAGGGCGCTGGTCCTCGGCATGCTCGTGGTCATCGCCGCCTATGTCCTCACCAACTATGCCTATCTGGCGGTGCTCGGCCATGCCGGGCTCGCCAGCAGCCATGCGCCGGCCGCGGACGTGATGAGCCGTGTCTTCGGCGACACCGGCGCCAAGATCATCGCCATCGGCATCGCGATCTCCACGCTCGGCTTCTGCAACATCACGCTCGTGGCCGGTGCACGCGTCCTCCAGGTGATGGGCCAGGACGGGCTGTTCTTCGCCAGCGTGGCGAAGCTGCACCCGCGCTACCGCACGCCCAACATCGCCCTGGTGGCGCTGGCGCTCTGGGCGATCGTGCTCGTGCTCGCGGCCAACTACGGCCAATTGCTGGACTTCGCCACCTTCGGCGACTGGGCGGCGTACGCCGTCACCATCGCCACGCTGTTCTGGTATCGCCGCCACGTGCCGGGCCGCCCGGCCTTCGTCACGCCCGCCTATCCGCTGCTGCCGCTGACGTTTCTGGCAGTCATCGTCGCGGTAGTGGTCGCCTACGCGTGGGAGAAGCCGCTCAGCGCCGGTGTCGTGTGCCTGGTGGTGTTTGCCGGGCTTCCTGTGTACGCGGTGTGGCGACGCCTGTTCAGTAAAGTGGCTCGCTGAACGGGAGCACCGATGCCACAATGGCCCGGTTCAGCCCAGGAAGTGGAACCCAGATGGCACAGCAAGGCCCGACGTCTCCCGTACCCGTTCCTGCCAAGCAGGACGCGAGCCAGCCGGCGCCCAAGCCGGTACGCGAAGGCATCGACCTCATCGTCAACGGGGAGCGCTACCGGCACACAGGCGATAAAACGATGCCGTTGCTGTGGTACCTGCGCGACGTGCTTCGCCTCACCGGCGCCAAGTACGGTTGCGACCAGGGCGATTGCGGTTTCTGCACGGTGATCGTCGACGGCAAGGCCGTGGCGTCGTGCAAGACCAAGATGGAAAAGATGTCCGGCCGCCGCGTCACCACCGTGGAAGGGCTCGCGGGTGACGACGGCAAGCTGCATCCGGTGCAGCAGGCGTGGATCGACGAGGACGCCATCATGTGCGGCTTCTGCCAGCCCGGCCAGATTATGGCGGCCGTGGATCTGCTTTCCCGGCAGAAGAACCCGTCCGACGCCGATATCGACAAGATCGGCAACCTTTGCCGCTGCGGCAGCTACGGCCGTATCCGCAAGGCCATCAAGCGCGCGGCCGCCGCCATGAAGGACGGCAAGGCATGAGCGGCGAGGTACGACTCTCCCGCCGCCGTTTCCTCAAGTACGCCGCCGGCACGGCGGGCGCCCTGGTCATAGGCATCGGCACGGCCGACGCGGTAGACCGACCGCCACCGCTCGGCCTGCTCGGCGACGCGTGGGCCCAGGTCGGCCCGTACCTGCGCATCGACGCCGATGGTCGCATCTTCATCGGCGTGCGCGATCCCGACAACGGCGAAGGCACGTCCACCTCGCTGGCGCGGATCATCGCCGAGGAGCTGGATGCCGACTGGACACGCGTTGTCGTCGAGCCGCTGGGTCTTGGCGTGACCGCCGGCAACGGCGAACCGAAATTCACCTATGGCCGCCAGCGCAGCGGCGATGCCACGAGCATCCCCGCCGCCTGGGCCGATCTTCGCCAGGCCGGCGCCCTGGGCCGCTGGCTGCTCCTGCAGGCCGCCGCACGACGTCTCGGCGTGCCTGCCGAGCAACTGCGTGGCGAAAGCGGCATGGCCGTGGCGGCCGATGGGCGGCGCATCTCGTACGCCGATCTCGCGTCCGCTGCGGCAAGCATCGATGCGCCTTCGGCTCCGCCCCCGCTCAAATCGCCCGATCGCTATCACCTCATCGGCCAGCCCGCGGGCGACGTGGATGCAAGCGCGGTCGTGACCGGCGCGCTGCGCTACGCCTTCGACGAGACCATCGGCGACCCGGTCATCGCCGTGCTCGCACGTTGCCCGTACCCGGGTGGATCGCTCGATACCGCCGAGCGCGATGCAGCGATGAAGGTCGACGGCGTGTACGCCGTCATCGATCTCACGCCTGAGCAGGGTCAACCGGCCGGCATGGCCGCGCAGGCGCCGGCCCTGGTGGTGCTCGCACGCGATACCTGGTCGGCCCTGGCAGGACGAAGCGCGCTCGACGCGCGCTGGAAGGCAGGCAATACCGTGGAGCCCGCCGCCTCCGTCCTGGAACAGAAGGCGCTCGAACTGTTTGACGACGACACCGCGACGCCCACGACGGTGCGCGCGGATGGCGACATCACCAGCGCCCGCAAGAAGGCCGCACGCGCGCTGGAAGCCACCTATTTCCAGCCGTGGGTGGCGCACGCCACCGCCGAGACGCCCAACTGCGTCGTTCGCCTGGATCCCGATACCAGCGTGACGGTGATCGCCGCCACGCAGTCGCCGCGTCAGGTCTACACCGTGGTCCAGCGGATGACCGGTTTCCGGCCGGACCAGATCGACATCCAGGTGCCGCGCGGCGGCGGCGGTTTCGGTCGACGGCTGGAGCAGGACTACATCGCCGAGGCCATGGCGATCGCACTGGCCAAGAAGCCCGACGAGATCCGCAATCGTCCGGTGAAGGTGCTCTGGACCCGCGACGACGACCTCGCACGCGACTACTACCGACCGCTGGCCGTCCACCGGCTCAACGCGTCGCTCGATCGCAGGAAGGCCATCGTCGGCTGGCATCAGCGTATGGCGAGCCCGTCGGCGCTGGCCGGTCGCGGTACGCCCGACAATCGCCTGTGGCAGTCCGAGCTGGTGGCGGACGCCCTGCCGGCCGGCCTGGTGCCCAACTTCCGCAGCGACTGGTATGCGCTGGACTCCACTCTTGCCCGAGGCGAATGGCGCGGCTCGCCCCACGTCACGCCGACCTTCGCCAGCGAGAGCTTTATCGACGAGCTGGCGCATGCAGTGAAGGCCAATCCGCTCGACTTCCGCCTCGCGCTGCTGGGCGATCCGCGCCAGTTGCCCTATGGCGGACGCGGTGGCCCGCTCGATACCGGCCGTCTCGCCAATGTGCTCCGTCTCGCGGCCGACAAGCTCGACTGGAGTCGCTGGCTGCGCAGCGAGAACGGCCTGGGCATCGCCTGTGCCTACGTGTTCGGCGCGTATGTCGCGCATGCCATCGAGGTCGCCCCGACCGCAGACGGCATCGATATCCACCGCGTCGTCTGCGTAGCGGACGTGGGCCGCGTCATCAATCCGCTCGGCCTGGAAGCCCAATTGCAGGGGGCCACGATGGATGCGCTTTCGACCGCGCTCAATCTTGCGATCACCGTGAAGGATGGCCGGGTCCAGCAGACCGGCTTCCGCGACTACCCGATCGCAGCGACCCAGCCCATGCCGTACGAGATCGAGACGGTGATCGTGCCGTCCACGGCCGATCCGTCGGGCGCCAGCGTGATCGCCGTCCCCTCGGCAGCGCCTGCACTCGCCAACGCCGTCTTCCGCGCCACCGCCGTCCGTGTGCGTCGCCTGCCGCTGCTCCGCGAACTGGCGCGACTGCGCTAGTTTCTTTCCCGCTTTCCCGAGGTATCGCATGACCACCGCATCGTTCACCTCGGGACCGCCCCCGCGGACCGACGCCGACCTGATCGGCAGCAACAAGCGCTTTTACGATGCCTTGTGGGCGGAAGCGAAGCTGTTCGCGCCGGAGCGCTTCAACACTTGGCCGCTGGTAGCCGAACTCGCCGCGGCGACGTCGCGCCGGCTGGAAGTCGCGCCAGGCCTTCGGCCTCGCCTGCCTCTTGCCGACACGCAGTTCGTGGACCTCAGCCGCCCGGCGCTGCGCGAACTCGGCCGGCATGGCGCACGCGTCGCCAACGCCATGATCGGCGCGCTGCCGTTCCGTGACGCGAGTTTCGATTTCGTCTGCGCCTTCGACATTCTCGAACACGTTGTGGACGACGAGGGCGCACTGGGCGAACTCGCCCGCGTGGCCGAGCCCGGCGCCCGGCTGCTGCTTTCGGTCCCCCTGCACCCGTCCGCCTGGACCGCCTTCGACGATTTCGTGGGGCATTACCGCCGCTATGAGCCCGAGGCGATCCGCGATCTGCTGGCCCGCCATGGCTTTGCGATCGAACGCAGCGCGGTCTACGGCATGCAGCCGAAGTCCTCGAAGTTGCTGGATCTGGGCCAGTGGTACCTGACCCATCAGCGTGCCCGTGCCATGTGGTGGTACAACCGCGTGTTCATGCCCCTGGGCGTGCGTTTCCAGAAGCCGCTGGCCTTCACGCCGGGCTTCGAGCCGGGTCCCGGCGTGGACGAAGTCCTGCTGGTCTGCCGCAAGGCGGTCGCTTAAATCGAGTAAAAACAGGGGCTTTACACATGGCGCGGCGCAACTGGTTATGATGCGCCATTCCCCAAGCCCCGGACGCGACCTGCATGCTCTACCTCATGCACGAATGGCAACGCTCGATGCTCAGCCCGCTTTCCTACTGGGCCGAGGCAGGCGCGAAGATGTTTGGCGACATCGCCAGCCCCTTCGCCCGCGTACCGGGCGCGGAACGCGCCGCCGCCGGTTGCGAACTGATGTACCGCCTGGGCAAGGCGTACGAGAAGCCCGAGTTCGACATCCATAGCGTGCATGCGCACGGGCACGACGTCGCCATCGTCGAACAGGTGTCGATGGCCAAGCCGTTCTGCACGCTGAAGCGGTTCAAGCGCTTCTCCGACGACCAGGCCACGGTCGACCGCATGAAGCACGATCCCGCGGTGCTGGTCGTGGCGCCTTTGTCCGGCCACCATTCCACGCTGCTGCGCGACACCGTGCGCACCCTGCTGCGCGATCACAAGGTGTACATCACCGACTGGGTCGACGCGCGCATGGTGCCGCTCGATCAGGGCTCGTTCTCGCTCGCCGACTACGTCTCGTACATCGAGGAATTCATTCGCCACGTGGGCGTGCATCGCGCGCACGTCGTGTCGGTATGCCAGCCCACCGTGCCGGTGCTGGCGGCGGTGTCGCTGATGGCCGCACGCGGCGAAGCCACGCCGGCCACGCTCACCCTCATGGGCGGCCCGATCGACACGCGCAAGAGCCCCACCAGCGTGGACAACCTCGCCACCACGCGACCGCTGTCGTGGTTCCGCAATCAACTGATCCACAAGGTGCCCTATCAGTATCCGGGCGCCGGCCGCGACGTCTATCCGGGCTTCCTGCAGCACGCGGGTTTCCTCGCCATGAACCCGAGCCGGCACGTCATGTCGCATTGGGATTTCTACGAGAACCTGCGCAAGGGCGATCTCGACGACGCCGAGGCGCATCGCAAGTTCTACGACGAATACAACGCCGTGCTCGACATGCCGGCCGAGTATTACCTCGATACCATCGAGACCGTGTTCCAGGAACATCGCCTGCCCAAGGGCACGTGGGAAGTCCATGGCGAACTCGTGCAGCCGGCGAAGATCAAGGACACCGCGCTGCTCACCATCGAAGGCGAACTCGACGACATCTCCGGCCTCGGTCAGACCGAAGCGGCGCATGGTCTGTGCAAGGGCATCGCGAAGAAGCGGCGCAAGCACATCACCGTGGAAGGCGCCGGCCATTACGGCATCTTCAGCGGCCGTCGCTGGCGCGACGTGGTCTACCCCGACGTGCGCGACTTCATCAAGGCGTTCGACCGGGGCAACAGCAACACCGGCGCGCAGGGCACGCGCAAGGCCTGACGCTCAGAGCAACAGCCAGCCCAACAACGCGACCACCACGAAGAACGGCGTGGACCACAGATGGAACGTGGCCCACGCCTTTTTTTCGCCCAGCAATCGCAGCGCAATCAGGTTCGCCAGCGAACCCAGCACGAAACCGAAACCGCCGACGTTCACGCCGTACGCGAGCGTGCGCCAGTCGTGCGAATACTCCGCCAGCAGAATCGCGGCCGGCACGTTGCTTACCACCTGTGACGCGAGGGCACCGGTGACGTAGAGATGCGTCGCGTGGTCCAGCCCAAGCCCGCCCACGAAGCTCTTCACCGCTGGCAAACCCGCGAGCAGGCGCAGGTCGATGAACATCAGCACGAAGGTCAGCAACAGACCCCAGTCGATGCTCGCGACCACGCGACGGCGGAAGGCGACAAACACTACCATCACGCCGAGCAGCGCCCAGCCGACGTAGTGCAGATCCGCCAGCACGATGAAGGGCACGTAGAGCAACGCAGCGACCAAGAGCATAGGGCGATCGACGCTTTCGTCGCCACGGCCATGCACTTCGAGCGGTTCCGCGGGAAACGCCAGCGCTGTCAGCGCCAGCAACAGGATCAGGGCGATACCGGCAAGCGGCAGCATGGCCCAGACGAAGCCGCCGAAACCGTTGTTCCACTGCTGCCACAGGAAGAGATTCTGCGGATTGCCGATCGGCGTCAGCATCGAACCGGCGTTGACCGCCAGCGCCTGGAAGACGACCAGCCGCGTGGCCGGCATGCGCGCGATGCGACACATGGTCAGGGCGAGCGGCACCATCACGAACAAGGCCACGTCGTTCGTCAGCAACATCGACAGCACGGCCGTCGCGGCAACGAGGCCAAGCGCGGCGACGCGTCGCGTCGACATGCGATCGATGAGCCAGCGCCCGGCCACTTCCAGGGCGCCACTCGAATCCACCGCGCGCGTCAGTATGAGAAGGCCGGTCAACGCCGCAATGGTCGGCCAGTCGACCAGCCCCGGCCAGTCCGGCAGCCGAGACGGCATGACGACGGCAAACACGATCGCTGCCACGAGCAGCGTGATAAAGAGCATGTCGCGGCGCAGCGCGCGCAACGATTCAGGCAACCACGTCATCGATAACATCCCACCACGAGTGGCGGGATGATAGCGGAAGTATCGGAGCGAACCTTTCGACTCGGGTCGCTCTCACGCGGCCGTCACGAACGCCGGAAGGCCGGCGATCATGAGGGAGGAAACGTCAGTCCTTCTCGCGGGGCACGTCGACCTTGCCGGTCACGCTCCGATGACTGACGCTGCCGCTACCGACCGTGCGCACGGTGAGATTGCCGTGCACGTCGTCGACGTCGACGTCGCCGGAACCGACGGTCGCTACCTCGATATCGCCGCTGACGCCGCTGATCTTGGCGTCGCCCGAGCCGACCGTGCCGATGCGCACGCCGCCGTCCACGCGCTTCGCGATGAAATCGCCCGAACCGATCGTTTCGACGGTGACCGCGCCCACCTGTTCCAGCTTCACGTCACCCGAGCCCACGGTCATGCTCACGGGGCCCTTGATCTCACGCGCTTCGAGGTCGCCCGAGCCCACGGCGCCGTCGAGCGACGCCACGTTGCGAACCATCGCATCGCCCGAGCCGACGTTGACCTTGACCGGGATGTTCGAGGGCACCGTGGCCTCGACCTTGAGGCTGTTGTAGTGGCTGCCGAAACCCGACCAGCCGCCATTGCGCCTGTTCTTCATCTCGACCACCAGCGTGTCGCCATCGCGCTCCTGGGTCACGACGAGATCGTCGACGGCCTCCTGCTCCGATGCGCAGGCCTTGCCGCGCACCGTACCTTTGCCGGCAGGGCCGCCGCCGGAAAGGTGCAGGTCGTAGGCGCTGACGGCAAAACGCACCGCGCGCACGCCAGTCAAGTCCAGATCGAGATTGCGATCCGCATGGAACTTGCACGGCTCGTCATTGGCGAGAGCCACGGCCGGCAGCAGCAACAGCGAGGCAAGGATCAGGTAGCGCATGTATTTTCCCCATGGTGTGAACGCGTTGACCCCCTATGGATGCAGCGCACTCGCAAAAGGTTGCAACCGACGTCTTCACGTGAAGATGACCGGCGGCCAACAGGCACGTCAACCGCCGCCGGTTCGACACGTTTTCCACCGTGCAAGTCCAACCGGAGACCACCGTATGCAACGCAAGACCCTTCTCGCCAGTGCCGCCGCCCTCCTCCTCGCCGGCTCGACTGCCTTTGCCGTCGCGCAGGACGCCGCTCCGCCCGCTCCGCCCGCACCTGCGGCGCGCGGGGCCCAGCCCGCCAACCCACCGCAGGGTCCGAAGTGGGGCCATGGCGGCGATCACGACCGCGGCGGCTGGGGCCGTCATGGTCACGGCGACATGCGCAACGCCGGTGTGATCGGCGACCTGCGCTCGCTGGAACGCCTCTACATCGCCAGCGGACGCAGCAAGGAACTCCCGGCGCTGTACAACGAGGTGCTGGCGAAGTCGCAGAACCCGATGGTGCGCGACTACGCGTACCGCCATCTGGCTCGCGCACAGATGCAGCCGCAAAATGTGGATGCAGCGATCGCCACGATGCGCAAGAGCCTCGACGAGAGCCTCGCCCAGGACCAGAAGCGCCACCAGGACAAGCAGCGCATGCAGGACCGCGCAGCCGCGAAGTCTGCCAGCGCGAAGTGATGTAACAAGGCGGGGCCCATCGCCCCGCCTTCTTTTGTAGGAGCCGCCATGGCGGCTCCTACCAGAGCGCCGATTCGGCAAAAACCTTTCGCTGCTAGCCCACGCCTTCGCGCTTCACGCGTGCCCACAAGCCTTCCTGCTCGTCGAGCGAATACGACGACAACTCCCGGCCTTCGGTCGCGGCGATGGCTTCCATCGCGCGGAAGCGGCGTTCGAACTTCGCGTTCGCACCGCGCAATGCGCGCGATACGTCCACCTTCGCATGACGTGCCAGATTGGCGGCGACAAACAGCACGTCGCCGATTTCGTCGGCGAGGCGCTCTTCGTCGGCGCCGTGTGCGAACTCGTGGCGAACTTCTTCCAATTCCTCCGCGATCTTGTCGAGCACGGGTCGGTAGTCCGGCCAGTCGAAGCCGACGTTTGCCGCGCGCTTCTGCAATTTCACCGCACGCTGCCACTCGGGCAGGCCGCGGGAGATGCCGGCAAGTGCGCTGGTATCGCTGCTTCCCTTCGCTGCGCGCTCTTCCGCCTTGAGGCGGTCCCAGTCGCGCGAACGCGCGCTGTCGCTCTCGTGTGCGGTGTCGCCGAAGACGTGCGGATGGCGACGCACCATCTTGTCGCAGATCGACGCGACGACGTCCTCGAAGGCGAACTGGCCCTGCTCTTCCGCCATGCGCGAATGAAAGACCACTTGCAACAGAAGGTCACCGAGTTCGTCGCGAAGATCGTGCATGTCGCCGCGATCGATGGCATCGGCGACCTCGTACGCTTCCTCGATCGTGTACGGCGCAATGGACGCAAAATCCTGCCGCACATCCCAGGGACACCCGTTCTCGGGATCGCGCAGGCGGGCCATGATCGCGATCAGTTCGTCGACGGTGCGTGTCACGCGGGGTCTTCCGGGTCGATGAGCCGGCGGGTCCAGTCGATCGCCGGATCGCCGCAGGCAATGAATTCGGGATTGATGAGCGAGTCGCGCGTGTTGTAGCGGAAGGGACGGCCGGCAAGATCGAGCACCGCACCGCCTGCTTCTTCGAGCACGCATTGCGCCGCCGCCGTATCCCATTCCGAAGTGGCGCCGAGACGCAGGTAGATGTCGGCATCGCCGCGCGCGAGCACGCAGAACTTCAGCGACGAACCCAGACTGAACGTCTCGTGCTCACCGAGCCGATCGAGCAGCGTCTTCGTGCGGCCGCTGCCATGCGAACGGCTACCGGTCACGCGCAGCACGCCTTCGGCGACGCGGGTACGCAGCGGCTCGCGCGCGTCGTCGAGCGTCCGCTGCCGCCATGCGCCCTGCCCTGCGGCAGCCGCATAGAGATCGCCGGTCACTGGCGCGAGCACCACGCCGAGAATGCTGCGGTGATCTTCCACCAGCGCGATGTTGACGGTGAACTCCCCATTGCGCTTGACGAACTCGCGCGTGCCGTCGAGCGGATCGACCAGCCAGTAGCGGCGCCACGTGCGTCGCTCCGCCCACGGTGCCACCACGGCTTCCTCGGAAATCACCGGGACGTTCGGCGTGAGTTCGCGCAGCGCGTCTTCGATCACGCGTTGCGCGGCGAGGTCTGCGGCAGTGACCGGGGAATTGTCGTCCTTGCAGACGATGTCGAAATCCTGCGCATAGACCGCAAGGATGGCTTCGGCGGCCTGCCGCGCGATCGCGCAGACGGGGTCGAGCAGGCGAGCTGGCGAGACGCTCACGCGGGACGGTAGCGGCCGGCGAGGTACTCGCGGGCCATGAACAGGGCGGCGATGGAGCGACCTTCCGTGACGTCGTCCCGTTCGAGCAGTTCGTGCAGGCGGTCGATACGCCACGGCACGACTTCGAGTTCCTCCGGTTCATCGCCCTCCAGACGCTCGGGATAGAGATCCTCGGCGAGCACGACGTGCGCGAGATGGGTCATGTACGAAGGCGACAGGGACAGCGTGCCGAGAATCTTCAAGTGGCGCGCGCCGTAGCCGACCTCTTCCTTCAGTTCGCGATTCGCGCCCTGTTCGGCCGTCTCGTCGCGGTCCAGCCGGCCCTTGGGCACGCCGAGCTCGTAGCGGTCCACGCCGACGCCATACTCGCGTACCAGCAGCACCGTCTCCGGGTCGCGCATCGCCACGATCAGCACCGCGCCGAAGCCGCTGCCTTTAAGGCGGTGATACGTACGCCGCTCACCGTTGGAAAATTCCAGGTCCACCTCTTCCACGCTACGGAGAGGGCTGTCGGGCGCATCGCGGGTCGCGAGAATCGTGGGCCGTTTGTTCATCCGCCGATTGTAGCGCCGCCGAGCGACGCCCTGAACCGCTCCAGGGCCTGGGCGTGCATGGCGGGCGTACCCGCCAGGACGCTGCGTGTGCGGAGGTCAGGTGCGTTGCCGTCGAGATCGGTGAAGACGCCACCGGCTTCGCGCACGATCACGGCGAGCGCGGCCACGTCCAGGATATTCAGGTCGGACTCGATCACGAGATCGAGCCCGCCACGGGCGAGCAGGTGGTAATGGCAGAAGTCGCCGTACCCGCGGATACGATTGCTGTCGCGGATCATCGCGCCCAGTGCGTCCCAGCGAGCATCCGCCGTCAGACTCTTCACATTGCCGGTGGAAATCGAGGCGTCGCGCATGGCGACGGTCGGGGCCACCTGCACGCGCTGGCCGTCGAGAAACGCACCGCGTCCGCGTACGGCCCACATGCGCTCGTCGTACAGAGGCGCTGACGATACGCCGAGCACCAGTTCGCCCCGATGCATGAGCGCGATCTGCGTGGAAAAAAACGGCGTGCGGCGGACGAAGCTCTTGGTGCCATCGAGCGGGTCCACCAACCAGAGCCACTCGCGCGATACGTCGTCCGCGCCGTATTCCTCACCATAGATGCCGGCCTCGGGCAGCGCAGCGGCGAGGATGCCGCGTATCGCCATCTCCGCCTCGCGATCGGCGACGGTGACGGGTGTGTCGTCGCCCTTCACCACCACGTCCACGCCGGTGCGCCAGTAGTGCAGGATGATCTCCGCGGCGGCGCCAGCCGCTTCGCGCGCGGCACCGAGTGCCTTGTCCAGGATGTCGCTCATGGGTTGATCGTGGGCGCGAGCCCCGCCTTGCGTTGAAGGTTGACGGTACCGTCGCGGCCCATGGGACCGAAACGCGCGATGAGGTGCGAAAGCGCCGTGTCGGCCACGCGCGGCACGAGTCGGCCCTGCATTCGCCAGCCGAGCGGCGATGCGGCGAGCGCCGCATCCGTCGCAAGCGAGCCGGTGCCATCGTCGGCCACGGTGGCGCGAAGCACACCGTCGTCGCTCCGCGCCTTGATGCCGATGTCACCGAGCGCCACGTGACCCTCCGGCGTGCGCACGGCGGCCTTCCGCCAGTCGATGGCCGCATTGAGCGCCAGCGGCCAGTTGCCCTGCCATTCCGCGTGCGGGATCCGGCCTTCCACCACGCCCATCGGCACGAGTTCGGCCGAGAGGGCGGGACCGGCGAGCGCCGCGGCATCGAGGCGGAAGTCGAAGCCGGTCCAGGTCATGCGATCCCCGTCGCCGCGTTCGACGTGGCCCTCGACGCGCCCCGCCCGCCCCTCAAGGTGGAAGTCCAGGCGCAGGCGACCAAGGATCACCCCCCGGCCAAGCTGCCAGTTCAGGGTGCCCAGCTCACGGCCGTCGGCCGTGGCAACGCGCGCCGCGCGGCCATCCCAGAGCGAGCCGGACACGTCGCCGAACACCAGCCCATGCGTGCGCGCGGCAAGGAACGGAACCGCCACGCTTGCGGGCATGAACCAGTAGAACAGGCCAGCGGCCGCCACGAGCAAGGCGACGGCCAGGGCGATCCTGCGAAACCACTTCAAACCATCACCTCGTCTATCATCGGCGGATGACCGATGCCCGTTTTACTGCACTCGACGTCGATACTTTCGTCGCACGCGATCTTTCCGTCCTGTGGCACCCGTGCACCCAGATGCACGACCACGAAACCCTGCCCATGGTACCCGTCGTGGGTGGTGAAGGGGCATGGCTGGTCGGCGCCGACGGACGGCGCTACCTCGACGCGGTCAGCTCCTGGTGGACCAACCTGTTCGGCCACGCCGAACCGCGCATCGGCGCCGCCTTGAAAGACCAGCTGGATCGCCTGGAACATGTAATCTTCGCCGGTTTCACGCATGAGCCGGCGCTGGAACTGGCCGAAGAACTGGTTCGGATCACGCCGCCCGGGCTCGACCGCGTGTTCCTCGCCGATAACGGCTCGGCGGCGATCGAGGTCGCGCTGAAGATGAGCTTCCACTACTGGCTCAATCGCGGCCACGGCGAGAAGACCCGCTTCATCGCCCTGACCGGCAGCTACCACGGCGAAACGCTCGGCGCGCTCTCGGTCAGCGACGTAGCGCTCTACCGCAAGACCTATGCACCGCTGCTGCTCACGCCCGAACTGGCGCCCTCACCCGATGCCTACGAAGGCGAGCCCGGCGAGACCCCCAAAGAGGTTGCGGCGCGGCGCCTCGGCGACATGCGCGCACTGTTGGAACGCCACGCCCACGAGACCTGCGCGGTCATCGTCGAACCGCTGGTGCAGTGCGCCGGCGGCATGCGCATGTACGACGCCTCGTACCTCACCGGCCTGCGCGCCTTGTGCGACGAATTTCAGGTGCATTTCATCGCCGACGAGATCGCCGTGGGCTTCGGTCGCACAGGCACGCTCTTCGCCTGCGAGCAGGCAGGCGTCTCGCCCGATTTCATGTGCCTGTCGAAGGGGCTGACCGGCGGCTTCCTGCCGCTGTCCGCCGTGCTCACCACCCAGGACGTGTATGCGGCGTTCTACGCGGAATATGCCTCCGGCAAGGCCTTTCTCCATTCGCACAGCTACACGGGCAATCCGCTGGCCTGCCGTGCAGCGACGGCCACGTTGAAGATCTTCCGCGACGATCCGGTGATCGAACGCAACCGCAAGCTCGCGGCACACATGGCGGCGCGCATCGCTCCGTTGGCAGCGCATCCGCACGTGGCCGACGTGCGCCAGACTGGCATGATCGCCGCGGTGGAACTGGTGGCCGACAAGGCCACGCGCACGCCGTTTCCTGCGGCCGATCGGCGCGGCTTGCGTGTGTATCGGCACGGTCTTGCGCAGGGCGCGCTGCTGCGCCCGCTGGGCAACGTGGTGTATTTCATGCCGCCCTACGTGGTGAACGAGGCGGAGATCGACTTCATGGTCGATACCGCCATCGCAGGCATCGAAAAGGCTGTCGCCTAGCTGCCGGTCACAGCCGCGACAGCCCGATGGGCAGCGCACCGAGCCGGGCCATTTCTCCTTCGGCGAACATCTCGGGGTGAGCGAGGTAGTCCATCGCAAACGCGTGCGCGTCGGAGCCCCAGAACAGTTCGTCGCCGATCGCGAGCGTGGGCACGCCGTAGACCTGCTGGCGCATGGCTTCCTCGAAGTTGGCCTGCAGAGCGGCCTTCACCTCGGCGGCGGCCAGTGCCGCGTGCAGGTCGTCGATGCCGAGCGATGCCGCCAGGGGCGCGAGGGCCTCGGCCGTGTCCGCCGCGCGTCCGTGGGCCCATATCCATTCGAAGATCGAGCCCACGGCATCCAGTGTGGTCCCCGCGGCGATGCACAGCCGCAAGGCCGGCAGCGGATTGAAAGGATGGGCTGGCGGGAACCGCAGGGGCACGCCGTCGCGCCGCGCACGCCACAGTGCGTAGCGATAGGTGAATTCGCGTTTGCGTGAGATCTCGGCGGGACCGCGCTGGTCCATCTGCTTGAGCAGCGCACCCAACAGGATCGGCCGAAGCGTTACCTCGCGCTTTTCGGCGAGTTCACGAATGGCGGGCCATTGCAGCCAGGAAAACATCGAAACGAAATCGAAGTACCAAGCGATCGGCATGCACGGCCTCCTCCGCGACTTCAGCGACCATAGCCGCCCTCGCCCCTCGCTACAATGGACGTTTCGTGATCTGAGGCACACCATGCGCACCATCCGCATCCATGTCGACGCGCCCCTCGCGACCGGACAGGACGTCGCCCTGCCCGCACAGGCCGGCGAACACGTCGCGCGCGTGCTGCGGCTGGAGGTCGGCGCGCCGGTCGTGCTCTTCGGGGGCCACGACGGCATGGAGTACGACGCGGTGCTCGCCGAGGTGGGCAAGCGTCATGTCGTCGCGAAGGTGGGGGAAGGTCGCGCGGTCGGTAACGAATCGCCCCTGTCGCTCACGCTCGCCCAGGGCGTGGCGCGCGGTGACAAGATGGACTTCATCGTACAGAAGGCGACCGAACTCGGCATCGCGCGCATCGTGCCGTTGCTCACGGAGCGGTCGGAAGTGAAGCTCGATGCGGCACGCGCGGAGAAGCGCCTCGCGCACTGGCGAGCGGTGGCAGCCAGCGCGTGCGAGCAAAGCGGCCGGGCGCGGGTGCCGGTGATCGAACCGGCCGTGCCGCTTGCCGCGTGGCTGACGTCCCTCGGCGAAGGCGGCCCGATGCGCCTGGCACTCCTGCAGGAAGGTGCGCGGCGGCCTGCCGAGCTGGCGCTCCGGGACACGGCGATCCTGGCCATCGGGCCCGAGGGCGGTTTCGGCGAGCGCGACCGTAGCGCCCTGGCGGGCGCCGGGTTTACCGGCTTGAAGCTGGGTCCTCGGATTCTGCGTACCGAAACCGCAGGGCTTGCGGCCATCGCAGCACTGCAGGCGCTCTACGGCGACGTCTGAAGCGGTGGTAGCCACCATGGAGGCGAGACCAACAAAGCGAGGGTATCAGCCACCCTGGTGGCGAAAAGCCAACGAAGCGGTGTAGCAGCGAGGCAAGCTCCCATCGCCAGCAGGCTGGCTCCCACCGGTAATTTCCCACCGCCGCCACGTGCCAAAAGCACGACCGGGGCCCCATAACGGCGAGAAGCCTACGGAGCGATGAGGCGGTGAGGCAGATTTCCCTCGCCGCCATGGCGGCTCCCACAAGGGGAGGCGCGATACCCAGGCAGCGTTGTGGGAGCCGCGGTGAGGCCGACTCCCCTCGCCGCCATGACGGCTCCCACAAGGGGAGGCGCGATACCCAGGCAGCGTTGTGGGAGCCGCGGTGAAGCAGACTCCCCTCGCCGCCATGGCGGCCCCACAGGGGGAGGTGCGATATCCAGGCAGCGTTGTGGGAGCCGCTATAGCGGCGAGAAGCCAACGAAGCGGGGTAGCGGGAGGGGTCAGCCCAGCGCGAGGTCGATCCGCTGCATCACCGCATCGTCGAGCAAGGCCACCGTATCGAGCGCCTTGAGGTTGTCCTCGAGCTGCGCGTTCTTGCTCGCGCCGAGGATGACCGTGGACACGTGGGGATGCTTCAGGCACCACGCCAGCGCTAGACGCGACATCGGGATGCCGAGGTCATCGGCGATCGGCGCCAGCGCACGCACGGTGCGCAAACGCGCACCGTCGTTTTCCAGCAACGCCTCGCGCAGCCAGGCGTAGTCCGGGTGGCCGAGTCGCGAATCGTCGGGCACGCCATCGTTGTACTTGCCCGTCAGCAAGCCTGACGCCAGCGGCGACCAGATCGTGGTGCCCATGCCGTAGCGCTCGTACAAAGGCGCGTATTCCTGTTCCACGCGCTCGCGATGCAGCAGGTTGTATTGCGGCTGTTCCATCGACGGCGCGGTGAGCTGACCCTCGCGAGCGATCTGCTGTGCTTCCTCGATCAGCTCCGCCGGCCATTCGCTGGTGCCCCAGTAGAGCACCTTGCCCTGGCGCACGAGGGTGTCCATCGCCGCCACGGTTTCCGCCACCGGCGTATCGGGATCGGGGCGATGGCAGAAGTACATGTCCAGGTAGTCGACGCGCAGGCGTTCGAGCGCCTGATGGCAGGCATCGAACACGTGCTTGCGCGACAGGCCGCGCTGCGTCGGCTTCGGGTTTTCCACGGCGCCGAAATAAACCTTGCTCGATACGCAGTACGCGTCGCGCGGCAGGCGCAGGTCGGCGATCACGTCGCCCATCAGCCGCTCCGCTTCGCCTGCGTTGTAGGTTTCGGCGTTATCGAAGAAGTTGATGCCATGGTCGTAGGCGAGCGCGATCAGTTCGCGTGCCTGGGATCGTCCTACCTGGCGGCCGAACGTGACCCATGCACCGTAGGACAGTGCGGAGACCTTGAGGCCGGTCGAACCGAGGCGGCGATATTCCATGGATTCCCTCAGGTGGCGAGACGGAGGACGAGGAACAGCACGATGGCGGCAAAGAGGCCAGCGATCGCGTCATCGAGCATGACGCCGAAACCGCCTTTCACGCGACGATCGAACCAGCCGATCGGCCATGGTTTCCAGACATCGAAGAGGCGAAACAACACGAAGCCCGCAAGCACCGCCCACCACGGCGCGAGCAGCGCCGGCAGCAAGGCGATCCATTGGCCGACGAATTCATCCCAGACGAGGCTGCGGTGGTCCGCCACACCGAGGATGCGCCCGGCCACGTCGCACGCCCATACGCCGATGGCGAAGGAGAGCACGATGACGCCAAGCCACGCGGGAACGCTGAGGTCGCGCAGCAGGCACCACGGCAGCAGCGCCGCGAGTGAACCGAACGTGCCCTGAGCCTTGGGCGTGAGGCCCGAGCCGAATCCGCAGGCGAGCCATCCGGCCGGCGATGCGAGCAAGCGACGCCGATCGGCTGGGTCGAGGACGTATTTCGTGCTCATGCGGCGAAGTGGTTCCAGCCGGCGCGTGCCGGTTCGTAGACCTGACCGTGCTCGTCCAACACACGCACGCCGGCGCCTTCGACCACGCGACCAATCCGAGTGGCGCCGCAGCCGAGGCGCGCGAGCGTGGCACCCGCTTCACCCGCGAGATCGGCGGGCACGGTAAAACAGAGTTCGTAGTCATCGCCGCCGCCCAGCGCGAAATCCAGGGCATCGGCGTCGGCAAAGTGCGTGAGCAACGCGGACGAGCGGGGCAGCATGGCCGCCTCCACGTCGACGCCGACACCGCTGGCGGCGCAGATATGCCCGAGGTCGGCAACGAGCCCGTCCGACACGTCGATGCACGCGGTGGCGAGACCACGCAGCGCCTGCCCCGCGGAGACACGCGGGGTCGGCCGATTGAGCCGTTCGACGAGCGCGGCATACGGCGACACATCGGCCTCGGCGAGACAACGCAACCCAGCGGCCGCATCGCCCAGCGTGCCCGTCACCATCACCACGTCGCCCACGCGTGCGCCCGAGCGCAGCAGCGCTTCGCCTGGCGCGGTGAAGCCATGCACGGCGACTGTCACGGTCAGGGGACCGCGGGTGGTATCGCCACCGATCAGCGCGAGGCGATACGGGGTCGCCAACTCGGCGAAGCCACACGCCAGACCATCGAAAAAGGCCGCGTCGGCATCCGGCGTCGTGAGCGCGAGCAAGGCCCAGGCGGGCGTGGCACCCATGGCGGCAAGATCGGAAAGATTGACGGCCAACGCCTTCCAGCCGATATCGGCGGCGGCGGTACCGGCCGGGAAATGAACGCCCTCGACGAGGGTGTCGACGGCGATGGCGAGTTCGCGACCGGCCGGCACGGCGACCACGGCGGCGTCGTCGCCTATGCCTTTCACCACATCGTCGCGATTGACTTCCGTATGCCGGCGAATGCGGTCGATCAGGTCGAATTCCATGCGGTGTCCTTGGCGAAGAAAGCGCGCGGGGTCGCGGCGCCCGGGGAGTCGGGAGGGCTCAGCGAGCCGACCCGACGTCGTCCTCGGTCAGGATCGCTTCTCGGCCGTACGCCAATGTGTCGCGAGTTTGTCGAGCACACCATTCACGTAGCTGTGGCCATGATCGGCACCGAAGCGCCTGGTGGCTTCCACGGCTTCGTTGATGACGACGCGGTACGGCACGTCCGGGCGGTACTTCAACTCGTAGGCGCCCATGCGCAGCGCGGCACGCTCGATGGGATCGATCTGCTCCACTTCGCGATCGACGAACGGTTTGATGCCGTCGTCGAGCTCCTGCACGTGCTGTTCCACGCCACGCAGGATGTCCTCGAAGTATTCGAGGTCGGCCACTTCCATGTCCTGCTCGTGGCGGAACTGATCGATCACGCCGGTCATCTTGCTGCCGCCGACCTGCCAGGCATACAGCGCCTGGAGGGCACGGCGACGGGCGCGCGAGCGCGCGGCCAGGTCGATACCGTGAGGAGGCGTGTTCATACGCCGAGCTTCGCGTAGAGGTTGACCATTTCGATGGCGACCATGGCGGCGTCGGCACCCTTGTTGCCGGCCTTGGTGCCGGCCCGCTCGATCGCCTGCTCGATGCTGTCGGTGGTGAGCACACCGAAGCACACCGGTACGCCGGAGACGTAGGCGGCCTGGCCGAGGCCCTTCGCGGCTTCACCGGCCACGTAGTCGAAGTGCGGCGTCGAGCCACGGATGACCGCGCCGAGGCCGATCACGGCAGCGTAACCGCCGTTGTTCGCAACCTTGTACGCCGCCTGCGCGATTTCCCAGGCACCCGGTACGCGGATGAGGTCGATCGCGTCGTCCTTCACACCGTGGCGGACCAGCGCGTCGCGCGCACCCTGGACCAGGGGCTCGACGACGAACGCGTTGAAACGGCCCGCGACGATCGCGAAGCGGCCCTTGGGAGTGGCGAAATCGCCTTCGATGATCTTCATGCTGGGAAAGTCCTGTGGCGAATCGGCCGCCGCGCGACCGGGTATTTTACGGGGTTTTCGGCCTGGGGTGGCCGCTGAAGCGCAGGACGGCCTGGCCGTCGGCGACGGAAAGGCGGGCTTCGGCGCCAAACGGCAAGGTGAACTTGGCGGGGCCGTGGCCGAACGGCAGGCCGCGTACCAGGGGAATGCCGGCCGCCTGGGCGATGCGATCGAGGGCGATGTCCACGTCGTAGCCGTTGTCGTACTCGGCCACCCGATACCCCGTGAAATCGCCCACCAGCAAAGCCTTCTGCCGACCGAGCACGCCTGCATGCAGCAGGTGGTAGAGCATGCGTTCGACGCGGTAGGGCGGCTCGGCGATGTCCTCGATGAACAGCAGCCCGCCGTCGATCGCGGGGAAATAGGGGGAACCGACGAGGCCGCCGAGCATCGCGAGGTTGCCACCCCACAGCGTGCCCTCGGCGCTCAGGTCCGCCGTTTCGGGTGTCGCCCACTCGGCCGCACCTTCGTCCTGGCCGAGGGTGCGCCAGAAGTGCGCCCAAGTGAGCGCATCAAGCTCGGGCGCGCCGAAGTCGGGACCAAGCATGGGGCCGCCGAAGGTCACGATGCCGCTCTTCGCATACAGCGCACACTGCAGCGCGGTGAAATCGCTGTGCCCCACGAGCGAGACCGGCGCATCGCGCAACCGATCGCCTAGCGCGGCGTAATCGAGCATCGGCAACAGCGGGTGCGCGCCGTAGCCACCGCGAACGGCGAGCACGATGTCAGGCAGCGGGTGCGAGGCATCGCACAACGCCGTGAAGTCGGCGGCACGCTCGGCATCGCTGCCAGCGAAACGCAGCTCGCGACGGTCGAGCACGGCCTTGCCGCTCACGCGATGACCGGCCGCCTCGAGCCGGGCGATGCCGCGATGCATGGCCTCGGGGTTGTGCGGGTAGCCGGAGGGCGCAATCAGGCGGATGTCGTAGCTGGGCATGGAACTCATCCCGCGACCTGCTCCACCACTTCAAGGCCGAAGCCGGCAATGCCGACGAACTTGCGTGGCGTGCCCATCACGCGCAGGCGCGTCACGCCCAGGTCGGCGAGGATCTGTGCGCCGAGGCCAAGCTGACGCCATTCCTGGTCGTCCTTGGGCGCAGGCATGGGTGCGCTCTCCTGTTTCAGCCGCCCCAGCAGCGCCTCGGCCGTGTCGTCGCCCGACAGCACCAGCAGCACGCCGCGATCTTCCGCGTCGATGCGGCGCAGCGCGTCGGTCACGGTCTGGCCGAGATCGTCGCGCTTCAGATGCAGCACATCGGACAACGTATTGCGCATGTGGACGCGGGTCAGCACCGGTTCGCCGTTCAAAACGTCGCCGCGCACCAGGGCGAAGTGAAGGCCGTGGCGGATCGCGTCGCGGAAGGCAACCAGCCGGAACGGACCGAATTCGGTATCCACGTGGTCCTCGAAAACCCGCGTCACGGTCTTTTCCGTTTCGAGGCGATAGCGAATCAGGTCGGCGATCGTGCCGATCTTCAAGCCGTGCTTCGCCGCGAACACTTCGAGTTCCGGACGGCGGGCCATCGAACCGTCGTCGTGGAGAATCTCGATCAATACCGACGCCGGTTCGAGACCGGCCAGCGCAGCGAGATCGCAACCCGCTTCCGTATGACCGGCGCGAGTGAGCACGCCGCCCGGCTGCGCCGTCAGCGGAAAGACGTGGCCCGGCATCGTGATGTCGGCCGGCTGGGCATCCTTCGCGACGGCGACCTGCACGGTGCGCGCGCGATCGTGCGCCGAGATGCCCGTGGTGACGCCTTCGGCGGCTTCGATCGAGACGGTGAAGTTGGTGTGGTACGGCGAGTTGTTGTCGCTGACCATGGGCTTCAGGCCGAGCTGGCGGGTGCGCTGTTCCGTCAGCGTGAGGCAGAGCAGACCGCGCGCTTCGCGCACCATGAAGTTGACGTCTTCCGGCCGCACTTTCTCGGCCGCCATCACGATGTCGCCTTCGTTCTCGCGGTCTTCGTCGTCGAGGATCACGACCATGCGCCCGTTGCGCAGGTCCTCGACGATCTCGGGGATGGTATGGAAAGGCATGGAAGAATGTCCGCTCAGGCGAAGCCGTGCTGTTTCAGGAAAGCCTCGTCGAGGCGCGGGCCGCCGCCAGCGGCGAGCAGGCGTTCGACGTAGCGGGCAACGACGTCCACTTCGATGTTCACCGCATCGCCCGCGCGCCGTGCGGCGAATACCGTATGTGCCACGGTATGGGGGATAAGGTTGACGCCGAAACGTTGACCGTCGACTTCATTCACCGTGAGGCTGGTGCCATCGATGCAGACCGAGCCCTTGTGCGCGATGTAGCGCGCGAGGTCCGCGGGGACTTCGAACGTCCAGCGCTGCGAGCGCGCGTCGGGCAGCACCGAGACGACCTTGCCGGTGCCGTCGACGTGACCGGAAACGAGGTGACCGCCGAGTCGATCGGCCAGGCGCAAGGCCTTTTCGAGATTCACCGGATCGCCCGCCTTGTGCTTGCCGAGCGTGGTGTGCGCCAGGGTCTCGTTGGAAACGTCGGCGGCGAAGTGCGATGCGTCGAACGAGATCACGGTGAGGCACACGCCGGACACCGCGATGCTGTCGCCAAGAGCGACGTCGGCCATGTCGAGATCGGCGGTGTCCACGGTGAGGCGAACGTCGCCACCGCGCGGCTCGAGCCGGGCGATGCGTCCGACCGCCTGAATGATGCCGGTGAACATGTCAGTGGCCTCCCTGGAGGAAGGCGCCATGGCGCTGGTGCTGTTCTTTCATGAAACGTTTCCCGCAGTAGTGAGCGAAAAACGCCCCAAGGCATGGCGACGCCCGCTTGGGGAAGCGAACGTACGCCGTCTTCTTTCATCCGGACTGTGACCGTCGGCTCCGGCATCGCACCGGATCTGCTGACCTCCCGACAAGGGCCGGGAGCGCTCGCGGGCTCGTTCCTCGCGGAACCTACCGCCGGTGGGGAGTCTCACCCCGCCCTGAAGACGCTGTGGAGGGCCGGCTTCCTGGGAAACCAGCCGCGCAAGAATACCACGCCTGCGTCGGCACCCTCGGCCGGCCGGCACAGGCTGGACGCGGCGTTACGGCCGATGACCGGAACGAAGCACCTGATCCATCACCCAACTGGTGCGCGCGCCGCTGCGTGCCGTGGACGGGCAGCGGCCCTTCCCGGTCAACTCGGCCACGATGCTCTCGATGAGCGGTTGCTGGATATGTTCGGGATTCGGGATGGGGATGGTTTCCTGCCGGTTGGCTGCGTCGACGCGGATCGGGCCATCGCCGAAGGTGGCAAAGACCAGCCGCCCGCGGTCGCCCACGATCTCGACGCGGTCTTCGCGACGGTCCGCACCGAACTGCCAGAGACCCGTACCCAGCACGCCACTGCCGAAACGGAACGCCATCGCCACGGAGTCCTCGGCCGGATAGACGTCCATCTGATGGGAGACCATGCCGCGCGCCTCCACGATGGGGCCGAGCAGGAAATCGAGGATATCCAGCGTGTGGCAGCCGATGTCGACGAAGATGCCGCCACCGGATATCTCCGGAAGCACCGTCCACGGCAAGTTGGCCGGATCGCGATAACGCGCCTCCAGCGGATGGTGCAGCAGCACCTGGACGAGCCGCGGTGTGCCGATCGTGCCGTCCGCCAGCAGTTCCGCGATGCGCCGGAAGCGCGGCAGCATGCGCCGATAGTAGGCCACGAAGACCGGCACGCCCGCCGCTTCGCCTGCAGCGATGATGTCCTCGCATTCGGCGTGATCGAGCGCCATCGGCTTCTCGACGTAGACGGGCTTGCCGGCGGCGATCGCCATCAAGGCATATTCGCGATGACTGGACGGCGGCGTGGCGACGTACACCGCATCCACCTCGGGATCGTGGATCAATGCAGCCGCATCGTCGTACCAGCGCGGTACACCATGGCGCTGCGCGTAATCCTTCGCCTTGGCGCCATCGCGACGCATCACCGCGACGAGCGACGAATCGGGGACTTTCGAAAAGGCAGGACCGCTCTTGACCTCGGTGACCGCGCCGCAACCGACGATGCCCCAGCGAACGTGGGCGAGGCGCCCGTTCACGCCGCCTCGTGCTTCGCGGCAGCCGGGCGCAATTGCAGGCGCGTGTCGTCGCCGACCTGGCGGCGGTCCACCGTGTCGAGCTTCCAGCGCGACGCCATGTCGTCCAGCGGCGGCAGGGTGAGCATCGGGCGGCCCGTATGACCGAGCAGGATCGGCGCCACGTAGACGAGCAGTTCGTCGGCCAGCCCGGCCGCCAGCAGCGCGCCGCACAGCACCGGACCGGCTTCCACGTGCACTTCATTGACGTCGCGTTGCGCGAGCCAGTGCAGCGCGGCGCGCAGGTCCAATCTACCGTCGTCGCCACGACGAATGGACGCATGCGCGACATTAGCAAGCGAGGCGGGCACTGCCACATCCGGCGCGTGCAACAGCACGCTCGGCGCCGCATCGTCGAGGACCTTCGCATTTGCCGGCGTGCGCAGCGAGGTATCGAGAACCACGCGCAGCGGCGGCACGTAGGGCTCGTTGTCCGGCAGGCGCACGGACAGGTGCGGATCGTCCGCCAGTACCGTGCCACTCGCCGAGAGAATGGCCGAGGCCCGTGCGCGCCAGCGCTGTACGTCGGCACGCGCGGCTTCGCCCGTGATCCACTTCGACGCGCCGTCCGCGAGCGCGGTGCGACCATCGAGACTCATCGCGAGCTTCACGCGTACCCAGGGGCGACCGCGCTGGATACGGCTGAAGAAGCCGATGTTCAGCTCGTGCGCCGCGTCGCGCATCAGGCCCACCTGCACCCCGATACCCGCAGCGCGAAGCTTCTCGATGCCGGCGCCGGCCACCTTGTCGAACGGGTCTTCGTGCGCGATCACCACACGCCCCACGCCAGCAGCGATCAACGCATCGGCACAAGGCGGCGTGCGACCGAAGTGTGCGCAAGGCTCGAGCGTCACGTAGGCGGTGGCACCGCGCGCCGTGTCCCCCGCTTCACGTAACGCGTACACCTCCGCATGCGGCTCACCGGCACGCTGGTGCCAGCCGGTACCAAGCACCGTATCGCCACGAGCAATGACGCAGCCGACGCGGGGATTCGGTTGGGTGGTATGCAGTCCGCGCGCAGCAAGACGCAACGCATGCGCCATATGGACATGGTCCATGGCGGGAAAGAATGGGCGGGACATCAGGGCTTGCGGCCGCGCCGTGCCGCTTCCAGCAGAGGCAGTTGGAGGCCCTCCAGCGACGGCAGGTCGCGCTCCAGCTTCTCGATCTCCTCGCGGAACGCATGGACGTCCTCGAAGCGTCGATAGACCGACGCGAATCGCACGTAGGCCACCTGGTCGAGCTTCTTCAGCTCGCGCATCACCAGCTCGCCGACCTGGCGCGAGGGCACCTCGCGCTCGCCGCTGCGACGCAGGTCGTTGGTGACGGCGCGCACGGCCGTATCCACCGCGTCGCTCGCCACCGGCCGCTTCTGCAGAGCGCGCTCGAAGCTCACGCGCAGCTTATGTTCGTCGAACGGTTCGCGACGGTCGCCCGACTTCACCACCGTGGGCAGTTTCAGTTCGGCGGTTTCGAACGTGTTGAAGCGCTCGCCGCACTGCGGGCATTCACGACGCCGACGCACCGTGCTCCCGTCTTCTGTAAGACGGGAGTCGATCACGCGCGTGTCTTCATGCTGGCAGAACGGACAGTGCATCGATCAGCCGTACACCGGGAACTTGGCGCACTGTGCGGTCACCTTCTCGCGCACCGCGGCGATCACGCTTTCGTCGCCCGGCGCATCGAGCACGTCGCAGATCCAGTGTGCAAGTTCCACCGTGTCGGCTTCCTTGTAGCCGCGCGTGGTGATCGCAGGCGTACCGACGCGCAGGCCGGAGGTCACGAAGGGCGAGCGCGGGTCGTTGGGAACCGCGTTCTTGTTCACGGTGATGTGTGCCTTGCCGAGCGCCGCTTCCGCGTCCTTGCCGGTGACGTCGCGGCCGATGAGGTCGATCAGCATCAGGTGGTTTTCGGTGCCGCCGGAAACGATCTTGTAGCCACGATCCATCAGCGTCTTGGCCATGGCCTTCGCGTTCTTCACCACCTGCTTCTGGTACTCGGTGAACGCCGGCTCCAGCGCTTCCTTGAAGGCGACAGCCTTGGCGGCGATCACGTGCATCAACGGGCCGCCCTGGATACCCGGGAAGACCACCGACTGCATTTTCTTCTCGAGTTCTTCGCCCAGCCCCTTCGCGACGATGATGCCGCCGCGCGGGCCGCGCAGCGTCTTGTGCGTGGTGGAGGTGACGACGTGCGCGTGGTCGATGGGGTTCGGATACACGCCCGCAGCGACGAGACCGGCGATGTGCGCCATGTCCACGAACAGATAGGCACCGACCTTGTCGGCAATGGTGCGAAAACGCGCCCAGTCGAGCACCTGCGAATACGCGGAGAAGCCTGCCACGATCATCTTCGGCTTGTGCTCGACCGCCAGTCGCTCGACTTCGTCGTAGTTCACCAGACCGGTGTCGGGATCGATGCCGTACTGCACGGCGTTGAAGATCTTGCCGGAGAGATTGACCTTGGCGCCGTGGGTGAGATGGCCGCCGTGCGCGAGGCTCATGCCCAGGATCGTGTCGCCCGGCTGCAGCAACGCGAAGTAGACCGCCTGGTTCGCCTGCGAACCGGAATGCGGCTGGACGTTTGCGTAGTCGGCGCCAAACAGTTTCTTGAGGCGTTCGATGGCCAGCCGCTCGGCGACGTCCACGAATTCGCAACCGCCGTAGTAACGCTTGCCCGGGTAGCCCTCGGCGTACTTGTTCGTGAGCGAAGACCCCTGGGCCTCCATCACGCGCGGGCTTGCGTAGTTCTCCGAGGCGATCAGCTCGACGTGATCTTCCTGGCGACGGGACTCGTCGGCGATGGCCTTGGCGAGTTCGTCGTCGTAGCCGGCGATCGTTGCATCCTTCGGGAACATCTCGACCTCGTGGGAACGGGTGGGGAAAGAAGACCGAAAGTGTAGCGTGCAGCGGGGTTTACGGCCACTGCCGGGGTTTCTCACCGCCCTGGGCCGACCACGCAGCGGCGGCCGCCCACAGGCACGAACAGGAAGGCCCTACGGGCTTCGCCCTCGACCCTGGGTAAGGTTCGCCGCCGGACCGATGGGGTCCGACATCGAAAGGATTCGACCGTGAAGCTCCGCAATAGCATCCTCGCCACCGCCCTGTGCCTGTCATTCGCCACTGGCTCACCGACCGCTCACGCCTCCGCAGACGACCTGGCGTCCTTCGACGCCCAGATAGCCAGGGGGCTGCCGACGCGCGTGTGCCTGCCGACGTCCAAGAGCGGCCAGCGGTGCGCGACCGTCACACAGCGCCTGTACAGCCAGATCGATACCCCGCAAGGCGGTTCCGCCAGGCTCTTCGAAGCGACGGTGAATGGCCGGCCGGCGCTGATCGTGCGCACCGACACGGGTCTGGACCTCGTCGGGGCCGATGAACATGAGCCCGTCATGACGCTCGCCGACGCAACCGATGCGCTCCCTGCAACCGGCGAAGCCCTGCCGGCCCCGGTCGCTCTGACGAACGCGACCGCGTACACCGTATTCGAGTCGGATGCCGACGCCGCGCCCGAAGACGCGATCCACATCTGGATCTTCCTGCACGACACCGCGGGCGAAAATGACCACGCCAAGTTCCTGAACCGCTACGTCGACTGGTGGATCAAGGACATGGAAAAGACCATCAAGCCGGGCATGCCGGTTCGAGTGAGCGTGCGCGACCACGTGCCGGGGATCACCGACCTGAACTACGACGAGGGCCAAGACTTCGAGCGCATGCTGGACATAGCCCAGCGCGGCGCGAAATTCGCCCGATCCGAGGGCGCGGCCATCACCCGCCTGACGAAATTCGTCCTGTTCGTGG
Organism: Luteibacter sp. UNCMF366Tsu5.1; assembly: GCF_900119235.1. Classification (NCBI taxonomy): domain Bacteria; kingdom Pseudomonadati; phylum Pseudomonadota; class Gammaproteobacteria; order Lysobacterales; family Rhodanobacteraceae; genus Luteibacter; species Luteibacter sp. UNCMF366Tsu5.1. Next base: position 462,465 of record NZ_FPIS01000002.1, on the reverse strand, counting down.
ACCGGCCGCCGGCCAACTGGCCGTCGAACAGGCTGGGGGCCGCGGTGGAGAAATTCGGGGTGTCGATCGTGAGCAACCGGGGGCACCGGCATGTCTTCGCCCACGAAATGGGCCACCTTTTTGGCGCCACCCACGAGGCCGCCGAGGATCGTTTCTGGTGCATCACGAACATGAAGGACAGCCTGTTCGCCCGGATTCCGTGCTGGTACTACTCCGGAGCCAATGACGAGTACATCCGTCGCTACATAGCGGCCAACCGGCGAAAGTGACGACCCTGCAGGACGGCGCCGTCAACCCGCTATAATTGGCTTTTGCCCATCGGCGCGCGGCGCCGGCGCGCGTCCCATCCCCTCGGAGCGTCCATGCAATACATCTACACCATGAACGGGGTGAGCAAGATCGTCCCCCCGAAGCGCCAGATCATCAAGGACATCTCGCTGTCGTTCTTCCCCGGCGCCAAGATCGGCCTGCTCGGCCTGAACGGCGCGGGCAAGTCCACGGTGCTGCGGATCATGGCCGGCGTCGACAAGGACTTCCAGGGCGAAGCCCGCGCCAACCCCGGCACCAAGATCGGCTACCTCGCGCAGGAGCCGGATCTCGACCCGGAGAAGACCGTCCGCGAAGCCGTCGAGGAAGGCGTATCGGAAGTGCTCGACGCCCAGAAGCGGCTGGAAGAGGTTTACGCGGCCTACGCCGAGGAAGGCGCCGACTTCGACGCCCTGGCGAAGGAGCAGGAACGCCTTGAGGGCGTTCTGGCCGCCAACGATGCCCACGCCCTGGAACGCCAGCTGGAAGTCGCGGCCGACGCCCTGCGCCTGCCGCCATGGGACGCCAAGATCGGGCCGCTGTCGGGCGGCGAGAAACGCCGCGTGGCGCTGTGCCGCCTGTTGCTGTCCAAGCCCGACATGCTCCTCCTCGACGAGCCCACCAACCATCTGGACGCCGAATCGGTGGACTGGCTGGAAACCTTCCTTCACGACTACCCCGGCACGGTGGTCGCGGTCACCCATGACCGCTACTTCCTCGACAACGCCGCCGAATGGATTCTCGAGCTGGATCGCGGCCGCGGCATTCCCTGGAAGGGCAACTACACCGAGTGGCTCGTGCAGAAGGACGAGCGCCTGAAGCAGGAAGCCCAGCAGGAGAAGTCGCGCCAGAAGGCCATCCAGAAGGAACTGGAATGGGTGCGCTCCGCATCGAAGGGCCGCCAGTCGAAGGGCAAGGCGCGTCTCAACCGATTCGAGGAACTCAACTCGGTCGAGTACCAGCGCCGTAACGAAACGAACGAGATCTTCATCCCGCCGGGCGAGCGCCTGGGCCAGGAAGTGATCGAGTTCAAGAGCGTCACCAAGTCCTTCGGCGACCGCGTGCTGATCGAAGACCTGTCGTTCAAGATTCCGCCCGGCGCCATCGTCGGCGTGATCGGTCCGAACGGCGCCGGTAAGTCCACGCTCATGAAGATGATCATGGGCAAGGAAACCCCGGACAGCGGCGAGGTGAAGCTCGGCCACACGGTCAAGCTGGCCTACGTCGACCAGTCGCGCGATGCGCTCGACCCGAAGAACAACGTCTGGCAGGAAGTGTCGGGCGGCTCGGACATCCTCACCATCGGCAACTTCGAGATCCAGTCGCGTGCCTATATCGGCCGCTTCAACTTCAAGGGCACCGACCAGCAGAAGATCGTGGGTCAGTTGTCCGGCGGTGAGCGTGGCCGTCTGCACATGGCGAAGACTCTTCTGCAGGGCGGCAACGTGCTGCTGCTCGACGAACCGTCGAACGATCTGGACGTCGAAACGCTGCGCGCGCTGGAAGATGCCTTGCTGGAGTTCCCTGGCTGCGCGGTGGTCATCTCGCATGACCGCTGGTTCCTCGACCGCATCGCCACGCACATCATCGCGTTCGAAGGCGATTCGCACGTCGAGTTCTTCCCCGGCAACTACAACGAGTACGAAGCCGACAAGAAGCGCCGCCTGGGCGACGAGGCCGGTCCGAAGCGCGTGAAGTACAAGAAGCTGGTCTGACCCGGAACTGTGGGAGCCGCCATGGCGGCGAGAAGCCAACGAAGCAATGATGCGGCGAGGGCTGGTCCCTCGCCGCCATGGCGGCTCCTACAGGAGACCGCCCCACGGAGGTCACCCCCATGAACTTCATGTCCGCCCTCAAGGACGCCTGGCGTCGCAACGACTCGCTCGTGTGCGTCGGCCTGGACCCGGAGCCCGGCCGGTTGCCCGCAGGCCTCTCCGGCACCGAAGGCATCTTCACGTTCTGCCGCGACATCGTCGATGCCACGGCCGGCGTCGTTTGCGCCTTCAAACCGCAGATCGCGCACTTCGCCGCGCAGCGAGCCGAGGGCGTGCTGGAGCGGCTGATCGCGCATATCCACGATAAACACCCTGGCATCCCGGTGATCCTCGATGCCAAGCGCGGCGACATCGGCTCCACGGCCAGGCATTACGCCAGCGAGGCGTTCGACCGCTACGACGCCGACGCCGTCACCTTGAACCCGTACCTCGGCCACGACTCCGTGGCGCCTTTTCTGGAACACGCCGACAAGGGCGTGATCCTGCTCTGCCGGACCTCCAACCCCGGCGGCAAGGATTTCCAGGCGCTCGACTGCGGCGGCCAGCCGCTCTATCTGCGGGTCGCCGAGACCATCGCCCGCGAGTGGAACAAAAACGGCAATTGCGCGCTGGTAACCGGCGCCACCTGGCCGGAAGAACTCGGCCGCGTGCGTGCAGTAGTCGGCGACATGCCCTTGCTGGTGCCGGGAATCGGTGCTCAGGGCGGCGATGTGGGTGCGGTCATGGCCCACGGACGGACGGCCGATGGCACCGGTCTGATGATTTCTTCCTCGCGCGCCATCCTTTACGCTAGCGCCGGCCCCGATTACGCCGACCTAGCACATCGAGCGGCGGAAGAAATGAGAAAGTTCGTCAACAGCTTCCGCCAGTGAGCGATAATTTCAAAAGCAGTCGCAAATTGCATGATTTGGCAACTGCAAAAGGCTTACGCTCCCGCTCCACGCTATCGAACAATACCGGGCTCGAAGCGCCTTAGCGTCTCACCGGAGTTGTCATGCCACCTATCAACCGAGGTTTTTCACAGCGCCTGCATGTCGCACTGGACATGGCTGGCGTCAAGAAAGGCCGCGGGCGCATCACCCAGCTGGCCGATCTTTTCGACGTCAGCCGGGAAACCGCGCGGAAATGGCTCAGCGACCTTGGTCTCCCGGAACTCGAACGCCAGATCGACATGGCGACCCGGTTCGGCGTGAACTTCGAATGGCTGGCCACCGGTCGCGGCTCGCCCAGCGGTGCCACGGGCGTACGCGAAAGCCCCGCCCTCTACCGCGCCGACTCGCGGGAACAGCTCCGCCTCGTCGGGCTGGTCAGTCGCCTGCCCAAGGAGCGCCGCAAGGCGCTGCTCGTCATCATCGAGGCACTGGCCGACGCGGAGTGACCCGCGCCGGCCGCAGGCTCAGTCGTCCCCGATGTCCATGCCGGGGAACAGCACGTCGGTAAAGCCGAACTTCGTGAAGTCGGTGATGCGCGAGGGGTATAGACGTCCAATCAGATGGTCGCATTCGTGCTGGACCACGCGCGCGTGGAACCCTTCCGCGGTGCGATCGATGGGCTGACCCTTCGGGTCCACCCCCTGATAGCGGATCAGCGAGTAGCGGTTCACCGCCCCGCGCAGGCCGGGCACGGAAAGGCAGCCTTCCCAGCCCTCTTCCATGTCTTGGGAGAGCGGCGTGATGACCGGATTGAGCAGAATCGTCTGCGGCACCGGCGGGGCGTCCGGATAGCGCTCGCTGCTGTCGAAGCCGAAGATCACCAGTTGCAGATCGACCCCGATCTGGGGCGCAGCGAGGCCTACACCACCGGCGTCATGCATCGTGTCGAACATGTCCTCGATGAGTTGGTCGAGCTCGGCCGAGCCGATCATCGCCTCCGGTACGGGCGGGGCGATGCGCAGAAGGCGCTCGTCGCCCATCTTGAGGATCTCGCGAATCATGGTCGTTCCCTGGGGAATGGGGAGACCCCAGCATGGCGCCGGACGCCCCCAGGCTCAAGCCTCATATGGGTGCTCCACAGCGTCAATCCGGCATGCGCCATTCGACCAATGGCTAATGCCGGAAACCCATCGCAGCGATTGACCCCCACCGGCACGGGGGACGACCCTTGGAGCATCCGCAAGGGGAGCTCCAAACCATGCACAGTGCCATTCCAAAACCGAGCCCCGCAGGCAAGATCCTGTGGGCCGCCATCGCCATTGTCGGGGCCTGGTGCCTCGGCGTCGTCGCTCTCCGACGGGGCGAGCCCATCAATGCCATCTGGCTGGTGACCGCATCCATTGCCGTCTTCCTGATCGGCTACCGCTTCTACAGCCGTCTGATCGCGAACCGTGTGCTCCAACTCGACCCCTCGCGCGCCACACCGTCCGTGCTCCGCAACGACGGCCTCGACTACGTACCTACGGATCGGTGGGTGGTCTTCGGCCACCACTTCGCCGCGATCGCGGGCGCCGGACCGCTCGTGGGCCCGGTGCTCGCCGCGCAGATGGGCTACCTGCCGGGCACGCTGTGGATTCTCGTCGGCGTGGTGTTCGCAGGCGCCGTGCAGGACTTCATGATCCTCGGCCTGTCGCTTCGCCGCGACGGCCGCTCGCTCGGTCACATGCTGCGCGAAGAGCTGGGTGAGGTGCCAGGCGTCATCGCCATGGTAGGCGTGCTGGTGCTGATGATGATCGTGCTGGCGGTACTGGCGCTGGTCGTGGTCAAGGCGCTGACACACAGCCCGTGGGGCACCTTCACCGTCGCCGCGACGATTCCCATCGCGCTGCTGATGGGCCTGTACCTGCGCTACATCCGCCCCGGCCGCATTCTTGAGGTTTCGCTCATCGGCCTGGTGCTTCTGCTTGCGTCGATCTGGTACGGCAAGACGGTGAACGACACGCCCGCCCTCGCCGCGCTGTTCGACTTCGACGCAAAGGCGCTGGCCTGGCTGCTGATCGGCTATGGATTCTTCGCCTCGGTATTGCCGGTGTGGCTGCTGCTCGCGCCGCGCGATTACCTATCCACGTTCCTCAAGATCGGCACGATCGCCCTGCTCGCGCTCGCGATCTTCCTCGCCGCACCCACGCTGCAGATGCCGGCGATCACGAAGTTCATCGATGGCACGGGGCCGGTCTTTGCCGGCAACCTGTTCCCGTTCCTGTTCATCACCATCGCCTGCGGTGCGGTATCCGGCTGGCATTCGATCATCGCGTCGGGTACCACGCCGAAGCTGCTCGCCAACGAAGGCGAAGCGCGCATGGTCGGCTACGGCGGCATGCTGATGGAGGCATTCGTGGCGATCATGGCGTTGATCGCCGCGGCTTCGCTGCATCCGGGCGTGTACTTCGCCATGAACTCCCCCGGCGCCCTCGTGGGCACCACCGCCGAGCAGGCAGCGCAGACGATCAGCAGTTGGGGTTTCCTGGTCACGCCGGCCGAACTCACCGACACGGCACGCAACATCGGTGAGGGCACGATCCTCGGTCGTGCCGGCGGCGCACCCACCCTGGCCGTGGGCATGGCGCAATTGCTCCACGGCATCATGCCCGGCGAGGGCATGATGGCCCTGTGGTATCACTACGCGATCCTGTTCGAAGCCCTGTTCATCCTGACCACCGTCGACGCCGGCACGCGCGTCGGACGCTTCATGATCCAGGAACTGGCCGGCATGGCCTGGGCACCGCTGAAGAAGACGGACTCGTGGATCGGCAACGTGGTCGCCACCGTCATCTGCGTGGGGCTGTGGGGCTACTTCCTCTACCAAGGCGCCGTCGATCCGCTGGGCGGCATCAACACGCTGTGGCCGTTGTTCGGCATCGCCAACCAGATGCTGGCCGCCATCGCGCTGATGCTCGCCACGGTCGTGACGGTGAAACTGAAGCGTGAGCGCTACGTGCTCGTGCCTGCCGTGCCGGCCGCATGGCTGGTGATCTGCACGCTGACCGCAGGCTGGCAGAAGATCTTCGACGCCAAGATCAGCTTCACCGCCGCCGCGCAGAAGTACGCCGATGCCATGGCCTCCGGCAAGCTCCTCGCGCCGGCCAAGACCGCCGACGACATGCAGCGCATCATCACCAACAACCGCGTGGACATGGCCCTCACCGCCCTGTTCATGCTGCTGGTGCTGACCATGCTGTTCTTCTCGCTGCGCGCTATCGTCCGCGCCTGGCGAGCCAACCATCCGACCGCGCACGAGGAACCGTACGTCGCGCTGTCGAGCGTGACGCCGTAAGGAGGCCAGCATGAGCACGAACCTGTCGGCAGGGCCGCGCTCGCTGTGGAAGTGGGCGGTGCAAACCGCCCGCCTCTGCTGCGGCGTGCCCGATTACGACGTCTACGTAAAGCACCTGCGCGAACACCATCCGGAGCGCCCGGTGCCCAGCTACGACGCGTTCTTCCGCGAGCGCCAGGAAGCGCGCTATCGCGGCACGGGCGGACGCTGCTGCTAGAAGCAGCGTCCCTGCGAACATGCCGCGGCGATCAGCGGCGTCCCTTGCGCATATTGCTGCGCGAGTCGGCGATCATGGCCCGCATCGCCGTCGCGGCTTCATTCGGACGACGACGACGGATCGCCTCGTAGACGGCGCGATGGTGCGGCAGCGAGTACTTGAAGTGACGCGCCGTCTTCGCCGACATCACGAAGAACGTGGCGAGCGCCGTCTCGATCACCGCGAACAGCGAGCCGAGCAGTTCATTGCTGGTCGCCATCAACACCGCTTCGTGAAAACGCAGGTCCGCCTCGGCCCAGGCTTCCAGGTCGGGCGCTTCTTCCATCGCCTCCAACGCCATGGCGATCGCCTCCAATTGCTCGGGCGTCCGCCGCCGCGCCGCCGCCATCACCGCCGCGGGCTCGATGATGCCGCGCATCTCGACGAGCTTTTCCACGAAATCCTCGGTCGGCATGGCGGCGCAGCGCCAGGCCAGCACATCGGGGTCGAGGTGATTCCAGTAGCGCGGATCGCGCACGCGCATGCCGGTCTTCTGGCGCGTTTCGATCAGTCCTTTGGCAGCAAGCACCTTCAACGCCTCGCGCAGCACCGTTCGGCTCACCGCCATCTGCGTCGCGAGCTGGGCCTCCCCGAGTAGCGCATCCCCGGGCTGGAGCACGCCACCGACGATCGATTCACCGATGTCCTCGATCACCTGCGCGTGCAGGTTCTTCGCCCCGTCCTTCCTCGATGCCATGCTCGTCCGCCCTGTCCCGTTCGCCGCCCATCCTAATGGCAGCGAGCGTAGCGGCGATGACGCAGCGCAACTTGCCGGGCCACGAACCCCCGCGCCCGAAAGCGGATCGTGGAGACGCTACACCTCGTGATGCAACGCTTCCGCGGGTTTGCGGCGACGAAAACGCGGTGCCAGTTCCACCATGTACATGGCGGCCAGCACCAAGGCGCCCCCGCCGAGCATGCGCGGCGTGAGCACGTCCACACCGAGCAGCACGGCGAAGCCCGCCGCGAATACCGGCTCGGTGGTCATGACGATGGCCGCTCGCGTGGCCGGCATATGCGCCTGCGCCCAGGTCTGCACCAGCATGGCGAACGCGCCCGCCACCAGCGCCATGTAGAGCACCGAAATCCAAGCCGCCGCATCCGGCGGGAGGGTCGGACCGCCGTGCGGCAAGGTGATGAGCAGGCAGACCGCGGCAATGCCGACCATCTGGATCGCGGACATGCCGAACGCATCGCCGGGCTTGGACCAGTGACCCAGTCCCACGATGTGCAACGCGTACAGCGCTGCCGATGCCAACGTCAGCAGCACGCCCGCATCCACTGAGAAACCACTCAGGGCGAGCACGCCGAGGCCCAGCGTGGCGAGCAGCACGGCCAACCATGTGGTCCACGGCATGCGCTGACGGAAGATCAGCAGCGAAAGGATCGGCGTGATGACCACATACATGCCGGTGACGAAGCCACTGACGCTGGGCGACGTGCGCGCCAGTCCTTCCGTCTGCAGCCACTGCGCCAGGCCGTAGAGCACGCCCAGGGCCAGGCCGCGCAGCAACGACACGCGACCGAGCCGACGTAGCGGCAGCGCGAACAGCAGCACCATGGCGATGGCAGCCATGGCGAACCGAACCGCGAGGAAATCCGCCACGGGCATCCGCCCGACCACGCCCTTGATCAACGCGAAGGTGGAGCCCCAAATGGCCGTGACGGCGAGCAGGCCGAGGGTAGCGAGACCGGCGCCGCGGTGGCCGTCGCTCATCGACGTTTCCGCAGCAACTGCCCCGGGATCTTCAACAGGAAATGCGACCAGATGCCGAGCCAGACCAGCATACGTACGAATACGTTGCGTGCGGCGGGATCGTGCCGGCGGAACCACAGGTACATGCTGCGGTGCTTGTGCCGGCTGACGAACACGGGCCGATGCCGGCTCGATCCGCCCTTCCCGTGCAGCACGCGCACGTCGCCCGCGAGCAGCACCTTGTAACCCGCATCGCGCGCGCGACGGCAAAGATCCATGTCCTCGCAGTGGAGGAAGAACGTTTCGTCGAAACCGCGCAGGCGCTCGAAGACGGAGCGCGACATCAGGATGATGGCGCCGGAAACGATTTCCACCTCCTCCGCGCCACCGGGGATGGGACCGTCGATGTCGATGCCGGCATCGCCGCCGCGACCGAGCTTGGTCGCGAGCGCACGGCGCAGCAGGGGGTCGCGACGGCGCGAGGCCGGATCGGGCCGTCCCTCGGCGTCGCAGACGACGGCACCCACGATGCCCGTATGGACGTCCATGTGCGCGGCCATGCGCCGAATCGTATCCGGCTGCACGAGGCAGTCCGGGTTGAGCACCAGGATGCGCGCACCGCGCGATTGCGCGACGCCACGATTCACCGCAGGGCCAAAGCCCAGGTTGGCGCGGTTGTAGACAATTCGTACCCGGTCGTCGTCCGCGTAGGCGCGATCGAGCGACTCGGGGATACCGTCAGTGGACCCGTTGTCCACGACGACGACGTTCACCGGCACGTCGCTCGCCAGGGCGTGCTCTACGCACTCGCGCGTCAGCGGACCGCTGTCGGCAAGAACGATGACGATGCTGGTGACAGGCGTGGTGGTCACGGCGCGGTGCCTCTCGTCAGCCCACCCACGCGCGCGCGTTGCGGAACATCCGCATCCAGGGGGAATCCTCGCCCCACTGCTCCGGATGCCAGCTCAACTGCGCTGTACGGAACACGCGCTCGGGGTGCGGCATCATGATCGTGACGCGCCCGTCAGCCGCGGTGAAGGCAGCCAGGCCACCCGGCGAACCGTTCGGATTCAACGGGTAGCTCTCGGTCGGCTTGCCGCGGTTGTCCACGAAGCGCGCGGCGGCGTGACTCTTGGACGGGCTGCACACGCTCGGGAAATGCACGCGGCCTTCGCCGTGCGCCACCGCCACCGGGATGCGCGAACCGGCCATGCCGCGGAAGAAGATGCTGCCGGAGTCGAGGATCTCGAGCGTGGCAAGGCGTGCCTCGTACTGCTCCGACTGGTTGCGCAGGAACTGCGGCCAATGCTTCGCGTCCGGAATGATGTCCTTGAGGCCGGACATCATCTGGCAACCATTGCACACGCCCAGAGCGAAGCGACTGCCATCCTCGAAGAAGCGGGCAAACTGCTCGCGCAACGCGTCGTTGTAGAGAATGGAGGTGGCCCATCCACGGCCCGCGCCAAGCACGTCGCCATAGGAGAACCCGCCGCACGCGGCAAAGCCGACGAAGTCCTTGAGATGGTGGCGACCGCTGCCAAGGTCGGTCATATGGACGTCCACCGCCTCGAAACCGGCGCGATCGAATGCCGCCGCCATTTCCACCTGGCCGTTGACGCCCTGCTCGCGCAGGATCGCCACGCGCGGACGCACGCCCGTGGCGATGTACGGCGCGGCGATATTCTCCGTCGGATCGAAGACGAGCTTCGGCGAGATGCCCGGATCGACGTCGTCGAGGCGCCACTCGTTTTCCTGATCCGCGCTCTGCGGGTTGTCGCGCAGGCGCTGCATTGCGTAGCTGGTTTCATTCCAGGCGCGGAACAGCTCGGTCCAGTTCCACTTGAACGGCGTCTCGCCGCCGAGGTGCAACTTGATACCAAGCTTTTCCTTCGGGCGGCCCACGTTGTGGGTCATGCCGGCCAGGTTGTACTTGACCAGCAACTGCTCGAAGGCCTCGCGATTGGCCGACGCCACCTGCACGACAGCGCCGAGTTCTTCGTTGAACAGTGCGCGAAGCGTTGCGTCTGCCCAACCGTCCAGACGCAGCTCAAGACCGCAGCGACCGGCGAAGGCCATTTCCAACAGCGTCACGATGGCGCCGCCGTCGGAACGGTCGTGGTAGGCCAGCAGCAGGCCGGCGCGGTTGGCCTCCTGGATCAGCTCGAACATCGCACGCAGACGCTTCGGATCGTCGAGATCCGGCGGCACGCCGCCCCCGCGATTGAAAACCTGGGTGAGCGCCGAACCGCCGAGGCGATCGCGGCCCGCGCCGAGATCGATCAGCCAGAGATCGGTGTCGCCGCGATCGAGCCGCAATTGCGGCGTGAGCGTGCGACGCACGTCGTCCACACGGGCGAAGCCCGTGATGACCAGCGATACCGGCGACACGGTCTTCTGCGCCTTGCCGCTCTCGTCGGTCCACACCGTCTGCATGGACAGCGAGTCCTTGCCCACGGGAATCGAGATATCGAGCGACGGGCACAGTTCCATGCCCACGGCGCGCACCGCATCGAACAGCGCAGCGTCTTCGCCCGGATGATTCACGGCGGCCATCCAGTTCGCCGAGAGGCGCACTTCGTCGAGCGTGATCGACGCGGCGGCGAGGTTGGTCAGTGCTTCGCCCACGGCCATGCGTGCGGCGTCGGCGCTGGACAGCAGCGCGACAGGAGCGCGCTCGGCCATCGCCATGGCTTCGCCGGTGTAGCCGTCGAAGTCGGTCATCGTGACCGCCACGTCGGCCACGGGCACCTGCCAGGGACCGACCATCGGATCGCGCGCATTGAGGCCACCGACGGTACGGTCGCCGATGGTGATGAGGAAGCTCTTGCTGCCCACCGCCGGCAGGCGCAGCACGCGCATCAGCGCTTCGTCCATGCCGATGCCGGTCAGGTCGGCCACCAGGTCCACGCGCGGCTTCACGCGCACGGCGTCGCGGTGCATGCGCGGCGGCTTGCCGAACAGCACGTCCATGCGCAGGTCGATCACGGTGATGTCGCGACGCGTGTCACGCACCAGCAGGCGCGGTTCGTCGGTCGCCTCGCCGACGACGGCGAACGGGCAGCGTTCGCGCGCGCAGAATTCCTCGAACAGCGCCAGGTTCTCGCTGCCGATCGCGAGCACGTAGCGCTCCTGCGACTCGTTGCTCCAGATCTGCATCGGCGACAGCGTCGGATCGTCGCACGGCAGCTTGGAGAGATCGATGATGCCGCCCACGCCCGCGTCGTTGAGGATCTCGGGAATGGCATTGGACACACCGCCCGCGCCCACGTCGTGGATGCTGACGATGGGGTTCTCGTCGCCGCGCGCCCAGCACGCGTCGATCACCTGCTGACAGCGGCGCTCCATCTCGGGGTTGTCGCGCTGTACCGAGGCGAAATCGAGCTCCGCGCTCGATGTGCCCGACGCCACGGACGAGGCGGCGCCACCGCCCAGACCGATGAGCATGGCCGGGCCGCCGAGCACGATCACCTTGTCGCCCGCGCGCAGCTTGCGCTTGTCGACGTGTCCCGGGCGGATCGCGGCGAGGCCGCCTGCGATCATGATCGGCTTGTCGTAGCCGCGACGCACGCCCTTGTCGCCTGTTTCCTGCTCGAACGTACGGAAGTAACCGCCGAGCGCGGGACGACCGAATTCGTTGTTGAACGCGGCCGCGCCGAGCGGGCCGTCACGCATGATCTCGAACGCCGAGGCCATGCGCGGCGGCAGCGGGCGATCCTTCTCCCACGGGCGCGGAAGGCCGGGAATGCGCAGATGCGAGACGGAGAAACCGGTGAGACCGGCCTTGGGCTTGCCGCCGCGGCCCGTCGCGCCTTCGTCGCGGATCTCGCCACCGGCACCGGTGGCGGCACCCGGCCACGGCGCGATCGCCGTCGGGTGATTGTGCGTTTCCACCTTGATCGCATACGGCGCAGCTTCCGCGACCGTGCGGAACACGCTGTCCTTCGGGTCGACGAAGAAACGCTGGCCCTCGTAGCCTTCGATCACCGCCGCGTTGTCGTGATACGCCGAGAGCGTATGCGCGGGCGAATGCTGGTGGGTGTTCTTGATCATGCCGAACAGCGACGCCGGCTGCTCAGCGCCATCGAGCGTCCACGTGGCATTGAAGACCTTGTGCCGGCAATGCTCCGAGTTCGCCTGCGCGAACATCATCAGCTCGGCGTCGGTCGGCGCGCGGCCCATCTCCGCATAGCGCGTGGCGAGGTAGTCGATCTCGTCGTCGGCGAGGGCGAGGCCCAGCGACGCGTTGGCCGCCGACAGCGCGGCCACGGCATCGTTGCCCAGATCGATGCGACCGAGTGCACCCGGCTCGCCCGCCAGGAACAGGCCGGACGCCTGCTCCAGCGAATCCAGCGGCGACTGCACCATCGGATCGCAGAAGGCTGCCATGACCGCGGCGTAGGACGCGTCATCTTCTGCCGGCATGCCGGTGACTCGCCACGCGGTGCCGCGCTCCACGCGACGCACGTCGAAGCCGGCGCCATGCAGGATGTCGGTGGCCTTGCTCGACCACGGCGAAATCGTGCCCAGGCGCGGCACGACCCAGAACGTGGCGCCTTCCGGGCCGGCGCTCTTCGCCTCCAGCACGGCAAGCAGACGCGTGCGTGCCTCACCTTCCGGCGGGACGTCGGCGTCGACGAAGTAAGTGAACCAGGCGGCCTGCACCCGCGTCCCGTGATGCAGGGCATCCAGGTGGGCGTTCAGTCGTTCGAGGCGAAAAGGCGAGAGGGCGCTCTGCCCGTCGAGTGCGATCATGCGGGGGAAAAGGCGCTGCAGGAAAACGCCCATTCTACATGATGTTGCGCGGCAGCATGGGCGGGCCCCACCACCCCTGTGGGAGCCGCCATGCCGGCGAGCCGATCTGCCTGTGGGAGCCGCTATAGCGGCGAGGCGAGCTGCCTCACCGCATCACCGCTCCGTGGGCTTCTCGCCGCTATAGCGGCTCCCACATTCGCTCCGTGGGCTTCTCGCCGCTAAAGGGCCTCACAACAGGATCAGCCGCCGCGACGGGGAGTGCCGGCGGGGGCTTCCAGGGCCTGAAGCAGCTGGGCGGGCGTCACGTAGCCGCCGACCACGTCACCGTTCTCGGTCACGATGGTGGGGGTGCCGTTCACGCCCAGGCGTTCGCCCAGCTCGAATTCGTCCTTCACGGGGTTCGCGCACGTCGCCGCCTTGGGGGTGGCGCCCTTCATCGCCTCGTTGAAGGCGTTCTTGCGGTCGGCACTGCACCAGACGGACACCGCCTTGGTGTACGACGGCGTATCGTTGCCGGCCGTGGTCTTCACGCCTTCGCGCGGCCAGAACACGTACTCGACCGCAATCCCCTGCTTGTTGAACTCGTCGATGTGCGCGTGCAGCTGGCGGCAGAAACCGCAGTCGACATCGGTGAACACGGTGACCGTGTGCTTCGGGTTGGCCGGCGCGTAGATCAGACGCTGCGATGCCGGCAACTTGGCCAGGGCAGCCTTGCGCGTGGCGGCCCAGCTTGCGGCGCTGAGATCGGTCTTCGACTTGAGGTCGATCAGGTTGCCGTTGAGCATGTAACGGCCGTCGGCGCTGACATAAACCATGCGACCCGAGGCCACCACCTGGTAGAAGCCCGGCATCGGCGCCGGGCCGATGCTGTCCACCTGAATGCCCGGGCCGAGGGACTCGATCGCGTCGCGAACGGCTTTCTGGTCGTCGGCAGCACAGGCCGTCATGGCGAACGCACCGGCAAGGATCGCCGGCAGGATTTTCTTCAACATCGGTACGACTCCATCGATGACCGGGGAAAACGCGGGGTGCTTGGAACACGCCCCCGGCGTTCGGTTCCCGATTGTGGCATGCCTCAGCCGCGCGGGTGGTGCTGGGCGTGAAGGCGCTTCAGCCCCTCTTTTGCGACCAGCGTGTAGATCTGCGTGGTGCTCAGCGCGCTGTGTCCGAGCAGCATCTGCAGGGCGCGCAGGTCCGCGCCGTGGTTGAGAAGATGCGTAGCGAAGGAATGCCGCAGCACATGCGGCGACACCCGCTTCTCGGGAATACCCACCTGCATCGCGTAGCGCTTCACCAGCGTCCAGAACATCTGCCGACTCATCGCGTCGCCACGCCGCGACAGAAACAGGGCGACGGGCTGCCCGTGACCCTTGGCCAGCAACGGGCGCGCGTCGCGCAGATAGGCCTCCACGTGCGCCAGGGCCTCTTCGCCTACCGGCACGAGGCGATCCTTGCCGCCCTTGCCCGTGACGCGCAGCACACCTTGGCGCGTATTGAGTCCGGCCAACGGCAAATCGACGAGTTCCGATACGCGCAGGCCCGATGAGTACATCAATTCGAGCATCGCGCGATCGCGCAGGCCCAGCGGCGTCGTGATGTCGGGCGCAACGAGCAGCGCCTCGATCTCGCGTTCGGCGAGCGCCTTCGGCAGACCACGCGGCATCCGCGGGCGCTGCATCAGCAGCGTCGGATCTTCGCGGCGACCTTCGTCGCGCGCGAGCTGGGCGTAGAAACGGCGGAAGGCCGACTGCCGCCGCGCCATGCTCCGCACGGAAACGGGTTGGCTACCGTGGTACGCAGAAAGATCGTCGCGCCCGGCACTCGCCAGCGTGCGCCCACGCGTGGCGAGCCAGCGAGCAAGCTGCTGGAGATCGCGCCGATAGGCCTCGAGCGTGCGGTCGGCAAGCCCGTCTTCCGCCCAGATACGCTCGATGAAGCGCTCGATCAGGCGTACGTCATCGGCGGACGCTTGGGCGCAGGGAACGGATTCGACAGGGGCCATGCGCAGGATGGTCGCACGACCCGCGCGCCGCACTCAAAGTCGCTGGAGACTCGACTGGTAGCCCGCCACGACGTAGGCCATCTGATACTCGGCGGCCGTCTTGAGCGCCGTGCGATCTTCCGGTGAGAGCTTCGCCTTGCGCGCAGCGAGCGCCAGCTTCTGCATGGCTTCCGCCAGCCCATCGGCGGCCTCGCGGAAACCACTGGCATCGACCGTGGCAATCGCGTCCAGATGCCTGTCCGCATCGTCGCGCAACTGCTGGAATTCCGCGGCACCCACATTGTCGTCGCCGTCGAAGGCGCGCATGTGCTGATCCAGCTCGGGGAAAGTGGAATGCAGGGTAAGGCTCATGACCGCGCTCCTTTCAGGTCGTTTCGGGGTCTCGCCAAGCTACGCCGGCGTCTGGCTCGCGTCGAAACCCAACGCAACGTCAAATCGGCACGGACAACGTAGCGCGGCGATGCAGCGCGAGATCTGGCGTCGTGCCGGGCCTCGCGGCGGCCGGGCATAATGACCCGCCTTCCCCAGACCGATACGCATGAGCGCACTCGACCCTGCTCCCGCTTGGCGCCGTTTCGCCGCCATCGTCTACGACGCGCTCGCCGTGGTCGCCATCGTGATGGTGGTCGGGCTGCTGGCGCAGTTCGCCACGGGCGGCAAGCTCATCGACGAGCACGGGCAGGTACTGGCCGCGTGGTACCGCCCCCTGCAAGGGCTCGTGGTCGGTGCGTATTTCCTGGTGTCCTGGGTGCGTGGCGGACAGACGCTCGGCATGCGGCCCTGGCGCATCCGTGTCACCGATGCCCAGGGCAGTGCCGTGACCTGGCCGCGCGGCGTCGTGCGACTGGTCGTTGCCGCCCTGCCGCTCCTGCTGCTGACGCTCTACCCGCTGACCTCGCTGCGCGTCGCACTCTATGCGCCGCTGATCGGTTGGGCCATGTGGCTGCTTCCGTGCCTGATCGACCGCCGTCGCCGCGCGCTGCACGACCTGATCGCCGGCACGGAGATCCGCCGGTTGGGGTGAACCGGCTCAGCGACCGAACTGGTCGCTGGCGGGCACCCACGATCCCGAGCTTGGCGAAGGCGCCGGCACGTTCACCTTGATGGTGGCCTCGCAGCCCGGCGGCATCGGGCCGCCCGAAATGCGCGCCGTCGTACACAGCGCGGTGTTGTCGAGAGCGACCGGTGCTGCCGCGACGCTGGCGCTGTTGGCGGGCGGCAGGTTGTCGGCCAGCGGCTTCGCGGGCGCCATCGTCTGATTCTTCGCCACGGCGTCCTGATTGATCGGCTTGGCCGGTGGATCGCCGCCGCAGCCGATCGTGAACAGCGACACCGCCTTCATGGCGCCGCCCGTATTGCCCGGTCCAGCCACGCAGTTGATACGGATGCCGCGCGGCAGCGAGATCGTCGGTTTCACGGTGGCCGCCTCGACGCCGTGACGGATCGCCGTATCCACCGACGATTCGCCCTTCGGCGTCCAGGCACCTTCGAAGCGTGTGGCCTTGTAGTCGATGTGCACGCGGGCGCCGGACTGCGGCACGAGATTGCCGTGGGGCTTCAGTTCCACGTACGCCCCCACCTGCCCTGCCTTGTCGCCTTGGCCGCCGGCAACGCCATCCTCGCGTTGCGACGTGCCATTCGCCCCGGTCAACCGCTGCCCTTCGTCCACCCCCTTGGCCGCACCCGGCTTGCCGCTTTCCGCCGCGGCCCCCGGCGTGTTGGAGCCCGACGCCTCAGCCGTGGTCTGGCCGGGCACGAACGGCTGGGCGGGTGCGCCCTGCGCGGTGCTCTTGGCGCGTTCGGTGTCGGCCTTGCCCTGTTCCGCCTGGTTCTGCGCGGTGGACTGGCCTGCGGCGTTCTCGCCCGGCGCCTGACCGGGGGGCGCGGGTGCGACGTCGGCACCCGCGACGGGACGTTGCAGTTCTCCCGGCGTGACGGCAGGCGCCTGGATGGCCGGGGCGGGACGGTCGGCGGCTGGAGCCGAGACGGTCGGCTTGGCCGTGGCGTCGGGCAGCGGCACAGCCGCGAGGTCGGCCTCGGCTTCCACGGCCGGTGCGTGCACCGCTTCGACCGTCACCGCGACCTTGGGCGGGACCGGGCGATTGTCGATCGCCAGGTCGGGCGTCGGCGCGCTGGGCTCCGGCGCGACGGCCGGCAGCGGCGTGTCCTGCGGTGTGGGCGGTGCCGAGGATTCCTCGACTTCCGGCCGCGGGACCGTCGCGAGCGTGATCGCCGCGGTGGGCACGGGCGTGGTGCGTTCCGCGGTGATGGTCGGCGGCGTGGGCGTCACCGCCATCTGCGCGGCCGGCGTTTCCGGAAGCGCCAGCGATGCGGGCGGCGGCATCGGCGCGGTGCCTTCCACCTGCGCCTTGCGCGCCGGCTCGGGCTGGAATCGCGGTGGCACGACCTGCGGCTTGGGCGTATCCAGCGCCAGATCGGGCGGCGCCTGCGTCGGCACGGGTACTTTGGCGAGGTCCGGCTGGGGCGGTGGCGCCTTGGGCTGGGTCAGCGGGCGCTGTGCCACGGCCGCTACGCTGGGCGGCGGCGCCTTGGATTTCACGTCAGGCTTCACGCGCGGCGGCGGCGCCACCGGTACGGCGATGGCCGGCGGCGTCTTGGCCGCCGATGCCACCGCACTGGCGTGCGACCCGCTCGACGCACGGCTGGCCTTCGAGTGCGGGGTATTCCAGCGCGTCTTCGCCACGGGCGCCTTCGATGGCGTGCCGCGCACGGGCGGCACCGGCGGCGGGGGCTTGTCGATGAGCCGCACCAGCAACGCATTCTCGTCGGGCGGCGACGGCGGCGGGGGCAAGATGTCGTAGGCCGGCCCGAGGATCATGCCGAACAGGAAAACCAGGTGGATGAGGATCGTGCCCACCCACGCGGCGACGCGCAGCAGGCGATCGCGCGGCCGCTCGCGAAGACGACGCCGGTAGACCAACGCATGCATCGCGGCTTCCCGCGGGGACACGGGCAGCGCATTAGCAGCGATCGCTGGGTCGCTGTCCGGTCGGAAGGTCTTGGGCATCGTGCGTAGTGTCCATGCTGCGGCGCGCGCGCACAATCGCGACCGTGACGGTGGCTACTGTCCCGTGCGCCGCGCTCGCTCGGCGTTCTCCTGATCCATCGCCTTGAGCGGGATGTCGGACGCGCAGCCCTGCGGTAGCGGCTTGTCGGCGCGGAAAGCAGCGATGCATGCCGCCTCGGTCGGCGGCGGAGGCTGGTCGGGGAGGTCTTTCACCAATGGATTCGCGGGCGCCATGTTGAGCCGCACGTCGCCGTCCTTCTTGGAAGCCTTCGAGGGGTCCTCGCCACCGCAGCCGACCGGCAGCACGAAGAACACGGTGGCGCACTTGATGCGCGTGCCATGCCCCAGGTCGATCGTCTTCTTCACCGTGGTGCTTTCGATCGCGCGGCGCAGCCCCTTGTTGAGTGCGTTCTCGTCGCGCGGCGCCCAATCCTTCTCGAAGCGGGTCTGCGTGTACGTGACCGTGGTCTTGTGCGACATGATTCCGCTGTCGTCGGTCGGCTTGCGTGCCACGAAATCGGCCTGGGTCGTCGACGAGCCTGCCCCTTGCTTCGGCAGCACGATCGAGCCGTCCGTACCGAACAACGCGGGCTGCTGGGTCGGTGGGGCCGGCGTGTCGGCGACGGCGGGCGTCGGCGCCTGCTCTTTCGGCGGTTCCTTGGGACGACGCGGCTCGGGCCGTGTGGCCTCCGGCGAGCGGACCTTCGGCGGCGGCTCGGTGACGGGCGGCGGAGGCGGCGCCTCGACAGGCGGCGCGGACCGGGTCGGCTCGATGAAGCGGACCTCGAGCACGTCGTTGCGGTCGTCGGGCGAGGCGTAGCCGACGAGCGGGCGAGGCATCATCTCGTAGCGAACCAGCAGCACCAGAAGAATGTGCAGGATGATCGCCACGACCATCGCCAAGATGCGGCGCACACGCTCTCGGGGTGGCGGACGGCGTCCTATCGCGTGCAGGGTAGCGATCGTCGCCGCGTCGATCGGCGCCAGCCCGGCCGGACGCGGCGATGCGTCCGGCTCCAGCCGGTGGGGTTCGACGAACGACGGTGGCGCCTTGCCAGGATATTGCACGCGCGCAGGGCCCCCATGGGCGTGAGAAAGTCGGAAAGCTTAGCGGCGCTCCGCTAAACGGAGCGTAAGCCCCGGCGCTCAGACCGTGCGCGTGCCGGAAGATTCCCCTCGCCTCTTGATTCCGACGCTCGGAAGGAGAAGGCTTGGCCCGGGCCCTTGCCCGACCACCGCCATGACCGTCCGGACCCCGGACGACCGTGACGGCCCGCCATCGTTACGCCGGGAGGCGTGCGAGAGGGCGACGCCGATCGTGACGTTCGCGTTCCCCACGCGTCCCCTTCCACTGAAGGAGGGTCGCATCGTGTCGCCATCCACGGAACGTATCCGCAGCCTCGCCCTGGCCGGCCATGCCGGCGCCGGCAAAACCACCCTGTTCGAAGCCCTGCTCCACGCGGGCGGCGCATTGACCGCCATGGGCAACGTCGAACGAGGCAGTACCGTTTCCGATACCGACCCCATGGAAAAGGCGCGGGGGCATTCGATAGACGCATCGATCGCGTCCATCGAGCGCAACGGTTACCGCATCCACCTGATCGACACGCCGGGGTATGCCGACTTCTGCGGACCCGCACTCGCCGCCCTCGCCGCCGCGGACACCGTCGCCATCGTGGTGAACGCGGCCAATGGCATCGAACATGGCACGCGCAGCATGATGGCGCTGGCGAAGGAACGCGGCCTCGCGCGCGTGCTCATCATCAACCGGATCGATGCGGAAGGTGTGGACCTGCCCGCACTGGTGAATGCGCTGCGCGACGAGTTCGGCACCGAGTGCCTGCCACTCAACCTGCCCGCGGCCAAAGGACACGCCATACGCGACACGTTCTTCCAAACGGCGGGCGACACCGATTTCTCGTCGCCCGGCGAAGCGCATCGGCAGATCATCGATCAAGTCGTGGAAATCGACGACGAGGTCATGGAGCACTACCTCGATGCCGGCGAATCCGCGCTCAGCGTGGCCGAACTCCGCGGCGCATTGGAACACTGCCTGCGCGACGGCCACCTCGTGCCGATCGTCTTCACCAGCGCACGCGAAGGCGTCGGCATCGTCGAGTTGCTCGATCTCGTCGAACGCATCCTGCCCTGCCCGACCGAGGTCAACCCGCCGCCGTTCCACAGTGACGACGGCACGCCGTTCGAGGTGACCGCCGACGCGCAGCGGCACGTGGTCGCCGACGTGTTCAAGATCGTCAACGATCCCTTCGTTGGCAAGCTGGGCGTGTTCCGCGTCTGGCAGGGCACCGTCCGCAAGGATGCGCAACTCTTCGTCGACGATGGACGCAAGCCGTTCAAGGTGGCGCATCTGTACCGCCTCAAGGGGCGTGAACACGTCGAGATCGACGAGGCCGTGCCGGGCGACATCGCCGCCGTGGCGAAGGTCGACGACGTGCATTTCGACGCCGTGCTGCACGACGCGGCCGACGAAGCCCGCATCCATCTCGACCCCGCCCCGTTTCCCGCGCCCATGTACGGCCTCGCCTTGGAACCCGCGCACAAGGGGCAGGAGCAGAAACTGGCGCAGGCGCTCGCCAAGCTCGCCGAGGAAGATCCGTGCTTCCGCGTGGAACACCACAAGGAACTCAACGAGACCGTGGTGCGCGGGCTGTCCGATCTGCATCTCAAACTCATGCTCGATCGCATGAAAGCGCGCTACGACGTCGACGTCGTCACACGGCCGCCGCGGATCGCCTACCGCGAAACGATCGCCGCCGATGCCGAGGGTCATCATCGACACAAGAAGCAGACCGGTGGCGCTGGGCAGTTCGGCGAAGTGTTTTTGCGTGTGGAACCGCTGGAACGCGGCGCCGGCTTCGTCTTCGCCGACGAGACCAAGGGTGGTGTCATTCCAGGGCAATTCATGCCGGCCATCGAGAAAGGCGTACGCCAGGCGTTGGAGCACGGCGCCATCGCCGGCTACCCGATACAGGACGTGCGCGTGGTCGTCCACGACGGCAAGCACCATCCGGTGGATTCCAAGGAAGTCGCATTCATCAGCGCGGGGAGAAAGGCGTTTCTGGATGCGGTTTCGCGTGCCCGGCCTCAGATACTGGAGCCGGTGGTGGATCTGAAGGTATCAATTCCCGACCACTATGTCGGCGACGTGACTGGCGGTCTGGCCTCGCGACGTGCGCAGATCATGGGAACCGATTCGCTACGCGGCGGCGAGACGGCCATCAAGGCCCGCGTGCCCCTGGCCGAACTGGTGGACTACTCGACCCAGCTCAAGGCCATGACCGGTGGGCAGGGACGCTACGCCATGTCGTTCAGTCACTACGACACGGTGCCGCCCGGCGTGCAGAAGAAGCTGATGGAAGCGTGGAAACCCACGGTGGAAGACGATTGAGGCCCGGGGGTCGGCACGGCCGTCATGGCGGCATGCGTGCCGCCATGACGGACCCGGTGGCTTATGCTGCCAGCGTGTCGATCAACGCATTCGTGAAGGCCGGGATGTCATCCGGCTTGCGGCTGGTGATGAGGTTGCCGTCCTTCACCACCTGACTATCTTCCCAGCGCGCACCCGCGTTGGAGAGATCCTGCTTGAGCGAGGGCCACGAGGTGACCTTCTTGTCCTTCACCAGGCCGGCGTTGATAAGCGTCCACGGACCGTGGCAGATGGCCGCGATCGGCTTGCCCGACTCGGCGAAGGTCTTCACCAGGCCCAGCACCTTCTCGTCGGTACGCAGCTTGTCCGGGTTGATCACGCCACCCGGCAGCACGAGGGCGTCGTAGCCGCTGGCATCGGCTTTGGCAAGTTGGACGTCAACGGGAACCTCTTCGCCCCAATCCTTCCCGCTCCAGCCTTTGATCCGCTGAGCGTCGCCGGGGGCGATCACATCGACCGTCGCGCCCGCTTCTTCCAGCAGGCGCTTGGGCTCGGTCAGTTCCGATTGCTCGAAGCCGTCGGTAGCCAGTACCGCCACGCGGCGGCCCTTAAGTCGATCGTTTGCCATGGGGAATCTCCTCGGGGGAATGTCCGGTCGAGGATGGGCGACGGCAGATGAGCGACATGTCGCAGTGCCGTCGCCGCCGCATGGGCAAACGTGAAGACGGGATCAGCCCGCCTTGGCGCGCTTCGGCTTCAACATGGTGCCGATGCACTTGGGCGAGCCGCAGCGGCAGGCCCAGATCTTCTTGAGGCGCGCCGTGTGCTTCATGTCGAGCGTGATGCCGTAGTCGTAGGTGAGCTCTTCGCCCGGCGCGATATCGCGAATGGCTTCGATCAGCACGCGGTCATGCTTGGACGGCTTGCCCTCCACGGCTTCCTCGATCAGCGCCTGGCAGTTCGGGTCGCAGCCGTGGTTGATCCAGCGGGCGACATTGCCATGGCTGTTGCCATCGACGATGTAGCGCTCGTTGAGCGTGAACAGGAAGGTGTGGCCGGTCTCGCCGCCGTCGCCGTAACGCTTGTCGGCCTGCGCGTGCGTGATGCGGTCACCCTTGTACTCGACGATTTCCTCACCGGCCTTGATCGGTGCGGTGGCGAAGACGCCATTTCCGTGGATGGGCGAACGTCGTGCGGCGATGCGTCGGGTCATGGGTGATCGTGATGATGGAATGATCCGCGATGATGCCTGCTTGCCTGCCGCTTGGGAACCGCGTTTGAAACGCATGGCTCGCGCGTACCGGCCGCCCGGCGCTACCATCAAACGAGTGTTCGACATGCCGGAAGCCAACGGAATGACCTCGATCGTCCGCCATCCCCTCGTTCGTGCCGTATTCGTGACCGGCGTTGCCCTGCTCGCGGGCTGCGGGCCGGCCAAGAAGAGCGTGTTCCCGCCGTCGCTGACCCTGCAGGAAGTGTCGGCGAAGCCGGGGGGCACCTGGCACGTGACCCTGCGCGTCCACAACAACAGCTATGGCGGCATGTCGTTCGACACCTTCCAGGGCACGCTGCGCGTCGGCGATCTCGGCGCCGTACTGCTCGACGCGAAGATCGACCAGGACATCCCCTCCTTCGCCGCCGACGTTGCCACCATCGACCTTCTGCCCACGGCGGAGATGTCGAAGGCGCTCGCGGCACTCGCGGCCAAGGGCAGCGCAGGCGCCCTGCCGTACAGCATCGACGGCCATGTGACCGCCACGCCGGAAAAGGAAGACAAGGCCCAGACCTTCCCCGTACACGGCAAGAACTGGCTCTCGCCCGTCCCCGGCATTCCCGACACGTATCGCTCTCCCTGACCTCTCACCGCGCCGTCCCGTGCGACCGCCCCAGGATCTTCCATGACACTCTACAAAGCCCCTCTCGACGACATGCGCTTCGCGCTCTACGACGTCCTCGGCGCCGAAGCCGTGCTCGGCCAGCTCGAAGGCGGCGAAGCGCATACCCGCGACCTGTTCGACGCCGTGCTCGAGGAAGCCGCACGTTTCAACGAACAGGTACTGGCACCGCTGAACGCCTCCGGTGACGCCGAAGGCTGCCATTACGACAAGGCCACCGCGGCGGTCACCACGCCGAAGGGCTTCAAGGAGGCCTATCGTCAGTACGTGGATGGCGGCTGGGCGGGACTTACCGCGCCCGAGCAGTTCGGCGGCCAGGCGTTGCCAGCCGTGCTGGGAGCGCTGACCAAGGAAATGATCGACTCCGCCAACCTGGCGTGGGGCATCTACCCGCTGCTGTCGCATGGCGCTACCGATGCGCTGGCGCACCACGGTGACGCGTGGCAGCAGGAAACCTTCTTGAAGCCGCTGGTGGAAGGTCGCTGGACCGGCACCATGTGCCTCACCGAGCCGCAGGCCGGTTCGGACCTCGGGCTGTTGAAGACGCGCGCCGAGCCGAACGCAGATGGCAGCTACCGGGTCACCGGCACCAAGATCTTCATCAGCGCGGGCGAACACGACTTCGCCGAGAACATCGTGCACCTCGTGCTGGCCCGTTTGCCCGACGCACCGGCCGGCAGCCGCGGCATTTCGATGCTGGTGGTGCCCAAGTTCAAGGTGAACAAGGACGGCACGATGGGCGAGCGGAACACCGTCGCCGCGGGCGCCATCGAGCACAAGATGGGCATCAAGGGCTCGGCTACGTGTGTCATGAACTTCGACGAGGCCGAAGGTTGGCTGGTCGGTCCCCCGCACAAGGGGCTGGTCGCCATGTTCACCATGATGAATGCAGCGCGCCTGGCTGTCGGTATTCAGGGCCTGGCCGTTTCCGAACGCGCCTTGCAGAACAGCCTGAACTACGCGCGAGAGCGCCTGCAGATGCGTGCGCTCTCGGGTCCGAAGCTGCCCGAGAAGCCGGCCGACCCGCTCACCGTGCATCCGGACGTCCGCCGCATGCTGCTCACCCAGCGCGCGTTTGTAGAAGGCGGCCGCGTCCTCGCGGCCTACGCCGCACTGCAAAGCGACATCGAAGCGCGCGCCACCGATCCTCAGGCGCGCAAGGAAGCCGGTGAACTGCTGTCGTTCCTCATTCCGATCGCGAAGGGCCTGCTCACCGAAGCCGCGCAGGAGTGCACCAAGGAAGCGCTGCAGATCTTCGGCGGCCACGGCTACATCGCCGAACACGGCATGGAGCAGTTCGTCCGCGACGCCCGCATCATCACCTTGTACGAGGGCACCACGCAGATCCAGGCGCTGGATCTGCTCGGTCGCAAGATCATGCAGTTGCAGGGCGCCGGCCTGAAGCATTTCCTCGGCGAGATCTCCGCCTTCTGCCAGGCTCACCAGGCGAACGAAACGCTCCGCGCGTTCGTGGGACCGCTGGCCGTGGCGGCGAAGACCTGGGGCGATCTCACCCAGGCCATCGCGCAAAACGCGCAGGCCAACCCCGAGGAACTGGGCGCCGCCGCCGTGGATTACCTCTATCTCTCGGGCTACGTCAGCCTGGCGTATGTCTGGGCGAAGAGCGTGCTGGCCGCCGAGGGTTCCTCCCTCTCAGCAGAACGCCGGCAGGCCAAGCGCGACACCGCCAGCTTCTACTTCGCCCGCATCCTGCCGCGCATTCACATGCACAAGGCAGCGATCGAAGCGGGTGTGGCGAGCCTCCCTGAGGTGCTGTAAACGCGAGCGATTCGTGGGGCCGTTTCGGCAGCCATCGGCTACGAAACGGCCCGCGCTCGGATAGGGGCCATCACACTTACGACCTCGCGGGGCTTTCCTCGACATGCCCGAAGGTGTAGAAAAAAGCCTCTGCCCGGAACTGCGACCGAGACGGTGACCGACACGATGAGCGATTCTCCGTTCCTGATCCGTCTCGCCGAGAGCGACGACGACGAGTTCATCCTCGGCCTCATTCCCCGTTTCGTCGACTTCAAGCTGCCCAACGGTCGCACGCGCACCGACTGCTTGAAAGGCATCGAGTCCGACCTGGTCAAGCACCTCGACGAGCAACCGTCGAACAGCTACATCTTCGTCGCCGAGAACGACGAGGGCGAGGCGGTGGGCTTCGTCCACCTGCAGAAGACCAAGGACTTCTTCACTCACCGCGACAATTGCCACATCTCGGACATTGCCGTGGCGGAGCGTTACGAGGGTGCCGGGGTCGGCGCCTTCCTGCTCGATCATGCACAGACGTGGGCCAAGGAGCACCGCTGCCAGTTCGTCACGCTGGCGGTCTTTCCCGGCAACGAACGCGCGCTGGAGTTGTATCGCAAGCACGGCTTCGACACCGACCTGATGCGCATGGCGAAGCCGGTGCGCTGAGCGCCTCCGCGCTGTAGCGAACACTCAGCACCACCGCGCCGTGGGCGGTTGCAGGACGCGAGCGCGGCACCGCTTGGACCGGATACATGAGCGCACAATGGATACCCGTGACCCGCCGACACGTCGTTCTCGCGGGCGATCTCGCCGGCACGGTGGTTTTCGCGGTCGAAGGCGCCATCGCTGCCATCCACGGCGGACTGGATCTGCTCGGCGTGCTGGTGTTGTCGTTCATCGTCGCGCTGGGCGGTGGCGTGGTCCGCGACGTACTGATCGGCGCCACACCACCCAATGCCATTCGCGACTGGCGTTATCCGACGCTCGCCTTCGCCGCAGGACTGGTGACCTTTGCGTTCCACGCACCCATGACAGCCGCACCGCCCATGGTGCTACTCACACTCGATGCCGCCGGGCTCGCCATCTTCGCCGCAACGGGCGCGGAAAAAGCGTGGGATTACGGGATCACCCCGATCAACGCGATCCTGATGGGCGCCGTGACGGGCTGCGGTGGGGGCGTCATCCGCGATCTGCTACTCACTCGCACGCCGCTGATCCTGATGGCGGATATCTACGCCACTGCAGCGCTGCTCGGTGCGGCAGTGGTCATCGGATGCCGAAAGCTGCAATGGCCTCCCGCCGTCGCCACGGCACTGGGTTGCCTGGTGTGCTTCGCCGTCCGCATGGCGGCCGTGGCTTTCGGTTGGCAATTGCCCCGCGTCGCGTGAGCGCCCAGCGTACGACGGGACTAATCGACCAGTTCGATATCCAGACCATGCAATAGCCCAAAGGACTCGCTGCGGGTGAACCGACCACCGCGCACCGGGTTCTCCTGGACATTGATCAGGTAATGCATGGCTTCGCTGAAATCCACGCCGATGAGCTGGGTCTTGTTGAAGAGACTGTCGCGGAAATCGGTATACGTGAAGTTCGATTTGGCGAAGTTACCTTCCCGGAAATCGACGCTGTGCGCCTTGCACTCTTCCAGCACGGTTTCCTGCAGATCGAGGCCGAAGAAGTTCGAGTAGCTGATGTTCGACTTGCGGAAGGCCAACTTGCCCGGCGCGGCATAACGCGGCCACTCCGCACGGGTCCAGTCGACGCCCAGCAATTTGCACTCATCGAACGACACCGCCTGGTATTTGCTCGCCGACAAACGCGCATTGCTCAGGTCACATGAGCGAAAGGTGCACTCGATGAACTTGCAGCGATCGAACACGCTTTCCGTCAGCGAGCAGCGTACGAAGGTGCACGACTCGAACGTTCTCGAAGTGAACGTCTCACCGGCAAGGTCGAGACCTTCGAAGTGCTTCAGATAGAACTCGGTATCGCTGGGCAGGGAACGTGTCATGGTCGCGTAAGCAAGCGGACGGAGAGAAACCATGGCGGCCGAGCCTTGAAGGAACGAGCGCCGCAACAGCTTTGGAACGCAGCATGACGCGAAGCGGGCGCCATGGCATAGGCCCAAAGAAAAAGCCGCCCGAAGGCGGCTTTTCCAGTATTGCTTGCGTAACTCAGGACACCGACGCAGGGGTTTCCTTGCGCTCGCGCTCGTCGAGGCGGGCGGCCATGCGGTCGATGTTGGCCAGCGAGACCAGGTGCGCGTAGATCCAGCCGAGGGCACCCTCGCGCAGGAATTCGTGCGCCGTCTTCTCGTCGAGCGCGCGCAGCCTTTCCTCGTTGATCACGAACAGACCGTTGAGGTTGATGCCCTTGCCTTCCTTCTGCAGCGTGATCGTGCGCGGCTCGAGCAGGTTGTGCTCGCGCAGCTTGCCCATGAACCACTGCGTGCGGGCCACGTGGTCCTGGAACTCGCCGAGGAAGTTCACGGCGTTGGTGAGAGCCGGCGCATCGGTGCCGTCCTCGTTGAACAGGCGCTCGCCTTCCTCGTTGTTGAAGCCTTCATAGGCTTCGTCGAGGAACACGGTGAAGTCGTCGCCTTCGGTACCGGCCGGCTTCTCGGCCAGCACGAACGGATAGCGGCGAACGAACGCCGGGATGTAGATGCCCTGCTCCCAGAAGCCGTTCTCACCGACCAGCAGGTTCTCGCCCTGGCGGAGGCCAAGCAGCGCCATCGGGCCTGCTTCTTCCAGCGAGTTGCCCGCAAAGAGAATCGGGAAATCGCGCGCAGCGGGCGCGAATTCGACGCCGGTCAGCGGCACGGAGTGCGCGGAGGCGGCGAAACGGATGTTGTTCACGGCCTTCAGACGCAGGTCGCGGTGGGCGGTACGGTTCAGGGGAACCGGACGCTCGTAGAAAAGCACTTCTGCCACTGTGTAACCCTCATGGACCCCGCGGACCTGGGAAGCCACCCCGGCCCCCCTTCCAAACCCGCTGGGCTCGAATGCGAATTCCCACTATAGCAGTGGTCGATGGCAGGTGAAGCCCCGAGGGATCGGTACCGGGCGGCAGGCCCCGTTCTGCAGACGGTTGAACGGCGCGACCACGGCCCCCTTGGACAACGCTATTCCGTAGCAATAATCGGCTATGCTCGGGCCAGACCCCTCCTGCAGGGGCTGGATCGCGGTGCGATCCGCACGGAGTTCGACTTGCTGGAACGCTCTTTCGCTTATGTGAAGGACGAGACACGATGACGATGGAAGTGCTCCAAGAGGACCTGCCGAGGGTCACCGCGTTACATGCGACGCGGGTGCTTTCCCTCGATGCGGCAGGCCGCATCCTGGACTGGATCAGTTGGCAGGACGCGGTTTGCCTGTATGTGCGCGGCGTGGTGGCCTGGACCCTGGGCGACCCGTGCGTCACTGTCCACGGCGGCATCAGCCGGGCGAGCGGACTGCGCAGCAGCCTGCAATTGCACCCGATCGTGGCCAGCACGGGCCATTGCCGCGAACACGCGATCGACCCGGCCCCAGCCCTGACCAACACCGCTCTGTTCGCTCGAGACCGGCACATCTGCCTTTACTGCGGCCATCAGTACACGCGCCACGAGCTGACCCGCGACCACGTGGTGCC
The DNA here is from genome assembly GCF_900119235.1 of Luteibacter sp. UNCMF366Tsu5.1. Classification (NCBI taxonomy): domain Bacteria; kingdom Pseudomonadati; phylum Pseudomonadota; class Gammaproteobacteria; order Lysobacterales; family Rhodanobacteraceae; genus Luteibacter; species Luteibacter sp. UNCMF366Tsu5.1. The sequence goes on along the minus strand of NZ_FPIS01000002.1, from coordinate 433,773 downwards.
GCTGTCCAAGAAGGGCGCCGACGAGTGGGAGAATGTGGTCAGTGCTTGCCTGGCCTGCAACCTGCGCAAGAGCAACCGGACCCCGCAGCAGGCCAACATGCCCTTGTTGGCCGTGCCCTACCGCCCGAGTTGGGTGGAGCACCTGATCCTGTCCAACCGCAACATCCTCGCCGACCAGATGGAGTTCCTGGTGAGCCATCTGCCGCGCGACCGGCGGCCCGGCTAACGGCAAAAAACGTCGCTGCGCCGGGCGGTTGCCGCCGTCTGGCCGCGGCGGCGGCCACGCAGGCCGGGCCGCTGCCCGGCCCTGTCGCTTTATGTTCACCTTTTGTCCCTTGCCCCGCCCCCTCGGGAGGCGAACAATAGGCAGATGAACGACCTCTCCCGTTATCCCTATCTGGCGCAGATCGAGTCGCCGGAGGACCTCCGCCGTTTTTCGACGGATGAACTGCCGGCCATCGCCGACGAACTGCGCGGCTACCTGATCGAGGCCGTGGCGTCGTCGGGCGGCCATTTCGGCGCCGGGCTGGGAGTGGTCGAGCTGACCGTCGCGCTGCACCACGTGTTCGAGACGCCGCGCGACCGCCTGGTCTGGGACGTCGGCCACCAGTGCTATCCGCACAAGATCCTTACCGGTCGACGTGACAGGATCACGACGATCAAGAAGAAGGACGGCCTCGCGCCGTTCCCGCGCCGCGAGGAAAGCGAGTACGACACCTTTGGGGTTGGCCATTCGTCCACGTCGATTTCCGCGGCCCTGGGCATGGCCCTGGCGCTGCAACGCCGTGGCGACATGCGCAAGGTGGTGGCCGTGATCGGCGACGGCGCGATGACGGCTGGCATGGCCTTCGAAGCCTTGAATCACGGCGGCGACGTCGAACCGAACATGCTCGTGATTCTCAACGACAACGGCATGTCGATCAGCGAGAACGTCGGTGCGATGACCAAGATGATGGCCCGCGCCATGGCAAGCCGCACGCTCAACGCCTGGCGCGAGCGCGCCAAGAAGGCGATGCCGCGCGAGTCGTTCGTCGGCCGCTTCTTCAAGCGCTGGGAAGAACACGCCAAGGGCATGTTCGTGCCTTCGACCTTGTTCGAGGAGCTGGGCTTCCATTACACCGGCCCCATCGACGGCCACAACATGGCTCAACTGGTGAACGCGCTGGAAACGGTGAAGGCCCTCCCCGGCCCGCAGCTGCTCCACGTAATGACCACGAAGGGCAAGGGCTACGAGCCTGCGGAAAAGGCGCAGATCGAGTACCACGCCGTGGGCCCGTTCGATCCCGTGGCGGGCCTGGTGAAGAAGGGTGCGCCGGCCAAGCCGACCTATACCGACATCTTCAGCGACTGGCTCTGCGACATGGCCGCGACCGACGAGCGCCTGCTGGGCATCACGCCCGCCATGCGCGAAGGTTCGGGCCTGGTCCGTTTCTCCAAGGAATACCCGCAGCGCTATTTCGACGTAGCGATTGCCGAGCAGCATGCGGTGACGCTCGCGGCGGGCATGGCGGTGGAAGGGGCGAAGCCCGTGGTGGCAATCTATTCCACCTTCCTCCAGCGCGCCTACGATCAGGCCATTCACGACGTGGCCCTGCAAAACCTCGACGTGACCTTCGCGATCGACCGCGCGGGTGTGGTCGGCCCAGACGGCGCCACGCACTCGGGCAGCTTCGATCTGTCGTTCATGCGCTGCCTGCCGAACATGGTGATCATGGCGCCGGCCGACGAGAACGAATGCCGCACGATGTTGACCACCGGCTTCCGCTACGAAGGCCCCGCGGCGGTGCGCTATCCCCGTGGCACCGGCCCGGGCGCAAAGCTGGCCGAGACGCTCGAAACCTTCCCGATCGGCAAGGCGGAAGTGCGTCGTCGTGGCCACCACGGCCTGGCGATTCTGTCGTTCGGCACCATGCTCGCGCCGGCCGCCGTCATCGCCGCGGAGGTCGACGCCACATTGGTGAACATGCGCTTCGTGAAGCCGCTGGACGAGGAACTGATCCTCGAACTGGCGCGCACGCACAAAGCCTTCGTCACCATCGAAGACAACGCCATCGCTGGCGGTGCCGGTGCCGGCGTGGCGGAATGCCTCGCTGCCCATGGCGTCACTCTGCCCATCCAGCATCTCGGTCTTCCGGACGTCTATCTGGAACACGGCAGCCGCGAGGAAGTCCTCACCATGGCCGGCCTCGACCTCCCGCAGATTCGCCACGCGATCCGCGCACGGTTCCCGCAGTTCTGCGCGTCGGCGGTGGCTAGCGCGGGGTAATCCGCGCTCCACACGACTGGGTCCACATAGGTAGCACCAGCTTCTTCGTCGAGCGTTCAACCGACGAAGGTAGGGAAAATTCCGTGTAGGGAATGCTCGCCCGCACCGTATCACCCGGGGCTAGCCGGAAGTTGCAGGACGACGGACAGAAGCCGAGATTTCGTTCCTTGATGTGGTACTTCCTGCCGTCCGCCTCGACCCATACGTCATTGCTATGTGCGTCGAGAAATCCCAAGTTGTTAGGCCACGATCCTTCTTCGATGCACCACGTCTGGCCCGACGTATTCTCAAGTTCGATATCGAACCGCTTTGAGCCCGGATTGTCCGAGATGCGCAGCAAATGGGTGATTTCTCGCCTTCCCTCCGGTTTTGTCGCGGAACACGACATCAGCCATACAGCGAGAACTGCGAAAAATAGCGCTCGTGTCTCGCGGCGAATCATTGGGACAGATCCGTCAGATGATCCGGATTCACGACGGCGCGATTTTGTTCACGTTCGCGTAGGAGGCGGAAGTACTCACCGCCATTGGCAAATTTATAGGCTTTACCTCCTTCGATACGCTGGTCGGTGAGTCCTACGGTGTGCAGAGATTCGTGACCCGCGGCCCATTCGAGCATCGATGAATTGCCATAGGAGGCGTGGCTGGTATTGATATAGATATTGTTACCACCCACCGTCGCCGCCGCCAAATCTGCCCCACCCATTCCCATGCTCTTCCATTCTGAAGCCGAACTCGCGTTCGCAAACAACCCCGAACCCGGACCGGCGTCGAGCACGCGCGCAGCCTGAGTAAGGGAATCGGCAGCGGAGAACAAGTTCCCTGCTGTTGCACTGCCCTCTCCCATGACCGACTCGAAGGCACGTACTGCCGATTTGTCACTTGAATCTAGCTTCGTGCCTGCGGCTATCTTCTCAGCTGCCGCCCAGAGTTTCCCCGCAGCCTTATGGTGCCCAGCGGCTGCGCTGTGCTGGGCCTTGTCGAACCGCTTCCATGCCTGGTCATCCTTCCAACCGGTACCACGTTCGTAGTTTCCCGAAGGATCGATGCGGTTCATCGGGTTGTTCGATACGTACGCATATCGATTCATGCTACCGACGTACCCGGGCGACGCCTCTACCGCATCCTTGGACAGGAACCGTCCCGCCCCCGAGTCGTAGTATCGAGCCTGCATGTAGATCAATCCGTCGTCGTCATGGACATGTGCGGTGTAGCCTAGCCCGGCAACTGGACCGAGAGCGGGACTCCCGTAAGGCCGGTAGTCCGATGACGATAGGGTGTTGCCTTGCGCATCGGTCGTGGCAAGCACCGATCCCTGCGCGTCGACATAGTAATAAACAACATCCCTGGCCCTAGCCACCGGTGTCGTGAACCACAACGGCATCCACAGCGAGCAATAGAAAACCTTTCGCCAGACACCGTTCCTCCGGCGGAGGTTATCCGTCAGCCGAGATCGCTCCGATGTCGTGTCAGAAACTTGCATAGACATACCCACTCCACGGCGAACATCCACTGGCGTTACATGCCCTGACCCGCATGCTGATCTGGCCTATGACCTCGCCGGTATCCTCGATAAAAATCGACGAAGGTGTCGCACCCGCGTCCTGATAATCGGTTCCGATGCCTGGAATGTTCCGTTCGATCTGATAGTTCGTGGTGGTGGCAACCGCGTTCCAATGAATCTCGTACTGACGTTTGTAGCCCGGCCCTGTCCGCCCACCGGATACGCCCGATGGCGTGGTCGGAGGTAGCGCCACGGTGACGACGGCTTGACCGCTCCACGGGCCACATCCCCCTGCATTGCATGCCTGCACCGCGTAGTAATACGTGCCGTTTTGCTTTCCGCCGAGACTCCACGCGCCGCCTGCCGTATTGCCAATCAAGGCCCAGCCTGCGCCATTGACGTTCTCGAAGACGTTGTACGACGTGGCGCTCGCTACGCCACTCCAACTGATCGTGTAGGCACCATTGATACTGGTGCCACCCCCCGCTATTCCCGGTGCAGCGGTGGGTGGCAAGGTGATGCCCACCGCATTGCTCAGCCGATAGCCGCTGCAGCCGCTGTTGTTGCAGGCCTGCACCTGGTACTGGTACGTGCCGCTGGCGGGCGTGCCGAACGTCGCACTGGTGGACGCACCGTCATATACCGTGGTCCAGGTGCCACCGTTGACCTGCTGGATGACTACGTAACGCGTGGCCGTCGCACTCGCCGCCCAGCTCAAGCTCACCGGCCCGGCGACCGGGGCCGAGGCGCTGGCACTGCCCGGCACCGGCGGTGGCAAGAGCACGCTGACGTTCCAGGTTGGACCGAACGGTGCGCAGCCACCTGAGGCGCAGGCTTGCACCTGATAGCCGTACGTCCCTGTGGCTCGACCGCTGGCCGACCAACTCGTCGCCGTCGAGGCAGAGACCGTCGTCCACGCACCACCGTTGAAGCTTTCCCGCAGCGTGTAGGACGTCGCCCCGGCGATCGGCTGCCAGCTCATCGCGATGCTGCCATTCGTGCTGCTGCCCGCACCGCTCAGTGAGACATACGGTCCGGCCACCAGCGGGGTGAAGCCAAAACTCTGGAACCAGGCGATCCCCTCCTGCACTGGCTCGAATTGCACGCGTCGGCCGTTGCCCAGCAGCAGCGCGGACGGCATCGCGATGGTCACCGCCGCGTGCTGGCCCGGGGCGATTTCCGGGATCCCTTGGCGAGTGACGTCGCCCTGCACGACGTTGCCCGCCGCATCGATGAGATGGTTGCCCAGGTTCACCGGATGCGGCCCACCCGAGGCCAGCGTCACCGTGCCGTTATTAGCGATGTCGACCGTGGTCAGCACGCTCTGCCCGTCGGTCGACAGCGATGGCGCGGCGGTGATCGTCAGCGTCACGTTGACCTGCTCGCGCGTCAAACCGGTAACGTTGTTGCAGAGGTTGCCGGTGCCGGCCGTGGGACATGCCGAGTACGGACCGGCGTCCACGGTCGTGTTGTTCGGCCAGTCCTGGAACCAGCCCACGCCGGCCTGGAGCAAGCTGAAGCGGATGCGTTTGCCGCTGCCCAGCACCGCGGGCGCGGCGACGTGCATCGTAAGCGTGCCATGGCCGCCGACCGGGATATCTGTAAGCAGGTTCACTCCTGCTTCCGGTTGGGTCGCGGCGCCCGCGCTGTCCAGCAGGTGATAGCCCATCTGCACCGGGAATTGGCTGTTGGCCGTGAGCGGCCGCGTGCCGTTATTGACGATGTCCAATGTGACGTCGATGGTCGTCCCATCCACCGAGAGGCGCGGCACGCCCACGATCGCCAGCGCCGTCCTTACCTGCGCGGGCTTCAGGATATCGATGTTCTCGGTCGCCTTGGCGACCAGCTTCTTGCCGAGGTAAACGTACTCGCTACCCAGCCGCGTGGCCGGGTCCAGCTCCCACATCAGCTGGCCGGCGCTGTTGTACGCGTAATAGGTCGTCCCCGCCGGAGTGACCTTCTTCACCCGGCGACCGGCTGCGTCGTAGGTGTACGCACCCTTGCCTGGGATCGCGGTCAGCCGGTTGGCCTCGTCGAAGGTGAGCGCCTGCCCGTCCTTGCTGGCCGTGTTGCCGCGGGCATCGTAGACGAAGGCATGCACCGCGGTGGCCCCGTTGGTGATCGAGGTAAGCCGGTTGCTGCCATCGTAGGCGTAGGTGTTCGTACCGCTGCCGTTGCTCAGGCTGCGGAGGTTGTTCAAGGTGTCGTAGGTGTAGCTCTCCGTACCCCACAGATTGCTCGCCGTGGCCGAGAGCAGACGGTTCAGGCCGTCGTAGCCCATCACCTTGGTGCGCTGCCCGTTGGTCTGATCGAGGATCTGGCTGACGTTGCCGTTGGCGTCGTAGGCGAAGTCTTCGCTGACGCTGAGCGTGGCGCCCTGCCCGTAGGTGAAATTACTGAGCAGGTTGCGCGCGTTCTTCTGCGCCAGATAGCTACGCCCATTACCCAAGCTGTATGAGCGCACGTCGCCGTCGGCGAAGTAGGCGATGCCATTGGCGTAACCGCCCACCGTCGTCGGCCGGCCCAGGGCATCGGGGGTGTAGGCCACCACCTCGCCGTCCGGATACAACACGGTACTCAGCGCACCGGCGGGGTCGTAGCCGTAACCCAAGGACCAGTTCCAGCCATCCACCGCCAGCACCTCGGCGGTGAGCAGGCCAAGCTTGTTGCGGCCGAAGGTCCAGCCCACTGTGCCCGAGGTGGCCGTGGCCGGGTTGCCCAGGGCATCGTAGGTGAAGGTGCTCGGCGCGGTACCGCTGGGATAGACCACCGAGGTGACCCGGTTCATCGCGTCGTAGGCGCGCACCGTCCGGGCCGCCTCGGCAACCTGGTCCTGGCCGCAGCCGGCGCCGTTGAACGACGCACCGGACGCACTCCAGGCCAGGTTGTCGGCGCCGTCATAGGCCATGATCTCGCTGCCGGATTCCGGCTCCCACGTGCGGCACAGGCGATGCTCGCTGTCGTAGGTCATCGTCTTGGTGACCGATTGGCCCGCTCCACCCTGGGTGATCGACAGCGGGTTGCCATAGACGTCGCGGGCGATAGTCTGCAGCACATTCTCCGGCGCCTGCACCTTGATCACGGCATCATAGGAAGGCTGGTCGAAGACCTGGTACCACGTGGTGGTGACGTTGCCCTTCGGGTCGGTCACGCGCTTGGCAGCGCCGGACAGGTACTGCGTCGTGGTGGTCAGGTTGCCCAGCTCGGAACTCTGCGTGGCACTCGTGGGCCGGCCCAGGGCGTCGTAGCCGGTCGCTACACCAGCGACGATGTTGGGCAGGTCCACCGCGCCGTCGACCGGGTAGGACGCGAACACCTTGCGGCCCTTCCAGTCGTAATCGGTGCGCGAGGACACGTAGAAGGCTTGGTCGCTGGCCCTCGCCGTGCCGGACATCACCGGACGCAGCATCGCGTCGAAGTCGGTGCGCTGGAACCGGTCGCCCTGGTAGACGATTCGCACCCAGTGGTTGCCGTTGACCCCGCGCGCGGGGCCAACGTAGCTGTACTGGAAGGTCTTCGGCGCCCAAGCCACCGCGTCGCCGGCCGGGTAATCGATCCGGGCGAGGCGGCCGATCGCGTCGTAGCCGTACGCGGTCGTCGCCCCGGCTTGGTTGGTGATCGCCGCGATCTGCCCGAAGTCGTCCACGCTGAGCGTTTGCGAGGTGTTATCCGGATAACCGATCGCCTGCGGAATACCGCGTTTGTAGTTGCCCAGTGTGGTCGTCTTGCCGTTGCCGTCGATGAAACTGGCCAACTGGCCCTGCGCGTTGAAGGTATAGCCCATCACCTTGCGGCCGAAGCGATAGCGCTCGGACAACGTCAGGCTGGCGGAGTCGTAGACGTTGCGACTGACCTCCTCACCCGCCTGGTTGTCAGCCGTGTAGTTGTAGGTTCTCAGCGGTAGGCCGAGCACCCAATGCGCGGTGTCATTCAAGAGATCCGTTCGTTCGTCTACGAGCACCTGCCCCGGTACATCGTTCGAACGCCGGGTACGAATCGCTTGAGCGAAAACGTCGAATTCCGTCACCTCCGACGTGAAGGTATTTCCATCCTGCACGCGCACGTGCTTGCGCGCCGGCATCCAACGTTCCGTTTGATCGGTATTGACGCGCTTCTGCAGTTCCTCGCCGACAAACGGAGGAAACGGCCCCTGTGTCGGCTCGGCATATTCGTCCCATTCCGTAAGAACGGACGCGCTCCCCGCCGCACCCGCGTATAGCGTCGTGCTGAGCAACCGGCTTTCTGTCTTGTCAGCGCGATTGCTGAATACCGAACGCGTCGTGTTTCCGTCAGGCGCTATCGTGTCGGTCCACACGGTGGACTGGCAACCCGATGAACAGTCCTGCTCCCAACTTTCGTTGCTCGGGGAGAGCTGGAAATCCCACCGTCTGGCAGGCATGCCGGCGCCCGTAAATGTCTTGGAGACGATCGAAGTGACGTACCAAGCGTTGGGCATCAATGCAGAGCCGCTGTCGGGATCGCCGACCATGCCTCCAAAGCAATTCTTGGTGACGTACGAGCGACCGCGGCGCGTGGGCTTAACCACGAACGTACCCGTCAAACCCGAAGGATGGATGATCGTCCCCGTAAACTCCTGCACGTTCGTCGGCGGACTCAGCACACTGCATGAGCTTGAATTGCTGTTGACGAAATTGGGGCCGGAGTGCGCCGAGATCGCCGCCATATTGAATTGCCATGACGAACCATCCGGCTGAGTAATCGACGTAAGGGTCGGGATACCGAAATCGCCGATCGCATAGTTATATGTCCAGGTTCGTGGACTGGCCGATCCGGCTTGTACAGTGATCGTATGCACACGTCGCGTATTAGCGTCGTACGCCAGGTTCACTTTTCTTCCGTCACTCGCGTCGATCGATATCAGTTTTCCGGCGTCGTAACTGTAGTTGACCCAGTTACCGAAGCGATCGGTCACGCGAGTCACCAGCATCGAGGCTTCCTGCCTGTAGAGGTCATCCTGTTCTGCGACAGCCATGGGGCTGAACACGGCATCGGAATCCGACGCGCGAAGCGACGTACTGAAGGTATCGATGGGGCGTGACAAGATGGATGCCCATCGCGTCGCCAGGTAATCGAAGCGGTACTGCGTGCCATCCGGGGATACCACGAGGAAGGCCTCGCGGGTGCTGTCGTTCACGGCCTGGGCAAGGCAGCCGACCTGCCAGTTCTGCTTGGTAATCGCCGGAAACACGCTACTGCCGACTTGCGGGGTCACCGTGTAATAGCTGCTGCGCGCCAATAGATCCTGGGAACCGGCTCCGGGAACAATCAACTGATAGCCATGCCACCAGTCTTGAGGCTGCCATGAGTGACGGTACGAATCGCCAGGCACTCCATTGACGCCGGGAGGGGGTCCGAAGTGCGTGCAGATCTGCTTCGGATATTGCCCGAGCACCATCCATCCCTGCACATTCTGCTGGGTCGCGGCGATGGTGGTGATGCGCGGCACCTCCATGTCCCAGTCGCCGAATGCATTGTCCTTGAGGCGCTCAAGATCACCGAAGCTTTCGATCTGGAACGTACGGTTGATCTGGATCGAAGGGCCCGTACCGCTAAGCGAGATATCGGTACTGGAGAAACTCAGGCGGCCGTCGTACAAACTGACGTTTTCCCCGAACGGAGTTTCGCCCAGGGGCTGAATATCCTCGTTGACCCGAATCAGCTTCCGGTATTCCTCTTCGGGCGTGGTGTTGCTCGCCTGCGCTGATGCACCAGCCGCATATACGGCCGCAACAAGTGCAAGCCACCTCGACCAGCAGGCCATCGACTTCGACATGTTCCATTTTCCCCAGCGCGCGCAGACGAAGACGCTGGCCAGTCAATGACCAACGCAACGACAGGACTCAGAAAGCAAAGTCGGAAAACCCGGCGATGAGCCGTCCCGACCCACACATCGAATTCGTCAGATCGGTGAGCTACCCGCTTCCGAGTGGAACTGGGTATCGAGCAACGAGGACATGAAAAGGCGCCATCCGGCGCGGCGAGACGCTGTCGAACATTCCGTTTCCCCTGAGACATCGACCCCCGGGTCGATGGGCTCGGAAACGCTACGCAAGGTCTTGCGTTTCCGTCAATAGGAAATTACGAACAGCGGCCTCGCCGACGATCACGTCCGGACCGGCGCAGGTCGGAACGACAGGGGGTCATGACGGCGACCTGAGGACAGCACCGGACACACGGTCACGATGTTCCAGATCCTTCGCCGTGAAGTCGTCGACGAGACCCGCCTCGCGAAAAATCTGCCTGACGGCATCGCCCTGATTCCAACCGTGTTCGACCAGCAACGCGCCACCGGGCTTCAAGTGTGCGCTCGCCCCTGCGGCGATGCGACGGATGTCGTCCAGACCGTCGGCACCGGAAGCCAATGCCGAGGCGGGTTCGAAACGCAGGTCGCCTTCCCCTAGATGCCGGTCGGCCGCTTCGATATACGGAGGGTTGCTGACGATGAGGTCGAAGCGACGGTCGCTCAGCGGAGAAAACCAGTCGCCTTGTGCAAATTCGACGCGTTCAAGCCCGAGTCGCTGCGCGTTGCGTCGGGCCACGTCAAGTGCGGCGACGCTGGCGTCTACAGCGACAACGGTGGCATCCGGCCGTTCCTTGGCGATAGCCAACGCGATGGCGCCACTGCCCGTGCCGAGATCGACGACGCTTCCGCGTGCGGGTAGGCGATCGAGCGCCAGTTCCACCAGCAACTCGGTCTCGGGACGCGGGATCAGCGTCGCCGGGGTGACTTCAAGCGTGAGCGACCAGAAGTCGCGGGTACCTGTGATATAGGCGATGGGTTCACCGGCAGCACGTCGCCTCACCAGGGCATCGAAACGCTGCACGCTCTCAGCAGTTGGGACGTCGTCCGCATGGGCAAAGAACCACGCGCGACTCACCCCCAGCGCGTGCGCCAGCAGCAACTCGGCTTCGAGTCGGTCGCCTAGCTTTTCGACGGCCTGGCGCAAGATCGTGCGGATATCGGTCATGCCGCCATTCTAGCGATCTGTCCGCCTACAATGCCGCCATGCGCCTGCTTCCCCTGCTCTTCGCGGCTCTGCTTCTTGGCGGGTGCCACGCCACATTCTTCGGCGCCGTCAACGCACGGCAACCGTCTGCGGCCGTGACGGCGCATCGCGACATCGTGTTCGACCAAGAGCACGGACTGGCTTTGGACGTCTATAGCCCGGCCGACGCATCGCACGCACCGGTCGTCGTCTACTTCTACGGCGGCAGCTGGATGACCGGCAAACGCCAATGGTTCCGCTGGATGGGAGAAGCCTTGGCTGCCCAAGGCGTCGTCGCCGTCATCACCGACGTTCGTCCCTGGCCAAAGGCACGCATGGACGGCTTTCTCGGCGATGGCGCACGGGCTGTGCGTTGGGCACGCGATCACGCCAGCGCATTCGGCGGCGATCCCGCGCACCTCTTCGTGATGGGACATTCGTCCGGCGGGCAGATTGCGGCCATGCTTGCGACCGACAAGCAGTGGTTGGCCTCGGTAGGCATGAAGCCACGCGATCTCGCCGGCCTGATCGGCGTCGCAGGCACATACGATTTCATTCCGTTCGACGAGCCGGAGTTCTATGACATCTTCGGCCATACCCCGGCCGAACAGGCTGCGTCGCAACCGATCAACTTCGTGGATGGCGACGAGCCGCCCGCCCTGCTGCTTCAAGGCGAGAACGATACGATCGTCTCGCCCGCGGAAGCAGTGTCCTTCGAGGGAAGGTATCGCTCACAAGGCGAGCCGGCGACGTTGAAGCTCTATCCCCACGTAGGCCACGAAACGTTGCTTCTTGCGTTCGGGCCGCTGAAATCCAAGGCATCCGTCCTGGTCGACACGATGGACTTCATCCATCGCTACGCAAAAACGTCTCCCAGGTGATGCTATCGATGCGCGCGGATACTTATCGATCCGCGCGCACCTCGATCAACGCACGTTTCACGCCACGATCGACACATGCACCGATCGGTCCTCCATCAGCTTCATTCGCTGCAGCAGGCCTTCGTAGAAGGCTGCGTGGAAGTCAAAGCCGTGTGCCTTGTTGAAATCGCGGATGCTCTCGATTTCCGCTCGCAGGTTGAATGGCGTATCGAAATTTTCCTGGTACCACGCGGACGGCATACACAACGCGAGGGCGTGGGCGTCGTCGGGATCGATTTCGCCGCGAGACATAAGGTCGTCGACGTACTCGGATACTTGTCTCGCAGTAACGTTCGAAAAGTCGATGCGATCAATCTGAGGCCTTTCCAAGGAGCCGATCTGCGTCACGGGCTCCTGTGACGTGGCCCGGCTGTGTACCGATGGAGATAGTCGCTGAAGCAGCGAGCTTGTGATCTGCATATATGTCCCTCCGAATGGAGCGCAGACAAAAGCAAAATCGCGAGGTGTTGATAACCCCTCCAGCACCACACGAGCGCTCCGCCTTCCAGCATTACCGAACACCCTTACGTCGAAGCGTGGGTACGGTTGATCTCACTGATTCTTGAGCACAGTACTTATGCAGTGTTGAGACGTAGCCGCTGGCTGAATCGTAATCAACACCCGATGCTGCCCAACGGTCATTTCGACCAAGGGAGGGACACATGAAATTATTCTTGACGGCCGCGGCAACATTGGCTTGCTCACTGATGGGTAGTGACTGCCTGGCAAACAACCTTTCGAGTGTGCAGGTTGTAGCCGTCGAATCGCCAAATGGGGGAAGAGAGTATCTGTCGCCATGGTCTTCATCGACAGCGCGTGATCACGGCGGCGGATGGATCAAGGTCACCGTTGAAGAAATCGGATACGGGAACAACCAACGGGCCACGCTTCTAGGTTATTCACTGCGGGAAACGGACACCCAACGGCTTTGCAACGTGGGCGGTTACGCAGGCCTGTGCCGGCGAGGAGGGTCGATCTTCGGATACCGGCGGACTTGGGAGGTTCGCGGTCTGGACGGCGGCAACTTCGAATACATGGTGATCCCGAACGGCATCGGTCCCACGCGACGAGTCCACCTCACGATTCGCTGATCCTCGCTTTCAACAAGAAAGCCGGGCGATCGCTCGTCCGGCCTTTTCGTTTTCTACATGACGAGTTTCATCTGTCAATGCACGGCACCGAGTGAGCGTTACGCCCTCGTGATATGCGGAACACCTCTTACATCTAGATGCGGGCAAGGTTTACCTCACGCATGCTCAAGCAAAGCACCGACGCAAGCGTTGAGAGCCTACCGCTGGTTGGCTTCCCGCCCACCCCTGATGATTCGCGCCGGGCATCTCGACCCATGGAGAAACACATGAAATCGTTCTTGATCGCAGCGGCCGCGTTGACTTGCTCGATGGCGGGCAGCGACTGCCTGGCAGGCAATCTTCGGGCCATGTCGGTCGTCGAAGTCAGGTCGGCACAGGGCCCTGTTGAAGCTATCGGCCGGGATCCTCGATCGACGAGGCACGACCACGGCGGCGGCTGGATCATCGTCACCACCGATGAGTTCTTTGCCTTGGACCATCGGCGGGCCACGCTCAATGGTCTCCCGATGGAGGAGATGCGTGCGGCACCGCTTTGCGGCACGGAGCGAGAAGTCTGGGAGTGCCCCGCCGGAGCAAGGCCCATTGGGCATCGGAGAGTCTGGTGGATTCAAGGCGTGGAAGGTGGCACCTTTGAATACAGCGCGAGGCAACCCGGCCTTCGGCTCAACGCAGTGACACGCCTCACCATTCGATAACCAAAGCATTCAGCGCGAAGGCCGGACGATCGCTCGTTCGGCCTTCTGCTTTTTCTGCACGTCCATCCGAGACGGGCGCATCGTTAAACGCACCCGCGCGCTAACGCGCCTTCATGGCATCGCGCCCTTCTGCGTTGCCGCCTCGTGCGCTGTCGAGTATCTCGGGATAGGGATAGTTGAGGCCCAGCAACTGGCGCAGGTCGGCGCTGGCCTGCCTGACGAACTCCGCTGGCAGAGCCGCGGGCATGTTCTCCATCGGCTTGACGAACTTCGGGAGGTACTGGGTGATGATCGCCGATCGATCCACGCTGCTGCGATTGGGCATGGCGCAGTGCCATACCGCCCCGAAGAACACGATCGTATCGCCGGGCTCGCCGAGCATGCGTTCGCAGCGATCGAAGAAGCGATCGCTCTCGTCCGGATAGCGCAGCTCGCGCTGGCTCCCAGGTACATATGCTGTGGCACCGGTTTCCTCGGTGAAGGGATCGAGCATGATCGTCGCCTGGGCATTCAACGGAAAGCTCGAATTGATCCGCGCGGGGTGCGTCGACGGCGAATGGAAATCCCAATAGGGATAATCGATATGCGGCTCCTGGCCCGGTCCGCCGGGAAGGATGCGGTTGGCGGCGATGGAACCCATGATGAACTCGCTTCCGATGAAGGCGCGCATCACCGTCATGAGCACCGGATGCGCGGCCATCCGCGAGAAGATGTCACCCTTGGCGAGCAGGTTCCACACGCGGCGTTGCAGGGCGATCCGGCCGCTGCGCTCGGCGTCACCCTGGAAATGGGTGACCTTGCCGCCTGCTGCGTCTTCGTCGGATTCGCGCATGACGATCTGGCGCGCCTCGGCGATTTCTCCCGGCGTGAACAGGCCCCGCAGTGTCACCGCGCCGACGCCGTCGAGGAGTTCGCGCACGATGGCGTCGGTGTCCAGGTTGTCCGGGGTGTAGACGGGAATGGCGACCGTGTGCGGACGCTCGAACGGTACAGCCTGGGTGCGCGTGTTCATGCGGAACTCCTGCCGGGGGGCGGCGCAAAGAGAAGCGACGGTGCTTGCACGACCACGCTAGGCCGATTTGCAAGCGCTTGCAAACTGCGCCGCAACATACGTAGAGTCGGCTCACCCCACGCAGAGCCGTCCTGATGAAGCAGCTACGCATCGGCCTTATCGGCGCCGGTTATATGGGCAAGGCGCATACGATCGCGTACCAGAGCGTGGGAGCGATCTTCGAAACGGCCTATCGGCCCGTGTGCGAGATGATCGCGACCTCGCACCACGACGGTGCCGCCGACGTCGCGAGGCGCTGGGGATGGGCGCGTTCGACAGGGGACTGGCGCGAACTGGTCGATGACCCCGGGGTCGACCTCGTAGTCATCGCATCGCCTCCCCGCACGCATCTGCCCATGGTGATGGCGTGCGTCGGTGCGCGGAAACCGATCTTTTGCGAGAAACCCCTTGGAACGAGCGTCGCCGAATCGCTCGCCATGACCGAAGCAGTGGAGCAGGCCCGCGTACCCAACATGGTCGGGTTCAACTACATACGCACGCCTGCCAGTCAGCTTGCCCGCCAGATCGTGGCTTCGGGAGAGATCGGCGAGGTGATACAGGTGACCGCGGAGCACGTCGAGGACTATCTCCACGATCCCGCCCTTCCCTCGTCATGGCGCACTCGTGTTGCGACCGGTACCGAAGCGGGCGCCCTGGGCGACGTCGCCAGCCACATCATCAACGCGTGTCTGCGACTGGTAGGACCGATCGAGAGCCTGGTGGCAGACACGACGATCGTGCAGACGCATCGCGACGGGCCGCATGGCCCGGAGGCCGTCGAGAACGACGATCAGGGCCAGATGCTGCTGCGCTTCGCCAACGGAGCCACCGGCAGCATCAGTTTCAGTCGCATGGCCGCGGGCCGGAAGATGGGCTACACCTACCGCATCACGGGCACGCGCGGGGCGATCTTCTTCGACCAGGAAGACCAGAACGCCCTGTGGCTTTACGACGCTTCCCGCGAACCGGCGAGGCGAGGCTTCCAGAAACTGCTGATGGGCCCCGCGCATCCGGATTACCTTGCCTTCAACCAGGGTGTCGGGCACGGCACCGGTTACAACGAACAGATCGCGATCGAGGCACGCGATTTCCTGCATGCGGTGACGACGGGCGAAGCGGTCTGGCCGACCTTCCGCGACGGGTACGAGGTGGACAAGGTGATCGCCGCCGCGCTGGTGTCGAACCAGGACAGGTGCTGGGTAACGGTGTAACGCTCACCTCTTAGCGAAGGCTGTCGCGCACAACGAGCTCGCAGGGAAAGAGCCTGCTACGCGGTATGGCCGCGGGATCGTTCATCCACACGACGATGCGCTCGATGGCATAGAGAACCATGTCCCGTATCGGCTGACGCATCGTCGTCAGCGAATAGGACGACCATGACGCGAGCGGCATGTCGTCGAAACCGACGATGCTCACCGCCCCGGGCACCGCCACGTCCCGCTCTCGACACGCGTCCATGGCACCGAGCGCCAGCACGTCGTCGCCACAGAACACACCGTCGATCGTGTCGTCCCGGTCGAGCAACGTGTGCATGGCGAGCCGGCCGTGCTCATGCGTGTAGTTGCCGGCATGCAGGGTCTCGCGGAGCAACCTGCCGGCCGTCTCCGCAAAGCCCCTGCCGCGATCGATGGTGGCAGCGTCGTGTGCCGAGCCTCCGAGAAAGGCCAGCCTGCGCAGTCCGCGGCGGCGCATGGCCTCCGCTACCCGTTGTCCCGCGGCAACGTTGTCGACCGTTGCCACGGGCAACGGCGAGGCACGCCCTGCCCGACCGAACACGTGCATCGCTGGCAGGCCCGCCGCACGGCACGACGCGCCGAATCCGGCCGGCGGTGCCGAGGTGGCGATCAGTACGGCATCGACGTTGTACTGGCGCAGCATGTCCAGAGCCGCGCTGCCGTTCTCGTCCTCACCGAGGTTTGCGAGCAGCGGACGCAAGCCGCGAGCCTGCAACTCGCGCGTAAAGAGGTCGAAGACCTCCATGAAGGCGGGGTTGGCGAAGTGATTGGAGACCAGCCCCACGAGCTGCGTGCGTCCGGTCATGAGGCTGCGGGCCAACTGGTTCGGGCGATAGCCCAGAGCGTTCGCGGCAAGCAGGACACGATCGCGGGTTCGCGCGGAAACGCTCGCACCCTCGGTAAAGGTGCGCGATACCGCCGAAATCGATACGCCGGCCGCCTCGGCGACCTCGCGTGCGGTGACGCGCGGGACGGTACTTGGCGATGTGGACCGCGAGCTCATGCCGATTAGGTTAGCGCAGCGCGATCCTCCCGTATCGAAAGCCCGGCTGCCAAGCGGCGGAAAGCGCGTGGGCGTCGGCGTTAGATCCTCCGGCGCGGCGCGAGCGCTCCGCCTTCCTGCAGTGCAGAACGCCCCTTACGTCAGTTCGCGGGCACGGTTTACCTCACCTACATCCGAGCAGAGCACCGACACAAATGGTGAGAACCTACCGCTGGCTGGTTTGCCGGCCCCTCCTGATGATTTGCGTCGGTCATTTCGACCCATGGAGGAACACATGAAATCGTTTTTGATCGCAGCAGCTGCATTGACTTGCTCGCTGGCGGGCAGTGAGAGCCTGGCAGGCGGCCTTCGCACCATGTCGATCGTCGAAGTCAGGTCGGCCACGGGCCCTATTGAAGCCATTGGGCGGGACGCTCGATCGACGAGGCATGACCACGGCGGCGGTTGGATCCAAGTCACAACCGACGAATTCACTGCCTTGGACAATCGGCGGGCCACGCTCAATGGCGTCCCGATGCGGGAAGTGCGCACTGATCCGCTTTGCGGGCCGCCTCGCGAAGCTCGGCCATGCCCCCAAGGTGCATCGCGCACTGGGAATCGACGGGTCTGGCAGATTCAAGACGTCGAAGGCGGAAACTTCGAATACAGCGCGAGGATGCCCGGCCTTGGCTGGAACGTGGCGGCACGCCTCACGATCCGCTGATCAGGGCATTGAACAAGAAGGCCGGACGATCGCTCGCCCGGCCTTCTGCTTTTTTCCTGAGTTGCCGACGGGACATCGGCGCGTGAAGCGATCGCTCCCACCAGGCGATGGAGGGCCTGGCAGGAAGACCGTTCTGGGTCTTACCGCAAAATCGCCTTCGGGTCCTGCTTCGCCTTCTGCGCCGAGCAGAGGAGGATCTGCTCGCTGGTCTGAGCAAGACCGCGCTCGGCGCCCGTGACCTGGCCCAGGCGCGGCTTGAAGAAGTCGCTCAGACGATCGGCTTCGGCCTTGGAACAACCGCCGCCGCCGGCAAGGCCGGGCAACTGACCACCCGCAAAGCTGCCGGTGCGCGCCACGATCTTGTCGTAGTTGGCGACGAACCAGTTCCACATGTCGGTACGCGACGCTTCCGTATCGCGACCGCCACGCAGCACCATCGCCATCTCGCCCACCTTCACATCCTTGCCGAGCGCGAAGTCGCGGGCCTTGTTGGCAAGTGCCGTGTCCTTGATGTCGGCCAGTGCGGAAAGCATGGCATTGCGCTTGGCCGGATCGGAGGTCTTCGGGATTTCCGCGATCAGCGCGTCCACCGCCGGAGCACCGCGCTCCTGCACCGCCACGCCCAACGCATCGCCGAGCAGGTTCGAATCGGCGGCGTCGAGATCGAGGTGGCCATCCTTCATCTTCAGCGCTGCATCACCCTGCGCCAGCATTTCGGCGCGCACTTCGGGCACACCGATGTCCTTGTCGGCAAGGAAACCGGCAAGCGCCGTACGCGTTATGGTGTCGTTGTCCGCCTCGCCATCCTTCTTGCGATAACCCAGCGCCTTCAGCTTCGGCAGGTAGGCCTCCGTGGCCCACTTGCGCAGGCGTTCGCGCTGGGCGTCGGTGGTGGCTTCGTGGGTGAGAATCCAGCTGAAGGTCTGGAGCGGTGCGGTGAACACCTCGCGCGTCTTCGACGCGGTCAGCGGCTTGAACGCGGCAAGCGCGTCGCCCGCATCGAGATCGCCATGCTGGAACCCTGCACGAACGGCATCGGCATACGCCAGCTGTTCCGCATCGCTGAGCGTGCCGACCACCTTGGTCAGCGCGCCGAGGTCGGCCTTGCTCTGCGCGAAGCGGTAGTAGCCACGACCGTCAGCGTTCGGCAGCACCCAGGCGTTCTTCGCCGCATCGTCGAGCACCATCGTGCCGGTGGCCTGATCGAGCAGCTCGCACTTGACCTTGTTGCCACCACCCGCCGTGCCGTAACGCACGCACATCGGCACGCCCCACACGCGGTTCGCGTCACCCGTGCTGCCAAGCGGCAGGTAACGGCTCTGCGAAAGATGCAGCACGGTCTTGCCGCCCTCGATCTTCGTCTCGGTGGCCACGTAAGGCACGCCGGACTGGTCGAGGAAGCTGCGGAACGCCTTCTTGAATGCGTCGCCCTGCCCGGCGGCCTCGGCGATCGCATCGATCAGATCGTCCGCCGTCGCGTTGGCGAACTTGTGCTTCTGGATGTACGCGCGCATGCCCTTCTGGAACACCGGGTCGGACACGTAGCCCTCGAACATGCCCAGCACCGCCGCACCCTTCTGGTACGTGATGCC
The DNA here is from genome assembly GCF_900119235.1 of Luteibacter sp. UNCMF366Tsu5.1. NCBI lineage: Bacteria > Pseudomonadati > Pseudomonadota > Gammaproteobacteria > Lysobacterales > Rhodanobacteraceae > Luteibacter > Luteibacter sp. UNCMF366Tsu5.1. Next base: position 414,707 of record NZ_FPIS01000002.1, on the reverse strand, counting down.
GTCGAACGCGGTCTCGATGTCGCCATTGCCGGTGATCGGCTGGCGGATCTTGCGCGCGCTGACGAGGCTATCGTTGTTCATCGCGCCCTGCGCACCACGCACGCGGTCGAGGTCGGCGCGATATTCCGGATGCACCTTCGTGGTGACCTTCTGCTGCATCCACGTGGCAAACGCCTCGTTGAGCCAGAGGTCGTCCCACCAGGCCATGGTTACGGTGTCGCCCGTCCACTGGTGGGCCAGCTCGTGCGCGTTGACGTTGAACGAGCCGCGCACGTACTGCGCCGCCGAATCCGGATCGATCAGCAGCAACCAGTCACGGAACGTGACGAGGCCCGCGTTCTCCATCGCACCGGCGCTGAAGTCCGGCGCGGCGAGCAGATCGAGCTTGTCGTACGGATAGCCGAAGCCGTAGTAGTCCTCGAGCGTATGAATGATCGAGTTCGTCTCGCCCAGCACATGCTGCATGCGATGGCCTTCGCCCTTGGCGGCGATGCCGCGCAGCGGGGTCGGTGTGGAACGGAATTCGGTCGGGGTGATGTCCGGACCCTTGACCACATCCCACGGGCCGACGGCGAACGCGACCAGGTAGGTGGGTAGCGGCTTGGTCGTGGAGAAGGTCAGCGTCTTCCAGCCGGCGCCAGCCTTTTCTTCCTTGATCTGGGCGGTATTGGCCACGCCCTGATCGTCGGCCGGAATGGTCAGGCTGATGTCGAAGGGAACCTTGAACGAGGGCTCGTCGAAACCGGGGAACGCGTAACGCGCGGAGACCGGCTCCATCTGCGTCATGGCGTACGGGATGCCTTCGTGCGAGACCTTGTACAGACCCTGCAACTGCTTGTTCAGCGGCGCGGTGAATTCCATCGCGAGGGTGATCTCACCCTCTAGCTTCGCGCCCAGTTCGACCTTGGCAACGCCTTCCTTTTCGGCAGCCACGATGTATTTGCCGACGTGCTTCTTGCCAGCGGCGTCGGTCACTGTGACCTTGGAGACTTTCAGATCCTTGCCATGCAGCCAGATGAAGTCGGACGGCTGGGCGAGCTTGATGCGGATCGTCGAGGAACCCGAGTAGTTCTCCTGCTTCGGGTCCACCTTGAACGAAAGCTTGTAGGACTCCGGCTGGGCCCAGGTGGGCAGATGGCCGAGCGGCGGCGCGGCGTCCGTGCCGGCGGCGAGCGCAGCGCCACAGCAGGCAGCGAGCGCGGTGAGAACGAGGGGACGGACGAAACGACGCATGGCAGGTGGGACTCCCTGTGGGTAATCCCTGCATCCTGCGAAGGCCGTGACCTTCGACACAGTGCCAGAAGGCACCCCCGTCTTCGCTGCGCCGCGTCAGACCCGGCCTACAACTCGACGAAGGGTTTGAACCCACCGAAGAACATGCGCTTGCCGTCGAAGGGGAGTGCCCGGGGGTCGGCATACGCCTCAAGCCTCGGATCCGACATGACTTTCTTCATGATCCTGTCGCGATCCCGGCGATTCTTGTAGACGATCCAGGAGAACACCACCACCTCGCCTGGCTTCAGTTTCACCGACTGCGGGAACGAGGTGACCTTGCCGGGTTTCACATCGTCGGCCAGGCATTCCGAATAGGCGAGTGCGCCGTACTCCATCCAGACCTTGCCGGCCAAGCGCGCCATCTTCTTGTATTCGGCCAACCGGTCCATCGGAACCGGCATGACAAACCCATCGACGTAGCTCATGGCGAACCCTCCTCGCGTGGATGTCGTGGGAGAGTCTCGCAAAAATTGCCACACACCGCTGCCGTCAATGCCCAGCCGCTGATTCCACTCTTTCGAGATAAGCCGTCATCGCCAGGGGTATCTCACGCAAATACAGATCCACGCGACTGGCATCCAATTGAAGCCCGGCATGCATGGCTCCCGATGCGATGAGGTGCAGCATCAGGGCGTAGTCATCGCGGGCGCTTTCATCCAGAGTGGGTAGCCGAGCGCTCAATACCTGGCGCATCACCCGCAAAAACCCGGCACTGTCTTCCTCGAACAGGCGCCCACTGGTGAGCGGCAGATAATCCGCGTGGCTCCGCAAGTAGGTAATGAACGGCCGCGATAGCCGATCGATGACGGCGGCTGCAGACAGCCGGCGCCACTCCGCGGCGGGAACCTTGCCGAGTTCTTCGCTGATCGCGTGTGTGGCGGCGACGTGGCGCTGTCTCGCCGCCTCCAGCACGCTCTCGCGATCCGGGAAGAAGTGATAGAGCGACCCTATGGACGTGTTCGCACGGCGAGCCAGGGAGTGCATGGTCACACCGGCAAGCCCCTGCTCCGCAATCAATTCGGCAGCGGACTTGAGCACGGTGTCGATACGCGCCTGGCCACGGGCTTGCCTCGGCGACCGGCCCGTCATCGCAGTCTTGTTCACGGTCAAAGCGTTCCTGTCGCGCCACCTGGGCCGCCTGAGGTCGTTACCCAACCTAGCAGCAGTGCCACCGATTGTGCCCAGGTTAGACCTCGGAATACTAGACGGGTTGGTCTACTTCTGGGAAAGTAGACGCAATCGTCTAGTTAATAACCTCCCGTCGACCTCAGCGGCGGGAACACGGCGGCGCGATGAAGACCTTCCCTCACCTGATTGCCTGCGAGCATTGCGACACGATCTATGCGCGCCCAGCCCTCGCCATCGGCGAGTCGGCTCGTTGCGACAGGTGCCATTCGACCCTGTGCCGCGCGGACCGGCTCGATCTCGATCAATGGCTGGCCCTTACCGTCGCCGCCGCGATCGTGGCCGTGATCGCCAATGTCTGTCCGGTGGTGCGCATCAGTCTGCAAGGACTGCATAACGAAGCCACGCTGTGGCAAGCGACGGTCGCGCTTGCCCAGGGCGCCGTAGCGCTTATCGCCGTACCGGCGATGCTGGCCGTGATCGTGGTGCCCTTCGCGCAGATCCTCCTGCTCTTCTGGGTACTCGCTTTCGCGCGGGCCGGGCGACGAGCGCCGTGGTTCGTGGCAAACATGCGACTGCTCGTTGCGTTGCGCCCGTGGAGCATGATCGAAGTTGCTCTGTTGGGCATTCTGATCTCAGTAATCAAACTCTCGGGCTTTCTGCACGTGGCTCCCGGCGCAGGCATCTGGGCCATGGCGACCTTGATGGTGTTGCTTACCGTCATTGCCCGACGCGACCTGGACAGCCTGTGGGCCATACCCGAACGCGGAAAGCCCGCATGACCGGCCTTCCCCGCGCCAAGACCTTGGGCCTGGTGGGATGCCATGCATGCCGGCTTGTCTGCGCACCGCCGGCCGCGCATGACGATTCCCGTTGTCCGCGTTGCGGCACGCCGTTGCATCAGCGACAACCGCACAGTCTCGCGCGTGCCTGGGCGCTGCTACTGGCCGGCGTCATCTTCTATGTCCCTGCCAATCTGTTGCCGGTGATGCACACCAACATGCTTGGCAGTGGCAGCGACAGCACGATCCTGGAGGGCGTCATCGAGTTCTGGCAATCCGGCTCGTACGGTATCGCCCTGGTCATTTTCATTGCCAGCGTCGCGGTGCCCTGTTCCAAATTTCTGATTCTCGGCCTGCTGCTGTTGACCGCCCAACGCCGCAGCGGCTGGGCACGACACGAACGCACGCGGCTGTATCGCCTGGTCGAGTTGGTCGGCTACTGGTCGATGCTGGATGTCGTGGTGGTGGGTGTCGTTGCTGGATTGGTCAAGTTCCAGGCGCTGGCGGACATCGAACCGCGCCTGGGCATTCTTTTCTTTGGTGCCGTGGTGATCCTCACCATGCTTGCGGCGATGCAATTCGATCCCCGGTTGATCTGGGACGGCGAGACCCATGAACGAAACTCCTGAATCCACTCCCATGCCAGGACACCCGACCGTGGTATCGCCTAGGCGGCGCCTATCCGTCATGTGGATCGTCCCCACACTTGCGGCATTGATCGGTCTTTCGATGCTCGTGCATGCGTGGTCGTCGGAGGGGCCAACCATCACGATCGCATTCAAGACAGCGGAAGGCCTCGAGGCCGGCAAGACACCCGTCAAGTACAAGGCAGTGACCGTGGGCACCGTGACGGCGGTCGATCTGAGCAAGGACGGCTCCCATGTTGTGGCCAGCGTCGCCCTCATGAAGAATGCAGCGAGCCTGCTGCGTACGGACACACGCTTCTGGGTCGTTCGCCCACGCATCGGCATGGGTGGCGTCTCGGGTATCGATACCTTGCTTTCGGGTTCCTATATCGCGGTCGATCGAGGCGTGGAACGCGGATTCGCCAAGGCGTATACCGGCCTGGAAATGCCGCCGACCATTATCCACGACGTCCCCGGCACGAGCTTCACCATTTACGCGGACGATCTCGGTTCGCTCGATATCGGTTCGCCGGTCTACTACCGACACATGCAAGTTGGCCACATCGCCTCTTATCGACTCGACGCCGATGGCCGCCGCTTCAACTTGCAGATTTTCGTCAATGCGCCTTACGACCGCCTGGTGACGAAGGGCGCGCGCTTCTGGAACGCCAGCGGCATCGACGTCTCGCTGGGCGCCGACGGCCTGAAACTCAACACGCAATCGCTCGCCACGGTCATGGCCGGCGGCATCGCCTTCGCCACACCCACCGGCGGCGTGAGCACCCCCGCATCCGCACAGACCACGTATGCCCTGGCCAAGGATGAAGCGGCGGCGATGGCACCCTCGGACGGCCCTGCGCAGTTTCTGCAATTGCGTTTCGAGAATTCACTACGTGGACTGAGCGTGGGCGCGCCCGTGCAGTTCGCCGGTATGGACATCGGGCACGTCACCTCCATCGATCTCGATTACAACGCCGCCGCGCATCGCTTCCCGACTCTGGTCGGCATCGAGATCTTCCCAAGTCGTCTGGGCGGCGTGACCACACGTTTGCCGACCTACCAAGGCGATCAAGAGCAACAAGCGGCGCAATTCCTCGCCAGCCTGGTGGCGCATGGCCTGCGTGCGCAGGCACGGGCCGGAAACCTGCTGACGGGGCAGCTCTACATCGCCATCGATTTCGTGCCCAATGCTCCGCCCATCGCGTTCGACATGCAGGCACGCCCGATCGTCCTGCCCACCGTGAACGGCAGCTTCGACCAGATGCAAGAACAGATCGCGAGCATCGTCGCCAAGGTCAACAAGATGCCGCTGGAATCCATCGGCCGGCATCTGGATGCCAGCCTTGGCGAACTGAATGGCACCCTCGGGCAGATCAACGGCGAGTTGCTACCCGCGACGACGCGCACCATGCAGACGCTGCAGCGGACACTGGGCACCGTGCAAGGTACGTTCGCAGACGATGCGCCCTTGCCGCAGCACATCACCGAGACCTTGCTGGAAGTGCAACGCACGGCACGCTCGCTGCGCACCCTGACCGACCTGCTGGGTCGCCACCCCGAATCCCTGTTGCTCGGCACGCCCAACGATGCCAAGCCCACAGCAAACACGAAAGAGGAGCCCACCCATTGAAGCGCCTTCTCGTCGTTGGCTCGCTCGCGATCGTTACCGGTAGCTTGACCGCCTGCGCGTCGGCACCGGTCCGGTACTACACCTTGCAGTCTCCCGCTGCGGCGACAGCTGCCGAAAGCGAGACGCCGGTCGCCTTCCACATCGAGGTCTTGCCGGTGGGCCTCCCGGCACAGTTGGACCAGTCCTTCCTCGTCGTTCGGCAAGGCGATAACGGCGTCGCGATACGGGACACCGCGCGCTGGGCGAGTCCGTATGAAGACGAATTGCGCCAAGCCCTGTCCACCGAGTTGACGCATCGACTCGGCACCACGGACGTAGGCGGGCTCCCGACGCCGAAGGGTACGGATGTGCTGCGAATCAAGCTGCAGGTCCGCCGCTTCGATGCGTGGCCCGATCGACAAGTGGAACTCGAAGCCGATTGGAGCCTTGGCTTCGCCAACGATCGCGAACGCCCTTCCCTGACGTGTCACGGCACCTTCAGCGCGCCGGCAAAGAGGGGCGATACGGCACTGGTGGACGCGGAGCGGGGGCTGGTGCAGGCACTCGCTCTGCGCATGGCCGCGGATGCACGTGGCTTGGCATACGCAGATCGCCCGAGCTGCTCGGCCGATCGAGCGAATGAACGCGGGAGGCGATCATGAGGGGCCGCTTTTGCGCGTCCTCGCGAAGGGAAACGCCATGGCACGCCAACGCCACGCTTTCGCAATATCCAGGCGTCATGGAACTCGCGCAACGTATCGAACCGGACAGGCGTCGCCTTACCCATTGGTGGAGCGATACGCCGATCGAAGAACTCGCGCGGATGACCCCCAATGAGCTCGCTGCTGCCGGCCAGTCCGACTTGCTGGAACGCTTCCTGCAATCGATCCTGCACGGCGAACGCGATTGATCGGCAGGACCTCGTAAAAGAAAAGGCCGCGTCGAACGCGGCCTTTTCTATCAACATGACGCGTTTGCTCAGCCCGCTGCTTCAGCCTGTTCCAGCACCACGGCAACCGCGTGGATCACGGAGGCGATGCGCACGGCACTCTGGATGGCCTGCACACTGATGCCACCGTCACGGAGCACCTTGTCATGCGAGTCGATGCACATGCCGCAGCCGTTGACCGCGGAGACGGCGAGCGAGACGAGCTCGAAGTCGTTCTTGGCGTCGCCCTTGTAGGCACCGATCACGTTCATGCGCAGCTTCGCCGGGATGGTGGCGTACTCCGGATGGCTGACCAGATGCTGGAAACGGTAGTAGATGTTGTTCATGCCCATGATCGCGGCCGAACCCTTGGCTGCGGTCAACTGCTCGGCCGAGGCGTGCTCGGCGGCGAAGGCGGCAACGGCTTCGGTCAGCGGCGTGTAGCGCGCGGAATAGGCCGAACCCAGCGCCACCATCGCGATCTGGGCCATGTTGAGGCCAGGAGCACCCGCTTCGCTCAGCACCGAGTCGAGGTTGAGCTTGAGGTCCTTGGCGTATTCGGGAAGCTTGCTGCGCAGATCGGCGACGCTCATGGGATGCACCTTTGTCTTTGAGAGGGCGAAGTAAAGGAGCGCGGAATGTCTCGACGCGATGCGCCGGTTCACGCGGACGGGTCGGACGACCCTTGAAAAGGAGGCGGTGAAGCGAACTTCACCGCCTCGGACTGCCCGCGCCGCACGGGGGAGGGAGGGGTCGCGGCACGGGACTTACGAGCAGTGGAACTTAGGCGACCTTGAGGGTCTCGTCGCCAGCCTTCCAGTTGCAGGCGCACAGCTCATCCGTCTGCAGCGCGTCGAGCACACGCAGCACTTCGTCCGGGTTGCGGCCGACGGAACCCGCAGTCACGTACACGAACTGGATTTCGCCGTTCGGATCGACGAGGAAGGTGGCGCGCTGTGCAACGCCTTCGCTCGTGAGGATACCGAGCTCACGGCAGAGATCCTTGTTGATGTCGGCCAGCATCGGGAACTTCAGATCCTTCAGGTCGGCGTGGTCCATGCGCCAGGCGCGGTGGACGAACTCGGAGTCGGTCGACACGGCCAGGATCTGGCAATCGCGGTCGGCAAACTTCTCGTTGAGGTCGCTGAAACCCTTGATCTCGGTCGGGCAGACGAAGGTGAAGTCCTTCGGATACGAGAAGACCAGCTTCCACTTGCCCTCGTAGGACTTGTCCGTCACGTCGACGAAGGCGTCCTCGATCTTGTTGGCGAGCGGGCCGCCGTTAACGGCCTTGAGGTTGAACTGGGGGAACTTATCGCCAATGCTCAGCATCTTTCGACTCTCCATTTGAGGGGTGGTTGGACTCTACGCGCGCTTGGTGACGCGACTGAAACAGAAGCTTACCGCCAGGCTCTACATATTCCAAATCGATTGTAGGCATCAATGTGATAGGCTAAGACTATCGTAGCCCACTCAGAGCCGTCGTCATGAACCTGCGTGACCTGTCCTACCTCGTCGCCCTGGCGGAGTACCGGCATTTTGGCCGTGCGGCCGAGGCGAGCTTCGTCAGCCAGCCCACGCTGTCGACCCAGATCCGCAAGCTCGAGGACGAACTCGGTGTCGCACTGGTGGAGCGTACGCCGCGCAAGGTGCTGCTGACGGAAACGGGGCGTGAAATCGCCCGCCGTGCCCGCGCCGTGCTGTCGCAGGTGGACGAGATCAAATCCATCGCCCAGCGGACGCGCGACCCGGAGTCGGGCACGATCCGCCTCGGCATCTTCCCTACGCTGGGGCCGTATCTGCTCCCGCATGTGATTCCGCGGCTGCGCGAGCGCTTTCCCCGGCTGGAACTCCTGCTGCGCGAGGAAAAAACCGAACAGGTGCTGCACATGTTGCGCGAGGGCACCCTCGACGCCGGCATTCTCGCCCTGCCCGTCCACGACGACTCGCTGCACACCGAATTCCTGTTCGAGGAACCGTTCGTCCTGGCCGTCCCGTCGGGTCACGAACTGGCGGGGCGTCGCTCGTTGCACATGGACGATCTGTCGCAGCAGAACCTGCTGTTGCTGGAAGACGGTCATTGCCTGCGCGATCAGGCGCTCGAGGTGTGCCACCTGGCCGGCGCCGGCGAACGCACGGGCTTTCGCGCCACGAGCCTGGAGACGCTCCGGCAGATGGTCTCAGCCAATGTGGGCATCACCCTGCTCCCGGCCCTGGCCGTGAAGCCGCCGATCGCGCAGTCGCCCAACGTGGCGCTGATCGAGTTCGAGGCGCCCGCGCCTAGCCGCCGTATTGCCATGCTCTGGCGCAAGAGTTCCGCCATGACGCCTTTCTTCGAGGCGCTGGCAGCGGTCATCCGCGACGTTCCTGCCGAGTTGTTCAGCACGCGCGGTTGCGCCTCCGGTCAACCGGAAGGCGCGCCAACCGTTGCCCTCCCATCTTCCTGACGGTTCCTGCTGAGATGCGCGTCTGGCTCGTCGTCCTGCTCCTGCTCTGCGGCTGGGGCGGCTATTCCTGGTGGCGCCACCGGCCCGTGCATGACGCGCCGGGCATCCTGGCGGATGCCGCTCCCGACCAGGAGAACCTGCCGCACGGCACGCTGCTCAACCGGGGACACTTCACCCTCGAACCCCGGGCCAGCTTCGCGATGACAGCACGCGTGCTGTCGCGCGAGGACTACCAGTTGGACGACCTTGCCCCGATCGCCCCCACGGATCTGGCGATGGGCTGGGGCCGCATGTCCGACAGTTCGGTGCTCAGCAGCATCCGCATCTCGCAGTCCAACCGCTTCTACTACTGGTATACCGACAATTTCCCGATCCCGCGCCGCGAGATCGAGGATTCCAGCGCGAACATGCACATGATCCCGGCCAACGACGAGGCGGCTCGCGAATTGCGCACCGTCCGCCCAGGGGAAGTGGTGCACCTGGAAGGCTTCCTCGTGGACGTGAAGCGCGACGACGGGTGGCACTGGAACACGTCGCTGACCCGCGACGATACCGGCGCGGGCGCGTGCGAAATCGTACTCGTCGAGGCGATCCGCGACGTGCGCTGATCAGAACGCCATCAAGGCACGCAACGGCAGACTGGCCGGCCAACGGGCCCGTCCGTTGAGCGCACCGAGTTCGATAGCGACGCTGGCCCCCACCACTTCCGCGCCCAGCCGCTCGACCAGCCGCCGGCCGGCCTCCAGGGTGCCGCCGGTGGCCAGCACGTCATCCACGATGAGCACGCGTTGGCCGGGCGACAAGGCCTCGGTGCCGATTTCCAGGCGATCCAGCCCGTACTCCAGGCCGTAATCAACCCCGACGACCGGCGGCGGCAGCTTGCCGGCCTTGCGCAGGGGAACGAAACCCGCACCAAGCGCGCGCGCCATGGCGGCGCCGAAGATGAAGCCGCGCGATTCGATGCCGCAGACGGCGCCGATGCCGTGCCCGCGCCAGGGCTCGCACAACGCGTCGATGCAGGCGCCGAAGGCGTCCGCATCCGCCAGCAGCGGCGTGATGTCCTTGAACAGAATGCCGGAACGCGGGAAGTCCGGCACATCACGGACGAGTTCGAAAAGCATGAAAGGATCCTGGGAAAGCGGTTGATTCAGGCGGGCAGCGTGGCCGCGCCGAAATCGTCGTCGGCGGCCACAGCGGCGCGTGCCTCCGCCAGTTGGGCATCTAACGCACGGACGATCTCCTCGGCGGCTTCGGCGGCGGCTTCAGGCACCATCACGGCCACAAAATCGCGCGCCGGAAGCTGTCCGACGGCACCGGTGAGGAACTCGCCGGCAATGAACGCGGGAATCTCGGCACGCTCCAGCGCATCCTTCACCAGATGGGCGTCGATCAGGGTTTCGGCGTGGTAAGCGATGCGCATGGCGCCAAGCTACCCCGCCGACGGCGGCCGCGGCAAGCGCCCGGCCGACAACAAAGGTAAACTCGGACGTTTGCCACGCACCTTCTTCCGAGCCCTTCGCGATGTCGACCGAAACGCCCGTCCTGCAGCAGCATTTCATCCGCCAGATCGTCCGTGACGACCTGGCGTCCGGCAAGCACACGGCCATTCGCACGCGCTTCCCGCCGGAGCCGAACGGCTACCTGCATCTGGGCCATGCCAAGTCGATCTGCCTCAACTTCGGCCTCGCGAGCGAGTTCACCGGCACCTGCAACCTGCGCTTCGACGACACCAACCCGTCCAAGGAAGACGTCGAATATGTGGAGGCCATCCAGCGCGACGTGAAGTGGCTCGGTTTCGACTGGGCCGAATTGCGCCACGCCTCCGATTACTTCGAGGTGTTCTACCGGTCGGCGCTGAAGCTGATCCGTCTCGGCGAAGCCTACGTGGACGACCTGAGCGCCGAGGAAGTACGCGAATACCGCGGCACGCTTACCGAGCCGGGTCGCAACTCGCCCTATCGCGACCGCTCGGTGGAAGAAAACCTCGATCTGTTCCAGCGCATGCGGGCCGGCGAATTCGCCGATGGCAGCAAGACCCTCCGCGCCAAGATCGACATGACCTCGGGCAACATCAACTTGCGCGATCCGGCTCTGTATCGCATCCGCAAGGTGCATCACCAGAACACCGGTGACGCGTGGCCGATCTACCCGATGTACGACTTCGCCCATTCGCTCTCGGATGCGCTGGAAGGCATCACGCATTCGCTGTGCACGCTGGAGTTCGAGGATCATCGTCCGCTGTACGACTGGTGCGTGGACAAGGTGGATCTCGCCAACGATCCGGAACTGTGGCAGCCGCTGCTGGCCGCCGGTCTGCCGACCGCGCCGAGCAAACCGCGCCAGATCGAGTTCTCGCGCGGCAACCTCAACTACACGGTGATGAGCAAGCGCAAGCTCATCACGCTGGTCTCCGAAAACCTCGTGGACGGCTGGGACGATCCGCGCCTGCCGACCATCGCAGGCGTACGCCGCCGCGGCTTCACGCCGGCCGGCATTCGCCTGTTCTGGGAGCGCATCGGCGTCAGCAAGCAGAACAGCACCATCGACATGAGCGTGCTCGAAGGTGCCGTGCGCGAAGACCTCGACGGCAGCGCGCCGCGCCGCCTTGCAGTCATCGATCCGGTGAAGCTGGTCATCACCAACCTTCCGGAAGCGCACGAGGAATCGCTCACCTTCCCCAACCATCCTAAGGACGAGAGCTTCGGCACACGCAGCGTGCCGTTCTCGCGCGAGGTCTGGATCGAGCGCGAGGACTTCGCCGAAGTGCCGCCGAAGGGATTCCATCGCTTGAAGCCCGAAGGCGAAGTGCGCCTGCGCGGCGTCGGCATCGTGCGTTGCGACGAGATCCTAAAGAACGAAGCCGGCGACATCGTCGAACTGCGCTGCACGCTCGATCTCGACACCCGCAGCGGCATGCCCGGTGCGGATCGCAAGGTGAAGGGCACCATTCATTGGGTCAGTGCGCGTCATGCCGTGCCGGCCGTGGTGCGTCTATACGACCGCCTGTTCGATGTCACCGACCCGGACGACGACAGCGACGGCAAGACCTACAAGGACCACCTCAATCCGCAGTCTCGCCGCATCGTGCACGGCTATGTCGAACCGGCCGCTGCCGGCGCGGCGCGCGAGGATCGCATGCAGTTCGAACGCCTCGGGTACTTCGTGGCCGACATGCACGACCACACGCACGACGCGCCGGTGTTCAACCGCGTCGTGACGTTGCGCGATTCGTGGGCGAAGCAAGCCTGATGCTCTACGCGCAGATCCATCTCACCCTGCCCGCCTGGGTCCACGAGGCCGTCGATACGTCGGTGACCTACCCAGGCGACGAAGCGAAAGTCGGCCTGGCGATCGAACTCTCCGATCGCAATGTGGACCTCGCCACCGGCGGCCCGTTCGGTGCCGTGGTGTTCGACGGCAACGACCGCATCGTTTCCGTCGGCGTGAACCGCGTCGTGCCGCACACCTGCTCGGCCGCTCACGCCGAGATGATGGCGTACATGACCGCGCAGCAGCGGCTGCAACGTTTCCGCCTCAATGAGGACGGCAGCACGTTCGTGCTCGCCACCAGTTCCCAGCCTTGCTGCCAGTGCTATGGAGCCACCGTCTGGGCAGGCGTCGACACCCTGCTGATCGGCGCGCGCGCCGAGGACGTCGAAGCGCTGACGCCTTTCGATGAAGGCCCGCTGCCCGCCGACTGGATCGGCGAGCTGGAACGTCGCGGTATCGCCGTGCGCCGTGATATTCGCCGCGACGAGGCCCGCGAGGTGCTGCGTCGCTACGGCGAATCGGGCGCGGCGTACTGACTCGGATAAACACCGATGACCCGCCGCTGGCGCACCGTCCTGCCGTTGTGCCTGCTGATCTTGATCGGCCTCGGGCTGCTGTTCGGCGGCGTCTTCGACCGTCTCGAACCGCATCGCCTGCTGGCTGAAGAAGGACAACTGCGCACGGCCATCGCGACATATCCGGTGGCCTCGCGCCTGCTCTATGCAGGCGTGCTCTGCTTCGCAATCGCTACCGGCGTCCCGGGCACCATCGTGATCGTGCTGAGCGGCGGTCTGCTTTTCGGCACCTGGGAAGGCACGGCACTTTCCTCCGTCGCCGTCCTGCTCGGCTCGCTCGCGCTCTACGGCGCCAGCCGCTACGCCTTTGGCCCGGGCGGACGCGAGCCTCCGCCCCTGGCTCGCCGCCTGCGCGACGGTTACGCCGCGCATCCGGTGACCTATACGTTCGCCCTTCGGTTCGTCCCGATCGTCCCCCTCGGCATCATGACCATGACGCTGGCATGGCTGCGCTGCCCGCTATGGCTTTTCATCGTTGCTACCTGGCTTGGCGGCACCGTCTCGTTGTGTGTCGAAAGCGCCGTGGGCGCCGGGCTTGGCGCAACGATCGCCAGCGGCACCCCGGTCAGCGCGGGCGGCCTGATGAATCAGCGCCTGTTGATCCCGCTGGCGGCGTTCGCCGTTCTGACCCTGCTGCCCCTGGCCATACGAACGATCCGCGCCCGGCTGCGCCGGGGCCGCTGACGCCGCCGCTCGCGATCTGCGCTAGGCTGTAGGCCTCGCGCCGCCGGGAGGGCGGTGCCAGGGGAAACACATGCGTGATGTATCCACTCCATGGCTGGAAAAGGTCTGGCGTCGCACGTCGCTCGTGCAGCGCCTGACGTGCGTTGCCCTCGTTCCGACTGCGATCAGTGCAGTCCTGCTGGTCACGTTGCTGACCCGCCACCAGATGGACACGCTGCACGAGATGGGCCGGTCCACCGCGGACGCCATCGCGCAGCAGGCTGCCACCGTGTCAGGCGACGCACTTCGCACGGGCGAGCGACGCGAACTCGGCCGGATTGCGCAATCGATCGTGCAGTTGCCGCAGGTATCGCGCGTACGCATCAGCAACCGCGATGGCGAGATCGTGGCGGACCGCGTCAACAGCTCGATCAGCGATGACGATGAAGGCCTCACCGTCGCCAGGGAGATCGTCGATCCGTTGAACCGCCGCGTACTCGGTACCGTGACGGTCGACGTCAGCGTGGAGGATGCGGTCGCCGCCCAGCGTGCCAGCGTGCACAACGCACTGATCTGGCTCACGCTCAGCCTGTTGATCGCCGTGGGCATCGGCTGGTCGACGGCTCGCTGGCTCAGCGCACCGCTGCGCAACCTTGCCATCGCCGTGCGTCAGCTCGGCCTGGGCGACCGCACGGTGGTGGTGCCGGTCACCGACGACACGGAGATCGGCGACCTGCAGCGCGGCTTCAACGGTGCCGCGTCGAAGCTGCTGCATGCGCAGATCGGCATGGAGCGCGAGATCACCAGCGCCACCGAGGAACTGGCACGCAAGAACGCTGCTCTGGAAGCGGCCAGCGTCGCCAAGGCGCGTTTCCTCGCCGCCGCATCGCACGATCTTCGGCAGCCGTTGTACGCATTGACCTTGTTCTCGTCCGGACTGGCGGTGGATGAATACGATCCCATCCGCCTGAACCGTATCGCGCACATCCAGGAATGCGTCGAATCGCTGGACCACCTGTTCGGCGAACTGCTCGACCTCTCGCGACTGGAGACCGGCGCGATGCCTCCGGTGGTGCGCGCCGTACGGCTGGACGAAGTGTTCGACGAGGTGAGCGTCAACTTCCGCATGGTGGCGGAACAGAACGACCTGCGGCTCGTCGTGCGCACGACGGATCTGTGGGTACGCACCGACCGCACGATGCTCGCTCGCATCCTCAACAATCTCGTGAGCAACGCACTGCGCTACACGCGTTGCGGCGGCGTGCTGGTCGGCGCGCGGCGACGCCTCGACGGCACCGCACGCATCGACGTCTGGGACACCGGCCTGGGCATCGGCGAAGAACATCTCCAGCACATCTTCGACGAGTTCTATCGCGTGGAAAGCGGCCCGGAAACCGGCCGCCCGGAAGGCACCCGCCGCGGACTCGGCCTGGGGCTGTCCACGGTGCAGAAGCTCGCCGGTCTGTTGGGTACGTCCGCCACGGTACGCTCGCGGCCGGGCAAGGGCACGCTGTTCTCGATCGTGCTGCCCGAAGTGATGCCCGGCCTGATGGACGCACCGCCCGTGCCCGAGCCGGAGCCCGGCATCCCCCGCGACGTGGCCGGCATGCGCGTATTGGTCATCGACGACGAACCCAGCATCCTCGCTGGCATCAGCTATCTGCTCGGCAGCTGGGGCTGCGAAGTGATGACGGCGGAAGACGCTCAGCAGGCGATGGAAGCCGTGCACCAGTGGATGCAGCCGCCCGACCTCGTGATCTCCGACCTGCGCCTGCGCGAAGGCACGGGACTCGACGTGCTTGCCTTGCTCGATCGCTACTACCGTCGGCGGCCCGGCGATCCACCGCCCTTCGCGCGCGTCCTCATCACGGGCGAGACCCGCGGCGAGTTCCTCAAAAACATCGATCAGAAGACCACGCGTGTGCTGTTCAAGCCGGTTTCACCCGAGCGTCTGCACGAGGTAATGGTTTCTGCGTGGGCTGTCCATCATGCAGCCGTCTGAACCATATGGCCTGCTTGCCGCCAGACCGGCGTAGGGCTATGGTCCGGGCAACGGGGTGGCTCGCGGTTCGCGCGGCCGGAGGGAAGGCATGCTTGTTCTGATCGCGGACGATCATCGGCTCATCATCGAGGGCGTGAAGCTCAAGCTTCGCGAACTCGGCGACGACGTCCAGTTTGTCGAGGCCGAAACCGTCGCACAGCTGCGCGACAAGCTTGCCCAAGGGCCAGCGCCCGACGTCGCGCTGATCGACATGGCCATGCCCGGCGCCGAAGGCGTCGAGCACATCAAGGACGCCGTGGCGGCCCTGCGCGGGCCGGAAGACGACGGCACGTCGCGCCAGCGTCCCGTCATCGTGCTCTCCGGCACCGAAGACCCCTCTGCCATTCGCCACGTGCTGGATCTTGGCGTCCAGGGATACATCCCGAAGTCTTCCCCTCCCGACGTGATCCTCAACGCCGTGCGTCTGGTGGTCGGTGGAGGCATCTACGTGCCGCCCGAGGCCATGAAGGCTGCCGTGGCCACCGGCGCGCCGGCTTTCGCGCTGCCCAATGGCAACGATGGCCTCACCGCGCGGGAGCGCTTGGCAGCCGTACTCACGGACCGCCAGATCGACGTGCTCAAGCTGCTGGCGAAGGGCCGCCCGAACAAACTGATCGCTCGCGAGCTCGGTATCAGCGAGGGCACGGTCAAGATCCATCTGGCCGCGATCTTCCGCGCCCTGCACGTGCGCAACCGGCTCGAAGCCTTGGTGGCGGCACAGCACCTGGGCGATTGAGCGGTCATCCACAGGACATATGCCCGGCGTAGGTTGGGCAAGGTTTCGGGCCGTGGGGGTACACGGCCAGACAACGTGGGGCAGGCACGATGCGAGCAGGCGTGGGGAGCGCGGGGCGGCGTGTACGCAGGTATGTCGCTGCGTGGCTGGCGGCCGCGCTGATCGCCGTGCCTGCTGTCGCAACACAGCCACCTGGCGATATCGACCCCATGGCGCCACTGACCTTCGGTATCCTGCCGATCGGTGGCCCTGCCGAATCGCTTGAAGCGTGGCAACCCATGCTCGACGACCTGCACAAGGCGCTCGATCGCCCCATCCGCGCCGTCTCGGTCACGACCTACGAGGGCATCGCCCAGGCGATCGCCGAACAGCGCGTGGACATTGCGTTTCTTTCCGGGCGGCTCGCGCTGGACGCCGTGACACGGCAGAACATGCAGGTGATCGGACGGCTCACGCGCGGCGACGGTTCGCGCGGCTACTACGCGGTGCTGCTGGTCGCGGCCGACTCACCGCTGCGCACGCCGGACCAGCTGTTCGCCCGGCCGGGCAAATGGCGATTCGCGCGCGGCGAAGCCCTTTCCGTGTCGGGCTACCTCGTGCCCGAGACGCAGTTGTTCGCCGCCCGTGGCCTGGACTCCGATACGTTCTTCGCAAGCGTGCACATCGACAATCATCAGAACAATGCGCTGGCGGTGGCGAATGGCGAAGCGGACGTGGCGACCAACAATACCGCCGACATGGAACGGTTCCAGCAGCATTTCCCCGAGCAGTACGCACGGCTTCGCGTGCTCTGGAAATCGTCGCTGATACCGCATGCGGTGATCGTGATCCGCGGCGATCTTCCGGCGGCGATGCGCGAGCGCGTCGCCGCATTCATCACAGGCTACGGCAAGGGCAAGGACGGCGCGCGCGAGGAAGCCAACCTCAAGCGCATCCACGACATCAGTGGCTTCGCACCGGCGAGCAATGCGGACCTCGTGCCGTTCGCGGACATCGAATACGCACTGGAAAAGCGTCGCGCCAGCAGTGCGCAATGGGTCAGCGAGGCCGCGCGCGACGCGCGTTTCCGCAAGATCGAAGCCGACCACGATGCCCTCGTCGCCCGCCTGCACGGGAAGTGATAGGCCAAACGATATAGACCGCCGGGGTTAGTTCCCCTTGTCTATCGCGCGCCGACGCCGCGTTTCATAGATTCGACACGAGATAACGCGCCATAAGGCCGATTCATGACCGTGTCGCCGCATGCGCCAGGAAGGCCGACGTCCCTGCGGCAGTTGATCCTGAGGGGATCGCTGCCGATGGCGTTGATCGCCCTGTCGCTGGCGCTCACGCTGGGCATCTTGCATGTGCGCGCCGTGGACGCCGAAGCGCACGCCATGGCACGCATCCAGGCGGCCGGCCTCGCCGCGGCGTTCGCGGGACGACCGAACGACGATGCGATGACCAACGCGCTCACCCGTGCTCTCGCGCAAAGCGCGCCCACCGGGCGGGCGATACTGCATCGCAGGCATGCCACCGATCTTGCGGTCGACAGCGGTCGCCATCTCGATCCGCGACACACGCTCCACACGTGGACACCGACACCGCAGGGCGAACTCGAAACACTCGTCGATGCGTCGGCGCTGCACGACCGGCACGTGGCAGGCCTGGCGATGACACTGCTGCTCTGCGCGGGCATCACCACAGCCTTTCTGATCGGTCGGCGCGATCTCGAACGAAGCCTGATCGAGCCGATCGAAAACGTACGCGGCCGCATCGATCGCTTCCTGCATCCGCGCGGAAGCCAGGCCGATGGCGACGACGACACGCTGCAGGCCATCGATGGACTGCTCGACGAGCTGGTGGAACTGCGCCGTCGTCACGATGCGGCGATGGCGGAAGCGTTGCGCCGCCGCTTGCAGGAGATCGCCAGGCAAACCCGCTTCGTGGAACAGATCGGCGATCACTTCCGACAGCCACTGCAGGCACTCGCCCTATTCGTCGCCGGCATGCAGCCGGGAAACGATCTTCGCCAGCGCGCGGTGGTGGGACAGATGCGCACGAGCATCACGCGCCTCAACGAATTGCTCGACGGCGTATTGGAACTCGCTCGCTTCGATGCCGGTGCCGTCGAGCCCGCGCCATCGACCGTCGTGGCCTCGGACGTCTTCGTTCGCGGCCGCGCAGCCATCGAAAGCGATGCCGATCGGCTCGGCGTCGAGGTGCGCTGGCGTGGCGGGCGATTGCCGCTGCACACCGATCCCGTGCTTTTCGCCGAGCTGCTGCAGCGACTGGTCGTCAACGCAGTACTCAGCACGCCACATGGTCGCGTACTGGTCGCGGTGCGACGGCGCGGCGATGCGATTCGCCTGGAAGTGCGCGACAACGGCATGGGCCTCGACCCGGACATTCAGGCGCGCGTCTTCGAGGAATTCACCCGGCTTCCGGGCCATCCTGGCTACGGCCTGGGTCTGGCCGTGGCCCGGCGCATCGCCGACACGCTCGGTGGAAACATCGGCGTTCGCTCCCGCCCGGGACGCGGCACGTTGTTCTGGGTACATCTGGACGGCGCAGCGTCCGGCCCACCGACCCGCGCCACCGCCGCACTACGCAGCCACTCCGCGTTCTAGCGCCCCTGTCGTCTGCGCCCGTACCGGCGTATCGTGGGCGGGAGAAAAAGGACCTCTTGGGGACGCGCACAGTGACGAGCATCAACGGGTCTGACGCGGCGCCCATGGTGGCGTTTCTCGGTGTGTTCGCCGGCGCCATCGGGCTGCCGGTGCCTGCCATGCCCACGCTGATCGTCGTGGGTGCCACACTCGTCACGGCCCGCGATCCCATGCTCATCGTGGCGACCTTTCTCGGCGCGCTGGCGGGTGCGTTCCTGGGGGATGCCGTATGGTTCCTCACCGGCAGGCGATTCGGCTATCGCGTGCTGGACGGACTGTGCCGGATATCGCTCTCACCGGACACATGCGTCCGTCGCGCCAGCGGGTTCTTCGAGAAGCGCGGCGTGAAACTGCTGCTGATCTCGCGCTTCATTCCAGGGCTGTCGCTGGTAGCGATACCGATTGCCGGTGCAGGCGATACGCGGTTTTCGCGCTTCACCCTGTACGACCTGCTCGGCGCATCGTTGTGGATCGCCGTGGGACTCTCGGCCGGCATGCTCTTCTACCGCCAGATCGACGCCGTGCTAACCCTGCTTCGCCAGTTCGGCATTGGCATGGCGGCCATAGCGATCACCGGACTCGTCCTGTGGATCGCATTCCGCTACGTGCGCCGCACGCTGCTGCTGATGCGCCTGCGCAAGAGCCGCATTTCCGTCGACGAACTGTCGACCCTGCTGGCGAGCGACCCGGGCGCCCTCATCGTGGACGTGCGCTCGGCCATCAGTCGTCGCGACGATCCCTTCGTGATTCCCGGTTCCCGCCTGTTCGACCTCGCCACAGCGGACCGCGAACTGGCGACCCTGCCACGGCACAGCGCCGTGGTGATCTACTGCTCGTGCCCCAACGAGGTGTCGGCTGCGAAGGTTGCGGAACGCCTGAGCAAACTGGGCTTCTCCAACGTCCGCCCGTTGACCGGCGGCCTGGGCGCCTGGCGTGAGGCCGGCCGCGAGGTCGAGGCATTGGTCCTCACAACCTGAGCTTCGGCTTGTGCCACCCGCGCGCGCCTCGTACACTTGCCGGTTCTCGCGTGTGGGTCGTTAGCTCAGTTGGTAGAGCAGCGGACTTTTAATCCGTAGGTCGCCGGTTCGAATCCGGCACGACCCACCATTCGCCTCCGCTCTTGGTTGAGCGTCGAGGTCTTGAACACGACCGTGTTCGGGCGGCGATATTCGCCTCGGCAGACGCAGGCGCGTCGCAATCTTTACGCCAACGTTACCCGGAACGCGCCCGCGTGGCGCAGCGTTTTTACGCATCTCGGGCGGACACTAAGCGCACCTTCCCAACGGACAACCGTCGATGTCGATCGTCGCGATCTCGGGCCCGCATCTCCCGGATCAACCTCCCCTCGCCGATGCGCGTATCTGCCGCCTCTGGGAGAAAGCGCAGGCGGCAGGCATGGATTTCGAGTGGCATCCCTGTGCCGACTTCGCCGAAGTGGCGAACTGCCTCGCGTCGTGCAATACCACCGCCGACCTCGTGGTGCTCGACGTCGATGCCGCCGAACTGCCGGACACCTGCGCCGCCCCGGTGCGCAACGCCCTGGCCGCCCTGCGCGCGCCGTACATCGAAGTGCACGATCGCACCGGCGCGTCCGACGTCTCCACTCTCGTGCCAGGCCACCCGTCGATGGTCAGCGTCGTCATCCCCGGCGATCCTGCGGCGGGCTATGCGATGGCCCTCTCGATCGGACTGCGCTATCTGGCGGATACGACGCGTCTGGCCGCCTGAGCGACTCGACCCGCTCGATGCCTTCGGCGGCTCTGAGGTCCCCTGACCAAGGCGCAGGCCCGATTCGCAACGGATATGTCCGAGCTATAGATGCGTCCCTGTACGCTGGAAGACCGCGCCTTGATGTTAATAATACTTGACATGAAGTAAAGCTATCTTTACTTTCCGTCCATCCACGACCAAAGGGGATGAGCGATGCTTGTGCAGGAACGATTTGCCTGGGTATGGGTATGTGCGCTGGCCGTGATCTTCGGCCTGTACTTCGGGACGGTCGCCTATATCGAATCGGGTGGATCGCCGAGCATGGGACAGCAGATCGGAGTACTGGCCGCAGCGCTGTCGTCGCTTGGCATCGTCGCCGCGGGCACATGGCTGGCGGGCCGGTTGCGTGGCCCCGCGGAGCGCGATGAACGCGACAAGGCCATCGCGAGCCGCTCTTCAGCCATCGCGTATAACGTGCTCATGACCGGCATGATCCTCGTCGGCGTGGTCATGCCCTTCAGTAACGGCGGCTGGTCCATCGTCCACGCGGCATTGCTCGCCATCGCTATCGCAGAGATCGTCCACCACGGCATGATCGTCGTCAGCTACCGGCGCGGATGGCATGGCTGACCGCCGACTCACCAACCATATCCGTACGCTGCGTTTCATGGCCGGGGAGATGACCCAGGCCGAACTGGGCGAGCGCGTGGGCGTGACACGCCAGACCATCGCCGCGGTGGAGGCGGGTAAGTATTCGCCGAGTCTGGAGTGCGCGTTTCGCATCGCCGAGGTATTCGGCAAACCGTTGGAGGATGTCTTTTCCTGGAGCACGTCCGAGCGCGCCTGATCGATCGCAGAGGCCGCAAGAGGAAACCAGCGGCGTGGCCATGTTCGTCAAACCTGGCTATGAACGCGTATCAGCGCATCAACGCGTCGATCAGACGTTCAAGCGGTGCAAGCGCCGCTTCCGCATCATGTGTGAATTGCGCACGGATGATGGCGCCGTCGATGGCGAGCGCTATCGCGGTGGCGTCTGCATCGCCACGCTCGCCGGGCGGCAGAAGCGTGCGAAGAGAGGCTGTCATGTCGTCCTTGTGGCGACGTGAGATGGCTTCGAATACCGGTGCGGTCCCGCCGAATTCCACCACCGTATTGATGAAGGCGCAGCCGCGGAACGTGGGCTGCGCGAACCATTCGCGCAACGCGCCCACCACGGCCTGCGCACCCTCATCACGGCGGCGCTCGATCGCGTCGTCGAACCATGTCATCCAGCGAGCGTGCCGATACTCGAGAAACGCTTCGATCAAATCGTTCTTGCTCGGAAAGTGCCGGTAGAAGGTGACCTTGGTGACGCCGGCTTCGGCGATGACCTTGTCGATACCGGTGGCGCGAATGCCGTCGCTGTAAAACAAGTCGTGCGCGGTCTGCAGAATGCGCTCGCGCGCTGCCGAGGGGGCCGTGGTCGGGGAAGGGGTAGGTGAGGTCATGATTAAAGTGTAGACAGGTCTGTCTACATGGTCTAGTCTTTGTCATGTAGACAGACCTGTCTACCTACTCCGACCCACCCTTCAATCATGAGGTGCACCATGGAAATCCGTCAGCCTGTTCCCCCGTTCACGGCCGAGTCCGCCGTTCTGAAAACCCGCTTGGCCGAAGACGCGTGGAATACGCGCGATCCCGAGAAGGTCCAGCTCGTCTATACCCCGGATACGCATTGGCGGAACCGCGCCGAGTTCGTCGATGGACGCGAGGCGCTCAAAGCACTGTTGCGCCGCAAGTGGGATCGGGAGCTGGACTATCGCCTCATCAAGGAACTCTGGGCCTTCACCGGCAATCGCATCGCCGTGCGCTTCGCGTACGAGTGGCATGACGATTCCGGCCACTGGTTCCGCAGCCACGGCAACGAGAACTGGGAGTTCAACGAACAAGGGCTGATGGTAAACCGGCATGCCAGCATCAACGATCAACCCATCGCAGAGAATGAACGCAAGTTTTTCTGGCCGCTGGGACGGCGGCCCGACGATCACCCGGGGCTCAGCGACCTGGGATTGTGAGGAGTCCCCTCGCCGTTACAGCTTGATCCGCAGCACGCGGGAGAACTGCCAAAGGTCGCCCGCTTTCGTCGTGGCGACCGCGTAGGTTACGTACACCATGCGGTCGCGGTTCTGTTGCAGCCACGTCGCGGGGATCGCGAACGACAGCTCGGTCTGGCTTGTGACGGTCTTGATCGGTAGATCGACGGTGGTGGCGCCTTGCAAGCGTACGTTCACCTGATGGCCGGCACCCAGGGTCGGGAAGCGTACGATCACCTGTGTTCGATCGGCATTGAGCTCGGGTGCCGGAAGCTCGAGTTCCTGCGCTTCGACCGATACCGTGAGAGGCGCGGAGGTTTCGATCGGCTCATCGCCGCGCTTCACGGTGAACGTGATCTCCACGTCCTTGCCGATGGCGTCCACTACATCGCGACGAGGCACCGTCACCTCGACCGGCGCCACGGCACTGACCGTGGCGATGGCCGTGTCGTAGGTGGCAAACGGTCCCTTCCAGCGCGCTCCTACGGTCTGTCCCGGAGCCATGCCCGCGTAGATGGGCACAATGATCGTGACTTGATCGGCGCGGTAGAAGTCCGCCAGGAGCAGCCGCGTTCCGTTTGCCGCGGACGCTTCGCGCAGTTTCGGTTGGAGCTTCGGCACGTCGGGGCCCATGCCCATCGTCTGTTCCTGCGGAACGAAAGCGAACGTGCTGTCCGCCGATGGCGCGGAGGGCAGCGTCATGCGAATGATGGGGACCAGGATGTTCGTCTGTGCGTAGTAGTCGCGCTGATTGTACTGAGCGCCCGCCAAGCCGCCCGGTACGTAGAAGAAGGCCTCGATCGGCAGCTCCTTGGGCACGCCCTGCGGCCAGGGTTCCATCCTGACCTCGTTCTCCGGATTGTTGCCGGCAAACGACGGCGCATATTTCATGGCCTTGAGGCTTTCGTAGAAGGCTGGGGCGGCATCGTCACCGGTCACGTCGAATCCGCATTGGGCGTATTTCATCGCGTAGCCAGTACCTTTCAGATAGGTCTTGCGCCAGCCCTCGGCATCACGAAAACCTTGCTGCTGGCACGTCGCGCTCGCGGCGCTCCCCCGATAGGTGCCGCAGCCGTTCTCGTTGCGCTGGTCCGTTGCCGCATCCACCGGGAATGCACACAGGATTTTCGGCGTCAGCTTGCCTTCCACCGATTGATACGGCGCAAAGATGAAACCGTTGGTGTAGCCAAGGGCCAGTTGATTGAACTCGGCGTCCTTGCGCAGGAACGAAAACGACACGCCGCCCGTCGCGATCGACGAAGGGCTGGGATCCCATACGTGGTATTTCGGCGAGGCGACGGTACCGCGGAGAAGTATGCCGGAGCATAGGAACGCGGGACTCTTCGCGTCACCGCAGTCCTGACGCGTGTCGTTGTATCGAGCGATCAGACGTTGGACGGTCTCGCCGCCGGTTGCCGGAATGATGACGTCGCTGGATAGCGCGGCTTCGGTCGCAGTGCACAGCAATAACGCTGCGAGCGACAGCATGCGGAATGTGCGCGTCGTTTCGCGCGAAAGAACACGAAGCCAACCGTCCATGGTCGCCGTCCTGACTGATGCGGGCCATCCTTGTTCGCCGATCACACACGATCTGACGCGTCGCCCTCGGCCGGCCGCCTTGCTCCGAGGGTAATGTCCACTCTCCGCCGTGACTTACCCCGACACAATAAGCCAGGGGTCGTAGGGTGCCTTCGATCTAGCGAGAGATTACGGCACGTAATGCGTGGGATCGGCCACGCCTGCTTTCGCAAAACCTTCGGCGCGCAGCCGACATGCATCGCAGTGGCCGCAAGCGCGGCCTTCTGCATCGGCCTTGTAGCAGCTCACGGTAGCCGAGAAGTCCACCCCGAGACGCATGCCTTCGCGCACGATGTCGCCCTTGCCCATCTGCATCAGCGGGGCGTGGATACGGATGCCCGCACCTTCGACGCCGGCCTTCGTGGCGACGTTGGCGAGCTCTTCGAACGCCTCGATAAATGCTGGTCTGCAGTCCGGGTAACCGGAATAGTCCACCGCGTTGACGCCGCAGAAGATGTCGTTCGAGCCGAGCACTTCAGCCCATCCCAACGCAATCGAAAGCATGATCGTGTTACGCGCCGGCACATAGGTAACCGGGATGCCTTCACCACCCTCTTCCGGCACGTCGATGTCCGCGGTAAGCGCAGAACCGCCGATGCTGCGCAGATCCACGTGCACGGTCTTGTGCTCGACCGCGCCGAGCATCGTCGCGACACGTTCCGATGCTTCCAGCTCGGAGCTGTGCCGCTGACCGTAAGCGACGCTGAGGGCGTGCACGTCGAAGCCCTGCTCGCGCGCCATGGCGATCGTGACGGCGGAGTCCATGCCGCCGGAGACGAGGATGACGGCCTTACGGGGTGCGTTCGAAGCGTTCATGACATGACCTGGTGTTCAGTGGCCTGCCGCGTCGTTCCACAGCAGCTTGTGCAGTTGCAGTTGGAAACGCACGGGCAAGCGTTCGGCAAGAATCCACTCGGCCAGGTCGCGCGGCTCCACTTTCGACCAGACCGGCGAGAAGAGAACCATGGTCTTGCGGTCGAGCGAATGCTCGCGCACGACATCGCGCGCCCATTCGAAATCCGCGCGGCTCGCAATGACGAACTTGACCTGGTCGTGCGGCAGTAGGTGGTCGAGGTTCGACCAGAGGTTTCGCGCGCTTTCACCCGAGTCGGGTGCCTTGAGGTCCATGACCTTGCGAACGCGCGGATCGACGTCCGAGACGTCGAGCGCGCCGGAGGTTTCGAGAGACACCTCGTAGCCCGCGTCGCAAAGCTTGCGCAACAGGATCAGGCAGCGCTTCTGCGCCAGCGGTTCGCCGCCGGTCACGCAGACATGATGGGCACCGTGACGGGCGACCTCGGCGAGGATCGCGTCGATGTCGTGCCATTGTCCGCCGTGGAACGAGTATTCGGTGTCACACCACACGCAGCGCAGCGGGCATCCCGTCAAGCGCACGAACACCGTGGGCCAGCCGATCGCATCGGCCTCGCCCTGCACGGAGTGGAAGATCTCGGTGATGCGCAACCGCTCCGCGACGGGCGAAGCCGGCGAGACATCCGCCGGCGTAGCGGTGTTGCCGTTCATGGGATCAGTTGGCCGTCTGGCGCTGCAGGCGGCGCAGGCGTTCCTGTGCGAGACCAGCGGCCTTGGTGCCCGGATACTTCGCCGCGACCTGTTTCAGCGTGGCGATGGCGGCATCCTGCTGCTTCAACTCGATCTGGCAATAACCCACTTTCAGCAGGCCATCGGAGACCTTGTCGCTCTGCGGATACTGCTTCACGAGGCGCTGGAAGGCTTCGATCGCGACCGGGTAGTTCATGGTCACGTAGTACGACTCGCCAAGCCAGTAATAGGCGTTCGGCGCGAGCGGGCTGTCCGGGTACTTCACGAGGAAGTCGCGGAAGCCGCGCGACGCGGTGACGTAGTCGCCCGCGCGAAGTGACTTGAACGCGGCGTCGTAGGCAGCTTGCTGATCGGCGCTGGCCGGCTGGCCCGCGGGGGCCTCGCTCGCTGCCGCTGCCGCTGCGGCGGGCGGCGCGCTGGTCGGCGCTGGCGCAGCCGCTGCAGGCGCGGACGCCGGAGGCGTGGCGGCAGACGGGGCCGGTGACGGCGCGGGAGTCGCACCGCCCTTTTCGAGACGGCTCAGCCGCGAATCGATATCCGCGTACTGCGCCTTCTGGGAATCCTGGAGTTGCTTGTTCTGGTGCTGCAGTTCTTCGATCTGGCCCTGCAGCTGCGAAAGCTGCTGCTGCAGATCGTTGACCTGATTCACCAGGGAAACGCTGCCGGCCTGCGACTGCGACTGCTGCTCAAGCCGCGACACACGGTCGGCAAGGCTGAGACGGGTGTCCTGGGCGGCGGCAGGCAACGCAAAAAGCGTGGCGGACGCGATTGCGCCCGCCACGCCAAGCCTGGCCGTGAAACTGGTAGCCAGAGTCTTCTTCATTGCTTACTTCGCGGTGTACACGATCTCGACGCGACGGTTCTTGGACCAGCAGTCTTCGTTGTGCTCACGGCAGGTCGGCTTTTCCTTGCCGTAGCTGGTCACGTTGATCTGGCCAGCCGAACCGCCAGCAGCCTGGAGGGCGCTGGAGACGGCATTGCCACGGCGCTCGCCGAGGCCCAGGTTGTACTCACGCGTACCACGCTCGTCGGTGTTGCCTTCGAGGGTCATGGCGGACTGCGGACGATCCTGCAGGTACTTGGCGTGGCAAGCGATGATCTGCTGGAACTCCGGCTTGACGTCGTTCTTGTCAAAGTCGAAGTACACGACGCGCTGACGCAGGCAAGCGTCGGTGTCGAGATCGGACGGCTGGTACTTGCCATCGTTGGTCGGAGCCTGGGTCTGGGCGACCGGCTGCTGTTCCGGCATCGGAGCCGGCTTGGTGTTCTTCTTCGAGCACGCGGCGGCGCCAACGCAGAGCAGGGCAGCCAGGGTGACGGTAACGGTCTTATTCATGGGACGTTCCTTCAACAGTTGAGTTCCGACAGTCGGTTTTCGGTTTCGGGACAGGCACCGCCGGTTGTCCGGCTGTTTTTCTACTTACATCTACGCGAGCGAGGCGCTGTCCCGCACCCGGCGCCCGCGTTCCGGCGCCCGCCAGGGCGATCGCCGGATAAAACCTTCGTCCGCAGAAAAGGCGCGGCCACGCCGCGCCCTTCCCTGGACGTTGCCGATGTCGCCGCCCACAAGGGGCGCGCCATCAGCGCTGTCGATAGGGTCCCCAGGACGGCTCACGCACGTCGCCGTCCGAGAGGACGAGACGCTGACGTACCTGACCGTCTGCCGAAACCGCGTAAAGGACGCCGCGCGTACCCTGCGATGCGGCATAAAGCAGCATGCTGGCGTTGGGCGCAAAGCTGGGCGAGTCGTCCACGTTACCCGGGGAGACGAAGCGCACCTGCCCTCCCAGGCTACGGTCCATAATGGCGATACGATACACGTTCCCGTTGCCCTGCACCATCGCAATCTGCTTGCCGTCGTAGCTCACCGAGGCGCTGGCGTTGAAGCCACCCTGGAAGGTGAGTCGCTGAGCGGCGCCGCCGGAGGCTGACATCTGATAGAGCTGCGGCTTGCCGGAACGGTCCGAGGTGAAAATGATGCTCTGGCCGTCCGGAGTGAAGGTCGGCTCGGTATCGATGGCGAAGTTGTTGGTGAGGCGAGTTTCCGTGCGGCTGGCCACGTCGATCACGAAGATCTCGGGGTTGCCGACATAGGACAGGCTTACGGCGAGCTTGCTGCCATCCGGCGACCACGACGGGGCGCTGTTGATGCCGCGCGGGTGCGAGGCGATCAGGCTGCGCGAGCCGGTGGAAATGTTCTGGATGTACACGGCCGAGTTGCCGCTTTCGAACGAAACGTAGGCGATCTTGCTGCCGTCCGGCGACCACGCCGGACCCAGCAGGGATTCGCGCGAGCGTGCGACGACCTGCGGGTTGTAACCATCCGAATCGGCCACGATCAGCGAATACGTGGTGTTGTTACCGGTACCCACAGCCGTGATGTAGGCAATGCGGGTCCAGAACGCGCCACGGACGCCGGTGATCTTTTCGTAGATCTGGTCGGCGATCTGGTGCGCGACGCCACGCAGGTCGCCGGTCGGGGCGGTGAACGACTGCGCCAGGAGGCTCTGCTGACGGTTCACGTCCCACAGCTCGTATTCGACCTTGACCATGCCACCGCCGGCATCGCTGATGCGGCCGATGGTGATGTAGTCCTGCTTGAGCAGGCGCCAGGTGGCGAACTTGATGTCCGAGCCCTGCGAAGGCGTCTCGACGATGTCGTTCTTGTCGAGGGCGCGGAATTTGCCCGAGCGATTGAAGTCGGCACGGATGACGTCGGCGACATCGGTAGGCAGCGGCGCACCGCCGGCCTGGGCGAAGGGCACCACCGCGATGGGGGTGGCCGTCTTGAGGCCGCCCACGATATCCACGTTGAGCGACTGGGCAGCGGCCGGACCGGCCGCGAAGGCGGTCAACGCGACCAGGAGGGTGAGGAGGCGGGTAAGCGTTCTGCGCATGGGCGGATTCATTGCTGCCTGGGAAGGGGGACGGCCGCGAAATGTTAACGCGATGGTTACTTTGTGCGTGACCCGAGTCTGAACCGCTCACTCCGGCGAGGCCGAAGCGAGCGCGCTACATCATTGCGGCCTGAACGTGAACGTTAGGTTGCGCTGAAAGACATCTTCGAAGCCCTGGTACGGCAGAGGCTGGGCGCGCAGCACGGCGTTCTCCACCGATGCGCGGCCTGCGGCGTCGTAAGGGCAGCTCGAGTCCACCTTGGCGCTCAGCACCTGGCCACCCGGCACCTGCACGATGTGCACGACGCAGGCGGTGGGCGCGATGTTGTCCGGACGCAGCCAGTTCTGGGTGACCGCGTTCTGGATCGCCGCCAGGTACTGACCCAGCTTGCCGGTGTCGCGGCCATTGGTACCGGACATCTTCTGGTCGGCGGGCGGCAGATCGGGCAGCCCGTCATCCTTGGCGTTCTGCAGGTCCTTCAACTGTTGCTCGGCCTGCTTCTTGGTGGTGTCCGCCTTCTTGGTCTGCGCCTTCGCCGCGTCGAGCTGCTTGAAGATGTCGTCGATCTCCTTTTGCTTTTCCTTCTTTTTCTGCTCCTGCTCGGCGTCGAGTTCGGCCTGGCGCTGGCGCTGCTTTTCTTCCTGCAGGCGCTTGGCGTCCTCGGCCTTCTGCACGGCGTCGTCGACGACTTTTTCCTGGTCCTTGAGGTCGGGCTGTTTCGGCGGCGGCGGAAGCGTCTCGACCTTGGGCTTTTCAGGCTGCGGCGGAGGCGGCGTCGGCACCACCGGCGGCGGTGGCGTCGTATCCGGCGTCGGCTTGACCTTGGTGGCCTTCGGCGGCGGGCTACCGGTCGGCCCGACCAGCGTCGCCTCGATGATCTGGCCCGGCAGTTCCAGCGGCGCCGGGCACTTCAGCGGGTTCCACTCCGCGGGAACGCCGATGGCTTCCGCCCATTTCTCGTAATCCGAGCACGGGATGACCGCGAGGCCCAGGAAGGCCACGATGCCGATGTGCAGGAGCGCGGCGAGGACGACCGCGCGGGGCGTGCCGTTACGGTTTTCCATTCTGCGCCGACTGCGGCTGGCTCATCAGGCCGATCTTGGAGACACCGGCCTCCTGGAGAATCGGGAGGATCGAATAGACCTTGCCGTAGCCCACGCGCTGATCGCCCGCGACCAGGACCTGGAGCTCCGGGTTCGCGTTATGGAAGGCGGTGATCCGCTTGCGGAACTCGTCCTCGCTCACCGGCTCGCGCTTGGCGCCGTTGGCGGTGAGGTAGATCTGCCCGCCCTCGTCGACCGAGACCACGACGGGGTCTTTCTTATCCTGCAGTGACTTGGCGTTGGTCTGAGGAAGCTGGATGTCCACGCCGAGATTCATCATGGGCGTGGTGACCATGAAGATGATCAACAGCACGAGCATCACGTCGATGTACGGCACGACGTTGATCTCGGATTTCAGCTTCCGCTTTTGCCGGCGGTAGGTAGTGCGCATCGCGTACGCTCCGCTCAGGCCGCTTCGTCGGAATGGATCTGACGCTGCAGCACGGAGGAGAACTCTTCCTGGAACACCTCGTAACGCGACGCGATGCGCTCGACCTTGTTGGCGTAGCGGTTGTACGCCCACACCGCGGGGATAGCGGCGAACAGGCCCATCGCGGTGGCGATCAGCGCCTCGGAAATGTGCGGAGCGACCACGGAAATGGTCACATCCTTCATTTCACCGAGGCCCTGGAAAGCGCCCATGATGCCCCAGACGGTACCGAACAGACCCACGTAAGGGCTGATCGAACCGACGTTGGCGAGGAATTCGAGATTCTGCTCGAGCTTGCCGATCTCGCGGGTGCCGGCCACGCGCATGGCACGCTCGGCGCCTTCCATCACACGGTTGGCATCGGTCACGCGGCGCTGACGCTGCCGGGCGAACTCGCGGAAGCCGGCCTCGAAGACGTTTTCCATGCCGTGCTGGCCTTCACGATTGCCCACCTCGCGGAACAGGGCCGCGAGATCGGCGCCGGACCAGAAGCGGTCTTCGAAAGATTCTGCGTTGTCGTGCGCGGTCTTCAGCTGGCTGTACTTGCGGATGATGATCACCCACGACAGGAACGAGAACACCAGCAGGAGCAGCATGACCAGTTGTACGGGCAGGCTCGCTTCCGACACCAGCTTGAAAATGTTCAGTCCACCGTTCATCGCTTGAAGGCTCTCCGCCGGGTATCAGGGCTTGGTTATTAGGGGAATTCGGAAGGGAACAGGTCCGCTGGGATCTGCGCCGGACGCATCGTGTCGAGGTTGACGCAAGCCACGCGCACCTGCGCGCGAACCAGTGCCGCATCCCCCCGCACGATCTCCTGACCGAACAGCATACTGGCTGAACGGCGCTCTTTGACGTCCACCGTGATCAGGAGTTCATCATCCAGACGGGCCGGACGATGGAAATCGAGGTGCATGTCGCGCACCACGAAGCCCAATGAGGTCGCTTCGCGCAGCGCCATCTGGTCGATACCCTGCGCGCGTAGCCATTCCGTGCGTGCACGCTCCATGAAACGCACATAGTTGGCGTGGTAGACCACGCCGCCCGCGTCGGTATCTTCCCAATAGATGCGGACCGGCCAGGCAAACACGCTCATGCGTCGTCCGAAAACAGGTCCGGCGTGGCCGACTGGCGCGGCGGCGGGTTGAGGCCGAGATGTCGCCAGGCCTTGGCCGAGGCCATGCGGCCCCGCGCGGTGCGGATCAGGTAGCCCTGCTGGATGAGATACGGCTCCACCACGTCTTCGAGCGTGCCACGGTCCTCGCTCAGCGCGGCGGCCAGAGACTCCACCCCAACCGGCCCGCCATCGAAGTTCTCGATGATTGTGCTGAGCAGGCGGCGGTCGAGGTCGTCAAAACCTTCGGCATCCACCTTGAGCATGTCGGTGGCGGCGCGCGCCAGGTCATGGGTGATCCGGCCGTCGCCACGCACCTCGGCGAAATCGCGCACGCGGCGCAGCAGACGGTTGGCGATACGGGGCGTGCCACGCGAGCGGCGGGCGATCTCGATGGCGCCCTCTAGCTCGCACTCGATCCCGAAGATCCGGGCCGCGCGGCGCACGATCGCCGTCAGCTCGTCCACGCTGTAGAACTCCAGGCGCTGGATGATGCCGAAGCGGTCGCGCAAGGGGCCGGTCAGCAGGCCGGCCCTCGTGGTCGCGCCGATCAGGGTGAACGGGGGCAGGTCGAGCTTGATCGAGCGGGCCGCGGGGCCTTCGCCGATCATGATGTCGATCTGGAAATCCTCCATCGCCGGGTAGAGCACTTCCTCCACCACGGGCGAGAGGCGATGGATCTCGTCCACGAAAAGGACGTCGTTCGCCTCGAGGTTGGTCAGCAGCGCAGCGAGGTCGCCTGCGCGCTCGAGCACCGGACCTGAGGTGGAGCGAACGCTGACCCCAAGCTCGTTGGCGATCACGTGCGACAGCGTGGTCTTGCCCAGGCCGGGCGGCCCGAAGATGAGCGTGTGATCCAGGGCACCACCACGACGCCGGGCAGCCTCGATATAGATGGCCATCTGCTCGCGCACCGTGCGCTGGCCGAGGTATTCGGCCAGGCGCTTGGGCCGGATGCTGGCCTCCAGCGCGTCGTCGTCCATGGCGGCGGCGGAGGAAATGATGCGGTGCTCGGACATTTGCGCATTATGCGCTGTGAGTCGGCCGCTGTGTGGCCTGTGAACCGTGAGTCAGCGCAACCGCTCACGGTTCACAGACGGGCGCAGCCCGCGATTTACAGTCCTCGACGTGGCCGACTCACAGGTCCTGCGTCAAATTTCGACCTGCGCACCCAACTCGATCAGGCGATTGCCCGGGATCTGGAAGAACGCCGTGGCCGGCATCGCGTTTCGCGCAAGGAACGCGAACAGCTTGTCGCGCCACAAGGCCATGCCGGGTCGGCGCGCGTCGGCGACGATGGTCTCGCGGGACAGGAAGAACGTGGTGTCCATCATGTCGAAGTCGAGGCCGAGCGCACTGGCCCGGGAGAGCGACACCGGAATGTTCGGGTCTTCGGCGAAGCCGTAGCGGAGCTGGAGGCCGTAGAAGCCGTTGCCGTAATCGAACACTTCCATGCGCTCCTCGAAGTCGGCCACCGGGGTTTCCAGCATTTCCACCGTCAGGAGCACGTTGCGCTCGTGCAGCACCTTGTTGTGCTTGAGGTTGTGCAGCATCGCGTGCGGTACGGCGTTCTGGTTGGCGGTGAGGAACACCGCCGTGCCCGGCACGATCAACGGCGGATGATCGGCGATGTTGGCGATGAACGGCTCCAGCGCCAGGCCAGACTGCTTGATCTCGCGGACGACGAGGTCCCTGCCCCGCCGCCATGTCGTCATCACCGTGAAGATGATCACGCCCAACACCAGCGGGAACCAGCCGCCGTGAGCGATCTTCAGCGCGTTCGCACCGAAGAACGCGACATCGACGATGAGGAAGATCACGCCCACGGTGATGACTGCGGACCAATGCCAATGCCAGCGGAAACGCGCGACCACCAGCGCGAGCAACGTGGTCATCGTCATCGTGCCGGTCACGGCGATGCCGTAGGCCGCGCCGAGGTTGTTCGACGAACGGAAACCGATCACCGCGAGCAAGACCAGCACCAGCAGAAGCCGGTTCACCCAGGGCACGAAGATCTGCCCCGACATTTCGTGGGAGGTGTGCACCACGGCCATGCGCGGCGAGTAGCCCAGCGACATCGCCTCGCGCGTCATGGAGAAGGCGCCCGAAATCACCGCCTGCGAGGCAATGATGGCCGACATCGTTGCCAGCGCCACCATGGGATAGAGCCAGTCTTCCGGCACCATCTTGTAGAACGGATTCTCGATGGCGGTCTGGTCGTGCAGCAGCAGCGCGCCCTGGCCGAAGTAGTTGATGAGCAACGCTGGCAGCACGAAGCCGAACCACGCGAGCCGGATGGGACGCTTGCCGAAGTGCCCCATATCCGCATACAGCGCCTCGGCACCGGTCAGCGCCAGCACCACGCCGCCGAGCGCGATGAAGGCCAACTTGCCGTGTTCGATAAAGAACGTGATGGCATACCAGGGATTGAGCGCGACGAGCACCTGAGGATGGGCCACAAGCTGGCGAATACCGAGACCGGCCAGCACCAGGAACCACAGCACCATCACCGGCGCGAAGGCCTTGCCGACGATGTTCGTTCCGTGCCGCTGCACGGCGAACAGCACGAAGATGATGACGAGACAGATCGGCACCACATAGGTGTCGAGCTGCGGCGCAGCGATTTCCAGACCCTCCACCGCCGAAAGCACCGAGATAGCCGGCGTGATGACACCGTCGCCGTAGAAGAGCGATGCACCGAAGATGCCGATCGCCGCGAGCACCCAGCGCGCCCGCGGCGACCCGCTGACGCTGCGCTGCGCCAGGGCCATGAGCGCCATGATGCCGCCCTCGCCCTTGTTGTCCGCGCGCATCACGAAGGTCACGTATTTCAACGAGACCACCATGATCAGCGACCAGAAGATCAGGGACAGCACGCCGAGCACCGCCGCGGGGTGCGGACTCATGCCGTGCGTGCCGAGGGTTTCCTTCATCGCGTAGAGCGGGCTGGTGCCGATATCGCCAAAGACGACGCCGATGGCACCGAGCGCCAACGCGCCGATGCGCCGACCGTGCGCGTGCTGGACGTCGCCGCCCTGCTGTTCCGTTTTCACACTCAACCTCCCAGCGCGGCGCGCAGCGCCTTGCGGATGATGGTTTCGGCCGAATCGCCCTCGGCGGCGGCCTTCTGTACGAGGCGCGACGCTTCCACGGGCTTGTAGCCGAGTTGTTGCAATGCCACGGTCGCCTCACCCACCGGATCGACCGGCAGCGCTTCGCCCAGCGTACTTACCGGAAGGCGCACGCCCACGGCGTCCACGCGGTCCCGCAGTTCCACCACCATGCGTTCGGCGGTCTTCTTGCCGATGCCGGGAATCTTGGTCAGCGCCACGACGTCGCCAGCGTGGACCAGTCGCGACAGCTCATCGGTCGACACACCCGAGAGCACGGCCAGCGCGATCTTTGCGCCAATGCCGCTCACCTTGAGCAGATTGCGGAACATCGCGCGCTCGGCTTCCCGCAGGAAACCGTAGAGCGCCACGCCGTCTTCCTTCACCGCGTAATGGGTGAGCAGGATCACTTCCTTGCCGGTGGCCGGCAGGTCGTAGATGGTGGACATCGGCGCGTCGAGTTCATAGCCCACGCCGCCGACTTCCACCAGCAGCGACGGCGGTTGTTTGCTGATGAGGGTGCCACGCAGTCGTCCGATCATCGACGACGCCTCCATGCCGTGCGCGGGATACCCACGCGTTCGAGACTGGAGCGGGTGTGCGCGTGTGCGATGGCGATCGCCAGCGCATCGGCCGCATCCGCCTGTATCGGGCCCTTGAGGCCGAGGATCATGCCGATCATGTGCTGCACCTGGGTCTTGTCGGCGCGCCCGGTGCCTACCACCGCCTGTTTCACTTCGGTCGCGGCGTATTCATGCACCACGATGCCTTGGCTGACCACCGCGCAGACGGCAGCACCGCGCGCCTGGCCGAGCTTGAGCGCCGAATCGGCGTTGCGGGCCATGAAAACCCGTTCGATGGCGGCTTCCGCGGGAGCATGCGTGCCGATGATGTCGCAGAGTTCGTCAAAGATGCGTTTCAGCCGGAGCGGAAAGGTCGCTTCCCCCGACACCAGCAGTGCGCCGTGCCACACGTGGGAGACCTTGCCGTCCTCTGCCACGTCGACCACGCCGACGCCGGTACGCTGACTGCCCGGATCGATACCAAGGATGCGGGTCATGACGACAGCGTCGGAAGCAAGACAGGAAGGGGCCGGCGAACCGGCCTCAGCCCTCGTCCGCGTCGTGATTCGGCAGGACAGCGTTGTGATAGACCTCGTCCACGTCGTCGAGCGAGTCCAGGCGCTCCAGCAGCTTTTCGAACTGCTCCAGCGCGTCGCCGGTCGGCGTGACCAGCGGGCCGTTCGGACGCATCACCACGTCCGAGCTGTCGACATCGAAACCCGCGGCCGCCAGCGCCTTGCGCATGGCTTCCACGGCGATCGGATCGGAGGCGAGAAGCACCGTACCTACGCCGTCGGCGATCACGATGTCTTCGGCATTGTTCTCGATGGCCGCTTCTTCAAGCTTGGCCTCGACGTCAGCGTCGCCGCCCGTGTGGACCACGACCTGGCCGACGCGCGTGAACTGGAACGCCACCGAATTGGTGGTGCCCATGTTGCCGCCGAACTTGTTGAGCGCGGCGCGAACGTCGGCCACGGTGCGGGTCTGGTTGTCGGTCACGCAGTCGATGATGAGCGCGGTACCCGCCGGGCCGTAGCCCTCGTAGCGGATCTCGTGCATGTCGGCGCCACCTTCGGCACCGGAGCCGCGCTTGATCGCACGCTCGATGGTGTCCTTGGTCATGTTCGCCGCAAGCGCCTTGTCGACCGCCGCGCGCAGGCGCGGGTTACCGGCCGGATCCGGCACACCACCGCGCGTGGCGATGGTGATTTCGCGGATCAGCTTCGTGAACACCTTGGCGCGCTTGGCGTCTTCGGCGTTCTTGCGACCTTCGATGGACGGGCCTCTACCCATGTTCGGATTCCTGGTCTTACCGGACGGACAGGGGCGCGATTCTAGCGGAAGTGTGTCGGCTGTAGGAGCCGCCAATGGCGGCGAGAGGCCTACGGAGCGAAGGTGGGAGCCACCCTGGTGGCGAAAAGCCAACGAAGCGGTGTCGCGGCGAGGCAAGCACCCATCGCCAGCAGGCTGGCTCCCACCGGCAAGTCCTCGCCGCTATGGCGACCCCTAAACGAGTGGGGTATCGAAACGCCCTTCCCTGAGGAAATACGCCACCTGGCGGGCGACATCGGCTGAAACGAGCATGCCGGTGTGGCTGGTTTCGAGAATGCAGTGGTCGGTCAGGCCCGGAAGCCGGGTTTCCTCGACGCCCACCGAGCCATCGTGTTCGGAGCCCACGTCGCCCACGAGCGAACCGAGGCCTACCGGCTGCCGTCCGGCGATCACGCCAACCTGGCGCGGCCCGTCCCAGCGATCCAGGCCGTGCTCCAGCAATTCCTTCGAGCGACCGAGCAGCATGTCGCCGCCCCAGCGATGGGTCAGACCACGGGCGGCGCCGCTGCCGTTGAGCGGCGAGCCAAGGCAGACGATGCGCCCGTCGGGCAGATCGTCGCCGTCCCGGCAGGCCAGCAAGGCCAGAATGCCGCCCAGACTGTGGCCGACCACGTGGACCGGTCCGGGGGCGAGGCCACGCATGCGCTTCCGGAGCCGTGCGATCGCCTGCTCCGGCGGCGCGGCCACACTCATATATTCGAACTGATGAACCTGGAAGCCTTCCTCACGCAAGCGCCGATGCAGCATCGCCATGGCGAAACCGCGCATCCACAGCCCGTGCAGCAGCAGGACCTCGGGCGCAGGAAGGGTCATCGGCGCCTCCGCTTCAGGCTTTCGTCTCCGCGACCGCCACCCGCACGTGCAGCTCCTTGAGCTGCGGCTCGGACACCGGCGACGGGGCGTCGGTCATCAGATCCTGTGCACTGGTGGTCTTGGGGAAGGCGATCACGTCGCGGATCGACTCGGTGCCCGCCATCAGTGCAGCGATGCGGTCGATGCCGAAGGCGAGGCCACCGTGCGGCGGCGCGCCGAGGCGCAGCGCCTTGAGCAGGAAACCGAACTTGGCCTCGGCCTCTTCCGCGCCGATGCCGAGCAGATCGAACACCGCGCTCTGCATCTCGGGGCGGTGGATACGGATGGAGCCGCCACCGATCTCGTTACCGTTGAGCACCATGTCGTAGCCGCGGCTGACCGCCACGGCCGCGTTGGCACGCAGGTCGGCGATGTCGTCGACCTTGGGCGCGGTGAACGGATGATGGAGCGCGACGAAGCGGTTTTCCTCGTCGTCGTACTCGAACATGGGGAAGTCGGTGACCCACAGCGGCTTCCACACGTTCTCGACCAGGCCGCGATCGCGGCCGAGCTTGATCCGCAGCGCGCCCATGAAATCGGTGACGGTCTTCCACGCACCGGCGCCGAAGAACACGATGTCGCCCGACGCGGCGCCGGTAAGCGCCAGCACCTGAGTCAGCGCCGCATCGTCGAGGAACTTGGCGACCGGCGAGGTGATGCCGTCACGACCCTTGGCGAGGTCGTCGACCTTGAGCCAGGCCAGACCCTTCGCACCGTACTTGGCGGCGTACTCGGTCAGGCCGTCGATGTCCTTGCGCGACAGGTCCGCCGCGCCGGGAACGCGCAGCGCGGCAACGCGGCCGGCCGAATCGTTCGCCGGACCGGAGAACACCTTGAACTCCACGTGCTTCACCGCATCGGCGATGTCGACCAGCTCCAGCGGAATACGCAGGTCCGGCTTGTCGGAACCGAAGCGACGCATGGCTTCGGCATAGGTCATGCGGGGGAAGCTGGCGTCGAGTTCAACGTGGCGCACTTCGCGGAACACATGGCGGATCAGGTTCTCGACGAAATCCTGCACGTCGCGCTCTTCGACGAAGGCGAACTCAAGGTCGAGCTGGGTGAATTCCGGCTGGCGATCGGCGCGCAGGTCCTCGTCGCGGAAGCAGCGCGCAATCTGATAGTAGCGATCGAAGCCGGCCATCATCAGGATCTGCTTGAACAGCTGCGGCGACTGCGGCAGCGCATAGAACTGCCCCGCATGCACACGGCTCGGCACGAGGTAATCGCGCGCGCCTTCCGGCGTGGCCTTGGTCAGGATCGGGGTTTCGATGTCCTGGAAACCGGCGGCATCCAGGTAACGACGCAGCTCGCGCACCAGCGCCGTGCGCGTGCGCATCATCTTCTGCATTTCGGGGCGACGCAGGTCGAGGTAGCGGTAGGTCATCCGCATGTCCTCGTTCGGCGACTCGTGCGGTGCGAACGGCAGGTCGCGTGCGGCGTTGAGGATCTCGACCTTGTCGGCCAGCAGCTCCACGGTGCCGGTCTTCAGCTTGTCGTTTGCCGAGAGCCGCTTACGGATCTGGCCGGTGACGCGCACCACGAATTCGTAACCCAGCTCACCGGCCACGGCGAAGGCATCGGCATTCTCGCGCTCGATCACGATCTGGGCGATGCCCTCGTGGTCGCGCAGGTCGACGAAGGCCACGTGGCTTTGCAGCCGAAGCGTGTTGACCCAACCACAGAGGGTGACGTCCTGGCCGATCAGCGACTCGTCGATGAGTCCGCAAAAATGGGTGCGCATGCGCTTGGAACTCCGGCTACCGCAAAGGCGGTCAATGCGTGGGAAAAGACCCCGGATCGTATCACGAGCCGGGGTCTCCAAACGCCTGCGAACGGCCTCAACGGCCGATGTCGAACTTGCCGCGGCAGCCACGATCGGCCCAGATCCCGTCGCGGGTGAAGCCGTAGCTGTAGCCTTCG
Source organism: Luteibacter sp. UNCMF366Tsu5.1 (assembly GCF_900119235.1). Lineage (NCBI taxonomy): Bacteria > Pseudomonadati > Pseudomonadota > Gammaproteobacteria > Lysobacterales > Rhodanobacteraceae > Luteibacter > Luteibacter sp. UNCMF366Tsu5.1. The sequence continues at coordinate 375,734 of NZ_FPIS01000002.1, read as the reverse complement.
CTGCAGTTCGCCTTGGAGGTCTGTTCGACCAGGCGAGCGCCGCGACCGATCGGCCAGCGGCAGAACACGCGCTTGTTGTCCTCGCTGTCGCAGGACACGATCTGCCCACCGCCGCCGTAACCCGGACGGCCACCACCCCAACCCGGTCGATCATCGTCCGGGCGTCCACCCCAACCCGGCCGGTCGTCGCCGCCCCAGCCGCGGGCTTCCTGGAAGATGCCGCGACAGCCGTCGTCGACCCAAAGGCCACCGCGGTCGATGTCCCAGGTACGGCCGCGAATGCATGCGGTCTGCGAATCCTGGCGAATCAGGCGCGCGTCGCGCCACGGCACGCGGCAATAGGAACGCCGGCCGTTGTCGCTGTAGCAGTTGACGGTGTCACCGCCCCGCTGGGCGTGCGCCACGTGCGGGGCGGCGAGCGACAGAGCGCCGATGGCGACGGTGGCAAACAGCCCCAGAATGCGTTTCATACCCCAGACCTCCCATGTGTGTGGGGGCAAAACTATACGAGGCCAACGCAACGCTGTTTGAACGGACCGCAGGAACCTGCGCGGGTCAGTCGCCGGTTTTCGCGGCAGGCGCGGGAGCGGGCGCCGGGGCCGCCGCGGGTGCAGGCGCAGGGGCGGCTGCGGGCGCACCGGAAGAACCTTCCGCCAGGTTGCGTTTGCGCTCACCGTCCTTCTTGAAGTCGGTCTCGTACCAGCCGCCGCCAGCCAGGCGGAACTGCGGTGCGCTGAGCAGGCGACCCACGCGTGGCTCCCCGCAGCTCGGGCAGGTGGCGGGATCCGGATCGGACATCTTCTGCAGGCGGTCGAAGCGATGACCGCAGGCCTGGCACTGGAATTCGTAGATGGGCATCGGGATACCTCAAGGTTCTATCGGGCGCATTATCGCGTAAGTCGGCCGCTGCGCGGCCTGAAAGTCGCGTGCTGCGCACGCTGGAAACCGTGAACCGAACGGTGAGCTAACGGTTCCCAGACCGCACAGCGGCCGACTTACAGGCGGCGCAAGCCGCCGACTCACACCGCACTAAACGTCAGGTGGTTGCCGTCGGAATCGACGCGCACCGTCTGCCCGGGCGAGAACGCCCCCTGGAGGATGCGCTGCGCCAGCGGGTTCTCCAACTGCTGCTGGATCGCCCGCTTCAACGGCCGCGCGCCGTACACCGGATCGAATCCGGCACTGCCCAAAAGATCGAGCGCGCGATCCGTGAGGTCCAGCGACAACTGCCGGTCGGCCAGGCGCTTCGCCAGATAGTCGAGCTGGATGCGCGCGATGGAACGGATCTGGGTCTTGTCCAACGGACGGAACACGACGAGATCGTCTAGGCGGTTGATGAACTCCGGACGGAAGTGCGCCTGCACCACGCCCAGTACCGAGGCCTTCATCTGCAGATAATCGGCCTCGCTGTCGCCGGCCTGCTCCTGGATGAGGTTGGAGCCGAGGTTCGAGGTCATCACGATGACCGTGTTGCGGAAGTCCACCGTACGACCCTGGCCGTCGGTCAGGCGCCCGTCGTCGAGCACCTGAAGCAGGATGTTGAAGACGTCCGGGTGCGCTTTTTCCACCTCATCGAGCAGGATCACGCTGTACGGCCGGCGACGCACCGCCTCGGTCAGATAACCGCCTTCCTCATAGCCCACGTAGCCCGGGGGCGCACCGACGAGCCGACTCACGGAGTGCTTCTCCATGAACTCGCTCATGTCGATGCGGACCATGGCGTCCTGCGTGTCGAACAGGAAATCGGCCAGTGCCTTGCAGAGCTCCGTCTTGCCCACGCCCGTGGGGCCGAGGAACAGGAACGAGCCATACGGACGGTTGGGATCGGACAACCCGGCGCGTGCGCGGCGGATCGCATCGGACACCGCGCGCACCGCTTCGTCCTGCCCCACCACGCGGCCGTGCAGCGCTTCTTCCATGTGCAGCAGCTTCTCGCGCTCGCCTTCGAGCATCTTGGCGACGGGAATGCCGGTCCAGCGCGCCACCACTTCGGCGATCTCTTCCGCCGTAACGCGGTCCTGCAGCAGCGTGAAGTCCTGCTTCTCCGCTTTCTGCGCGGCCGCGAGCTGACTTTCCAGCGCCGGCAGGCGGCCGTACTGGATCTCGCTCATCGCACCGTAGTCCTGGCGCCGCTGAGCCGACTCGAGATCGAGACGAGCCTGTTCGATCTGCTCCTTGATCTTGGTGGCGCCTTGCAGCGTGGCTTTCTCCGACTTCCACACTTCGTTGAGGTCGGAGAACTCGCGGTCGAGCTTCTCGATATCGGCTTCCAAATTGGCGAGGCGCTGGCGCGACTCGTCGTCCTGCTCCTTCTTGAGCATCTCGCGCTGGATCTTGAGCTGGATCAGCCGACGCTCGAGACGATCGAGTTCCTCCGGCTTGGAATCGATTTCCATGCGAATGCGCGACGCCGCTTCGTCCATCAGGTCGATGGCCTTGTCGGGCAGCTGGCGATCCGGGATGTAGCGGGCCGACAACGTCGCCGCGGCGACGATCGCCGGATCGGTGATCTCGACGCCGTGGTGCACGGCGTAGCGCTCCTTCAATCCGCGCAGGATCGCAATCGTGTCTTCCACGCTCGGCTCGCCGACGAACACCTTTTGGAAGCGGCGTTCGAGTGCCGCGTCTTTTTCGACGTACTTGCGGTACTCGTCGAGCGTGGTGGCGCCGATGCAATGCAGCTCGCCGCGCGCGAGTGCCGGCTTGAGCATGTTGCCGGCGTCCATGGCGCCATCGGCCTTGCCGGCACCGACCATCGTATGCAGCTCGTCGATGAAGAGGATCACCCGACCCTCCTGCTTGGAGAGGTCGTTGAGCACGCCCTTCAAGCGTTCCTCGAACTCGCCGCGGAACTTCGCACCCGCGATCAAGGCGCCCATGTCGAGCGAGAGCACGCGCTTGTCACGCAGCCCCTCCGGCACCTCGCCATTGACGATGCGCTGCGCGAGGCCTTCCACGATAGCGGTCTTGCCCACACCGGGCTCGCCGATCAGCACCGGATTGTTCTTCGTTCGACGCTGCAACACCTGGATCGTGCGGCGGATTTCCTCGTCGCGGCCGATCACGGGATCCAGCTTGCCGCTCTCCGCGCGCTCGGTGAGATCGATGGTGTACTTCTCCAGCGCCTGGCGCTGGTCCTCGGCGTTTTCCGACTGCACCTTCTCCCCGCCGCGCAGCTTCTCGATGGCGGCTTCGAGCCGCTCCTTGGTCGCGCCAGCGGCCTTCAACGCGCCGCCGATCTCGCCACGGTCGTCCAGCGCAGCCAGCAGGAACAGCTCGCTGGCGATGAACTGGTCGCCACGCTGCTGGGCGAGCTTGTCGGTGAGGTTGAACAGGCGGTTGAGGTCGTTGCCGACGCTGATGTTGCCCTCCTGGCCGCTGACTCGCGGCAGCCGCTCCAGGATCTCGCCGACCCGCTGGCGAAGCGCCGGCACGTTCACCTGTGCCTGGGTAAGCAGCGGCGCCGTCGAACCGCCTTGCTGGTCCAGCAACGCAGCCAACACGTGGGCAGGCTCGAGGATGTTGTTGTCGCGGCCCACGGCCAGCGATTGCGCGTCGGCCAGCGCCTGCTGGAAGCGCGACGTCAGTTTGTCCATTCGCATCTTGGTTGTTCTCCGCAAGGTTTGGCGCCCCCGGGCCCTCCCCGCGACGCCTCTGGCAGGTAAATGCGGGTGCAAGCATGCGCCTTCAACGGCCGGACCGTTGTGCAAGCCACCACTTTTTTCACGAGCGCGGCGTCATCCTTCGCGGATCGCCGCCCATGGAGCTCCCGTGACCACTGCCCGCGACAATCTGCCCCGGCCGCCTGCCGACCTCGTCACCTCCGACACTGCCCTGTTCCTGGATGCCGACGGCACGCTGCTGGCATTCGCCGACGATCCCGAAGGGGTAGTCGTGGTGGACGGGCTGATCGAGACGCTCGACACGATCCATGACGCCTTGGACGGTGCGCTGGCCCTGGTAAGCGGACGCGCCATCGCAGGGCTCGACCGCATCTTTGGGCGTCAGCGCTGGGCCGCAGCCGGCCAGCATGGCCTCGAGCGCCGCGACGCCGACGGACGCCTCGTCACGATGCCCGTGGACGCGGAGGAACTGGCCCGCTTGCGAGCCATCGTGCATGACGTGGCGATCGCCATGCCCGGCGTCCGCGTGGAAGACAAGAGCTGGTCGGTGGCGCTGCATTGCCGCGAACGCCCGGACCACGCCGCGGAACTCGATCGCGTCGCGCCCGCGATCGCGGCGCGCTTCCCCGGCTTCGAACTACAGCCCGGCAGCTACGTCTACGAGTTCAAGCCGCGCGGCATGGACAAGGGCGTGGCCGTGGCGGCGTTTCTCGAGGCGGCGCCGTTTCAGGGACGTCGCCCGGTGTATTTGGGTGACGACCTGACCGACGAACACGCGTTCGCGGTGGTCAACGAACGTGGTGGCGCGTCGGTGCGCATCGGGGAAAGAACACCGTCACATGCGGCGTTCACATTGCCTAGCCCGGCCGATGTCCATGCTTGGCTGAATGCCGTGAAGGCCGCATTGACGCAGGGAGCCGCAAGACCACGATGAGCCGATTAGTCGTCATATCGAACCGCGTAGCGCTGCCCAAGCAGACACAGACCGGCGGACTCGCTTCCGCCATGAACGCGGCGCTGCAGGAAATGGGCGGTCTGTGGTTCGGCTGGAGCGGCAACATCGCCGCCGAGACGGGCAAGGAGCTACATGAAGTCGAGGACGGCCACATCAGCTACGCCACCATCGACATGTCGAAGGCGGATCACGACGACTATTACAGCGGTTTCGCCAATCGCGCGCTGTGGCCGTTGTTCCACTACCGCGCCGATCTGGTCGACTATCGCCGTGATCACCTCGAAGGCTATCTCCGGGTGAACCGCATCTTCGCCAAGCGCGTGGCGAAGTTGATCCGCAAGGACGACATCATCTGGGTGCACGACTACCACCTCCTTCCGTTGGCTGCGATGCTGCGCGAAGAGGGCGTAGAGAACCGGATCGGTTTCTTCCTGCATACCCCGCTGCCGGCCGCAGGACTGCTCATCACCCTGCCCCGCCACCGCGAACTGCTCGAACCCTTGGCCTCGTACGATCTGGTGGGTCTCCACACGCAGCGCGATCTGCGCGCGCTGGAAGACTATTTCCTGCACGAGCTGGGCGCGGCCATGCGCACGGGCGGCCGGATCCGTGCAGCGAACGGGCGCATCTTCCGCGCCGGGGTATTCCCCATCAGCATCGACACCGCCGAGGCCGTGGAACTTGCGCACCGCGCGGAAGACAGTGGTGCGGTGGCGAAGCTGAAAGCGTCCATCGACGACCGTGCTCTGATCATCGGCGTAGATCGCCTGGATTACTCGAAGGGCCTGCCCGAGCGCTTCGAGGGCTTCGCTCGCCTGCTGCGCGATCACAAGGAGATGCGTGGCCGCGTGTCGCTGCTGCAAATCGCACCGCCATCCCGCTCGGACGTGCCTGAATACCGATCGCTCCGCCGCGAACTGGAGCGCAGCGCGGGCCACATCAACGGCCAGTACGCGGAACCGGATTGGGTGCCGATCCGCTACGTGAACAAGTCCTTTGCGCACAAGGTGCTCGCAGGCTACTTCCGCGTAGCGAAGGTCGGCTTGGTCACGCCCTTGCGCGATGGCATGAACCTCGTGGCGAAGGAATACGTGGCCTGCCAGGATCCGCAGGACCCGGGCGTGCTCGTGCTTTCGCGCTTTGCAGGCGCCGCGCAGGAACTGGACGCCGCCTTGCTGGTGAATCCGTCGGATCTGGACGAGGTATCGGAAGCGCTGAAGCGCGCCCTGGAAATGCCGCTGAAGGAGCGGCGCATGCGTTGGCAGTCGATGATGGACGTGCTGGAACGCAACGACATCACGACCTGGCGCAATGCCTTCCTGCAGGCACTGACCGAGCCGCCGCGCGTAAAGCCCGAAATCTACCTGCCGAAGCCCAACGTCGCGCCTTGATGGCGCACGGTCGCTGTCACACCGACCGCTCGGTGTGACAGCGAATCAACGCGTCCAGATTACCGTCGCGAAACGGCCGCTGGCCGCGCCGTCGCGGCGGTAGGAGTAGAAGCGTGAGTCGCGGAACGTGTCGAAGCCGCCGCCGAAAACCCGCGTGACGCCCGCCGCCGCCAGCTTGCGCCGCGCCAGCATGTAGAGATCGCACAAGGCGTGCCCCGGCCGGGTGGGAATGAAGGCCGCTTCCGCTTCTGGATCGGCGGCGACGAATGCCTCCCGCACCTCGTCACCCACCTCATAGGACGGCGCGCCGATCGCCGGCCCCAGCCATACCATGACGTCCGTCGCCGGGACCGCCATCCGGGCCAGTGTGTTTTCCAGCACGCCTGCAGCCAGCCCCCGCCAGCCAGCGTGTGCCGCGCCGATCGTGCCCCCGTCCGCGCTGGTGAAGAGCACCGGAAGGCAGTCCGCGGTGAGGATCGCGAGTACCTTGCCCGGTCCACGTGCCACGGCGGCGTCGGCCTCCGGCTCGTCCTCGCGCGGTACCGCGTGCTCGGCGACAGCCGTGCCATGGATCTGGCGCAGCCATAGCGGTGCCGCCGGCAGCGCAAGGGCCTGGGCCAACGCCGCCCGGTTCGTTACCACGGCGGCGAGATCGTCGCCGGAGCGCAGCCCGAGATTCAGGCGGTCGTACGGCGGCGCCGAAATGCCCGGCCCCTGACGGGTCGAGACCGCGGCCCCGACGGTCGCCGGGGCCGGCCAGTCCGGCACGATCCAGGCGTCGTCCATGCTCAGTCCTCGATCGGATGCAGGGCGGTGTCGGCCCGCAGCGCCGCGATCAGGGCCTCCTGGTCGGCTGGCCTCGGCGATTCGAACTCGAGGTGCTCGCCCGTCAGTGGATGCTCGAAAGCCAGCTTTTCCGCGTGCAGCGCCTGACGACGGAAGCCACGAAGCGCGTCGATCAGTTCCTGGCTCGCCCCACGCGGCAGGCGCAGGCCGTTGCCGTAGAGCTGATCGCCGACCAGGGGGTGGCCGAGGTGGGCCATGTGTACGCGAATCTGGTGCGTGCGCCCCGTTTCCAGGTTGCACTGGACCACGCTGTGGGCGCGGAAGCGCTCACGCACGCGGTAGTGCGTGATGGCCTCCTTGCCGCCATCCTCCACGTCGCGGACGCCCTGCTTCAGGCGATCGTGCTGGTGGCGGCCGATCGGCTGGTCCACCGTGCCGCCCGCAACCATGGTGCCGAGCACCACGGCCTCGTACTGACGGTGTACGTCGTGCCGGGCCAGCATCGCCACGAGCGCGGTATGCGCCGCGATGCTCTTGGCCACGATCATCAGGCCGGCGGTGTCCTTGTCCAGGCGGTGCACGATGCCGCCGCGGGGCAGTTCGGCCTGGGCGGCACTGTGGTGGAGCAAGGCGTTGAGCAGGGTGCCGGCCGGGTTGCCCGCACCCGGGTGGACGACCAGCCCCACGGGCTTGTCGATCACCATGAGGTCGTCGTCCTCGTAGCGGATGTCCAGGGCGATGTCTTCCGGCTGGGCGCTGACCTCCGCCTCCAGCTCGGCCTCCAGCTCCACCCGCTCCCCGCCGCGCAGCAGGTGCCGGGGCGGCACCCGGGCGCCGTCCAGCAACACCTTGCCCTCCTTGATCCAGCCCGTCAGGCGGGATCGGGAATACTCGGGGAACATCTCGGCCAGGGACTGGTCGAAACGCCGACCTGCGGCCGAGACCGGCACGCTGGCCTCGTGTCTCACCGTCGTCATAGCGCCCCACCCGGCCCAAGGCCGGTTTCGGCTATCATGCCTTTTCGCTCAAGCATCCGAACTCTCTCAATGCGTGCAACTAAGATCACCATTCTGCTCGTCCTCGCCCTGTCGATGAGCGCCTGCTCGATGTTCCACAGCAAGAAGGAGACGATCGACACGATGCCGGTCGACCGGCTCTACGCCAATGCTCACGCGTCACTCGAGCATTCCGACTATGCCGCGGCCGAGAAGGCGTACGAGCGCCTCATCGCGCGCTTCCCGTCGGGGGACATCAATGAGCAGGCCCAGATCGAACTGGCCTACGCGCAGTACAAAGACAACAAGCCGGACGACGCGTACTCGACGATCAACCGCTTCATCAAGACGTTTCCGACTCACAAGCATGCAGATTATGCCTATTACCTGCGCGGTCTGATCAATTTCGACCGTACCGGTGGCCTGATCGAGCGGTATCTGCAGCGCGGCAACTCGGCGTCCACCCGTCGCGACCAGGGCTTCAACCTCACGGCGTTCGACGATTTCAGCCAGCTGACCCGTCGTTATCCGAACAGCGCCTACGCCACCGACGCCCGCCAGCGCATGATCTTCCTGCGCAACCAGCTGGCCCAGTTCGAGATCAACGTGGCGGAGTACTACCTGCGCACCAAGTCGTACGTTGCCTCGGCCGACCGCGCCCAGTACGTGATCGAGCATTACCAGCAGTCGCCGCAGACGGCGGACGCCCTGGCGATCCTCACCCGCAGCTACCTGGCCCTCGACCGCAAGCCGCTGGCCGACCAGACCCGCCAGGTGCTGGCCCTGAACTACCCGGACCATCCGTATCTGACGGACCCGAACTGGCCGCACCACCCATCGGTCTGGCGCAAGGCGATCCCGTTCTCGGGTCACCACTGAGTCCAGATCGCAGGCCATCTTGTTTCAAGCGCCCCTCTTCGAGGGGCGTTTTTTTTTGGCTTTTGAAAGAGCGGGGCTCGGCTGCGGGAACGCCATCGGTCGCCGCACCTGTGGGAGCCGCCATGGCGGCGAGAAGCCTACGAAGCGATGGTAGGAGCCACCCTGGTGGCGAAAAGCCAACGAAGCGGTGTAGCAGCGAGGCAAGTTCCCATCGCCAGCAGGCTGGCTCCCACCTGCAGGTTTCCCTCGCCGCCATGGCGGCTCCTACAACTGTCGCCAGCCTGGGGGAGCGTGGGAGCTGCTATCGCCAGCCGGACGTGATGGGGTAGCGGCGTTCGCGGCCGAAGGCCTTGGTGGTGACGCGGGGGCCGGGGGCGGCCTGGCGGCGTTTGAACTCGTTGATGAAGACCATGCGGATGACGCGGCGCACGGTGGCGTCCTCGTGGCCCGCCGCGATGATGTCTTCCGCCGAGGCTTCGCCTTCGATGAAGTGTTCGAGGATGGCGTCCAGTTCGTCGTAGGGCGGCAGCGAATCCTGGTCGGTCTGTTCGTGACGGAGTTCGGCCGAGGGCGGACGGTCGATCACCGCCATGGGAATCGCCCCGTCGATCGCCGCGCGCCAGCGCGACAGCGCATAGACGGTGGTCTTGTAGACGTCCTTGAGCGGCGCATAGGCGCCGCACATGTCGCCGTAAAGAGTGGCGTAGCCGACCGCCATCTCGCTCTTGTTGCCCGTGGAAAGCAGCAGCTTGCCGGTCTTGTTGGACATCGCCATCAACAAGACGCCACGCGTGCGCGACTGGAGGTTTTCTTCCGTGATGTCCGGCTCGCGCCCGGCGAAGACAGGCGCCAGAGCACCAGTGAAAGCCTCATAGATGCCCTCGATCGGCAGCACGTGGTACTCGACGCCAAGCAGCTCGGCCTGCGCCTTGGCTTCGCGCAGCGACAGATCGGAGGTGTATACCGTGGGCATCATCACGGCGGTGACCTTGTCCTTGCCCAGTGCATCCACGGCGAGGGCAAGCGTAAGCGCCGAATCGATGCCGCCGGAGAGACCCAGCAGTACGCCGGAAAAGCCGTTCTTGCCGACGTAGTCGCGCACGCCGCGCACTAGCCCGGCATACATGATGGCTTCCGGTGAGCGGGTATCGGGTGCCGGCCAGTCGATGGCGGCGAGGCGCTTCGTTTCCGTGTCGTATTCCACGGTGAGCAGCATTTCCTCGAACGACGGCGCGCGTGCCGCGACGTGTCCGTCGGCCTGCACGAGCAGCGAATGGCCGTCGAAGAGCAGGTCGTCCTGCCCGCCCACGAGATTGACGTACGCGATGGGCACGCCGTTTTCCGTGGCACGACGGCGCAGCAGTTCCTCGCGCGTGGCTGCCTGCCGACGATCGTAGGGCGAGGCATTGATCACGAGGATCAGCTCAGCGCCCGCCTGTGCGGCGTGCGCTGCGGGTTCGGCTTCCCAGATGTCCTCGCAGATGAGCATGCCGACGCGCACACCGTCGATGACGAACACACGGGTGGCTTCGCCATGCTGGAAGTAGCGCTTCTCGTCGAAGACGGTGTAATTGGGTAGCGCCTGCTTGTGATAGGTCCACTCCCGCTTGCCTTCGCGAATGAGCGTGGCCGCGTTGTACACCTCGCCGTGCGAGTCCGGGTAACCGACGATGGCGGAGATTCCGTCGATCCGCGGCGCCAGCGCCTCGATTTCCCGGTGGCAGGCTTCGAGAAAGCTGGGCCGTTGCAGGAGATCTTCGGGCGGGTAGCCGGACAAGGTCAGTTCGGGAAAGGCAATCAGCGAGGCACCGAGGCGGTCGCGTGCTTCCTCGGCCAGCGCCTGTACGCGCTTGGCATTGGCGGCGGTAGCCCCGACAGGGAAATCGAACTGGGCCAGGGCGAAGCGGAACGTGGACATGGAAGATCCGGGCGGTCGCGGGGAACGCCCATGATAAGGCATGACCCGAGGCTGAGCTTTGTCAGCCGCGCCTACCGGCAGCCCCTCGCGTTGGCGAGTTGCGGCCTCCCACGAACGCCGAAACCGCAGCAGCCAACGCGAAGACGCCGCGGAGAGTAACGTAACTCACGTTCACTTCACTGGGACATCGTAGATCACGCCGGCCTCTGCGGCCGACGGCAGCGTGTAATGCCACCACTCCTGCGGGTAGTTCACGAAGCCTTCCGCCGCCATGGCGCCAAGGAGCCGTTGGCGATGGGCGCGCTGCGCGGCATCGATATCGGGAGCGTCGGTATGCGCGCGCGGATCGAAGAAATCGAAGTCGGTGCCCATGTCCAGCGGCGTGCACTGCCCGCCGTCGCAGCGCATCAGCGTCAGGTCCACCGTGGCGCCGCGACTGTGTCCGGAGATCGGCGCGATGTATTCGCCGAGTAGCTGGTCCTTGCCGAGGTGGGGGTAATGCATTGCCTTGGTGCGCGTGTCTGAAAGGTCTCCCGCCCAGCGGACAAAATCCGCGACCGCACGCGCTGGCCGATAGCAATCCCATACCAGCAGACCGTAGCCCTGTGCGCGCAGGCTGCGTTCTACGCGCGCCAGCGCCTCGGCGGCGGCAGTGCGCAGGTAGCACTTCGCCGCCGCATAGCCATCCACGGGGCGGCCGACGAAGTTGTCGCTGCCGGCGTAGTGAATCGCTTCGGCGATGTCCGGTGCGCGGGCACGCACATCGATCAGTCCAGCCTCTTCCGGCGTGCGGGCGGCCGACAGCCGCGGCGGCGGCGGCGGCGGCTCACCAGCGTGGGCGCTAAGGGCAAGCGCGCACGCGAGTGAAAGCCAGATCTTCGAAGTCACTGCTGAAATCGGCATCGGGATCGACCTTGGTCAGGCGCAATGGGTCGGGCGGTAGGAGATCGACCCAGGTTCGACGTCCATCCGCTGCCCGTCCCACTGTACGAGAAAGCGCGAGCCGACGCGCTAACCGTAACCGTCGAGATGCGTGTCGATCCACGCCTCGCGACGTTGGCCGACCGGCATCGGATTCTGCTGGGTCGATGCCGCTTCGTCGGCCGCCCAGACGCGCAGCAGGTTGCCGCTCCAGAGCTTCGCGACGTCGTCGTCGGAAAAGCCTCGGCGCTTGAGGCCCGCGGTCACATTGCGCGTCTGCGAGGCATCCATCCAACCGGTGATTTCGCCGCCACCGTCGAAGTCCGACGCGATACCGACATGATCGATGCCGGCCACCTTCACCATGTGCTCGATGTGATCGAGGAAGTCGTCCAGTGTCGCGAGCGGGTGTTCGCGCTGGATCGTCTTCATGCCCTCGACATAGGCTGGCAGGTAGTCGTGCTTTTCGCTGTCGTAGTCCTTGTCGCCGGCCGCCTTCGCCACCCTTGCCTGCAGGGCCTTCTCCGCTGCCTCGCGCTCGGGGTCTTTCTTCAGAAACTCCTTGTATGCCACCGCCTGTACGACGCCGCCCTTTGCCGCGATCGCGGCGAGCAGGTCGTCCGGCAGATTGCGAGGGTGATCCGTCATCGCGCGCGACGACGAGTGCGATGCGATGATCGGCGCACGAGACAGCGCCAGCACGTCGCGCACACAGGCATCGGAGGCGTGCGATACATCCACCATCATGCCGAGCGCGTTCGCCCGCCGGACGACCGTCCGCCCGAACTCGCTCAGCCCGAGGTTGCTGTCCGGGGCATCGCCGAGTCCCTTGCGCGGGAGCGAACTGCCGCACAGGTCGTTATTACCGACATGGACAAGGCCGACGTAGCGCGCACCACGTGCATAGGCGGCATCGAGACGCTTCAGGTCATGGCCGAGCGAATACGCGTTCTCGATGCCGATCATGGCGGACAACCGCCCACCGGTCTTGTTGGCGCGAACGTCCCCCGGCGTACGCGCCAGACTGATCTGTTCCGGGTAACGCTGCACCATGAGGTCGATGGCGTCGTACTTGCGCTTCGCCTGCGCGACGGCCTTCGCATAACCCGCGCGGGTCAGCGGCCCCTGCTCCACGTAGATGACGAAGAACGCGGCATCGAGCCCGCCGCGTCGCATCTTCGGCAGATCCACCTTGAGCACGCCATCCTGACCGGCGTCGAATTTCGGATCCTGCATGTACGACAACGGGATATCGACGTGCGTATCCAACGTGAGGGGATGATCCTGCGCCTGCGCAGCGCTACAGAGCAGGAAGGCCAGACCGAGAATGCGCTTCATGCGTGCCTCCATGAAAAAGGTGGCGCCCACTACGGGCGCCGACGCAAGGGACATTAAAAGTCCAGGGAGACGGTGAGCTGCCCGAAACGGGGCGACTGGAAGCGCTGCGGCTGCAGATAGGTAGGATTGAGGCCACCGACCGACGTCTGCAGATCCTGATCCACGCCAAGCGTGCGCTGCTGATTGAGCAGGTTGTACACAGCGAACTTCACGCGCAGGTTGTTCTTCTCATCCAGCGGCATGAGGTAGGTGATGCTGGCGTTGAGGTTGAAGGTCCATGGGGTGCGATCCTCGCCGCGCGGTGAACGCTGGTAGACACGGTTCTGCGAAATGGGGTCGGCGCATTTTTCCACGCAGATGAAGTAGCTGTGATAGACCGTCGCATCGTACGGATTGCCCACACCGTAGCCGGTAATCGGGCTGCCGGACAACGCCGTGAGATCGGCACCCACCTGCCAATGCGGCGTGATGGCGTAGGTGCCGCGCAGCTTCAACTGGTGGCGATGGTCGTTGGGAAGATAACCCCCGGAAAGGTTCACCCACGGATCGTCGAAGTTCTCCGTACGGCCCGTATCGTCGAAGTTGGTATCGGAATTCACCGGCCCCTCGGCGTTGCCACGGCTCCAGGAAAGCACATAGGACGCGTTGAACATCCACTTCTCGTCCCACGCGCGGTCCACCTGGAATTCCAGCGAGCCGAACGAGCGCCTTGGCTTCTTCCAGCCACGCTGACCGAGGTAGTTGCCCTGCGCGTCATACAGCGCCCAGCCCTGCTTGGATGTGTCGATGTTGATGTAACCGTCCGGCGTGCCGTCGCAGTTCGTGTCGCCGTAGACCGTGAGCTTGCGACCCGGGTTGCCCATCACGTAGCCGATGTACCCGTCGCCGCCGCATTGCGGTGTGGCGCTGATTTCCATGTCGTCGATCGCATTGTGCAGCTTGCGATAGGTGCCACTCACGCCCCAGGACCACTTATCCGTGATGGCCTGTTGAAAACCCAGGATGGCCTCGTCCTGGTAGACGCTGTCCATGTGCTTGTCGACCTCGGCGCGCAGATCGCCCACCGTGCCGTTACCCTGCGAATCGTCCACCGGACCGATCTGCGGCCCCAGGATCGGCATGGCGTAGGGCGAACCGTTGCGATCGAGGATCTGGTAACCGTCGAACGCATAGTAGGTGCGCTGGTCGAGCAAGCCGCCCGCCTGCTTGATGTTGATCACGTTCGCCACGGGCAGGTAGTAGCGCCCGAGGTTGCCGAAGATCTTCGTCGTGCCGTCGCCCTTGATATCCCACGAGAAACCAAGCCGCGGCGCAATCATGTTGTCCATCTTGATGTAGCTGGCTCCTTCGCCCGTCTTGTTGTCGAAGGCGTCGCGACGGAGGCCCGCGTTGAGCAGGAAATCCGGCGTGATGTTCCAGTTGTCTTCGACGTAGTACGCGTTGTTCGTGGTCTCGAAGGTGCCCGCGATCTCGTAGCGTCGCGCACGTACGTAAGCGTTGTAGCCGGCAGGAACCACGCCTCCGTTTTCGATCGTCGCGCCGGGCGTAGTTGCGTAGATGTTGTAGTAGTACGCCCCCGGGCCCGGGTAGTGACGCGAATAGATCGACGTGTCCACCTCGTGGTCGTAGCCGAACCGAACGAGGTGATCGCCCAGGCTCCATTCAAAGTCGGCGCGGCCTTGCTTGCGCGTGTCGTTGCGCTTGATGACCGCGGTGCTCGTGCTGCATCCAAGGGGGACGCCCGGCCCGGGCACAGCGGATACCTTTGCTACCGGATTGCACTCGATGTCCGACTGCGCGCGGGTGAAGTCCTCGCGCTGGTTACGCCCGTACATCAGCTTCATCGACAAGTTGTCGACGAGGTAGCTGGTGAAGGTGCCGTTCCAGTTCTTGCCGCCTGTATCGCTGAAGATCTGATCGTTGCGCTGGCTCTTCGTGTGGGTGGCGTAGTCGTAGTTGTAGACCGAACCGACGTTCTTGTCCTTGTCCGAGAAGGCCATGAACTCGAACAGGTTCTTGTCGTTGATGTGCCAATCGATCTTGGCGCCCCAGAAGCCCGAGTCGGTATCGTTCTGGGTCAGCACCGTCCCGAGGTTATCCGTGTTCTGCGGCGTGTAGCCACGCGCCTCGTACATCGCGAAGAAGAACAGCTTGTCCTTCACGATGGGGCCAGACGCATACACGTTCATCTTGGTACGCGAGTAGTGATCCTCGGACGAGGTGATGTAGCGCTCGCCGTCCCAGTAGCGGTTCTTCGTGGTGGCCTGCCAGGCGCTGGGCTCGAAGGTCATTTCCGCGCCCGCCTTGAACTCGTTGGTGCCCGAGCGGGTCACCGCGTTGACCACGCCGCCGGTGGTGCGGCCGAACTCGACCGAGTAGCCGCCCGTCTTCACCTGAAACTCCTGGTAGAAGGCGAACGGTGCCTCGGAGAAGCCGTTGCGGTTGTAGAAGTCCGTTACGTTGAGGCCATTCACGTAGAACGAGTTCTCTGCAACGGACGAACCACCGAACGAAATGCCTCCGAAGCCGGCATTGCCCTTGTTCACGCCCGGCGCCAGAAGCGCCACCGACTGCACATTTTGATCCACCGGAAGGCGGCGGATTTCCTCGCGACTGATATTGGTCGCTGTCTCGGTGGAGCTGACGTCCGCGGCGGAAATCACGACGGGGGCGCTGACCTGCACGCCTTCCAACTCTGTGGTGGCCGAGCCACGTTCGACGAGATTGACCGTGGTGGCGTTGCCCAGGCTGACGTTGACCTCGGCGGTCGTCGCCACGGGCTTACCGTCCTTGCTGCTGTCGACTTGGTAGTGCCCGACCGGCAGGTACGGCAGGCGGAAATTGCCTTCTGCATCGGCGGTCACCGTGCGCGTGAGCCCGGTCGCCGGATCGCGCGCCGTCACTGTGGCACCGGACTTCGTGCGGCCGACGATCGTGCCGTCGGTATTGGCGGCAAATGCCGAGCCGGATACCACCAGGCCCAGACCGATCGCCAGGCACAAGGCGCCATGGCGCAGCGCGCGCCGGTTCGTCGTGATCTCCCCCATCTCCCCACTCCCATAAGGTGACAATCGGGTTGTATTGATCCGTCAGGGCGCCGCGTCACCGCCCCCTCGCGGTACATCGGCGCGGTGCCAACGGAAGTCGTAGTCGAACTGATCGAAGTACAGGTTGCCGCCCTTCCATTCGACTTCACCCCGCTGCGAATCGACCGTCTCAGAACGGAAGAAGGTCTTCGCCGGCACGAACGGCCGCGAGTAGTCGTCGTTGAAGGCGATGCGGTAGGCATCCAGGCCGCCGAGATAGAACCACTCGAGCGCGTTGTCGCCCGGCTTCGCGTTCGCGTCGGCCACGAGGCGCCCGAAGGTCACGTCCATGGGTACCCATCCATAAGGCGCGAGATAGAGCTGGCCCCAGTCGTGGATGTTGTTGTACGTGCCGTCGGAGAAGATCCAGCCGGATTGCCAACGGGCGGGAATGCCGTTGAGGCGCAGCAGCGTGATGAGCAGCAGGGTCTGTTCGCCGCAATCGCCATGCCCGGCATGCAGCGTGTAGTCGCCGATGTTGCTGATGGTCGAATACTCGCGGGCACCGGCCCAGGGGATTGTGTCCACCGCCGCGAACAGTTTCTGCGCGATGCGGTAAGGATTAGTCTCGTCGCCTACCACGCGCTTCGAGTAGGCGCGCATGGCATCGGTGAAGACGACATGCGGTGCGCGCTCGGTCACGAAAGGCGCCAGTTCCGAAGTGATGGGCGTGCGCGTCACCTTCGCCGGATCGATATCGACGTAGCGGGCGTAGAGCGTCAGTTCGTAAGTGATGGAAAACTCGGTCGGCTTGCCCGCCTGCGCTTTCTTTTCGAGATAGGCGGTGCGCTGCAGCGTCGATGGCGGCGCGATCGATGCCCCGGCCGGTTCGCTCCCGACGAGGCGGATGTCTTCCTGCTGCCCGGCGATCTCGCGCGGATACGGAATCCAGGCGCGAATCGTCTCCCCGGCCGGTACGGCATCGGCTTTCACGGTGAGTATCTGGGTCACGCTTTCGCGGCGTGGAAGCACGCTGCTGGTGTGTTGCGCGAGCGCTGCCGCACGCACCGCGCGATGATGATCGTTGAGGACCTCATTGGGGCCGTCGTCGAAGGGCACCTGCACCTTACGCCGCGCGCGTGCATCGGCGCTCAGGCGGAACAGGTTGCCGGGCGACCGCTTGAAATAAAGCGTGCGGCCGTCGATGACCTGCTTCTCAAGAAGGCCAGCACGATCCCACGCGGTGAATTCGGCGTCGGTAAGGTCGGGAATGGACTGGCGCAGACGTGCCTTCACCGCGTTGGCGTCGAGCGTAAAGTCGAGAAGGATGCGACGCATGCGCTCGTGCTGAAAGGTCAGCGCTACGCGCTGCTCGGGCGCTAGACCGGGCTGTGCAAGCGCCCGTGCGATGGCGGCTTCGGCGTCGCGGAAATGGCCTGCATCGATCTGGCGAGACACGGCATCGCCGACCTTTTCGCGAACGGCCGGCCGTTCGCCCCCCCACGTCACCGGCACCACGCACGCGGCCAGCAAACCTGCCGCCAGGGCCGAGCGGATCGTTGCATGACACAAGAACGCTTTCACCGTTCGGTATCCCCGATGCGACCGTGGTGGGTGGACGTGCGTGAGGGCTGTGTAACATGCTTGCAAAGCGTGGTCAATAATTTATGCTTCACGCCACTTCGTTAGGAATAGATATTCCTGACGGCCGTTGTGACACCACCCGGGGAGGGACGCGTGATCCAGTCGGTTTGGCCTTACCTGGCCGTGATGTTGCTCGCCGCGGGATTCTGGCCCGCAATCGAGCGTCGCTTCGGCTGGAAGGTGTTCGAGATCCTTCCGCCCATCGTGCTCACCTACCTCAGCGTGACCGCGCTCTCCGTGGCCGGGCTCTGGAGTGCCTCGCCCGAGATCCATCTCGCGCAGAACACGATCGTGGCAAGGCTGGTGCCGGCTCTGCTCTTTCTGCTGATGATCAACTGCAACCTGCGCGCGATATTCGCGCTGGGACCGCGCGTGCTCGGCGTGTTCGTCTGCACGTCGATCAGCCTGTTCTGCGCGTTCGTGCTGACGTTTCTGCTCTATCGACATTGGATGCCGGGCGACGCGTGGATGCCGCTCGCATCGCTATCGGGCAGTTGGATGGGCGGCACGGCGAACATGATCGCCGTGAAGCAAGCCATCGGCATGTCCGATACGTCGCTGGCCACCACCCTGCTGACCGACGCGCTGTGCTACTCCATGTGGGTCGTCGTGCTATTCGCGGTCGCTCGACTGGCGCCTGCGTTCAATCGCTGGACGCGCGCGACGTCGAGCGCGGACATGGAGGTCGCCGAAGCGGCACCGCGCGCACCCGCCACCGGAGAAAGCGTGCTCCTGTGGCTGGGTCTGGCCCTGCTGGTCGCCGCGCTCTCCGCAGTACTGGGTGCGAAGCTCCCCGTCGGCAGCATGGTCTCCGCGACGACCTGGACGATCCTCATCGCCACGACGGCCGGCCTCGTGGCGGCGCATACACCGTTGGCCCGGCTGCCCGGCGCGCCGTCGGTATCGAGCGCGCTGCTGATCTGCGTGGTTGCCGTGCTGGCCTCGCAAAGCAGTTTCGCGGGCATCGCCGCCGCACCGCTCTATCTGCTGGCCGGGGTGACTGTGATCGCTCTGCACGCCGTCCTGCTCTCCCTCGCCGCGCGGCTGTTTCACTTCGATCTGTATCTTTGCGGCATTTCCTCGCTGGCCCATATCGGCGGCGTCGCAGCCACGCCGGTATTGGCGGCGACCTATTCGCGTTCGCTCGTGCCCGTGGGCATCCTGCTTGCGCTGCTCGGCTATATCCTCGGCACGGGCTTCGGTCTTCTCGTCGCCGCCGTTCTTTCGGCGCTGGCAACCTGATTCAAGGACTTCGATGAACACGCTTCGCCATACCTTGCTTGCGGCCACGCTGGTGTTCGCCATGGGCGCGGCCCCCGCCTTCGGCCGCGACCTGCCCGTGCCACCCTCAGGCGTCATCGGCATGAGCGATGCGCAGCTCTCACCGGAATTTTGGGTGAGCCGCCTGCCCGATGCCGATGCACCGGTACTCGACCGCGCCGCGATCGCGGCCCTCAACGAACGCGTCGCGCGGCTCGACCCCTCGATGCACGACATCCGCCACCTGGCGGCGACGCTGCCACAGGCACAGGTCAAGGGCTGGATCGAAAAACTCACCCGCCGTCCGGACAAGCCGCTGTACGACGTCGAAGGCAAGCCGGTGCCCGCCACCACTCTCGACGAGGTGGTGACCAACGCGGCGATCGATCGTATTCCGGCACAGGTGACGCCGCGCTACGGCATGGCCGTGCGGCGTGCGGCACTGCGCGGCTTCCCCACGGACCTGCGCGTATTCAGCCACGCAGGCGATACCGATATCGACCGTTTCCAGGAAAGCACGCTGTTTCCCGGTGACCCGCTGGTCGCCGTGCATACCAGCCAGGACGGAAAGTGGGTGTTCGTCGTGAGTCCGCGCTACGCGGCCTGGGTGCATGCGGACGATATTGCCTACGGCGATGCCGCCACCGTGTTCGCCCATGCCGATGCCACGCCTTATCGCGTGATCACGGGTGCCAAGCCGCTCACCGTGTACACGCCGGAAGCGCCTGCCGTATCCGAGCTGCAACTGGACATGGGCACGCGCGTACCGTTGGATGCCACGCTGCCGCCGGACCAGCCGGTCAACGGCCAGAGCCCATACGCCTCATGGGTGCTGAGCCTGCCGGTGCGCGGCGCCAATGGCGCGCTCTCATTCCAACCCGCGCTTCTGCAGCGCAACCAGGATTCCTCGGCCGACTACCTGCCACTGACGCGCGCGAACATCGTGCGCCAGGCCTTCAAGTTCCTCGGCGAACGCTACGGCTGGGGGCATGCGTACAACGGCCGCGATTGCAGCGGCTTCGTCTCCGACGTCTACCGCAGCATGGGCGTGCAGATGCCGCGCAACACGCGCGACCAGAGCATCAGCCCGGGCCTCACACATACGGTGTACACGAGCAAGGACAGCCACGAAACGCGCCTCAAGGCTGCCATGGCGCTCGAGGTCGGCGACCTCGTGTACATCCCCGGCCACGTGATGATGGTGATCGGCAAGATCGACGGTGAGCCCTACGTGATCCACGACGTGAGCGGCATGAGCTATCGCCAGGCCGACGGCAGCCTGCGCCGCGTCAAGCTCAACGAGGTTTCGGTGACGCCCCTCCTGCCCCTGATGTTCAGCGACGACAGCACGTTCGTCGATCGCATGACCAGCATCGTGCGCATCCGCTAATGCCTTCGGGACCGCTTTCATGAAGATCACCGACATCCGCTTCGGCATACTGCGCGTGCCGCTCAAGACCCCCTTCAAGACGGCATTGCGCACCGTCGACAAGGTCGAAGACATCGTCGTGATGGTGCATACCGACGATGGCCGCGTGGGCTATGGCGAGGCACCGGCCACCGCCGTCATCACCGGCGACACGCACGGCTCCATCGTGGACGCCATCCGTCATTACATCGCGCCGCGCCTGATCGGCCAGGACATCGCCGACCTCAACCGGGTCACGAAGCTGATCCAGGACACGATGGAGAAGAACACCAGCGCGAAGGCGGCAGTCGAGATCGCGGTCTACGACCTGTGGGGGCAACTCTACGGTGCGCCGTTGTACAAACTGCTCGGCGGTGGCGACCCGGTCATCAGCACCGACATCACCATCAGCGTCGATTACATCGACAAGATGGTGGCCGACTCGGTCGCCGCGGTGGAACGCGGGTTCGAGTCGCTGAAGATCAAGGTCGGCAAGGACATCGGCGTGGACATCGAGCGCGTACGCGCCATCTACGCTGCGGTGGAAGACCGTGCCCTGCTCCGCCTCGACGCCAATCAGGGCTGGACGGCCAAGGAAGCGGTATATGCCTTGCATGCACTGGAAGACGCGGGCGTACGCCTGGAATTGGTGGAACAGCCGGTCAAGGCGCGCGACCTCGAAGGCATGCGCTACGTCACCGAGCGCGTGCATACGCCGATCATGGCGGATGAAAGCGTGTTCGGCCCGGCCGAGGTCATGGACCTCATTCGCATGCGCGCCGCCGACATCATCAACATCAAGCTCATGAAGACGGGCGGCATTTCCAATGCCATCCGCATCGCGGACATCGCCGGGCTGTATGGCATCGATTGCATGATCGGCTGCATGCTCGAAACGAGCATCAGCGTGGCGGCGGCGGTGCATGTCGCGGTCGCGAAGTCCGACGTGATCACCAAGGTCGATCTCGACGGGCCTTCGCTGTGCTCTTACGATCCCGTGGAGGGCGGCGTCCATTTCAACGAGTCGGAGATCTCGATCAGCGACGCGCCGGGCTTGGGCATTCGTGCCATCCACGGCCTCGAGCCGATCTGAAGGAACCGCCATGTCGCCCTTGGTGAAGATCCGCTCGGAGCGCGACCGAATGTCGGCGGTGGAGCGACGCATTGCCGATTTCATTCTGGAGAATGCGCAACTGCTGCGCGACTACTCATCGCAGCAACTGGCCAATGCCCTCGGCATCAGCCAGTCCAGCGTGGTGAAGTTCACCCAGAAGCTCGGCTTCCGCGGCTATCCCGATCTCAAGTATTCGGTAGGCGAGGCCATCGGGCGCAGCGAGGAGGGTGTCGCCGAACCGCCCGCCGCACGCGCCGGCGACGCCCTGGGCAGCATGCTGTGGCAGTTGAAGACCCAGGCTGAGGAAGCCACGCGGCTCATCAACCGTCCCGAGACGATGCGCGAGTGGGTCGAGGCCATCGCCTCCGCAGGCAAGGTCTTCCTCATCGGCCTTGGCGAGGACGACCTCCATGCACGTGTGTTCGCGCTGCGTCTGTCGCTGCTCGGCATCGTCGCCATCCGGCACTTCGACGTGGGACGCATGGCGGCGCAGGTAGCCATGTCGGCACCGGGCGACGTACTTGTCGTGTTTTCCGAACACGGCAAGCACCCGGCCCTGGTCAAGATCGCCCGTTACTTCCGCGAGCAGCGCGGACGGGTGGTGACAGTGACCCGACATACGTCCAACCCGCTGCGCGCAATGGCGGACATCACGCTCGCCGTGGCGGGGCACGACGACGCTTCGTACGTACAGTCGCTCGTCTACCAGTCGTCCGTGCAGCAATTGCTCGACACCGTGTTCGTACATCTGTGCGAAGGCGACGAAGCGCGGCACGCGCGCCTCGTCGCCAACCTCGAACGCATCCAGCACATGCTGGAACCCTGATCGGAGCCGACATGTTTCCTCGTCCGTCGCTTTATCGTCTGCTGGGCACGCTCGCCATGGCGACCACCCTCGGAGGCAGCGCTGCCGTCGCCTTCGAAGCGCCCGCCGCCTGGTCGGTGTCACGACAGATGATCGTCGTCACGACCGACGACTGGAACGCCGACCACGGCGTGCTGCGTGCCTATGTGCGCGAAGGCGCGCAGTGGAATGCGGTCGGTCCTGCCGCCGACGTGACCATCGGCAAGCGCGGCAGCGCCTGGGGCATCGGTCTGAACCCGCCGGAGCGCGATGGGCCGGTCAAGAAGGAAGGCGACGGACGCAGTCCGGCCGGCGTCTTTCGGATCGGGCAGGCCTTCGGTTATGCGGAAAGCGCACCGACGGCACTCGCCTACCGCGGCCTCACCGCGTCCGATTACTGCGTGGATGTCGACAGCTCGCCTTACTACAACCAGATCGTGGATGCGCGCGATGTGGGTGAGAAAGCGGTTGCCGGTGCCACGGAGCCCATGCGTCGCGACCTGCACTTCAACGGCGACCATGCGTATCGCATCGGCTTCGTCATCGAACACAATCCCGACGGACGCAAGGGCCGCGGCAGCTGCATCTTCGCCCACCTGTGGAAGTCGCCCACGACGGGGACCGCCGGCTGCACGGCCATGACCGATGCAACGATGGAACGCCTGCTCGCCTGGCTCGATCCATCGAAGAAGCCGGTCTTCGTGCTGTTGCCGAAACCCGAGTACACGCGCCTGCGCGAGGCCTGGAACCTGCCCGCGCCATGACCGCCACCCAACGCATCCTGCTGGGTCTCGCACTGGGTGCCGCCACAGGTATCGCGCTCGCGCACTGGGCGCCTGGCGCGGCCATTCGCGTCGCCGACGCCGTGCAGCCGCTGGGGAAGCTGTGGCTCAGTGCGTTACAGATGACGGTGGTTCCGCTGGTGCTCTCACTGGTAGTGGTTGGCGCCAATACGGCCACGGATGCGGCGGCATCCGGCCGCATCGCACGACGCGCGATCGTCGTGTTCCTGCTGCTGCTTGCCCTCGGCGCCGCCGTGGCCGCCGCGACAGCACCCGCGTTGTTCCTGCTTTTCCCGCACAGCGACACCCTGCGTAGTGCCCTGGACGCCACGACGGGCCATCTTCCAGCGACCACACCCATCGGCTGGTCCGAGTGGCTGGCGGGCGTGGTGCCCACGAACGCGGTCATGGCGGCCGCCGAAAGCGCAATGCTGCCGCTGGTGGTGTTCGCGATGTTCCTGGGTTTCGCGCTCACCCGCATCGCACCCGAGCGGCGCGCACTGGCGGTGGAGTTCTTCCGCGCCATCGCGGATGCCATGATCGTGGTCGTTCGCTGGGTGCTGCTGCTGGCGCCGTTCGGCGTGCTCGCACTGATCCTCGCCGTCTGTGCGCGGGCCGGCCTGCACATGCTCGGCGCACTCGGCGTCTACGTGCTGGTCGAGTGCATCGTGTACCTGCTGGTGACCGCGCTGATGCTGGTCGTGGCACGCATCTGGGGCCGCGAACCGTTCGGCCGTTTCCTCTCCGCCATCGCACCCGCGCAGGTCGTCGCCGCCAGCACGCAGTCGTCGCTTGCCTCGCTGCCCGCGATGATCGAAAGCGCCGATCGTCGCCTCCGCTATCCGAAGGCGATCACGTCGCTCGTGCTGCCGATGGCCGTGTCGTTGTTTCGCCTGACCAGCCCCGTGCAATACATCGTCTCGGCGAGCTTCATCGCATGGGCGTTCGGTATCGATCTGGGCGTCGCACAACTTAGCGCGGGTGCCGCGCTGGCCGTGGTCATCAGCCTCGGCTCGGTCGGCCTGCCGGGTCAGGTGACCTTCATCGCCACCAACGTATCCGTCGCGCAGGCGATGGGCCTGCCGATCGGACCGCTGGGGCTGATGCTGGCAGTGGATACGCTGCCCGATACACTGGCGACGCTCGGCAATGTCACTGCCGATCTCACTGCGACGAGCGTCGTCGCAGCGCAATCCCTTAAGGACAAGGCATGAAAGAATCCGCTACGGACGTCATCGTTATCGGCGCCGGCATGGCTGGTGCGTCGCTCGCATGGTTTCTCGCACCGCATCTGCGCGTCACGATGCTCGAACGCGAGCCGTTTCCCGGTTTCCACACCACCGGCCGCTCCGCCGCGCATTTCAGCGAGAGCTACGGATCGGCGCAGGTGCGCGCACTGAGTCGCGCCACGCGTCCCTTCCTGGCGAGTCCGCCGGAGGGCTTTGCCGCCCATCCGTTGCTCCAGCCGCGCGGCTCCCTGGTGATCGGCGGCGCGGAGCAGGCTGAACGCGTACACGCCGAATACGAGGCGGTGCGCGCATTCACCCCGTCGCTGCGCTGGCTGCGTGATCAGGACATCGCCGCGCTCGTGCCGGTGCTGCGTCCGACGTCGGCGCACGTGGCGTTCTTCGAGCCGCATTCCGCTGACATCGACGTCAACGAACTACACCAGGGCTTCCTGCGCGGTGCAAAAGCGCATGGCGCGCTGCTGCATGTCGATACCGATGTGGCCTCGCTGCAACGCGATGGCAGCGATTGGGTGGTCAACGAACGATGGCGGGCGCCCGTCGTGGTGAACGCAGCGGGCGCGTGGGCCGACGAGATCGCCCGCCTCGGAGGCGTGTTGCCGATCGGGCTCGAACCACGGCGTCGTTCCGCGTTCACCTTCGCCGCGCCCACAGGCATCGATGCCAGTGGCTGGCCTTTTGTCGTCGATATCGACGAGACCTTCTATTTCAAACCCGACGCGGGCTTGATGCTCGGGTCCGCAGCCAATGCCGACCCCACGCATCCTCACGACGTGCAGCCGGAAGCATTCGACATCGCCCTGGGCATCCACCGCATCGAGGAAGCCACCACGATGACCATCGCTCGCCCGGTTCGCACCTGGGCCGGGCTGCGCAGCTTCGTTGCCGATGGCGATCTGGTGGGCGGCTTCGCACCCGATGCCGACGGCTTCTTCTGGCTTGCCGCACAAGGTGGCTACGGTATCCAGACCAGCGCAGCGATGGCTGAGGCGTGCGCCGCCATGATCATGGGACGTGCGCTGCCTGCGCACCTCGTGGATGAAGGCATCACGGAAGCCATGCTGGGCCCTGCGCGGTTACGCGTATAGCCGAGTACCCCACGCGATCCAATGATCGCGGTACCGAGGGACATGCCCCTCGGTACCGCCATGTCCTGCACGACGCAAGCCGCACCACTCAACGCATCAGAAGTCGTACGACACGCTCAACCTGCCATAGCGTGGCTGCTGTCGAGCGGTGATCACGCCGTAGGCCGGTTCGGGCAGACCGGGGCCAGCCTCCGAGTACGGATACTTCTGCAAGGCCCGGCGCTCATTGAGCAGATTGAACACGTTGGCGTTAAAGGCAAGCTTCCCTTCGCCGAACGAGGGTCGCCACGTCAGACCGAGATCGATTTGACGAATCCAGGGAAGCCGTCCCTGCGCGCCCGGCGGGGAAGGTTCGCCGTCGCAGAAGTGGTAGTTTCCCTGATAGCCCGCCGGATCGGTACGATCTGGGCCGTAAAAGCCAAGGCAGTGTCGCGGCGTACCCGACACGAGACTCACGTTGGCCGAGGCCAACCATTCCGGCGCGATCTGCCAATAACCGAACACCTTGAACTGGTGGGTGTGATCGTTGCTCTGCGGGCCATTGGTATGTTCCATGATCTCCGCGTTGTCCCAGTCCTCGCTTGTGGACGCAGCGGTCTGGTTGAGATCGGATCGAAGCTGGCCTTCCGTATTGCCGTAGCTACGCGAGAACACATAGCTCGCACGCGCGTACCAGGTGCCGTCGAAGGGATGCTCCAGCAACAGTTCGAGGCTGTAGTACTGACGCTTCAGCCCCTGAAAGCCGAGCTCCTTGTTGCTGATCGGCACTTCCACGTGGTTGCCCGCCGTATCGAGCAAGGTGAAGGTATTCGCCCGGCCCGGGTTGAACAGGTAGCAACTGTTGACCTGGTTCGTGTCGAGCGACAATCCGAGCGACTGACCCTTGGCGACGATGCGATCGATGTCGCAATAGTCGTCGATCGCATTGCGAAGCTTACGGTAGGTGAGCTTGGCGCCGTATACCCAGTCGCTGCCAAAGGTCTTCGTGAAGCCAAGGATGTATTCGTCCTGGTTCTCCGCCTTCATACCCTTGGCGGCCACGGTCTTCGGGTCCGGCAATTGTCCGAAGTAATTGTTCGAGGACACGGGCACGCCAGGGGCGATTGCCGTGAGCCCGGTGGGCTGTCCATCCGCAGCGATGCCCGTATAGGTGAAGTACTGCGACGTGGACAACGCGCCACCTGCCGCATTCAGCGCCGGGTTCAACGGCAGCCCGAGGTAGTAGCGGCCGGCGTTACCGTAGACCTTGAACGTCGCATCGCCGAAGACGTCCCAACTGAAGCCGAGTCGTGGCGCCCACTGCGGTGAGGTCTGCTTGATGTAGACCTCGCTGTCGGCGTTGTAGTTGGTGAACTGGTCATTGCGCAGGCCGAGCGTCAGCAGCCAGCGATCGGTGACCTGCCACGCGTCTTCGACGTATTGCGCCTTCTGGCTCGAACGCACGGTGGCGAGACTGGAAGACACGCCGCGAATGACGTAGTAGCCCTGTTCGCCGCCCGGATAGTTGCCCGGCGCGTCCACGCCGAGCCCGGTGGAGATCGGCAGGTTCGGCGACCCCTGGCCGTAAGTCCAGATGTAGCCGGGGCCGGAACTGGCGGTGCCCTGGTCGCGTGCGCGCGCCTGCTGATTGTCGATACCGGCCGTTAGCGTGTGGTCGCCCAGCGTGTAGTGAACGTCGAAACGCGTGTTGGTGGTTTCGTTGCCGCGATTGGGGTTCGCCAGCGACGATACGGTCTGTCCGTTGTCGCGTGCGACCCCGCCCGTATAGGCAGGATTCTGGAAATCCTGTCCTGCGATATACACGGCGTCAGGGTTATAGCCCGAAGGTGACACGTAGTTGACCGTACGCATCTTGCCGTACTGGGCGCTGATGGTCAGGTTGTCGGTGAGGTAGCCTGTGTATTTCGCGGTGTAGACGTCACCGCCAAATTTTTCGTTGTTCGCACCGGAGAGACGCTCACCACGCACGCGATTGGCGTAGTCGTAATCGTAGATCGTGCCCGAGCGCTCGGTCTTGTCGGACGCGCCGGTGACCTCGACGATGTTGCTGTCGTTGATGTTCCAATCCAGCTTGGCGTACCAGCGCGGAAGTTGATAGCGATAGGAGCGATCGGGCGACTGCGGCAGCGTCACATTGCTCACTACGTCGCCCGTCTGCCTCTCTACTTCGGCAGCCGCGAAGAGGAACAGCTTGTCCTTGATCAAGGGGCCGCCTGCATAGAGGCTCGCCGTGGTCGAGGTCACCGAATTGGCGCTATTCGGTGCATAAAGCCGGCCAGCTCGCGGCTGCGGCGGAAGTCCGTTGGTGTAGTAGCTGTCCTTCTCGCTGGCACGCAACCCGTTCGGCTCCCAGATGAGCTGCGCGCCGCCATGCCACTCGTTGGTACCGCGCTTGCCCACGACATTGATCACGCCGCCGTCGGACCGACCGTACTGCGCGCTGTAGCCGCCGGTATACACCTCCTGCTGCTCGATCGCGCCGTAGGGAAGCGAGATGCCACCGAAACCACGGAGCGGGTCGGTCGTATTGAAACCGTTGACGTAGTAAGCGTTCTCGCTGGCTGCCGATCCACCGAATGACACCAGCGAGTTACCGGTCGCGCTCTTGTAGCTGCCGCTGTTGTCCACCGCGCCCGGCGCCAGCAGGGCGATGGCTTCGGAACTCCGGCCCAACGGAAGCTTGGCCAGCTGCTGCGCCGTCACGACGGTACGCGAATCCACCGTCGAAACGTCGATGGGAGGCACGGCATTCGCGACGACGCTTACACCACTGAGATCCTGCGCCGTCGACGGCACGAACGACACCTCCACACCGGAGCCCACGCGCAAGGCGACGTTGTCGCGGCTCTGTACCGTGGCGCCCGCATGTACGACCGACACCGTATAGGTACCCAACGGCAGCTGCGACACGGCATAACGGCCACGCGCGTCCACCGGGACCTCACGCGTTAGACCCGTATCGTTCACCACGCGAACCACGTCGCCCTCGCCGGCTTGCACCTGGCCATAGATGGAGCCCGTGGTGGACTGCGCCAACACACTCCCCGAATACGCGGCAAACACCGCGGCGGCCAACAGCGACCGCTGCCACACCCACTTGTTCATGAAACCCCTTGATCGTTGAAGAGAGGCAAGCCCCGTCCGCATCGCCGTCCCCTTGCGAGGGCGATGGTTCGATCGCAGTGACCTGCCACTATGCGGACACGCTGGCCCGCTGCGCCTGCGAGGCGCGGTTGATCGTTATGACGTCAGAAGAGCGCCGTCCACCCAACAACAAGGGCGAGGCGAAGCCGCCGATTCAGCGGCAGGGACAACATCGCGCGAGGCAATGACGCGCGTGTGCGATTCGGGACATAACGAGTTGTGGGTGACGCATGACGACCCCTCGTTTTATTGCTGCGGTGCGACACCGTAACACGGTTCAATATGGACGTGTCAAGCGTTTGGACGTCTAGACGGCTTCGCATGTCAAGGATATGGATGCGAGGGTCGAGGCTTACCCGTCCGCGACTCTTTGGCCGAACGCGCCGTGCGCCATCGCCTTGGACTGGCAATAGTTGTGGGAGCCGCTAATAGCGGCGAGGACATTCCACCTCACCGCCTCCGTGCTCCGTGGGCTTCTCGCCGCTATAGCGGCTCCCACACGTCCAGGAGATTCCAACCAAAAAAAACGCGGCCAGAAGGCCGCGCTTTTTCTTCGCCGTGATGCTGGCGAGTTTTACTTCATCAGACCCGCGAGAGTCTTGCCGAGATCGGCCGGAGACTTGACCGTGGTCACGCCTGCCTTCTCGAGCGCGGCGAACTTCGCCGCCGCCGTGCCCTTGCCGCCGGAGATGATCGCACCGGCGTGGCCCATGCGCTTGCCCGGAGGTGCCGAAGCGCCAGCGATGAACGAGACGACCGGCTTCTTGACGTACTGACCGATGAACTCGGCAGCGTCTTCTTCGGCGCTGCCGCCGATCTCGCCGACCATGATGATGCCCTCGGTCTGCGGGTCGTCCTGGAACAGCTTCAGGCAGTCGATGAAGCTGAGGCCATTGATCGGGTCGCCGCCGATGCCGATGCAGGTGGACTGGCCGAGGCCTTCGTTCGTGGTCTGGAACACGGCTTCATACGTGAGCGTGCCCGAACGCGAAACGATGCCGACCTTGCCCGGCTTGTGGATGTGGCCCGGCATGATGCCGATCTTGCACTCGCCCGGAGTGATGACGCCGGGGCAGTTCGGGCCGACGAGCACGACGTCCGGGTGCGACTTGAGCACGTTCTTCACGCGCATCATGTCGAGCACGGGAATGCCCTCGGTGATGGCAACGATGACCTTGATGCCACCGTCGATGGCTTCGAGGATCGAGTCCGCCGCGAACGGCGGCGGCACGAAGATCACCGAAGCATCGGCGCCGGTCTGGTCGACGGCGTCACGCACGGTGTTGAAGACCGGCAGACCGATGTGCTCGGAACCGCCCTTGCCCGGGGTCACGCCACCGACGATCTTGGTGCCGTAGTCGATCGCCTGTTCGGCGTGGAAGGTACCCTGCTGTCCGGTGAAGCCCTGGACGAGGACCTTGGTGTTCTTGTTGATCAGGACGCTCATGTTGCTTTCGCTCCTCAGGCCGCGGCGGCCACGGCCTTCTGGGCCGCATCGTTGAGATCGTCGGCCGGCGTGATCGCCAGACCCGAGTTGGCCAGCAGTTCGCGGCCCTTCTCGACATTGGTGCCCTGCAGGCGCACGACCACCGGAATCTTCAGGCCCACTTCCTTCACGGCGGCGATGATGCCTTCGGCAATCAGGTCGCAGCGCACGATGCCGCCGAAGATGTTGACCAGGATGGCCTTGACCTTGTCGGACGAGAGGATGAGCTTGAACGCCTCGGTGACGCGCTCCTTGGTGGCACCGCCGCCGACGTCGAGGAAGTTGGCCGGCTCGCCGCCTGCCAGCTTGATCACGTCCATCGTGGCCATCGCGAGACCGGCACCGTTGACCATGCAGCCGATCGTGCCGTCCATCGTGACGTAGTTGAGGTTGTGCTGGACGGCGGCCGCTTCGGCGGCGTCTTCCTGGGTCAGGTCGCGCATCGCGGCGAGGTCCGGGTGACGGAACTCGGCGTTGTCGTCGGAATTGACCTTGCCGTCGAGGGCGGCGAGGTTGCCGTCTTCGAGGATGGCGAGCGGGTTCAGCTCGACGAGGGAGAGGTCCTTCTCGTTGAACAGCTTGTACAGGCCCAGCATGATCTTGACGAGCTGGTTCACCTGCTTCGGATTCAGGTCCATCTTGAACCCGAGATCGCGGCACTGGTACGGCTGCAGGCCTTCGACGTAATCCACCACGATCGTGTGGATGTCTTCCGGCGTATCGTGGGCCACCTGTTCGATGTCCACGCCGCCATGCTTGGAGGCGATGAAGGAGATCGACTTGGTGTCGCGATCGGTGAGGATCGAGAGATAGAGTTCCTTCGCGATGTCGGTCGCGTCGGTGACCAGCACCAGGTTCACCGGCAGCGCACGGCCGGCGGACTGGTAGGTTTCCATGTTGGTACCGAGCATGCCCTTGGCGGCGGCACGGACGTCATCGAGGCTGCGGCAGAACTTGACGCCACCGGCCTTGCCGCGACCGCCGGCATGGATCTGGGCCTTGACCATCCACTGCGAACCACCAAGGTGCTTGGCGGCGTCGACAGCGGCATCGGGAGAGTTGGCAATCTTGCCCGGCGGCACGGCGATGCCGTACTTCGCGAACAGTTCTTTGGCCTGGTACTCGTGGAAATTCATTCGATACCTCGAGCGAACGGGAGAAAACGTGTGAAAGCGCGCCGGCGGTGAGACCGGTACGGGGAGGGGGGATCGATTGCGCGGCTTTACGCAATACAGCCGCGCATTTTCCCGGAAGGCGCCCCGGATGGAAAGGGGCGGTGCGGCAAGCCCGGGGCCGCGGGCCCGCAGGAAGCCTGCCGGGGCGGCTTGCCGCGACCCGCGGGGCCCCTATACTGGGCCCTCACTACGGCCCGAGGGGCCCACGGCGGAGAAGCACCCGGTGTCAACGCCCGCGTCGTCCAGCGCCCTTCGAATCAGCGCGAGCCAAGGCACCGCGCGCCACGAATTGTTCTTTTTCAACTACTTCCGCCTGGGCCAGGCGGCGGTCTATACCGCGCTGGCCTTCCGGCCGGAACACA
The DNA here is from genome assembly GCF_900119235.1 of Luteibacter sp. UNCMF366Tsu5.1. NCBI lineage: Bacteria > Pseudomonadati > Pseudomonadota > Gammaproteobacteria > Lysobacterales > Rhodanobacteraceae > Luteibacter > Luteibacter sp. UNCMF366Tsu5.1. The sequence continues at coordinate 344,348 of NZ_FPIS01000002.1, read as the reverse complement.
TGAACTGGCCTGCGCTGCCCGAGCCGGTCTTCGCCCGGCTGTTCGCCCTGGCCTATCTGCTGGCCGCCCTGGTGCTGGTCGCCCGCACCCGGCGCACCCTCCACCGGCCCGTCCTGATCGTCTCGATCGGGCTGAGCCTCGACATCGTGGCCGCCCTCCTGGCGCTGGTGCTGATGCATGACGTGCGCATGGGCGTGGCGATGATGCTTGCGGTGAACATCGCCACCGGCGCCCTACTGCTGCCCTTCCGGTTATCGATGTTCTTCGCTGCGCTGGCCACGCTAGGCATGCTCGGGCACTCCTTCTTCGACCTCGCCATCGTCGATGTCAGCGATCGCGAGTTCGCCGAGTACGGCCTGTTCGGCGCGGCCTACTTCGCCTGCGCGTCGCTGTGCTACGTGCTCGGTCGCAACATCCGCGCGTCGGAAGCGCTGGCCGAACAGCGCGGCATCGATCTGGCCAACCTGTCGCAGGTCAACGAGCTCATCATCCGCCGCATGAAGACCGGCGTGCTGCTCGTGGACGAGGGCAATCGCATTCACCAGCTCAACGAGTCCGCATGGATGCTGATGGGCAATCCGTCGGCCGACCAGCGCGACCTGGGCACGCTCGCGCCGGAACTGTCGCGCCGCCTGTATCACTGGCGCACCTCCGGCAAGCTCGACGAGAGCGCCACCATGCTCGCCGACGGCACGCCGGAAGTGGTGCCGCGCTTCACTCGCCTGGCCCCCAACGACGATTCGCACGTGCTGATCTTCCTCGACGACACGTCGCTGGTGTCACGCCGGGCGGAAGAACTCACGCTCAGCTCGCTCGGACGCCTCTCGGCGTCGATCGCGCACGAAATCCGCAACCCGCTGGCCGCCATTCACTACTCGGCGCAGTTGCTGGCCGAATCCACCGACATGAACGATACCGACCTGCGCATGGTCGAGATCATCAACAACCATTGCTCCCGCCTCAACGAGATCATCGAGAACATTCTCCAGCTCTCGCGCCGCGAACGCTCGCGCCCGGAAACGCTCGACCTCGGCAAGTGGGTGCACCACTTCGTCACCGAATACCGCCAGGGCAACGACCTGGGCCTGGACATCCTGCGTGCCGTCTCGGGCAGCGAGCCCGTCGCGGCCGTGGCGGACCCGCAGCACCTCCAGCAAGTCATCTGGAACCTGGTGCAGAACGCCCTGCGCTACGGCCGCATGCCGGGCGAACCGGCGCGCGTGATGCTGGTGGCGCGCCACTCCGAGGCGGGCATCCCCATTCTGGAAGTGATCGATCGCGGCCCGGGCATCCCGCCCAAGGTCGCCGCGCAGATCTTCGAGCCCTTCTTCACAACGCACGAATACGGCACGGGACTGGGTCTTTACCTCGCCCGCCAGATGACCGAGGCCAACCAGGCGGCCCTGGAATACGTGCGGGTGGCCGGCGGTGGAAGCTGCTTCCGGATCAGCCTCACCCCGCCCGCCCGCACCGCTGCGGCCGCCCCGATGGCGGCGCAGGCGTGAGCCACGCCCTTTGCGTAACCGGCCCGGGCGGTTACATTTGACCCATTCACCGAACTTTCGGACCCAATGAGCAAGCAGACCGTACTGGTCATCGACGACGAACGGGACATCCGCGAGTTGCTGACCATCACACTCGGTCGAATGGAACTCGACGTCGACGCCGTGGGGAGCGTCAGCGAAGCGCGGAGCGCATTGGCCGCACGGCGCTATGACCTGTGCTTCACGGACATGCGGCTGCCCGACGGCAGCGGCCAGGAAATCATCGAACTGATCGCAGCCAGCTTCCCGGACATGCCGGTGGCGATGATCACCGCCTATGGCAACGTGGATGCGGCCGTGAACGCATTGAAGGCGGGTGCCTTCGATTTCGTCTCCAAACCGGTGGACATCCATCTGCTTCGCCGCCTCGTCCGCACCGCCCTGCGCCTTTCCGAGGAACGCAAGGCGGAGGCCGGCAACAAGGGCACGCCGGGGGCCGACCGGCTCATCGGTGAGTCGCCGGCCATGAACGAGGTGCGCGCCAAGATCGCCAAGCTGGCGCGCAATCAGGCACCGGTCTACATCGCGGGCGAATCCGGCGTGGGCAAGGAGCTTGTCGCGCGCCTCATCCACGAAATGGGCCCGCGCTCCGCGGGAGCCTTCGTGCCCGTGAACTGCGGTGCCATTCCGTCGGAACTGATGGAGAGCGAATTCTTCGGCCACCGCAAGGGCAGCTTCACCGGCGCACATGTCGATAAGGAAGGCCTGTTCCAGGCCGCCCAGGGCGGCACCTTGTTTCTCGACGAAGTGGCCGAGCTGCCCCTGCATATGCAGGTGAAGCTGCTGCGCGCGATTCAGGAGAAAGCCGTTCGGCCGATCGGCGGGCGCGATGAGATTCCGGTGGACGTGCGCATTCTCTCGGCCACGCACAAGAATCTGGCTTCTCTGGTCGAGCAAGGCCTGTTTCGCCAGGACCTGTTCTATCGCATCAACGTGATCGAGTTGCGCGTGCCGCCGCTGCGCGAGCGCCGGGGTGACGTTCCACGCCTGGCGGACTTCATCCTGCGCCAGCTCGCTACGGAATCCGGCGGTGCGCCGGGGCGCCTGCGTCCGGAAGCGCTGGCCGCGCTGGAGGCCTACCCCTTCCCCGGCAATGTGCGCGAACTGGAGAACATCCTCGAACGCGCCATGGCCATGTGCGAGGGCGAGACCATCGAGGCAGATGACCTCATGCTGCCTCAGCGCATGCCGTCGGCTGCACCTTCGCTCGCGACCGCCGTGGAGGCCACGCTGGTCGCTGCGGCCACACAACCGGCGCGCAGCGCACCTGCCGCCGATGGCTCACTCGAGGATTACATCTCCAACATCGAGCGCGACACGATCATCAAGGCGCTGGAAGAGTCGCGCTACAACAAGACGGCGACGGCGAAGAAGCTGGGAATCACCTTCCGCGCATTGCGCTACAAGTTGAAGAAACTCGGCATCGACTGACGCACGAGCCGCCGGGAGCGAAGCGCGCCCGGCGGCCGTCGTCATAGCCACTGCTATAGGCCGGCTGCCTCCCCTTCAGTCGCCGGCATCACGAGCCGCATTTGCTTGGCCGTCCGGAGATCGCGAACCAGATCGTCCACGGTCGCATATACGGTTCCGTGAATCCCCGGCCATTCGGCCCGGTCGACATAGAATCCTCCCACGTCCTCATGGATTGCCGTCCGCAGGATTTCGTTCCTGCGGTTACGGTGATAGATCACCGGCGGCGCCTGCTCGCCCTCCAGCAGAAGGACGAATTCGCCGGGCTTCTCCAAACGGCGCGCACTCGCGGGAATGTCGGACGGCGACATGTCCGGCATGTCCAGCACATGCAGCACGCGTGATGCGTCGTCACCCAGGATGGGCATCTCGACCACGAAATCGGAGCGGAGCATGTTGGGGTCGCGGCCCCGAACTGGATTCTCGACGAGCACGCCCGGATCAGGGCCGATCGTCATCGGATTGCCTGCCGGAACATCGACCGTCCGAATCCCGATAGCGCCGGTCCGTTCCGCAACACCTGCGATATCGGAATAGGTACTGGCGTGCCTGGTGTCGACGAGGGCGACCCACTTGCCAGGCGACTGCGCCTGGTAGGCATCGATGACCTGTTGCGCCTGATAGGGCATCGCTATGTCGCGTGCGTCAGTGAGCGATACGCCGTACAGCCTGGTACTCACGATTTGATCGGCGGCAACGACTCGGACACCGTGTTTCTTTGCCACCCTTACAACATCTGAGAAGGTGTAGCGCGTGTGCCGCTCCCTGAGATGCGATGGTTCCAACCGATCCAGGCGGGCCTTCAGGTTCGCCGGCATCGACTTGCGCTTTGGCAGGGCGAAGAAGGCGTCGAGCTCGACCTGGTCGACGTCGTGCAGAAGGCCCTCCACGTAGAGGGTCTTGACGCCTTGCTTCCGAAGCACACCCATGTTGTCGACGAGAAACACCCTGCCTCCGATGTCTCCCGGTCCTTCACCCACTACCACGCCGTCCGCCGCCTTGTAGAGCTCGCTCATCGCCTCGCCTGGACTCATGCCGTCAAGGCTGGCGGGAATAGAAGGTCGAGACGGCCTGGGCACGAAGTGAGGGCTGCCCACTGCATGTGGAGGTACCTGCTCTCCGGCAAACGCGTTCACCCGCGCGGCCGCGAGAAATTCGTTGCGACGCGCCATGAATGCTTCTCGGGCACGCTGGCTATCGGCAGGAAGGGAGACGTAGTAGTCCGAGTCCGTCCAACGCATGACCTTCATGAATGGCTGATCGTACAGAGGCATCGCGAAGGCAAGCGTGGGCGGGGCTGGCAGCTCGCCCTCGAGGGGAGCATAGGCTTGATCGGTGACCTTGCTGACGGCCTTGCCGCCGCCAAGCAGACCGGCCTCGTCACGCTGCCACCGCCCCTGCCGGTAGACGACCAGCGCACCGGGCCCGTAAGGACGGGCCGGATCGCGCACGCGCACGCTGGCCCAACCGTTATGGGAGAACACTTCGAAGATCCGACCGTCGTCGACGATATGGACCCTCCCGCGATACTCGTAGAACTTACCTGAGATCGCTTTACCTGGACGATTCGGCAGGGCACTCAACTGGTCGATGTCGACGTCGAGCCTGGACAACGCCGGGCTCAGTGTACCGTCGTATCGGAAATGCCCGGCATGGCGAGCGGCAGCGTCGATGGCCTCCTTCGCCTCGTCGACACTCGAGAAATGTGTCTTGCGCAGCAGCCTCAACAGCGCTTTAGGCTGAAACGTCGTCAAGCCCGCACTGGCGCCCTTGCCGACATCGATCGCATCGAGCCACAGGAACGCCACGTCGACCAGGGCTTCGTCTTCCCGGCCACGCAGCAGCTTGTCGACGGCACCATAGGCATCCAGCCCCATAAGAGCGGCCGTGCCGGCCGTGCACACAGCGGCACCTGCGCCCGCAGTGGCCGCCGCGCAGATAACGCCCATGCCGTAGCGGACACCCTTCAACGACTGTTCCCAGATCACCTCGGCCTTGCTCGTTGTCACGGAGGCCGCATTGCTTATCGCATCCTTGATGACCTGATCGCATTCCGCCTTGAAATCATCGATCGGCGCGAAAGAGGTATAGAAATAGCTGGGTGTACGGGCCGCCCTGATCGCCTTGTCGAGCTTGGGCTGGTCCTCCGCCCGTGCCCTCGCCACGAAGTATTCCTTGAACGCGTCGGTCCGGATGATCTCCTGAAAATAGGCGTCGTTCTTGTAGAGCGTTCGCCCAAAGGGCCCGTTGGGCACGAAGACGAATGTGTCGCCCTTTCCGCTCGCGGATGTCTTGGAGATCGCCAGCACACCGGGAATGCGTGTGCCGGAGATCATGAAATGCGCCAGTTCGACATCGGCCAGGCCGATGCTCATCGGCAGGCCATCCAGCACGCCTTTCAGCCATGGGTAGTCGGCGAGATCGATATTGCCTCGGGAATACTCGACGTCCAGTGCCATCTGCATGTCGAGGATCTGCATCGCTACGCGGAGATCGCTGGCCTTCGCATAGCGGGGGTCACTCGGATCGAGCAGCGCGCTCATCGCCTCGATGTAATTGTCACCCGCGTAAGTGCTACGGAGGTTTCGTTCGACGGCCGTCTTGATCTCGCTCGTATTCAAGCGCGCAGCGAGCGCGGCATCCCTCGCGGTGAGAGTGGCATCCTGCGCGAAGTTGTTGCTCAGGGCCAAGAGGTTGTCGCCGTGCTCCCGATAATCGCTCAAAACCCAGTCCGTCCAGGGCCGTTTCCGACCATTGAACTCGATGACGATGGTATCCGCATCCACACTTTCATCAACGGCGATAAGTTGCTCCGCGCGGAAGAACCTCGTCAATTTCTCGCTCTCGCGTCGCCGCGTAAATTCGCGCAGCGTCGGCATGTGCATCTCGTTGAACGCGGTGTACTCGTCCATGATGGCTCGATAGCGCGTCACGAGAGACGGAAGCCCGGGGGCCTGGGCGAGCCTTCGTATGTCCTTCGCCATCAGATCGATCCGCGCCTTCGTCCACGTGCCGATGTTCGTCAGAAAATCGTGGCTGTCGTAGGGTTGGAACTGAAGATTATTTCGCCATAGCGATGGCTTGTCGCATAGGTCGTCGAAGAACTTCGTGATCGGCGTGCCCTCGCCCGGGCCGGCCGCGGCAAGGACGACGTCGCGAAGTGCCCGCGGCGTGTTCGACTCACCCGCCGTCTCGCTTCCCATGGACGATGGCCTCGCGGGACACATGCCTGGCATCTCACCGGCGATCTCCTGGCTCATGCGCTTGATGTCCAGGTATTGGTATAGCTCCTGCTGGCTGCCGACCGATAGCGCTTCCTGCTCTTGCGGTCGATAGAGCACCACACCATCCTCATTCCCCTGCGCGTCGCGCTTCACGAACACCAGCCATTGCGGCAGCGAGACGGAGACGCCACCCGTTTCCGTGGAGAACCTGAGCGTGCCCATGTCGACGTCGGCAGCGCCGTTCATGGCGGCGCGAACGATATCGTGCCCCTTGATCCATGCATCAAGGCCGCCCGTGAGATGTCCTTGCGCGTCCGCCTCGACGATCGCCTTCCGGAGTTGCGTTTCAAGCAACGCGGCGTACACCGATTCCAGCAACGGTTGCTGCGTGTCGAACTCGGCGAGCCGATCGGCGGCGGAGATTCGGCAGAACGGCTGCGCGAGCAAGGCGAGCAAGGGCTTCCTCTCCGCCTCGGCAACGAGGTCGCCGTCGCGCCGTACGACCGCCATCGCGAAGTCCATCTCGGGATCGGCACGCAGGCAGGCATCCGTCAACGACCGCACGTGATGGGTAGGTACACGAACGTCGCCGACCTGAATCACGCGGGCCAGCGACACCTGGTAGTCGTCAGGCGATCCACTGAGACCCGCCTCCGAAAGCGCGGCCTCTAGCTGATGGCGTACCGCGTTGTCGGATGTCGTGCGGACGGCCTCAAGCTCGACGTAGCGCCGGCCGAGATTCTGCACGTGCCCGAGCCACTCCGACTGGGTGGCCTCCGACGCGCGTTGGAACCATTCCATCCCAGGAACCTTGCTCCAGCGCTCTCGCAATGCCTGGAGTACGAAACGCCGGTCGTTCGCGTCCTCCTCGGTCTCGCCTTCGTCGTCGTGATCGACGTCCTCCATGGCCAAGCCTTCCGAGCCTGAGCGCATAGATCCGCGGGGTTCGTTCCCGGATGCCGCGGATGGGTAGGCCGACGACAGGGAATCCACGTCGCCCGTGGCGTGGACAGACGAGACGACGAACGAAAGCGCAATCGACAACACGAGAACGCGGTGTTTTGGTGTGAAGCGGGGTGGGTGCATATCAATCCTCCTTGATGCGGGGAGGATCTTATGGGTGCCGCCCTGAGGCGTATGTACGGCTATTGAGACAAAGCAGGTAATGCTTGCCCGAATCGCCACCCGCTGCGCTTAAGCGCTTTAGCCCGCCTTCAGCGCCTCGCGCACGTCCCGCAGCAATACCTTCGCCCCCGAATGCAGGAAGACGACCTGTCACTGTCCGCCGGTCAGTTGGAATACGAACGGCCACATGGAACTACCGCTGTTGTTCGGCCCGCCAATCGCTGCGACAAGAATGTTTCCCTTCGAATCGATGAGAAGGTGCCGCATGTAGTTGACCTGGGCGCCCTTCCCCTTGAACCGTCTTGCCCCGCCGTCACCAAAAGTGAGGTCCCGCGAACCTGACGGCTGGAAACGCGCCACCAAGAGCTCCGAATCCGTCACGAGGCTTTCGCTCACACCCCCACCGACAACGATCTTGCCGTCGCCTTGGACAGCGATCCCTCCACGAAAGTCCGTACCGTACTCTCCCATGACGCCGTAGAGGAGGAATTTCCCGCGATTGAACGTGTCGAGAGGTTTCCCAGAAGCATCAAGACAGGCCAGCAGGCCGAACCTCTGATACGTCGTCCCGGACACGGTCGTCAGGGCTCCGCAAACTGCAACTCCGCCATCCGGAAGGCTTGCCGCGTGGTCGAAACTCATCTGATAGAGATTTTCAGGGGCGACATCCGCAGCGTCAGCGTCGAAGAATGCATATCCGTCGTCGCCGAACGAGCGATCGATGGAACCGTCCTGATCGAACCGCCAGGCCACCAGTCGCCGATCGGGAACCGCCGTGACGTCGTAGAATTCGCCGAGAACCGTCACTCGGGCATCGCTACCAACGACGATGGAAGTCGCTCCCCACTGTCTGTAAGCCCACTCGCCATCGGTCACGTAGCCCGTACCGTTGAAACGGGTATCCAGCGTCCCGTCCGACTGCAAACGCATCAATGCATAAAAGGGTCCGTTACCGGTACCAAGCAGGCAGTAGAAGGTTCCATCGCCCGTGGCCGCGAATGCCGTTCCAGAGCCAGCAGCCTGACCATGTTCTGCGACATCGGATGCCGCCTTGGACGAGGTCGATTCACTCGACGAACCAGGCACTTCAATGCGGTGGATGATCTTACCGCCGTCGCCGAAGGTCGAATCGAGTTCGCCCGCTTCGGTGAAGCATATCAATGCGACCTCAAGGCGACTGTCGACACTGTCCTTCACCGCGGCGAGGACACCCCCGCCCTCGCGGACCCACAAGCCGATCGGCTCACCGAAGCGAATCTCGACGAATTCCGCTATCCACCCGCCACGTCCAAAGCTAGTGTCCACGTCACCGTTACGGGCGGTGCGCGCGACGAATAGCGTACTGACGTCCATACCGCTTTCAACGTTGGCCAGGTAGATCCATTCGTCTGACGGCACCGCCATGCGCGGACGAGTCATGGGCTGCGGAAACGGCAGCAGGAACTCGTACTCGGTGTCGCCCGGCGCTGTCTTCCCAGCCTGGGTGGCAGGCACTTTCTCTTGACGCTCCATCATCGCCTCCGTGCAATGCGTGGTGGTCGAAACGACGACCTACCTGCACTTGAGACTACGCTGCCCACGCAGCATGCGCGAGGTCGCGATATGAGGGTCGACTCAGAGCTTATTAAGGAGATTCAGCTACCTGGCCGGAAAATGCATAGCGATTGGCAATAATCGCTGTCTTGGACGCGAGGTTGCGTCTCGAAGGTAGAGAGTCATGCTTCACACGACATCGCCGAGGCCTAAGGCCGATTGCCTTATCTCCTGGAGATAGCAATCCAGCTTAGCGCTTCGGACCACTCGCACCCAACGCCTCGCGCACCTTGCGCAGCAAGGCTTTCGACTGCACGGGCTTGTCGATCACGTATAGGTGATCGAGATGCGGCAGTTCGTCCAGGTTGGGCGGCGCGTCGGGACGCGCGAGCAGCAGGACCGCGCCGGCATAGCCGTGATCGAGCAACGCGGCCAGTGTGCGCACGCCGGTGAACAGATTCATGTCGGCGTCCATGACGACGAGGTCGGGCACGCCGTGCGCTTCGATCCATTGCAGCGCAGCCGTACCGCTCTGGCTTGCGCCGGCCTGGTAACCGTAGGCGTCGAGCGTATCGACCAGCAGCGAAAGCTGCACAGCCTCTTCCACCACCACCAACACGCGCTCGGCTTCGCCCTGGAGAGACGCGTCCATGGCCTGCGATTCGGCCTGGTCGCCTTCCAGCGCCTGCAACGGGAGGTAGAGGTGGAACTGCGTGCCTTCGCCTACCGTGCTGCGTACGCGCATGAGACCGCCGTGGCTGGCGACGATGCGTTTGCAGGACAGCAGGCCAAGCCCGGTGCCACCGGACTTGGTGGTGAAGAACGGTTCGAACAGGCGCTCGAGCACCTCGGGCGGCATGCCCTGGCCGGTATCGATCACGGACAGGCGGAGATAGCGGCCCGGCACCTGCTGCTCGCCTTCGACGAAGAAGTCGTCGGGCAGGCTGACCAGTTCGGTCTCGATACGCAGCGATCCGCCATCGGGCATGGCCTGGATCGCATTGAGACTGAGGTTGAGCAGGCACTGCTGCAGCTCGGTGTGATTGCCTTCGAAGGCAACCTCGGGGTCGAACACGTCGACTTCCATGCGCACCGTGCGCGGCACACTGCCCTGAAGCAGCAGGTTCAACGCGTCGAGCAACGCACCGAGCTTCACGCGCTCGGCGCGGCGGGCGCCGCGCGCGAACGAGAGCATCGACGAGACCATCTCGAGGCCGCGGCGCCCGCAGTCGCGCACCAGCGTGCCGAGCCGGGCAAGGCGCGGATCGTCCGCGTAGTCTTCCAGCGTATCGCCGGCGAGCAGCAGTGGCTGCAGCAGGTTGCGCAAGTCGTGGCTGAGACCACCCGCCAGCAGCGCGAGGCTTTCGAAACGCTGCGCGCGAATGAGTTCCTGCTCGGCGCGTACGCGGGCCCGCTGCTCTTCGGCTTCGCGCAACGCACGGCGCACCGCGCTGGCAAGGCGCGCGGTGTTCTGTTTCAGGATGTAATCGGTGGCACCGTTGCGCAGCGCCTCGATGGCGGACTCCTCGCCCAGCGTGCCCGAGATGAAGATGAAGGGGATGTCCGAACCACGGTCACGAAGGATCTGCAGCGCACGCTCGCCGCTGAATACCGGCATGCTCAGATCCGAGAGCACGATGTCGGGCGCGAAGTTGTCGAGGGCCGCGACGTAGGCCTGCTCGTCTTCGACAAGCGTCACCTCGTACGCCAGCCCATCGTGGTCGAGCTCGGTCAGCACCAGCTCCGCGTCCAGCGCGCTGTCCTCCACCTGGAGAATTCTGACCTTCTGCCCTTGCCCGCTCATGTCGTGTCCCCTGATCGTCGGCGCTGGCTCAGTCGCCTTCCGGGCGCTGGTTGAGCACCGCCCAGAAATGGCCAAGGGTCTGCACGGCGGAGAAGAACTGCTGCACGTCTACGGGCTTCAGCACGTAGGCGTTCACGCCGAGATCCCAGCTACGCGCCAGATCGCTCTCTTCTCGCGACGAGGAAAGAATGACCACGGGCAGGCGCTTCCAGCGCTCGCCCTCACTGCGCAGATGCTTGAGCACTTCCAGGCCGTCCATGCGGGGCATCTTGATGTCCAGCAGGATCACGGCGGGGTCGCCCTCCACGCGATCGGCGAAGGCGCCGCGCCGGTGAAGCCAGTCGAGGCAGTCGACACCGTCTTCGAGGTGTACGACAGGATTGGCGAGCTTGGCCTCGCGCAGGGCGTCGATGGCCATTTCCGCATCGGCCATGGAGTCTTCGACGAGAAGGATGGTGCGCAGGTCGCGCTGGTTCATGTGTCACCTGTCTTGGCGCCGGGTACGTCCGACGCCGGCAATGAGAAATGGAAAGTGGCGCCGACGTTCGGTTCGCCCTCGGCCCAGGTGCGTCCTCCATGACGCGCGATGATGCGCCTGACGTTGGCCAGGCCAATGCCGTTACCGGGAAACTCGGAGGCACGGTGCAATCGCTGGAACACGCCGAAGAGCTTGCTGGCGTATTGCATGTCGAAGCCTGCGCCGTTGTCGCGCACGCTGAATTCGTAATCGCCGGCCGCGGTGCGATCGAGCCCCACCTCGATCCGGGCCACCTCGCAATTGCCGGTGTATTTCACCGCGTTGCCGAGCAGGTTCTGCCACACGGTGCGCAGCATATTCTCGTCGCCGATCACGATCGGCATCGGTGCGATCCGCCAGTCGATGCGACGGCCCGACGCATCCGCTTCCACCAGCGCGCGCGCCTCGTCCACCAGCGACTGCATGTCGACGGGCTGCAGGCGCAGTGCGCCGCGCCCCAGGCGCGAGAAGACCAGCAGGTCGTCGATGAGCTGGGCCATGCGACGCGACGAGCTGCTGATGACGTCGATGTAATGGCGAACGCGGTCGTCGGCCTGGTCGCCCAGTTGCGCCTCGAGCTTGCCCGCAAATCCCGAGATGTGGCGCAGCGGCGCGCGCAGATCGTGCGACACCGAATAGCTGAAGGCTTCCAGTTCGCGATTCACGTCGGAGATCTGTTCCACCTTACCTTCGAGCTGCCGGTTCAACTCCGACACCTTCTGCTCCACCAGCGCGCGAGCGGTGATGTCACTGACGGTCAGCAGCAGGGCGGGATCGTCGCTGTCGGGCTGTTCGATGCGCCGGGCGTTGATGACCACGAAGCGGTCCACGCCGTCGACGGTGCGCTGGGTGAGTTCGTAGTCCCACAGTTCGCGGTCGCGCGTCATCACGTCGGACAGGCGCTGCATGAGTGCGGTATCGGTCCAGGCGCCGTTACCGATCTGGTCCAGCGGCACGTGCTGGTCTTCGTCCGGGTTGTAGCCGTACAGCTCGGCGAACGCCGCATTGGCCAGCAGCGTGCGCAACTGACGATCCAGCATGATGATCGGCTCGCGCACCGCCTGCACGATGAGCTGCGAGCGCTTCACCGCCTGCGCCACCTGCGACTCGGCAGCGAGACGGATGGCAATCTGCCGCTCGGACACCACGACCACGATACCGAGCAGCGCGATCTGCGCCAGCGCCGAGACCAGCAGCACCAGACGATTGTTGGAGGCAAGGTCGCGCGCTTCGTTCCGGCGCTCGTTCAGCAGCCGGGTCTCTTCCGCGAGCACGTCCTCAATGGCCGTCGCGATGGGGAACAGATGGCGCGCGTCTTCCATGGAAGCCAGCGCACCGTCGTGGTCGCCGGCATTCAGCCGCTGCATGGCCTGCTCGGTCAGCGCCATGCGCCCGCTGGCAATGGATTCGAGTGCACCCAGGCGCGTGAGCTGGGTGGGATTGTCCCGGGTCATCTCGCGCAGTGTCGCAATGATCTGAGGAACCACCTTGCGCGGAACCGCGATGCGTTCGTCGAGCACCGATTCAGCGGGCGCACCCGCCAGCCGCGAGTACACGGCGGCCTCGCTGTCGCGCAGCACCGTGTTCAACTGATAGACGGCAGCCTTCACCTCCGCGGTGTGGGTCACCCAGTCGCGCGAGTTCAGCGCGTCTTCCGCGCTCGAACGCGTGACGACATAGGGCAACGCCACGATCACGATCACGGCGGCGAGCAAGCCCGTCATCCGCCACCGCTGTCCAATCCGCACCATCATGCCTTCGTCATCCCCCGCGACGAGTCCTGCCCGGTAAAGGCATGCATTGTAAACGGGCAACGCGTCGCTTCGGGGGATCTCATGAGGGCCTTCGGACATGAGGACGGGTACGCCGCTTTGCCTCCCGGCCGACCGAGAGGTAAAGCGGCGTACCCGTCCATTTGAAGCCGTGCTTAATGCCGAAAGCGCCGTGAAGGGCTGGTGACGGCGCGGGAAATACCCAGGAAAAATGCGGCTTAGCGCGAGGCGTCGCTCATCGAGTATGGCTGCGCCCCCGGTGCGGTGCCCCAGTCCTTTGCCGGGTTTTCTTGCATCGAGAAGTGCAACTCGCCCCCGGCCACGATTTCCTCATGGCGGATGAAGGTGCGCTCCAGAGGCTTGCCGTTGAGCGTGACCTTGCCCACATAAGGGTGCTTGGCGTCGAGGTGGTCAGCCGAGACGGTGAAGCGCTTGCCCCCCGCCAGGTTGAGCGTCGCCTTCTCCACGAACGGCCGTCCAATGACGTACTGATTGCTGCCCGGTGCCACCGGATAGAAGCCCAGCGAAGTGAAGATGTACCAGGCCGACATCTGACCGAGATCGTCGTTGCCCACCAGCCCCGTCGGCGTGGGCGTGTACTGGGTCTGCATGATCTTCACCAGACGTTCCTGGGTCTTCCAGGGCTGGCCGGCGTAGTCGTAGAGATAGGCCACCTGATGGCTGGGTTCGTTACCGTGCGCGTACCAGCCGATCAGGCCGGTGATGTCCTCGACGTGTGCGAACGACTTGGGATCGACCTTGGCGTCGAAGACCGAGTCGAGTTTCTTGACGAACGCGTCCTTGCCGCCGAGCGCCTCGATAAGGCCCGCGACGTCCTGCGGCACGTACCAGGAGTACTGCCAGGCATTGCCTTCGGTGTAGTCGCTGCCGTAGCCGGCCGACGACGGGTCGAACGGTTCACGGTAGCTGCCGTCGCTTTTGCGCGCGCGCAGGAACCCGGTCTTGGTATCGAAGCTGTTCTTCCAGTTACCGGCGCGCTTCATGAAGGTGGCAGCCACATCGCCCTTGCCCATCGCCTTCGCCATCTGCGCCAGGGACCAGTCGTCGAACGCGTACTCGACCGTCTTGGAGGCCGCTTCGGGTTGGCGGTCGATCGGCACGTAGCCGAGCTTCATGTAATCGTCGAGGCCGCCGTAGGGGCCGTAGGTGGCACTGGCGACCATGGCGTCCAGGGCAGCGTTCGCATCGTAGCCACGGATGCCCTTCATATAGGCATCGGCGATCACCGGCACGGCGTGGTAGCCGATCATGCACCAGGTCTCCATGCCTTGGTACGCCCACACGGGCAGGATGCCGAACGGGCTGGCCTGCCGCGCGGCGATCAGCGAACTGACAAAATCGTTGCTCTTGGCCGGCTCCAGCAGGGTCATCAGCGGTTGCTGTGCGCGGTACACGTCCCACAGCGACCACGTGGAATAGAAGTCGAAACCCTTGGCCGTGTGCACCTGATTGTCGGGGCCGCGGTACTGACCGTTGACGTCCATGGACAGGCCCGGCGCGATCATGGCGTGGTACAGCGCCGTGTAGAAGGTCTTGCGGGTCTGCGCAGGTGCCTGCACGTCGACGCTGGACAGCGCCTTTTCCCAGGCCTGGCGTGCATCGGCGCGACGGGCATCGAAGTCGAACCCGGCGCCATCCTTGTCCAGGTTGGCGATGGCGTTGTCCTCGCTGACCGACGATACGGCCACTTTCACGATCAGCGGCTTGCCGAGATCGCCGAAGTCGAACACGCCTTCGAGTGCCCGCCCGCTGATGCCATCGACATCCTCCGCACGGTTGCCGGGGCCGCTGAAGCCGCGGTACGGCACATTCTCCTCGCGGTTCTTCAGGCTGCGCGAGGTCATGGGCTGGTTGAAACGCATGGCGAAGTAGAGCTGGCGACCGGGAGCCCAGCCGCGCGTGGTGCGGCCGCCGGTCACGGTGCCGTCGGCACGCACGCGCAGCGACGACCACAGCACCTTGCCGTCGTAGTCGTAGATGCTCGGCCGCAGGTCGAGCAGCAGATGCGCCGGCTTGCCCTTGGGAAACGTATAGCGGTGCCAGCCCACGCGAGCGCCCGCCGTCAACTCGGCCCGCACGCCGTAGTCGGCCAGCGTAACGGCGTAGTACCCTGCCTCCGCTTTCTCGCTCTTGTGGTCGAAGCGCGAGCGATAGCCGCTACCGGGCTGGTCGGGGGAACCGGGATCCAGCTTCACGTCGCCGGCAATCGGCATGACGAGCACGTCGCCCAGGTCGGAATGGCCGCTGCCGGAGAAGTGCGTATGGGAGAAACCGAGAATGCTCGCGTCGCCGTACTGGTAACCAGCGGCCCACTTGTATGCGTGCTTGAAGTCCGGCATCGCCGTGTCGGGCGACAACTGGATCATGCCGAAGGGCACCGTGGCACCGGGGAACGTATGCCCGTCGCCGCCCGTACCGATCATCGGATCCACCGCATCGAAGGCACTTCCTGCCTGACCGGTGGAGGCCGCCAAGGCCAGGGCCGGCAGGGCGAAGGACAGGGCGGCGGCCAGCAGGCCGCGACGCAGGCGGGTAGTTCTCGGCATCGGTGGTTCCCCTCGGGTGGACGCGTGGCGAGCGGTCACGGTGATTTGGATCGTGACAAACAGACCGAACGTAGCAAAGATAGCGCCGTCGCGCATGTTGCAGTGCGTGATGCATCCCTCAGTCCGCCGCGCGATGATCGCCCGGTTTAGATCGTTTGAAGGAGCTCCGATGCCGAGGAATAACCCGCAGCGCCGCAAGGTGACGCTCGCCGATATCGCCCAGGGTTGCGACGTCTCGCGGGCCACCGTGTCGCTGGTGCTGCGTGGCAGCCCCTTGGTCAATTCGGCCACCCGCGCGCGGGTGGAAGCCGAACTCAAGCGGCAAGGCTACGTCTACAACCGCGCCGCCGCCAATCTGCGTCGACGCACGTCGTCGAGCATCGGGCTCGTCATCAACGACCTGGGCAACCCGTTCTTCGCGGAATTCGCCGCCGGGGCGGACGAAGCCCTGGCCCGGGCCGGGTACGTCACCCTGCTGGGCAACACCGGTGAATCGCCGGAGCGTCAGCAGGCGGTGCTGAACTCGCTGATCGAGCACGGCCCGGCGGGCATCATCCTCTCTCCCGCCGAAGGCAGCGAGGGCGAACAGGTTTTGGCCGCTGTGGGCATGCACACGCCCCTGCTGGTGTTCAATCGCGAACTGCCCGACGACGATGGCGCCCATCGCTGGGACACGCTGGAGATGGACAACGAACACGGCGCCCGGCTCGCCACCGAACACCTGATCGGCCTGGGCCACCAGCGCATCGCCTTCTTCGGCGGTCATCGCGATTCCAGTTCGGTAGAGCAGCGGCGCCGCGGCTACGCGGGCGCCATGCGCGACGCGGGCCTGCCGGTCGATCCAGCGTGGTTGATCGAAAGCGCACCGACCCGCCTTGAGGCGGCACGGCAGACCGGCGCACTGTTCTTGCGCGATCCCGCGCCGACCGCGGCGGTTTGCTACAACGATGCCGTGGCCCTGGGCCTCATCCTCGGCCTGACCAAACGGGGCCGGCGCCCGGGGGAAGATTTCGCCCTGACCGGCTTCGACGACGTCGCCGAAGCCTCGGTCTGCGTGCCGCCCCTTACCACCATTGCGGTCGATCCGCGTGGCCTTGGACGCCGCAGCGCCGAACTCATTCTGGAAAGACTTGCCAATCCCGAGACGGACACTGCCTATACGATCGCGCCGGTACGGCTGGTCGTCCGCGAAAGCAGTTGTCCGCCGTCCTCCCCCTGACCAACCTTGGAGCGCCCCATGGCCACCGGATACACGCCATCGCCCACCTCGTCGGCATCGACGAACGCTGGCGATACTCGCTACACCTACTTCCCGCTCGCGCTCGGCGTGATGACCACGATCTTCTTCATGTGGGGGTTCCTGACCTGCCTGAATGACATCCTGATCCCGCACCTGAAGGCCGTGTTCGAACTGAACTACGCCCAGGCGATGCTGATCCAGTTCACCTTCTTTGGTGCGTACTTCATCATGTCGCTCCCGGCCGGCAAGCTGGTCGCGGCACTCGGCTACAAGAAAGGCATCGTCGCCGGCCTGATCGTCGCCGGCATCGGCGCCGCGCTGTTCTGGCCGGCCGCCGGCATGCGCGTCTACGCGTTCTTCCTCGCTGCGCTGTTCATCCTCGCCACCGGCATCACAGTGCTGCAGGTGGCCGCCAACGCGTACGTCGCTCTGCTGGGTCCGGAGAAAACCAGCTCCAGCCGCCTCACGCTCGCTCAGGCGCTGAACTCCTTCGGCACCTTCCTTGCCCCGTTCTTCGGCGGTTTCCTCATTCTCTCCAACCAGGTGAAGAGCGGTGCCGACATCGCCAAGATGAGCGCCGCGGAGCAGGTCACCTATCGCGTGCAGGAAGCCAGCAGCGTGCAAGGCCCGTACATCGGTCTGGCCGTCGTGCTCGTGCTGCTCGCCATCGGCGTGTACCTGTTCAACCTCCCGGCCCTCGAGGAAACCACCGAGAAGGCCGACGACAGCCGCCACTCGCTGATGGACGCCTTGAAGACGCCGCACGTGTTCTTCGGCGTGCTGGGCATCTTCTTCTACGTGGGTGGCGAAGTTTCGATCGGCAGCTTCATGATCAACTACCTGCAGCTGCCTGAGATCGGCAACATGTCGGGTGAAGTGGCCGCCAGCCACGTGGCGTTCTACTGGGGCGGTGCGATGGTCGGCCGCTTCATCGGCTCGGCCCTGCTGGCGAAGTTCTCGCCGCGCCTGCTGCTCGCCTTGTTCGCCGTCATCAACGCTGTGCTGGTGATCACCACCATGATGACCACCGGCAATGTCGCCGTGTACAGCATCGTCGCCATCGGCCTGTTCAACTCGATCATGTTCCCGACGATCTTCTCGCTGGGCATCGAGCGCATGGGTCCGCTGACCGGCAAGGCATCGAGCCTGCTCATCATGGCCATCGTGGGCGGCGCTTTGATCCCCTGGATCCAGGGCGTGGTCGCGGATCAGATCGGCGTGCAGCACGCGTTCTTCATTCCGCTGATCTGCTACGCGTACATCGTGTTCTACGGCCTCAGCGGCTCGAAGATCCGCAATCTTCCGGTCGCCACGCGCTAACCGGCCCTTGACGACGGCCGGCCGTTCGCGCCGGCCGTCGTGTTTCCCCCTCGCCCCCAAGGACAGGCCGTACGCATGTCTTCCATCCTCTGCTTCGGCGAGGCGCTGATCGATTTTCACGCACAGCCCCAGGGCGGCGCCGGTCAGCCTCCCGCCTTCGTTCCTTTTGCCGGCGGCGCACCCGCCAACGTTGCGGTAGCCGCAGCACGACTTGGCGGCAAGGCCCGCTTTGCCGGCATGCTCGCCCGTGACATGTTCGGCGACTTCCTGCTGAAGAGCCTCACCGAACTCGGTGTCGGTACCGACGACATTGCACGGACCGACGAGGCACGCACCGCGCTGGCCTTCGTCGCTCACGACGACAAGGGCGACCGCAGTTTCAGTTTCTACCGACCGCCCGCCGCCGACTTGCTCTTTCGTCCCGAGCATTTCCGTCGCGAGGCGTTCGACGACCTCGCCATCTTCCACGTCTGTTCCAACTCGCTGACGGAGGCCGCCATTGCGGCGACCACCGTGGAAGGCATGCGCCGCGCGCGTGCCGCCGGCGCACTGGTCAGTTTCGACATGAACCTGCGCCCCGCGCTCTGGCCGCGTGACGAGGCACCTCTGCCGCGCCTGTGGCAGGCCCTGCACGAAGCGGACGTCATCAAGCTCAGCGCGGAAGAGTTCGCCTTCATCCAGGCGGGTGCCGGCTCCGATGCCGCCGTGCTGACACGTTTGTGGCAAGGCAAGGCTCGTCTGCTCCTGGTGACCGACGGCGCCGAGCCCATGCGCTGGTTCACGCGCACCGCAGAAGGCACCCTGCGCGGCTACCAGGTGGATGCCGTGGATACGACCGCCGCAGGCGATGCCTTTGTCGGTGGGCTGCTGGCGCGCCTCGCTGCCGAGGGCGTCACACCCGCACGCTTCGACGCCATGATCGCCGACGAAACGAGACTCGCCGACCTGATCCGCTTTGCCGCCGCATGCGGCGCGATCACCGCCACCCGCAAGGGTTCGTTCACCGCCATTCCCGACCAGGCCGAAGTCACGGCCTTCATGGAGAAGCACGCATGACGACCGTACCCCTTCCCGATTTCCATTCCGTCGACGTCCTGCGCGACCACGTCGCGAAGACGATGGCCTTCTACAAGCCCAACGAGGTCGATCCGGCCGGCGGCTTCTTCCAGTACTTCAAGGACGACGGCACGGTCTACGACCGAAGCCACCGTCACCTCGTCTCCAGCACGCGCTTCGTGTTCAACCATGCCATGGCCTACCTCGAGTTCCACAAGCCCGAGGACAAGGATCTGACCATGCATGGCCTGACATACCTGCGCGACGTGCATCGCAATCCGGAGACCGGGGGCTACGCCTGGACCATCGCCGACGGCAAGCGCGACGACCAGATGAATCACTGCTACGGCCTGGCCTTCATGCTGCTGGCTTACTCGTGCGGCGTGAAGGTGGGCTTCGACGAAGCCCGCGCATGGCAGGGCGAGATCTGGGATCTGCTGGAACAGCGCTACTGGGAACCGAAGTACGGCCTCTATCGCGACGAAGCGGACAAGGACTGGAACTTCACCAGCTATCGCGGCCAGAACGCGAACATGCACATGACGGAAGCGATGATCGCCGCGTGGGAAGCCACGAAAGACGACCGCTATCTCGATCGCGCACTCCTGCTTGCCGAGAACATGACCCAGCGTCAGGCGGGCCTCACCCCGCAGAAACTGGTGTGGGAGCACTACCACGAGGATTGGACGATCGACTGGGAGTACAACCTCGACAATCCCAAGCACCTGTTCCGCCCCTGGGGCTTCCAGCCCGGTCATCAGACCGAATGGGCCAAGCTGCTGATGATGTTGGAGCGCTATACGAAGGGCACGCCGCGACACAAGCACTGGCTGGTACCGACGGCAAAGCATCTCTTCGACGAGGCGCTGGACAAGGCCTGGGACGCGCAGTACGGCGGCATCGCCTACGGCTTCTCACCCGAGGGCGACGTGTGCGATGACGACAAGTATTTCTGGGTGCAGGCCGAATCGCTCGGCGCCGCGCAGCTCTTGTTCGAGACCACGGGCGAAGCGAAATACGATCAGTGGTACGAAAAGATCTGGGCGTATAGCTGGGAACACTTCGTCGACCATAAGTACGGCGCGTGGTACCGCATTCTCAAGCGCACCAACGAGAAGTACGACGACGAAAAGAGCCCCGCCGGCAAGACTGACTACCACACGATGGGTGCGTGCTACGAAGTGATGGCGTCGCTGCGACGCATGCAGGCGAAGTAGTCCATCGCATAACTACCGGCGGAAGGGTGCGATCGACCTTCCGCCGCTGTTAGCGGCAAGGACGAGGATCGGCAACCTGCCCTGGCCCGCCATCGTTACGATGGAAGCGTTTGGTTCAGCGATGCGATGCCTTCCCACGGGTCCGCATCCAGCGACTTCGCGCGCTTCGAGGCCTTCTTCAAATCGAAGGCCGAGCCACTTTTCAGTCGGGCGATTTCCTCCCAACGTACCGGCATGGCGACAGGCGCGCCGGGACGCGCGCGCAGCGACCATCCGGTGACGCTCGTTGCGCCCCGCGTGTTGCGCAGCCAGTCGATGAAGATGAGCCCTTCGCGCTTGGTCTTGCTGGCCTCGGCGATGTAGCGCTTGGGATGCTCTGCCACCATCGCATCGGCGATGCTTTCGCAGAATGCCTTGACCGCGATCCATGACGGCCCGCGGCGGAAAGGCGCGACGACATGCAGACCCTTGCCGCCCGACGTGCGCACGAAGCTTTCGAGCTTCGCTTCGGCAAGCCGCTCACGGATCTCACGAGCGGCCCCCACGATGGCTTTCCATTCGACGCCGGCAGAAGGATCGAGATCGAACACGAGACGATCCGGTTGATCGGGCTTGTCCGCATGCGCGCCCCAGGGATGAAATTCCAGCGTGTTCATCTGCACGAGTTCGAGCACGCCACGCACGTCGTCCACATAGATGTAGTGCGCTTCGTCGCCGTTCTTTTCCTCGATGTCCACCGACTTCACGTGCGGACCGAGCGTATCCGCGTGATGTTTCTGGAAGAAGCACGGACCCGTTGAGCCTTGCGGGCAACGCACCAGTGAAAGCGGCCTGCCGCTCAGCTCCGGCAGCATCCACGGGGCGACGGCCTCGTAGTAGGCCGCAACCTCGCCCTTGGTCGGCCCGTCCTCGCCGAACACGCGGCGTTCTGGATGGGTGATGGTGACGCCGCCGACGACTTGCCCGGCCATGGCTCAGCCCGCTCGCCGTTTGGCCGGCGCCTTGCGCGTAGAGGTCTTCTTGGCCGCCGTTTTTTTTGCAGCGGCTTTCTTGGTGGCGGTCTTCTTGCTTGTTGCCTTCGCCGGTGGCGCGCGTTTCGCCGCAGGCGTGCGCGTCTTCGAGCCGATGCTCTTCTTCAACAGCGCCATAAAGTCCACGACGTTGGTCGTGGCGTTCTCCGGCGTGCGTTCGTCCTCTTCCACCGTTGCCGTAACGCCCTTGCTCTTCAGCCGCTTTTCGATGGCCGCGCGGAGCTTTTCGCGGAACTCGTCGCGGTAATCCTCGGGCTTCCACTTGGCGGACATCGACTCGATGAGATCGGTCGCCATCTCGATCTCGCGCGGAGTAATGCGATAGTCGGCGGTGGCCTTGCCGGGAAGTTCGAACTCCTCGGTGTCCACCACTTCCGACTTGTAGCGCAGCAAGTTCAGCACCAGGGCATCGTCCTGCGGCATCACCGCCGCAAGGTATTCCTTCGTACGGATCACCACGCGCGCGATGCCGACCTTGCCGGTCTTCTTCAGCGTCTCGCGCAGCAGCACGTAGCCTTTCTCGGCCTTCTTCGCGGGCAGCAGTATGTACGGCTTCTCGAAATAGGCCGGCGAGATCTCGCTACCGTCGACGAAGCTGTCGATCTCCACCGTCTCGTGCGCATCGCTGGCGGCGTTGCGGATATCGTCCTCTTCCAGCACCACGTAACTGCCCTTCTGGTATTCGAAGGCCTTGACGATATCCTTCCAGGGGACTTCGTCGCCGGTCTCGGCATTCACCCGCTCGTAGCGCACCGGCGTGTTGTTGCGCTGGTCGAGCATGCGGAAGTGGATGTCATTACGGCGCTCGCCGGACATGAGCCGGATCGGTACGTTGAGCAGACCAAACGAGAGCGTTCCGGTCCAGATGGGGCGGGCCATGGGGCTGTCCTCGGCGCGGGTGTCTCGCGACCATACGGTCGCCCGCGTGCAGGGATTGCAAAAGCGGCACCCCTGTGGGAGCCGCTATAGCGGCGAGGGCGATTAGCCTCGCCGCTTCACTGCTCCGTGGGCTTCTCGCCGCTATAGCGGCTCCCACAGGGCCCGGGCGGAGGTTACTTCGCCCCCACCACCGGCAGTTCGATCGCGCTGGCCGTACCTGGCGCGTGCCAGATCTGCTGCGTGGCCTTCTGATAATCCGACGGCTTGGCGAAGAAGATGTTCGGCACGAAGGTCTGCGGGTTGCGGTCGTACAAGGGGAACCACGACGACTGCACCTGCACCATCACACGATGTCCGGGCAGGAAGGTGTGATTCACCGTGGGCAGGCCAAAACGATATTCCAGCGGCGTGTTCGGTGTGAGCGCTTTCGGCGTCGAGAAGCTCTCGCGATAGCGTCCGCGGAAGATGTCCATCGACACCGACAGCTCATAGCCACCCATCTTGGGCGACGTCGCATTCTCCGCCGGATAGACGTCGATGAGCTTGACTACCCAGTCGCTGTCGGTGCCGCTGGTGGACGCATACAGGTTCACCTGCGGGGCACCGGCCACCGTGAGCGGCGCGGTGAGCGGCTCGGTCACGTACGTCATGACATCGGGGCGGCCGTCCACGAAACGCTGGTCCTGCACCAGCCATGTCGTCCAAGACTGACGATCGCCGAAATTCACCGGGCGAGGTACGTATGGCACCGGCTTCGCCGGGTCCGAGACGTATTCGTCATATTTCGCGCTGCCCTCTGCAGGGGCCTCAAACGACAACTCTCCATTGGCATCCAAGTACAGCGGACGGCTCGTTTTCGCCTGCGGCCAGGACGAGAAGCGGTCCCAATGGTTTTCGCCGGTGTCGTAGATCAGCACCGGCGGGGTCTTCGCCTTGGGCGCGCCGTCGACCAGATACTGGTTGAAGAACGGCAAAAGCACGTCGCGGCGGAACTGGAGCGCCGTGTCGCCGTCCCAGTTCAGCGCACCCAGCGAGGAGGCGTCGTAGTTGACCTGGCTGTGCCGCCAGGGGCCCATCACCAGGTAATTCTTGTCGTTGCCCTTGTCCTTGGGTTCCATGGCCTCGTAGCTATGGATGGCGCCCCACATGTCTTCCTGGTCCCAGAGTCCCTGGATCCACATGGTGGGCACCTTGAGCGGCTGGCGCGCCATCTCCCGGTCCAGCGCCTGGGCCTGCCAGTAAGCATCGTAAGCGGGGTGCTCGCTCAGCTTGCGCCAATAAGGCAACTGGTCGAGACCGGCTGCGCGTGCGTAGTCGCCAGCGGAACCTGCGGCGAGGAAGTTGGCGTAGTCGTCGTAACCGGTGCGGGGAATCGTCGCACCCTTCCCGCGCTTGGCATTCTGCCCGGCGATGTAGTCGAAATTGGTCTGGCGAAACGCACCGTAGTGAAACCAATCGTCGCCCATCCAGCCGTCCACCATCGGGCTCTCCGGCGCCGCCACCTTGAGCGCCGGATGCGGATTGACCAGCGCCATCACCACCGTGAAACCCTCGTACGACGAGCCGATCATGCCGACCTTGCCGTTGGACTCGGGCAGGTTCTTGATCAGCCAGTCGATCGTGTCGTACGCGTCGGTAGAGTGGTCGACGGCCGACGCGTTCAACGGTCCACGCAGGGGGCGGGTCATCACGTAGTCGCCTTCCGAACCGTACTTGCCGCGCACGTCCTGGAATACGCGGATATAGCCGGCATCCACGAAGACCTCATCGCCCATCGGCAAAAGGTTGCGCATCGTGGAGGAATCGCTGCGGGCCGCGCGGCCGTCGGCGTTGTACGGGGTACGCGTGAGCAGGATCGGCGCGTGCTTCGCGTTCTTGGGTATCACGATCACGGTGTGCAGCTTCACGCCATCGCGCATCGGAATCTCGACGACGCGCTTGACGTAGTCGTTGGCGGCGGTGGGCGCGTCGAACTTGGCGGGAATGTCCGGCGCCAGCGGCGCGGTCTGCGCAAAGGCGAAGGACGAGGCAACAGCCAGGGACAGCGCAAGCATGGGCATCAACGAACGATGGGACATGGACATTCCTGTGGCAGCGGGACGGAGGAATCGCCCTAGCGTGCCCCATCCCGCAAGGAAGGGCCATGGGGCCGCAGCACAGGCCCAGGCCAAAAAAAAACGCCACTGCATGCGCAGCGGCGTTTTTTTCGCGCGACCGGCTCGAAAGCCGGTCCGGCGACGGCGACTTACTGACCCGAAGCGGTCGAGGTCGACGCCGGAGCGGCGGTGCCGGCGGCAGCCGGAGCAGCCGTGCTGGCGGCCGGCGGGGTGGCGTCAGCCGGAGCAGCAGCCGGAGCAGCGGCGGTCGAAGCCGGGGCGGCAGCGGCCGTCGAAGCGCTCGACGGGGTCGAAGCAGCGTTGTCGTCGGACTTGTTGCAGCCGGTCAGCATGGCAGCAGCGACAAAAGCCAGGGCGGTGATGGAAATGACCTTCATGATGTTGGGCTCCTCATTCGTTATGTATAGGGCAAGCGCAGCGAAGCATACCGCCGAAATGGCGGCCCTTGCACGGCATTCGCCACACGCGCGGATAAAAAAAGTACTCGCACCTGTTGCGCAAGCGTCCAGGGACGAATGCGCCAGGTGAGGCCGAGGGCCTCCCCCGGGGTGTAACAGCCATGGTGAAGCATCGATGTCCGGCGGCGCAGCTCAGACGGCGTTCGCAGACATTTTCAGAATAATCGCGTTCCGCCGGTCGAAGCCAGTCCCTACCCTGTCACCTGGAAGTTGCGGTTCGGCACCCCCGCCGACCCCATGACATGGAGTGACCCTGCATTGAACACCCCCCATCCCCTCCCCCGACGCTACCTTGCCGCGCTCATCGCGGCAGCCTTCGCGCGGACAGCCGCCGCGGACCCACCGCTGGTCGCCGACGGCATCGCGCTCGACATCGCTCCCGGTAGCTACGCGACCGCGGCTCCTTCCGAGCACGGGCTGCTGGTCATCAATGGTGGCAACGCCTCCGGCCGTGATCTCGATATCCTCACCGAAGGCAGGGACGCCCATGCCGTCCACGTTCGTGGCCTTGGCGGCCTTGTCGTCCTGACCCGAAGTACCCTCCGGACGACCGGCGTCGCTTCCCACGGTCTCGCCGTACGCGACACCGTAGGCACTGCCGCCACCCTCAACGATCTCACCATCGTCACCGAAGGCGCCAGCGCGGTCGGCGCCAGCTTTTCGCACAACAATGCCCACGGCCAGTTCTTCGGTGGCCGGATCGAAACCTCCGGTTACAACGCCACCGGCGTCCTCGCGGAAAACACCGGTCAGGTCTCCCTGGAAGATACTCACGTCATCGCACGTGGCGATCGAGCCCGCGGGCTCATTGCCAGCAGCGGCGCATCTCTCGAAACGCAAGGCGCCACGATCGAGACGTTCGGCGAACAGGCGCACGCCGTATACGTCGACGGCACGGCCACCGCGACGCTCGCGAACACCACGGTCAGCACGGCAGGCGATGGCGCCCATGCCATGAATGCCAATTGGACCAGCGGCCTCGTTACGGTCAAGGAGAGCAGCTTCAAGACCCGCGGAGCGAATGCCACCGCCATTGTCGTTTACGACGGCGCCCGCGCCGTCTTCCGCAACACGACCATAGAGACTGAGGGCGACGAGGCCGCAGGTGTCGAAGACCGTGCCGCCTCGGTCAGCCTGCAAAATGCCACCGTCACCACCAAGGGCCGCTTGGCCCATGGCGTGCTCGCGAAAGGAGGCGACTTCATTGGCAGGACGCCCCGACTTGACGTGCGCGGCACGACCATCCGAACCGAAGGCGCATTCGGTTACGGCGCTGCCGCCTCCGACGGGGGCAATGTCGACCTCATCAACTCGAAAATTGAGACCACCGGCGCCAACGCCCACGCTCTCTACACCAGCGCCGGGAATGTCACCTCCACGAACACCGTTGCTGAAACGTCGGGCGAGAACGCCTACGGCGCCATCGTGCAGCACGACGGCAGGCTCATCGTCGATGGCGGCAGCGTGAGCACGACGCAAACTGCCGCACTGGGCCTCAACGATCCAGGTCGCATCAAGATCACGGGCGGTGCCGTGGTCGCGGGTGGCCATGGCGTATTCGCCGAAGTCGATGCGGCCTCCACGAAGGCGTTCACCATCGAACTCAGCGACAAGGCACAGGCGGTAGGCGACATCCGTCTGCCAACCCATACCGCTGCCACACAAGCGGATGACACCAAGCTGTCGCTCTCCATCACCAACGACGCGCAATGGTCGGGCGCGTCCTCGATCGTCCGGAACCTCATGCTGACCAACAAGGGAACCTGGGTCGTCACGGGCAACAGCCAGGTAGGCACCCTTCGCCATGATCGCGGCGTTGTGACGTTTGACCCGGCCGCACCGAGCGAATTCGGTGTCCTGACCATCCTCGGTGACTACGAAGGCCATGAAGGCCTGTTCCGCATGCGAGCCCACCTCGGCGGCGACACCTCGCCTGCGGACCTCGTCCACGTGCTCGGCAATACCACCGGCACCGCCCTGATCGCCGTGGACGTGCTCGACAGCCGAGGTGATCACACCAACGAGGGCATTCCACTCGTACGCGTAGACGGCCGATCGGATGCAACATTCCGGCTGGCAGGCCGCGCCGTCGCCGGCAGCCACGAATACTTTCTGCACAAGGGTTCGCTGCGGCAGCCGGACGACGGTAACTGGTACCTGCGCTCCACCCTGCCACCACCGGTCGATCCCGAAATCGATCCCGAGGTGCTCGACCCCGAGACGCCGGACGCCGTCGATCCGCCTCCGGCACCCTCGCCGCCGGTGCTTCGACCGGAAACCGGCACGTACCGCGCCAACCAGACCGCAGCGCTGGACATGTTCCACGGCGGCCCTGGCGCCGGAGAAGACGACGAGGGCGACGCGTCACGCGGCAGCGCGTGGGCACGGTTCGAACGTCGCCACACGACCTTCGACTTCCGTGATCAGATCACTACCACGACTTCCACGAACGAACTCACAGTCGGCACGGACCTGCTGCGCGGCGGCGACACACACGATGCCTATGCGGGTGTCATGGCCGCGGTCGGGCAGTCCGACACCCGCGGCACGTCACTGCTCACCCGCTACTCGGCGAAGGGGCGCGTTCGCGGCACGGCGGGCGGTATCTATGCAGGTGTGCGGACCAAGGACGGCACCTACCTGCGCGGCTGGGCGCAGTACGCTCATTTCAACCAACGCGTGGAAGGCGACGCACTGCCGAGCGAACGCTATGACAGCAATGTCCTTACGGCCAGCGTCGAAGCCGGTCACCGCTGGCGCACCGCCCTCAACGCGGAAACGGATGCCTACCTGGAGCCGCAGGCGCAGCTCCTCCTCAACCGGCTGCACGGCGGCTCACACACGGAAGCCACCGGCACACGCGTCAAGTCCCGTCACGCCAGTGGCAGCACCGCACGCCTCGGCATGCGGGCAGCGGCGCGCTGGACGACGCCCGGCGGACACGTCGCATCGCCTTACGTGTCGGCGAACTGGCTTCGTCGACTGGGGCGTCTCGACGCCACGCAGTTCGACACGGAATCGATCACGGGCGGCGTCCCACGCAATGCCTACTCGCTGAAGCTCGGCGTCAACTTTCTGCGTTATAGCGGCTGGCGCGCGTGGATCGATGTGGAGTCGCGTTTCGGACCGCGCAACTATCGCCGCGTGGCCGGCACTGTCGGTGTGCGCAAGAACTGGTAAGCAACACGCTGGTGGGTCGATACATTCGACCCACCAGCGTCGCAGATGTTTGGGTATCTCGGGCGGATGCGTCGGACGATCAGCCCGCCAGTTCCGCCGCCTCGGGTCGCGCCCTGCGTGCCGTCGCGGTACTGCCCATCGATGCCAGCACGATGAACCCGATCGCTACCCATTGCGACGGCGTGAGGTGCTCGCCAAGCAAAAGCATGGCAAGCAGCGAGGCCACGGCCGGTTCGAGGCTGACCATGATGCCGAACGTTTCGCTGGGCAACCGCTTCAACGCCATCATTTCCAGCGACATGGGTATGGCGCTCGACACGATCGCTACGCCCAGGCCGGCTGCAAGAATGCCCGGGTCCAGCAAGCGCACGCCGGCATGGGCCACGCCGAACGGCACGACCACGAGGCTGGCCGCAACAAGCCCCAGCGACACAGAGTGGCCCGCGTGCAGATGCCCGGCCTGTTTGCCGAACAGGATGTACAGCGCCCAGCAAACCGCAGCAGCCAAGGCAAACATCACGCCTACCGGATCGAGTGCGCTTTGGTGCCCCAGTGGCAACAGCATCACCAGCCCGACCACGGCCGAGGCAAGCCATACGAAATCGACCGGTCGACGCGACGACCACATGGCAACCGCCAGCGGACCGCTGAATTCGATGGCCACGGCAATACCGAAGGGGATCGTACGAAGCGCGAGATAGAACAGGAGATTCATCACGCCGAGCGTGAGGCCGTAACGCACGACGTATCCGGCGTCCCGGCGGCTGAGGGGCCAACGCCATGGGCGCCAGAAGATCAGCAGCACCAGCGCGGAAAAGCCCACACGCAGGGCCGAGGTACCTTCCGCCCCGATCAGCGGGAACAGTTTCTTGGCAAACGACGTGCCGATGCACAGCGACGTGACCGAGCCGAGCACGGCCAGCGCCGGCAACCATGGGATGGCACGAGAGGAATTCATCGCGCCACTTTACCGGCTAAACACGGCCGTCCCTAGCCGTGTCAGCGCGGCGACGTGCGGCGAGCTCAGTGGCCCGTCGAATCGTCCTCGGCCATCAGAGCGTTGATCTGCGCCTTGTGCGCTTCGTAGAACGCCACGTTCTGCTTGTTGACCTTCGACTGATCCACATAGGCGGCCATCTGCGGGTTGTTCTTTGCTTCCGAGGCGATGGCGGCATTGGTCACGGCCAGGTTCGCGAGCAGGAACTCGCGCGGCGTGAAACCGTATTTCTTGATGAGCGGCTCGATGCGCGGATCGGCGGCCGTCACCTGCGCGGCCAGATCGTCGAGCGAATGGATCTTCGAGAAATCCGTCTGCGCATCCTTGGGCTTGATGCCTTCCTTCCGCGCCTCCTGAGAGACCTTCACGATACGGTCGAAGACGTCTTCGTTGAGGTTGTAGTTCTGGATCGCCTGCTTGTCGGATGCGGGGATCTGGGAAGCAGGATTGGCGGCGGGCGCCGCCTCCTGCGCGTAGGAAGCCACCGGTGCGACAGTGGCGGCGGCCAGCAAGGCGGCGAGCAGGTAACGAGACTTCACAGGCAACTCCTTGGGGTCGTGTCCGTACCGGGACGGCGGATCAGCATAGGACGCCAATTGTTACGTAGGCGTCTGTGCGGTTGGCTTTTCTTCAGGAACCCTGGGCGCGTTCCAGCCCATGGCGTTATAGACGTGGTAGCGGAGTACGCCAATGTATTCGTGTATCGCCAGGTCGGCGTAGGCAAGGTTGCCGGAGTCGGGAAGCCAGTCGTAACGAGCGGTCACGTAGTCGCCGCGAACCGCGTCCCCCCGGATACCGAAATGGGCGAAATACAGCAACGCCCGCTTCAAATGCGCCGCGGACGACACCAGCACCACCTTGTCCGCGCCATACGCCACCAGCAGCGGCTTGCTGAATTGCGCGTTCTGGAAGGTATTCATGCTGCGCGCTTCGAGGATCAGATCGGCGCGCGGCACGCCCAAGCGATCGAGCGTGACGGCGTACACATCGGCCTCGGCCTGCTGCAGCTTCATGGCATCGCCGCCGCTGACTTCGAGCTTGCAATCGGCGCCCGTCGCCTTGCACGAGCGATACAGCTCCGCAGCGCGGAGAATGCGTCCGTTGGCGAACAGGCTGGGTTCGATCGCGCCTGCACCGGAACGTACCGTGCCTGCCCCGAGCAGGATGATCGCGTTGCGCTTACCCCATTGCGCCACATCAGGTGCAAAGCCCGCTTGCAGGTGGCCCAGCAGC
The DNA here is from genome assembly GCF_900119235.1 of Luteibacter sp. UNCMF366Tsu5.1. Taxonomy (NCBI): domain Bacteria; kingdom Pseudomonadati; phylum Pseudomonadota; class Gammaproteobacteria; order Lysobacterales; family Rhodanobacteraceae; genus Luteibacter; species Luteibacter sp. UNCMF366Tsu5.1. The sequence goes on along the minus strand of NZ_FPIS01000002.1, from coordinate 314,064 downwards.
ATCGCAGTGAGCGGGCCGCAGCCAGCGAAGAAGAGCCACGCCAGCGCGATGATGGCGAATGCCAACCCGCCACGGAGACGGCGGCGCGCCAGCAGCACGATGCCGATGACGACGAGCAGCAGAAAAAGAAGAAGAGTCATGGTCGCGGAGAGTAGCAAACCCGCATGGCGAGCATCGGCACGGCCCGTGGACAAGCGAGCGACGCGAAAACTCAGCGCGTCCCGCCTGCCAGCGCCCGTTCCAGGCAGGTAATGAACTCATCGCCGCTAAACGGCTTACCCAGGTAGCAGAAGGCGCCATCGGCGATGGCACGCTCGCGCACCGAGTCGTCGGGGAAGGCCGTGACGAAGACGACCGGATAGCGCCTGCCGAGATGGCGCAAGCGGCGCTGTAGCGCCGTGCCATCCAGCCCCGGCATCTGCACGTCGGTGACCAGGCAATCGACCTGTTCGTCATCGTCGCGGAGGAAAGCTTCGGCGGAAGCGTAGCTTCGCACCTCATATCCCAGCGACCGCACCAAACTGACGGTGGCCGTCCGCACGGCTTCATCGTCGTCCACGATCGCCACGATCCTGTTAGCGGCCAACCTTGATTCCTCGTCGGGCACCTGCTCGCCCCGTTCGACCCTTACAGTGCGCCGACGAGGCCTCGCTTGGAATCATACGGAAGTGTGCGGTCGCCCTCCGTTCAGGGGCCGATGCCGAGTGCTTCCGCCTGTTTCACCAGCTCCGCCAGCGATTTCGCGCCCATTTTGCGCATCACGTTGCCACGGTGAATCTTCACCGTGATCTCCGACAAGCCCAGCAGACCGCCGACCTGCTTGTTCATCAACCCGGCGGTCACGTGTGCCATCACCTCGCGTTCCCGCGGGGTGAGCGAGCCATAGGCGGCACGCAGGGTGTCCATGGCCTCCGCGCCACGGCGATTGGCCGCGTCACGTTCGATGGCGCTGGACACGGCGTCGAGCATGTCCTGGTCGCGGAACGGCTTGGCGAGAAAATCGATGGCGCCCGCCTTCATGGCGCGGACCGACATGGGGATGTCGCCGTGACCGGTCATGAAGATGATCGGCAGGCGATTGTCCATGGCCGCGAGCTGAGCCTGGAAATCGAGCCCGCTCACGCCCGGCAGGCGCACGTCCAGAACGAGACAGCCCGGCGCATCGGCGTGCTCGCGAGCGAGGAAGTCAGTCGCGCTGCCGAACGTGGCGACATCCAGACCTACCGAGCGGAACAACGACGCCAGCGCCTCGCGAACGGAGGCGTCATCGTCCACCACGCAGACGATCGGGGCACGCGTGACGGCCACGCTGGGAACGCGATTCATGCGTGGGCCTCCGCGACCTCTGCCAGTGGCAGCGTGAAATGAAACGTGGCCCCGCCGCCAGGTCGGTTGGTCGCCCAAAGCCGGCCTCCGTGGGACTCGACCGTGGAACGACAGATCGCCAGCCCCATGCCCATGCCCTCGCCGCGTGTCGTGACGAACGCATCGAAGAGGTGTGGCGCGATGTGCTCGGGAATGCCGGTACCGCTGTCCTCGACCTCCACGAGCAGACCGTCGCTGGCATCGGCGCGCGCCCGCACCACGAGATGCCGCGGCCCGCTGACGGTCGACATCGCGCGCACAGCATTCGCCATGAGGTTCACCACCACTTGCTGCAATTGGACGCGATCGCCGCGAGGCGCGGGCGCGTCGCGGCCGACGTCCACGCGCAACACGATCCGATGCAGGGCGATTTCGCCGTCGAGAAGCTGCGCACACTCCTCCACCAGGGCAGCGAGGTCGAAGCGCACGTGTTGGCGCGGCTCCTTGCTGGCAAGGCTGCGCACGCGATGCACCACTTCGCTGGCGCGACGCGCGTCGCGCACTACCCGCTCGATCGCGATGCACGCTTCGTCGATGTTCGGCTCCGGCCGGCGCAACCAGCGCAGGCTGGCTTCGCCATGCGTCACGATCGCCGCCAGCGGCTGGTTTACCTCATGCGCAATGGATGCGCTCATTTCGCCCAGCGCCGTGACGCGTGCTGCCTGCGCCAGCTCCGCCTGCATCGCGATCACGGCGCGCTCGGTGCGCTTGCGCTCGGTGATGTCCACCACGCTGACGAGCACGCGGTCGTAGCGCGCGGGGCCCAGCGGCATGTTCAGCGCGAACAGCACCGTCAGGCGCTCGCCGCACAGGTTGTAGAGATAGGTTTCGCCCTCGGCCACGCCACTGCCATCGACGATCTTCAAGAGCACGCGGGCGAAGGTGCGCTCGGATCCCGGCAGCAGCCGGTCCAGGGGGCCGATCAGGTCCTCACGGCAGCGCGCACCAAGCATCCGCACGGCGGCCTCGTTCACATCGGTCACCTGGGTGAGCGAGCAGGCTTCCGTGACGAACTCGGGGTGCGCCTCGAGGTAGGCGGCGAAATCGGTCATGCCCTGCGCGCGCAGGGCGTCCACCCGGTCCATCACCAGCGAATAATCTTCCTCCCAGAAGGAGACGCGCGCGGTTTCGAACATGCTGCGGTAGCGGCGCTCGCTGTCCGCCAGTGCGGCGGTGGCGGCACGGCGCTCGGTCACGTCCGTGCCGGCTTCGAGGATGACTCGGGCCTTGCCGTACTCGTCGCGCAGGAGCGCGCAGCGCGCCTCCACGATCACGATGCGGCCATCCCGATGACGCTGGAAGACCTCGCCCTCCCAGCGGCCGGCGCCGAACAGCGCGATATCCGCCTCGCCCCGCTCGCCAGGGAATGCCGTGCCCAGAAGGTCGCCCGCACGGCGGCCGAGCGCCTCGTGGGCGGTCCAGCCATAGAGCTGTTCCGCGCCACCATTCCAGAGCACGATCACATCGTCCATGTCGCGCACGAAGATCGAGTCGTGAGTCAGCTCGATCAGCCGGGCCTGTCCGGCGATCGTCAACATGCGCTCATGGTTGCGTAGCGCGAGGACGCCGGTGATGCCGATCGCCCCGAGGCTCACGGCGCAACGCAGCATGGAAGCGTCCACTTCCGGCCACCCGTGCCCACGAAGGTAGGCCACCGCGGTCAGTACCAGGCAACCGATCGTCGCGCCGAGGATGGCGCGGCGGCTGCCGCTGGCGGCCACCAGCAGCACGACCACCACGTAGACCACCGCCACGGCACTTTGCAGCGGGGTGAAGGTATCGACCAGGAACACTCCCAGCGCCAGCAAGGTACCTGCCGCCATCACCAGGCCCGCCACGAGCCGGCGCGGCCTGGCGACCGGGGCGTAGGCATGGCTGTGGAGAGGCCGGAATCGTGACATCGGAGGCACCGGGACCGTGGCGTCTTGGAGGAATCGGCCTGAAGTGTTTCGGATTGCCGCGGCGAGAGTCTTGCACGCCGGTGATGGTTTTTGACCGTTACGGCACAGGCGCTACAAGAAATCCACGGAGGGCCCACTCATCCTTTGGTATGGACGGCCCCGACCGTATGTAGAATTCAGTCGCTTTCGCATCGCGCATAGGCTGCTCGCATGGGCAGTCCCGCCCATGAGCCGCCGCCATGGAGCACACGCAGATGCGATACGAAACCAGCGCTTTCGCCGCAACGGGAGGCACGCGTGCCCCCGACGTCATGCATGGCATGGCGACCTTCACCCTCGCCGCCGCTGAAACCGAGTCGAGTGTCACCCGCCTGCTGGAACAGGCCCTGACGGCCGCCGAGACCGACCTCGCCACGACCCGTGCCTGCGTGGCCCGCGTGGCCGCCCTGCTGGAACGCGAAAGCGCCCCCGCCGTCGCGCCCCGCCGTCGCACGGGTGCGGGGCTCGCCCCCTGGCAGGCTCGCCGTGTCGCCGCGCACGTCGAGGAGAACCTCGGGTTCCCGATCACCATCGACCAGTTGGCGGCCATCGCCGGCCTGTCGAGCAGCTACTTCTGCCGTGCCTTCAAGGACAGCTTCGGCGATCCGCCGCACGCGTACATCATGCGGCGGCGGGTCGAGCGCGCGCAGTCGCTGATGCTGCAGACCCGTGAACCGCTGAGCCAGATCGCGCTGGCCTGTGGACTGTCCGACCAGGCCCACCTGTGCAACCTGTTCCGCCGCCTGGTGGGGCAGAGCCCCAGCCACTGGCGGCGTGCCCGCTGGCAGGAGGCCTAACCGAACAGTTTGGTGGCGACCTCGGCAATGTGCCGGCCCTGGAAGCGCGCGCCCGCCAGCTCGTTCTCGCTGGGCTGCCTGGATCCATCGCCGCCGGTGATGGTCGTGGCGCCGTAGGGGCTGCCGCCGGTGACTTCGTCGAGCTTCATCTGGCCCTGGAAGCTGTAAGGCAAGCCCACCGGAATCATCCCCAGATGCAGCAGGTTGGTGATGATGGAGAACAACGTGGTTTCCTGACCGCCGTGCTGGGTGGCCGTGGAAGAAAAGGCACCGCCGACCTTGCCGTTCAAGGCACCTTTCGCCCACAGCGACCCGGTCTGGTCAAGGAAATGAGCCATCTGGGAGGCCATACGGCCGTAGCGCGTACCGACGCCGACGATGATGGCGTCGTAGTTGGGCAGGTCGTCGACCTTGGCGATGGGAGCGGACTGGTCCAGCTTGAAGTGCGAACTGCGCGCCACGTCGTCCGGCACCAGTTCCGCCACGCGCTTGATGTCGACCTTGGCGCCCGCCTCGCGGGCCCCTTCGGCCACGGCCTGGGCCATGGTCTCGATGTGTCCGTAGGACGAGTAGTAGAGAACCAGAACATTAGCCATGGGGAGGAACTCCAGGGAAAGGTTGGTAGGGAAAAATAGTCGCGACACCGTCTAGGTCATGTGTGTGGGCAGACCACCGCCGCCATAACGAGGTTATCCGCCATGCGATATGCCCGAATTGTCGATTTCCGCGCAAACCATGAAAGCACTGTGCGCAAGTCGCATGCATGGCAGGTGCTGCGAGAAGCCGCCCGCATCGAGCCTGACGAGGGTGCGCGTATCGCCTGGTACCGCGACGACCCCATCGTCGCCCTGCATATGCTTACGGCCGAGACACTGGTGGCGGCGGGCCGCTACGAGGACGTACTGGCCTTCCTGCGCGGCGTGACCTGCGACCTGGGCACGGAGACGACGCGCGGATTCGGTTCCTACTGAAGTACAGTGCCGCTATCGCGAATGCCCGGAAGCACCCGTGTCGATCGAAGAAGCGGTCACCCCCGAGCGCGACGGCGAACGACTGACCGCCGAGCGCGCTTACGAACTCTACTGGGCCGACCTGCTCGGCCGTGACGCCCGCTTCGCCTGCGTGGGCACCGGCTGCCACGCGCCGCTGATCTGCGCCTGCCTCGACAAGCCGGAACAGAACCTGCGGATCCGGCCGTATTTCCGTTCGTACCGACTGGAAGACCACGCGCCAACCTGCGAGGTCGTGCATGCCCGCGGCGAGAAGGCCACGCAAAAGCAGGCAGACGTCTTCGAGGCAGAGCGCCCGCCCGGTCATTTCCGTCATCGGGAACCTGCGTCGACCACGCCACCGGCGAACGTCGGGGCGCGACGCCCTGCGTCCGCCTCACCGTCCGCGCCGAGACCGCGCGCCAGCCACTATTATCGGCTGTCGTCGCTGGTCCAGAAGTTTCTGGAGCACCGCCGCGACAAGGATCTCGCCGAGGCCACCGTCGAGATCGGCGGCGAAACCACCACTTACGAAGCCCTGTTCCGCAACGTCTACCGGCAGAAGGTGGCCGACCTGCTCGGCACCCGCGCCGTCTGGTGGGGCACCGCGAACCTGCGCGCTACCAAGGACGGCGGTTACTACCTGCGTTTCTCGCGACCGTTCCGTCATGGCGAGGCCGAACTGCGCCCCACGATCACCCTCGCGGCCAAGGACATCGAGGCCTACCCCGTGCGCAAGCTCCTACGTGCACGGCTGGACAAGCTGATCGCGGAAACGGACGGCTATTGCGTCGCCTTCGTCTGGGCGAAGCCCTGGATGCCGAAGGACGCCGAGAACCCGTTCGTGCGTTTCTACGTCAACAACCTCGACCATATCGATCTGCGCGGTCCGGAGATCCTGGAAGAGCTGAAGAACACCTCGCGGGTCGGCGCATGACGTGGCCCGCGATGACTCTTGACCTCCACCACACACCCGCCGCCACAGCATGACGCGCATGTCCCGACCCAAGAAACGATTCCGCCTGCCCTTCGTCCGCCATCCACGCGATGCGTCGCACGACTACGACGACGCCAGCTACGACGGCGGCGGCGCATCCGGGGGCGCGTACCTGCGCCACATCGTCATCGCGGCCCTGGTGCTTGCGCTGCTGGCTGCCCTGCTCCGCTGGGCATTCTGATCGTCACGACGCCCGATAGATCCGGGCCTCGTTCGGGCGCAACTCACCACGAACCTCATCGCCGTGGGTCGAAAGCAAGACGACCCCCGTCGGTTCCGACAGAGGCAACGCTGCCGGTGCGTCGGTGAGATTGAGCACCACGACCCTGCCATCACTCGCGCTGCGGCGCTCATAGGCCAGTACCGCATCGCTCGCCGCCAACACCGTGACGTCGCCACCATGCAGTGCCGGCGTGTCGCGACGCAGGTGCAGCAGCGCCTTGTACAGCGAGAGCATCGAGCGAGGATCGTCTGCCTGCGTGGCGACGTTGCAGGTATCCACGTCGTCACCGATCCGCAGCCACGGCGTACTGCGCGTGAAACCTGCACCGGGGCGAGGAAACCAGCGCATCGGCGTGCGTTGCGGATCGCGACCAAGACCCTTGTGCGGCTCGTTGAGCTCGAACGGATCGCGTACTTCGTCGAAGGGAATCGGCACGTCGTGCATGCCGATCTCGTCGCCGTAGTACATCGTCGGCGTACCGCGCAGGGTAAGAAGCAACATGGCGGCCACGCGAGCCTGTGCCGCGCCGACGCGCGACGCGATACGCGGCTTGTCGTGGTTGCCGAGCACCCAGTTCGGCCATCCACCCGGCGGCAGCGCCGCCTCGTAGCGTTTGATCAGATCGCCGATGGAGCGCGCGTCCCACGGCGTACCGATGAGCAGAAAATTGAATGGCAGATGTGCTCCGCTGAGGTTTTCGCCGTAGTAAACGACGAGGCGATCCAGCGGCAGGTACAACTCGCCGATCAGCACGCGGCCCGGAAATTCGTCCACCACGTCGCGCATCGCGGCGACCACCCCCTGCGTCTCGGGCAGGTCGGCCGTATGCACGGGAAGAAAACGATGCGCGTCGGCATCGACGCCCTGACGGAAATCCGGGTTGGGCGGGTTGTCGCGAAAGGCGGCGTCCTTCATGACGTGATAGATCACGTCCACGCGGAACCCGTCCACGCCGCGGCGCAGCCAGAAGCGCATCGACTCGTACATGGCCTCGCGCAGCGGCGGATGGCGCCAGTTGAGATCAGGCTGCTTGTCGAGAAACAGATGCAGGTAGTACTGACCCGTCGCGGCGTCGAAGGTCCAAGCGCTGCCGCCGAAGTTGGACAGCCAGTTGTTCGGCGGACCGCCGTCGGGCGCGGGGTCACGCCAGATGTACCAATCGCGATAGGCGCTGTCGCGCGATCGCCGGCTCTCGCGAAACCACGGATGTTCGTCGGAGCTGTGGTTGGGCACGAAGTCGAGGATCACCTTCAGTCCCAGCGCATGGGCGTCGGCGATCAAGGCATCCAGCGTGCCGATGTCGCCGAATAGCGGATCGATGCCGCGGTAGTCGCTCACGTCGTAGCCGAAGTCCGCCATCGGCGAGGGATAGATGGGCGATATCCAGAGTGCATCGACCCCGAGTTCGGCGAGATACGACAACTTGCCGCGAATCCCCTCCAGATCGCCGATACCGTCGCCATTCGCATCGGCGAACGACCGCGGATACACCTGGTACACGACGCCGTCGCGCCACCACGAACCGTCCACACGCTCTCCTCGTCTCGAGCCTTCCAGCCAGTCTTGCCCCGGCAGCGTGTACGAAACGCCTTCACATACGCTGACCTAGGCTCGGGTTCCTTCCTGCGCCGGACCGCCGTCATGATCAACGACCTCTGGTACAAGAATGCCATCGTCTATTGCCTTTCCGTCGGCAGTTTCCAGGACGCCAACGGCGATGGCGTGGGCGATTTCCAGGGACTGGTCCGCCGTCTGGATTACCTCCAGGGCCTCGGCGTCACCGCGGTATGGCTGATGCCCTTCCAGACCTCCCCAGGCCGGGACGGCGGCTACGACATTGCCGACTACTACAACGTCGATCCCCGCTACGGCACCCTCGGCGACTTCGTCGAGTTCACCCACGCCGCCTCCCAGCGTGGCATGCGGGTGATGATCGATCTGGTGGTGAACCATACCTCGGATCGCCATCCCTGGTTCCGTGACGCCTGTCGCGATCCGTCGTCCAAGTACCGCGACTGGTACGTCTGGTCCAAGACGCGCCCCGCCAACGCCAGCAAGGGCGTGGTCTTTCCGGGAGTGCAGAAAAGCACGTGGACGTACGAAAAGACCGCCAAGGCGTGGTACTTCCACCGCTTCTACGACTTCCAGCCCGATCTCGACACCGCCAACCCGCACGTGCAGGCGGAAATCCTGAAGATCATGGGTTTCTGGACGCAATTGGGCGTCTCGGGCTTCCGCATGGATGCCGTGCCCTTCGTCATCGCGACCAAGGGTGCTGACGTGACCAAGCCGAAAGAGCAGTTCGACATGCTTCGCTCGTTTCGCGAACTGCTGCAATGGCGCAAGGGCGACGCGATCATCCTTGCCGAAGCCAACGTGCTGCCGCGCGACGACATGAAGTATTTCGGTTCCGACGGCGACCGCCTGCAGATGATGTTCAACTTCCAGGTGAACCAGCATCTGTTCTACGCCCTGGCCAGCGCAGATGTGCGCTCGCTCACCAAAGCGCTGCAGAAGACGCGACCCCGCCCCGCCACGGCGCAATGGGCCCTGTTCCTGCGCAACCACGACGAACTGGACCTCGGTCGCCTGACCTCCGCCCAGCGCGAGCGCGTATTCGCGGCGTTCGGGCCGGACAAGGACATGCAGCTCTACGACCGAGGCATCCGTCGTCGTCTCGCGCCGATGCTGCGCAACGACCGGCGGCGCCTAGAACTGGCGTACAGCCTCATGCTTACCCTCCCCGGGACACCGGTGCTGCGCTACGGTGACGAGATCGGCATGGGCGACGATCTCTCGTTGCCCGAACGCGAATGCGCGCGCACGCCCATGCAATGGTCTACGGAACCGTACGGCGGCTTCACCCGTTCGCGCCGCGGCGGCGCGGCGGTGATCTCGGACGGCCCCTTCGGCTATCCGCACGTCAACGTTGCGGAGCAACGCCGCGATCCGTCCTCCCTGCTCAACTGGATGGAACGCGTGATCCGCATGCGCAAGGAAATCCCCGAGGTCGCCTGGGGCGATTTCGAGGTACTGCCGCTGGATGACAACGCCGTACTGATGATGCGCTACACCTGGCGCGGCAACACCACGCTGTTCCTGCACAACCTGTCCGACGCGCCGACGGAAGCGGACTTTTCCCTGCGACAGCGCCTGACCAATGTCCTCTCGGACGAGCACAGCGAGCCCGACGCGCGCGGGCGCCATCGCATCCTGCTGGAACCTTATGGCTACCGCTGGTTCCGCGAGGGCGGGCTGGGTTACATCCTCGACCGTCAGGAAATTGACACGAGTGAGGGGAAATCCCCCGAAAGGGGGTAGTGACCGATCCTTGCACGCGCAATGCTTGTGTCGCTCTCCGATACCTCGAAAGGATCGGTCTCATGTACCGCGCCGAACACGCCTGCAGCCCGTGCCGCCAGGACCTGCCCACCGTCTTCGTCGATCTCGCCCAGCGTTCGGCGGCGGTCGACCGTGGCGGTCGGCACGGTGGCGCGAGCCTGCTCGACGATCTGCGCGGCCGGGCGCAACTGACCGAGATCCTCGTCGATGGGGATGCGGGCGATCTGCTGCTGGTCTACCGCGCCGCCTGTCCGGCAGACGCCGTCGGCGCGGGCGCAATCCTGTTCCGCCGGCCGGTCGAGGGCGATATCGACACGCCGCATCCACCCGCTGTGCGGACCCTGGCCCAGGTGCTGTTCGACAGCCTGCGCGCCGAGGCGCCCAACACCCCGCTCCTGGCACATGTGGCCCTGGCCTTGCGGGCCATCCTCGGCGCGCCGTCCGCGCGCGACGATGCCGGTACGCCGCGCGGCGGCCTGGCGACCTGGCAGGAACGGCGCGCCATTGCCTTCATGGACGAGCGCCTGGACCAGTCGTTCCCCGTCTCTGCCGTCGCCGACGTCTGCGGATTGTCGGTCAATCACTTCTCGCGCGCGTTCCGCCGCAGCACGGGCAAGCCGCCGCACCGCTGGCTGCTGGACCGACGCATCGAGCGCTCGCGTCAACTTCTCCGCGACACCCAACTTTCGCTGGCCGACATCGCCCTTGCCTGCGGTTTCGCCGAACAGAGCCACTTCACCCGCGTGTTCACCCGCACGGTCGGCATGCCGCCCGGCGCATGGCGGCGCGCCACGGACTGACATGACCAAGGACGACGGCACGCCCTCCGCTCTCTGCCTGGGCAGGGATCTCATGTTGGCCGGTTCGCGCCTGCGCGATGCCGTGGGCCGGCGCGCCCAGCGCGAGTTCGGGCTTACCGCGCTGCAGAGCGACATGCTGCTCCTGCTCGCCGTCCACGGCAGCATGATCTCCACCGAGCTCGCGGCCGCCTGTGGCGTCAACGCGAGCACGGTCACCCACGCAGTGGATGCCGGCATCGAGCGTGGCCTGATGCAGCGCGATCGAAATGAGGCAGACCGACGCCTGGTCGACATCGTGCTGACGCCCGCCGGCAAGCGCATGGCCGAGCGGGTCCGCGCGCTGGTGGCCGACCTGGCACGCACGGCGCTGGAAGGTGTGGATCAGCCCGCCGTGCTGGCCGAAAGCCTCGCGCAGGTGACAAGGAACCTGGAAAAGGACTGAGCGACTAAGCGGTGCGCCGTCCGAAGATCAGGTGCAGGCCGAACAAGGTAAAGATCGCGCCGGCCCCGCCGTCGATCCAGCGGCTCGCCCGCACGTAGCCGCGGCGCATTGCCGGCAAGGCGAAGATGGCCGCCACCAGCGCAAACCAGGCGAAGGTCTCGGCGGTAACCATCGCCCATAGCCCCCAGCGCGTGGCCGCGGACATACCCTCGCCCACGAACGCAGAGAAGATCGAGGCGAAATAGACCGCCGCCTTCGGATTCGCCAGATTGGTTGCCAGTCCGCGAACCAGCGCACGCCAAGGGTTCGACTGGCGTACGTCTACGACGGGTGCCGCCGCGTCCGGCTTGGCCTTCCACGCGGCCCGCAGCATCTGAAAGCCCATCCAGCACAGATACGCGCCACCGGCGATGGCGATGCCTCGCTGCAGCCACGCCAGCCGGTGCAGGAGGATCTGCAGCCCGAGCAGCGCCAGCGCGGCCCAGGCGGCCACCCCCAGCGCGATGCCCAGCACGCCCGCCAGCGCCTCCCGACGCGAACGGCTGGCAGCAAGCTGCGACACGAAGAAGAAGTCCGGACCCGGGGTGATGAGCGCCACGATCTGGACCAGTGCGACGGTGAGCATGAGGTTCATCGCGCCAGGGTAATCCTGCCGTGGCGGCGGCGGAAGCATCGTTTGCGCATGCGCTCGGCGCCGTCGGCGATCGCCCCGTGTCGCGGCGCGCCTTGCCCCACGCGCCAGCGTCCCGTAACCTCGCGTTTTTTAAAGCGGTCACGGGGCTTACCCCCGGCCTTCGAAGGGGTAAGTCACGATGCTGGGTCTGCTGGGCCACGTCCTTTTTGGCCTGTTCGGTTTGGTGGTGCTCGTCGCCATCGCTTTCTGTTTCTCCAACAACAAGCGCGTGGTCGACTGGAAACTCGTCGCCACCGGCGTCGGCCTGCAGATCGTGTTCGCGGCGGTCGTGCTGAAGGTGCCCTTGGGTCGCGACGTCTTCGACGCCATCGCCACCGGCTTCGTGCGCCTGCTCGACTACGTGGACGTGGGTTCGCGCTTCATCTTCGGCAGCCTGCTCGACAGCGAGAAGTTCGGCGTAATCTTCGCCGTGAAGGTGCTGCCGACCATCGTGTTCTTCGCCTCGCTCACCGGCGTGCTCTATCACCTCGGCGTGATGCAGCAGATCGTCAAGGGCATGGCCTGGGTCATCACCAAGGTCATGCGCGTCTCGGGTGCGGAAACCACCAGCGTCTGCGCCAGCGTGTTCATCGGCCAGACCGAGGCGCCACTCACGATCAAGCCGTACATCGAGCGGATGACCCAGGCCGAGTTGATGACCGTGATGATCGGCGGCATGGCGCACATTGCCGGTTCGGTGATGGCGGCCTACGTGTCGATGCTCGGTGGCGACGATCCGGCGCAGCGCATGTTCTACGCCAAGCACCTGCTCACCGCGAGCGTGATGGCCGCGCCGGCCACCATGGTGCTGGCGAAGATCCTCGTGCCCGAAACGCAGGAACCGCTGACCCGCGGCACCGTGAAGATCGAGGTGGAGAAGACCACCGCCAATGTGATCGACGCTGCTGCCACCGGCGCAGGCGACGGTCTCAAGCTCGCGATGAACGTCGGCGCGATGCTGCTCGCCTTCATCGCCCTGATCGCACTCATCAACGGTCCGGTGCAGTGGGTCGGCACCCTCGGTGGCGAGCACAGCATCAATGCGTGGCTGACCGCGAGCACCGGACATCCGGTGGCGCTCAGCCTGGAAACGATCTTCGGCTGGGTGCTGGCTCCCGTCGCGTGGCTCATTGGTGTGCCCTGGCAGGATGCGACGCTGGTCGGCAGCTTCATCGGTCAGAAAGTGGTGATCAACGAGTTCGTGGCGTATGCGGACCTCGCACGCCACCTCAACGACCTGCTGCCGGAAAGTCGGCTGATCGCCACGTACGCCCTCTGCGGTTTCGCCAACTTCTCCTCGATCGCCATCCAGATCGGCGGCATCGGCGGCCTCGCACCGAACCGTCGCGGCGATCTCGCTCGCCTCGGCCTGCGCGCCGTGCTCGGCGGGTCCATCGCCACCTTCATGACGGCGACGATTGCCGGCGTGCTCGAGCGATTCTGAGCGCATGCCGGTCCGCCTGCTGGTCGTCGGCGGCTACAGCGAGGAAGAGCGTTGGCGTACGCCGCGCCTCCCTCGCCCGGGCGAACCTGCCTATGCGGACGACTTCGAACGTCGCCCTGGCGGCAAGGCGTTTCATCAGGTGGTCGCCGCGGCCCGTGCCGGCGTAGCCACAGGTCTCGTGGCCGCCATCGGCGACGACACCATCGATCCCTCGGGTCTTCCCGCCAATGTGATCGCGCGCTGGCAGGTCGTTGCCGGCGTGCGCACCGGTCGCACGGCCTTGATCGTCGATCCGCGCGGCGCATTGCTCTCGGTGCTGTCCTCCGGCGCCAACGAGCATCTGGATGCCGACTTCGTCGCCGCGCAGGACGACCTGATGGACGAGGCGCGCATCCTGCTCATTTCCACCGAGGCCAACATCGACGCGGTGGCGGCCACACTGGAACGCGCAGGCGAGAAACGTCTGCTGCGCATCCTCGATCCAGGCCCGCTGCCTGCCGGCCTGTCCGTCCGCGAATTCGCCAGCACCGACGTGCTGCTGCTGGACGTGCATGAATTCGCCCGCGTGTGCGGTCGCTTCCTCTCCATCGACATCACCGCGCAGGCGGTGACCGGCATGGACGACACGACGATCAACGCCCTCGCCCGCCGGCTGTGTGCGGGAACCGTGGTGGTGTCGTTGGATCGCAGTTGCCTCGTCTCGCACGGCGCGGACCGGCATGGCGACGCCGCGGACCTTTACCGCGTGCCGACCTGCGGCTCGGGTGACGTCTTCAAGGGCACGCTCGCCGCACGCCTGCTGGACGCGCGTTGCTTCCGCGACGCGCTGCTGGCCGCCTGCGACGCGGCAGGCTAGCGACTCTGACAAGTGAGCCGCTTGTAGGAGCCGCCATGGCGGCGAGGGAAGCTTGCCTCGATGTGTGGTGATACGCGGCGCAATGTGCGTTTTGGCTTCACCGCTTCGTTGGCTTCTCGCCGCTGTAGCGGCTCCCACAGAGAATCCCTCGAACTTGCTGGTGGGAGCCAGCCTGCTGGCGATGGGGGCCTGGCTCACGGCTACACCGCTTCGTCGGCTCTTCGCCACCAGGGTGGCTCCCACCCTCCCCTGTGAGACAGAACTCCATCGACGTGCGGCCGCCCATGGAGGGCGGCCGCACGGTATCGCTGCAGCTAACTAACGATCAGCCGTTCTTCTTCAGCCAGGCGTCCACGGCCGGCAGACGCTCTTTGCGCACCATCGCGCGATAGCGGATGTTCGCGATGCTGGTTTCGGCATCGCGACGCGAGGTCGGTGCGATGTACTTGTCGGCAAACGCCTTGATCTTGTCGATCGTGGCGAGATCCAGCGAGCCGCCCGCGAGCATCGGGTAGTAACGCGAGGCCGACGTGGAATCGACGAACTTATCCACGGCGGCCTTGTGCGCCACCGCGAAGTCGAAGGCCAGCTCGGGATGCTTGCGTGCTGCCGCCGAGATCATCCCCGCGCTGTTGGTCGCACCGGGTTCGTCGGTGAGGGCCAGTTCGAGCGCACGCTTCGTCAAGGCCTCGTCCTCCGGCGTTGCCAGCAACGCGTACAGGCGATCCTTCACCAGCGGCGTCTTCTCCGCCTTGGCGGCTTCGTGCAGCTTGTCCCACGTGGCGGCATCCGCATGCGCGGCGACCACGGCAAGAATCGACTTGCGCAGTTCCGGTGGCATGCTGTCCGTTTCGTAGCGACGGCGCGCTTCCGCGATGACCTTCGCGTCGCCCAGGTGCGAGAGCGTACCGATGAGCTGCGCGCGCAGGATCGCCACCGGCGCGTCCTCGCCAGGCTTCGCATCCCAACCGACCTGCTCGAACTTCGGCGCGAGCCGCGAGATCGCGTACTTGCGCAGCGCGGCCTGGCGCTTCGCGTCGCCTTCGTAGTAGTCGTCGAGTGTGGAGAAGTCGCTGGCGATGCCATCCCACAGCAGCGGCGTGGCATCCAGCGGTGTGGCCTTGATGAGATCGAGCACGTCGGAGGCAGGCTGCAGTCCGCCCATGCCGAGCGCCCACACGTCGGCGGTGACGCCGAGCTGGTCGATCGGATCGAGCTTGGCGAACACGCCCTGCAATGCCTTGATCTGGGCCGGCGCGTACAGCGTGCGGTAGTAACCGGTCTGACCGGCGTTCACCAGCACCGGTGCGCAACCCGCGACGGTGAGCGTGCCCGAACCATCCTGCAGCAACGTGGACGCGGGCGCGCCGCCGAGCGTCTTCGCGATGACCGGCACATGCCAGGCCAGGGGCTTCTTGTCCGGGCGATCGCGGGTGAACTCGCCTTGCGAGAGCTTCAATGTGGTCGAACCGTTCGCGCAGGAGACCGATTCCACGCGGACGAGCGGAATGCCCGGCTGAAGCGTGAAGTCATGCGCGATGGTGCTTACCGGCTTGCCGGCAGCCGCATCGATTTCCTTCCACAGATCGTCCGACACCGTGTTCGAATACGCGTGCGCCTTGATGTACGCCTGCACGCCCTTCTGCCAGGTATCGGCACCGACATAGGCTTCCAGCATGCGGATCACCGACTCGCCCTTGGCGTAGGTGATGGAGTCGAACGCCTGGCTGGCCTGCTCCACCGTCTCCACGTGCTGCACCACCGGGTGCGTGGTGGCGACGGCATCGCGCGACATCGCGCCTTCACGGATGAAGACCGCTTCGAGGTTGGTATGCCATTCCGGATGCAGGCGCTCGGTCGTGCGCGAGGCCAGCCACGAGGCGAAGCCTTCGTTGAGCCAGAGGTCGTCCCACCAGCGCATGGTCACCAGATCGCCGAACCACTGGTGCGCCATTTCATGCGCGGCGGTATTGAAGACTTCCTGCTTGTCCGACTGCGTCGAAATGGTCGGATCGAGGAGCAGCGCGTATTCGAAGGTGTAGATCGCGCCCCAGTTCTCCATGGCGGAGAAGAACTGGCTCTGCCCCGGCGAGGCGATGTTGTCGAGCTTGG
The DNA here is from genome assembly GCF_900119235.1 of Luteibacter sp. UNCMF366Tsu5.1. NCBI lineage: Bacteria > Pseudomonadati > Pseudomonadota > Gammaproteobacteria > Lysobacterales > Rhodanobacteraceae > Luteibacter > Luteibacter sp. UNCMF366Tsu5.1. The sequence continues at coordinate 298,084 of NZ_FPIS01000002.1, read as the reverse complement.
GCAGCGGATACGGCACGCCGAAGTACGCGTTGTATTCCTGCAGCACTGCCTTGCCGGTTTCCAGCGTGAACTGCGCCTGCGAGGTCAGACCCTTCTGCGTGATGACACCGATCTCCACACCGTCGCTCTTCGTGGTCGCGCGATCGAAGTCGCCGAGTCCGAAGAACAGCAGATAGGTGGACATCTTCGGCGACGGCTGGAAGGTGACTTCGGCCAGGCCGTTACCCAGGTCCTTGCGCTTCGCCACCGGCATGTTGCTTACCGCCATCTGCTTGGCCGGCACCGTGGCCTTCAGGGTGAAGGTGGCCTTGTAGGCCGGCTCGTCCCACGAAGGAATGAAGCGGCGCGCATCGGAGTTCTCGAACTGCGTGTAAAGCGCGCGCTTCTTGCCGTCGGACTTCGTGTCGTAGTCGATGGCGAACAGGCCGTTGGCCTGCGTGCCGATCTTGCCGGTGTAGCTCATCGTGAGGACGTAGCTGCCGGCGGGAATCGCATGGTCGAAGGTGAAGGTCGCCGTCTGCGCGTTCTCGTCTACCGCTACCTTGGGCGCGGCGAACACGGCCTTGCCCTTCGCTGGCGCCAGCGCGACCTTGGCGAAGTCCATGTTCATCGCGTTGAGCGTGATCGACGGGGTAGGTTCGAGCACATCGATGGCGATGCTTACGGTGCCGTCGAACGCCAGCTTGTCCGCGTGCGGCGCGATGGACACGTCGTAATGCGTGGGACGCACGGTGCGCGGCAACTGGGTGGTAGCGAGTTGGTTCGCATCCGTCACCGGCGCGGCGACGGTAGCAAGCGAAAGTCCGGCAAGCGCGAAGGCGATCGCGCTGACGAGAGGAGTACGCATGTTGAAAGCCCTTGGGTTCGCACCCCGACGGACATCCGTCGGCGGTCGCTCCGCCGATGGTCCTCCCCGGTCAGGGGCCACGGAAGCGCCGGAAGTCACGGCCGCAGGTTCCTGCGATCGCCAAGCCCCCGATCGCCAGCAGGCTGGCTCCCACCACCATGGGAACCCCTGTGCCGGCGATGGAAGCGAGTGGGGACCTGGCTTGGTGGGAGCCAGCCTGCTGGCGATGGGGATAGCAGCAACAGCAGGCGGGTT
>NZ_FPIS01000002.1:0-296857 GCF_900119235.1 Luteibacter sp. UNCMF366Tsu5.1 | reverse complement strand
GGGAACCCCTGTGCCGGCGATGGAAGCGAGTGGGGACCTGGCTTGGTGGGAGCCAGCCTGCTGGCGATGGGGATAACGGCAACAGCAGGTGGGTTTCTGCCTACCAGAACCGCCACCAGGGGCGGCGCTCCAGTTTGCGCAGCGCCTTCAGATGCCCGCGTGCCGCGGCTTTCCGGTACCACGCGCGCGCAATGGCCAGATTGCGGCGCACGCCGTCGCCGCGCTCATGCAGCAGACCCAGTTCGAACTGGGCGTCGGCATGGCCTGCACCGGCGGCACCGCGAAGAAGGCGCACCACCTCGTCGATCTGGCGTGGCGTGCCGCGTCCTCCGTCGATCATCCGCGCCAGCGCGAACTGCGCGGGTACGTGTCCGCGGTCCGCTGCCGTCGAAAGCCAGCGCACCGCCTCACGATCGTTGCGCGCGACACCGTCACCCGCGGCAAGACGCTGCCCAAGCAGGAACTGCGCAGCCGGTTCCTGCGGCCCGAGCCGTGCCAGGTTGCCCGACGCCGGATCGTCCGTGGGTTCGGCGGCATCGAGTTCCGCCAGGTGCCTGCGGGCCTCACTGTCGCCCTGCTCCGCGGCACGGGCGAACCAGTAGCGTGCCTGCTCACGATCCTCCGGCAGACCGCTGGCTTCGAGAAAGAGCTTGCCCAGGGCGAACTGGGCCGTACCGTTGCCGAGTTCCGCAGCGCGCCGGTAGTGCAAGGCGCTCTGTGCCGGATCGCGTGCCACACCGATGCCGTCGCCGAACATGTGCGCCAGGCTGCACAAGGCGTCTGCATAGCCTCGGGCCTCGGGATCGCCGCGCTCTACCGCCTTGCTGTAGAAGGCGAAGGCCAGCTCCGCATCGCGTGGCACGCCACGGCCGAAATAATGCGACACGCCGAGGTTCACGCACGCCTGCACGTGTCCCTGGTCGGCGGCGAGGCCCCACCAGCGCAAGGCCTCCTTGCGATCGGCGGCCACACCCTGCCCGCGGGCGTACGACGTGCCCAGCGCGCACTGCGCTTCGGCCAGGCCAGCGTCGGCGGCGCGTCGGTACCAGCTCGTGGCTTCAAAGGGATCGCGCGGGACACCCAGGCCTTCCGCGTAATGCACCGCGAGTTGGCACTGGCTTTCCCGGTGCCCCTGCTCGGCCGCGCGGCGAAACCATTGCGTCGCTCTTTGGTGATCCTGGGCCACGTGCTCACCGGCCGCATAGGTGCGGCCTACGTGAAACTGCGCCTCGACGTCCCCCAACTGGGCGGCCTTTTCGAGGCGCCCGAACTTCTGCAGCGCGTCCATCTCCGCCACGAAGCGGCGGTCGACGAGCACGCTCGATTTCCCCTCCGACATTCCGTTCCCCTGAAAACGACTGCCGATCGTGGGGCCGGATCATAGGTGGAAGCGGCCGCGGAAGATATCGGTTTTTTGGAGAGCCCCCGGCGATTTTCAACGAAGCGACGAAACTGATCCCGCCCCGCGCCGGTTTTCCGGTCCGGCCGAAAGGGGGAGGATGGTCGTCATCCCAACGGAGACCCTCCCATGAAAGCGATCGTCTACACGCAGAACGGCCTGCCCATCGACCAGCCCGGCGCCCTCATCGACATGGACCTGCCGCGTCCCGCGCCGGGTCCGCGCGACCTGCTGGTGGCGGTGCAAGCGGTGTCGGTGAACCCCGTGGACACCAAGGTCCGCAAGAACATGCCGGTGACCGAACCACGCGTGCTGGGCTTCGATGCGGTAGGCAGCGTCGTGGCGGTCGGCAGCGACGTCAGCCTGTTCAAGGCGGGCGACACGGTCTATTACGCCGGCTCCCTTCTGCGGCCGGGCAGCAACGCCGAGTTCCAAGTCGTGGACGAGCGCATCGTCGGCCACAAGCCGGCGTCCTTGAGCGCCGCTCATGCCGCCGCCTTGCCGCTCACCGCACTTACCGCCTGGGAGCTGCTGTTCGACCGGCTGAAGATTGCCGAGCACGGCCATGACGGCGAGTCCCTCCTCGTCATCGGCGCGGGTGGTGGCGTGGGCTCGATTCTCGTGCAGCTCGCTCGCCGGCTCACCAAGCTCAAGGTAATCGGTACGGCGTCGCGCGAGGAAACCGCCCAGTGGGTACGCGATCTTGGCGCGCATCACGTGATCGATCATGGCAAGCCGCTGGCGCCGCAGCTGGAAGCACTGGGTCTGTCGCAGGTCGACCACGTGCTCAGCCTGACCCACACCGACGACTACTACGAGCAGATCGTGGAGATCATCACGCCGCAGGGTCAGTTCGGCCTCATCGACGATCCGGCGTCCCTCGACGCGACGAAGCTCAAGCGCAAGGCGGTGTCGCTGCATTGGGAATCGATGTTCACCCGTTCCACCTACCAGACACCGGACATGGGTAAGCAGCACGAGATCCTCGATCGGGTAGCGGCACTGATCGACGACGGCACCTTGCGTACCACGTTCGGCGAACACTTCGGCACCATCAACGCCGAGAACCTGCGTCGTGCGCACCAGCTCATCGAAAGCCACAAGGCGCGAGGCAAGATCGTGCTCGAAGGCTTCTAAGCGATACACGGACGGCGATGTCGTCACCGTAGTGGTGACGACATCGGGTCAGTTCAGCATGCCCCGGATGCGGGCAAGCAGTACGTCGATCTCGAACGGCTTGGACAAAAGGTCCATGCCCTTGCCGATGAAGCGTGAGCGCTCCATGGCATTCTCCGCATAGCCGGTCATGAGCAGTACCGGCATGAACGGCCGCCACGCGCGCGCCGCCTCCGCGAGTTCGCGACCGTCCATGCCCGGCATGCCGATGTCGGTAAGCAGAAGGTCGAACGATTCGTCGCCGCGCAGCAGGCGTAGCGCATAGTCCGTGTCGTCGGTAGCCACGCAGGCGTATCCGGCCTGGGTCAGCACTTCGGCCGTGAGCACACGCAACGAGTTCGTGTCCTCCACCAGCAGGATCCGCTCGCCCTGGCCGCCGCCTATCGATTCGACGATCGGCGCCTCAACCTCCGCTTCCGCCTGGCTGGCGGGAAGCAGCAGGGAAACGTCGGTGCCCCGGCCGAGTGTGCTGTGGATGCGCGCCTCGCCACCGGACTGGCGCGCGAAGCCATAGATCATCGACAGGCCGAGGCCCGTACCCTGACCCAACGGCTTGGTGGTGAAGAACGGCTCGAATACCTTTTCCAAGGTATCCGGGTCGATACCTGTCCCGTCGTCTGACACCATGAGTTCGATGTAGTCACCCGATGCCAGGGCGGTGTCGTTCTCGATGCGTCGGCGTGACGTATGTACGCGGATCACGCCGCCATCGGGAAGCGCATCGCGCGCGTTGATGACGAGGTTGATGACCGCGTTCTCCAACTGGTTCGCATCCACCTCGGCCACCATCGGTAGTTGGGCGAGTTCCAGATCCAGCACGATCCGTTCGCCCAGTGTCCGACGCAGCATGTCGTCCAACGATCGGATGCTGCGATTGACGTCGATCGCCTTCGCATCCAGTGGCTGCTGTCGTGCAAAGGCCAGCAGGCGATGGGTCAGCGCCGCTGCACGGCGGGCGGAACCGAGCGCCGCATCCGCAAAGCGCTGGACCTTTTCCGTGCGCCCCGCCTCCACCTGGCGATTGATGAGATCGATGCCGGTGATGATGCTTGTCAGCAGGTTATTGAAGTCATGCGCGATGCCACCGGTGAGCTTGCCGAGCGCGTCCATTTTCTGCGCCTGCAGCAACTGCGACTCGGTGCGTGCGCGCTGCGCGATCTCGATCGCGAGCTGGCTGTGCGCGCTGTCGATGCGTTCCAGTTGGTCGCGCTCGCGCCGACGCTGCTCGGTCACGTCCTCGACGAACACCAGTCCGGTCTCGCCGCGGTATGGACTCACACGCCATTCGGTTTCGCGCGTCCCGTTGCGCGAACGGATGCAGAGAATACCGCGCCAACGTTGCTTCGCTGCGAGTGCCGCGCGCATCTCCGCCAGCGTCTCGTCCTGGCCCGTCTCGAAGCAGGCACCCAGACGGTCGTCGCAACCCGATTCGTCGAGCATGCGCTCGAACGCCTCGTTGCACTCCACGATACCCAGATCGCCGTTCACCACCGCGATAGGCGCGGCAATATTGGTAAATATCTCGCGGAACCGCGCCTCGGCCGCGCGCAACGCGTCCTCGGTGTCGCGGACGCGGATCAGTGTGCGCAGCGTCGCCAGTAACACGTCCGGGTCGACCGGATGGATGAGATAGGCATCCGCGCCGTTGTCGAGTCCGGTAATCAGGTCGCCGGTATCGATGGATGCGGCGGACACGTGGATCACCGGCAACAACATGGTTTCCGGCGCGCTGCGCAGATGCTTCACGATGTCGAATCCGCTCATGTCGGGCAGATTCACGTCGAGAATCACTGCAGCAAACTCCTGCGTCGCCAGCAAGGCAAGGCCTTCCGAGCCCGTGCCCGCCTCCACGACCTTGTAGCCGTGACGCTCCATCGTGCGACGCATCGCGTAGCGCGTCGCGGCATTGTCGTCGACGATGAGGAGATGACTAGACCGCGGCATCGCTTGCCTCCACAGGCAACGTGAGGGGCAGGACGACGTGGAACACGGAGCCTACGCCGGGCGTGCTGACCACGCCGACTTCGCCGCCGAGCAGGTGCGCGAACTGCCGGCACAGGGACAGGCCGAGGCCGCTGCCACGCACGCGCTTCTGCAGCGGCGAATCGACCTGGGTGAAATCTTCGAACAAGGAAGCCTGCAGTTCCTCGGGAATGCCGATGCCGGTATCGCTGACGGCAAAGCGCACGCGATCGTCGCCGTCGAGGCTGGCGGACACGCGGATCTCGCCGCGCGGCGTGAACTTCATGGCGTTGGAAATGAAGTTGCGCAGGATCTGGGCGAGTTTCTTGTCGTCGGTATACAGCCGCGGCATGCCGGTCGGCTCCTCGAAAATGAGGTCGGCGTCGGTGGCATCCATGATCGGCCGGAACATGCCGCGCAGTGCGGAGAACAGGTCCATCAGCTCGAACCACGCGGGCGAGATGGTGATGCGGCCAGCCTCGACCTTCGCCAGATCGAGCAGGTCGTCCACCATGTCGCTCAGTTCGCGCGCAGCACTCGCCACGAACGCCACCTGCTTGTGCTGCTCCGGTGCGAGCGCGCCGTCCAGTTCGTCGGTCAACAGCCGGGCGATGCTGAGGATGGAACCGAGCGGCGTGCGGAACTCGTGGCTCATGTACGAAAGGAACCGGCTCTTCAGCTCCGAGGCCTCGCGCAATTGTTCCGCCTGCTTGTCCAGCTCGGCATAGAGCGCGAGCACGCCCTGGTTCGTTTCTTCGAGTTCCGCGCGGAGTCCTGCGTTTTCGACGCGCAGCCGTTCGATCTCGTCGTGGTCGCTCATGCGTTGGCTCCCAGGGCCATGGCGAAGACGGTCACATCGTCTCGCCCGCGGTTGAAATCGCGATGCAGGAGCGTCGTGACCACGCCAGGATGGCGAGACGCCAGCCCCGGATAGTCGCGGGCGTTCCAGCGGGAAATCAGCCCGTCGCTGTACATCACCAGGAGCTTGCCTTTTGCTTCCGGAAAATCGAACGGCTGCGGACGACGCGCCTGAACACCCACGATGCCCGGATGCGATGCCAATCCCCGCGACGATCCGAGGGCAAGAAGGGTTCCAGCAATGTTGCCGATGCCGGCATAGCGCAGGCTGCCCTGTTCGACGGCGTAGTGCGCGACGGCTGCCGCGCCACCACGCGTGCCGGCCATGGCGTCATTCATCGCCGCCATGAGCGCTACCGGTTCGTCGAACGCATGCGCAACGAACGCATCGGTGGCCGCATGGGCCGCCTCCTGTGCCGGGAGACCGTGCCCCAGCCCATCGACCACCAGGACCGACACGAGGTCGGCCCGTATCGCCAGCCCCCAACCATCGCCACAGACGGACTCGCCGTCCATGCGCTGCTGCGTGGCACCGAAACGGATGTCGGCCTTGCCATGACCCTTCGGGTACATGCGCGCCATGACCACCGCGCCGCGGCTGTCGGCGTACATGTCCATGACGTCGGCCTGCCGGGTGACCGAGCCCAGTCCTTCACCGCGGGTGCCGCCGGTGGAATAGCCGTCCGGCAGGCAGTCGGCGAGATTGAAACCGGGCCCACGATCCACAGCCGTGACTTCCACGCCTTGTGCCCCATGGCCGGGAAGAAGCGCGATGTGCATTTCGCCTCTCGCCGCGTGCTTGAGCACGTTGGTCGCCAGTTCCGTCGTCACCAGTGCCACGCGACCGCTGTCGGTTTCATCGAAGCCGGCATCCGCTGCCACCTGTTGCGCCACGCGCCGCGCCTGACCGACGCCCGTGGCCTCCTCGATCGGCACGATACGGGTGGGCGAACCGATGAAGATCAGTTCCATTTGCAGATAGTGATGCGCGTCCCTTGGCCGGGGGCGCTCTCGATCGAGAATTCGTCGACCAGTCGTTTGGCGCCGGTCAGGCCCAGACCGAGGCCGCCGCCCGAGGTCCAGCCATCGGTCATTGCCAGCGTGAGGTCGGGGATACCGGGGCCTTCGTCACGGAAGACCAGGCGCAAGCCCTTGCGCAGGCCGTCCTGCACGATCTGCCAGTCCATGTGCCCCCCGCCACCATAAATCACGGCGTTGCGGGCCAGTTCACTGGCCGCCGTGACCAATTTGGTTTGATCGACCAGGCGAAGCCCGGACTCGATCGCCAGCTTGCGCGCCGCCTGCCTCGCGAGCACGACGTCCTGTTCGATACGTACCGCCTGAGACCCCTCGGCGAGCACGGTCATTGCGAGCGCACGCGGTCGCGCAACAGGCTCATGCCGCGCTCCACATTGAGCGCGGTGCTGACACCGGGAAGCGTGAGGCCAAGCTCCACCAGGGTGATAGCGACGGCGGGCTGCATGCCCACCAGGACGGTTTCCGCATCCATGATCTTGGACAAGGCGGAGATAGTGGCAATCATCCGGCCAATGAAGGAGTCGACGATATCCAGTGCGGAGATGTCGATGAGCACGCCACGTGAGCCATGCAGGCGAATCTGCTCGGAAAGATCGTCCTGCAAGGTCAGCGCGAGCTGGTCGTGCATGTCGACCTGGATGGTGACGAGCAGAAACTCGCCCATGCGCAGGATAGGGATGCGATCCATGGCCGTCAGCCGGCCTTGCTCACGGTGAAACCGGATCGCTTCAAGGCGAGCGCCAGCGCATCGGCCAGGTTCGCCTTGGTGACGATGCCCTGCAGATCGAGGCCGAGATGGACGATGGTCTGCGCGATCTGCGGACGCACGCCGCTGATGATCGCGTCGGCGCCCATCAGGCGGATGGCGGTGACGGTCTTCAGCAGGTGCTGGGCCACCAGCGTATCGACGGTCGGGACACCGGTGATGTCGATGATCGCAATCTCCGCGCCCGTCTCGACGATGCGCTGGAGCAGCGACTCCATCACGACCTGGGTGCGCTGAGAATCGAGCGTGCCGATCATCGGCAGGGCAAGCACGCCGTCCCACAGCTTGACCACCGGGGTGGACAGTTCCAGCAGCTCCTCCTGCTGCCGCGCGATGACTTCCTCGCGGGACTTCTGGAAGGTACGGATCGTGTGCATACCCAGCGAATCGAGCAACTCGGAGCTCGCCCACACCTGGCCGGCAAGCTCTGCGGGATCGCTGGCGTACTCGGTCTGCAGCAGATCGAACAGCGGGCGCTTGAGCGAGAAGATGAAGCTGGCCGTGCTCTGCGAATCGAAGCCTTGCAGGGCGCGGTTGCGCGAGAGGCGCTCGAGGAAGGTGCGGGTCTCGGCCCATTCGTTGCTGGCAAGGCCGGCAGCGTCGCCGACGCTCGCCGAACTCACCAACAACCGGATGAACTCACGGGTCTGCGCTTCCAGCTCACCGGCCGGGAGACGCGCATCGCGGCTCAGACCGCTGGCTTCCAGGCTGGCCATCCAACTGGCCTGCAAGGCGGCCTCGTTCTTGCGGATCACGTCGATCGTACGCTGCGACAAAGCCGTCATGAGTATCCCCCGAAAAATACACATGATGGGGTGCGGCGAAGCACAATGGAATACGTCACAATCGTGAATCGATTTGACGACTCCTTCACACGCGGCAAGGTACCTGCCTCGCCACGATCTATGAGCGAACCCATGTCCAGCGAACGCCCCCTTGTCGTCCTCATTGTGGAAGACGACAGCGCCATCCGAGAGCTCTCGGCCATGATCCTGGAGGACGCCGGGCACGAGGTGCATGCGGTACGGGATGGTGACGCCGCGGACGCGTGGCTACAGCAGAACGAGGCCGATCTGCTGTTCACCGACATCCGCATGCCCGGGCGGATCACGGGCGAGGAGCTGGCCCGGCGCCACGCGCACATGCGCGTGCTCGTGACCTCGGGCGAGTTGAAGGAGCAGCACCCCTGGCTCGACGAGCGCATGGTGTACCTGCCCAAGCCGTACGACCGCAAGGCCTTGCTCGCGGCCGTGAGGCAGCTCGCCGCCTGATCGCTAGGCCTTGTCGATCACACGGCAGATCCGCCCGTCGGCAAAGCCGAATTCGGACTGCCCACGCATCTCGATGACCGTGCCGGCACCCGGGCCATCGGGAATGTCTTCCGCAATCTCGCCATGGAAGTCGATGGTCGCCACGATGGTGGCATCCCTCTCTTCCAGCGACTGCACCGTCTGCTGGCGCGACGCGAACATGGCGGCACCCACGCGGGCCAGCTTCTCGAATTCCGTCTTGCCGTCCGTCGCCACGGCGAGCGTGTCGCCTGCGTGGTGCTCGAAGCGGACGTCGTCGGACAAGGTGGCCAGCATGCCGTCGATGTCGAAGCGGTTGTACGCCTCGATGTAGCGATCGATCAGTTGTCGGCGGGTCGGGTCGATCATGACGTTCCTTGGGAGGGTTGAGCCCCGATCATACAAAGGAACCCGGCGCCGAAAACGGCTGAGGGCTCGCCTTGCTCCGGCGGGGTCGGCCCCGTATGGTTCCCGCTTCCGTCCCGACCCGAGCATGCCGATGTCGCATCCGCAGGAGCAGTCCCCCGAGCACCTCAGGCGCAGCCTGTCGAACCGCCACCTGCAACTGATCGCCATCGGCGGCGCCATCGGTACCGGGTTGTTCATGGGCTCGGGCAAGACCATCAGCCTCGCCGGTCCGTCGATCCTGCTGGTGTACCTCATCATCGGGGTGATGCTGTTCTTCGTGATGCGCGCGATGGGCGAGCTGCTGCTCTCCAACCTCAACTACAAGTCCTTCATCGATTTTTCCACCGATCTGTTGGGACCGTGGGCCGGCTTCTTCTGCGGCTGGACCTACTGGTTCTGCTGGATCATCACCGCCATCGCGGACGTGATCGCCATCGCGTCGTACGCACAGTTCTGGTTCCCCGGCCTGGCGCCATGGATACCGGCCGTGCTCTGCGTGCTCCTGCTGCTCGCGCTGAACCTCACCACCGTGCGCCTGTTCGGCGAGCTGGAGTTCTGGTTCGCGCTGATCAAGATCGTGGCGATCTGCGCCCTCATCGTGACCGGCTTCGGCATGGTGGCGTGGAGCTTCCGCTCACCGGACGGCCACGTCGCGTCGCTGGCCAATCTCTGGAACGACGGTGGCATGTTCCCGATGGGCATCGGCGGGTTCTTCGCGGGTTTCCAGATCGCCGTGTTCGCCTTCGTCGGCATCGAGCTCGTCGGCACCACCGCCGCCGAGACCGCCGATCCGGAACGCAACCTGCCCAAGGCGATCAACTCGATCCCCGTACGCATCATCCTCTTCTACGTGCTGTCGCTCGTCGTCATCATGGCGGTCACGCCGTGGCGCCAGGTCATTCCGGGCAAGAGCCCCTTCGTGGAACTGTTCGTGCTGGCCGGCATCCCGGCGGCGGCGAGCCTTATCAACTTCGTGGTGCTCACCTCGGCCACCTCGTCGGCCAACAGCGGCATCTTCTCTACCAGCCGCATGCTCTACGGCCTGGCCGAGGAAGACCATGCGCCGTCGGCGTTCAAGCGACTGTCGAGGGCTGCTGTGCCGTCGCGGGGACTGCTGTTCTCGTGCATCTGCCTGCTCGGCGGCGCGATGCTGGTCTACGTGATTCCGAACCTCGTCACCGCCTTTACGCTGGTGACCACACTGGCGGCCATCCTCTTCATGTTCGTGTGGTCGCTGATCCTGGTGGCGTACATGGCCTATCGGAAGCACCGGCCGGAGTTGCACGCCGTGTCCAGCTACAAGATGCCGGGCGGTGTGGCGATGTGCTGGGCGTGCCTGATCTTCTTCGCCTTCGTGCTGGTGCTGCTCGCACTGGAAAGCGACACCCGGCAAGCACTCATCGCCAGCCCCGTGTGGTTCGCCATCCTCGGCATCGGTTACGCGGTGCGTCGACGCAGGGCGTAAGAGCATCGGCGTAGGGGGAGCCGCTATAACAGCGAGAAAAGCCAGTGCCGGTGGGAGCCAGCCTGCTGGCGATGGGGGCTTGCCTCGCCCGCTAAACCGCTTCGTTGGCTTTTCGCCAGCAGGCTGGCTGCCACCGATGCACCTGTCACCGGTGCACCTTTCCGCATATCGCGAAGCACAAAAAAGGCCCGCCCCTTGGGAGCGAGCCTTCGATATCAAAAGCGGTCGCCGGGCGTTGACCCGACGACCGCCGGTCTTCAGAACGCCACGCGCACGCCAGCGGTGACGCCGTAGGCGGAGCGGCGCGAGCCTTCCTCGGCGGTGAGGCCACCGTAGAGGTAGGTGTTCTTGCCGAGACGCATGGTGCCGTTCGCATTGACCTGCACGAAGCTGCGACCGACGCCCGGAGCCGCCGTATCGAAGCGCTGGCCAGCCAGCGTGTCATGCACGGTCGGGTCGAGCAGGTCTCCGGTATCGGCACCCACCGCGACGCCGGCACGCCAGGTCAGCGTCGTGGCAAGCGGATCGGACGCCTTCGAGCCCATCGTGACGCCGGCAAGCACGCGCGTGCCGGTCTCGGAGAGCTTGTCGAGCGAAAGCGCCGCGGCCGAACCGTGTTCGCTTACTGCATCGCGCTCCACCTTCTGCCAGATGACGCTGGCATACGGTTCGATACGCGTACCGTTGGCGGTCTGCATCGGCATGCGCAGGGTCGCGCTGGCCATGTTGTCCTTACCGGACGTCTTGGTTTCCAGCGATGCACCGCCCATCGGATCGGCGCGACGCGTCGTCCAATCGGTGGTGCCATAGGCCGCCATGCCGTCGAGGACGAAACGACCCATCGCCTGCTGCGCGTAAACGATGCCCGAGTTGCCGCGGATCGTGCCCGAGCCGCCGTGGGCGATCACGTTCGTGTCGTGATGCGTCGCGGCCACACCGAGCACCGTGCCACCTTCGGCGTAGAGATCGATACCGGCCGTGGTGCGATCGGTGCCGGTCTCGAAGCCGCTGCCCTGGCCGTCAGCGATGGAGCGGTTGCCGTCACGGGTCAGGTTCGACCACACGGTATGAGCGACGTCGGCCGAGCGATCGGTGCCGAGGTGATCGGTCACGTCACGCTGCATGCCGAGGCCGGCACTGCGCGCGGCGGCCGCCTGATCGGCATGAACCTCGCCAGACAGGCTGCTCACCATCGGGCCCACCTGATCGGCCCCGAGCGACGAGACTGCATAGAGCAGCTGGCTCTGCGCAACCGTCGCGTTGCCGGCATCCTGTGCGAGCACGCTGCCGTCCAGCGCCGCCGCAGCGGCCAGGCCGTTGCGCTTGGCATTCGCACCGAGCAGCTCGGCGTAAGACACCGGTGCCACACGCAGGTCGATGCTATGACCACCGTCCACACCGTAGAACGCGAGGAAGCGCGTGTGCGGTGCGAGGCCGTCGGTGGGCTGATCGATCGACGTGAAGTGACCGACGACACCGCCTTCCGCCGTGACGATGCGATAGGTGCTGCCCAGCGTCGGCACGTAGGTGTTGGACGCGTCGCCGGTGATGCCACGAATCGTCGGTGCCAGCGTGCCGTTGGCGATGAACTGATTGCCCGCACCAGTGACCAGCACGCGCGAGTAGTTCCCGCGACCCGTGCCCGTGCCGAGGCCGTCGACGTCGATTTCCAACCGGCTGCCAGCCTGCATGGTCACCGTACCGGCCACCGTCAGGGTGCCCGGCGAGTTACCTGGGGCGAGCGTGCCCTGAACATTGACCGGACCAGCGATGTGGCCGACACCGCGCAGCATACCGATGCTGTCCACCTGCACGAAGCTGCTGGTCAGCGAGCCATTGGCACTGAGGATGCCGTCCTGCACGCAGGTACCGCTGGCGAGATCGGACTGGCCGGTCAGGCTCAGGCGACCCTTGCCCGTCTTCACGAAGCAGTTGTCGCCCGATGCCGCGACGAGGTTGCCCGAGAGCACCGTGGTCGTACCGGCGTCCACGTTCACGCCGGAGTCGCCGCTGATGACGACCTGCTGGCCCGTGCCCAGCGTGGCCACGGTCTGCAGCATGCCACCCTGAAGCAGGATCGCACCCGTACCGAGCGACGAGCCGGAATCGATGCGGATGACGCCGCCCTGGATGAGCGTGCCACCGGTGAACGAGTTGTTGCCGCTGACGACGAGCGTGCCGCCGCCGAGCTTGACCAGACCACCGGTGCCGCTGATGTCGCCCTGCTGGTTCAGCGTGGCACCCGTGGCCGTGGTGATGCTCGCACCACGCGAGCCGATCACGATGTCGCGCGCGGTCGTCATCGTCTGCGTGACGGACAGGTTGCCGCCATTGATGGCGATGTTGCCCGAGGCATTGCCGAGGTTCGCATCCGACGCGATCTGCAGCGTGCCGCCGTTGATCGCCGTGCCACCGGTGTAGGTGTTGTTGCCGCTGAGGATCAACGTGCCGTCGTTCACCGTCGTGCCACCGGCATGCGAGGCGACACCCGAAACCACCAGCGTGCCCGCGCCGTTCTTCACCAGACCACCCGCACCCGCGACGCTGCCGCTGGCCGTGAGGGTGGTACCCGTATCGGTCGCGACGATGCCGTTGCTGCCGAGGTCGAGGTTACGCGCCGTGGCGAAGCTGCCGGTGGTGTGCAGCGTGCCGCCCGCAAAGGCGATGCCGTTGGACGCCGCACCGAGGTTGGCATCGGAAGCGACCTGCAAGGTGCCGCCGTTGAGCGTGTTGCCGCCCGTGTACGTGTTGTTGCCGCTCAGGATCAGCGTGCCGTCGTTTACCGTCGTGCCGCCCGTGTGCGACGCGACGCCGCTGATGGCAAGCACGCCGGCACCGTTCTTCACGAGGCCACCCGCACCCGACACGGTGCCGCTGGTCGACATCTGCGTACCCGCATCGACGGCGACGGACGCGTCGTGCTGAAGCGCGAGGTTGCGCGACGAGGTCACGTCGCCGGTGGTGTGCAGCGAACCGCCGTTGAAGATCAACTGGCCGCCGGTACCGAGGTTGGCGTCGCTGGCGATCTGCAGCGTGCCGTTGTCGATGCGCGTGTCGCCGCTGAAGCCGTTGGCATGGTCGAGCACGAGCGTGCCCTGGCCGGTCTTGACGACCGGACCGGTGCCGAGCACGTCGCCGTGCACCGCCGTGGTCGTGTTCGCGCCCACGTCGAACGTGAGGCCGCCGAACATGCCGATCTGCTTGGACGTATCGACGTTGCCCGTGGTCGCCAGCGTACCGCCCGCGACGATCAGGCCGCCGCCGAGCGACGAACCGAGTGCCGCACCGCTGTTCACCTGCAGCGTGGCGCCGGCGAGGATCGAGGTGGAGCCCATGTAACCATTCGTACCGTTGAGCACCAGCGTGCCATCGGACACGACAACACCACCCGTCTGGTTCGCGTTGCCGTCGACGCGCAGCGTACCGTCGCCCGTCTTGTACAGCGTACCGTCGCCGCCGATGCCGCCCGTGGTGGCGAACTGGGTGTTGCCATCCGCGTCGATGGTGCCGCCGTTCGGGCTGAGCACGATATTGCGCGATGCGTCGACGTTACCCGTGGTGTGCAGCGTGCCGTTGTCGAGGCGGATGTCGCCCGAGGCGTTGCCGAGGTTGCTGTCCTGGCTGATCTCCACGCGGCTCTGCGAGCCGATCGTGGTGCCGCCGGTGTAGGTATTGTTGCCCGCGAGTACGAGCGTGCCCTGCCCGGTGTGCACCAGCATGCCGTTACCGGACACCGTGCCGCCGAGGGTCAGGGTGTCGCCCGCATCGTTGACGAACGAACCGGCGCCATTGAGCGCAACGTTGCGCGACGTCGCCATGGTGTCGCTGGCGTGGAGCGTCGCGCCGTTGAGCGTCAGGCCACCGTTGGCGTTGCCGAGGTTGTCGTCGCTGGAGACCTGAAGCACGCCGCCGCCGTTGACCACGGTGCCGCCGGCATAGGTGTTGTGCGTGCCGTCGAGTACCAGCGTGCCGCCGTTCACGATCGTGGCGCCGGTATGGTCGAGATCGCCCGTCTGCACCAGGGTACCCGCGCCGTTCTTGATGAAGTCGCCGCTGCCGGAGACGTCACCCGCATGGGCGAACGTGGTGCCCGCCTCGGTCTTCACCGTGCCGTTGCCGACCACCGAGATATCGCGCGACGAGGTGACGTCGGCGAGTGTGTCCAGCGTGCCGTGATTCAGCACGAGGGGGCCGCTGCCCAGCGCGTTGTCGTTACCGATGGCGACGGTACCGCCGTTGCTCACGGTGGTGCCACCGCTGTAGGTGTTGGCACCGGCGAGGGTCTGCGTACCGCCGCTGACGTTGAGGCCACCCTGTCCGGCGATCGTGCCGCTGAACGTATCGTGCGCGTTGGTGAGGTTCAGATCGTTGCCGCCGAGCAGCACCGAGCCGTTGCCCGCAAGCGACGTGCCCGTCGTGTCATGGTTGGCACCGGAAACGTCGAGCGTGCCGGCAGCGCCGACGACGATGTCCTGCGTACCGATCGAGCCGTTGCCGGAAAGCGCCAGCGTACCGCCGTTGACGATGGTGTCGCCGTAGTTGTTGGCGTCGGTGAAAGTGACCGTGCCGGTGCCGCTCTTCACCACGTCGCCGGTGCCGGCGATCGTGCCGCCGAAGCTGCCGTTCGTGTTCTGCGCGAAATCGACCGTGCCGTCGTTGTCGATGTGGCCCTGGAGGCTGCCGGTATCGCCCTGCAGCGTGCCCTGCGCAACGTCGGTGCCACCGGTGTAGGTGCTCGGGCCGGTGAGCGTGAGCGTGCCGTCTCCGGTCTTGGTCAACGTGCCGTTGCCGTCCACGCCGCCGGTGAAGGTGACGTTGCCGTCGGTCGTATCGACCGTGCCGCCGCCGCTGCGCACCGTGACGTCCTGGCCGCGCGTGGTGTCTTCAGTCGGCTTGAACGTGCCGTTGTTGAACAGGATCGAGTTCGGATCGTTGAGTTCCGGATCCGTCTGGTCGTAGACACCGCCGTTCTGCAGCGGGAAGCCGTTGAGGTCGGCACCGCTGATCGTCAGCACGTTGGTGAGCACCGGGTCCCACGGATCCCATGCCTGGGTGGGGTTGGCGGCGGGCACGTAGGTGTAGGTGTAGACGCCGGGAAGCAGATTGCTGAACGACACGCCCTGCCAGGTCAGCACGTCGCCATGACCGGTCTGGTTCGTCGGCGTGAGCGTGGTGCCGGTGGCCGCGGCGGCGTAGAAATTGTTGACACCATCTTCCAGGCCGGTCGGCGTCGAGCTGACCAGCTGGGTGAAGTCCACGAGCTGCTGGTAGCCGTTCGGACCGACCAACTGGAACTGACCTTCGAAGTGGTTGGCCTCGGACGGGTCGTGATAGGTGCCGTACCAGAACGTAAGCGCGCCGCTACCGTTGTTCGTGTAACCGACGGAAATCGTATGCGCGCTGGCGAACGGCATGCCGCAGAGGGCGAGCGCGAGGCCGAGGGCGGCGCGGGTCAGGGTGGCGGCAGTGGAGCCGCCGGCAGCGGAGCGGCCGCCCTTGGCCTTGGAACGAGCATGTTCGGAAGTGACGACGAGCTGGCCGAGCGTCCGGTTCCAGACGATGCGAAAAATTCTGTTCATGGGGGTGTTTGGTCCTGTCGTGAGTCGATGCCCCTCCCCAACTTCCCTGCGTTTCATGGACGACAGCTTTGGTCGGTGAGCGGGGATGCCATCAGCAAGGCCCGTGCCAGCCGGCGTGAAGACCGCGTTAACGCGGTCCGCAGTAACACGCGGTTACGGCCATGTGACGCAGCGGGTCGTTTTGTGACACCTGTCACGGAACGTATTTGCCGTGAAAGGTAAGCGCGTTATCGGCAAGAGGTGAGAGCGTCCCTCCGACGTGGTGCCTGAACGACGCTGGGCCCAGGTCACGGTGTACCAGCCTCCGGGTGCCGAGCACCCTCTACCATGTCGCCCACGCCGGGCGCCGGCACTCATGGAGAAGAGAATTGAAGACGATTCGACTGACGCTTGCCGCCACGCTGTGGCTGGCGCCCTTCCTGGCCCAGGCAGCTGGATTCGACTGCACCAAGGCCTCCACGGCCATCGAAAAGGCCATCTGCGCCTCGCCCACGGTGTCCGCCCTCGACGGGCAATTGGGCGAAGCCTTCCGGGCCGCCGTGTCGAATCATCCGGACAAGCGCGACGCGCTGACGCTCGACCAGCGCCACTGGCTGGCGGATCGGGACGCGGCCATCTCCGGCGCCTTGCGCGACCATCCGGGCAAGCCCCTGGTCGCCGACGTGGCCGACTATCAGGGCCGAATCGACTTTCTTCGCGGCTTGGACGCCAAGGCGCCACCGCCGCTGGACCGGGTGCGTGAGGCGCTGCCGCGCCTGCCTGCCGGATCGCGCGACATCCTGGCCGACCTGGACAAGGCCGGGCTGCCGGTCGCGGTGGCAACCGAGGTGCGGATCGACGACGCAAAGGATTTTCCGTTCACCCCCGACGCGCCACTGCGCAAGGCGCTGGAAGAGCTCGACGCGTCCTCCGGCTACCGCAAGCTGCCGGGGATGCCCGTCAGTTCGATCTACTCTATCGGCGGGACGGCGAATTGCTGGACGGAGGCCCCCTTCCGACTTGAGGGCAATAGCGCCATCGCCGTCGATCCGCCCCGCGCATGGGACAGCGACTGCATGTCGCTCCATGGCATGGCCCGGGTCGGCGACGACGTGATCGCCACTGTCCTCAGCCATCCGTCGGTGGACGAGACGAACCTCGGCGTCAGCCGCTGGGAAGGGAAACGGTTTGGGCCCGACGCGGTACTGAGCCTGCGCTTCGATCACACCCTGGCGGTGACCGGCAGCGCCTGCGCGCCCGCCCAGTCGCCCTGCGCTGCCTTCGCCACAGCCGCATTGGCCGCCGCGACGCGCTACGACCGGAGCCCGGTCCCCGGTGCGCTCGACCGCCAGCTCAAGGGAGCCGCGAAAGCCGGCTATGCCGCCCTGCTCGCCGCCGCACGGTCCTCTTCGGGTCTCGCACCGCCCGGCAACATGCCCACCTATCCGGAACTGCCGCCCTTCGGCAGCAACCTCGCCTCAGGGCAGATGAACATGTACGGCGAGGACGCCACGTTCTTCCCCATCGATGTCCAGGGCGAGACGCTGCTGGGCTTCATAGGCCATGGCCACATCGGTTGGCGCGTCAACGACGACTGGCTGGTCTCGGCCTGGCGACTGAAAGCCGGCAAGCTCGAAGCGGTGGCATCGGCGTATGTCACGGTACAGCGTGGCGCCCTGCTGCTCTCGTCGATCGTGCCGCCCCCTCCGCCGGTCTCGCACTGAGCTTCGTAATACACCCTGAAAGAAGCAAGAAGCTGGCGTGAGAGAATACGTCCATCGACTTATGGACAGATGGACACATGGCTGTGAATTGGAGTGCGGGCCTCATGCGATGGCGACCGCACACAGACAAGGACGGTAAGCAGCATCCCCTGTACCATTTACATCCGTTTCGGTACGAAGTGGTGATGCCCGCCAAGGACGGACGGCCGGAGACCGTCGTAGCCGTGCATGTTGGTTTCGGCATGCACTGCTTTACCAAGAAAGTCGAAAAGGGCGACGATCCGAGCAATCGGTACGCCGATGACCGTGAGGAACGGACGTTCGACTTTGAGCGGTATGAACATTCCAAGCGACTGAGGACCATCGCTCGCGAGCTGCAGCAACGGCAATGCGCGTTCGCAAAGAACGAGAACTTCGTATGCCTGGATCTCACCGACGCCAATGGCGAGAGGCTGCGCTACGGCGTGTTCTTCAACATCAAAAAGTGGGCAGGACAAGGACGTGGCGACAATGCCGTGCTCCTGGTAATCCAGAGCGCGTACTGCCTTGACCCTAAGAAGCCGGACCCATGCCGGGGGAAGATCCGCTTCAACGTACTCTTGGGTCACGCGTTGCGAGGCACGACCCCAACCCGACCCAAGCGCTAAAAAAGCGAAGCCCCGCAGTGCGGGGCTTCGTAGTCTGGACCCTGTTGCCTCCGCACCGGGCGGGACCACTCGCGTGGCAGGTAACGCTGTCCCAGGGGACACCAGCTATAGCGTTACGGCAATGCTACTCGCCCGGATGGGCGTTGTCGATGATTACCGGTTGATCGTCGATTTAGAACTTTGACTATCAAGCGCCGATTTCGCGTAGTCTTTCGCCTACAGAAATGTCACCCGAGTTGTGCAATATATGCGCGGTCCAACCGGGCCGCAGGGGGCGGTCGCCGGGGGCAAAGGGGAAACACACCCGATGGCACACCCATGAGCGGCTTCAAGCCGGTCACCCATCGTTATGACGATGCGCTGAGCCGTGTCTCGTGGGACGCGTTCGAGCGCCTGATGGCCGAGCATTACCGCAGGCTCGGGTACGCCGTGGAGCACGTCGGTACCGGCGGCGGATTCAACCGCACGGACGGTGGCATCGACCTTTTGCTCCGGCGCGAGCAGGAGGTGATCGTCGTGCAGTGCAAGCACTGGAACTGCTGGCAGGTACCGCACAACGACGTCCATCAGCTCATCGGCGTGATGCACACCGCAGGCGCTACGGGCGCCATCATCATTACGTCAGGCGAATTCACGCCCAAGGCCATCGAGTCGGGATTCAAGTTTCGCCATATCCGGCTGATCGACGGACGCGCCGTCCGCGCCATGCTGGGCCCGGTGGCGGAACCCGAGATGCCACACGCAACGATGGACGGCATGCCCCACTGGACACACGCGCGTTACCGGCCGAGCGTTCGCCGCCGTTCCCACTCGCCGCTGGTCGCAGCGGCGGCTGCGCTGATTACGATGGCGGTGACGCTTACCGTGCTCTATCAGTACTACCTCAACGAAATCCAGCGTGCGCAGCTCGAGGCAACGCGTGCCTCGATGACCCAGGCTGCCACGCGTCTGGCCCAGGCGAGCAGGATGCCGCCGACCTATCCCGGGTTCACCGCGCACAAACCCACGAGCACGATCCAAGGCCACCCTGCCATCGTGCACGACACGCCGACGAGCAAGACGGACATCGCCGAGTGGGAGAGGCAAAACGCAGCGTCGATGCGCATTCTGGAAAAGACCACGCCGTCGCTGCCCTGACGGCAAAGAGACGGTGGAGGTCCACCGTCTCTTTCGTGCTCAGAACGCCCAGTTCACGCTCAATCGTGCGGACTGGTCCTTTGCATGGCTGGCGAACTGCCCCATGTACGACGCATCGATCGTGACCGACGGCGCAGGTTTGAAACGTAGACCCATCGTCGCGACGCCTGCGTTCTCGGCGATCGGGGTGCCCGCCACATGGAACGTATCGCCACCCGCCACGAAGCGCTGGCGGCTGAGCGTGTCCGTGTCGCCCCAGGCATGCTGCCAACCCACGCTGCCGAACGCCGCAATGCCGCCTTCGTCGGAAAGCGTCCAGTTGCCGCGCAGGCCGAGCGTGCCGAACGTCTGCGCGGACGTCTCCCCCATCACGTCCAGCGCGGCAGGACCCGGCTGCTCGTGCAGATGATCGGTGCGCAACTGCTGGCGAGCGACGTTGACGAACGGCGCGAGGGACGCACGATCAAAACGGAGCTCGTAGGCGCCTTCGACGAACACCTGCGCCGACCGCGCGTGCTGGCTGCCCGCCACGCGGCCGCCGAGGGTGTCGACGTCTACCGTGCGATGCGTATCGATGTCGCGGTAGCTGTACAACGCGCCCGCCTGAAGCAACACGTTACCGTAGTGCCCACTACCGTAGAGCGCGGCGGTGCGTGTGTCGCCACTGGCGGAATCGCCGCGAGCGGATGCCGAGACATGACCGCTGCCGAGCGCTACGCCAAGGCGCGTATCGCTGCCGATGCCCGCGTCCGCGCCGACCAGCAAACCGCTGCCGTTGGCGCTCAGGCGTGCGGCATTGCCATCGCCGTCGTGGTTGCCCCAATGACCCCACACGGACGCCCATGCGCCACTGGCGTCGTCGGCGCCGTCTGCCTGTTGCACGAGCAGATGCTGATTGATCGCGTCGCGCTGGTAGCGGTCGTCGTCGACCAGTGCGCCACGCAGATTGGCGCGGATCTCGCCGGAGAGGTTGTCGAACGCACGCACAGCGGTGGCGCTGTCCATCCTCAGGATCGCATCGTAGACGGGGCCGCTGCCCAGCGATTCCGCCGCCGCGGCGGTCGCGCGCTGATTGCGCGTGACGGCGACGTCAGGGAACGTGCGGTCGTTGCGAGCGAGCGTGAGGTCGACAGCGTTGGAAGTGTAGACAAGCGACGGCGTGAGGAACGCCAGATCCGACGAGACATTCGAGAATGTACCGCCCACGCCGCCCACCGCGGTGAGGATGCGATACGTGGTGTTGGCTTGCCATTGCGCACCGCTGCCGAGGCTCACTACCGAACCGCCCTGCAACGATGCCCTGCCACCGACGGTCACGCTGTCCGAAGTGCCGGCGTCGGTGACGTCGACGGTGTAACGCATTCCTGCCGCCAGCGTCAGGTCGCCAGTGAACGACAGGCTACCGACCGTACCGCGACCGGCAGGCGAAAGCTCGCTACCCGCCGCGAAGGAGGCGCTACCGGCCTTGCCTGTACCTGTCAGCACCGCGCCGTTAGCGAACGCGAGGCTGCCGCCCAGCGCGCCGTCCAGTTGCAACGTGCCGGCGATGCTCGATGTGCCGGCAAAGGCGCTGCTGTCGCCGGTCAGGCGCAACGCATGGCTGCCCAATTTGTGAAACGCGCCGTCGCCGGACATCGTGCCTGCGTAATCGACATCGTCCGAGCGGTCGAGCACCAGCGATCCGTGGTTGGCGATGTTCAGCGGCAAGGTGCCGCGCGTGCCGCCGTCGCCGACGTGCAGCGTGCCATCGGCAATGGTCGTGAGGCCCGTATTGGCAACGGTGCCGGTTAGCACGAGCGTGCCGGCGCCCGTCTTCGTGAAGGACCCAGCGACGGGTGCACCAATCGTTCCAGGTATCGCGCTGTCGTCGATACGGCCCGACAAGGTCGCGGTGTTGCCTGCCTGAACGTCGATGCTGCCTTCGCCCACAAGCCGAACGGCATTCGCAAGCGACAGGCCATCCGCCCCGAAGGCAAGCGTGCCGCCGCTCATCACGAGGTTGCCGGTGCCGATGGCTCCGCTATCGCCCAGACGCAATGTGCCGTCGCTGAGCCAGGTAATGCCGCCGTAACTGTTCGCATGCTCGAGCACGAGCGTACCTGCGCCCGTCTTCTGCCACGAACCGGGACCCGTGATCGCGCCGCCCCATGTGAAGACGTTGGCTGCGTCGTCGATGCCGATGCCGCCACCCGGGAGGAGCGACAGGGTACGATCGGTCGATGTGTACGACGTACCGGTAATCCGCAGTTCGCCACCGATCATAGTCACGACATTTGCGGCATCGCCAAGATTGGCATCGTTGCGAACGGACACGGTGCCGCCGTTGATGGTAAGCCCGCCAGAGAACGTATTTGCACCGTTGAGCACCAGCGTCCCGGCATCCTGCTTCGTGAACCCCTGCGTGCCCGAGAGCACCGAATCGATGGCAGCTACATAAGCTCGGCCTACCGACGTACCGTCGCCCACGCGGAGTATGACCGGACCACCTGACTCAACGAGGTTCAGGGAGTCGCCCGTCACGCGATAGCCGTCGCTCAGGAACTGCATGCCCGTGACCGCCAGTGCGCCGGCCGACGCGTCCGCAGTAACGGTACCCGGCGCGCCCCCGAAGACCGCGAAGCCCGGCTGCGGCGTCATGGGCGCGGTGATGCTGGCTTGCGCGTCGGTCCAGGTGTTGGACGTAGCCGACCACGTACCGCTGCCGCCGCCCATCTGCGTCGTGGTGGCAAGACCGTTGGCGTTCCAGAAATTTAGCGTGGCGCCCGTGTAGTCGATGAGGTTGATCTGCCTGGCACCGGTCAGATACTGCAACTGCACCAAGCGCCCCGACGGCGCGCTGCCGACATGCAGGCCGCCGTTGGTCGTGGTGAGCGTGGTGCCATACGAGAACAGCGTGTACACACCCGGGCCCATGCCACCCGCATCGCTCACGTTGAGCGTCACGTCGCCCAACGACAACGCACCGGTCACGACGACCTTGTCGCCCGCACCCGATGCGCCCAGTTCGGCGTCGTAAGTGCTGCCGTCGGCCATCGCGAGGTCGCCGTCCACGGTGAGCGTGCCGATCGAATGACCCGGCGAAAGCGATGCGCCACCCGCCAGCGAAACATCGCCAACGATGAGGCCGTGACCGCCAAGACCGGCACCGCTGTCGACCGACACGTTGCCGTTCAACTGCGCGGGGCTACCCGCGACGCTTCCCACGATGAGCTGACCGGACTGCACAGTGGTGTCGCCCGTATACGGTGCCGCGTCACCATCGAACAGCAGCGTACCCGTGCCCGCCTTTATGAAATGACCACTGCCGGCGAGCGCTTCGGTGAAGCTCGCGACGTCGGAACGGTTGAAAACCAGGGTGCCATTGTTGATGACGTCGCTGGTCAACGTGCCGCTGGTGCCGCCGTTTCCGACGGCAAGCGACGTGCCCGTACCGATCCGGGTCACCACGTCGGTCCGCAGGGTACCCGTGATGACGGTGCCCTGCGGCGAGATCAGGTCCGCGCTGCTGACGTTGACGTTGCCGGTCACCGTCGTCGCGAGCGTATTGGCGAGCGTGAAGTCGGCGGCGGTGACGTTGCCGATGGCCCCGATGGCATTGCCCGCCGAGGTCAGCGTGATGTTACCCGCGACATTCGCGGTGAAGGTGGCGGCGGTGACCGCGCCGGCAATCTGGTTCAGTGAACCATGCGCACTATCGATATTCAGCGTACCGGTCGACGTCACGTCGTGGTTCAAGGTGATACCCGTATCGCCTTGCAAGGCAACCGTGCTTCCGCTGACCTGTCCGCCCGTTGCAAATGTACCGCCGCGCGACGTCAACGACACTGCCCCGCTGGTAATGACATC
The DNA here is from genome assembly GCF_900119235.1 of Luteibacter sp. UNCMF366Tsu5.1. Taxonomy (NCBI): domain Bacteria; kingdom Pseudomonadati; phylum Pseudomonadota; class Gammaproteobacteria; order Lysobacterales; family Rhodanobacteraceae; genus Luteibacter; species Luteibacter sp. UNCMF366Tsu5.1. The sequence continues at coordinate 273,584 of NZ_FPIS01000002.1, read as the reverse complement.
GAAGGGCAGGACCACCCTTCCGCCTGACGACAGTGAGACGTTGCCGTTAGCCGCATAACTCACATTGCTGACCGTGAGATCGGTAGCGCTGTTCACGGCGATGTTGCCGCCGACGAGCGATACGCCGCTGCCGAAGTCGTTACCCGCGTTGATCAGGGTGATGTCGTTCGTGCCGGCGTCGAACGCGTTGGCGCTCGCACCGACGAACGCGCCGCTCTGCTCGATCGGGCCACCGTGCGTGGTGATGCTGATCGATCCCGCACGGATACTGTCCTGCGCCACGACATGGTTGCCGTTGGCGCTGAACGACGTCAGCATGTTGGAAAAGCCGACGTCCGCGCCCAGCGTGATGTCGTTCGGCGTGACGATGGACAGTGCGAACGTGCCGATGACCGGCGCCACGATGTCGATGGCCGCCTGCGACTGCATCGTCACCGCGCTGTTGAGTTGAATCGGCGCACCGTAGGTCTGCTGACCGGTGGTCGTGATGTTTCCCGCCAGCCCGATCACATTGGAATTCTGCAGATTCAGCGTACCGTCGACGTTGACGGCGTGCAGGCTGAGAGGCGCCCCGCCGGAACTGGTGACGTTGCCCGTGCCCTGGATCGATCCGGTGACGTTGATGCCGGCCGCGTCGAATTGCCCCGTGGCGAACGCGACGGACGCACCGTTGGACGCACCTTGAAGCCGCACGTCCCCAATAAGGGACTGGGCACCGCCGTTGGCGGGAATGTTGGAGCTGATCGTGACGACGCCGCCATCGTTCACCTGCACGGCGCCATTGAGGGTGGCTCCCGGCAACATCAGCAACTGGTTGAGTGTGCCGTTGAAGATGATCGCGGAGGCGCGAGATACACCATCCGCGGCGAGGCCGCCCTGAATGAGGCTGCCGTTCTGTATCAGCGTCCCGCCGCCATACGTGATCACGCCCGCGCCGGCTGCACCGGTAGGCCCGACCGCGGCACCACCGAAGATGCTCCCGGAGTTGATAAGCCTCGAGTTCGCGCCTGCGAGAGTCACGCCCGCTCCGCTTTGGCCCGCATCGAACGGCCCCGCGCCACCCGTGCCCTCGGCGCCGCCGACGCCGCCGGTGATGGTGCCGCTGTTGGTTACCTGGGTGCCGTTACCCAACGCCAGCAGGCCATCGCCACCGCCACCGCCACCCGCACCGATAGTGGTGCCGGTGCCGCCGCCAGTGCCACCCCGCCCACCCGCGCCGCCCTTCAACGTGCCCGCCGTCACCAGCACGGTGCCGTCGGCCGCCAGGATGAGGCCCGTGCCACCGCCACCACCACCCCCCGGGCCCGAGCCGGTGTTGGACTGGCCATCACCACCGTTGCCACCGTTCCCGCCCGCCATGTTCACGCCGGACGAAATACTGATACTCGTGCTGGTGCTATAGACGCCGGCACCGCCGCCGCCACCGCCACCGCCGGCACGAGCGCCGAAGCCGCCATCGCCGCCGTTCTGGCCAGTCAGCGTCCCGTTCGTACCCGAGTTGCCCCCCGTACCTCCCGCGCCGTCATTCGGAAAATCCTGGCCGTTGGCGCCAGCGCCGCCATTCCCGTTGACGCTAAGCCCGCCGGCGATCTGCGCGAGGGGTATCGCGATCGCGTTGCCACCGTTGCCATTGCCGAAACCACCCTGGCCGAGACGGTCGTAGGTCTGGACGACGCTCGGCGTACCGCCTGCGGCACTGCATGGGCGCAGGTCGAGCGGCGTGCATTGGGCAGCAGAAACCACCGAGGAGGAGAGCCCGAGACCCGCGGCGAGGAACGCCAATGACAACGCACGCAGGCGTGGCATCCCACCCCGTTCGTCGCGTGCGACCTGTGCGCGAGACGACGAAAGCTCCGAGGCCACCTGCACAACGCGCAGCGCCCCGTTCCATACGAGATGGTAAACACGATTCATTGGGATCCCCTTGGCGACGGCGCCTCCCTGCCAGGGTCGACGCATTGGCGCGCATCTTAGCGCCGTTCCAGGGGTGACGTGTGATCAGGGGAGCGGCTGCACCTCAACGACATCGCCGCCCTGGGGAGGCACGGCCAACGACGCGGAGGTATTCCGCCCCATGGGCGACATTCCTTGTCGTGGAGGCCGGGCCTCCGTCAGACCCGGCACGGAAAGGGCGAGTTCAGGGGGCCGATTGCACGTCGCTCATGCTGCCTTCCGACGACGACGGCAAATCCAGGTAATGGGCCGGTCGCTGCTCGCTGAATCGATTGGGCAGATCGATATTGAGTCGACCTGCCAGATACTCGACCAGGGCCTCCAACGGAACGCCGTACGGCGTGGACACGTGAGGCGATGCGAAGATGTCTGCGATGGCAGTGGCGTAGCGGGGATCGCCCGAGCCGAAGATGTAGATGTCGCGCGGTGGAATATCGTGCGGGAAATGCACCTCCGCGTAGGTGGGGTCGTAGGCGGCGAGACTGACGTTGTCCGAAAGCGTTGCGACCTCACGACCTTCGGTCCAGACCGCGTAGTTATGGAACGCCTGCCCCGGTTGAATAGGCGACGCACGATCCATGAGCCGGTGCATGTAAGCCCTGTCGGCAGCCCGCATCGTTCCGTGCCCGCGCGTGAAAGGCGTGTCCAGCATCGACGGCACACCGCTGAATGTGCCGAACGTATCGTTGTTGCCGGATGCACCGAATCCGCCATTCGCGATCAGCTCCTCGGGCGAACGCATGTCGTACCGATACACGATGGAGTGATCCGTGGAGACCAGGTAACCCTGGGCGTTGGCTCGCAGGGAATCTCTCCGGAATTCGTCCATGCGCGTGCGCTGGCCCTCGATGTTGTTCCTCAGTCGCTCATTGAGGTGATACGCGCGCGTCATCGAACTCCTGGGCACAACCTGGGCGATATAGCCCTCATCGATCGCGGGCGCTGCCGCCCCTTGTGAGGAAGAGGGCGCGTCTTCATCGTGATCCGACGGCAGTTCATCACCTTCCGGCACTTCCGCGTCCCCTCCAGCCAAACGCGGCGATCTCAGTGGGCTCAGCGGATAACCGATGCGCCCATGGATTCGGTCCAGAGGCGCGAGCACGAACTGCTCCGGCCCCTGGGCGGTAGGCCGTTCGCCGACACGAGAATGGGAGCCGATCCCAGGAATGGTATTCAGACTATCGAAAGCGGCACCCAGCGGAACGGCCGTCGCAAAGGTGATCAGGCCCTCCGCCAGGCCATCCCGCCTCTCCTCGAAGGTTCGGCCATCGATTTCTCGCTCGATGCCCAGGCCCAGGCCGACCGCGGCGCTGCTCGCCTGAACGGCAATCGCGAGCGGCGGCGCGTATCCCAACGGACCCAGCAAGGTGACCGTGCGGTGCAGCGTGGTGCGCCACGCTTCCCATGACGTCGCCACACGCATCCTCGCATCGTCGCGCAGTCGGCGTTCGGTGCGCTTGCGCATGTCCTCGAAGGGATCGCCGTCGATCGGCGCGTTACGCGTATCGATGATCTTGCTGTCCGCATGCCACCGACCACTGGCAATCTTCTCGAGGCTGGTTTTTACGCCCGACCAGAACACACCGTCCTGCTGGTCGTAGAGCGAAAAGCGAGACATCAGGTCGTCGAGTGCCCGCGGGTCGTTCGCCTGCTTCACGACCCAGCGTCGAAGATCCGCTTCATCAGAGAAGGCCACGAACGCCGGCTTTCCTTCGGGGATGTACAGCACCTCGCCCTTGCCAGGGGAAACAAAGCGCAGGAGGTTGCTGGACGTATAGCCATGGATATCGAAATGGCGGACCTGGACCGAGCGTGGCCGCCCCGCACGCAACTGCCAGACCTTGATCGGACCATCCAGAGGGACGTTGGATGCGCCGCCTGCCATGACCTGCTCGTACTGCTCCTGCGTCAGCACACCGGAAGCCCGCGCATGACGTGCCTGCTCGACGAATCGATAGCGGGCCAGCAAGGGCCAGTTGTGCCCGACACGCTTCCAGTACGCGTCGAAATCGACGTGTAATTTCTTCACGTACGGAAGTTCGTCGAACACCTTCTTTGCCTTGAACTCGTCGAGTATCCGAGAGAGACGGAAGTCGGGACGGCGTGCGAACGTGGTGCCGGCACGAAACACGGCGAACGCATCGTCAAGACGGCGGAAATCCTCGTAGACGGTGTCGATGACGTTGCCCTTCGCGACGAAGGTGTTGTACAGGTACCCGGGCCCGGTGCGGCTCCAAAGAAACGTGCCGACCTGCGAGAAGTAGTCCATCGCGCTGCGTGCATGCACCATACGGTTGAGAAAGGCATACAGCGACGCGCTGGCCTTCCCTCCCCCATTCAGTCCACCGACCGCATCCGCGAGCCCCGCAAAAGCGGTATGCCGGGAATGCTCGGGAAAGGCCTCCATCAGCGCGTCCGTCAGCCTGACGATCTGGTCCGGCTTGCCCTCCTTCCGCGTCGTCGCCGACGCAAAGTGAGCGACCACGTAATCGTCGCCGTCGATGCCGAGGTGCGCCTTGATGAAGTCTTTCGCTACGAGCCGGGGGTCGGGAATGGGGGCATTGAAAACCTGCGCGGAAATCGCCCCGTACAGGCGAGCATCGCCTTCCGTCGCGAACAAGGGCGCGAATGTCGGCACGGTCACATGCGGATAGGTCGCCTGCGGCGCCTTGGTCGCCGTCGTTTTGCCTGCCGCACCGGCAGGGGGCGTGATCGACGCGTCAGCCTGCGCGGGGAGGCTGACCGCGCCAGCGATGGCCAGGGCCAGTGCAGCAGCGAGCCGCGTGAGGGGGAGCGGATGGCTCATAGATACGTTCCTTGTGGTTTGCAACCGGACGTTCTTGATTCCGGCGTGGAGGCGGGTAGAACTCAGGGAAGCTGCTGCACGTCGTTCGTGTGCCCTTCCGACGACGACGGCAAATCCAGGTGGTGTGCAGGCCGCTGCTCGCTGAAACGGTTGGGTCGATGGATATCGAGTCGCCCCGCCAGGTACTCGACCAGAGCTTCCAACGGAACGCCATACGGCGTGGACACGTGCGGCGACTCGAAGATATCGGCGATGGCGGAGGCATAGCGCGGATTGCCTGAGCCGAAGATGTAGATATCGCGGGCGGCGATGTCGTGCGGGAAATGTACCTCGGCGTAACGCCGATCGTAGGCGATCACGTCGGCATTGTCGGACAGCGAAGCCACCTCACGCCCCTCGGTCCAGACCGCGTAGTTATGGAACACCTGTCCCGCTTGCATCGGTGCGGCGCGGTCTACGAGCCGATGCCTGAAAGCCCTGTCGGCGGCCCGCATCGTTCCGTTGCCACGCGTGGAAGGCGTACTCAGGATGGACGGCACGCCGTTGAACGTGCCGAATACATCGTCGTTGCCGGACGCACCGAACCCGCCTTCGCTGAGCAGTTGTTCGGGCGTGCGGATGTCGTACCGATACACGATCGAGTGATCCGTCGATACCCGGTATCTCCGCTCGTTGACCCTCAGAGATCCCGTCCGGAAGTCGTCCAGGCGGGTGCGCCGGGCCTCGATGCTTCGTCTCAGGACTTCGTTCACCTGGACCGACCGTTCGTGCGAGTTCCTGGGCGCGACCTGCACGAGATAGCCCTCGTCAGGCGGGGGCGCTGCTGCCTGTGCCGCCGGTTCGGACGGCGCAGCGCCCGCACCGTCATTCGGCGGCGGTACGTCGGCTCGAGGCACCTCGGCCTCCCCCGCCGGCAAGCGCGGCGATCCCACCGGACTCAGTGGATACCCGATACGACCGTTGACTTGCCGCAAAGGCGCCAGCCCGAACGGCTTTACATCCTGAGCCGCAATGAGGTCATCCGTCTGAGAACTCGGTCCGGCCTCCGGTCGGGCAGTCGAGTTACGGATAGCACCACCCAGCGCAGCGGTCGTAACAAAGGTCATGATCCCTTGCGATCCTGCTTTCCTCTCCGCAAAGGTTCGGCCATGAGTTGCGCTATCAGCGCTCAGACCCAAATCGAGCAGGAGGGTGGACGAGATGACGAACTCCCCCAAATACGGGACAAAATCCAGCGGCGCGAGCAGAATCTCACCACGCTTCAGCGTGGTTCGCCAAGCTTCCCACGAGGTACTGACGCTCATCTTCGCGTCCTTGCGCAGCCTGTTTTCGATTCGGTCACGCATGTCCTCGAACACGTCACCGGCAATCGACGCATTGCGGTTATCGATGAGCTTGTCGTCCGCATGCCACTGGCCGTTGGCAATCTTTTGCAGGCTCGTGCGCACGCCCGACCAGAACACACCGTCCTGCTGGTCATAAAGTGAAAAGCGAGACAGAAGGTCATCGAATGCTGCGGGATCCTTCGCCTGCTTTACCACCCAGCGCCGAAGTTCCGCCTCATCGGAGAAAGCAACGAACACCGGGTCGCGCCCAGGTATATAAAGCACTTCGCTGTTGTCGGGACTGACGAAGCGCAGCAGATTGCTCGACGTATAGCCATGGATATCGAACCGACGGACCTGGACGTACCGAGGCTTCCCGCTGCGCAACTGCTGCATCGTGACCGGACCTTGCAGAGGAACGTTCGGCGCGCCGCCCGCCATGACCCGCTCGAACTGCTTCTGTGTCAACACGCCCGTAGCGCGCCCGTGTCGGGCCGCTTCGACAAAGCGATAGCGGGCCAGCGTCGCCCAGTTAGGACCGACGCGCTTCCAGTACGCGTCAAAGTCATCCAGCAGCTTCTTGACGTACGGAAGTTCGGAGCGCGAGAGCTTTACCCCAAGCTTGTCGAGTACCTGGGAGAGACGGAAGTCCGGCTCGCCGGCAAAGCTCGCGTTGGCGCGGAACACGCCGAATGCGCTGTCGAGCTGGCGGAAGTCCTGAAGGGCTACATCGAAGACGTTTCCTTTGGCGAAGAAGGTGTTCTGCACGTAACCGAACCCCGTACGGCTCCACAGGAACATGCCGATACGGGAGACGTAATCCATCGCGCTTTGGCTGTGCACCATCTGATCGATAAAAGTGAACTGCGACGGGCTGGCTCCTCCCTGGTACAGGCGACCCACCACATCCGCGACTCCCGCGAAGAACGTGTGTCGCGAATGCTCGGGAAACGCCTCCATCAGCGCATCGGTCAGTGTGACGATCTGATCCGGCTTGCCCTCCTTGCGCGTCTTCGCTGAGGCGAAATGAGCGACCACGTAATCGTCGCCGTCGACGTTCAGGTGTGCCTTGATGAACGCTTTAGCCACCAGGCGTGGGTCGGGAATGGGCGCTTGATGCGCCTCGTTGACCATCGTCCAATAAGCGCGTGCGTCGTCTTCCTTAGCAAAGAGTGGCGTGAAGGCACGCACCGCTACCGGCGTCTGGTCGACCCGCGCCACCTTGTTCGTCGTCACGTCGCCCGCCTCGTCGATGGCCGGCACGGCACCCACCGAAAACGAGATCGCGCCAACCAAGGCCAGTGCCAGCGCAGCAGCGAGCCGAGCGAAAGGGAGCGGATGGCTCATGAATACGTTCCTTGTCGTTGAAGCCGGCCCCTCATGACGCCGGCGTGGAGACGGGTAGAGCTCAGGGAAGCGACTGCACGTCGTTCATGCTGCTTTCCGAAGACGACGGCAAATCCAGGTAATGGGCAGGCCGCTGCTCGCTGAATCGGTTGGGCAGGTTGATGTTGAGTCGCCCTGCGAGGTACTCGACCAGGGCTTCCAACGGAACGCCATACGGCGTGGACACGTGAGGCGACTCGAAGATGTCAGCTATGGCGGCGGCATAGCGCGGGTTGCCTGAGCCGAAGATGTAGATATCGCGGGCGGCGATGTCGTGCGGGAAATGTACCTCGGCGTAACTCGGATCGTAGGGGACGACATTGGCGTTGTCGGACACCGAGGCGACCTCGCGCCCTTCGGTCCAGACCGCGTATTCGTGGAACACCTGCCCCGGCTGCAGCGGCACGGCGTGATCCATGATCCGATGCATATAAGCCCGGTCGGCGGCCTGCATGGTTCTATTGCCACGCGTGGAAGGTGTGCTCAACATGGACGGAACACCGTTGAAGGTACCGAACACATCATCGTTGCCGGAGGCGCCGAACCCGCCCTCACTGAGCAGTTGCTCGGGCGTGCGGATGTCGTAGCGATACACGAGGGAGTGATCCGTGGACACCTGGTATCCCTGGCCGTTGATTCTCAGCGACTCCGCCCGAAAGTCGTCGAGGCGCGCACGCTGGGTCTCGATGTTCCGCCTCAGAACTTCGTTGACCTGGGATGATCGTTGCTGCGAGCTCCCTGGGACGACCTGGACGAGGTAGCCCGCGTCTGCCGGATTCGCTGCCGCAGGCGCCGCCAGATCGGTCGAGGGCGCGTCCTCATCGTAATTCGGCGGCAGCACGTCGGCTTGTGGCACTTCCGCGTCCGCTGCAGGCAACCGCGGCGATCCCACCGGGCTGAGTGGGTAACCGATACGACCGTTGATTCGCTCCATGGGCGCGAGCCCGAATTGTTCGAACTCCCTGGCCGGGATGAGATCATCCACCTGATAAGCGGGCCCGACGTCGGGTCGGGCGGCCACCCCGGGGGAGGTAGCTTTCAGCGAGGCGGTCGTAACGAAAGTCATTATTCCTTGCAACCCCGCCTTTCTCTCCGCAAACGTTCGGCCATGAATCGCGCTATCGATGCTCAACCCTAGATCGAGCATCATCGTAACGGGCACTACGAACCCATCCACACCCGGCACGAAGGTCAGCGGCGTGAGCAAGATTTCACCGCGCTTCAGCGTGGTACGCCACGCCTCCCACGAGGTACTGACGCTCATCTTCGCGTCGTGGCGCAGCCTGTTCTCGGTGCGCGCGCGCATGTCCTCGAACACATCGCCATTGATCAGAGCATTGCGGTTGTCGACGAGCTTGTCTTCCGCATGCAAATGACCGCTGGCAATGTTTTGCAAACTCGTGTGCACCCCCGACCAGAACAGACCGTCCTGCTGGTCGTAAAGCGAGAAGCGCGACATGAGGTCATCGAATGCCGCCGAATCCTTCGCCTGATCTGCCACCCAGCGTCGAAGTCCCGCCTCGTCGGCGAAGGTAACGAATCCCGGACTGCGCCCAGGGATGTAAAGCACTTCGCTGTTGTCGGAACTGACGAAGCGCAGCAGATTGGTCGACGTATAACCGTGAATATCGAACCGACGGGCCTGGACCGACCGAGGTTTCCCGCCGCGCAACTGCTGCATCGTGAGCGGACCTTGCAAAGGAGTGTTTGGCGCACCGCCCGCCATGACCCGTTCGAACTGTGCCTGGGTCAGCACACCGGAGGCACGCGCACGCCGAGCTTCCTCGACGAATCGATAGCGCGCCAGCGTCGCCCAGTTGGGGCCGACACGTTTCCAATACGTATCGAAGTCCTCATGCAGTTTCTTCACGTACGGAAGCTCGAATATCGTGAGCTTTACCCCAAGCTTGTCGAGTATCTGGGAGAGACGGAAGTCCGGCCGGCGGGCGAAGCCCGCATTGGCGCGGAATACGCCGAATGCGTCGTCGAGGAGGCGAAAGTCCTCGTAGGCGGTATCGACGACGTTCCCCTTGGCGAAAAGCGTGTTCCGGACGTAGCCAAGCCCCGCGCGGCTCCACAGGAATTTGCCGACATGGGAGAAGAAATCCATCGCACTGCGGCTATGCATTAGCTGGTCGTAAGCTTTGTAATGCGACGGGCTCGCCCCTCCGTTGAGCACGCCACCGAGCACATCGGAGGACGCCGCAAAAAAGCTGTGCCGCGAATGTTCGGGAAAGGCTTCCATCAGCGCATCGGTTAGCTTGACGATCTGGTCCGGTTTGCCTTCCTTGCGCGTCTTCGCCGAGGCGAAATGAGCGACCACGTAATCGTCGCCGTCAACGTTCAGGTGCGCCTTGATAAACGCTTTGGCCACCAGGCGGGGCTCGGGAACGGGCGCTTGCTGCGCCTCCTCGGTCATCGTCCAAAAGATACGTGCGTCGGCCTCGGTAGCGAACAGGGGCGCGAAAGTGGGTGCCGCTACCGGCTTGCGTCCGTCCTGCGTCAGCGTGTTTATCGTTGTGTCACCCGTCGCGTCGATGGCAGGCGTCGCGCGAACCGAGATCGCGCCGACCAGGGCCAGGGCCAGGCCAGCGGCAAGTCGCGTGAGGGGGAGTGAGTGGCGCATGGAAACGTTCCTTGTCATGAAGCCGGACGATCGGCAGTCCGGCGTGCCTGGAGACTTCGCAGCGCGTCAATCGCTGTCTGGAAGCCGGGCAACGATAGCAACGGCCTCGCGATCGGGCTGTCCTATGTCGGCGTGACGCGGACTCGGCCACGTCGTGCTGCCGTGAGCTACTTCGCCGATTCGATGCGTGGGTTTGCAGCGGCCGGACCTGCTGGCCGATTCGGCTCGATGGACGTGGTGCCAACGCCAGAAACACGCTCCGATTGAGGGCTTGCCGAATCCGCGTATCGACCGGGCGCTCCCATGGTCAGCCTTGACTGAAGTTCACCGCTGCTGCGCCGATACAGGTGCGGAGCGATAGATCACGCATGACCCGCACGCGCGATGACGAAGGCGCGGGCGGTCGACCAGGGGAGGCCACGATGGCCAGGCTCATTCCGTCACGATCCACCTGCCTGCCGCGCATGACGGCGGGAGAGAAACGCGTTTCCGAGCGCCTTGAACAGAAGCTCGATGACGACTACCTGCTCTGGTACGACGTGCCGATCGGCCTCAAGTACAGCAAGCCCGACTTCGTCGTGTTCCATCCGCGGCGAGGCCTGCTGGTCCTTGAAGTGAAGGATTGGAAGCTGGAAACGATTCACGAGTCCAGCAAGGACTCCTTCACGCTATTGACGGACCGCGGCCTGGTGCATCAACGCAACCCGGTCGCACAGGCTCGGCTCTATGCGCTAGAAATTGGCGTGGTTCTGGAACGCGACCCCATGCTTCGGCACCCACCAGAGTCGCCCTACGCCGGCAAGCTGGTCTGCCCATGGGCGTATGGCGTGGTACTCGCCAACATCACCCGCCAGCAGTTCGAGGATGCTGGGCTGGGGGCGATCATTCCGTCCGCTCTCGTGATCTGCCAGGACGAATTCACGCCTTCCGTCGATGCAGAAGCGCTTCAGAAGCGTCTATGGGACATGTTTCCCTGGCAGTTCAGGCATGCGCTCACCCTTCCGCAGATCGACCGCGTGCGCTGGCATCTCTTTCCCGAAGTGCGCGTCGCACCAGGCGAAGGCCAGTTCGGCTTGTTCGATGGATCGGCAAAGAACGCTATCCATGTTCCGGACATCATCAAGGTCATGGACATCCAGCAGGAACAACTGGCGCGCTCGCTCGGCAGCGGTCATCGCATCATTCATGGCGTGGCAGGCTCGGGCAAGACGATGATTCTCGGCTATCGCTGCGCGCATCTGGCGCAGGCACTGACGCGTCCCATTCTGGTGCTCTGCTTCAACAAGACGCTGGCAGCGCGGTTGGAACAGATTCTTGGCGAGCGCGACCTGTTAGACAAGGTGCAGGTCTACAACTTCCACGCGTGGTGCTACGCGCAGATGGAGGCCTACCACCTTGACAAGCCCAAGGGCAAAGGCATGTGGGAGCGCTTTCCACAGGTGGTGATGGACGGCGTGGAGAAGGGACTGGTGCCACGCGGTCAGTACGGCGCCATCCTGATCGATGAAGGTCACGATTTCGCGCCCGATTGGTATCGCCTCGTCGCTCAAATGGTCGATCCCGAGACTAATGCGCTACTGGTCCTCTACGACGACACCCAGAACATCTACGGCAAAGCGGAACGTAGACGTTTTTCCTGGAAGAGCGTCGGCATCGATGCCGTCGGACACACCACCATCCTGAAACTCAATTACCGCAACACTCTGGAAATCCTATCGGTCGCCAAGGCCTTCATCGAGGCGCAGTCCGACCCAACATCCGACAGCGATGATGGTCAGCCAACGATCGCACCGGAAAGCGCTGGCCGTCGCGGCCCCATACCCGAACTGCTGCGCGCCGACGACCGCGCAGGCGAAGCGGCCATCATCGTGGCGCGCATCCGCGAGGAACAAGCTCACGGTCGCTCCCTGTCCGATATGGCGATCGTGGTACGCCGCGATGCCGATGCGCTGTATTTCCATGAAGCGCTAACCCGTGCAGGCATCGACGCGCGCATCGCGCAAAAGAGCGGCAAGTCCAGACTCTTTCAGGGCGGCCCCACGGTGAAGGTCGTCAGCATGCACAGCAGCAAGGGACTGGAGTTCCCACTGGTCTTCATTCCGCGTGTCGGGCAGATGCCTAGCGAAGGCGAAGACGGCCAGCTTGAAGCACGACTACTTTATGTCGCCATGACACGTGCGACCGAGCATGTCATGGCGCTTTATGACGCGGAATCGCTGCATGTGTCGTTGCTGGATCGGGCTATTGGGGAGATTCGCGCGGCGGGGTGATCGCCATGTGGACTGACCATGCGCGATTGTTACGAACGGCGTTTTGACGGACAGAAAGGGGGCATGTCCCGGCGATGGTCGCCAGTCGATGGCTACACCGAATAACAACGTGAGTCGGTGAGACAACTGCGACTGAAAGTGCGCAGTGGAGAGCTTCTTCGGCCTCCTCGACGCGAGTGGATCGAAGCCAAGGCCTGCGCAAGCTGCGCCACCGAAACCGCTACGGTCGTTCCTGATCTCGAGTGATCGATAGGCAAATCCGGCAAGACAAAGCAACCGCGCGAGCGCGCGTTTTCTTTCCGACACGGTGCGACTGGCGCGGGAGCGGAGCCGCGGGGTTTAATGCGCCGACACCCGACCGTGGCTCTTCGCCGTGGTGTCCGACGCGGTGTAGCCGTGCCGCTGCCACTATCGGACCTAGGGGAATCCGTGACGCATGGAAAACGTAGCGCTCTATCTGCTTATCGCAGTGTTCGTCGTGTTCTCCCTCGCGAGGCTCCTTCGACGACCGCGACGCCCACAGAGCACCCATTACAACTGCGCGAAGTGCCGCAAGACGTTTCCGCACGACCGTCGCACGATTGGCGCGTGGCGAATGGGCAAGGAACGCTTCTACTGTGGCCCCTGCCATCGGGCATGGCTAGCTACTCAGCCTCGACGGCCTATGGAGGTTCGCGGGATAGCGCGGCAATCGCAGGGGTGTCTGGGGGTGGTGCTTTGGTTGCTGATTCCCGTGGGGCTCGTCATTGTCTGGGCAACGCGATAGCGGCTCGACGCTTTAGAACGTCGAGCTAGCGACTTATGGGGCTCAACTAGCGCCTTTGGACATCCCACCACGTGCGTAGGTTTAACCAAAACTCGCAACCGTCGCCTCAGCGGCCCCATGCGATCCCGCACAATCCGGATACCAATCTGCGACTAGTTAGTGCCTTGCCCCACTGCGTTGTGCAGGGGCCTGTAGCTGCCACACCCTTTGTTGACGTCAACGCCCCCAGTTTTCACATCCATCCCGACGGATCGCCCTGAACTTCCTACGCACACGACAACTGATTCGAAAGGACATTACATCATCGACTACGGCTGATTGATATCTTCAACGACGGGTGCGTCACCAAAAATTGAAATGGTGCCACCGGCCAGGTGAAAGAATGTCTGACCACGCTTTTTCGAGGGCGACCAGTCGGCAATGTTGCCAAACGACGCATGGCGCGCTTGGCGCGCAAGATCGACTGTGCTGCAAAAAGACGTGACGTTTGCAATTACCACGCGACCGAGCGTCCGCACCCGGCCGTCTTCGCTGGGATGGTAGGAAAGCGTGATGGTAACCGTGGTGCTCTCGGCCGACGTCATTTCAAGAGAATGAAAAACAGCGTCATGCAGATTCTTGGTCATAAGTTTCCACTTTCTACGGATTAACTGCGTTCAACAGCGCATATGCGGCAGCCCCGACAAGTATGACCGGGTACAGCCAGTCGGGAGGACCTGACTGTGCAAAGTGATGTTCAGGCTCGGTGGCATCTGCCCCGTTGAACCCATTTTTCAGCGCGCAGTCTTGTATGCGTCTAGGCGCGTCTTCCCTAGAGCCGCCGTGCGAAGACGCACCTTTTTCCTCACTTTCCATCGTCGTGGTGTGGCGCGCCTCGCTGATGAAATCGCGCATGGAAGCGATGGATATGTATTTGCAGACCGCGGCGATCGGACGCAGGCAGTGGCATCGTCGTGGCCGACAACAGCGCGCAGGCTAATCCTCAGCCGAGCCATCCCGTTCACTGAGCCGGTGCTCGTAATAAACGTCGATCGGGTCGTCGAGAATAGCTTCCTGATCCGCCAGGTGCTGCGGATCGGGATTCAACCAGCTATCGAGGTATTCCGGCTCGATGGCGATGACGCAACGGTCATGTCCTGCCGCCCGGACTTCCGGCGGTGGAGCCCGGCTTATGGCAGCGAAAGAGTAAAAGCCGGCTTCGTCGTCCGTGGGTTCGCTATACCGCCAAAGGCAAGCAAGGAACATGTCCTGCGTAGGCTCCGGGCTGAACTCCAGCTCGACCGACACCTCCCGCTCGCCGGGTGAGAGCGATCGGCGCTGAAGATCGTGAAGCTTCACCGATTCGAAGAAGCGACTCGCCACGACCACCGCATGGTTGTAACCCCATAGCTTCCGCCAAACGGTAGACAAGCTGTCGCGCCGAGCCATGTACGTACCGGGCTTCTCGCGTTCGTCCGTGGCCGTCCAACCGGGCAGCCGACAGCGATAGCGCATCGGACCACCCTCCTCTCGCCGGAGGCCGGATCGCGGATCAACACCGGGGCGTAATGACCGGGCCAGATGCGGTCGAAGCCGTCCTGAATGGACAGATCGCCAATCTCGGCGAGTTTGCGGCGGGCTTCGGCGATCTTGTTCGTGGCGACGCGCTTTTCGGTGGCGGCCTTCTTCGTAGGTTTTGGGCCTGCAAGCACGGCCTCGGCGCGAGTAAGCCGATCAGTCTGCTCGGCGATCAGGCATTCCTGCGCCAGCGCGGCGACACGATAGGCATTGATGGCCGCGCTTCTGGCTTCCTCATCTTCAGGCAGGGAAGACGCGAGGAAGGCATTGCGCATGGCCTTCGGAACGGCACTCATCCAGGTCCCGGCCTCCGCGGCCCAGCCTGCCAGTTTCGCGAAAGCAGGCATGTCGAGGGTGCCACCGAAGCGTTGGTAGGCGCGGAAGTCGGCTAGGATTTTGGCGGAGTAGCACATTGCGCTGACTGGATACGACTAGCATTAGATAATTAGGCGGCGATATGACAAACCGGTATGTCAAAAATCACCTTTGCTTTTTTTCGCTCTGCCGCGCTGCTTTTTATTGTTCTTTCGGACAAGTCGTGTGATCTCACTCTTTACGGACCTCAGAGCAGACGCGCTTTCGATGCTAATTTTCGGCATGGATAGACCGGCTCTAATCTTTTCATAGCAAGCTTCCCTGAAAGCTTTCTCGCGTACCAAATCCTGCAGTCGAGCCGAATCCACTAGCGCTACTTTCAGCCAGCTCAGAGCGGCAGGATCAATGCGCTCGATCGCTATCACTACGCAATTCCGGGCCCGCTCGGAATCCGATACTTCGATGGCCCGAGTAAGAAAGCGATTTGCTAGTGCCCAATATCCTGCCTCCAGCACATGAGAACCCTCTCCGAAAGCCCTATCGAGCTCCAAGCCGCAAATAGACGAAAGCACGGCGCGCTTTTGTAGGCTTGCGAAGCGCCACAGATGATCGGCCGGCCAGCTGACAGTTTCGCCGCCAGCGCTCCGGTCCAACTGAGAGCGGACGAGATCTCCCGAACGAGAAAGACCGGGATCAAGTCCTCGATCGCGCACAGCGTGGGCGAGCGAAACTTGCCAGGAATTATATCGCGCCGGCAGCCAATCCTCCGTGCGAAGACTTCTCAGTTCGTCGCAAGCCACCCTTAGGACTTCGCCTAAATCTGCATCAGCGCCACTTGTTCGAATAACCCTGTCAAGCCACCTCCACTTCTTGAAGTCGGACACGTGCGCCTTGATCGCAGCAAGAAGTGCAGGGTTGTCGCTACGAAGACTTATGAATTGATCGACTCCTTTATAGTCACCGATAGCGCTGCATAGATTGTCCACAGCATCTAACGAGCTCACATCAAGCTCTAACAAGTGAGAATTCAATGTAGCTCTAGGCTGGAAGTAAGCTGATGCAAGCGCACCAAGCCCCGGGGAAACACAGCTCCAGTTAAAGAGCCACCCTGCGAGGTTCCGCAACGTGATGCGCGCTTTTAATGCATTTAAAAGCTTTGGATTTGTCGACGGATCTTGAAAGAATGACGCAAGCCCAAGGATGCCGACTTGCGCCTTCATCGAATCTTCGCTCCCGACCTCGCACGACATTATAGCGATGAGTATCAAATCAGCCGCGGCGTCATAACCATCATCGCTCAAACAAGGAGCGATCAACTTCGCAAAAGATTCGGTAATTTCGTTATCGAAGCTACGCGGAAAGGATGCGCCCTCGCTCAGCAGACGGAAGAATGCCTCCGTGATTCGAAGCGAATACCTCGGTGTAACGCTGTCACTTTGCTCGCCTAGCGTCTCCATCGCACGTACAACGGTTGTTAGGACGTCTCCGCCTCGAAGCCTTAGCCAGTTTAAGCATGCTGTATCGACGGAACTGAAATCCCCGGAGACAATCTCTTTCGCTATATATTGAGTCGCGCCCAACTCACCGTTCACTGGATTGAGTTTCCGGACCAAACCTTCGCTTACCGAATCGCCGAGATCATGCAACAGTCTGGCGAAGCCCGCATCGACCGCTGGCACGCTAATATCGGACTCCGAGATTTCTAGACGCGCCCCAAGCTCAGCTACGTTCAGAAGTCCGTTCAGCGTTTGCGTGAGATATTCCTTCCGCCCCTCCTTTTCTAAGGAGGCGAGCTCGTCCGAAGAGTAGGACCTGAAAGTTTCTAGTTTCGTCTGCACTTCAGAGACCAGTTGCTCGTAATGCCGTGAGCTCTTCAGGCAATCGAGGAGCCCAACAATCCATGAGCTAAACAAAATGCTGGTTTCAAGTTGTCGAACACAGGCTCTAGCCTCGCTCACAAGTAGAGATTCAATCGCTTCAACCGCAGGACTTTTCTCTGCGTCTTTTCTCCCATCGATCAACTGATTCGCGCTCGCCACTGTGCAGATCGCCGCCACGCACTTGCTCAATGCGTCATTACGAAGCTGCGGCACTAGTTCAGCGAGGACCCCCAAAAGCACGTGAGCAAAGCTTTCATGTTGCTTTAGATTTCTCGCAAGCTCTTGAACGCCAGCATTAAGAACCAGGCTTGTCGCCAAGGGCCTTTGAAGAAGATCCAACGCGTCTGCGCTATCGCCCGTATTGAAATATATACAGGCGTACGCTGCCTTAAGATCAATATTCAGCAGTCTCTGGACCGATGCTCGTGGAAGCCTCCCTTCAATCAGTAGCGGTAAATGCGTATCAACTTGCTCAGCGAGGTAGGCCGCGCCAACGTCGAGCGCAAACTCATCTTTCCACTGTTCCGCGAATACCACCAGCTGATTGACGAAAAGAACGAGCTCTCGCGGCGTTGGAAATTTCGCTATGTCACTAGCGGCCAGAAATACGTTAACTACTCGCTCTCGCTCTTCCACGGACATTGCTGGAATGGCTGCCGCAAGGCGACTTCCGAGATACGGCCTCCAATTCTTGAGGATCGGAGGCGGCAATTTGAAGCGGGCCTGAAAGATCTTATCCAGGAACGGTGCATTAAAATGGGGACCAAGGGCTTCTGATCCCGCTGAGTCTGGCGGAGCTGCTATTGGAACTATGATCCAAAGGCGAGCATGCCAAGATTCAGCAGCAAACTGAGACATGTCTACAAAAGACTGAAGGAGCGACCACACATTCTCGACTAGCTCGACATTCATGCGATCGAGGTTGTCGATCACGAGGACGAGCTTCCGAGTGGCGTCGGCACCTAGCGCAGAATTAACGATCTCGTTGAAGAAATGCTGAAATTCGATCGTTGTCTGATCCCCACTCTCAGTTACAGAAATTTTTTCTATGGTGCTCTGCTTATTTAAGAGAATGGCCAGATAATTTGGCCGGGGCTCACCTACAAATTTGCAATAAGCTACATTCCCCAGGCACAAGATGAGGGGGAAAACGGAAAGAGTGAGCCCGAGCCAGAAGAGTGCACAGGGCCAAGGTTCGATATATATCGAGCGAGCGTTGAAGATTGCCTCAAGGCTCTTCCCGAGACAAATCAGCGCTCCGGGGAGCAATAGAAGCGATGTGGCTAGCCACAATCCGAATGCCGTCAACTTCGGAGACGTAATCTTCTCCGAATCGCGCCTCTTCCCGGCAAGGGTATCTAAGTTTGCCTTCCATCTCCTATCGTCGGGCAACCACTTTAAGTTGGTGAGGTGGTCGATCAGTGATGCGAGAAATGCCCTGCGCAGAGGGTCTCCTGCGTGCGCCCACGCATCGTACTGATGGACGGCCGTGTTCCTTGCCTTACACTTCGAGACAAGGAGTCTTATTACTGTTGACTTTCCTGCGCCCCACTTCCCTTCAAGCGCGATTGTCTTCCCGCCCGAACTGTTCGCAATAAGCCGATCAATACTCGCAGCAACTCGCTCATGCGCCCCAAGTTCATCGATGTCACTAGGGGCATCGGATTGGATAGCCGCATTCACAACAACGACCTCCACCTTCGAATCAGATCCATTGATGCCGATGCCAGTGGCCCGCATGTAGCCTCTATTCGCCGTGTAGGGCTGGAACTAACTCACCCGCACTTCGAATACCCACAATTCAAACAAGTCTGGCAGCCATCCATCAGCACCAGTGCCTGCGTATTGCACTTGGCGCAGAGCGTGGCGCCGGCGGGGAAGCCGGAGGCGTTGGTGTGTGAGTCAGTCGGGGCCGTTTCGGCAGGAGCGGCGGCAGCGGGCTTGGCGCTGGCCTTCTCGTAAGCGGCACGCTTTTCCGCGATGAGCTGGCGGGTGGCCTCGCTCATTTCGGGGTCGTGGATCAGGCCGATCGACTTCATGTGCTGTTCGATCACGCCGCCGATCTCGGCGACGATGCTGGGCATGTAGACGCCGCCCGCCTTGAAGTAGCCGCCGCGCGGATCGAACACGGCCTTGAGCTCTTCGACGATGAAGGTCACGTCGCCACCCTTGCGGAAGACGGCGGAGAGAATACGGGTGAGCGCCACGATCCACTGGAAGTGGTCCATGTTCTTCGAGTTGATGAAGAGCTCGAAGGGGCGGCGCTGCTCATGCGGGGTGCCGGCATTCAGCACGATGTCGTTGATCGTGACGTACAGCGCGTGCTCGAAGAGCGGCGACTTGATCTTGTACGTATTGCCGACGAGGGTTTCCGGACGCTCGAGGCTCTCGTGCATCTGGATGACTTCAGCCACCGGCGCGGTGTCTTTCACCGGCGCAGGGGCGGGGGCCGGGGCGGCCTTGTCCTCGGGCTTGACGACGTTATAGCCCTTGATCTTCTTTTCGATCTTGATCGCCATGACTCTCTACTCTTGCTGATCGGTGGCGGCGCGCCCGGAGGGATATCCGGCCCGGCGCGCACGCCGGGCCGGATGGGTACTACTTACTTGCGGCGGCCACGGCCGGCGCTCTTGCGCGCCGACGTGCGGCCGGTCTTACTGGCAGTGGACCTCTTTACCGCCTTGGCGGCGGTTTTCTTACCGACGGCCTTGCGAGCCGTCGTCTTGCCGGCGGCCTTGCGGACCGTCTTCTTCGTTGCACTGCGGCCCGCGCTCTTGCGGGCTGCCGACTTCGCGGCGCCGCGACCGACGGCCTTCTTCGCCGCCTTACGGGCCGGCGTGGCCTTCTTCGCAACGCGGCCAGCGGCCTTGCGTGCGGAGGTCTTCTTGGCCGCGCCCTTGCGAGCGACCGTCTTGCCGGCGGCCTTGCGGCCGGCCGACTTCTTCACAGCAGCCTTGCGGGCAACCTTCTTCGCGGCGACCTTGCGAGCCGGCGCCTTCTTGGCGCTGGCCTTCTTGGCGACCGACTTCTTCGTCGCCTTCTTGGCGGCGACCTTCTTCGCTGCCACCTTCTTGGCGGCTGCCTTCTTCACCGCCGCCTTCTTGGCCGGGGCTTTCTTGGCTGCTGCCTTCTTCACGGCGGACTTCTTCGCCGCGGCCTTCTTCACAGCCGTTTTCTTCGCAGCCGCCTTCTTGGCCGGTGCCTTCTTCGTTGCCGCCTTCTTGGCGGTGGCCTTCTTGGCCGGCGCACGCTTGGCAGCCTTCTTCGCCGACGGCGCGGCCGCAGCGGCCGTGGTCTCGGTCGACTCGGCAGAACCGCTGCTCTGCGCGGCGGCCTTGCGCGGTGCCTTGGCACGCACCGGAGCGACAGCGGGTTCACTGGTCGCGCCGTTCACTTCGGTGTCGCTGGTCAGCGCGGGCGTCTCATCGATCACCTTGCGGGCGACCGGCTTGCGCTTCACGACCTTCTTCGCGACGACCGGTGCCGGCGACTCGACCGGGGCGGTGTCGCCTTCCGTCGTCGCCGAATGATCGGTGTCGTTGGTATCGTCCAAGGGCAGTTCGCCCTCGACGGTCTGATTTTCGATCGACATACGTGTTCCCTCTCCGCGGGGTCAGAACTTGCCGTAATAGCCTTCCTTCAAGGCATCGAAGAGGTTCGCGGCGGTGTGCATTTCACCGTCGTACTCGACCTCGTCGTTACCCTTCAGTTCGACAACGCTACCGTCTTCCAATTCGAAGCGATAGAGGGTGTTCTCGAGATCGGTTTCCTTGACCAGCACACCCTGGAACGCGGCCGGGTTGAAACGGAAGGTGGTGCAACCCTTCAGACCCTGTTTGTACGCGTAGAAATAGATGTCCTTGAAGTCTTCGTACGGATAGTCCGTCGGGACGTTCGCGGTCTTGGAGATGGAGGAGTCGATCCACTTCTGCGAAGCGGCCTGGATGTCGACGTGCTCTTTCGGGCTGATGTCGTCGGCAGAAACGAAGTAATCCGGCAGGCGGGTCTTCGGGTCCTCGGAGAACGGCATGGCATCGCCGTTGATGAGGGCGCGGTAGGCCAGCAGCTCGTAGCTGAAAACCTCGACCTTTTCCTTGGACTTCTTGCCTTCGCGGATCACATTGCGCGAGTAGTGGTGAGCAAAGCTGGGCTCGATGCCGTTGGAGGCATTGTTGGCCAGGCTCAGCGAAATGGTGCCGGTGGGCGCGATCGACGAATGATGGGTGAAGCGCGCACCGGTCTGTGCCAGCGCGTCGACCAGCTCGGGCGCCACCTCGGCCACGCGCTGCATGTAGCGCGAGTACTTGGCGTGCAGCACGCTGCCCTTGATCGTCTGACCGACCTTCCAGCCGTCCTTCGCCATTTCCGGGCGCTTGCGCAGCATGTCGCCGGTCACGGTGTATTCGCGGGCGAGCACGGGAGCCGGACCCTTTTCCTTGGCGAGTTCGAGGGCCACTTCCCAGCCAGCCACCGCCATTTCGCGCGACACCTCTTCGGTGAAGGCGACGGCTTCGGCAGCGCCGTAGCGCATCTTGAGCATGGTGAGCGTGGAGCCCAGACCGAGGAAGCCCATGCCGTGGCGACGCTTGGAGAGGATCTCCTCACGCTGCTGCGGCAACGGCAGGCCGTTGATTTCCACCACGTTGTCGAGCATGCGGGTGAACACGCGAACCACTTCGCGGTATTCGTCCCAGTCGAAACGGGCCTTCGGACCGAACGGGTCGCGCACGAAGGTGGTGAGGTTCACCGAGCCCAGCAGGCAGGAGCCGTACGGCGGCAGCGGCTGCTCGCCGCAGGGGTTGGTGGCGCGGATGTGCTCGCACCACCAGTTGTTGTTCATCTCGTTGACGCGATCGATGAGGATGAAACCGGGCTCGGCGTAGTCGTACGTCGAGACCATGATCATGTCCCACAGGTGCCGGGCACGGATGTGGCCGTAGATCTTGCAGGCCACCAGACCGTCGTCGCGGGTGACATAGTTTTCGGTGGTGGGCCACTCGCGCCACACGACCTTGGTCGGGTCGGTGAGGTCGATCTCGCCCTGTTCCTTCACATGCACGGGGAACACGGTCGGCCATTCCTGATCATGCTCCACGGCATCCATGAAGCCGTCGGTGATCAACAGCGAGAGGTTGAACTGGCGCAGGCGGCCATCCTCGCGCTTGGCGCGGATGAATTCCTTGGCGTCCGGATGAGCGATGTCGAACGTGCCCATCTGCGCACCGCGACGGCCACCGGCCGACGAGACGGTGAAGCACATCTTGTCGTAGATATCCATGAACGACAGCGGGCCCGAGGTGTGGGCACCGGCACCGGACACGTAGGCGCCGCGCGGGCGCAGCGTGGAGAACTCGTAGCCGATGCCGCAGCCGGCCTTCAGCGTGAGACCCGCCTCGTGCACCTTCTCGAGGATGTCGTCCATCGAGTCGTGGATGGTGCCCGACACGGTGCAATTGATGGTCGAGGTGGCGGGCTTGTGCTCCAGCGCGCCAGCGTTGGAGGTGATGCGGCCAGCGGGGATCGCACCGCGGCGCAGCGCCCAGAGGAATCGCTCGAACCAGTGGTGGCGCAGTTCCTCGGTGGCTTCCACGTCGGAGAGCGCGCGGGCCACGCGCTTGTAGGTCTCGTCCACCGAGCCGTCGACGGGGTCGCCGGACTTGGCCTTCAGACGATACTTCTTGTCCCAGATGTCATACGAGGCGGGCTGAAGCGGAATCGCCGCGGTCTCAAGCCCCATGGCTTGCGCACGTGCAGTGCTCATGAATGTGTCGTCCTCGATTCTCGACCTTGAGAGGCCGTTCTTATTGGCATGCGTCGGCGCAACCCGTCGACGCCTCCCCCCGGAGTCTTCGTCGACCATCCCTAGCGGTTCCACCGTCGGCCCGAAAAGCCTTTGCCGACGCTGGTTTGAAGCTTGTACCTGACGATCCGCAGCACCAGCACTTGGTAAATAGCGAACGACGAAACACAAGATGTTGTGGTTGCGGCCGGTGTGAACCATAAACCCGGCGGGGGTCGATGTAAAGTGTCGCGAACGGGCGTCGCAAGGATTGAAACCCGCGGGCCCGTGCCGTGGTCGAAGCGCCGATCGCGTGTCCCGAGCAACACCAGACAAGGAGCTTTTCAATGCCCGCCAGCAGTTACCGGCGAACCACTTTGCTGACCTTCGGCCTTGCCCTCGCCATGGGCCTGGCGTCCCCCGCCTTCGCTGCGATCCCCCCGGCCATCGACGGCCAGCCGACGCCTTCCCTGGCGCCGATGCTGGCGAAGGTCACGCCCGCGGTGGTCAACATTTCGACGAAGACGCGGGTGCGCGCCCGCGATCCCTACTTCGACGATCCCTTGTTTCGCCAGCTGTTCGGCGACCGCGGCGTCCAGCGCGAGCGCGTGGAGCAGAGCCTCGGCTCGGGTGTGGTGATCGACGCGGCCAAGGGCTACGTGCTGACCAACCATCACGTGGTGGGCGGCGCGGACGACATCACCGTGACCCTGCAGGACGGTCGCGACTTCAAGGCGAAGCTGGTCGGCAGCGATCCCGACACCGACGTGGCCGTGTTGCAGATTCCCGCCGAGCGCCTGCAGGCGCTGCCCATCGCGGATTCCTCGCAGTTGCGCGTGGGCGATTTCGTCGTGGCGGTGGGCGATCCCTTCGGCCTGGGCCAGACCGCCACGTCCGGCATGGTTTCCGCGCTGGGCCGTTCGGGCCTGGGCAAGGGCTACCAGAACTTCATCCAGACCGACGCGTCGATCAACCCCGGCAACTCCGGCGGCGCGCTGGTGAACCTGCGCGGCGAGCTGGTCGGCATCAACTCGATGATCTTCACGCCGTCGGGCGGCAACGTGGGCATCGGCTTCGCCATCCCGACCGACCTCGCCACCAGCGTGATGAAGCAGTTGCTGGCCTACGGCAAGGTCCGCCGCGGCAACCTCGGGGTGGAGGTGCAGGACATCACGCCGCGCATCGCGCAGGCATTGAACCTGAAGGACACCAACGGCGCGGTGGTCACGCGCGTGGACGACGGATCACCAGCCGATGGCGCTGGCTTGCAGACCGGCGACGTCGTGACGGCCGTGAACGGCAAGCCCGTGCGCGCGGCGCAGGACCTGCGCAACGCCGAAGGCCTGCTGCCTCTGGGCGCGAAGGCTACGCTCTCGGTGCGCCGGGGCGGCGCGACGCGCGACGTCGAGGCCACCGTGGAAGCACCGAAGATCGCCACCCTCGATGGCGCGAAGGTGGACCGTCGCCTGGCAGGCGTCACGCTCAACGACCTCACCCCCGAACAGAAGGCGCAAGGGCTGTACGGCGTGGCCTTGAGCGGCGTCCGGCGAGGGTCGGCGGCCGCTGCGGCCGGCCTGCAGGACGGCGACATCGTCATCGGCATCGCGCAGAAGCGCATCGCGGGTGTGAAGAGCCTGCCCACCACCGGCTCGCTGGGCGGGCGGCAATTGCTGCTCACGGTAGTGCGAGACGACGCCGTGTATTACGTGGTGCTGTGAATGGTGGGAGCCAGCCTGCTGGCGATGGGAGCTTGCCTTGCCGCTTCATTGCTTCGTTGGCTTATCGCCAGCAGGCTGGCTCCCACCAGCAAGTGGTCCTCACCGGCAAGCGGTCCTCATCGGCAAGTAGTACTTGGCAAGTCGTACCCACCGGCAAGTTTCCCTCGCCGCCATGGCGGCTCCCACGACGGCGAAGGATGGCGGCTCCCACAACGGCTAAAAGCCCGAGTCAAATGTGAAAAGCATCCCCTACAGGTTACGTTCCGTTTTCTGACGGCAGGATGCTGCAAGATGTCAATGCTGCGCCCGGGCCTGGGATGGCCCACAATTGCGGCCTAGCTCGCCTATCCAGTCCATCCCGAGGTTCCAGCCGTCCATGTCTCTTCGTTTCGCGCGACTGTTCACCGCCACGCTGATTGGCCTTAGCGCCACTGCCACCGTCCTTGCCGCCGGACCGCAACTCGTCTGGCGCGGCGACATCACCACCGCTCGCGGCGTCGTCACCGACGTGGCCAAGGCGTGGGAGAAAGCCGGCAAGGGCAAGATCGAACTGCAGCCGTTCAACACCGCCTCCGGTATCGACGCAGTCGCCAAGGGCAGCGCGGATCTCGCGGGCTCGGCTCGTCCGGGCATCGGTGGCGCCGAGCAGTCGCTCACCTTCACGCCGGTGGCGTGGGATGCGCTGGTGATGGTCACCTACCCGTCCAACCCGGTGAGCAACATCACGATCAAGCAGCTCCATGAGATCTACATGGGGCACATCACCAACTGGAAGGAACTCGGCGGCAACGATGCGCCGATCAACCTCTACGCGGTGGCGAGCCCGGGCGACGGCGTGGAATACAGCCTGCGCAAGCTGCTGTTCGGCCGCGGCAACCAGCCGGTCGCCGCGCCGCGCCTGTACGTGAACGTGGCGAAGCTGGAAGAAGGCGTCACCCTCGACAAGCAGGGTCTCGGCGCCACCACGCTTGCCGGCGTCTCGTCGAACAAGAAGGTGAAGATCCTTTCCATCGATGGCGTCGCCCCGTCGATGTCCACGGTCAGCAGCGGCACCTATCCGCTGTTCACCGAGCTTTATCTCGTCTCCAACGAGAGCAGCCCGAAGGCGGCCGAGATCAAGGAGTTCATCACCTTCCTCACCTCCAGCCAGGGCAGCTCGCTGCTGCGCTCGCATAGCCTCGTGCCGTACGCCGATGGCGCGTCGCTGGCGTCGAAGGATGCCGCGCGTCGTGCCGCGATCGCTTCCACCGTCGGTACGCGCGCCAATGTGGGCCAGGCGATGACCACGCCGACCGTGGCATCCGCCACGCCGACCCCGGCCGCGGTGGAGAAGGAAACCGCCGTTGCCAAGGCGCAGGTCGCCGGCAAGGGCGCCAAGGCGGCGAAGGAAGCCAAGGCATCGGTCGCCACCGCGGCGGAGCCGTCGCAGTTCGCCAAGGTCGTGGCCAGCGTCACCACCACGGCGCACATGGGCTTTGCAGGCGTGCGCGTCGAGGCCTTCACCGCGTCGGACAACGCCAAGACTGGCGGTCGCTTCGCGAAGGTGCTTGCCGATGCGGTCACGGTGAAGGGTAAGGCCGTTGCCCGCCCGATCGCCGCCGCGCCGGCCGACGCCGTCGAGAAGTCGAAGGCCGTGGCGACGCCGAAGGTGGCCGAGGCCAAGCCGGCCGCCAAGGCCAGCAAGACCGTCGCCAAGGCTGCGGAGCGCAAGCCCGCCGCCTCGCGCACTTATAAAGTGGCGCAGGGCGACACGCTCTATTCGATCGCGAAGAAGAACGCCATCGACGTGAACCAGTTGCGCGCCATGAACGGCCTGAAGGACAACAACGTCCGTCTCGGCCAGGTGCTCAACGTCGGCGCTCGCTGAGCCGTGGCGGTTCGCGCGGTATCGCTCGATCTCGACGACACCCTGTGGCCGGTGCTTCCGGCCCTGATCGAGGCCGAACACTGCGTCGATCGCTGGCTCCAGCAACATCATCCCGACGTCGCCAGCGCATGGCCCATCGAGGCCATGCGCGAGTTGCGCGACAAGATCGCGCGGGAAAACACGCACCTCGCCCACGACTTCAGCGAACAGCGGCGACTGACGATTCGCCACGCGTTTGCCGCGTGCGGCATCGACGACGCGCCGGTGGACGAGTTGTGGCGCATCTACTTCGCCGCCCGCAACAACGTCGAACTCTATCCGGACACGCTGCCGGCGCTCGAGCGCATCGCACGACACGTTCCGCTGGTCAGCATTTCCAACGGCAACGCCGACCTGGAAGTCATCGGGCTGCATCATTTCTTCCACACGCGACTCAACGCCAGCGGCGTGGGCGTCGCCAAGCCGCACCCGCAGATCTTTCTCGCCGCCGCGGAAGCGCTGGCCATCGCGCCCGGTGACATGCTTCATGTCGGCGACGATCCGATGCTCGACGTGGTGGGTGCGCGCGAAGCGGGGCTGCGCACCGCATGGCTCAATCGCACGGGCGAGCGCTGGTCGCACGGCCCTGCTCCCGATCTCGAATTCGCCGACATGGCAGCGCTCGCTGAATGGATTGACGCCACGGTCTCGACGGACAGTTAGAATGGCGATCTACTGATAGCAACAATGCATTGACGCGGTTGGCAACGACCGCGAGGTTGGGAGACCTGATGTCGCCGCTGATCGAACGCAAATCCGGAAAACGCACCGCCATCCTCATCGAGACCGTGGACGCGGGCAGCATGGCCGCCACCGAAGCACGCCTCGACGCTGCGCAAAAGCAATGGCTGGCCGCCACCGGATTTCGTCCCGTGCCCGGCGCGCTCGCGCTGTTGCCGGGCGTCGACGGCGTGGCGCGCGTGCTCGTGGGTGCCGATCGCCACCTGCCCATGGCCGCACTCGGTGCGCTGCCCTATCGGCTGCCGGAAGGTGTCTACGAACTCGCCGTGGAAGGCGTGGTGGACGACCGCGATCTCGCTGCGCTCGGCTGGGCGCTGGGTGCGTACCGTTTCGATCGTTACCGCGCGGCCGAGCGCAAGCCGGCGCAGCTTGTGGTGAGTCCGTCCACGTTGCGCGCGTTGGCGCCGGTCATCGCGGCCACGACGCAGGTGCGCAACCTCGTGAACACGCCGACCGAGGACATGGGCCCGGAACATCTCGCGCAGGCCATTCGCGAGCATGCGGAAGAGCACAAGGCGAAGGTGCGCGAGTGGGTGGGCGACGAGTTGCTCGAAGGCAACTTCCCCACGATCCATGCCGTGGGCCGTGCGAGCCACCGCCCACCGCGCCTGATCGAACTCACCTGGGGCAAGGCGTCCAATCCCAAGCTCGTGCTGATCGGCAAAGGCGTGTGCTTCGACACCGGCGGACTCGACATCAAGCCGTCGGATGGCATGCGCTGGATGAAGAAGGACATGGGCGGCGCCGCGCACGCGATCGCGCTCGCGGGCCTGGTCATGGCAGCCAAGCTGCCGGTGCGGCTCACCCTGCTCGTGCCCGCAGTAGAGAACGCGATTTCGGGCAATGCCATGCGCCCGGGCGACGTGATCCGCACGCGCGCCGGCCACACGGTGGAAGTGGACAACACGGACGCCGAAGGGCGGCTGGTGCTGTGCGACGCCCTGGCCTTCGCGGCAGAGCAATCGCCGGACCTCATCGTGGATTTCGCCACGCTGACCGGCGCCGCACGCGTGGCACTCGGCCCCGAACTTCCTGCCCTGTTCACCAACCGCGACACGCTGGCCGACCACGTCCTGGGCGCCGCCGACGTCGTGCACGATCCGCTTTGGCGTCTGCCCTTGTGGCGGCCGTATCGACGCATGCTGGAGTCGTACGTAGCGGATTTCGCCAATGCGGGCCCTTCGCGCCATGCGGGTGCGGTCACCGCCGCGCTGTACCTGGAGCGCTTCGTGCCGGACACCCAGAACTGGATGCACCTCGACACGTATTCGTGGAACGACGGCGATCGTCCGGCGCATCCGCGCGGCGGCGAGGCGCAGGGTCTTCGGGCGTTCTTCCGGTTCCTGTCCGAGCGTTACGCCTGATCGCTCGCGATCGGCAACGCCGATCGTCAGCTCTCGTCGGTTTTGCCGACGTCAGTGTCAGCGGTGGCGTCGACCGCCGCTGAGTCCTCGTTTTCTGCATCGGCCATGCCTTCCGCCGCCTGATCCCGCTTCGCCTTCCACGCGATGACGGCGCGCAGGTTGCGCTCGAGTTCGGCGATGGTCAGCGGGAAATAGTCCTCGTGGGCGTCGGTGACCTGCCAACTGGCCAGCAGCTTGTCGGTGGCGCCGACGCCGATGGCATTGAGCGCACTGCGCACGTCCCTCGGATCGAGATCCGTCGCTTGCAGGATCAACTGCCATAGCCAGTTCATCCGCTGCGGATCGACGCCGCGCGTCATGGGTGGTCGGGTATAGAGGCGGGCGGGCGCGTCGAAGTCGCTCATGGTGCATTTCCTTGCGGACACGCGAGCCAGTATGCCACCGGCCTTTAGCACCGGTATCGGCCCACGTCGCGTCTTCGCTCAGGACTTCCCTGCGCCGTGTACATCCGTCGCCGCCGATGACCCGAGGCGACCATGCCCTTACAGCGGCTGGTGCATCGGCCGGATGATGTAACCCACGGGCAGCCATCCGCTGCCGCCAGGCGCGAGCGACACCGTTTCGAACAACGCGGCACGCGCATAGTGCGTAACGAAGATCACGTTGAGGTAATCGCCCGGCGGGAGTCCGACAGGATCGCGTACGCGCGCCACTTCGCACCATTCGCGACTGACCAGCGCACCGCGGTCCAGCCGAATGCGACGCAGATACCGAGTCCACTCCTGACGGGGCACCCGCTTCTGCATCAACGCGCCGGCCTCCAGCCACATGGCATCGGGGCGGCGGTCGTCGGACAGACGCACCCAATGGGTGGCGCACGCCACGGCGTTGTCGAGCGAGTTGGGCTGAGGACCGAGCCGCGGCGCGTTGCGGATGCTCAACAGCGAGGCAAACGCATGCGTGCGCGGGACGCCAGCAGCGGGAATGGTATGAGGCTGTGGGTAAACCGAAGACACGGTCCCTTCTCCGTCATGGGACGAAGCCAGCTTCGGGCGTGCGCCGCCCGCTGCCAAGTCAGCCGGAAGGGATACGCGGCTTGTTGTAGCCGATCAACGCCGCCCGAAGGCGAGCACCTCGGAGGTATAGGTCTCGACCACGAGGCTGAACGGCTGGTTGGTGCCGGTATAGAGCACCGCCCGATGGCGCAGCACCTCGTGCGGGATGTCCAACGGTGCCTTGTGCGGGGCCGGCAGCGGCGCGTCCATTTCCCATCCCGTAGGCAGCGGCGCCCAGAGCAGGTCGGCGCTGACGGTCTGGCGCCGGAAATGCAGCGGCTGCACCACCTTGCCGAAGGGCTGGTCCGTGCTGTCGAGGGTCTGGTTCATTTCCGGCGTGAGACGCGACGGTACGTACCAGTTGTCCGCTTCCGACAGCACGTGATCGCCGCAGGTCAGTTGCACGCGGCGATAGCGCACCGGCTCGTCCGGGCCGATGCCCAGGGTCTCGCGTGCATCGGCGGGCAGCGGCTTGTCCTGCCCTTTCACACGCCGCGCAAGAATCTTCGCCTCGGGTGCCAGCGCATGAGCGCCGCACCAGCGCTCCAACGTCAGCGTGGCGCTTGGATGACTGAGCAGGTCCGCGTTGAGCGACTGCAGCAATGCGAGCGCCTGCGTGCGCGAGGCGACATCGTCCGTCCACGGCTCACGCGCCTGCGCGGTGGCGGCCATGACGGCGAGGGAGGTAGCGGCAATGATCGTACGTGTCTTCATGGTGCGTCCTTCACGGTGAGGCATTCGACGCGGCCCGCTTGCTGAAGCGACGGGCCGCCGCGGCGATGCCTAAAGTCCCTTGGCGGCCTGTGCCACGGCGCGAAACAGCGCGCGGCCCTTGTTCATGGTTTCTTCCCACTCGGCGGCGGGATCGGAATCGTGGACGACACCGCCGCCGGCCTGCACGTGCAGCCGGCCGTCCTGGATGACCGCCGTGCGAATGGCGATGGCGGTATCGGCATCGCCCCACCAACCAAGCCAGCCGATGGCGCCCGCATAGATGTTGCGCTTGAACGGCTCGAGTTCCTGGATGATTTCCAGCGCACGAATCTTCGGCGCGCCACTGACGGTACCGGCGGGGAATGTCGCCTTGATGACGTCCATGTACGAGAGGTCGTCGCGGATGTCGCCTTCGACCTGCGACACGATGTGCATCACGTGTGAGTAGCGCTCCACCACGAAGGATTCGGCGAGTTCCACCGTGCCCGTGCGGCTCACGCGGCCGACGTCGTTGCGGCCGAGATCGATCAGCATGAGGTGCTCTGCACGCTCCTTCGGATCGGCGAGCAGCTCGGCTTCGAGTGCGGTGTCCTCGACGTCGTCCTTGCCACGGCGACGCGTACCGGCGATCGGCCGCAACACGACGCGACCGTTCTTGAGGCGCACGAGAATCTCGGGCGACGAGCCCACGATCTGCGTCGGCCCCATGTCGATGAAGAACATGTACGGCGACGGATTGGTCGCGCGCAGTGCGCGGTAGACGTCCACCGGACGCGCGTTGAAACCGACACTGAGGCGCTGCGACGGCACCACCTGGAAGATATCGCCGGCGAGGATGTATTCCTGCGCCTTGCGGACCATCGCCTCGTATTCCTCGCGAGTGAACGACGATTTGAAATCGGACTCGTCCAGCGCAGCCGGTTGCAACAGTTGCGGATACGACACGCCGCCCTGGCGCAGCCGGAAGGCGAGTTGATCGAGGCGGCGTGACGCTTCGGCATACGCCTGCGGCCGCGACGGATCGGCATGCACGATGAGGTAGAGCCGACCCTTGAGGTTGTCGAACACGGCGACCTCGTCGGCCAGCATCAACATCACGTCGGGCGTGCCGAGCTCGTCCTTCTTGTCCCACTGCGCAAGGCGCTGCTCGATGTAACCGATGGTCTCGAAGCCGAAGTACCCGACGAGGCCGCCGGTGAAGTCGGGCAACCCGGGCAGTCGTGGCACGTCGTACTGCTTGCGCAGCGTCTCGATCTCGGCGAGCGGGTCGTCGAGGTGACGGCGCTCCACCACTTCGCCGGATTCCTCCACTTCCAGTTCATGGCCGCGCAGGCGATACACGCGCCGTGCCGGCAAGCCGATGATCGAATGGCGCCCCCAGGTGGCGCCGCCCTCGACGGATTCGAAGAGGAAGGTATATGGGCCGTCGGCAAGCTTGAGGTACACCGACAACGGCGTGTCGAGGTCGGAAAACACTTCGCGCACCAGCGGAATGCGCGTATGGCCCTGCGCGGCGTAGGCGTCGAATTGGTCGCGGGAGATCATCGGTTGGGGTCGTGAGGGTGAACGCCCGATTGTAGCCGTGTGTTTCCCGCACGGGTGATCCGGCGCGCCGTCGTCTTTCGACGGGCCCGGATGCCGGCCTCTACCCCAGCCGCTGGCGGGGCATGCCTTTCAGATGCAGGGTAAAGGCGACGCCGTCGTCCACGTTGCGGGCGCTGGCGGTGCCTTGGTGGCGCTCGGCCACGAGGCGGACCACGTAGAGGCCCAGGCCCAGATGCGGTGCGTCGCCTGGGGTGGCCTTGTCGCGCAGGCTTACGAGGGAGTCGAACAGACGCCCCTGCATGGCCGCCGGCAGCGGCGGCCCCTGGTTCGATAGCGTGATGTCTGCGCCCTCGGCCGTGGGCCGCAGCGCGATGCGCAGCCAGCCGCCCGGCGGGGTGAACGAAAGCGCGTTGTCGAACAGCTTGTCCAGCGCCTGGGCGATGAGTTCGGGCGAGACGTGCATCGGTACCGGCTCGCCAGGTAGCTCGGTTTCCAGGCGACGATCGCCGGCCAGGGCGCGATAGCCTTCCGCGCAGCCGCGCACGATGTCGGCGAGGTCCACGTCCTCCGCTTCCGCGGCCGCAATGGCGCGCTCCATCCGGCTCGCCTCACTCATGGCGCGAACCAGCGCGCCAAGTCTCGCCACGCCGTCGCGCGCTCGTGCAAGGTACGGCTCGGCCTCGGGCGGTAGCCCGGCGTGGTCGAGATTGTCGAGCGACGATTTGACGATCGCGAGCGGCGTATTGAGCTCGTGCGAGAGCTTGGACGCGAGCGTGCGCAGGTAATCGGTATAACCACCGACCACCTCGAACAACCGCGCGAAGCTACGCGC
The DNA here is from genome assembly GCF_900119235.1 of Luteibacter sp. UNCMF366Tsu5.1. Taxonomy (NCBI): domain Bacteria; kingdom Pseudomonadati; phylum Pseudomonadota; class Gammaproteobacteria; order Lysobacterales; family Rhodanobacteraceae; genus Luteibacter; species Luteibacter sp. UNCMF366Tsu5.1. Next base: position 241,046 of record NZ_FPIS01000002.1, on the reverse strand, counting down.
GAGGTCGCCCAGTTCATCCGTGGCGTCGGTGAGCGGGAACGGTCCGTCCAGGCGACCATCGTTGGCCTGCGCCCGCTCGGCCGCGTTGCGCAGGCGGCGCAGGCGGAAGGTGAGCCGTGTCGCGAACAGCAGCAGCACGCCACCGGCCACGAGCAGCACGGCGAAGCTCGTAAGCAGCAAGCCGAACAGCGCACGGTTCGCGAGCAGCGGCACTGCGCGGCTCGGTTGTTCGAGCAGCACCACGCCATGCATTCGACCGCGCACGGTCACCGGCATCGCCGCCGCCAGCACAACGCTGCCACGCGCCTCACCCGCGCGCCACGCTGTGGCGGGCTTACCCTGCAACGCCTCACGCACCTCGGGCAGATCGACCCGCGGCGCATCCTCGGCCCAGGCGCTGTCGTCGTCGAGGCGCGTCGCGAGCAATGAGCGATAGACCAGCGAGGCGAACCAGCCAGGACGCTCGGCGGCGGGAAGGTCCGGCAAGGCGAGCTTGCCGCTCTGCGCCATCAGCCATGCATCGGGAGATAGCATGCGTACGCGGACGCCGTCCGGCGCCAGCCGCGACAACTCCTGCGAGAGCGCCGCGGAAAAATCGAGCAAGGGACGGCTGTCGGCGCTCAAGGGCTCGTTGTCGCCGTCGGCAGCAATGTGCACGCCGAGGCCGAAGCGGTCGAGGCGAAGACCACGCGGCAGGCGGAATTCCACGTGGAAGCCGCTGCCATCCTCCTGCCACTGAGCATTGATGCGATCGGGCAGCACACCGGCGTCGGCATCCAGCGCGATCGCCGTCGTGGGCCCCGGCGCGGCACTGGCGAGCAGGTAGCGCTGTGCATCCTCGCCGCTGGCGATGGAGATGATGAGGTGATCGGCGCTCAGCACCAGGCGGTCGCCCGCGTCGGCGCGATGGCGCTGCGGCGCGCGCACGTCCGCGTAGAAGTAAAGCCAGCGATCGTCCTCGGCGAGCATCACCTTCGTGTTGCGGCCGAAGCTCTGCGCCCACGGGCTCAGCGACGCCCAGTCGTCCGCGTAGCCGTCCACGGTGATCGGCACCGGCGTGCGTTCCACGTACCACGCGGGGCCTGCCGGCGGCAGCGGCGCATCCACGACCACCAGGCTGCGCGCCATGGCGCGCGCGGAGGCGACCAGCGCCTGCGCCTGCCCTTCGCGCAGCAACGTTTCCATCTGGCGCACGTAGAGCCACCCTGCGACGGGCAACGCGAGCGTGCAAAGCGCCACGAGCAGCAGTTTCTGGCGCAGGCTCATCGGGTATGGCGACGGGAACGAAGCGCGACGTGGAGCGCGCGGTCGCTAGAACGGCGAACGATGCTCACGGCGTCCAGCGATAGCCCACGCCATGCACCGTTTCGATCGCATCGAAGTCCGGTGCCAGCGCCACGAATTTCTTGCGGATGCGCTTGATGTGCGAGGTGATCGTCGCATCGTCGACCACCAGCTCCGCTTCGCGCATGAGCTGATCGCGATTCTTCACGTGGCCCGGGAAGCGCACCAGCGTGTGCACCATCCAGAACTCGGTCACCGTCAGCGGGATCTCGATCCCGTTCCACAGCACGCGCATGCGCTCGGACTCGAGCTTCAGCGGGCCGTGCTCGATGACCGTCTCGCTGGCGGCAGGCGTCTTCAACGATTCGATGCGGCGGAACAGCGCGGCGATGCGAGCGGCGAGCTGATGCAGGCTGGTGTCTTTGGAAAGGTAATCGTCGGCACCGAGGCGCAGGCCGGAAATGACGTCGAAGTCCGAATCGCGAGCGGTGAGGAAGATGATCGGCAAGGTGGCCGACTTCGCGCGCAGTTCGCGACAGAGATCGAAACCACCTTCGGGCTCGTCTCCGAGACCGATGTCGATGATCACCAGTTCCGGCAGGCGCATGGCGAAGGCATTCGACGCCTCGGAACGCGAACCGTAACCGCGCGTCTCGTAGCCGAAGCGGTTCAGCGCCTCGACGTAGTTGGCGCGGATCAGGGGTTCGTCCTCGACGATGGCGATACTGCGGGCCATGGGGCATTCCGTGAAAGTGAATCGGCGTGCGCAGGGTGCTACGCGCCCGCGCGTACCGCAAGGCCCTGCCCCGTTTTGCCCGCGTTTCGCCTCCTTAGCCGCCGTCGTCGGCCAGACCGGCGCACCGGCCGATGTCGGTTTGGCGAGAAAGGACATGCCGCTGCCGCGTCTCCATCAAATCTTCAAGAAACGTGGATCGGGCCTTGAAACCGCGGACCTAACGTTCCACGCTCGCCCTGGTGTTGACCGGCTGTCCCTTCGGCTTCATGGCGACGTTCGGCCTGCTGTCCCTCGCGGGGATCATCGTCAATAACGCCGTATTGCTTCTGGAACGAATCGAGGCGGAGGTCGCCGATGGTCGCCACCATCACGACGCGGTGATCGAGGCTGCGGTGAAGCGCCTACGACCGATCGTGATGACCAAACTGACCTGCGTCGTCGGACTCGTTCCGTTGATGCTGTTCGGCGGGGCGCTCTGGACCGGCATGGCCATCACGCTCATTGGCGGACTCCTGCTCGGTACGCTGATTACGCTTGGACTCATTCCGTTGCTCTACGACGTGCTCTTCCGTGAGCGTCATGCTTCTTGAGGTCGCGCTGTCTGTCGCGTCGTTGCCTGGGCATGCGCAGGCATCCAGGCACCACGCCCTGCACGGTTCTCGCCATGCGAGTTACACGATCGGCTCAGCGAAGATCAATGAGCCGCCGCGGTCTGACGAAGAGACGACAGGCATGCGGATCGGATCGGCGCGAGCGCCGGGTCGGACACATGGCTCAGCGACGTCACGGCGGCGTCCGTCCAACGCGCGACGTCTGCCTCATCGGGTTCGATCGCACGGTCCTCGCAATACCATGACGCGGGCGGAAGCTCGCGGTGGGAAGACAGCAGCGACAAGACCTCTTTGGGATTCGTCAGTAACGCGTCACTGATGGCCTCGTCGATCGATTCGGTACGATCGCCGTCAGTGCCCGCGCGAAGGGTTACGAGCGTGTTCAAGGCGTCGGCGTCTCCGCGACTGCCTCGGGCCAGCGCCACCGTCCACTGAGTCTCGGACAGGCCAGCGGTTTCCGACGAACGCTGTGCTGATGGCGCATCCGAGGGAGCCTGAAAAGACGTGGGCGTGCATTGTGACTGCGCATTGCAACGCGCGAATTCCGCGCAGGTCATGGCGGCGACGTTCGCCAAATCGCTACGTGCCTGCGCAAACACCAGATCCGCCTGGTTGTCGCAACTGGCGCCAGCCATCACGTCGCGGCAGCGCGTGGATGCGGCGGCATCCATGGCATGGCGATCCTTCGGCGAAACCTGCTGTTTGTAATCGTCCAGCGCCTCGCGCAAATCCGCCGGTGCAAGCCATGTCAGATGCTTGCCGGGGCACTGCTCGTTGAGCGCATCGTTCCATGCCCGCTGAACGTTCACATCATGGGCCTTGGCGACAAAGCCCATCGCGATCGCAAGAACGAAGCCTGTGGCAATGGCTGAGATACGCATGGCGGTGCCCTCGATGCGAGACGATCTCACGATATCGCCGGCCTCTGGCAAATCGAGGGCCAGGCGATTTCCGCCGCATGGCAATCGACGAGCGATCCGGCCGCGCAAGTAGGAGCCGGTGGGAGCCACCCTGGTGGCGAAAAGCCAACGAAGCGTTGTAACCGTGAGTCAGATCCCCATCGCCAGCAGGCTGGCTCCCACCGGCAAGTTGTGGGAGCCGCTACAGCGGCGAGAAGCCCACGAAGCGATGATGCGGCGAGGTGGATTGCCTCGCCGCCATGGCGGCTCCCACAAGGGAGTGCCGCTGCCCCAGGGCCTGGGCCGATGTATGCGTCTGGAGGCATCTGTCGACGCCGAAGCAAGAACGTCCCACGACGCCTGCACAAAGCCTTTGCCCGCGCTTTGCCATAAACGGTCCGCGGATTGCCCTGTCATGGACGCTCCGCCCGCCGTGTGCGGCACCGACACTGTCCATCACGGCGCGCCACCCGGCGCCGGAGGAGAACCCATGAAAACCAAGCCCGACGCCGACAACACCGAACTCGACCGCGACTTCGAGCCCCTGCGCGTGGCACTCGCGCTTGGCGCCCTGGTCCTTGGCCTGCTGTTCGGCCTGCACTGACGGGAGACATACGCATGGATCTCTTCGACGACTTCGTGGAACCGGCCATGGAAGGCCTTGGCGCGGCCGGCTCGCAGGGAGGCGCGCCGGCCGCTGGGCCCGCAGAACCGGACCCGAACTGGTATCCCGTTTGACCTCTTTCCCCTGAGCTCCTCCCCGGGAGCATCCTTCACTCCCCCCTCCAACCGGACGGGGGAGCTTTTTTGCGTTCGTTACTGAGCCGTGCGGACGCGTGAGGCCACCTGGCCAATCGGTACCAAGTCGGCGGGCTGCACCTCACCCACCGTGACCGTACCCACCATGCCGCGGAAGTAGTCGTCACCGGCACGGGACAGCAGCTTGTTCATGCTGAAGCTGGAACCGCCACCGACGCGATTGGCGTCTCCGTCGGCACCGAACTGTCCCACGGCGTCGCCGTTCGGCGGCGACAATCCCGTGATGAAGACGGATCCTCCGACGGCCGTGGCCGCTTCGATCATCCGCATCTCGGCGAGATAGCGCTGACGCGCACGCCTGCCCGCCACGGGGTCGGCGTACTGCTTGCGCAAGTCGCGCCAATAGGCATCGGCCTGTGCCCGTTCCTCCGACGAACTGGCGAGGTACGCACGCGCGAAGGCGCTTTCGTAGAGCGGATCGTGCCGCTCGGCCGCCAACGCCAGCCATGCCACGCCTAGCGGGCGATTGACCTTGCCATGGTCGCCGTTGAAATACATGAGACCCAGCACGTATTGCGCGGGCTTGCTCGCCCAGAAGGCGGCGTCGCGAAAACGCTCCATGGCACGGCCATCGTGTCTCTGGCCGTAGTCGCGCACACCGGCGCAGAAGTAGTAATCACCGGGAAGCAATCGCTCGAGCCCGGTGGCGCAGGACTTGACCGATGCCTTGATGGCCTCCCTGGAAGCGTCCGGCACCGCATCACTGGCGGTAGCGGTGGCGACGGCCGATACACCGAAAAGTACGAACGCGACGATCCTTATGACTGACATAAGCACTACCTCCCTGGTTCCGTTGGATTGCTTGCCTTACCCCGTAACTGCCCCTCGACAGAGGGGCGCCTTTCTCGGGCTATTTCGTTGCGCACCTACTTGGTCCGGGCGGCGGAGGCCACCTGGCTGATCGGCACCAGTTCCGCATCGCCCACGAAGACGTGGCTGTCGTAGCCATAGAAATACATGGCCTTCTGCGTCTGCAGAATGCGACCGAGCGAGAACCCGCTCTGCAACGGCATGTCGTCGGACCCGCCGTAGCCGTAGGGCACGGTCACGCCGTCGATGAAGATGCTGCCGCCGAAGTTGGTCGCCCATGCGATCTGTTGGTACTCGCGATCGAAACGGCGCTCCGCACGCGGCGCGGCCACGTCGTCGGCGTAGGTCTGCTTGAGCTCCTTCCAGTACGCGTTGGCCTGCGCCAGCTCGTCCGGGGTCACTTGTCCGTAGGCCGAAATGAAGGTCGGCTCGTACGACGGATCATGGCGTTCCGCCGCCAGCGCCAGCCAGGCAAGACCGAGCGGACGGTTCCTCTCCGCGTGATCGCCGTTGAAATACATGACGCCGAGCGCGTACTGCGCCGGCTTGCTCGCCCAGCGTGCGGCTTCCTTCAGGCCTTCGCGCGCGAGGCCCTCATGGCCGCTCCAAAAATTCCGCGCGGCGGAGCAGAAGTAATAGTCGCCGGGCAGGAACCGTTCGAGGCCGCCGGGGCATGGCATCAGCGACTTGGCGACCTGGCTCTTCTGGTCGGGCAACGGTTGGGGACGCTGGCCTGCGTGAGCAGCCAGGGATGTGGCCGCAGCCACGGCAAGAACAAAAGCGCAAAACCTTTTCATCGGCGCGTCCTCTGTGTGTAGCCCCCAAGAGCGGCTTTACTGTACTACAGAGTTCGCTTTATTGCCGTGAAGACTTGCGATCCCGGGACTCAGCCGCCGATCGCCGCGTGCATACGGCGAATCACGTCCGCATAGTCGGGGGCATTGAAGATGGCCGAGCCGGCAACGAAGGTATCCGCGCCCGCCGCGGCAATCGCGCCGATGTTGTCGGGCGTGACGCCACCATCCACTTCGAGCCGGATGGCGCGGCCACTGGCGTCGATGCGCTCGCGCACATGGCGGATCTTGTCCAGGGCGGTGGGAATGAACTTCTGACCGCCGAAACCGGGATTCACCGACATGATCAGCACCATGTCGATCTTGTCCATGACGTAGTCCAGCCAGGACAGCGGCGTGGCGGGATTGAAGACGAGGCCCGCTTCGCAGCCCTCGTCCTTGATGAGCTGGATGGTGCGATCGACGTGCTCGGTCGCCTCGGGATGGAAGCTGATGCTGCGCGCGCCCGCCTTGGCGAAGTCCGGCACGATGCGGTCCACCGGCTTGACCATGAGATGCACGTCGATGTGCTCGACGATGCCGTAATCACGCAAGGCCTTCAGCACCATCGGGCCGATGGTGAGGTTGGGCACGTAGTGGTTGTCCATGACGTCGAAATGCACCCACTGCGCGCCGGCGTCGAGCACCTTGCGCGTGTCCTCGCCCAGGCGAGCGAAGTCGGCCGAGAGGATGGACGGGGCGATGACGGGGGATTGCTTGGCCATGGGAAGGTACCGTGTCGATCGTCGGGGCCGCTGTCGCGGCTGGGGGAATGCCTTCGCGAAGGTTACCGCGTCGGCGTCACGTCGGTGCTCACTTGAAGCCGCGCTCGGCCTTGATCCGCTCGTACGCGGCATTGATCTCGCTCGCCCGCGATTCCGCGCGGCGACGCATGTCTTCGGGAAGATCGCCCAGACGGTCGGGGTGATGTTCCGAAATGAGCTTGCGGTACGCGCGCTTGATCGCGCGATCGTCGGCGTCGCGCTGAATGCCGAGGATCGCGTACGGATCGGGGCCCTGCGTGTTTCGCTGCGGAGGCACGTAGCCGCCGCCGTGGCTGCGCCCACCCTGGCTTCGACCGCCGGCACCGGCATTCCACGCGTAGCCCTTCATGGCCATCAGCGCCATCAATTCCATGTCGCTGACGCGCAGCGCGAACGCCAGTTGGCGCAGCAACGCCATCTTCTCCGGCGACGGATTGCCCTCGGCCAGCACGGTTTCGATCACGACGTCGATGACCGGGAATGCATGGTCGCGGCGGTGACCAACCCAATGGCGCAATTCGTCGATGACCGCGGTGGCGTTGAACTCGGGCTGCTTGCCCTCGTTGAAGGCATCGATGGCCGTGCGGCGGTCGTCCTGGCCGAGACCCATGCGCGCCATCAGCCGTTCGGCGATGGCGATCTCCGCTTCGGAAACGCGTCCGTCGGCCTTCGCGACGGCGCCGATCAGCGCGAACAGCGGCGCGATGTAGCCGCCCTGCGCAGGTGTGCGGCGACGTTGCTGCTGACGACTGGCGTCGAACATGAAGCCGAGTGCGCCGCCCACGAGGGCGCCGAGCACGTTGTGCGTCAGCCACATGCCGAGCACGGCGCCGATAAGAGTGCCGGTGAAATTCATTGAGCGGCCCTGGAAGGGGTCTGGGCGGAGAACCACTCGGCAAGCTGGTCGAGTTCCGCATCGGTAAGAGGGCCGGTCGCGGCGCGCATCACGGGGATGTCGCGGCGACCGTCGCGGTATTGGCGCAGCGCTTGGCGCAGGTAGTCGAGCTTCTGCCCGGCCAGGTTGGGCGCGCCGGGAATTCTCGCCATGCCGTCTTCGCCGTGACAGGCCGCGCACAGCCCGAGTCGCGCCGGCTTAGAAGGAGGCGCAGCGGAAACAGGGGCGGAGAGGGCCAGGGCAAGTGCCGCGGTCGTGAGGATTCGCATGACGAGGCTATGGGGGCGGTAACGCAAGATTCTAGCAGGCGGATCGGCACGGTCCGCCGCCCATGGATCGCGGTTATCCCACAGAGCGTCGCAGGCGGTGCGTCCCGGAGGAAGACGCACCGGTACAATGGGCGGATCGCCGACCTCCCGGAGTCCCGCCGTGCCTACCACCCTCTCGCAATCCGACCTGCCCGGCCTGGAGCTCATCCACCGCGGCAAGGTCCGCGACGTTTACGCCCTGCCCGGCAATCGGCTGCTGATGGTAGCGACGGACCGGCTCTCGGCCTTCGACGTGGTGCTGCCGGATCCCATTCCGGGCAAGGGCGAGATGCTGACGCAGATCTCCAACTTCTGGTTCGCCAAGACCGCGCACATCATCCCGAACCATCTCACTGGCGAGGACGTCGCCTCGGTGCTGCCTGCGGGCGTGGACCCGGCGCTGTACGCGAAGCGCGCGGTCATCACCAAGCGCCTGAAACCGGTGCCGGTCGAGGCCATCGCGCGCGGGTATCTGATCGGGTCCGGTTGGAAGGACTACCAGGCCACCGGCGCCCTGTGCGGCATCACCCTGCCATCGGGCCTGCAGCAGGCGCAGAAGCTTCCCGAGCCGATCTTCACCCCGTCCACCAAGGCCGCGGTGGGCGACCACGACGAGAACGTAAGCTTCGATGCCGTCGTCGCTGCGGTGGGCGAGCCACTCGCCCACGCCGTACGCGATGCGACGCTGAAGATCTACGCCTTCGCCGCCGCCTACGCTGCCGAGCGCGGCATCATCGTTGCCGATACCAAGTTCGAGTTCGGCACCGACGAGCACGGCGTGCTGCACATCATGGACGAGATGCTCACTCCCGATTCGTCCCGCTTCTGGCCCGCCGACGAGTACAAGGTCGGCATCAGCCCGCCGAGCTACGACAAGCAGTTCGTACGCGATTACCTGGAACGTATCGGCTGGAACAAGAAGCCGCCGGCACCGCAGGTTCCCGCAGACGTCATCGCAGGGACGGCGGCCAAGTACGCCGAGGCGCTCGACAAGCTCGCCGGCATCCGCCTAGATTGAGGCGCCGCTACCGGTTGGCGGTTCACGGTTAACGCTTCACGGAGCATGCCATGCGCGACGCAGCCACCTGGTTCGGCAACTACGGCCGTGACCATCAGAACCCGACCAACCGGCTGATCCACTGGATCTGCGTGCCCGCGATCACCTGGACGGTGATCGCGCTGGTCTGGCTGATCCCCGTGCCGCTGTGGCTCGGACGCCCGGGGCTCTGGGCGGTGCTGGCGATGTTCCTGGCGTTCTGCTTCTACTACTACCGCCTGTCGCGGAAGATCGGCCTCGCCATGGCCGGCGCCTTCATCGTGCTGGCCTTGTTCACCGACATGCTCTACCGCGCCATCGGCAGCACGGGGCTGCTCTGGCTCGCGATCGGCGTCTTCGTGGTGGCGTGGATCGGCCAGTTCGTGGGTCACAAGATCGAAGGCCGGCGCCCTTCCTTCCTCACCGACATCCAATACCTGCTGATCGGCCCCGCGTGGCTGATGAGCAAGGCCCTCGGCCGCTTCGGCGTGTCGTACTGACGGACACGCCGTGACCCAGTCGCTCCTGACCCTGCTTTCCGCCGCCATCTGGTGGGTGATCTATTCCAGCGCCATCGCCGTCGTGCCGGCACTCATCGTCTGGCTGGCCCTGCGCTGGCTGGAAAAGACGCCGGTAGTGTTCAACCGCGCCTACCTCGCCAGCCTCGTCTGGACGCTGGCCGCGGTGTTGATGGGGGGACTTGTGATTGCCGCGCAGCACGGCCGTGAACCGGGGCAGTCGATCTTCGTGCTGCCGTGGATGCGCGCATCGCTCGTGGCAGACATGCTGCTGGGCGTCTGGCTGCTCTGGTGGATGGTGCCGCGTACCGATGCGCGGCGGGTGAAGCCTACCAGCGCCTGCATGGCCGTCGCCCTGGTCATGGTGGTGGCGATGATCGTGGGGACGGCCATTCGGCGATAGTTATCGCCTATGGGCGCCATCCAAACCATGCGTTGGACTTAAGCATGGGCGACCCCATAATGAGAGTCATTCTTATTGGGAGCCCTGCCATGGCCCGGAAAATCAAATACGCCGCGACGCATTTCAGCATCGCGTTCTCCATGAGTTACGCCGTCAACCAGAACCTCGCCGTCAGCACACTCGTGGGCATCGCGGAGCCGATCGCGTTCGCGCTGGGTCGCGACCTGGTCAAGCACACGCGCCACGACCTTCCGGTCGCACGCGCCGCCTGATCCACGGATTACTTGCCGCCGGCGCGAGCGTTCGTCTCGCTCACGGCGCGGGTGAAACCCTCGAACGGGATGTCGGTGATGCCGACCAGCCCGATATGCGCGTTCTCGCCATCGAGCACGCGACCGGTGACCGGCTGGTCCACGTACTGGAACCAGTGGGTGCCGACGATGAGGCCGGATGCGACGGCAGCATTCACGAAACGCGCATAGGCCTTGCCGCGCTCCGCTTCGCTGGCGACGGACGCCACGCCGCCACCGAACGGCCCGCGGTCCGTCGAGCCGAAGTGGAACTCCGTAATCATCACCGGCTTGTCGAGACGCTTGAACGCGGCCACGTCGAAGCCGTGCTCGGGCAGGTCGGTATACGTGTTGATGCTGGTGACGTCGGCGTACGCCGCGCTGGCGGCTTCGACTTCCGGCGTACGCACGGCGAGCCGGCCGCCGAGAAACAGGTGATGCGGGTCGGCCTGCTTCAGCGCATGCGCGACCGTGCTGAAGTAACGGTCGGCATAGCGGCGCAGGAAAGCGATCTCGTCCACAGCGATGGCGGGATACGCCTCGTTCGGGTCCGGGGCCTTGAAGCCCTTCGCCGCAACGTCGTTCCACGATGACACCGACACGCCCCAGGCCTTGGCGAATGCAGCGACGTCGCCGTGGGTCTGCTTGAGATACACGAGGAAATCCTGTTTCGCGGGGCTCTCCGGCCCCTGCGCGAGCGTGCCGGCTGCAAGGGCCCAGCGGCCCTGCGGGCCGACACCCGCCCAGGCGAGTTCGTTGTCGGCGAAGTAACCCAGCAGCCAGGGATCGTCGCGCACGCCCTTCGTCGCTGCCGCCACGGCGGCTGTCACTGCTTTCACGAAGCGCGGATCGAAAGGATCGGGCATGCGACCCCACCAGTCGAAACCGGTACCCACGGTGTTGAAATCGCCGCGGATCAGGATCGGCACGGTATAGGCGATGCGCGGGTCCTTCGCGAAGGCAGGATCGCTCCAGTTGCCGAGCGTGTTGAAGCGCCACGCCTTCAGGCGATCGACCGTGCGGCGTCGCCAAGCCGTCTCCACATCGGCGCCGCCACCCAGCGAGCGCGCGACGTTGTTCGCATAGACGTCCCACCAGCGACCGTGATTCATGCCGTTGTCGCGCTGCGAACCCTGATCGCTGCGACTGTCGGACGTGCCACCGAACGGGCCGTTCGCCGCGGCCGGTTCGGCGAACATGAACTCCCGGCCCTGCACGTAGGTGCGGCCGTCGGTTTTGTTGACTGCATTCACGCCGAGCGAGAAGAACGCGTGCCCCTCCGGCGTCACCAGCCACCAGCGATCGCCCTGCTTCTGCGTACGGAACCAACCGGTGGCCTTCATCGCCGGCAGATCGATGCGACCGCCGTAGCGATCGCGTTGGGTGCTCGCCGTGGCCGTTAGTGTCGCGCTGGCGCGTGTCTTGAGCGATGCGTCGTCGGCAATCTTCTCCGGCCACGTGCTACGGGTGTATTGCCCATAGCGATCGACGATGCCGGTGTAAGCGCGGCGCAGATCGTCGCTGCCGGCCACGTCCTCCATCCGTCCGATGAGGATGGTCTGCGCTGCGCCGGGCTGCGGCGTCGAGAGGGTCACCGAGGTCACGCCAGCAGGATCGATGGCGCCGTCGACGCCGGTCGCCACGAGTCGCGGCGTACCCGCGTCATCGAACGGCATCGGCGGGCCGACCTGCATACCGAACGCGCGCGGCGACGTGGGCTGCAACGGCACAGACACCGTCTGTGGCGGCCCCGGCGGCAGACCCACGGTCGTCGTGAGGTGCTTCGCGCCAGAGGCCACGTCGATCGTCAACGTCACCGGCCACGGCATACCGTTCTGCACACGCAGGCGAAGCGTGCCGTTCGCGGGCCAGGCCCAAGCACCCTGCTGCGGTGCCAGCGTCAGCGAGGGATGGGGCGCCGGCTTGAAGGTCAACGCCACCAGTGTCTCGCCACCGCTCGCGGGTCGCGGCGTCGGATCGAGCGTCGCATCGCGGGCCGTGGTGCGCAGCGTGGCAGGTGGATGCGAGAGATCGAGCGTGGCTGCTTGCGCGGACAAAGCGGTGCTTGCGAACAGAAACGCAATCGGCAGGCGCATGCGTGGACTCGTTTACGTAAGGCGAAGGATAGGTGTCAGTGAACCCGCGTGCGACGCCGCCAGAAGTAGTACACCGGTACACCGAGCGCGATGATCACCAGGCTCATGCCCGCATCGCCGGGCGCGGCATACGCTGTGGCGGCGATCACGCAGAGCACGGTCGTGGTGAAGATCATCGGCAGCCATGGATAGCCAGGCACCAGGTACGGCGACGGCTCGCTCTTCAACTTCTTGCGATACCAGAAGATCGTGGCGATGCCAAAGGCATGCGACAACCACTCGCCTACCGTCGTGTAATTGAGCAGCGCGTTGAAGCTGCCCGACAGAATCAGCACGATCGCCCAGCCGCCGAGCGCTACCAGCGCCATCTGCGGCGCACCCGTGCGGGGCTCGATACGCGCGATGGGCCGGAAGAACATGCCGTCCGCGCTCATCACCTGCAGCACGCGCGCACCGCCGGCAATGGCGATGCTGCAATACCCGAAAGTGGAACACGCGATGCCTATCGCGATGATGGTGGCACCGGATTCGCCAAACACGTGACGCATGAGGTCGGCAGCGGGTGCGGTGCTCGCGGCGAGACCGGCATGACCAAGCCCCGCCATATAGGCGACGTTGACCAACACGTAGCAGACCACCACGCTCGCCATGCCGAGACCGAGCGCACGCGGCAGCGTTCGCTGCGGGTCGCGCACTTCGCCTGCGAGGTCGTTGAGGTAATGAAAGCCGCCGTAGGCGAACAACGCCGGAAGCAGCGCGCCGACGACGGTGCCGACCGGCAGGTCATGCGTCGGATCGGCAGCGAAGGCGAGGCCGAGATGGCCTTGGGCGAGGAACAACCCCACCACGATCAGCAGCGCCACGGCACCCAGCTTCAGCACCGTGAACGTGTTCTGCACCCAGGCGCCCGCACGGATGCCGAACAGGTTCACGGCGACGATGAAGCTGATCGCGCCGACGGCGAGCGGTTTCACCCAGTCGTGCGAAAGTCCCAGGGCGCGGCAGGCGTAGTCGGCGAAGGTGGTGGCGACCGCGGCGACGCTGCCCGGATAGTTGATGAGCGCCATCGTCCAGCCGAACAGGAACGCGGGAAGCTGACCGAACGCCTCGCGCAGATAGACGTAGGTACCGCCAGCCTGAGGGCGTCGCGCACCAAGCTCCGCGTAACAGAGCACGCCGGCCAATGTAAGCAGGCCGCCGAGCGTCCACAGCACGATGACTTCGGTGCCGGAACGCGTGAGCTGAGCGACGGTGGCCGGCGTACGGAAGATACCCGCGCCGATGACGCCACCGATGACGATCATCGCGGCATCCCAGATGCCGAGGCGACGGAGGTAATGAGCTGGCTGAGGTGCTGGCATCCGCCGACGATGCCATAAGCCGCGACCCAGGGCGAGCCGCCACGCCGGCTAGACCCATCGTGCCCCGCTGTGGGAGCCGCCATGGCGGCGAGGTAAATCTTGCCGCACCGGGGCTAGTCTGCCTCGCCGCCATGGCGGCTCCCACACTCGAGCTCGGAACCCCGCCTCTAAAGCCACACCGCATTCCAATAGGGATAATCACCGATCCGTTCGACGAGTCCGGCGCGGAGCGGATTGGCGATCAGGTACCTGGCGGCTGCCTTGATGTCATCCTCGCGGCGCAGTGCCCTGTCGTGGAACGTGCGCTGCCAGACTGGCGATTCACGCTCTGAGGCGCGCTTGATGACGCGGGATACGGCCGCTTTGTATCGGCCGACCACTCGGTGCAGGTCTTCGTCGCCCAGTTTGATAAGGCCATGCCAATGGTCCGGCATCAGCACCCATGCAAGACACGTGGCATGTGGCCAAGTGCTCGACCGGTGACAGATACGCGATGCGACGCGCGCGTGATGGACGTTGCGAAAAAGCGGCGTCCGATTCCAGGTGACCGCGGTAACGAAGTAGACGCGTCCTGGCTCGGAAACGCGCCCGGCACGCAAGCGATGGGAGTTTTCTGTGAGGGCCATCCCGCGAGGATGAGCCGGGGGACCCGCGAACGCTGCCAGTCATCAGGCAGCGATCGTGTAGGTGGGAGCAAGCGCCATCTTGCACAGCACTGTAGGAGCCACTACAGCGGCGAGGGAACGTTACCTCACCACTTCATCGCGCTGTTGGCTTCTCGCCGCCATGGCGGCTCCCACACGGGCGCGGGGAATGTGGCTTCTCAAACCATGCGAAGCCGCGAACGCTGCCTAACATCCGCAGCGTTCGCGTCAGCGGCTTACTTCTTCTTCGGGATGTACAAGTCGGTGATCGTGCCTTCGTACACCTCGGCCGCCATGCCGACGGATTCGCCGAGTGTGGGGTGCGGGTGGACGGTGCGGCCGATGTCACCGGCTTCCGCGCCCATCTCGATCGCAAGCGCAAGCTCGGAGATCAGATCGCCCGCGTGCGGACCGACGATGCCCGCACCGACGATGCGATGGGTTTCCTCGTCGAACAGCAGCTTGGTGAAGCCCTCGGTGCGGTCGATGCCGATCGCGCGGCCCGAAGCCGCCCACGGGAATTTGCCCACGCCGATCTTCAAGCCCTTCTCTTTCGCCTCACGCTCGGTGACACCGACCCATGCGATTTCCGGATCGGTATAGGCCACCGACGGAATCACGCGCGCATCGAAGAAGCTCTTCTCGCCCGCTGCGGCTTCCGCCGCAACCTTGGCCTCGTGCGTGGCCTTGTGCGCCAGCATCGGCTGGCCCACGAGATCGCCGATGGCGAAGATGTGCTTCACATTGGTGCGCATCTGGCGGTCGACCGGGATGAAGCCACGCTCCGTGACTTCCACGCCTGCCTTGTCCGCGCCGATCTTGTTGCCGTTGGGCGAGCGGCCCACCGACACGAGCACGCGGTCGAACACCGTGGTCTCGGGGATGCTCTCACCCTCGAAAGTGACTTCGATGCCCTTCTTGCTCGCCTTGGCTTCGACCACCTTCGTCTTCAGGTGGATGCCCTTGTAACGCTTGGCGATGCGGCCCTGCAGGGGCTTGATGAGGTCGGCATCGGCACCCGGGATGAGCTGATCGGCGAGTTCCACCACCGTGACCTCGGAACCGAGGCCGGCGTACACCGTGGCCATTTCAAGACCGATGATGCCACCGCCGACGACGAGCATTTTCTTCGGCACGTCCGGCAGTTCGAGCGCGCCGGTGGAGTCGATGACGCGCTCGTCGTCCCACGGGAACGATGGCAGCTTCACCGACTGCGAACCGGCCGCGATGATGGCGTTCTGGAAGCGGATCAGCTTCGTGCC
This sequence comes from Luteibacter sp. UNCMF366Tsu5.1, assembly GCF_900119235.1. Classification (NCBI taxonomy): domain Bacteria; kingdom Pseudomonadati; phylum Pseudomonadota; class Gammaproteobacteria; order Lysobacterales; family Rhodanobacteraceae; genus Luteibacter; species Luteibacter sp. UNCMF366Tsu5.1. The sequence goes on along the minus strand of NZ_FPIS01000002.1, from coordinate 225,477 downwards.
TTCGGCCGTCTGGACTTCCATTTCGTGCGGCGAGACGAAGGTGCCCACGCCGGTGACGGTACGCACCTTGCGCGCCTTCGCCATCTGCGCGAGACCGCCGGTCAGTTTGCCGACCACGGCTTCCTTGAAGGAACGCAGCTTGTCGATGTCGATCTTCGGCTTGCCGAAGGCGATGCCGTGCGCTTCCATCGCCGCCGCTTCATCGATGACCGCCGCGGCGTGCAGCAGGGCCTTGGACGGGATGCAGCCCACGTTGAGGCAGACGCCGCCGAGCGTGGCGTAGCGTTCGACCAGCACCGTGTCGAGGCCGATGTCGGCGCCGCGGAAAGCCGCCGTGTAACCACCCGGGCCTGAGCCGAGCACCACGAGCTGGCATTCGATGTCGGCCTTGCGGCCCGAATCACCTGCCGCCTGCGGTGCGGCGGGTGACGGCGCGGACGCCGCCGGCTTCGGCGGAGGCGGTGCCGGGGAGGGAATCGGCGGGGTCGGCGCGTCCTTCGTCGCGCTCTGGCCTACCGACTTCGCGGCGACCGGCTGCGCGGCGTCGCCGTCGGCTTCGATCAGCGCGATGACGCTGCCGTCGTTGACCTCGTCGCCCACCTTGACCTTGAGTTCGACGATGGTACCGGCCTGCGACGCGGGCACATCCATCGTGGCCTTGTCGGATTCCAGCGTGATGAGGCTCTGGTCCTTGGCAACGGTATCGCCGACCTTCACCAGGATCTCGATGACCGGCACGTCGTGCGAGCCGCCGAGATCGGGAACCTTCAATTCGATCGTGTTAGCCATGCGCGTGTCCTCGTCGTCAGAGCAACAGGCGACGGATGTCGCCGAGCTGGGTGGCGAGGTACACGGCGAAGCGCGCGGCCAGGGCGCCGTCGATCACGCGGTGGTCGTACGAAAGCGACAGCGGCAGCATCAGGCGCGGCGCGAACTCCTTGCCGTTCCAGACCGGCTTCATCGCGGCCTTCGACACGCCAAGGATCGCCACTTCCGGCGCATTGATGATCGGCGTGAACGCCGTACCGCCGATGCCGCCGAGCGAGGAGATCGAGAAGCAGCCGCCTTGCATGTCGGCCGCGGTGAGCTTCTTCTCGCGCGCCTTCTTCGAGATCTCGCCCAGTTCGGCGGCGAGTTCGAGCAGGCCCTTCTTGTCCGCATCGCGGATCACCGGCACCACCAGGCCATCTGGCGTGTCCACGGCGATGCCGATGTGGAAGTACTTCTTGAGCGTGAGCATTTCGCCCGACGCATCGAGCGACGCGTTGAAGGTGGGAAATTTCTTCAGCGCCGCGACCACCGCCTTGATCTGGAATACCAGCGGGGTGATCTTGAGATCCTTGTTTTCCTCACCGAGCTTCTTGCGGAAGGCTTCCAGTTCGGTGATGTCGGCGTCTTCGAACTGCGTGACATGCGGGATCATCGCCCAGTTGCGCGAGAGGTTGGCCGCCGAGATCTTCGGAATGCGGCCAAGCGGCTTTTCTTCCACTTCGCCGAACTTCGAGAAATCGACCTTCGGCCACGGCAGCAGGCTGAGCCCGTTACCGGCAGCAACCGTGCCACCCGCCGATGCCGGCGCCACGCCCGAGGTCATCACCTGCTTCACGTACGCGGAGACGTCTTCGCGCTGGATGCGACCACCGCGGCCGCTACCCTTCACCTGCGCCACGTCCACGCCGAGTTCGCGCGCGAAGGCGCGCACGGCGGGGCTGGCGTACGGGGCATTGGCCGGCATGATCACGCTGGCGTCGAAAGCGACCGGCGGGGTGCGCGGTGCGCCGCCTGCGGGCACATCGGCGTTCGGTGCGGAAGCCGACGCGGCGGCCCGCTGCGGGGCAACGGCCGGAGCTTCTGACACGCCCGGCTTGTCGATGGAGGGCGCGGGCTGCGCGTCATCCGACGCGGCTGCACCGCCCTCGCCTTCCAGGATGGCGATGAGATCGTCGTCGTTGACCTCGTCGCCAACTTTGACCTTCAGCTCCTTGATGACACCCGCGGCGGGCGCCGGAATGTCCATGGTGGCCTTGTCGGATTCCAGCGTCATCAGGCTCTGGTCCTTCTCGACCCGATCGCCCACCTTGACCATGATCTCGATGATCGGCACCGGCTTGCCGCCGATGTCGGGTACCTTCACGTCGACGGGGCCGGAGGCCTTCGACGCGGACGGCGCCTTGGCGGCGGCCGGCGCAGGCGCCGCAGCGGCCTTGGGCGCCTCGGGCTTGGCTTCGGCCTTCGGGGCTTCGGCCTTCGGAGCCTCGGCGGGTGCGCTACCTTCGGCCTCGACCAACGCGATGACCGCACCTTCGTCGACTTCGTCGCCGACCTTGACCTTCAGCTCCTTGATGACGCCAGCGAACGGGGCCGGCACTTCCATCGTGGCCTTGTCCGATTCGAGCGTCACCAGGCTCTGGTCCTTTTCGACGCGATCGCCGACCTTGACCATGATTTCGATGACGGGGACCGCTTTGCCACCGATATCGGGGACGCGGGCTTCTTTGACGTCGGCCATGGAACCTCCTAGAAAAACAGGCGCTTGCGGGGAGACGGACCCGCTGGCGGGGGAAGATGGGCGCCGTGCTGCGGCGCAACCGGTCGATTGTAATCCCTCAGAGCCGCGCCGGGACTCGTTTTCCTCGATTCAAACGGTCGTTGGGGCGGATGGCCGCTATCGCGGGATCGCCAGCAGGCTGGCTCCCACCGGGGCTGGCTCCCACCGGGGCTGGGGCTGGGGCTGGGGCTGGGGCTGGGGCTGGGGCTGGGGCTGGGCTGGGCTGGGCTGGGCTGGGCTGGGCTGGGGCTGGGGTTATCGCCATCGCCAGCAGGTTCCCAGCACCGCTGCGGTGGGCAGGTGGGAGCCAGCCTGCTGGCGATGCGGCGGCGAGAACGCCGCGATCAGTTCGGCGGCTGTACCGGATGCCGCTCCGCATCGGGCGCCGCCCCCACCACGCGAATCTCGCTCTGCGGATAGGGGATGGTGATGCCGTTGGCGTCGAACCCTTCCTTGATGCCGCGCAGCAGCGTCGTCTGCGTTTCCCATAGATCGGCGACCACGGTCCACCCACGGATGACCAGGTTGACGCTCGAATCGCCCAGGCTCTCCGTCCAGACGCCCGGGGCTGGGTCCTTGAGCACGCGCGGATCGGCCGCGAACAGGTCGCGGACCACCTGCATCGCTTTGCCGATGTCGTCGCCGTAGCCGATGCCCACCTTCAGCTCGAACCTGCGCTTGCCGCGCACGTTGTAGTTGATGATCGCATCGCCACCGACCTTGGCATTGGGCACCACGGCCTGGCGGTTGTCGGGCGTGATGAGATAGGTGTGCATGAGGTTGATGCTTTCGACCGTGCCGTCCACGCCACCGACCGTCACGAAGTCACCCACGCGGAACGGACGGAACAGGATCAGCAGCACGCCCCAGGCCAGATTCGACAGCGAGCTGTTGAGCGCGAGACCGATGGCCAGGCCGGCCGCGCCGATCGCCGCAATGAACGATGCGGTGGGGATGCCGACGGTGCCGAGCACCTGGATGAAGAGCAGCGCCAGCAACACGCCGTAGATCACGTTGCGCAGGAACAGCGCGAGCGTGACGTCCACCCTGGCGCGCTCCAGCGCGCGACGTCCGACGTTGGCCAAGCGCGCGGCAATCCAGAAGCCCACCGCCAACAGGAGGATCGCGAGCCCGATGCGAACCGCATAGGCAAGAATCAGTTCGCGCATCGCGTGGTCGATGTGCAGGCGGTCGAGGAAATCGATCATGTGTCCTGGCCTCGTGCAAAAAAAGAGCGCGTCGAGGCTAGCAGCATTGATGTGCCGACGTGGTGAGAACCACGCCCGCCGCCATGTTCGGCAGGAGCCGCTATAGCGGCGAGGCCACTACCGAATGTGGGAGCCGCCATGGCGGCGAGAAGCCTACGAAGCGGTTTAGCCGCGCCATGGGCCAGACTCCCCCCCGTCATGGCGGTACCTACCGGGTGTACGCACACTGCTGACAGAAAAAAGGCGCCTTGCGGCGCCCATTTTCTTACGGCGTGGTACCGGCTGCTGGCTTGGCAGGGACCTGCGCCGTCTGCGGAGCGTCGATCTTGCGACCGCCGTACGGCAGCACTTCCGCCGCGAGCTTCGGATCGGCCTTGATCATCGCCACTTCGTCGCCAACGATGTGGGCGGCTTCGTCGAGCGGGGTGTCCTTGGCCTTCTTGGCCTCGGCTTCCTGCTTGATCTCCGACTTGATGCTGCGCTCGTTGGCGTTGAGGCCGTCGTCCGTCGAGTTGGCATCGTCGCCGAGATCCGTCGCACTGCCATCGCCGCCGAAGATGGCCTTGCGGCGGGCGCGGAAGTCCGCCTGCATGGCGTCGTACTGCTTGCGCTCGGCCTGACGTGCGGCGAAGTTCAGCGAGATGTCGGTCTTGTCGCGCAGCTTCTGGTACTGCGCGAGCTCGTCGAGCATGAGCTTCCATGCGGGCGAGTTGGCGACGCGTGCCTGATGCTTCTGATTGAGCGGCCCGATGATCGGCTTCAGGTCGGCGACCGGCTTGTAGTCGGCCGGATCGATGTGCCGCCACGGAAGCGCGTTGTCGTAGGTGGACTCGCCGAACTCCTTCGCGTCGCCGTTCTGCGGGAACTGCACGTCGGGCGTGACGCCACGCAGCTGCGTGCTGTCGCCGTTGATGCGGATGAACTCGGCGATGGTCATCTTGAGTTCGCCGTACTTCGCGTCCTCGCCCGTGGTGGCCTTGCCGAACCGATCGAGGTCGACGAGGTTCTGCACGGTGCCCTTCCCGAAGGTCGGCTCGCCGATGATGATGCCGCGGCCGTAGTCCTGGATGGCGGCGGCGAAGATCTCCGATGCCGATGCCGAACCGCGATTGACCAGCACCGCCATCGGGCCGTCCCACGCCATGCCCGGCGCGTCGTCGCCCTGGGCGTCGACCTGACCGCGGGCATCGCGCACCTGCACGACCGGGCCGGTGTCGATGAACAAGCCGGTGAGTTCGGTGGCCTCGTTGAGCGAACCGCCGCCGTTATTGCGCAGGTCCATGATCACGCCTTCGACCTTCTGCGCCTTCAACTCGGTCAGCAGCTTGGAGACGTCGCGCGTGGCGCTCTTGAAGTTGGCGTCGCCGTTACGGCGGGCACCGAAGTCCTGATAGAACGTGGGCAGTTCGATCACGCCGATCTTGCGCGTGACGTCGCCGTCCTTCACGTCGATGACCTTCGACTTAGCGGCCTGCTCTTCCATCGTGACCTTCTTGCGAACCAGGGTCACGATTTCGTGCTTGCCGTCCACGCCGGCATCGGCGGGAAGAATCTCGATGCGGACGGTGGTGTCCTTCTTGCCGCGGATCAGCTTGACGACGTCGTCCTGGCGCCAGCCCACCACGTCCACCATGGGGCCGGTCTCGCCCTGGCCGATGGCGACGATGCGATCGCCCGGCTTCATCTTGCCGGACTTGATGGCCGGGCCGCCGGGCACGAGTTCACGGATGGTGGTGTAGTCGTCGCGTGCCTGCAGCACGGCGCCGATGCCTTCCAGCGACAGACGCATGGCGATGTCGAACGCGTCCGCGGCGCGGGGGCCGAGGTAGTCGGTGTGCGGATCGGTCGAGTTGGCGTACGCGGTCATGAACGCCTGCGTCGCATCCTCGTCGTCCAACTGGCGCACGCGGCTGATGTAGGTGGCGTAACGCTTGTCGAGCGTCTTGCGAATGTCGTCGTCGCTCTTGCCCGCCAGCTTCAGGCGCAGCCAGTCGTTCATCGTGCGCTTGCGCCACACGTCATCCAGCTCGGCCTGGTTCTTCGGTGCCGGAGCCTTCTTGCGGTCGAAGTTGAAGCTTTCCTTGCCACTGAAATCGAAGCCCTGCTTGAGCAGGCTGCGCGCGTAGTTCATGCGATCGACGGCGCGCGTGACGTACAGATTGAACACCGAGAACGGCGCCGAGAGATCCTGGTTCCAGATCGCGTCGTCGAACTGCGTCTTCATCGGCTCGAACTTCGCGAGGTCTTCCTGCGTAAAGAAGACTTTCTCGCTGTCGAGGGACTCGATGTAGGCCTTGTAGATCTTGGCCGACATGGCGTCGTCGAGCGGCTGGGCCTGGTAGTGGAAGCGCGTGAGGAAGCGCGCGGACAACTGCGCCGCCTGGGCTTCGGCCTGCGTCGGCTTCAACGGCAGGCTGGACTCCTTGCGCTGCGGCTCCGGCGACGTGGCCGCTTCCGACGCGTCCTTGGGCTGCGGCGCCGCCGTGTTCGCCGGTGCGGCCTTGTCGGGCTGCTGCTGCGGCGATGCGACGGCCTGGGCCTGGGCGCCCGCGGCCGAAAGGGCCAGCAGGAGAGCGAACGCGGGGCGAAGAGTCATGTAGTCGGGGCCTCGGTATGTTGGGCGTGTTATTCGACGACGCCGGCGGCGTGCGCCATCAGGTCGGCATGGTAGGAGGATCGCACCAGCGGACCGGAAGCGACGTGGGAGAAACCCATGTCCTCACCGGCGACGCGCAGCGCCTCGAATTCGTCCGGCGTCCAGTAGCGGACCACCGGATGATGGTGCGCCGTGGGCTGCAGGTACTGGCCGATGGTGATCATGTCGACGTCATGGGCGCGTAGATCCCGCATGGTCTCCAGCACCTGCTCCATGGTCTCGCCCAGGCCGAGCATGATGCCCGACTTGGTCGGCACGCTCGGGTGCTGCGCCTTGAACCGCTTGAGCAGATCGAGCGACCACTGATAGTCGGCACCCGGACGCACTTCGCGGTAGAGGTGCGGCACGGTTTCGAGGTTGTGGTTGAAGACGTCCGGCGGGAAGTCCTTCAGCACCTCGAGCGCGCGCTCCATGCGGCCCTTGCCGCGGAAGTCCGGCGTGAGGATCTCGATGCGGATGTCCGGGCTGGCATGGCGGACCGCGCGAATGCACGACGCGAAATGCTCGGCGCCGCCATCGCGCAGATCGTCGCGGTCGACCGAGGTGATCACCACGTACTTGAGGCGCATGTCGCGGATGGTCTCGGCCAGGCGTGCCGGCTCGAGCGGGTCCGGCGCCAGCGGGCGGCCGTGGGCCACGTCGCAGAACGAGCAGCGACGGGTGCAGACCTCGCCGAGGATCATGAAGGTGGCGGTGCCCTTGGAGAAGCACTCGTGGATGTTCGGGCAGGAGGCTTCCTCGCACACCGTGACCAGCGAGTTCTCGCGCAGCCGAGCCTTCAACTGCTGCACCGCATTGCCCTGCGGCAGGCGCACGCGAATCCAGCCGGGCTTGCGCAGCGCGGGCTGCGTGGTGTCGAAGCTCGCGCGGTTAAGCCCGATCTTGTCGTTGCCGAGCATTTTTTCACCGGGTCGATCGACGACGGCGATAGGGATGCTGCGGGAGGGGGAAGCGGGAGTCTGGCTCATGTCGGCTACTGCCTCAGACCGCAAGGCGGGCGGGGAGTTCGGGAAGGATGGGATCGGCTGACACGGCGTGGAAGCCAAACTGCTTGCAGAATTCCTGTACCAGGACGTCTTCCACGTCCGCCAACCCCGACGGACCGCCCAAGTCTAGCACCTGGGTGACCTCCAAACCCTTGTAGCCGCAGGGATTGATGCGGTGATAGGGCTCGAGATCCATGTTTACGTTGAAGGCCAGGCCGTGGAAGCTGCAACCGCGGCGGATGCGCAGGCCGAGCGCCGCGACCTTGGCGCCAGCGACATACACGCCTGGCGCACCTTCGCGCCGCTCGGCGCCGATGTTCCACTCACCGAGCGTGTCGATGATGGCCTGCTCGATGCGATTCACCAGCTCGCGCACACCCACGCCGACGCGGCGCAGGTCGATCATGGGGTAGGCCACGATCTGACCAGGGCCGTGATAGGTGACCTGGCCGCCCCGGTCCACCCGCACGACCGGGATGTCGCCCGCGAACAGCACGTGCTCTTCGAGCCCCGCCTGCCCCAGCGTGAACACCGGATCGTGCTCCAGCAGCCACAGCTCGTCGACGGTGTCGTCGGTGCGGTTGTCCGTGAAGGCGCTCATGGCCTTCCAGGTGGATTCGTAGGGGACGCGCCCCAGCCGGCGAACGTTCAGGGGGAGGGTCATGGGACGAGGGTCGTGGGGGATGTCGGGGAATTGTGGGCGACGGGCAAGGGATACAAGCATGTCCCGAGCACCCATCGCCAGCAGGCTGGCTCCCACCACCTGCCCCTACGTCGGCGGATGGTGGGAACCAGCCCGCTGGCATACGAGTTCCCGAGGAACCGGGTGGAAGCCAGCCTGCTGGCGATACCAGTTCCCGAGGACTCAGGTGGGAGCCAGCCTGCTGGCGATGCCAGTTCCCGAGGACTCAGGTGGGAGCCAGCCTGCTGGCGATACGGGTTCGCGAAAGGCTACATCGTGAAGCGGATGTTCGCGTCCGCACGCAGCGTGCTGTGCGCTTCGAGGTACTTCTCGCGCGTCTGCGCGATGAAGCTCACCGTGACCGACTGGTAATTACCCGCCGGCGTCAGCTTCGTGGAGAGCGTCTCGTGCAGCACTTCCAGCCCGATACGGTGCAGCAGCACCGGCACGTGCTTGTCCAAGCCAGCGTTGGCATTGCCGATCGCCGTGATCTCGAACTCCCCCGGGAACTGGAAGCCCTTGCCATCCTTCTGTGCTTCGCTGAAGTCGATCTCGCGCATGGTCGCGCCTCCTTACTTCTTGTCGCCGTCGCTGTGGAACCACAGCATGATCGTGTCCCACAGGCGCGAGAAGAAGCCGCCTTCAGGCGCATCGGCCAGCGCCACGAGTGGCGCCGTGAGCACCGGCTGGCCATCGAGCGTGACGCGCAGCGTGCCGACCTGCTGGCCCTTCTTGAACGGGGCAATCAGGGTGGCGGGGATATCGAGGTTGGCCTTGAGCTTGTCGTAGTCGCCGCGCTTGACCGAGACGAGCGCGTCTTCGGTGAGGCCGAGCGCGATGGTGTTCTCGGCGCCCTTCCACAGCTTCGGCGTAGCGAGCGGCTTGTTGGCCTCGTACAACTTGTGCGATTCGTAGAAGCGGAAGCCATAGTTGAGCAGCGCCAGCGCCGCGTCAGCGCGACCCTTCTCGCTGCTCGCACCCATCACGATGGCGATCATGCGCGCGTCGCCCTGCTTCGCCGAAGCGGCGAGGCAGTAGCCGGCGGCGGCGGTGTGACCGGTCTTGATGCCGTCCACGGTGTTGTCGCGCCACAGCAGCAGATTGCGGTTGTGCTGCTTGATGCCGTTCCACTCGAACTCCTTCACGGCCGAGATCGCGTAGTCCTCGGGGAAGTCGTGGATCAGGGCGCGGGAAAGCACCGCGATGTCACGGGCGGTCGTGTAGTGATTGGCAACGGGGTAGCCCGACGCGTTCTGGAAGTTGGAGTGGGTCATGCCCAACTGCTTCGCGTACGCGTTCATCAGGTTCGCGAAGGCCGGCTCGGAACCCGCCGTGTGCTCGGCAAGCGCGATGGCCGCGTCGTTGCCGGACTGGATGATCATGCCGTAGAGCAGATCCTTCAGCGGCACCTGGCTGTTGAGCTTGAGAAAGCTGGTCGAGCCGTCGGTGCCGGCGCCACCGCCGCGCCAGGCGTTTTCGCTGATGGTGACCGGGTCGGTCATGTGGATCTTGCCGTTGCCGATCTCGGCGGAGACGACGTAGTCGGTCATCACCTTCGTGATCGAGGCCGGCTCGAGCTGGAGGTCGGGGTCCTTCGAGGCGATGATCTGCCCGGTGTTGTAGTCCATGAGCACCCAGCTCTTGCCTTCCACGTCCGGCGGCGGCGGCACCGGCGCCTCGGGCACGACCGGGCGAGGCACCACGGAGGGACGGGGCATGGGCTGCTGCGCCATGGTCACACCCGCGACGAGCGCAGCGGCGGCGAAGGCGAACAGGGAACGGGGCAAGAGCTTCATCGTTTCGGCGGTCCAGTCAAAGCAGGAAAAAAAAGAAGGTCAGTCTACCGCGACCTGCGGCCTGGGCAGGCCCATGCCGGCGATCTGGTCGGTGACTCGGTCGGCGGTGTCCACGTCGGCCAGCGGGCCCACCCGCACCCGTCGCACGCTGCGACCGCCGATGGCGGTCTCGACGACACTGACAGGCCCGAGGCCTGCGCGGTTCAATTGATCGGCCACGCGGTTGGCGTTGGCGACGTCTGAGAACGCGCCCACCTGGAGATAGATGCTGGGTTTGCCGGGCACGGGCGGCGTGATGCTGGCCGCCGGGACCGTGGAGGTGCTACCCGGTGGCGGCGGCAGGGCCTGAGCCGGCGAGACATGAGTCATGCCGGCCACGCTGCCGTCGCCGTATCCCTCGGTTTCCTTGGCAACCGGCATGGCGGCCGCGGCAGCCGCGGGGGTAGCTACCGTGCGGGGTGAGGGTGGCTGCGGTGCAGGGGTCGCCGCCGCTTTGCCGCTCTGTAGGCTTCTCGCCGCCATGGCGGCTCCCACGGGGCTACCCACAGGGGGCTGCGGGGTAGGGCCAACTGGCGCTTCACTGCTTCGTGGGCTTTTCGCCGCTATAGCGGCTCCCACAGGGAGCGCGCTGTCGGTGGGATCGATGGCGCGCACTTCCACCAGTCCGGTGCCCTTGGGCCAGACGCCGATCTTCACGGCGGCCGCGAAGGACAGGTCGATGATCCGGTTCTCGTGGAACGGGCCGCGGTCGTTGATGCGGACGATGACGCTCTTGCCGTTCTCGAGGTTGGTAACGCGCGCGTAGCTCGGCAGCGGCAAGGTCTTGTGCGCTGCCGAGAACTGGTACATGTCGTATTCCTCGAGGCTCGAGGTCTTGTAGCCGTGGAACTTGTTGCCATAGAACGACGCGATGCCGCGTTCCACGTAGCCGCGCGGGCTGGGCAGCACGGTATAGGTCTGCCCGAGTACCGAATAAGGCGACTTGTTGCCGTACAGCGCGCGCGGCTCGACCTTCGGCACGGGTTCGGGCAGCTTGCTTACGTCGGGAATGGCGGTCGGCACGCTGTCGGAGCTGCTGCGATAGCGGCTGGACTGCGAGCGACGGATGTCGTCGTAGCTGCGCGACGACGAGGGCGACGAGCCACCGCCACGAGACGAGGGCCGGCTGTTCTTGCCGCCGCCGCATGCAGTGAGCAAGGCCAGCACGAACACCACCAGGACGATGCGACACATCGAGCGGGCGTGCCGGGGCGTCGTGGCGCCCTGCTTCATCGCGCCTCCGGCCCGCCGACCCTCGCCCGGATTGCCTGAGCCAACTGATCGACGGCCATGGCGTACATCGGGCTGCGGTTATAGGTGGTGATCACGTAGAAGTTCTGGAACACGAACCAGTATTCGTCGCCGTTGGGGCCATCCAAGCGGACGAGCTGCGCGTCGCGCCCTGGGTTCACGTGCTGCAACGGCGCAAAGCCATTGGCGACGAAGGATTCTATCGGGGCCACGGGACGCCAGTCCTTTGGCACCTCGGGCGGCACGGCACGACCGTCGGGCTGGGCCCGGATGGCGATCGGACCGCCGGCCTCCCAGCCGTGCTGCGCGAAATAGTTGGCCACGCTGGCGAAGATGTCGCCCATGGAGCCCTTCATGTCGATGCGCCCGTCGCGGTCGTAGTCGACACCCCAGTCACGGATCGACGAGGGCATGAACTGGCCCCAGCCCTGCGCGCCCGCGTACGAACCGGTCAACGTATCGAGCGAACCGCCCAGGTGATTCGGCGGCAGTTCCAGCAGCACCTTGAGCTGTTCGCGGAAGAACGGCGCGCGCTTCGGGTAGTAGAACGCCAGCGTGGTCAGCGCATCGAGCACTTTCCACTTGCCCGTATTGCGCCCGTAGAAGGTCTCCACGCCCACGATCGCCACGATGTATTCGGGCGGCACGCCATAGCGCTTGCCGATGCCGTCGAGCAGCGCGCGATGTTCGCGATAGAAGTCGGCGCCGGCAGCGATCCGCTGTTCGGTGAGAAAGATCGGACGGTAGTCGCGCCAGGGTTTGCCCTCGGCCGGCCGGCTGATCGCGTCGAGGATCGCCTGCTGCTTCTTTGCGCCATCCAGCAGCGCATTCAAGGAGGCGCGGCTCTTGCCCGTGTCCTTCGCCACCTCGCGCACCAGTTGGTCCTGACCCGGATGGGTCTCGGCGAACGCCGTCGCGGAAAGCAGGGGGAAGACGATCATCGCGCCGGCGAGGCGCGGAAGGAGGCGTGCGGGTCGTGCGCGTCGCGCGGCGAGAACTTCATCCATGCGCCGAAGCGTAACACGCAGTTACGGCACACCTGGGGCCCTCTTCGGGCAACGTTCAGGCCGTGGAAGCCATCCGTTCGATGCGTAGGCCGAGGACGTCGCTCGCAACGAGGCTCGCACGACGCGCGCCATTTCAGCCCGCATCCACGCTTGACGCGTATACTCTTGCGGCAACATCCGCAGCCTGGCACGACCATGCCACCGCACGCTCCAACCGACCGGATCCGGACTGCCGGCCAGTGGCACTGACCCTCACCCCCGAAATGATCCTCGTGCTGGGCCTGGTGGGCTTCACCATGCTCATGCTCGTTCTGGAGTGGATCCGGGCGGACATGGTCGCCCTGCTCGTCGTGGTCACGATCGGCCTCACCGGCCTGATCCCCGGCGACCAGGTGTTCAACGGCTTCGCCGGCAATGCCGTCATCGCGATCATCGCGATCATGATCATGGGCGCCGGACTCGACCGCGCCGGCGTGCTCAACCTCACCGCCGCCTTCGTGATGCGCATGGCCCGAGGCGTGGAGTCACGCCTGGGCGTGGTGGTCAACGGCGTCACCAGCCTGTTCAGCGCAGTCATCCCCAGCCAGGCGCTGGCCGCCCTGATGATCCCCGTGACCAGCCGTCTCTCGGCGCGCACCGGCGTGCCGCTGTCGCGCCTGTTGTTGCCGATGGCCTTCTGCATCCTCACGGCCACCAACACCACGCTGATCGCCAATTCGCCGCTGATCGTTCTCAACGACCTGATCGCCAGTGCGAACAGCAACCTGCCGCCCGGCGCGCACACGATCCCGAAGTTCGGCCTGTTCAGCGTCACCCCGGTCGGCCTGGTGCTCGCCGCGGCGGGTGTGCTCTTCTTCTATTTCTTCACCCGCAAGCTGCTGCCCGAGCGCGAGGACGACCGGCTGAAGGTCACCCCCGGCCGTACCGAAAGCTACTTCGCGGACACCTACGGCATCGCGGGCGAGACGGCCGAGCTGACGGTCACGGCCGAAAGCCCCCTGGTCGGCATGAGCATCGGCGAGGTGGAGCAGTTGCACGGCGCGCCGTTGATCCTGGCGATCAAGAACGGCAACGAAAGCCGCGTCGCTCCGCCGTCCGACCAGATGATCTGGGTGGGTACCGTCCTGGGCGTGCTTGCGCCACGCGACGCCATCAACACCTTCGCCAACAACCAGCTCTGCCGCGTGTCGATGCGCATGCGCCAGCTCGGCGAGCAGTTCAACACCACCCGCGCGGGTATTTCCGAGGCGGTGATCCCCCCCAGCTCGCGCTTCATCAAGCAGACCGTGGGCGAGCTTCGTCTGCGCAAGCGCTTCGGCATTTCCGTGCTCGCGGTGAACCGCGGCGACGAGGTGTTCCGCGAAGACGTGCGCTCCGTCAGCCTGCGCGCAGGCGACACCCTCGTGCTGCACAGCAAGTGGCGAGACCTGATGCTGGCCGAGGAAGACCGCGACATCGTCGTGGTCACCGACATTCCCAAGGAAGAACAGCGCCCCGGCAAGATCTGGCAGGCCGTAGGTTTCTTCGTCCTGGCGAAGTGCCTCGCCCTGTTCACCCACCTCGACCTTTCGGTGGCGATGATGACGGGCGCGGTGGGCATGCTGCTCACCGGTGTGCTGAACATGGACGAGGCTTATAAGGCGATCAACTGGAAGACGATCTTCGTCACCGCCTGCCTGATCCCCCTGGGCTGGTCGATGGACTCCACCGGCACCGCCTCGTGGATCGCCCAGGAGGTCCTGGCGATCCTCGGCCACGCGCCGCAATGGACCCTGCAGCTGTCGATCGCCGTGCTGACCCTGATGTTCTCCCAGGTGATGTCGAACGTCGGCGCCACGGTGATGATGGTGCCGATCGCGATCAGCGTCGCCGTAAGCACGGGCGGCAATCCGTCCGCCTATGCGTTGATCGTGGCGGTCTCGTCGTCCAACACCTTCCTGCTGCCCTCGGGTCACCCCGCGCTCATGATGGTGGCCGGTCCCGGCGGTTATCGCACGAAGGACTTCCTTCGCGTGGGCCTGCCGTTGACGCTGCTGGTCCTCGTGCTGACGCTGGTCACCATCAATCTGATGTACCGCTAGGCGCCACCGCTCAGACGCACGACGCCGTCCGCGACAATCACCGGCACCGCGCGCAGGCTTTCCCCGCGACACGGGCCCTGCAAGCACAGCCCCGAATCCGCCTGGAACGTCGCACCGTGCGCGGCGCAGATGATCGATCCGCTGCGGACGAGGAACTTGCCCGGCGCGTAATCCAGGCGCCGCCCCGCATGAGGGCAGACGTTGTAATACGCGCGGGCCTCATCGCCGTGGCGATAGACCAGCAGGGATTCCACCTCGCCCCCCACAGGGGCCTGGACTTCGGCGGCACCGCCGTCGGGGATGTCCGCCAGCAGGCAGAGGGGAGCAGTGTCGGCGGTAGTAGTCATGGCACTTGTCTATGAGGATGGGATGCCCCAAGGTAAAGAGGCTCGCACGCATGTCATTGTGCCATACGGATTTTTAACCAATGCGCTTCGTCTTCCCGCCCGTCCGCCGCTCTCGTAACCCGCTCGTCCGCGCCCTCTCGTTGGTGCTGGGTCTTGCTGCGGTCGCCATGCTGCTGGTGTTCGGTGTGGTCGTGCTCGGTGTGCTGTTCGTTGGCGGCCTGGTCTTCCTGGCGGTGCGCCAGTGGAAGATCGCGCGCGGCCCCGTCGAGGGCTCGGCACGCCCCACGCCCGCCCGGGATCCGAACGTGCTCGAAGGCGAATTCGTGGTGATCCATCAGCGGCAGCCGGCCCACCGCTGAGGCGCCGCAAGAAGCGGATAGAGGCCGGGCGACGCCCCGCCTAAGCTGGCTTCCTGACGAAGAAGGAGGCCACCATGCCCAACCAGGCTCTTGCCATGCGCCCCGCCGCAACCGATCCGCTAGAACGCGTCCGCGCCGCGCTGGAGCGCGATGACGGCGCCACCGACCTCGCCAGCCTGGCCGCCATTGCCGGCCTGAGCCCCACGCACCTGCAACGCGCCTTTCGTCGCCGATACGGCGTCAGCCCCGCGGAATATGCCCGCGCGCGCCGGTTCGGGCAGTTGCGATCCGCCCTGCGCGAAGGCGCCGCGGTGACCAACGCCGTCTACGAGGCGGGCTTCGGGTCCGGCAGCCGGGTCTACGAGGAAAGCGACCGCCGCCTGGGCATGACGCCAGCCAGCTACCGCGCGGGCGGCGCGGGCGCTTCGATTCGCTACACCACGACATCTACCCCGCTCGGCCAGATGCTGGTCGCGACCACGGCGAAAGGCATCTGCTCGGTCACGCTCGGCGAGAACGACGCGGCACTGGAAGCCCGGTTGGCCGAGGAATTCCCCCTCGCCGAGCGCGAACGCGTGGACGAGGGCCGCGAGGAGTGGCTCGACGCAGTGATCGCTCGCGTGGCGAATGAACTGGGTTGGGGCGACCGCGAGGCACCGGCCATGCCGCCGCTCGATGTGGCCGCGACTGCCTTCCAATGGCGCGTATGGGACGCGCTGACGCGCATCCCACGCGGCGAAACCCTGAGCTACGGCGAACTGGCCTCCATCCTCGGCGTGCCCGGTGCCGCACGGGCCATCGGCCGCGCCTGCGGCAGCAATCGGCTGGCGCTGCTCGTGCCGTGTCATCGGATCATTCGCGAAGACGGCAGCCTCGGCGGCTGGCGCTGGGGCGTGGACATCAAGCAGCAGTTGCTCGCCACCGAGCGAGCCATGAAAGCGACTCAAGCCTGACCGTTGAATGTTTCGCTGGCGCCCTGCGCACGCCAGCGATATCTTGCGACCTTCGCGCCGATTCCCCCTCGGTGCCGACGCATCCGGATCCTTATGTCAGAAGCCACCGTCACCCGCCCGACCGCTGCTTCGATGGTCGCCGATCCGCGCTGGATGGTGCCGTTGTCGCTGTTTGCGCTCTACGTGATCTGGGGCTCCACGTACCTGGCGATCCGCTATGCGCTGGTGAGCTACCCGCCCTTCCTGCTCGCAGCGATCCGCTTCGCGATCGCCGGGGTGCTGCTGTTTGCCGTGCTGCGCCTGCGCGGTGCCGCGCTCCCGACCGCGCGCCAGTGGAAGAACGCGGCGATCGTCGGCACGCTGCTGCTCGCGGGCGGCAACGGGCTGGTCTGTTTCGCCGAGCAATCGGTCAGTTCCGGTATCGCCGCGGTCGCCGTGGCGAGCATGCCGCTGTTCGCCGCGCTGTTCGGCGGCATGTACAGGGAATGGCCCACGCGCGGGGAAACCGCCGGACTTCTGCTCGGTTTCGTCGGCGTCGTCGTGCTGAACCTTGGCGCCGGATTGTCCGGTTCGCCGCTGGGCGCCATCGCGCTGATCTGTGCCGCGATGTGCTGGGCCTTCGGCTCGGTGTGGTCGAAGCGCCAGGATATGCCGAAGGGCCCGATGAACACCGCTGCGCAAATGCTCTGCGCTTCGGTGTCGCTCGCGATCATTGCGCTGCTGACGGGCGAGCGCTTTCCTTCGCATCCGCAGGTCGGCGCGACGGCCGCTCTCGCCTATCTGGTGGTGTTCGGCTCGATCATCGCGTTCAGTGCCTACCTCTACGTGCTGAAAACGGTGCGACCGGCGCTCGCCACCAGCTATGCCTACGTGAATCCGCCCGTCGCCGTGCTGTTCGGTGTCGCGCTCGCCGGAGAACACGTCGGCGTCTTCGATCTGACCGGCATGGCGATCATCCTGGTAGGCGTCGGCATCATCACGATGATGCGGGTGCGCAAGGCCTGAGCGGCGCCGTAAGCGTCCCGCTGCGATTGTGACGCACGTCCCACGCCGGGACACCCTGCCCGCTTTTCAGAATTATTCGATGTCCGCACCGTGTCGGACTACCTAGGCTGGCCTGCTTCGTCTTCCGGAGCGGCGCATGGCAAGAGTTCGATCCGCACCTGTCCACCCTTCGCATCGCCATCACTGGTGGGCTGCACGCCTGACCACGGTGTTTGGCATCGCCATTGCGTCCCTCGCTTCGTGCCAGCACTTCCATCCGAAAGCACCCGATCCGCGCGGTCTCGCGCTGGAACTGGCCGATGTGGATGCCTGCCTGGACAGCGGCGGAGCGTGGTCCGCGGACACGCACCGCTGCGTGAGTCGCGTCGACGTTCCGGACGACGCGACTCGCACCTGGCGCGAGTGATCCCGCAAACGAGCCACCCTGCTACAGCAACATGCCGCCCGAAGCCTCGATGCGCTGGCCATTGACCCAGCGGTTATCGTCCGAAAGAAGCGACGCAATCATGGGGCCGATATCGTCCGGCACACCGGCGCGACCGAGCGCGGTGAACTCGGCCACCCTCCGATTCACGTCGGGATTGTCCCGCACCATGCCGCCACTGAAATCCGTTTCGATCGCGCCCGGCGCGACGCAGTTGGCCGTGATGCGCCGTGGCCCGAGTTCCTTCGCCAGATAACGCGTGAGCACCTCCACGGCACCCTTCATCGCCGCGTAGGGGGCGCTGCCCGGCATGGCCACGCGCGTCAGCCCACTCGACACCGTCACGATGCGACCGCCATCGCGCAGCAGCGGAAGTAGCGCCTGAGTCAGGAAGAACACGCCCTTGAAATGCACCTGATACAGCGCATCCACCTGCGCCTCGGTGGTGTCTTCGATCGGCGTGTGGTGCGAGGTGCCCGCGTTGTGTACGAGGTAGTCGAAGCATTCGGCACCCAGTTGCCGCAATGCTTCCCGCAAGCGCTGCGTGAATTCGGGGAACGCCGCGGTATCGCCCGTGTCGAGTTGGAGGGCCACGGCAGAAGCGCCTTCCGCAGCGACCATCTCCACGACAGCCTTGGCTTCGGCCTCGTTGGAGTGATAGGTGAACACGCTGGACACGCCGCGGCGAGCCAGATGCTGCACCGTGTTGCGCCCCAGCCCGCGGCTACCGCCAGTGACCACGGCGATGCGGCCTTTCGATTCGGAACCCTGCATGACGCACTCCCATTGGATGATGACGGGAGATTAGGCGTCGCTGCGACAAGGGCGAATGCCGGAACCATGCGCTTTCTTGCCTGATCCTGGCGCGCATCGCGGCAGCGCACGGTAACCGGGATAGGATGCAACCCATCCACCGATCTTCCGGACACGCCCATGTCGCGCTCGCTGCTCGAGGCCATCAAGCGTTACACCGATAGCCGCGGCGGCGACTCGCCGTGGTTCACCGCGATCGACGACGTGGTGATCATGCGCGCCGATCTGCCACACCATTCGCAGGTGCTGTTCCGCCCGTCGCTGTGCGTGGTGGCGCAGGGCGCCAAATGGAGCACCTTCGGTGGGCGCCGTTACGAATACGGTCCGGGGCAGGCACTGGTGGTCAGCGTCGAGATGCCGGCCTTCAGCCGCGTGGTGCAAGCCAGCCCCGACGAGCCGTTCCTGGGCATCGCCATCGGGCTCGACTCGAAGATGCTGGGCGAGGTGGTCGAGGCGCTGCCGACTCCCGTCCGCCCCTCGCCGGGGGTAGCCCGCGGGGTCTTCGTCACGCACTACGACGGCCCCCTTTCGGACTGCGTGCTACGCATGGTCCGCTTGCTGGACACGCCGGACGCGATTCCTCATGTCGCGCCGCTGATCAAACGCGAGATCGCCTACTGGCTGTTGACGGGGCCGCACGGCGCCGACGTGGCAAAGGTGACGCTGGGCGACCCGGGCACGCGACGCGTGCTCGGCGCCGTGCAGACCTTGCGTGCCAACTTCGCGGAACCGATGCGCATCGACGAACTGGCGAGCATGGCCCAGCTAAGTCCGTCGGCATTTCATCGACACTTCAAGGCACTGACGTCGATGACGCCCTTGCAGTACCAGAAACAACTGCGCTTGCTGGAAGCACGGCATCTGCTGGTGGCCGGACAGGCCAACGCCGAGACCGCCGCCTACCGTGTGGGTTACGAAAGCCCGTCCCAGTTCAGTCGCGAGTACACGCGCATGTTCGGTGCACCACCGCGAAAGGACGCCGTGGCGATCCGGAGCGGTGACGGTCCATCCAGCTAGACCGCCACCGCCCTGTGGCGACGGCGCCTACAACTCGCGCAACGCCGTGGTGACCGGCACGCGCGCCGCACGCAACGCCGGGAACAATCCGCCGATGAAGCCGATAGCGAGCGCCCATTTGATACCGGTCCAGAGCAATCCGCCGCTGACGTGGAAGCGGAACACCACCTGGCTGAAATTCGCGCCGAGCGTCGATGCGCTGTAACCGTTGAAGACGATCCACACGATGCCTGCGCCGATCACTCCCCCGAGCAGTGCCAGCAACATCGTCTCCAGCATCACCGACACCACGACCGGCACGCCGCGGAAGCCGATCGCACGCAGCGTGGCAATCTCGCGAGCACGCGCCTGGATCGCGGCAAACATCGTATTCAGCGCACCGAAGATCGCGCCGATCGCCATGATGATGCCCACGGTGATGCCGACCGCGCGCAAGACCTTGGTCAGACCTTCGGACTGTTTGCCGAAGTACTCGCGCGTGGTGCTCACGTCCACCTTGAGGCGAGGATCGGCAGCGAGGTTCGCCTTGAAGGCGTCGAACGCCGAAGGTGAATCGAGCAGCACGGTCACCGATTGCACGCTGCTTCCGCGGCGATAAGCCGAGGCGACGCTCTGCGTATCGCCCCACAATTCCGATTCGAGCGCATCGTGCGATTCGAAAATGCCGACGACGGCCCAGGTCTGCCCGGCGAGTCGGATGCTCTTGCCGACATCCAGACCTTCGAACTGCGCCTGCGCGCCCTTGCCGACGATCAGTTCGCGCAAGCCAGGATGGAACGTGCGACCTTCCACGATCTTCACCTGGTCACGCAGTTTCCACACGTCTTCGCTGACGCCGCGGATCGGCACGTTCGAGTCGCTTTGCGGATCGCCTTTGCGTGGCAGATTCGCCACCACGACAAGTTCACCCGAAGCGATGGGCCGCCCCTGCGCATCCTTCTTCACACCCGGCGCTTGCATCACCACGTTGGCGCTGTCGCGATCGAGAATGGAATTGAGTTCGGCCTGCGAACCGCCGCGCAGGACGATGGCGGTGCGATCGTTGCCGGTGGCGCGCAAGGTGTCGGCGAAGCCTTCGCTCATGGCGAGCATCGCCACGAGCACACCCACCACGCCTGCGATACCGACAACGACCACAGACGACGAACCCAGCCGTTGCGTCACGGTGGAAAGACCCACCCGGGTCACCTGCCAGGTCTGCCGGCCGCGACGCGTGGCGACCATCCAGAGCGCCAACGCCACGGCCAGCGCAACGACGCCGGGCCAGGGCAGCATGACCCAGACCGCGAGGAATACCGCCAGCACCAGCAAGGTGAGGAGGGCGCTGCCGAATCTCTTCAGGAAATGCATGGTCTGTCTCCTCTCAACGACCGGCGAGCGCGTCGACGATGTTCAGGCGCATGGCGCGAATGGCGGGCAGCGCGCCGACAAGTGCACCGATGACCAGCATCAGCACGATACCGAGCACCCACGTCTGCGTACCGATAGGCGGCAGGTTGAGCATGCCGCCGCTGCCCTTGGCGACGATCGGCACGAGCACGCCGGCCAGCGCGAGGCCAATGACGCCACCGAGCAGCAACAGGAGCATGCCCTCGGCGAGCACCATGCCCAGCACGCTTCCGCTGGAGAAGCCGATCGTCTTCAGTACCGCCAGTTCGTTGGTACGTTCGCGCACGGCCTGCGCCATGGTGTTGCCGGTGAGCAGGATCAGCGTGAAGAACACGGCACCCATGATCGCGGAGACGATGAGCCCGATGTCGCCAAGCTGCTTCGCGAACGACGCATTGAACGCCTGTTCAGTCTGCGTCTTCGTCTCGTGATCCGAGTTGGCGGAAAGTGCGTCGATCGCCTTCGCCACGGCGTCTGCCTTGTCGGGCGAGGTCAGCTTCACGACATACCAACCCACCGTGGTGCCGACCGACTGGAAGGCGTTGGCATCCTCGAAATACTTGTGGTGGAAGAAGAACTGCTGATCGGTGCCGTTCGCTGCGCCCTTGGCCGGCGTGTAGATGCCCACCAGATCGAATGGCCAGGTCTTGTCGCCATTGCGCTGAGGAAAGATAGTCGACTGAAGCGGAATCTTGTCGCCCACCTTCCAACCGAAACGCTTGGCCAGCGCCTCACCGACGATCGCACCCGTGCGCGTGGCTTCGAAGGCCTTGCGCTGTTCCGCTGGCAAGACGATCTCGTGGTAGATGTCGAGATAGTTGTCGCTTACCGCGAAGCTGAGCACGAAGTTCTTCGGGTCTTGGTAGATGCCGCCGAACCAGTTGGCATATCCCACCGACTTCACCCCGGGGATGGCTTCCATGCGCGTGGCGAGACTCGCCGGAAGCGACTGGATGATCGAGTAGCGCGACGTGGTGATGAGTCGGTCCACGCCGATCACGCTGCCGCCTGACGAGAACGCCGCGCGCGTGGCATCGAGCATGCCGAATAGAAGAAACGCGGCGAGGATGGAGACCAGCGTAAAGAACGTGCGTGCCTTGCGCCGGAACAACGCCGCCCAGACCAGATGAAGGTATTTCATGCCGACGTCCTCCGGGTCAGGCCACGGCCTGGTCGACGAGGGTGCCCTTGTCGAGGTGCAGCGTGTGGTTGGCGTATTCGGCGGCCTTCGGATCGTGGGTCACCATGACGATCGTCTTGCCGTGCTCGCGATTCAGCTCCCGCAGCAGACCGAGAATGTCTTCCGCGGATTGGCGATCCAGATCGCCCGTCGGTTCGTCGCATACCAGCAGCGTGGGATCAGAGACGATCGCTCGCGCGATCGCCACGCGCTGCTGCTGGCCGCCGGAAAGTTCGGACGGCTTATGCGAGGCGCGGTCGGCCAGCCCGACGAGCTGCAGCGCAATGGACGCATTCTTCCGACGCTGCGCGCCCGAGAGCTTGGTCAGCAGCAGCGGTAGCTCCACGTTGCGCTGTGCACTGAGCATGGGCATCAGGTTGTAGAACTGGAACACGAAGCCGACGTGCGCCGCACGCCACTTCGCCAGCGCGCCCGAGCTCAGGCGATCGATGCGATCGCCCGCGACCGTGATGCTGCCACCGGTCGGTGTGTCCAACCCACCGATGAGGTTCAGCAGCGTGGTCTTGCCGGAGCCGGAAGGCCCCATGAGCGCAAGGAAGTCGCCTTCCTCGATCTTGAGGTTCACGCCATGCAGCACTTCGACCTTCTGCCGGCCGCGTTCGTAGACCTTGGAAAGATCCTGGATATCGATCAGGGTGGCCATCGCTATGTCTCCGTGCGTGTCAGGGCGAAGTGGTGGTATCGGCGCGAACGGCCGCGCCGTCGGCAAGGTCGGCCGGTGGCGAGACGATGACGGTGTCGCCGGCCGCAAGGCCTTCGCTCACCAGGCGCATGTCTCCGGTAGGTGCCGATGCGGCGCGTACGTCGCGACGTACGGCCTTGCCTTCGGCGACGAGGTAGACGACGTCGTGGTCCTGCCGGCGCACGAGCGCTGCAGCGGGGACGAGGACGCCCTTGGGCGCATTGGCCTGCACTGGCGCGCGACGATCCAGGAAGGACACGCGCACCCCCATATCGGGAACGATGCGTGCGTCTTTCTGTTCGAGTGCGACGCGAACCTTCACCGTGGCCTTGCCGCGGTCGGCGGCCGGAACGATCGCAATCACGTGGGCCGGAATGCGCCAGTCCGGATAGGCGTCCAGCACGGCCTCGGCCGGCATGTCAGGCTGCACTCGGCCGATATAGGCCTCGTTGACGTCCACGTCGATTTCCAGCGAATCCATGTCGACGATGGTGCCGACGCCGGTGCGGGTGAAACCGCCGCCCGCGGAGAGCGGCGACACGATCTCGCCGACCTGGGCGGCCTTGTCGGTGATGACGCCGTCGAACGGTGCGCGCACCACGGTGTAGTCGAGGTTCACCTGCCCGACACCCACCTGCGCGTCGGCGGCGTCGGCCTGGCGGCGCGCCGTGTTGAGCTGGGCGCGATACGTCGTCGCCTGGGTGCGGGTCTGTTCGGCGAGTTGGCGCGAAACGAGACCACGACCGACCAGGGCTTCCTGGCGGTCCGCATCGCGGAGCGCTTGAGTGAGCTGTGCCTGCGTCTGGGCGACGCTGGCATGCGCCGCCGCGGCATTGGCGCGCGACGAATCGAGGCTGGCGCGCAGGGCGTTGTCTTCCAGGCGGGCGAGCACCTGGCCCTTCTTCACGCGGTCGCCTTCCTCGATCAGCACCTCGACCAGCGTGCCGGTGATCTGGGCCGAGACGGTCGCCTGCCGACGCGCCGTGACGTAGCCGGTCGCCTGCAGCACGGCGCCCGCCTCGCTGCCGACGCTGGGCGCCACCGCCGTGGCGGTACGAACTTCCACCGGACGATGCGCGAGAAAGAACCAGCCGGCGGCACCCGCGAGCACAACGGCCACGACCACGGCGGCCGCCACGAGCACGGTGCGACCACCTGAACCATTTCCCCCGCCCTGCCCTTCCTTGTGCGACTTGTCGATCTTCAACTGCCGCAGCAGTTCTGCGTTCGAATTCATCGTTCCTTGTTCCCCATGACGACATCGCAATCCGATCATGCGACTGGCGCGGACCCTGCACCACTTCCGCCCATCAGTCATCTGCCGTGACAGGTGTCACCTGCTACGCTTGCCCGATGAAAACCGTCATCCCCACGCCGGCTCAGCCGAGCATACCCGTCGCCGGGCGCACCGAGCGTTTCCCGGTCCGCCGCATCTTCTGCATTGGCCGAAACTACGCCGACCATGCCCGCGAAATGGGCGCCTCGGTGGACAAGGCGAACCCGATGTTTTTCACCAAGCCGGCGGACGCCATCGTCACCGACGGCGCCGACGTGCCCTATCCCTCCGCCACCAGCGATCTGCACCACGAGGTGGAGATGGTGGTGGCCTTAGGTTGCGGCGGCACGGATCTCTCCGTGGAACAGGCCGCCGCCATCGTCTGGGGTTACGGCGTGGGCCTGGATCTCACTCGCCGCGATCTGCAGGCGCAGGCCAAGGCCAAGGGTGCCCCGTGGGACGTCGCTAAGGGTTTCGACCACTCCGCTCCGATCTCCGCCCTGGTTCCGGCGAGCGAGGCCGTGCCCACCGCGGCCACCCGCATCGCGCTCGAAATCAACGGCGAACTGCGCCAGCAGGCGACGCTGGCGGACATGGTGCTCGACGTGCCGGAAATTCTCAGCGCGCTGTCGCGCCTGTTCGAACTCAAGGCGGGTGATATCGTCTACACCGGCACGCCGGCAGGCGTCGCGGCGCTCGCGCGCGGCGACCGTTTCCGGGCCACGCTCGAAGGCATCGCCACGCTCGAAGGCCGCGTGGTCTGATTTCGCGCAGTGCCCACACGGGGAACGTTAGCTTCCACCATTCGATGCCATGCCAGAAGGAGAGACGCACCCATGAGCTTCATCGATGAATTCAAGAAATTCGCGCTGCGAGGCAACGTGGTCGATCTCGCGGTCGGTGTCGTGATCGGTGCCGCGTTCGGCAAGATCGTGACCTCGCTCGTGGACAACATCATCATGCCGCCGCTGGGCTGGCTGATCGGCGGTATCGACTTCTCGCAGTGGAAGTGGGTGCTCAAGCCCGGCGATCCGGCCACCAAGACGGCTGAAGTCGCGGTGCAGTACGGCGTCTTCATCAACGTGCTGATCCAGTTCGTCATCATCGCTTTCGCGATCTTCCTTGTCGTCAAGGCGATCAATCGGCTGACCCGTCGCCAGGAAGCGGCGCCCGCTGCACCACCGGCCGACGTAGCGCTCCTCACCGAAATCCGCGACCTGCTCAAGCAGCAGAACCACACGCCCTGAGCTGGCACCTGCCGCAGGG
Source organism: Luteibacter sp. UNCMF366Tsu5.1 (assembly GCF_900119235.1). Taxonomy (NCBI): domain Bacteria; kingdom Pseudomonadati; phylum Pseudomonadota; class Gammaproteobacteria; order Lysobacterales; family Rhodanobacteraceae; genus Luteibacter; species Luteibacter sp. UNCMF366Tsu5.1. The sequence continues at coordinate 200,491 of NZ_FPIS01000002.1, read as the reverse complement.
TCGCCATGGCGGCGAGAAGCCCACGCAACTGTAGGAGCCGCCATGGCGGCGAGAAGCCCACGAAGCGGTGTAGCCGTGCGGCGCATTCCCTCGCCGCTGTAGCGGCTCCTACAAGAGCGAAGCCGGCAGGTGAACCATGACTTCCAGCCTATCTGCCGTTGTCACCCCGGCGCAATAATCGACCTTTCCGTCCCCGGGGGTCACCATGCGTCATTCGTTCCGTCTCCACGCGCTTGCCGCGTGCCTTGCGCTTGCCTTCTCCGCCCACGCTGCCGACAAGGCGACGAGCATTCCGGCGCAGGCCGTCACCGCAGCCACCGAGCTGCGCGATCGCGCGATGAACGACAACACCGGCTACGAGTTCGTCATTGGCCTGACGACTGAGGTCGGCCCGCGCGTGGCCGGCAGCGCCGCCGATGCGCGCGGCGTGGCCTGGACCGTGGCGAAATTCAAGGCGATGGGCTTCGACAAGGTCTACACCGAGAAGGTGAGCTATCCGCTGTGGCAGCGTCGCAGCGAGCACGCGGAAATCGTCGCGCCGTTCCCGCAGCCGCTGACGCTCACGGCACTCGGTTATTCCGCCGGTACACCGAAAGGCGGCCTGACCGCCGAGGTGGTGGGCTTCGACGATCTCGAAGCCTTCAAGAAGGCCGATCCCGCGACCATCAAGGGCAAGATCGTCTACGTCAGCACGCACATGCAGCCGCAAAAAGACGGCCATGACTACGGCATGGGTTCGGCGACCCGCACCCGCGGCCCCGTGTTGGCCGCGAAGATGGGCGCCGCCGCCTTCCTGCTGCGCTCGGCCGGCACCGATGCGCATAGCCGCACGCCGCATACCGGCGTCACGGGTTTCGACAATCCCAAGGACGCGATCCCGGCTGCCGCGTTGTCGCTGCCGGACGCCGACCAGTTGGAGCGCGTGCTGAAGGAAGGCAAGCCGGTCACGGTGAAGCTCGATCTCGACGTGGGCTTTGCCGGTACCTACGAAGGCGCCAACGTCATCGCCGAGGTCACCGGCCGCAAGTACCCCGATCAGGTCGTCGCCATCGGCGGGCACCTCGATTCGTGGGATCTCGGCACCGGCGCCATCGATGACGGCGCGGGCGTCGCGATCGCCGCCGCCGCGGCCAAGCTCATCAAGGACATGCCGCAGCGGCCGGACCGCACCATTCGTGTCATCGCCTTCGCGAACGAGGAAATGGGTCTTTGGGGCGGTCGCGCCTACGCCGAAGCCCACGCGAAGGACGTCGCGAAGTTCCAGCTCGGTACCGAGTCGGACTTCGGCGCGGGTCGCATCTGGCGTATGACCGCCAGCGTCAAGCCGGAAGCGCGCAGCGCCATCGAGCAGATCGCGAAGGTCGTGGCGCCGATCGGTGTGGCCTATGACGCGACGAAGCCGGGCGGCGGTGGCTCCGACCTGTCGCAGATGCATGCCAAGGGCATGGCAGCGCTTTCACTGACTCAGGATGGCACCGACTACTTCGATTATCACCACACGGCCAACGACACGCTCGACAAGATCGACCCGAAGGCCTTGGCGCAGAACGTAGCGGTCTATGCGGCCTTCGCGTATATGGCGGCACAGGCCAACGGCGACTTCGGCTCGGCGCCTGGCGCCTTCGCGAAAGACGGCGCGCACGACTGATCGGGGAAGAAGGGGCGACAGGGATGTCGCCGCGCATGCCGCGCCCGCAGGCGCGGGAGCGTTAGAGCAGCGCTTCGACGCCCGATACGCGGGCAAGCGCCAACAGGCCGGCCGGAGCCTGGGTGACTGCGAGCGTACGACCCTGGCTACGCGCGTGCGCGAGCAGTGCGAGCACGGTGGCCAGGCCGGCACTGTCGACCGTACCCAGGCCGGACAGATCGAGCCGCGCCACATCACGATGGCTATCCAGCTCACTACGCGCTGCGCCGAGGGCGTCCCCGGCGGTCGCGAACGTAAGCGCGCCGGAGACCGCGAGTGTCTCCGGCGCCGGCTGACTCAACTGAAACGAGGCTGCGCTCACTTGCTCGCGCCGCCCTGATTTTTCGTGTCCTTAGCCATGTCGTCGATGGCGGCGGAGCCCTTCTGCTCCAGGTCGGCCGTGAGCTTGTCCAGGCCTTCCTTCTTGATCTCGGCATCCACCTGGTTGCGGTAGTTGGTGATGTACGAGATGCCTTCGATGATCACGTCGTAGGCCTTCCAGTCGCCGCTCTTCGACTTGCGGAACGCGTAGTCGACCGAAACGGACTTGCCGTCGTCGAGCATGACCTGCGTACGCACGACGGTGCGCTTGTTGTTGAGGTCGCCGGTAAACGGCAGCACCTTGACACGGCCGCGCGTGTAGTTGAGCAGACCTTCCGCATAGCGGTGGGTGATCGAGTTGTAGAACGCCTTGGCGAAGCGTTGGCGCTGTTCCGGCGTGGCCTTTTCCGCGTTCTGACCGAGCACCAGGATCGACGCGTAATCGATGTCGAAGTGCGGGAGGAAAACGTCGTCGATGACGGCGATCAGTTTTTCCTTGTCGTTCTTCAGTTCGGCCTGATGGCCTTCGATGGCCTTGGCGAGATCGTCGGAAATCGTGGTGACGATCTGCTGCGGACCCTGCGTATTGGCGGCCGCGGCCGGTGCAGCGGCGTCCTGCGCAACCACGGGGATGGCCACCGCAGCGGTCACGGCAAAGGCGATGGCGAGTGAAAGCTGACGCAACATGCTCATGTCTCCAGGACCGGCTTACTTCTTGCCGGCGTTGTCGGGTTGGGTAGTGCCCTGGGCACCACCGGACTTGTTGTCGCTCGGCGAACCGTTCACCAGGAACTTGCCGATCAGGTCTTCCAGTTGCAGCGCGGATTGCGTCAGCACGAAGCTGTCACCGTCCGCCAGGTATTCCGGCGACCCGCCGGGCTGGATCGCAACATACTGGCTACCGATCAAACCGCTTGTGAATACCGCGGCCGACGAGTCATCGGGTATCTGGGAGTAGCGCTTGTCGATCGCAAGGGTGACCGTAGCTTGGGAGCTGCCCGGCTTGATGAGTACCGACTCGACGCTGCCGATCGGCACGCCGGCCATCTTCACCGCCGCGCCAGGCTGCAGGCCGCCGATGTTGGTGAAGTCGGCCGTCACGTGAAAGGTGCCGCCCAGGCGGTCCGGGGCGCTGCCGCCACCGAAGAACTTGCCGAGCATTTCTTCCAACTGCTGGGCCGGGCGGGTCAGGCCGATCTCTCCGCCTTCTTTCACCGGGGTCTTCGAGCGGCCGAACTGGATGCCCACGTACTGGTCGCCCAGCAGGCCACTGGTATAGATCGTGGCGACGGAGTCGTCCGGAATGTCCTTGTGCCGATCGTCGATGGCAAGAGTGACCTTGGCCTCTTCCTTGCCGGGCACGAGGTCGATCGCCTGGACCGAACCGATGCGGACACCGGCGACCTTCACCGGGGCGCGCGTCTTCAACTGGCCGACGTTCGCGAAATGCGTTTCCACCTCGTAGGTGGACCCCTGTGTCGTGTTGGCGACCGAGGTGGTCTGGGTGGCGAGGTACGCCAGGGCAGCGAAACCGAGCACGATGAACAGGCCGGTGCCGACGGCGTAGGAGCGTCTCTGGGTCACGGCACGATCCTCGAATGGGCGATGGGGGAAAGAAGAGTCATGGCGGTCTCGGGCTCCTCAGATCAGGAACGAGGTGAGGACGAAGTCCAGCGCCAGGATGGCGATGGAGGAGGCCACCACCGTGCGCGTCGTCGCATACGCGACGCCCTCGCTGGTGGGCGGAGTGGTGTAGCCCTGAAACACCGCGATCAGCGAGACCACGATGCCGAAGGCGACGGACTTGAGCAGCACGCCGTTGACGATGTCCTTGTGGACGTCGACCGAGGCGGTCATGTTCGACCAGAAGGTGCCGTTGTCGATGCCCAACCAGGTCACGCCGACGAGATGACCGCCGAACACGCCCATGGCGCAGAACACAACGCCGAGCAACGGGAGGGCGATGACACCCGCAAGAAAGCGCGGCGCGGCCACATAGGCGATCGGATCGACAGCCATCATTTCCATGGCGTCGAGCTGATCTGTCGCACGCATCAGGCCGATCTCTGCCGTGACCGAAGTGCCCGCGCGGCCAGCGAACAGCAGCGCGGTGACCACCGGGCCCAGTTCGCGGTAAATCGCGATCGCGACGACGGTGCCGGTGGCCGACGTGCCGCCGAAGATCGACAGCACGTCGTAGAGCTGCAAGCCCAGCACCATGCCGACGAACAGGCCGCAGGTCATCACGATGGTGAGGCTCATCGCACCGACGAACCATATTTGCCGTAGCGTCTCGCGGCCGTAGCGCAGGCTCCGCGGAATCGCGGCGAGGATCGTGAGCAGAAAGATCCCGCATGCGCCGATCTGCGCCAGGCTGCGAACGACGACGTTGTCGTTCCTGGTGCTCATGCCTTGCCTCCGGAAAACCCGAGCGCGCTGGCGTAGTCGCCCGCGGGATACTGGAACGGAACGGGGCCGTCGGCCTCGCCACCGAAGAATTGCGCCGTCCACGGCGAGCCATCGCTGGCGAGCGTCGCTGGATCGCCCTGCGCCACGACCTTGCCATTGGCGATCAGGTAGACGTGGTCGGCCACCTTTTGCACGGCCGCCAGCTCGTGAGCGACGAGCACGCTGGTGATGCCCAGCGTCTCGTTCAACGTGCGGATCAGCAGCAGAACCTGATTGAGCGCGATCGGGTCGAGACCGACGAAGGGCTCATCGTAGAGAATGAGCGCCGGATCGAACACGATCGCCCGGGCCAGCGCGACGCGACGCGCCATGCCGCCCGACAGTTCCGTGGCCATCAGTCGCGCCGCACCGCGCAGGCCCACGGCCTGCAGCTTGTTCAGCACGATATTGCGAATGAGTTCTTCCGGAAGCCGGGTGTGCTGGCGTAGCGGGAAGGCCACGTTCTCGAATACGTCGAAGTCGGTAAGCAGCGCGGAATTCTGGAACAGGTAACCGATACGTTCGCGCAGCACGAACAGGCGCTCGCGCGACAGCGCGGGCACGTTCTCGCCATCGACCTCGATGCTGCCGGCATCGCCGCGCATCTGCCCGGTGATGTGCTTCAGCAGCGTGGTCTTGCCGGTGCCGCTGGGGCCCATGATCGCGGTGATCTTGCCGCGCGGGATATCCATGTCGAGGTTATCGAAGATGGTCTTGCCGTTGAGGACCGTGGTCAGTCCGCGCACGCGGACGATGGCGTCGTCGGTCATGGTGCAAGCAACTCCTCGATCAGCGATTCGTGGCGACGGGCCGCGAGCGGCGCCCGCTGGCGCACCGCGCGGACGATCGACCGGAGGTCACTCAACGCGTCCTCGAACCGGTCGTTGACGATGATGTAGTCGAACTCATGCGCGTGGGCGATTTCCTCGCGCGAATTGAACAGGCGGCGCTCGATCACTTCCGGCGCGTCGGAACCGCGGCCACGCAGGCGGCGCTCCAGTTCCCCGCGCGAAGGCGGCAGGATGAACACGCTGACGCAATCGGGTTTGCCCTTGCGCACCTGGCGCGCGCCCTGCCAGTCGATCTCCAGGAGCACATCGCGACCCTCGGCCAGCTTGCCCTCGACCACGGTGCGGGAGGTGCCGTACAGGTTGCCGTGGACCTCGGCGTGCTCGAGAAAGATGCCATCCGCAATTTCCCGCTCGAAGTCGGGACGTTCCACGAAGAAATAGTGCCGGCCGTACTGTTCGCCCACGCGTGGCGGTCGCGTGGTGTGCGAGATCGAGAGCGAGATATCCGGCTCGCATTCCAGCAGGGCGTTGACCAGCGTGGACTTGCCGGCGCCGGACGGTGCGGCCACCACGAACAGGGTGCCTTCGATCATCCGCGGGTCTCTGCGTGAGGGTTCATGGCTCGCTTCCGGTGGCACCGGGCGCCGAACGGGTCGGCATCGGCACGTATCCTGTTGTGCAAAAGGGGATTGTAACGGTTTTCAGCCGTCGGCCACCTTTCGCGGTACCGAGGCACGCTGTAGGAGGGTGCCGTTCCTGGCTGCCGCGCGGATATATCGGCGACAGCCCGAGACCGGCAGAAGGCCCCAGACCATTCGCATGCCTGAGCCATGGAGCTCGCGAGTGGGAGCCAGCCTGCTGGCGATGGGTGCTTGCCGGTGATGGGTGCTTGCCTCATGGCCAGGCCGCTTCGTTGGCTTTTCGCCAGCAGGCTGGCTCCCACCTGTGCCCTAATTTCGCCGGCAGGCTGGCTCACACCGGTGCCCTGATTCTCGCCAGCAGGCTTGTTGCCACCTATGGGGTGGCTCATACCTAGGGTTGATAAGGCCGTGCGGCCGCTACTCGGCCCGCTTGTAGACCACGCCACCTTTCATGACGAAGCTCACGCGAGCGAGCGCCCCGATATCCTTCGTCGGGTCTCCCGGCACAGCGATGATGTCGGCATCGCGGCCGGGGCGGAGCTGGCCGATGCGGTCCTGCTGACGGAGCACCTTCGCGTCCACCGCGGTGGCGGCGAGCAAGGCCTGGGCGGGGCGCATGCCGTCGCGCACCATCCACTCCAGTTCCTTGTAGTTGCTGCCATGGGCGAACACGCCCACGTCGCTGCCGTTGCCGATCGTCACGCCCGCATCGAGCGCTCGCTTGAACGCCTGCGCGGACTTCTGGATCGCCTCGGTGGGCGGCTGGCCAGGCTTCCAGCCACCGAAGTATTCGGCATAGGCGGCGCTCGCCTCCAGCGTGGGCATGTAGGCGACGCCATGCTTCTTCATCAGCGCAAAGACCTCGGGCGTGCCGTCGTAGCCGTGCTCAATCGTGTCGACGCCAGCGAGCACGGCGCGGCGCATGCCTTCCGCCGTACTCGAATGCACAGCCACCGGCAGGCCGAGCGAATGCGCCATGTCGACGCCTGCTTTCAGCTCTTCCTCGGTGAACGTCGGCACCGAACCCTTGCTCTTGCCGCAGTGGTAATCGGCGTAGATCTTGATCCAGTCGGCGCCATGCGCCGCCTGGTCGCGCACGGCATCGATCATCTGCGCGGTACCGCTGACGGGGATGCCGCCCTGCGGCAGGTCGAGATCCTCGCGAAATCCAAGCGGCCCCGGCCCATAGCAATGCGCGGCAATGGTGGCGCGTGTGGCGATGAAGAGATGCGGCCCCGGGATCACGCCCTGGTCGATCGCACGCTGCACGTCCACGTCGGCGTAGCCGGCGCCTTCGGTGCCAAGATCGCGCAGCGCGGTGAAGCCGCTCATCAGCGTATCGCGCGCATGCTTCACCGCTTCCACGGTGCGGAACGCGAGCGTCTCCTTCAACACCTGGTCGTTCCACGGCGCCTCATTGTACGGATGCAAAAAAATATGCGAATGCGCGTCGATGAGACCGGGCAGCAAAGTCGTGCCGGGCAACGCGATCGTCTGTGCATCGGCGGGAACGGACACGCTCGACGCAGGCCCCACGTCGGCGATCTTGTCGCCTCGCACGAGCACCACCCATCCTTCGTGCGTGTGCTCATCGCGCGCATCGAAGACACGGTCGGGTTTGAGCAGCACCGGCGCACTCGCCGACGTCGCATCGGCGGCGAGACTGCGCAAGGACACGAGCAGCAAGGCGAGCACGGCCCAGCGCATGGCACGTCGAGTCACGGCGAAGCTCCCCTGGGCGGAAAGCGCCATATGACCTCATGGGCGATGCGAATTCAACACGCAGGCCGAGTGACGGCTTCGATCGCCCCCGCGGACAACGTCACGGCACGTCCGGGTGATAGCTGCGCTCCACGTGCCCCTTCAACTCCTCGGGCCAAAAGTACACCTCGCGCAGATTGCCGGTGGTATAGCGCTCGGCTTCGTCGTTGAAGTGCTTCGAGGCGGGATCACCGCTTTCGCCACCGGCGGTGATGGCGCGCGCATGCACCTTGTCACCGAACTCCACCACCGCTACGAAGCTGTTGCCGCTCGTGCCGTAGTAGCGTTTCGTGCCTGGCCAGCGGTGCGCGCCGAATGACGCCAAGGAGCCCCAGCGTGACGAGGTAAAGGGCACCGGAATGCTGGGCTTCGCGTCGTCGAAGGCTTGCTTGATGGCGCCGTCCACGCGCTGGAAACGATTCACCTCGCCCCATGGCACGCCCCAACTGCCGAAGTCCTGCTCTAGGCGATCGGCGGCTTCGGCCAGCGCGTCGAGACGCGCGTTCGGGCCGGCCTTCTCCGCCATCACGTCGTAGATCGAGAGGCCTTCGGCGGTGTCGAGCTTGCTGGCTTTATCCCAGAGGATGTCGCCCCAGAACACCGCCAGCGAAGTCGGCATCGAGGTGATGCCCCAGCGGTAGTCCCACCTGCGAAGCAGCGCGATGGGGCCCGCGAGGCGACGCTTTCGCGGATCGCTCGCCGGCAGCGCGTCGTAATCCGCGATGAGGATCGGCAGTTGGCGCGCGAACGCGGGAAGATACGGATCGAATGCGGCATCGATGAGCGACGCGAGCGTAAAATCGCGACGCCCCGTCAGCACACGCGAGGCGTGCAGGCCACGCGGATTTTCCCCCACCGTATCCATGTAACGCGGGTAATCCGCCTGTTTCGGGCTGTCCGGTCCCGCCGCCGAATACGGCCAGTCGTTCGTGTTGAATATCCATCCCGTCGGCGGATTGAACAGATGCGGCGCCTTGTCCAGCGGCAACAGACCTTGCCAGTCGGTCGCGGGATCGCTGCCGTCCACGGGTTTCGTATAGTCGAATCGGTCGTTCCTCTTGGGAATGAACTGGGGATGCAGATACGCGATGTTGCCCTTGTCGTCCGCGTAGATCGTATTGTTCGACGAGTTGGCCTTGAACTCGGCGACCTTCATATACGCCGCAAGATCGTTTGCTTTCGTGCGTAGCCAGCTCTGCTGCAGCGCCGCCAGCGGCGTGTTCATCAGCGCCACGGTGATCCATTTGCCGCCCTCGCTGCGAACCACCGGACCGTGATGCGTGGCGTAAACCGTGAAGCGTCGCTCGACCCGCGATCCGTCCTTCTGGCGAACGGCGAGGAAAATCTCTCGCGTCGTCACCGGTCGCAACGCATCGCCGTAGCGATAGAACAGCTTGCCGTCCTTGCGCTGGATGGTCTCCGCGAATTCATCGACGACATCCGCGCCCGTGGACGTATGCATCCAACCGATGTGCTTGTTGAAGCCCTGATAGATGAAGAATTGCCCCCAGGTCACGGCCCCGTAGGCGTCCAGCCCTTCGTCGCTCGACATCTGCAGCTCGGAGCGGAAGAAGAACGAGGTGTGCGGATTGATCAACAGCAGCGCGTGCCCGTTCGCCGTCAGTTTCGGCGCAATGGCGATGCCGTTCGACCCGCTGGGCTCGGCCCAGCTCGACGGCGGCACGAACTGCGCAAGCGCACCGGCAGGATCGTTGCCATAGAACGCCTGCAGATCCTTGGTCGACACGCGCTCGATGTCACCGCCGATACTGCCTTCGCTGAAGCTCAACGCCATCCACGGCTCGAAGTGCGTGATGACCCGCGGATGCACCTCGGGATACGCCGCGAGATAGGCGTTCAACCCATCGGCCCACGCATCCATCAGCGCCTTGAGCCAGGACGGGCTGCGTGCGTAATCGGCCTTCAATGCCAAAGGATCGATAAAGAGCCTTTGCCGCAGGTCTTGCCACAATGCGGACTCGCCTTCCGCTTCCGCCAGACGCCCCAGCGATGTGAGGTAGTTCGTCTCGATGCGATTGAAATCGTCCTCGGCCTGCGCATACGCCATGCCGAACACCGCATCGGCGTCGCGCTTGCCATGCACATGGGCAATGCCCCAGTCGTCGCGCACGATGGTGACGGCCGCGGCCTCTCGTTTCCAGCGTTGCGTTTCGGCGCCGTCGTCTGCTCTCGCGAACGGCGCCAGGCTAAAGGCGAGAAGACAGGCAGCAATCAAGGCCGGCCGACGAGACGTCATCGCGATAGCTTCCCCCTGGGAGACGAGCGCGATGCTAGCCCACTTTCTTCGGCGAGGGCCAACATGATGACCCGTCAGCCGTGAGCCACCGCGTAGTCGATGGCGGCACGCACGGCCGCCACTTGCGCATCGTTGCACTGCTGCGGCGTGGCGCGGGGGCTATCCGGATAGACCTCGGTCGTGGTCGTGTAGCGTGCCTGCGTGATGCCGGCACAAAGGCCGAGTTGACGCAGCGGGTAGGCAATCACGCCCGGCGCGATCTGTGCCGAACCGATGATTTCGCCCTTGGCATCCGGCGGCGCGATATGGGTCACCTTCGCGACCGACTGGATCACCGCCTGCTGAAACGCCGGCTGCAGGTTTTCGGTATCGTCGACGAGATAGAAGCCATCGGGCACCTCGCCCGGCTCGTAGACCTTTCCATCGCGCGCCGCGAGCGCGGGGCGGAACTCGGACTCGTCGCTGTCGGTGGTCTCGTGCAGATCGATATGCATGAGGACGCGACCACGCAACGGCGCAAGCAGCGCCACCAGTGCCGCCGCTTCACCCGACGGGCTGCCCTCGCGAAAATTCCGGTTGGGATCGATCGCATCCGGGTTCCAGCGATGGATGCGCTCGTACGCCCAGGGACTCACGCACGGCACCACCAGCACGTTGGCGCGCCCCTGATAGTCGCCGCCGTGCTCGCGCAGGAACTGCAAGGCGCCATGCACGCCACTGGTTTCGTAGCCATGTACGCCACCGGTCACCAACATCGTCGGCAACGCGTCGTCCCACGACCGCGTGCGCACCGCGAACAGGGGGTAATGCTCACCGGCGTAATCCAGCGCACCGTAGCTCGTCACATCGAACGCATCGCGCAGCGGCTCGATAGCGGCCAGAACGTCCTGCGCGTAATCGCACTGCTTCACCTGCCGCGCGCGCCAGGCGGCGATTTCCGCCTCGCCCCAGGGCTTGCCGGGCGTGCCGATGGGATACGACGTGTGCTGATTCAAAGCCGCGCTCCGTTCTTGAGGGAACTTCATTCTAGCTGTCGACTCCCCGCTCGTTAGCCCCCCCATAACCTGGGGCAGCCGGATCGTTTATTGCCTGAATTCGACCGGCTCGCGCACATCGATGGCGCTCACGCGACCCGCATCACAAAGGCGATCGGGTAAAAGCTCACGGGTCTCTCTGGACTCTAAAAAACGCGGTGGTCGCGAGGTTTTCTCGCCGCTGTAACGGCTCCTAAACGCAAGCGAGCAGGTCACTCAATATTCTGCACCTGCTCCCGCATCTGTTCGATCAGCACCTTGAGTTCGACGGCGGCATTGGTGCTGCGGGAGTCCACGGATTTCGAACCCAGGGTGTTGGCCTCGCGGTTGAATTCCTGCATGAGGAAGTCGAGTCGGCGGCCGATGGGTTCCTTGAGCGCCAGCACGCGGCGGGCTTCGGTGATGTGGGTGCTGAGGCGATCGAGTTCTTCGTCCACGTCCATGCGGGTAATCTGCAGGACGAGTTCCTGTTCGAGGCGGCCCGGGTCGGCCGGCTGGCGGATGTCCGCGAGGCGCGTTTCGAGGCGGGCACGCAGGGCCGTGCGGATCTCGGGCATCCAGCTGCGGACATCGGCGACGATGCGTTCGATGCCGTCGAGGCGCTCGCTCAGCATCTCGCCCAGCTTGGCGCCTTCGCGGGCACGCGTGTCGCCGAGCGCCGTGAGGGCTTGATCGAGCACGTCGAGCAACGCGGCCTGCATGGCGTCGGCGTCGGTCTCGGCTTGCTGGAGCACGCCGGGGAAGCGCAGCAGTTCGGTGAACTGGATGCTCATGCGAGGGAAGCGCTGTTCCATGTCCAGCGCCAGCTCGGAGAGGCGCGACAACACGGCGGCATTCACTCGCAGCCCTTCGCCGGAACCGGCCTCGGCGCGCAGCCGCACGGTGATGTCCACCTTGCCGCGTGACAGCCGTGTGGCAATGCGCTCGCGCAGGGCGCTCTCGAAGCTGCGCAGCTCGTCGGGCAGGCGCGGGCTGATTTCCAGATAACGGTGATTGACCGTGCGCAGTTCGCAGGTCAGCGTGCCGAAAGGTGCTGCCCGCTCGGCGGAAGCGTAGGCGGTCATGCTGCGGATCATCGGTTGCCTCACGTCACGCGCGTCGGGAAAGGGCGCAATGGTAAACTGACCCACCGTCCGCGCCCAAATCAGGCCCCTCATGACCTTCTCCCGCCCGAGCGGCCGCGCTGCCGACCAGTTGCGCGCCGTCAGCATCGAACGCCACTACACCCGCCATGCAGAAGGCTCCGTCCTGGTGTCCTTCGGCGATACCAAGGTGCTCTGCACCGCCTCCGTCGAGGAACGCGTGCCACCGTGGCTGCGCGGCAAGGGCGAGGGCTGGGTCACCGCCGAGTACGGCATGCTGCCCCGCGCCACCACCGATCGCACGCAGCGCGAAGCCGCGCGCGGCGGCCAGGGTGGTCGCACCATGGAAATCCAGCGTCTCATCGGCCGCTCGCTGCGTGCCTGCGTGGATCGTGCCGCGCTGGGCGAACGTGTCATCACCCTGGACTGCGACGTAATCCAGGCCGACGGCGGCACGCGCACCGCGGCCATCACCGGCGCCTATGTGGCACTCGTGGACGCCGTGGCGACGCTCACCAAGCGCCAGGCGATCAAGCGCAACCCGATCCTCGGCGCTATCGCCGCGGTCTCGGTCGGCATCTATAACGGCGTGCCCGTGCTCGATCTCGACTACGCCGAAGACTCCAACTGCGATACGGACATGAACGTCGTCATGAACGATGGTGGCGGCTTCATCGAAGTGCAGGGCACGGCCGAGGGCCACGCCTTCCGCCGCGACGAAATGAACGCCTTGCTCGACCTCGCATCCAAGGGCATCGGCGAACTGGTCGAGGCACAGCGCGCCGCGCTGGAGACCGCGCCGTGAGCGACATCCGTCCGGCCACGCGCGACGACCTGGACGCCATTGTCGCCGTGCACCGCGCCGCCTTCGGCCGGGACAACGAGGGCGACCTCGTGCGGCGCCTCGTGGAAGCCGGTCGCGATGCGATCTCGCTCGTAGCGGTCGACGAGAACGACGGCGTGCTGGGGCACGTGATGTTCTCGCCGGTGACAGTCGAACAAGGCGACGATGGCAAGGCACTGGGGCTCGCCCCGATCGCGGTGCTTCCGGAACACCAGCGCCAGGGCATCGGCCGTGAACTCATCGAGGAAGGCATTGGCGCCTGCTTCGTGCGCGACGCACGGGCCATCTTCGTGCTCGGTTCGCCTGCGTATTACGCAGGCTTCGGTTTCGCGAAGGCCTCCGCGCATGGTCTGCATGATGCCTTCGAGGGCGGCAACGCCTTCCAGGTGTTGTCGCTGACCATCGATGGCCTTGCGGGTTATCAGGGGCGCGTGGAGTACGCGCCCGAGTTCGCGGTGGGGCTGTAACCATGCGTCTCGTCCTGGCCTCCGGCAATGCCGGCAAGGTGATCGAACTGGAACAACTGCTCGCTGGCAGCGACGTGCACCTCGTCGCACAGACGCAGCTTGGCGTCAGCGACGCCGACGAAACCGGCCTGACCTTCGTCGAGAACGCCTTGATCAAGGCGCGGCATGCGGCACGTGCCACCGGCATGCCTGCGCTCGCCGACGACTCCGGTATCTGCGTGGATGCGCTCGGCGGTGCACCCGGGTTGTACGCGGCGCGTTACGCCGGCACGCACGGCGACAGTGCCGCCAACAACGCGAAGCTGCTGCGCGAACTGGATGGCATCCCCGCCGAACGGCGACAGGCCTACTTCATCGCCGTGCTGGTGGTGCTGCGTCACGCTGACGATCCGGCGCCGTTGATCGCCGAGGGCCGCTGGCACGGGCGCATTCTCGAAGCGCCGCGCGGCAACGGCGGCTTCGGCTACGACCCGCTGTTTCTACCGGACGGCTACGACGTCTCCGCCGCGGAACTCGATCCGGCCTTGAAGAACCGTCTCAGCCATCGCGGACAGGCGCTCGCCATCTTGCAGCAACGCTTCGCCGAGCTGGCATGAGCCTCGTTCCGCCGCCGCTGTCGCTTTACGTGCACATGCCCTGGTGCGTGCGCAAATGCCCGTACTGCGATTTCAACTCGCATGGCCTGCGCGGCACGCCCGACTATGCGGGCTACGTGCGTGTCCTGCTCGCCGACCTGGATGCCGACCTGCGCGATCTGGCCGGCGCGCTCGAAGGGCGGCGCATCGAGACCGTGTTCTTCGGCGGCGGCACGCCGAGCCTGTTTTCCCCGGCGTTGGTGGGCCAGTTTCTCGACGGCGCGCGCGAACGGCTGCCGTTCGCCGCGGATGCCGAGATCACGCTCGAAACCAACCCGGGCACCGTGGAACACGGGCGTTTTGATGGCTACCTTGCCGCAGGCGTGAACCGCATTTCCTTCGGCGTGCAGAGCTTCGACGACAAGGCGCTGCACCGCCTGGGTCGCATCCACTCGGCCGGCGAAGCTGCGGACGCCGTGCGCCAGGCGCAGGATGCCGGCATCGGCAACATCAACATCGACCTGATGTACGCGCTGCCGGAACAGACCCTCGCCGGAGCGATCGACGACGTGGATCGCGCGGTCGCGTTGCAACCCACGCACGTGTCGCATTATCAGCTCACCCTCGAACCGAACACGGCCTTCGCTGCGAATCCGCCCCCGCTGCCGGACGACGACGCGGCCTGGGCGATCCAGGAGGCGTGCGAGGCGCGGCTGGCCGAGGCAGGCTACGGGCAGTACGAAGTATCGGCCTATGCGTTGCCCGGACGCCGCTGCGCGCACAACCTCAATTACTGGCGTTTCGGCGATTACCTCGGCATCGGCGCGGGGGCGCACGGCAAGATCAGCGACGCGCACGGCGTCCGGCGCCGCTGGAAGACTCGCTTGCCTGCCGCCTACCTCGCCAGCGAGGGCCAGCCGGCGCGCATCGGCGGCGACAGCCTCGTGAGCGCCGCCGACCTGCCGTTCGAATACATGCTCAATGCGCTGCGCCTGATCGACGGCGTGCCCTCGGCAGACTTCGCCGCACGCACGGGCCTGCCGCGCGAGACCATCGCCCCGGCCCTCGCGATGTGCGTGGCGCGCGGCTGGCTGGTGGACGATCCCGCCGTGCTGAAGACCACGCCGCTGGGGCAGCGCTTCCTCAACGACGTGATCGAGGCGTTCATGGCCTAGGTCGGACGCCTATGCCGATCGCCCTAAGCCGTAAGCACGCCGTCGCCACCCTGGCGTCGTTGCGCCACGGACACCTACACTCCAGGGACGAGGTCGGGGAGGACCTTTCCGAATGAACGCTGGTACGCCGCCGACATCCGGCCGCACGGGGCCGACTCCCGTTGCCTTGTCGCCGCGCGCGGAACGCGAGGCGCAGCAGGGGCTGTCGTTGTGCCTGACCTGGCTCGACACGCCGCTGCGCGACGCCTTGCGCGATTTTGACCATCGCCTGTTCGCCATCGCCGAAAGCAGCCGCAATCACCTCGAACAACAAGCCTGCTTCGAAAGCCGGGGCATCGTCGAACGTGACGGTGCAGGGTTCCGCAACCGGTTCGCCGCGCACCTGTCGTCGCGATTCCGTTACCTGGGCGACATACCGGAGACCAAGCCGGCCGCGTCCCCCGAACACGCCACGCTCAGCCTCGTGGATCCGGAGGAACAGGAGCAGGCCGATGCACTCGCCAGCATGGCCGCGCGCGCCGAAGCGCGCAGCGCAAGCAGCCTGTTCGAGCTGGGCTACCGTCTGGCCGTGCTCGCAGGCAGTCCGCCGCTCGAAGGCGACGCCTTGCCCGCGGGACCGCGCGTGCTCGCTGCAGCGCTGGAGGCAGCCGTGGCGCCCATGCCGCTCAGTTCCGCGCATCGCCTGATTCTTTTCCAGGCCGTGGATGCGAAGGTGCTCGGCCATGGCGAAGCCTTCTATGGCGCGCTCAACGAGCATTACCGTACGCGCGGCATCCTGCCCGGCTTCCGCGTCTATCCGAACGTGCGCGTCGCCACGCCGCCTGTGTCGGAACGGCGCGCGAGGCCCGCCGAGGCGCCCGCGGGCACGACGGAAGCGACCCAGGATCACATCGGCGTGCTGGACGGCTTGCGCCAGCTGCTGGCGCAGCGTGTCGAAGCGGGGCGTGGCGCGGGTTTTGCGCCGGGACGTCTGGCCTCGGACGACGAACTGCAGACCGCTCTGCTCGCCCTGCAGGGTCACGTCGCCGACGTTGCCGGCGCGGCGCAACGTGAGATCCGCAGTGCCCAGGCGCTGCGCGACGAACTGCTTGTCCAGTTGAACCGCAGCCGCCCGGCCGGATCGCCGCCTGCGGAATTGACCGCCGAGCAAGACGACACCGTCGAACTCACGGCCATGCTGTTTCAGAGCATGGGCCAGCAGATGGCCGAAGCGAGCCCCGGTCGCCCCGTGCTGGGCGGCCTGCAATGGCCCATGCTGCGCGCCGCCGTGAACGACCGCGGCTTTTTCGACCAGCCTGAGCATCCCGCCCGGCAATTGCTGGACACCGTGGGCGAGGCTGCACGGCATTGGCTCGATCCTTCCGAAGGCGAGCCGGACGCCGCCCTGGTGGATCGCCTGGAAAGGCTCGTCATCGACGCCAGCCACGCGCAAGTGATCGATCCCGCCTGGCGCGCCGACATCGAACAGCAGATCGCGTTGCTCTCGCGCAAGGCGCACGTGGCCGAGCGTCGCCAGATCGAAGCGATGGAAGGACGCGACCGGCTGGAACGAGCGCGCCAGCGCGCCACGGAGATCATGGCCGAACGCATGGTGCGCGGTGCCACGCCACGCGGTGTACTGCGCATCCTGCTCGAGCGGACCTGGGCCGACGTGCTCGCGCTGCACATCCTCCGCGGCGGCGAAAACGGCGAAGCCTTTCTCTATTGCCTCGGCGTCACCGATCAGTTGCTCGGGCGACGCCCGATCCTCGACCGACGCAAGCTGCGCCAAGACGTGGAACGCGGCCTCGAACATCTCGGCATGCACTCGTCGGAAGCTTCGCAGGTGGCGGCGGGCGTATTCGAACCGCCCGGCACGGCGGACGAAATACCGACGCCCACCGACGTCGCCCTGCGGCTCAAACGGCGGCCGCGTCTTGGCGAAGGCACGGCGCACGGCGAAACGGTGCCGCCGGTCGAGCCGACACCGCTCGATCCGGCCGCCCAGGCGATCCACGATGGGTTTGCCAGCCTGCGCTTCGGCACATGGTTCGAGTTCGTGCAGGCGGACGGGTCGCCCGCATTGCGGAAGCTGGCCTGGTTCTCGCCGACGACCGGCCGCTGCCTGTTCGTCAACCAGCGCGGCAGCCGCTGCGAGGACATCGACCTCACACGGCTCGCGCGCCTCATCGCCACGGGTAAGGCCCGCGAGCACAAGGAGCAACGCCTGTCGATCGTGGATCGCGCGTGGCAGGCGGTGGCACGCAATCTCCGTCGCCAGACCGCCGACGACGAACGCTGGGCGGGCCACGCATGAGTCGCGACTTCGAACAGCGCCGCGCGCCGCGCAAGCAGGCCACGTCGCCCATGCCGATCGTGGACGTGATGACCGAGCGGGTGCTCGGCCAGCTCGGCAATCTTTCGGCGACCGGGCTGATGTTGCTAGGGTCGCCGCCGCCGAGGGCCGGCGCGGTCCACCAGGTAGCCTTCACGCTGCGCGATGCCCAGCACCGCGAACATCGGGTTGAAATAGGGATCCAGGAGCAATGGCACGAACCGGCAGCCACGGCCAGGCAGTTCTGGTCCGGCTACCGTATCGTCGCGGCAAGCGACGATGACGTGCGTGCCATCGACGAATGGATCGGACCACCGGCCGACTGAGCGACGCCGCCATTGCGGCATCCCTGGAGAATCCATGCTTTACGAGGCGCCACGTCGGGGCTCACCATCGCAGGTGATGAGCGAAGCCACCACCATCCTGGTCGACACCGAGATCGAACGCGACGACGCCGCGGCGGCGGCGACCGACCTGTATCTGCATCTGGTCGGCGACGGCGTCATGGCGGCGCTTCCCGAGCGTGACGGCGACACGCGCTTTCGCGTGCTCGACCCGCGTTTCATCGAGGAGACGGGCGTTCGCGCCATCTCGCTTCACGCCAGCGGTCACCGCTGGCAGTTGGACGCCGCCAACGGCGCACACCTCGTCGATGGCGGCCCCGAAAACGGCATCTTCTGCCGCTACGACGCCGGTTTCAGCATCCGTTGCCCCGAGTGCCGCGCCACGCTCGCCCTCGGCGACGAAGGCAGCGAAGCGCTGGAAGAGGCCCTGGCGGTGTGGTGCGATGCGCCGGATTCCGCCTATGTCGCCTGCCCTACCTGCGCCACCTGGAGCGCGCTGCAACTGTGGCGCTCGCCCGCGCACGACTTTGCCGTGGGGCACTTCGCCATCACCTTGTACGGCTCGCATCTGAAAGGCCTGCTCGGTGGCCACGAGCACGCCGCCACGGCCCTGCGCCACCGGCTTGGCGACCTGGCTGGCGACTACGCCGTGGTGTTCGCCAACGCCTGATCCGCCGACGCGGCGCCATCGCGGACTTGGCTACGACAGCCCGGAGGCGCACCATTGCGGTTTGCCCCTCGTCCCGGAGAGCTCCATGAACGACGCGCTGGCCGCGCTCTACCCGCAGCACCTCGCCACCCTGCGCGAGCGCACCGACACCGCCCTCGCCCGCGGCGGTTTCGAACACCTCGTCGTTCCGGCCGGTCGCCCGATCACGAAATTCCTCGACGACCAGGACTACCCGTTCATCGTCAACCCGCATTTCAAGCACTGGCTGCCACTCGTCGACGCCCCGGGAAGCTGGCTCGTATACACGCCCGGCGAAAGGCCGAAGCTTGTGTTTCTCCAGCCCCGCGATTATTGGCACGTGGTACCCGAAGCACCGTCGGGCTACTGGGTGGATCACTTCGACATCGTCGTTGTCCGCAAGCCTGCCGACGCCATTGCCGAGCTGCCGGCCACGCTGTCGCGCTGCGCGATCATCGGCGACCAGTTCTGCAACCTGCAGGACGTCTGCGCGAACAACCCGCCCGCGGTGGTCGACCACCTGCATTACCACCGCGCTTACAAGACGCCGTATGAACTCGAGCTCATGCGCGAAGCCAGCCGCCGCGGCGCGCGCGGCCACCGCGCCGCCGAGCGCGCGTTCCGCGAGGGTGAGAGCGAGTTCGGCATCCACCTCGCGTATCTTGCGGCGGCACGACAGCTCGACGCGGAACTTCCGTACGCCAGCATCGTCGGCCTCAACGAACATGGCGCCGTGCTGCATTACACGAACTTCGATCGGCACGCACCGAAGGAAAGCCACTCGTTCCTGATCGATGCCGGCGCCAGCGCAGCGGGCTATGCCAGCGACATCACGCGCACGTATGCGGGACACGGCGCTGCCGAGTTCCAGGCCCTCATCGACGCGATGGATGCCGCCGAGCGCTCGTTCGCCGCGAAGGTGCGCCACGGCCAGAGCTACGCCGATCTCCACATCCATGCGCACCATGTGCTCGCTGGCGTGCTTCGCGAGCACGACTTCATTCGCATGACGCCGGAAAGCGCCGTGGAATCCGGCGTCTCGTCCGCGTTCTTCCCGCATGGCCTGGGCCACGGCATCGGCCTGCAGGTGCATGACGTCGCCGGTTTCCAGGCGGCCGAGACCGGCGGCACGATCGCCAAGCCGGAAGGCCATCCTTATCTGCGCCTCACCCGCCCTCTCGAAACGGGCATGGTGGTCACCATCGAACCCGGCATCTACTTCATCGACATGCTGCTGGCGGAGTTGAAGCACAAGCCGTTCGCGGCGGACATCAACTGGACCAAGGTGGACGCGTTCCGCAAGTACGGTGGCATCCGCATCGAGGACGACGTGGTCTGCACCGCGGGCGAACCGGAAAACCTCACGCGCGACGCGTTCGCGCAGCTGTAATGCAAAAACCCAGGGATCGACCTCACGGCGTGAGGTCGGTCCCTCGGCGATCCATCCTGCGCACGATGAGTATCCCCGTCGCGACGAAAGCGACGACGCCTAGCGTTCCAGCGCGTCGGGAGCCTTCGGCACCATCGCCGTCATGACGTCCGGCGCGCCCTTGGTCACGGCCACGTCGTCCTCGATGCGGATGCCGATGCCACGCCAGCGCTCATGCACGCGCTTGTCGTCGGGCGGCACGTAGATGCCCGGCTCCACGGTGACCACCATGCCTTCCTCGAGGACGCGCGGTTGGCCGTCGATGCGGTAATCGCCCACGTCATGCACGTCCAGGCCAAGCCAGTGGCCGGTCTTGCTCGGGAAATAGGTCTTGTAGCTGCCTTCGGCGATGACGCGATCGGCACCGCCGCGCAGAATGCCCACAGCGCACAGACCCTCGGCGATCACGCGCACCGCGGCGTCGTGGGCATCGCCGAACGAGCGGCCGGGACGTACGGCGTCGATGGCCGCAAGCTGGGCCTCGTACACGATCTCGTAAAGGGCCCGCTGTTCCTTCGTGAAGCGCCCGCCGATCGGAAAGCTGCGCGTGATGTCGGAGGCGTAGTAGTTCACCTCCGCACCGGCGTCCACGAGCAGCAGCTCGCCATCGTTCAAGATGGCGCGGTTGGCCTGGTAATGCATGATGCATGCGTTCACGCCACCCGCCACCGTGGGCGGGAAGGCCGGCACCGCGCCGCGGCCACGGATGGTGCGCAGGATATCGCCTTCGACCTCGTACTCGGCCACGCCAGGACGGGCCACCGCCATCGCCGAGAGGTGGGCCGCGGCGGCGACCTCGGCCGAGCGCCGCATCAGCGCCAGTTCGTCGCGCGATTTGAACAGACGCAGGTCGTGCAAAAGGTGACCGAGCGCGACGAGATCCTTGGGCACCACGCCACCGCCGCGCGCCGTACGCAGCCGGCGCATCCATCCGAGCAGGCGGGCGTCGAAATCGGGCTCCTGGCCGAAATGGCAGTACACCCGCGCCCTGCCCTCGATCATGCCGGGCAGAATGTCGTCGATATCGTCGATGGGAAAGGCGTCGTCGAGTTTCAGCTCGCGAGCCGCCCGATCGGTGCCCATGCGCTCGCCGTCCCAGCGCTCGCGCTCCGCATCGCGTTCACGGCAGAACAGCACGCTCTCGCCGTGCGCGCGTCCCGGCAGCAAGGCCAGCACGGCCTCGGGCTCGTCGAAGCCGGTGAGGTAATGGAAATCGGAATCCTGCCGGTACGGCCACGGCGCATCGGCATTGCGCATGCGCTCGGGCGCAGCGGCGAGGATCAGTACGGCATCCTCGCCCGCCATGCGCATCAGTTCCCGGCGGCGCCGGGCGTACTCTGCCGCGCCGATCAATGCCGCGTATCGCTCGCCGGTTCGTGCCTGCTGCCCACCTCGGCGTGAAGCAACAGCGCGCCGACCCGCACGAATTCCTCGATCTCGGTGAGCGAATCCTCGTCGCCCTCCACGTCCTCGCCGAGTTCGAACTCGGAGGAGGCGATCGTGGCCATGTCCTTGAGCACCTCGCGCGCGTCCTCGCTGAGACTCCGCGCCGTTTCGGGGGTGCCACCGAGGCCGAAGCCGCCGAGAAACCCGCGCGTCCAGTCGGTGAGACCTTCGGCGCGCGCCGCAAGCGGCGCGTCCTCTTCCGGCAACCAGGGCCCGAAGGTGAGGTCCGTGTCGGCGAGCCACATTTCCGTCTGGTGACGAAGCCGGCCGAGCATCGCCTGATCGTCGGCACCGGGCGCCGGGTCAGGTTCCAGTTGCAGCGCCTCCAGCACGGAGCCATGCGGGAACCGCCCGCCCGCACTGATATAGCCCACCAACGAGCCGTGGAATTCGCTCACCGAGGTGGACAGCTTGCAGCGCTCGATGAGTTCGGCGATGTCTTCGGGGTCGACGGTCTGATTGGCCGGCATGGTGTATTCCTCGGGCTAAGGCGGAAGTCTAATGCAGGCGCCGTCCGGTCGCCGATTTCACATAGCCGACGCATTGGCTGCACGGAATGCCGACAAGCCCGGACCTCCTGTTATAGTCCGCGCATGACGAACCCGGATGCCTTCAAGACCGAACTGGAAGCCCTGAGCGCGACGCTCGACCGGCTCGTCGATACCGTTCGCCGCCTCACCGAGGAAAACCGCAGCCTGCGCCACAGCCAGGAGCAGTTGGCGAACGAACGCGCAGGACTCATGGCACGCAACGAACAAGCGCGCAGCCGTGTGGAAGCAATGATCCAGCGCCTCAAGGCGCTGGAGAACACGGGCTGATCGATATGAACGCCACCGCCAGCGAACCGGTTTCTCTCCGCCTGCTCGATCGCGAGTTTCACATTGCCTGCGCCCCGGAAGAGCGGGCCGGGCTGGTCGCCGCCGCCCAGTTTCTGGACGGGAAGATGCGCGAACTCAAGGCCAATACCAAGGTGCCGGGCTTCGACCGCATCGCGGTGCTGACCGCCGTGAGCATCGCTCACGAACTGCTCACGCTGCGCAAGGAACACGACTCGCAGGAACAGGCGCTGACCGACGGCCTGGCCGCTCTGCGCAGAAAGCTTGATGGTCTGCTCGACGCGTCGGTAAAATAGCCCCCGGACGTTCCCTGCGGTGTGCGCCAGCGCACTTTACATTTGCCTTGTTCCTACATACGACCCCGGGTCGGCTTTTCGCGACTGTTGTGCATGTCCGCCTTCGTACGGAAAGCCTTGAAGCCGCGTAGCCCTCCCACCTGATCCTTTGGATCAAGGTCGTTTGGTGCGCAGCGGCATCGCGGAGAACGTCTCTTCATTTCCAGCCGATCGGCCCGCAGGGCCGGTCAGCGTCGCGTCCGCGGCACCGGATGCGACGGCTCGACGGCGACCTTGCCTGTGCCGTTCACCTGAACGACCATGCCAAAGCTACCCGAGAGACGTGAACTGCGAGCCGACCTCGTGCAGCGCCGCCGCCAGTTGAAACCGGCTGAGCGCGTTGCTGCGGCCCAGGGACTGCGTCAATCCCTCGAACAGTTGCCGGAATTCCTTACCGATACCCATGTGGCCGGTTATTGGGCTACCGGCGGCGAGTTGCCTCTGAATCTCGCCATCGCCCCCATGGCCGAGCGCGGGCAGACCTTCTACCTGCCCGTCGTGACCAAATCCGGTGGCAAGCGGCGCCTCAAGTTCGCGCCGTGGACCACCGGCGAAGACGTCGAAACCAACGAGATGGGCATCCCCGAACCGCGCGCCTCCGAGCGCATCGTGGAAGCCGACAAGCTCGACCTCGTGCTGGTGCCGCTCCTCGGTTTCGACCGCCGCGGCAATCGGCTCGGCTTCGGTGGCGGCTACTACGACCGCAGCTTCGAATTCCTCCGCGACCGCGAGCGCCCGGCGAAGCCGCTGCTGGTCGGCGTCGCCTACGACTTCCAGGAACTGGACGCGATCGAGACCGCCGAGTGGGACATCGCGCTCGACTATGTCGCCACCGACAAGGAACTGATCGACTGCACGGGCGGCGGCGCGTGAAGTACTGGCTCATGAAATCCGAGCCAGACACCTTCTCCATCGACGACCTCGAACGCAAAGGCGTCGAACCGTGGGACGGCGTGCGCAACTACCAGGCGCGGAACTTCATGCGCGACGGCATGAAGGTGGGTGACAAGATCTTCTTCTATCACTCGAATACCGACGTGCCCGGCATCGTCGGCATCGCCACGGTGGCCTCGCCCGCCTATCCGGACGAAAGCCAGTTCAACCGCAAGTCCAAGTACTACGACGAGAAGAGCACGCGCGAAGAACCGCGCTGGATGCTCGTGGACGTGAAGTTCGAGCGCAAGCTTGCCCGCACCATTTCGCTCGACGAACTGAAGGCCCGCGACGAACTCGCCGACATGCCGCTCGTGCGCAAGGGCAATCGCCTGTCGGTGATGCCGGTGGCCAAGGCGGACTGGGATTTCATCCTGAAGCTGGAAAAGTCATGAGCCAGGACAACGAGAAGCGCCTCGCCGCCGAAACCGCCGCCTTCCGCTACGTGGGCAACGGCACGTTCAAGAACGGCATCCTGGGCGTGGGCACCGGTTCCACGGTCAACTTCTTCATCGACGAACTCTCGCAGTATCGCGACCGGATCAAGGCCGCGGTCTCCAGCTCCGAAGCCTCCAGCGCCCGCCTGCGCAAGCTCGGCATCGACGTCATCGACCTCAACGCCGCCGGCCGCCTCGACCTCTACGTCGACGGTGCCGACGAGTGCGATCCGCAGAAGCGCCTGATCAAGGGCGGTGGCGCGGCACTCACGCGCGAGAAGATCGTCGCCGCGGCATCGGATCGCTTCGTCTGCATCATCGACGCCAGCAAGCAGGTCGACGTGCTCGGCGCGTTCCCGCTGCCGATCGAGGTGATCCCGATGGCGCGCAGCTACGTGGCGCGCGAGATCGTGGCCCGCGGCGGCCAGCCGGTATGGCGCGATGGCGTGGTCACTGACAACGGCAACTGGATCATCGACGTCCATGGCTGGCGCATCACCAACCCCGTAGAACTCGAAGCCGATCTCAACCAGATCGTCGGCGTGGTCACCGTCGGCCTCTTTGCGAAGCGCCCCGCCGACGTCGTGATCGTCGGCAATCGCGAAATCTGAGACGGCGGGGACGCAGGCTTCCTGCGTGCAGGAGGCCGCTATAGCGGCGAGTAAATCGCGTCACGGCTACACCGCTTCGTGGGCTTCTCGCCGCTATAGCGGCTCCCACGGGGCGACGCGCTTCGCTCTCTGACGAATGGGTATCCTCGATCTTCATGACGCTTGAAACCATCCTCATCCTTGTTCTTCTGGTGGTGGCCCTCGCCTGCCTCGGTCTGCTGTTCGCCCTGCTCGGCAGGGGCCGCCAGGACGACGGCCAGGCCGCGCGCCTCGATGCCCTCCGCGAGGACAGCCGACGCCTCGAAGCGCTGATCCGCGACGAACAACGCGCTGGCCGCAGCGAGCTGGGCGACAGCCTGGGTCAGTTCCGCGGGCACGTGCAGGAGCAACTGCAGCTCGCGGCGGACCGCCAGCACGAGCGCATCGAAGGCTTCGGACGCCGTCTCGATCAGCTCACCGAGCGCACCGACACCGGCCTGCAATCGCTGCGCCAGGGCCTTGCCGACGACTCGCGCAAGACCCGCGAGGAATCGGCACTGACCTTGAAGCACTTCGGCGAACTGCTCGACCAGCGCTTCACCGCCCTCACCGCCGACAACGAAAAGCGCTTGGCCGAGGTCCGGACCACGCTGGAAACGCGCCTCGGCGCTATCCAGCAGGACAACGCGGCGAAGCTGGAGCAGATGCGGGCGACGGTGGACGAGAAACTCCAGGCCACCCTGGAAACCCGACTCGGTCAGTCGTTCCAGCTCGTGTCCGAACGTCTGGAAGCCGTGCAGCGCGGCCTGGGCGAGATGCAGGCGCTGGCGGCCGGCGTGGGCGATCTCAAGCGCGTGCTGACCAACGTGAAGACCCGCGGCACCTTTGGCGAAGTGCAGTTGGGTGCCCTGCTGGAACAGATACTCATTGCCGAGCAGTACGCAGCCAACGTCGCCACCGTTCCCGGCTCCAGCGAGCGCGTGGAATACGCCATCCGCCTTCCCGGTGCCGACGAGGGCGCCCCGGTCTGGCTGCCCATCGACGCCAAGTATCCGGTCGAGGATTACCAGCGCCTGCTCGATGCGCAGGACGCCGCAGACGTCGAAGGTGCGCAGGCGGCCGGCAAGGCGCTCGAACTGCGCGTGCGCGAGGAAGCCAAGCGCATCCGCGCCAAGTATGTCGCCCCGCCGCACACCACCGATTTCGCGATCCTGTTCCTGCCGACGGAAGGACTCTACGCGGAGGTGATCCGCCGTCCGGGACTGTCCGACCAGTTGCAGCGCGAGTGGCGCGTCACGGTGGCAGGCCCGACCACGCTCACGGCCCTGCTCAACAGCCTGCAAATGGGCTTCCGCACGCTGGCCATCGAAAAGCGCTCGTCCGAGGTCTGGCACGTGCTGGCGGCAGTCAAGAACGAGTTCGGCAAGTTCGCTACCGTGCTGGAAAAGACCCGCAAGCAACTGGACACCGTGCGCAACAGCATCGATACGGCCGGCGTGCGTACCCGCGCCATCGAGCGCAAGCTGCGCGGGGTCGAATCCCTGGGGTCCGACGAATCCCAGGCCCTGCTCGACCTCGTCCCGGGCCTGGACGATGGGGATGAGACGGAGCCATCCGGCGACTGACCACTCTGTGGGAGCCGCTATAGCGGCGAGAAGCCAAACGGAGCAAAGGTGGGAGCCAGCCTGCTGGCGAAAAGCCGACGGAGCGGTGTAGCGGCGAGGCAGGTTGCAATCGCCATCAGGATGGCTCCCACCGCAAGCTTTCGCTCGCCGCCATGGCGGCTCCCACAGCCAAGGGCTCGCGGGCGCCAACAACGGTACAATGCGCGTTTGCCACCGTCCAAGGAATCACCTCGATGAGCGACGACGCCAAGTCCCGTCCGGTCAGCCGCGAACAGGCCGAGGAGGCCGTGCGCACGCTGCTGCTGTGGGCGGGCGAAGACCCGACGCGCGAGGGTCTCCTCGATACGCCCAAGCGCGTGGTCAAGGCATACGGAGACTGGTTCAGCGGCTACGACCAGGACCCCGCCGAGTACCTCCGCCGCACCTTCGAAGAAGTGGCCGGCTACGACGAGATGATCGTGCTGCGCGACATCGAGTTCGAGAGCCACTGCGAACACCACATGGCGCCGATCATCGGCCGCGCGCACGTGGGTTATGTGCCCACCGATCGCGTCGTCGGCATCAGCAAGCTGGCCCGCGTGGTGGATGGTTTCGCCCGGCGTTTCCAGGTGCAGGAAAAACTCACCGCACAGATCGCACATTGCATCGAAGACACGTTGCGTCCGCGCGGCGTGGGCGTGGTGATCGATGCCAGCCATGAGTGCATGACCACCCGCGGCGTGCACAAGCGCGGCGTGTCCATGGTCACCAGCCAGATGCTCGGCAGCTTCCGCGAAGATCCACGCACGCGCAGCGAGTTCCTCCGCTTCGTCGGCGTCGATCGCCGCTGACGTCACCTTGAGCGGCCCGACCGACACCACCGTCCACGACGAACGCCTGCAGGATCTCTTCCGCGACGGCGTCGTCGCCGAGGACATCCCGTCCCTGTTTCCGCTGCTGCGCGGACGCAGTCTGTTGCGCGCGTTCTCCGCGCTGTTCCACGGTGGCGAAGCGCAGGTGCTGCTGCGCCTGCTCGTGCTGCGCACGCTCGGCGGCCGCGCGCACGCCACGGAATGGACGCCGCAAGAAATCCGCGATCATCTGGCTTTCGTCGATCCGGTGAAGCTGGAAACGGTGGTCCAGCGCCTCAAGGATCACGATCTACTCGTCTATGACGGCGAAACGCTGCGCTACCGCGTGGGTCCGCTGGGCCGCAAGGCGCTCGCGGCACTCGCCGCCATGCTCGAATTCGAGGACCACGACGACGACGGCCTCGGCTACCTCACCGCGCAGTTGGCCGCGGGGCACGCGGTCGGTCGCGTATCCGTGGACGAACTCGGCCACCTGCTCTCGCGCCTCAGCGAATTGAAGGAAGACTTCGACCGCGCCGTACTCTCCGGTTCGGAGCATCGCATTCGCCGCGCGGCGGATCGGCTCGACGCCGTGTGGACCTGGGTGGAGAAAGGCACCGAGGTGGTCGCCGCCATCACGGAGAAGGACGACCTCGAACCGGCCGCGCACCGCCTCGCCCAGGCCGTGGGTCGCGCACAGAGCGCGCTGCTGCGTCAGGCAGGCACCTTCCAGCGCGAACTCAACAAGATCGACCAGCACCGCGTGCATCTCGGACGCACGGGACTCTCCTCGTCCGACCTCGTCGGCTGGCTGCGCGCGCAGGACATCGACACGCTGGCCGCCTTCGAAGACGGGCAACTGCTGCTGCCGCTGCCCGCACCATTCATCCACGATCAGATCGCGCTGGACGTCGCCGAATTCGAACTGCTCGAACGCGAGCGTCTGGCGGCAGAAAGCACGGCCCTGCCCGGCGCCGAACAGCCACCGGATACCGCCGACCTGCCGATCGACGAGGAAGACCTGCGCTTCCTCGAAGCCTGGCATGCCGAACTCGCCGCCATCGATGCGCCGCGTGAACTCGCCGATATGCTGATGGGCGACGACTATGCGCTCTCCGCGTACCGACTCTCCCTGCTCGGCCTCCTCGGCGACCCGGAATCCGCCGCGCTGGAAGGCGGTACCGCCGACCTCGCGCGCCTGCCCCTCGCGCTGGACATCGAGCCGCGCCTGATCGACATCGACCTGCCCCAGATCGCCCTGGTGAGCGCCGGACGCCTGCGCCCGCGCGCCACCACGAAGGACACCGCCACCGATGCATGACGATACCGCCAGCCTGGTCACCCGCCTGCTTGCGCAACGCTGGTTGCCACGCGACGACGCGCAGGCACGCAAGGCGCTGCTCGACGAAGGCTTCCGCGAGGAACTGGACCGCCGCCTCGAAGCGGTCGGCCTGGAACTGCGCGAGCACCCCTACGCGGCATACATTGGCCTCGCCGTGGCCCGCAAGAGCGAGCGCGCCGTATTCGGCGGCAGCGACAGCTGGATCTCCAACACCTTGCAACTCGACCGCGACGGTGTCGCGTTGCTGGTAGTGATCTGGGCGCTCATCGTGCTACCCAAGCGACAACGCCAGGTCGAACGTCAGAGCGCCGAAGCTGCTGCGTCACAAGGCCAGATGTTCGCGGAAGAAAAACCCATACCGCGCGATCCCACGATCTCGCCCGTGATCGCGGAACGCACCCTGCTGGCCGATTTCGGCGACAAGCTCGGCGGCAAGACGCGCGTCGGCTTCAATCTCGGCACGTTGAACCGCCTGGGTTTCATCATCCGACGCAAGGGCGAAGTCGCCGAGGGGCCGCTGCTCGATCTTGCATTCGATTACGAACGCACGGCACGACGCATCCTCGATGGCGCGCTGGGCGACCTGCTCGCGGAAGCGGCGGCGCGGCCTGCGTCTGTCGTGGACGACCCCGAAGACGACGACCTCTCCCTCGATGCTGGCGAGGAGCCTGCCGATGTTTGATTTCCGCAGCCTCGAAGTGGTGCATTGGGATTACTGGCAGCGTTTCAGCCTGCCGCTGGATACCAACATCGTCACCGTCGTGGGCCCGAACGGCTCAGGCAAGACCACGCTGCTCGATGCATTGCGCACGCTGCTCACCATCGACTGCGCGGGCAACCGCGACTACAAGAGCTACCTGCGCCACAACGGCAAACCGTTCGCCTGGTTGCGCGCCCGCGTGGGCAATACGCCGGGCCCGAGCGGCGAGCGTCCGTTCTTCCCCTTGATGGACCGCGAAGTGACGCTCGCCTGCCGCATCCAGAAGAAGGGCGGCGAGTGGACCCGGCAATACGCCGTTCTGGGCGGCGATGTCAGCGTTGAAGAGATCGAGTCGCGCGGCGAGTTTCTCGGTCTGCGCGAATACCGCGTGCGTCTGGAAGGCGCTGGTCTGTCGCAGGCGATCCGCCGCGTGCTCACCCTCGAACAAGGCGCTACGGACAAGCTGTGCCAGCTTCCGCCCAAGGCCCTGCTCGATCTCGTCTTCGACGTCTTCGGCGACAAGGCCGTGCTCGACGACTACCAACGGGCACGCAACGAACAGGGCGAAGCCGATCGCGAGCAGCACGGACTCGAGCACCAGTTGTCGCTCATTGGCGTGAGCCTGCAGGAAGCCGAAGCGCGTGCGCGCTCCTTCCAGGAATGGAACGCGCTGAAGACCGAGCGCGTGGATCTTGTCTCCGAGATCCTTCCGCGCACCGAACTCGCCGAGTTGCTTGCCGGCATCCGCGGCGCGCGTCCTCAGCTCACCGGCATCAAGCGACGCGTGACGGAGCTGGAACGCCGTGATGTGGAACTCGCACGACAACTCGGCGAACTGGACGCCCAGGGCGAAATGCTGCGCGCCGAACAGCACGAGGCGGACCTAGCGCGCCAGCAGACGCAGAAGAGCCTCGACGCCGCACGCGCCGAGTTGGCCCAGAACGACCTGCTGATCAAGCAGGAAGCGAGGCTGCGCGAGATGGTAGCGGCGCAGGGTGGCGCGGATCACGAACGTCTCGCCAACGTGGCGCGCGACGCGCGCGCCCTGGCGAATCATCTGCAAGCCGAGGAAACCCGGCTGCGCCAGGAACTGACCACCGTCACCAGCCAGCTTTCGGCCTGGCGCAGCGGGCGTCGCTACACGCCTGACTTCGAAGCTTCGTTCCGACGCGCGCTCGACGATGCCGGCATCCGCCACAGCATGCTCAGCGAAATCGTGGAGATCGCCGAGCCACGCTGGCAGCCGGCGGTCGAAGCCGTGCTCGCGGGTTATCGCCACGTCGTGCTGCTGGACGATCCACGCGATCGCGAAGCGGCGTGGAAGCTCGGCGAGCAGCATCGCTACAAACACTTCGTGGTCGCGGACCGTGCGCCCGCCGGATCGGCGACTCGCGGTTCGCTGCTCGAAGTCGTTTCTTTCTCCGCTGCCGCGCCCGAATGGTTGCTGCGCAATCTCGATCGCATCCGCCGCGTGGAGAACGTGACCGAAGGCGCCTCCTGCAGCCGCGATCAGGACTGGATCACCCCGCAGGGCTATTTCAAGGAACGACGCGGCGGGCGCCATCTCGGCGTCGACGACATGTACTTCGGCTCCGCGGCGCGCGAACGCCAACTCCGCGACGGCGAAGCCGCGTTGCGCAGCATCGAGGCACGTCTGCGCGAGATCGCAAGCGAGCGCAAGGACGCCCTGGCACGCGCAAGCGACGCCGAAGCCGTGCTGCGCGGCGCCAGCGCCAGCAGTCAGCTCGCCGACCGCGCCGATGAATTCGCAGAAGCACACGAGCAGCAGGCCCGCCTGCGCGAGGACGTGCAGCGCACCGCCGACAGTCATGCGGCGGCCGAACAGCATTACGAGGCGGTACGCGAGAAGCGGCTCAAGACATCCAACGCCCGCGACAACGGCGCGCGCGAACAGCGCGACGTGCAGCGCCAGTTGGCAGATGCGGTGCGCCAGCATCATCAGCTGCGTGGCGAGCAGGTCGAGCGCCTCAAGGCGTTCCGTGCCAAGCGGCGCCATGTGCCCCTGGCGTTGCGCGGACGCGCCGCCATGGCCTCGCTGCGGGAGCGCTTCGAATCGCCCGCGGCGGTACGCCGCGAGATCGACCGCGTCGAACGCCGATTAGAAGAAGGCCACTGGGAACAGGATCCCAGCGTGCTCGCGCTCCGCGAGAAGCTGCTGTCCAACCACGATGGACTGAAACTCGATCTGGAAAAGCGCCGCGTCCATCTCGAGCGCGCGTCGCGCATCACCCACGAGGCGCGTGGTGCCTATATCCAGGTGCTGCGCAACACCGTGCGCCGCTATGCCAAGAACCTCAAGGTGCTCGCGGAACTGGCGGGCATCGGCGTGGAGGTCGATCTTCCCGAACTCAGCAATGACGACCTCGCGCTATCGTCCGCCGCGTTGCATGTGCGCTTCGAGTTCGACAAGAAGGGCTGGATCGGCATGGACGACGGCGAGGCATCGGGCGGCCAGCAGGTGATGAAATCGCTGTTGTTGCTCGTGGCGCTCATGCGCGACGAGGACCGGCCGGGCGGCTTCGTCTTCATCGACGAACCGTTCGCGCATCTGGACATCTTCAACATCGACAAGGTCGGTGCGTTCCTGAAGAGCACGCGCGCGCAGTACATCCTCACCACACCAGCCACGCACAACATCAACGTGTTCCAGCCCTCCGAACTCACGCTCGTCACGAGCAAGCGGCGACCGGGTGCGACCTGGGCGCAACCACTGGCGGTGTTGCGGCGGCGGTCCAACGCCGCGTGATCGCACTCGTCACAGGGGCGCGGTCAGCGCCCCTGTGACTTGGGACTCAATAAAGTCCGGTTTCGCCCGGCACGGGGTTGTCCTCGCCCGAACCGTCCAACGCATCGCCACTGCTGTCGGTTGGGCGTTGGCGGGTCGGATCGTGTGCGTCGTACTCGTCTTCCTGCAGGCGCGCGTAGCGATTGGCCAGCAGACACGCCGCGACGACAGCGCCAATGCCAGCACCAATGGCGAGGGTCACGCCGGGATGGCGACGAACGCCGCGGCTCGCGCCGTCGAACGCCTGGCTCGCCAGCGATCCGGCGCGCCCGGCGTACTCACGCGCGGCGCCAAAGGCTTCACGCGGGTGGTTGCCCACCGTGGCACCCGCGATGCGCTGCGCGCGACCCAACCACTCCTCACCCATGCTCTTGCTGCGGAACCATGCCATGACGTTGACCTCCTGACGTTCGAGGCCCCTACCGTGACGTTTGACGCGTGACGGGAACGCAGTGCCGACGTTGCTTCGCGATGACGAGGGCGGCTAGCCCCCCATCATCGCGGAGCGCGGGTCATCCCAGGCTGTTCAGCCAGGCCTCGTCGGTGCCCTCTTCCACGCCCTCGAAGAGGAAGGTGGAGAGGTAGCGCTCACCGGTATCCGGCAGCATCGTCAGGATGACGCTGCCCTTCTCGGCGTTTTCTGCGTATTGCAGAGCCGCGGCCGCAGTGGCCCCCGCGGAGACACCCACGAACAGGCCTTCCTCGGCAGCAAGGCGGCGCGCCGTGTCGCGTGCCACCACCTCGTCCACGGGCACGTTCACGTCGAAGACCTTGCGGTTGAGGACATCCGGCACGAAATCCGGCGTCCAGCCCTGGATCTTGTGCGGCGACCACGGCTTGTCCTGCAGCAAGGGCGCCTGCGCCGGCTCCGAGACCACGATCTTCACCTCGGGTCGCGCCAGCTTGAGCATCTCGCCCACGCCGGTCAGCGTGCCGCCGGTGCCCCAGCCGGTCACGAAGGCATCGAGCCGACGGCCGGCAAAGTCCTGAAGGATTTCGGACGCCGTGGTGCTGCGGTGATAACCGGGATTGGCCGGGTTCTGGAACTGCCGCGGCAGGAACCAGCCGTGCTTTGCCGCCAGTTCCTCGGCACGGCGCACCATGCCGCTGCCCCGTTCGGCAGCAGGCGTAAGAATGACCTTGGCACCGTAGGCGCGCATCAGCTTGCGGCGCTCCACGGAGAAGCTGTCGGCCATCGTCGCCACGAACTTGTAACCCTTCGCCGCGCAGACCATCGCCAGCGCGACGCCCGTGTTGCCGGAGGTCGCTTCGACCACCGTGTCGCCCGGCTTGAGCAGGCCTTTCTGCTCGGCATCGAGAATGACGGCGATGGCGAGGCGGTCCTTGACCGATCCGCCGGGATTGAACGATTCCACCTTGGCATAAAGCGTGACGTGTGCCGGTGCCACGCGGTGCAGACGAACGATGGGCGTGCGGCCAATGGTGTCGAGGATACTGTCGTAGATCATGAGAGGTTCCCTGGGCTAGCCTGCCAAGGGACCAAAGGTACTCCCGGACGCCGCAGCACGACAAACGCCCTCTTATCGCCCAGACTGCCCGCCCATGAATCGACCCGCCTACGCCCTCCTTGCCGCTTTCGTCCTTGCCGGCCCCTCGTTCGCGCAGGATGTCCCGCGTACCCCGGCGGAGTACCTCCGCCGAATGGACGAAAACGGCGATGGCCGCATCGACGAAGCGGAATACGTGCGCTACATGAGCCAGGGTTTCCTGCG
The DNA here is from genome assembly GCF_900119235.1 of Luteibacter sp. UNCMF366Tsu5.1. Classification (NCBI taxonomy): domain Bacteria; kingdom Pseudomonadati; phylum Pseudomonadota; class Gammaproteobacteria; order Lysobacterales; family Rhodanobacteraceae; genus Luteibacter; species Luteibacter sp. UNCMF366Tsu5.1. The sequence continues at coordinate 167,020 of NZ_FPIS01000002.1, read as the reverse complement.
CATGGACGTCAACGGCGACGGCGTGCTGGACGCCAACGACGGCCCGATGCGGCCCGGCGCGAGACCCATACACCTCGACGAATTCCAGCGGAACCTCATCCACCAGTTCCACAAGCTGGATCGCAACCATGACGGCGTGCTGGATGCCAGGGAACTGTCACAGCCGCCACAATAAGTGCCGGACGAGCAGGCGCCATTGAACCAGCGCGCACCAATTCAGTTACCCTCTGCCGACCCCGGGGAGGGCCAATGAATATCACCGAACTTTTCCTGATCGCGATGACGATCATTCTTGGCGTGCCGTATCTGATCTGGCGCGTGTTTCGCACGGATTACTGGGCACCACTGGTCGTCGTGCAGATTGTCACGGGCATCGTGCTCGGGCCCGGGGTGCTGGGCAAGATATTCCCCGACTATTACGCCACCGTCTTCGCACCGCCGGTCATCGGCGCGCTCAACGGTATCGCCTGGTGGGCGGTCATGGTGTTCGTCTGGATCGCCGGCATCGAGCTGGATCTGCGCGAGGTCTGGCGCCGTCGCCGCGAGTGCGGCACGACCGCGGGCCTCGCACTGGCCGGTCCACTGGTGGCGGGCTGTCTCGCCGCGCTCGGCATGCTCGCGTGGCGAGACGGCTGGATGGGTGAAGCCGCCGCCACGTGGCAGTTCGTGCTCGGCGTAGGCATGGCGTGTTCGGTGACTGCGCTGCCCATCCTGATCCTGCTGCTGGAAAAGATGAATATCCTTCGCGAACCGTTGGGCATGCGCGTGCTGCGTTATGCGAGCCTCGACGATCTCGCCATCTGGGGCGTGCTCGCGATCATCCTGCTCGACTGGCAGCGCGTGGGTCATCAGGCCGCGTTTCTCGCCGTGTTCGCCGTGACGGCATGGCTGTTCCGCAAGTGGATGGCGCGACTCAAGGAAAGCGATCGCTGGTACATCGGACTGATCTGGCTGGCCGCGTGCGGCTATGGTGCGGACTGGTCCGGGCTGCACTACATGGTGGGTGCCTTCCTCGCCGGAGCGGTGATGGACCGCGACTGGTTCACGCTGGAGCACCTCGACAAGCTGCGCGAGCACGTGTTGCTCGTGGTGATGCCGGTGTTCTTCCTTTCGACCGGGCTTCGCACCAACTGGTCGGTGGGCGGTACCGCCGTGTTCGTCGCGGCTGCGCTGCTGCTGGTGGCCTCGGTGGCGGGCAAGCTTGCCGGCGTAGGCCTGGCCGGCAAACTGCTCGGATGGGCGCGCGGCGATGCGTGGACGATCGGCTGGCTGTTGCAGACCAAGGCGCTGATCATGATCATCTTCGTCAACATCCTGCTCGATCGCCACGTCATCACCAGCGAAACGTTCACTGCGTTGCTGCTTATGGCGGTGGCAAGCACGATGCTCACCGTACCCATCGTGGCGCCCAGGTTGAAGCGACTCGTCTGACGCCCTTTAGGGATGCTCTGAATAGGTTCAGAGCATCCCTAGTCGACCTCACGGACTTTCATGGAACCGCAGACTCACACGCATGTTCGTCGCGCCGCGGTGATCTTCATCTTCGTCACGGTGCTGATCGACATCCTGGCGTTCGGCATCATCATTCCCGTGCTTCCGCACCTGATCGAACAGATGACGGGCGGCACCGTGTCGAACGCGGCATGGTGGGTCGGCATCTTCGGTACGGTGTTCGCCACCGTGCAGTTCATCTGCTCGCCGATCCAGGGTGCGCTGTCCGATCGCTTCGGTCGGCGGCCCGTGATTCTCCTGTCCAACCTGGGCCTCGGGCTGGACTTCGTCTTCATGGCGATCGCGCCGTCGCTTTGGCTGCTGTTTGCGGGACGCATCGTTTCGGGCATGACGGCCGCCAGCTTCACCACCGCCAATGCGTACATCGCCGACGTCACGCCTCCCGAGAAACGCGCCGCGGCATTCGGCCTGCTCGGCGGCGCCTTCGGCATCGGCTTCATCATCGGGCCCGCGCTCGGCGGTTTTCTCGGCGGCATCGACCTGCGCCTGCCGTTCTGGGTGGCGGCCGCGCTGGCGCTGACCAATTTCATGTACGGCTTCTTCATCCTGCCCGAATCGCTTCCTCCGGAACGGCGTTCGGCGCGCTTCGAACTGCGTACGGCGAATCCGATCGGTGCGCTCAAGCTGCTTCGCCGCAACAGCACATTGTTCGGCCTGGCCACGGTCATGTTTCTGTTCTATCTCGCCCACTACGTGCTGCAGACGGTCTTCGTGCTCTATGCGGACTACCGCTATGACTGGGGCCCGCAGGCCGTGGGCTACGTGCTCGCCCTGGTGGGCGCGTGCGACGGCACGGTGCAGGCCTTTCTCACCGGTCGCCTCACGGCCCGCTTCGGCGAGCGACGGGTGATGCTGGCCGGCCTCGCCTTCGGCGCGGCGGCATTCGCGGTGATGGGCCTTTCCTCTATCGGCTGGGTCTTCCTCATCGGGATCCCGCTCATGTCGCTCTGGGGCCTCTCCGGGCCGCCCATCCAGTCGATCATGACCCGCCAAGTGCATCCCGACGAGCAGGGCCGCCTGCAAGGCGGCGTGACCAGCCTGGGCAGCTTCGCGGGCATCTTCGGCCCGTACCTGTTCGCGCAGATCTTCGCGTTCTGGATTGCCCCCGCCAGGACGCTTCATATCGCGGGCATGCCGTTCCTCGTGGCCGCTGCGCTGCTCACGTTGGGCACCGTGGTCGCCTTCCGGGCGACCCGGGAAGAGCCCGTGGTCGCACCCGCCTCGGAGACATGAGCCAAGGCGAAGGCTTCATCGTATGATGGCGCGGAATCGACACATGACGCGACGGTCGGGGACGTGCGTTTGGAAAACCAGGTTTGGGAAAGCAAGTATCACGAAGCCGTGGAGCGGTTGACCCGCGAAGAGGCCCAGTGGCGCACCGCGGAATCACTGCTTCGTCAATTGGTCGCTTGCCTCGGTCACATCGCGCACGGTGCGCATGACCAGGTCGATCCCCACATCGAGCGCCTCTCGGTAGCGCTGGCCGGCCCCATGGAGCCGTTGGCGCTCGAGCCACTGGTAAACGAACTGGCGACGGCCATATCGGCGCTCGGCGAGCGATCCGCAGGAAATCACGAAGATCGCTCGATCGCCATCACGCGCCCGCACCGCAACGAGCATGGTTCGTCCGTACAGTCGTCGCTGAGCCGGCTCGTGGAGCGCATCGTCGTGCTGCCGCGCCTGGCCGATCGCGCCAACGAATTGCGCCACGACGTGGCCGATGCCGGTGACCTCGTGGCCCTGGCGGCCTGCGGCGATCGCCTCGCCGACCTCGTCAACGAACAGCGGATCGGCTTGCAGCGCGAGATCGACGCCCTGCAGGCGGTACTCCGCCATGTGACCAACCGCCTCGACGAGATGAGCGGCTACATGTCGCGCGAGCTGGCCGACCAGTCCGTGGGCGAAGCCAACGGGCAAGCCCTGGACGCATCGGTGGCGCACGAGATGCGCCTGCTGGGCGAGGCGGCGCTGGAGATCGACGACATACACGAACTGCGCGAGCAGGTGAATCACAGCCTGGAGACCATCGCTTTCTGCTTTCGCGATTTCCGCGACCGCGAAAGCGCGCGTCTCACGGCGTATCGCGAGCGCGCGGAAAAGATGCGCCAGCGCATCGAGCAACTGGAGACCGAGCGCAACACGTTGCAGCGGTCGCTCGAGCGCGAGCACGAACTGGCGCAGACCGACACGATGATCGGCATGCCCAATCGCCTTGCCTACGAAAAGCGTATCGAGGCCGCGTTTGAAAACTGGCGGACCGACGGCAAGCCGCTCGGCATCGCGGCCATCGACATCGACCACTTCAAGAGCATCAACGATACCTACGGTCACACCGCTGGCGACGCCGTACTGCGCATCATCGGCCAGGCGCTGATGAAGCATGTGCGTCCGTGTGACTTCGTTGCGCGCTACGGTGGCGAAGAATTCATCGTGATCTTCGAAGGCGCGGAAGAAGCCGAGGCCTTGCAGGTCTGCGAACGCCTGCGTGGAAAGATCCAGCACCTCGCCTTCCACGCGAGCCGTCAGCCCGTACGCGTCACGGCGTCCATCGGGCTGGCGTACTTCCAGGCGGGCGATACGCCGCAAGCGGTGTTCAACCGCGCCGACCTCGCGCTGTACACGGCAAAGAACGGCGGCCGCAATCGCTGCGTGATGGGCTGAACCGGGTTACGCAGCCACGCCGAACAGGCGGCCCACCCCGGCGGTGATGCCCATCGCCAGCGCGCCCCAGAAAAGCACGCGGGTGACGCTCCGGCCGATCGGCGCTCCCGCCATGCGCGCGGAGATGGCGCCGAGGATGCCGAGAGCCAGCAGCGAAACGCCGATCGTGATCGGCGTGACCAACGAGCGCGACGACAGCCCGGCAGCGATGATCGGCAAGATGGCACCGCTCGCAAAGCTGATTGCCGAGGCCGCAGCCGCCTGGAGCGGGCGCGCCGCCAACGTGACCGACAAGCCGAGTTCGTCGCGCGCATGGGCTTCCAGCGCGTCGTGCGCCATGAGTTCCGTCGCGACGCGCTGGGCAAGTTCGCGGTCGAGACCGCGGCGCACGTAGATCTCGGCCAGCTCGCGGTGTTCGCCGTCGGGATCGTCTTGCAGCTCGCGCGATTCCATGGCCAGTTCGGCCTCCTCGCTGTCGGCCTGCGAGCGGACCGACACGTACTCGCCGGCCGCCATGGACATGGCGCCCGCCACAAGGCCGGCCACACCGGCAATCATGATGTCGCCCGGCTCCGCACGTGCCGCCGAGGCGACGCCGACGAGGAGGCTCGCGGTGGAGACGATGCCGTCATTGGCGCCCAGGACGGCGGCGCGCAACCAGCCGATGCGGCTGAGCCGATGGAACTCGCCGTGGCGGTGTCGCATGCTCATGCAGTGGTGTCCTTCGCTTTGTGTTCCACCCGATTTTCCAGCCGCGTCACGAGCCAGCCGATGACAAGCGCGCACAGCGTACCAAGCGCGACCTCGGCCAGGCGCATGACCGGCAGTTCCCAGCGCGGCCCGTCACTCGGCACCAGCAGCACGATGGCCGTGGTGATGCCGGCGATGCGGGCCGCCGAACCCACGTTGGCAAGCCAGCAAGCCAGGGTCACGAGCACCAATGCGGCGGCAAAGAGCAGCAGGCTGCCGCTCTGTCCGACGCAGAGGCCGAGCAACCCTCCCACACCGCCGATGACCGTGCCGAGAAAGCGGTCACGGCCAGCCCCGCGGGTATCCGCATAATGCGTTTGGGTGACGGCGACGGCGCTGATCGCGGCCCAGAACGCCTGCTCCGTATGCATCGCATGACCGATGGCGAAGGCCACCGAGGCCGACAGCCCCACCTTGAACGCCATGAACAGGCCCAGCCGCGCACGCCCGCGGAGCGGCATCGACCGGAAGAGACGATCGAGCGCCCGCTGGGCGAGGCGCAGGCGGGTGGCGCGAACGGTAGCGTCGGTACGTGGCGCGGGAGCGTTGGGCGGGGTCATGGCCCATCGTAACCGCTGCGCCCGTCGACGCGTCGCCAAGCAGCCCCCACAATAGCTCGCCGCGGCCGCCCGGCCGCTCCACCACGAGAAGTGCGATCCCATGTCCATCACCATGTACCAGACCTGCGTACCGGTCCTCGTCCGCGCGCTGACCAACCTCTCCGGCGTGCTCGCCAAGGGCGCCGCACATGCTGCCGAGCGCAACATCGCGCCGGAAGTGCTGCTCAATACGCGCATCACGCCCGACATGTTCCCGCTGATCCGCCAGGTGCAGATCGCCACGGACATGTCCAAGGGTGCCGCTTATCGGCTGGCAGGCATGGAGCCGCCGAAGATGGACGACAACGAGACCAGCTTCGACGAATTGCAGAAGCGTATCGCGGCCGTGGTCGACATGCTCAAGTCGTTCAAACCCGAACAGATCGACGGCAGCGAAGACCGCGAGATCGTGCTGAAGATGCGCAGCGGCGAGCAGCACTTCCACGGCCAGGATTACCTGCTGGGTTACGTGCTGCCGAACGTGTATTTCCACACCACCACGGCGTACGCCATCCTGCGCGGCGTGGGCGTGGTGCTGGGCAAGGCGGACTTCCTCGGCAAGGCGTGACGCACGACCGGCCGGGGCCTGACTCAGGCCCCGGCATCGGCGTCTACGATTTGAGCTTCCACCCGGTGCGGAATATCCACCACACCACGCCGAGGCACAGCAGCAGGAAGGCCACCGTGGCCCCGGCACTCACCACCACATCGACGTCGGCCTTGCCGTAGAAGCTCCAGCGGAATCCGTTGACCAGGTAGACCACCGGATTGAACAACGTGATCTTCTGCCATACCGGCGGGAGCATGGAGATCGAGTAGAAGCTGCCGCCCAGGAAGGTCAGCGGCGTGATCACCATCAGCGGCACCACCTGCAGTTTCTGGAAGTCGTCCGCCCACAGGCCGATGATGAAACCGAACAGGCTGAAGGTCACCGCGGTGAGTACCAGGAAACCCACCATCCAGAACGGATGCAGGATCTCGTAGTCGACGAACAGGCGTGCCGTCACCAGGATGAGCAGGCCGAGCACCACCGACTTCGTCGCCGCCGCACCGACGTAACCGACGACCACTTCCGCGTACGACACCGGCGCGGACAGCAGTTCGTAGATCGTGCCGGCCCATTTGGGCATGTAGATGCCGAACGATGCGTTGGAGATGCTCTCGTTGAGCAGCGAAAGCATGATCAAGCCGGGGATGATGAAGGCCCCGTAGCTGACGCCATCCACGTCGCCCATGCGCGAACCGATGGCCGCACCGAAGACGACGAAGTACAGCGACGTGGACAGCACCGGCGACGCGATGCTCTGCATCAACGTGCGGAACGTGCGGGCCATCTCGAAGCGGTAGATGGCGCGGATCGCGTAGAGATTCATGCGCGACTCCTCACCAGGCTGACGAAGATGTCTTCCAGCGAACTCTCGCTGGAATGCAGATCCTTGAAGTCGATGCCAAGCGCATTGAGCTTGCGCAGCAGTTCTGCGATGCCGGTGTCGTCGCCTTGTGCGTCGAACGTATAGGTGAGGCAACTGCCGTCCGCCGACAGTTCCAGCGGCCAATCGGCCAGACCTTCCGGCACGGCCTGCAGCGGCGCCTGCAATTGCAGGGACAACTGCTTCTTGCCCAGCTTCTGCATCAGCGTGTGCTTTTCCTCCACCAGCACCAGCTCGCCGCGATTGATGACGCCGATGCGATCGGCCATCTGCTCGGCTTCCTCGATGTAGTGCGTGGTGAGGATGATGGTGACGCCCGATTCCCGCAGGCGGTGGACCATCTGCCACATGTCGTGGCGCAGCTCGACGTCGACACCGGCCGTGGGTTCATCGAGGAAGAGCACGCGCGGTTCGTGGGCGAGTGCCTTGGCGATGAGCACACGACGCTTCATGCCGCCGGACAGCGTCATGATCTTGGAATCCTTCTTCTCCCACAGCGACAACTCGCGCAAGATCGTTTCGAGGTACGCCGGATTCGGCGACTTACCGAACAGGCCGCGACTGAACTTCACCGTCGCCCACACACTTTCAAAGGCGTCGGTTGAAAGCTCCTGCGGCACCAGACCGATGAGGCCACGCGCCGCGCGATAGTCGCGCACGATGTCATGACCGTCGACGGTCACCGTGCCTTCGCTGCCGTTGACGATGCCGCAGACGATGCTGATGAGCGTGGTCTTGCCTGCACCGTTGGGGCCCAGCAAGGCGAAGATCTCGCCGCGTTTGATGTCCAGGTCTACGCGCTTGAGCGCCTGGAACCCGGACTTGTAGGTCTTGGAGAGCCCACGCACGGCGACGATGGCGTCGGGCGCGGAAGTCGTTGCATCGAGTGGCGGCATGGGGACCCGCGGATTCGGTGGGATTCGGACGATGGTAGACCCGAACGGCAGCGCGTGCGAGGCGCTTGTGCTTCCATGGAAGCATCCCCACGTCCAACCGATCCGCCCGCCACCAGGAACCCGCATGAGCCTCTCCACTTACGAAGCCTCCGCTCCCGTTTTCATCCGCGGTTTCCGCGTGCTCGGCGACCTTCTCGCCAAGGCCGAGGCCCATGCAGGCAACGATCTCGTCACGGCGCGCCTTGCCCCGGACATGCTCAACCTGGCAGGGCAGATTCAGCGCGCCAGCGACACGGCCAAGTTCGCCGTGGCACGGCTCGCCGATGTGCAGCCGCCGTCGTTCGAAGACAACGAGACCACCATCGCCGACCTGCGCAAGCGCATCGATGCGACCGTGGCCTGGATCGAGTCGGTCGATCGCGCCGCGCTCGAAGCCGGTGAGTCGCGGACGATCGCGCGCAAGTTCAAGGAGAAGGAACACGAGTTCACGGGGGCGTCGTACCTGCTGACCTTCGCACTGCCGAACTTCTTCTTTCACGTGACCACCGCATACGACATCCTGCGGCACAACGGTGTCGCCATCGGCAAGCTCGATTACCTCGGTTTCAGCGCATGACCGAAGGGCTCGTCCGTTGCGCCTGGGCGACGGCGGATGAGCTCATGCGCGACTACCACGATCGCGAGTGGGGCGTGCCGGAGCGCGACAGCCGCAAGCTGTGGGAAAAGCTGGTGCTCGACGGTTTCCAGGCCGGGCTCTCATGGCGCACGATCCTCGCCCGGCGTGCCGGCTTTCGTCGCGCGTTCGACGGTTTCGATCCGGAGCGAGTGGCGCGCTACGACGAGGGCGACGTGCAACGACTGCTCGCCGACGCTGGGATCATCCGTTCGCGCGCGAAGATCGAGGCCACGATCCGCAATGCCCGTGCCTTCCTGGCCATGCGCGACGCGGACGAGGATTTTGCGGGATTCGCCTGGGGCTTCGTGGAGGGGCAGCCGCTTCTCTGGAAAGGCCCGGTGCCACCGAACAGCCCCCTGTCCGAGCAGGCGTCCAAGGCCTTGCGCCGGCGCGGCTTCACATTCGTCGGCCCCACGATCGTCTTCGCCTGGATGGAGGCCTGCGGGCTTATCAACACCCATGCACCCGAGTGTTTCCGCCGACTCTACCTATCCGGTAAATCACTGAACGAGAAGGCTTAACGGGTTTTTTAGCACCCCTGCGGTAGCGTGGATTCCGAGGCCGCAACAGCGGCCTCGCCCGTCTGGTACACCTGCCTTAGCGAGGGTCCCATGGCTTCGAGTTCAGCCCAGTTGTTCATTCCGTACAGTGAATCGACACAGGGACCGTGGATCGTCCGCCGTGCATCGCTCCCGCTCGGTCGCTACGAATCCCAGTCCGCCGCCATCGCCGCCGCCGAGGCCCTCGCGCCCGGCCTGTCCGACAGCCTCGGCCGCCCGGTCGAAATCCACGTGCAGCACGCCGACGGCACCTGGGAAGAGCACAACTTCGTTGTGGCTGGGCTTGTTGCCGGTAGCGGCTACTCGTCCTCCGCGTGGAGCCGGCACGCCTGATCCGTGGGCTGAGACGGCGATAAGGTAACCTTGCAGGGTTGCCCTCCCCGCCGTTCATCCCATCGATGCTCACCGACGACACCAAAGCCGCGGTCCGCGCCGCCTATGCGCGCCTGAAAGACGGACTTCCCGGGTTCCGTGGCCGTGCCGCGCAGTTGAAGATGATTGCCGAAGTGGCGAAGGCGCTGGCCGAGCCGGCGGGTGCCGCGGTGATCGAAGCGCCCACGGGTACCGGTAAATCCATGGCGTACCTGATTGCCGGGCTGGAAGTGGCGCGCGCGCAGAAAAAGAAGCTGGTGATTGCCACGGCGACCGTGGCGCTGCAGGAGCAGCTCGTCCAGCGCGACATTCCGCAGTACCTGACGCTGTGCGGCGTCGAGGCCAAGGTGGCGCTCGCCAAGGGCCGTGCGCGTTACCTGTGCCCGCGCAACCTGCGCATGGCCGGCGCCGAACCCTCTGCACAGAGTGGCTTCGAATTCGACGCGGAACTGGCCCTGTGGTCGCGGCCGCCCGCGGAGCGCGATACCAAGGCCATCGAAAAGCTCGGCAAGGCCTTCGAGTCGCGCGAATGGAACGGCGATATCGACACCAGCCCCGAGCCGCTGTCGGATCTGGTACGCGGCATGATCACCACCAGCGCTGGCGGCTGCACGGGGCGCAAGTGCGGCGCCTTCGCGGTCTGTCCTTTTTTCATCGCACGCCGTGCCATCGGCGAAGCCGACATCGTCGTCGCGAACCAGGACCTGGTGCTTGCCGACCTCACCATGCCGCGCGATGAAGACACCTTCGGCGGCGTCATCCTGCCGAAGCCGGAGGAAACGCTCTACATCTTCGACGAGGCGCATCACGTGCCGGGCAAGGCGATCGACCGCGGTGCGGCCGACGTGCATCTCGCGACGGCCGTGCGCCGCATCGGACGATTGCAGAACCAGATCCACGGCGCCTATTCGCTGACCGACAAGGAAAGCATCGGCAACCTCACGCTCGAAGCCGGTGACGAGAAACTGCTCGAACTCTCGAATGCGCTGGAGGAGATCGAGCGCGAGATCCGTCTTTCGTGGACGCCTTCGGCCAGCGAAACCGAGCCGGTGTTCCGCGCCTCGCTCGGCCAGCTTCCGGAGAACTGGAAGATGCACGCCGAGCATCTGCATCTCCTGACCAAGGACATCCAGCGCTGGCTGCGCATGGTCCGCCGGACCGTCGTGGAAATGGAGGCTGGCGGCCCCACGCAGGAAGCGCTGTCGCGCGAACTCGGCGTAGCGTTGGAACGCTTGGATCGCCAGGTGCGCACCTGGTACGCGTGGTCCGCGGAGGATCGCGAGAACAGCCCGCCGCTCGCACGCTGGGTCAGCATGACGCCCGAGCAACAGTTGGTCTGCCATGCCTCGGCGGTATCGGCCGGCGGCTTGCTGCGTAACGTGCTCTGGGACAACGCGTCGGCGGTGGTGATGACCTCCGCGACGCTGAGCGCGGGTGGCAACTTCCGCGGCTTCGCCGATTCGGTCGGGCTGCCGAACGAGGCCGTGACGATCAGCCTGCCCTCGCCCTTCGACCTCGAACGTCAGGCCACCCTTTCGGTGCCGGCTCTGAAAACGCTACCCGACGATCGCGAAGGCCATGCGCGCGAGGTCTCCGAATGGCTGGCGAAACACCTCGACTGGAATGCCGGCAACCTCGTGCTGTTCACCTCGCGCGCCAAGCTCGATCGTGTGCTGCAAGTGCTGCCCATCGAGTTCGTGCGCAAGGTACGCGCACAGGGCTCGCTGTCCAAGGCGCAATTGATCGCGGAACATTGCGCGGACATCGAAGCCGGCAGGGGCAGCACGCTGTTCGGGCTCGCGTCGTTCGGCGAAGGTCTCGACCTGCCGGGCAAGCTCTGCGAAACCGTGGTGGTCACGCAGCTCCCCTTTGCCGTACCCACCGATCCCGTCGGCGCGACCTATGCCGAATGGCTGGAATCGCGCGGACGCAATCCCTTCATCGAAGTCAGCGTGCCGGATGCGACGCGCCTGCTCACGCAGTACTGCGGCCGCCTGATTCGTACCGAAACCGATACCGGGCGCATTGTCCTGTTGGATCGGCGTGTCATCACCAAACGCTACGGCACGGGCATGTTGCGTGCTCTTCCGCCTTTTGCGCGCGATATCGAGCGCGTCGCATGACCATCATCCGCTTCGACGAGTTGAAAGCTGTGCCGTGGAAGAACGGCCTCGGCATCACGCGGGAAATCGCCGTCGAGCCACCCGGCGCCTCCATGGACGATTTCCTGTGGCGCGTCAGCATCGCCGACGTCGATACGGCATCGCCGTTCTCGCGGTTCCCCGGTATCGATCGAACCATCGTGCTGCTCCAAGGCGACGGCTTCACGATGACGCTCGACGGCGAGCGCACCCACGCGCTGACGACACCGTGCGTGCCATTCGCGTTTCCCGGCGAGGCACGCGTCGAGGTCGCGCTGTCGGGCGGCGCGACGCGCGATTTCAATCTGATGGTTCGGCGCGGCGACATTCGCGGGACGATCGATGTCGCGCATGGTCCCGGGCGCGTCGACACCCAGGACGTCGCTCTGCTTCATCTTGCCCAGGGTACGGCCCGTACGGGCGACACTGCCTTCGGCATCGGCGACACGGTCATCGCACCGCTTTCGGTCGAACTCGATCGCGGCGCCATTGCACTTGTCGTCAAGATCGTCCGACCTCGCGACGATCATTTCGCCGAATAACCAAAGCCGCCACGTACCCTTCGAACGAACAGGCACGTGCATCATTCGCCGGTCGAATGAGCAACGACATAGGTTACGGAACGCTGGTTACTCGATCTTCCCCGATACGACGAGCGCCGAAAGGTCGTAGCCCATGGCCGTAGCGCGCGCCTTCAATGCCTCGAACGTCGCCTTGTCCATGGTCGGGGTACGCGAAAGGATCCAGAGATACTTTCGACCGGGCTGCCCCACCATGGCCCATTGGTAGTTCTCGTCCAGGGCGATGACCCAATAGTCGGCCCAGACGAACGGCACCCACGAAAGCCACTTCGGTGCGAAGCGTACCTGGAGCTTGCCTTGCGAGAACGGCTCGGGACGACGCGCCACGCCGTCGCTGGCGATGGTGCTGCCGTCCGCGGTGACGCAGGCGTTATGCACCGAGACCGTACCATCCGGCTGGACGGCATAGGTCGCCGTCACCGCCCCGGTGCACTTCCGTTGGAAATACATGGGCAGCCGCGCCATCTCGTGCCACGTGCCGGCATAGCGGTCGAGATCGAGGTGGCTGACCGCCGTCACCGGCGTACTGGCGATGGCACTGCCAATGGCCATGGAGGCGGCAAGCGCCGTGAGGATGCTGCGCATGGTGGATAAATCCCTTGAAAACGACCCCACTACGATGCGGATTTGGAGTGAACCTCCTTTGAATCGGGCGGCCGTGGCCTCGCCAGGCGGGCCATAGATGACGTCCCGCAGCACGAAACCCGATCCCACTGCCGAAAAGCGGAACGTTCCTGAATAGGCAAGCCGTGTAGCATCGGCGACCGAACCCCGTTGTGACCGGAGCGATCGCCATGGCAGGAATCACCGCCCATCCGTGTGCATGCGGAAGCGGCGCAACCTATACCGCCTGCTGCGGGCGTTGGCATGCCGGTACGCCCGCTCCCTCCGCCGAAGCTCTCATGCGTTCGCGCTACAGCGCCTATGTGCTGGGCTTGGAGGACTATCTGCTCGCAACCTGGCATCCAAGCACGCGCCCGGCATCGCTGGGGCTCGCGACACAATCGCCTAAGCCAACATGGCTGGGGCTTTCGGTGAAGAGTCACGAGAATCCCACGGTGGACACGGCTATCGTCGAGTTCGTGGCGCGGTTGCGCATGGGTGGTGGCAGCGCTGAGCGCATGCACGAGGTCAGTCGCTTCGTGCGCGAGGATGGGCGTTGGTATTACGTGGACGGCGATGTGTCGTGACGCGATTCGATGATGTCATCTGCGAGGCCATCGCGACGATGCATCTGTTGGTGGTGCAGTACGGCGGTGCGGAGCGTCTGGTGCAGCCACACATCTACGGCGACGACGTCGCGGGCGACCGGCTGCTCAGTGCGTATCAGGTCGCCGGTGGCAGCGCGTCAGGCGCTGCCACCGGGTGGAAGTCATTTCGCATGGACAAGGTGGAATCCGTCACCATGAGCAATCGGCGCTTCCATGCGCCGCGGCCGGAGTTCCAGCGGAACGATGGCGCCTTCTCGCGGATCGTCTGCCAGATCGGCGGATGAGGATCAGATGATCGAGCGGGTGACGCCGCCGTCGACACGGATCGACGCGCCGGTGGTACCGGACGCCTGTTCGGAGGCGAGATAGACGGACACGTTGGCAACTTCTTCCACGCTCAGCAGACGCTTGATGAGCGACGTCGGACGGTGGGTCTGGATGAAGTCGCGCTCCACCTGTTCCATCGACACGCCCTGATTCTTCGCGATCTTGCCGAAGAACTCACTCACACCTTCGGACAGGGTGGGACCCGGGAGAATCGCGTTGACGGTGACGCCGGTGCCGGCAAGCACTTCGGCGAGGCCACGCGACACGCCCAGTTGTGCGGTCTTGGTCACGCCGTAATGCACCATCTCCGCCGGCACCTGGATGCCCGACTCGCTGGAGATGAACTGCACGCGGCCCCACCCACGCTGCACCATGCCCTTCGCGTAATGACGCGAGAGGCGAACGCCGGAGTTCACGTTGACCTCGAAGAACCGGGTCCACTCGGCGTCGTCGATCTCGAAGAAGTCCTTCGGCTCGAAGATGCCGAGGTTATTTACGAGGATGTCGGTCTCGGGCACGGCCTTGATGAGCGTGGCCGCACCTTCGGCCGTGCCGAGATCGGCGGCGACGCCGGTGACCTTTGCTTCGGGTGCCACCTTCTTGACCGCCGCGATGGCTTCGTCGACGCGGGCCTGGGTACGGCCGGTCACGACGACCGACGCGCCGGCAGCGGCGAGACCGGTGGCAATGGCCAGACCGATACCGGCCGTGGAACCCGTGACGATGGCGCTGCGCTTGGTGAGATCGATGTTCATGGAAAGCTCCAGGAGGAAGGAAAGAATGGCCGCTTGGCGGACTCCTTCATGCTCGGGGCGAAGGCCGGGCGAATCAATTGCGCCGGGCGCAAAACACTTTCCATTCCACGCGCAAGAACACCGCCTCGCGAACGAGCTCAGACGTCGGCGCGGCTCTCGCCCAGATAAGCGCCATGCGGCCCGAAGCGGCGCTCGATGATGGCGGTGCGGTCCTCATGATCGACCAGGATCACCGTGCTGGCTCGGGTGCCGTAGTGCTCGCCGACGATGAAGGCGCTCGACAGAAAGCGCTCACGCTCGATACCGACGCCCGTATCGGGAAGCAGGTCGTCGGGCCAGCCACCCCGGTCGGAAAGCATGGCGAACAGGGCATCGGTGTCGTCGTCATGCCCCGCCGCGAGCCAGGCTTCCAGACGCTGCACGATCGCCTGCGTCTTCGGCCAGGGCGCGTTGAAGTCGGCATTGCTCAAGCCATGCACGCCCGCATCGACAGGCTGTGCGCGCGCACTCGGGTGATTGCCGAGGTAGTAGGCGTCTTCGTGGTCGAAAGTCAGCAAGTTGAAGGGGCGGTAGTCGCGCGCGCTGGCCATGAGTTCGATGGCATGTTCGCGCGCCGGAAGACTGGCACCGAGATAATCGGCGACCAGCAACCCGCGGGACAGTCCGTCGTGACTGGCGCTCGGATCGCGCACGTTGGTGATCGCACTGACCCGGCCTCGCGGACCGACCCCGGCCCAGGTCCCTCCGGCCTCGAGATCGCGACCGGCGACGATCTGCGGCGCCTCGTCCCAGGATGCGAGCGGGGCCGTCGGCCGTGCATGAAACTCGTCGCGGTTACCCACGAGCACGAGACGCCAGCGCGGATGCGCGCGCCAGGCAAAGGCAATCAGACACATGGGGACGTGGAGCCCTTGGGGACCATCCGGTCATTGTGGGCGCGACGCGGTGGGAAGCCAAGAGCGCCGGGGATGACCCCGACGCCCCTTGCTTCAGGCGGTAACGGTCGCAGCCACCGTGTTCGTTGCCAGCAGACGGGCGATCGAAGCCGCGGCTTCGCGACCGTCGTACACCGCGCGCACGACGAGATCGGCACCGCGCACATTGTCGCCGCCCGCGAAGATGCGCGGATGGCTCGTCTGCAACGGCAGGCGCCCTTCCGCACCCACGACGATCCGGCCACTGCGGTCCCGCTCGATACCAAAGGCATCGCACCAATCGGGCGGACTCGGCTGGAAGCCGAAGGCCTGAATGACCACGTCCGCGCGCAGGTCGGTCTCGCTGCCTTCGACGTTGCGCGGGCGAAGGCGGCCGTCGCCCGCATCGAACAGTTCCGTATCCACCACGCGTACGGCCTTCACCGCACCGTCGTCACCCACGAGCGCGATGGGCTGGCGCTGGAAGAGGAAGCGCACGCCTTCGTCGCGGCTGTAACCCACCTCGCGACGTGACCCCGGCATGCTGGGCTCGTCGCGGCGGTACACGCAGGTGACCGACGCCGCACCGAGGCGAATGGCCGTGCGATTGCAATCCATGCCGGTATCGCCGCCGCCGAGCACCACGACGTGCTTGCCCGCGAGGTCGTACTCCGGGGCGGGCGGTTCGTCGCGAAGCAGACGCTCCGTGTTGGCGATGAGGAAAGGCAGCGCATCGTGTACGCCACGCAGGTGACGTCCTTCGAGTTGCCCATCCACATAGGTGTACGCGCCCGTACCGACGAAGACGGCATCGTAGTCGGCCAGCAGTTCGTCGAAGGTGATGTCGCGCCCGATCTCCAGACCGAGGTGGAAGACCACGCCCATGCCTTCGAGCACCATGCGTCGTGTACGCACCACGTTCTTGTCGAGCTTGAACGGCGGGATGCCGAAGGTGAGCAGGCCACCGATCTCGTGCTGGCGATCGAATACGTGCGCGGCGATGCCGGCACGACGCAGGCGATCCGCGCAGGCGAGCCCGGCCGGACCGGCGCCAACGATCGCCACGCGTGCGCCCGTCTCGCGCACGCGCGACAGATCCGGGCGCCAGCCCTGGCGAATGGCTTCGTCCGTGACCCAGCGCTCGACGCTGCCAATGGTTACCGCGCCGAAGTCGCCTTGCTCCAACGTGCAGGCGCCTTCGCAGAGACGATCCTGCGGGCACACACGGCCGCAGATTTCCGGCAGCGGATTGGTCTCGTGCATCAGCGTGGCGGCCTCGAACAAGCGACCGTCCTGCACCAGCTTCAACCAGTTGGGAATGTAGTTGTGCACCGGGCAGGCGTGCTCGCAATAAGGATTGCCGCAGTCGATGCAGCGCTCCGATTGCGCAGCGGCTTCCGACGACGCGAAGTCGCCGGAGATTTCGCCATAGCCGAGCACGCGCACGGCAACCGGCACCGTACGTGGCACCTGGCGCGGCAGGTCGAGGAAACGGAAATCCTTCGCGCTCATGCGGCACTCCGCAGTTCTTCGGCCAGCGCGTCGAGACTTGCGGCCTTGGGTTTCACCAGCCAGAAACGTTGCAACAGGCCGCGGAAGTCGGCAAGCACGCGGCGGCCCCACGCACTGCCCGTAAGCTCGGCATGCCGCGCAACAAGCTGGCGAAGATGCTGCATGTAGTGCTCCATGCCTTCGGGGGAGATACGCACGATGTCCACGAGTTCGTGGTTGTAGCAATCGACGAAGCTACGCTCCAGATCGAGTACGTAGGCGAAGCCACCCGTCATGCCCGCGCCGAAGTTGAGGCCCGTGCGACCGAGCACCGCCACCACGCCGCCGGTCATGTACTCGCAACAGTGATCGCCAGCACCCTCGACCACTGCCAATGCGCCGGAATTGCGCACGGCGAAGCGTTCGCCGGCCTGACCTGCCGCAAACAACTCGCCACCCGTGGCCCCGTAGAGGCAGGTATTGCCGATGATCGACGCTTCGTGGCTCTGGAACGGCGAATCCTCCGGCGGACGAATGACGAGACGACCACCAGCCATGCCCTTGCCGACGCCGTCGTTGGCTTCGCCGACGAGATCGATGTGCACGCCACCTGCATTCCACGCACCGAGGCTCTGCCCCGCTGCACCGGAAAGACGCAGATGGATCGGATGCTCGACCATGCCGGCGTCGCCCCAGCGACGCGCCACGTCACCGGACAGACGCGCACCGATCGCGCGATCCGTATTCGCGATGGCGTAATCGAAGGTGCCGCCGAGACCGTCCGCCACGGCGGCACGGGTATCGGCTTCGATGCGATTCGCGAGCGCGGCGGGATCGCGCATGGGATTGCGTGCGAAGGTGCAGGCGAAGTCCACCTTGGCGCCGAGGCCATCCGAACTGACCAGCGGCGAGAGATCGAGGCGCTCCTGCACCGCCGTCACGCCGTCGATCTGCTCGAGACGATCGCTGCGACCGATGATGTCGGCGAGCGAGCGCACGCCCAGGCGAGCCAGTTGGCGGCGCACGTCTTCCGCGACGAAGCGGAAATAGTTCATCACCATCTCAGGCAGTCCGAGGAAATGCTTCTGCCGCAAAACAGGATGCTGCGTGGCAACGCCGGTAGCGCAATTGTTGAGGTGGCAGATGCGCAGATACTTGCAGCCCAGCGCCACCATCGGCCCGGTACCGAAGCCGAAGCTCTCCGCGCCGAGCATCGCCGCCTTGATGACGTCGAGGCCGGTCTTCAGGCCACCGTCCGTCTGCAGGCGCACACGTCCGCGCAGGTCGTTGAGTCGCAGTGTCTGCTGCGTCTCCGCCAGACCGAGTTCCCACGGCGTGCCGGCGTACTTGATCGACGTGAGTGGGCTCGCGCCCGTGCCACCATCGTGACCGGACACGGTGATGAGATCCGCGCCAGCCTTCACGACACCCGCGGCCACGGTACCCACGCCCGCATGCGACACCAGCTTCACCGATACGAGCGCCTGCGGATTCACTTCCTTGAGGTCGTGGATCAACTGCGCGAGGTCTTCGATGGAATAGATGTCGTGATGCGGCGGCGGTGAAATCAAGCCGATGCCCGGCTTCGCGTAGCGCAGACGTGCAATCGTGGCATCGACCTTGTGACCCGGAAGCTGACCGCCCTCGCCGGGCTTGGCGCCCTGCGCGATCTTGATCTGCAAGACCTCGGCATTGACGAGATAGGCGGGCGTGACACCGAAGCGGCCCGAAGCCACCTGCTTGATCTTCGATGCCCGCTCGGTGCCGTAGCGCGCAGGATCTTCGCCACCTTCGCCCGAGTTGCTGCGCGCGCCGAGGCGGTTCATGGCGATCGCCAGCGCCTCGTGCGCCTCGGGCGACAGCGCGCCCAGCGACATGCCCGCGGAATCGAATCGACGGAGGATGTCCTCGACCGGCTCTACCTCGTCGAGCGGAATCGGCGTCGCGCCGCGCGGCACGAGGAGATCGCGAAGCGCCGACGGTGGTCGCGCATCCACGTAATGGGCATAGGTTTCGTAGTCGGACCACTGGCCCGTACGCACCGCGACCTGCAAGCTCGCGATGACGTCGGGGTTGTACATGTGGAACTCACCGCCATGCACGTACTTGAACAGGCCGCCTGCACGAAGCGACTGCGCTTCGTCCCAGGCCTCGGCAGCAAGCAGGCGTTGCTCGTGCTCCAGATCGGCGAAACCGGCGCCACCGATACGCGAAGGCGTGCCCGGGAAGCACAGCGCCACGACCTCGGGCGCAAGGCCGACGATTTCGAACAACTGCGCACCGCGGTAGCCGGCGACCGTGGAGATGCCCATCTTCGACAGGATCTTCAACAGACCTTTGCGGATACCGCGACGATAGTTGCGACCGATCTCGCGCGGCGCGCCTTCGCCGTTGCGGATGTGTCCCGCGCGGCCCATGTCGAAAAGACTCTGGTAGGCCAGCCACGGATAGATCGCGGTGGCACCGAATCCGATCAGGCAGGCGAAGTGATGCGGATCGCGCGGCGTGGCCGTCTCGACCATGATGTTGCACTGGCAGCGCAACCCCTTGTCGACGAGCCGCGCATGCACGGCGCCCGTGGCGAGCAGCGAATGGATCGGTAACAGATCGCGACGCGGATAACGATCGCTCAAGAAAACGATTCTCACCCCCGCTCGCACCGCGGCTTCGGCGGCGTCGCAGATCCGCACCAGCGCCTGCTCGAGCGTTTCGTCCGCACCGATCATGAGGTCGAAGCGCGGCGTGTCCGCGTAATCCGGATGCGCGAGGATCTGCCGCAGCTTGCGCTGGGAAAGAATCGGCGAGTTGAGCAGGATCTGCTTCGCGTTCTCGGGACCGAGATCGAAGATGTTCTTCTCCTGCCCGATCTGGGTCACCAGCGACATGACCAGCCGCTCGCGCAGTGGATCGATCGGCGGATTGGTGACCTGCGCAAAACCCTGGCGGAAACGGTCGTACAAGGGGCGTATCTGCCGCGACAGCACGGCCATCGGCGTATCGTCGCCCATCGACCCGGTGGCTTCGGCCTCCGTCTCCGCGAGCACCTTCAACACCGACTCGCATTCCTCACGCGAGAGACCGTAGAGCTTCTGGTAACGACGCAGCTCCTCGGCGGGCAGCGGCTCGGCGGCGAGACTCGGATCGATCAGGTCGGATTCGAGGTAGGTCACACCACCACGCAGCCAGTCGCGGAACGGCGCACGCGAACGATTGATGGCATCGATGTCGGCGTCACGCAGGAGGCGATGCTCACGGAAGTCCACGGCGATCATCTCGCCCGGCGCGAGGCGCCCCTTCGCGACGACGCGCGAGGAAGGCACGTCCCAAAGGCCCGCCTCGGAAGCGACAATGAGGTGATTGTCGTCCGACAGCGCCCAGCGCGCCGGGCGAAGGCCATTGCGATCCAGCGTGCATGCGGCATAGCGCCCGTCGCACATCACCAGGCCAGCCGGACCATCCCACGGCTCGCTGTGCAACGCGTAGTACTCGTAGAACGCCGCGAGATCCTCGTCGATGTCTTCGCGCGCAGCGTAAGCCGGTGGTACCAACACGCGCATCGCAGCCAGGAGATCCATGCCGCCCATCAGCAGCACTTCGAGCGCGTTGTCGAGGCTTTCGGAGTCCGATCCCTCCTGACGCACCAGCGGCCCGATGTCGGAAAGGTCCACGTGCTCCGAGCGCATCACCGACGTGCGTGCCTGCATCCAGCGGCGGTTGGCGCGAATCGTGTTGATTTCGCCATTGTGGGCCAGGAAGCGGAACGGCTGGGCAAGACGCCACTGCGGCGACGTGTTGGTGGAAAAACGCTGATGGAAGACGACGGCATCGGCAACCAGCGCCGGATGCTTGAGGTCGGGATACACGTCACGCAGATGACCCGGTGCGGCCATGGCCTTGTAGCCCACGACTTCGCCCGACAACGAGACGACGTAGAAATGTTTGTCGCCGGCCAGTGCCAGTTCGGCGCGGCGACGCGCATGGAACAGCGCCGCCTCGAACGCGGCGGGCGAGCGATCGCCCGGCGCATCGACGAATACCTGGCGCACGCGCGGCATGGAGGCCGCGGCGAGCGGACCGCAGGCGGACGGCTCGACGGCAACGTCGCGCCACCCGGCAACACGCAGGCCTACGCGTTCCAGCTCGGCATCGAGCACGCGCGCGGCGGCGTCGTCTCCGTCCGGATCGAGAAATACCACGCCGCTGGCAAAGTGCGTCGCGAGCACGATGCCGCTTTCTGCGGCGAGCGCGCGAAGCCATTCCACCGGTCGGCGCAACAGCACGCCGCAGCCATCGCCACTCACGCCATCGGCGTTGACGCCGCCGCGATGCGAAAGCTTCGCGAGCGCAGCGAACGCCGTATCGACCAGCGCTGCACTGGCATGACCATCTATTTGCGCGACGATGCCAAAGCCGCAACTGTCGTGTTCGAACGCCTCGTCATAGAGGCGCGGAGTGCCTTGCTTCACCATCCGCCTCCTCGTGGCTTTGGTTTTGCTGGGTGTGACGCGCATGTGGCCCCGCGGCCTGGACGGGCCGACCATCACATACGCGCGAAGGGCTCAGCCCACTTTAGGCACAATTGCCGCGTTGCGTCAAAGCCATTCGGACGTCCAAACGTCGCGCAAACGAAATTCTTACGACCGCCGGGCGAGACCAGTGCGGCCGGACGGGGCAGCACAAGGCCATGCGGGCATACCAGCGAGGTGACGGGCGGCGCGTGGCCGACGTCGCCGGATAGGTAATAATCTCCGAATGCGCCCAATCCTCCGTCTGCCTGCCACCCTGATCCTCGCCACCTTCACATGCACCACCGCCCTGCCGGCTCGCTCCGCGCAGGACGCCAAGGCGCGGGCGGAGCAGCAGGACGCCCGACAGAAGCTGGAGGGCGTGCGCAAGGACATCGAGACGCTGACCCGCGAACAGCGGGAGACCGCCAACGCCCGGGACAGCGCCAACGCCGCCCTGGCGCGGCAGGCCGAACAGGTGTCGGCGGCCGCGCGCGCCGTTCGCGAGACCGAGGCCGAGCTGGAACAGCGCCGCCATGACCTCGATCAACTGAACGCGCAGCGCGCCGAGATGCAGGCCGGCCTGGACAAGCAGAAGGGCGCGCTGGGCGATCTGCTGCGCGCTACCTACACCCTCGGCCGCGGCTCGGACCTCCAGCTCCTGCTCGGCGACGAGGACGTGAACCGGATTTCCCGTGCCCTCGCCTACTCCCGCTATTTCCAGGAGAACCGGGTGGAACGCATTCGCAGCCTGCTTGCGGATCTTTCCCGCCTGCAGGAGGTCGAAGCCGCCATCACGGCCGAGCAGCAGAAGCTGGAAGCCTCCCGGGCCGAGCGCGAGACGCGCGCGAAGGATCTGGAAAAGCAGCGCGCCGAGCAACAGAAACTGGTGGCGGAAACCGACTCGAAGTACAAGGACCAGGCCCAGCGCATGGCCGCCCTCAAACAGAACGAGCAGGACATGAATGCCCTGGTCGCCCGCCTGCAGAAGGTGATCGACGAGGCTGCCAAGGCCGCAGAGCCGGCGCCGGCGCCGAAGGGCGCACCGGCGGCCGCGCCCATGGGCAACCTGCGCGGCAACCTGCCCTGGCCCGCCAACGGACCCGTCCACGCCTATGGCAACGGCGTGATCATCGTGGCGCCGCGCGGCAGCGAAGTGAAGGCGGTATCGCGCGGGCGCGTGGTGTTCGCGAGCTTCCTGCGCGGCTACGGCATGATGATCATCGTGAACCACGGCAACGGATTCATGAGCATGTACGGCAACAACGAAACCCTGTTGCATGGCGTCGGCGACACGGTAGAGGCCGGCGAAGCCGTCGGCACCGCAGCGGCGCCCGCCGGCGACAACGGCGTTTATTTCGAACTGCGCCAGGGCGGCAAGCCCATCGATGCGCGCGGTTGGCTCGGCAAACGGCATTAAGGACATTCGCATGACTCTTCGCAGCCACCCGCACCCTCTTCGCCTCGCCCTCGCGCTGGCTCTCGGCGCATTGGCCGTCACCCAGGTCGAGGCGCAAGTCCCGCAGAAACCGATCAAGCAGCCGGATGCGCCGGCCGCTTCGTCGACCAGCGCCGCTGCTGTGGTCCAACAGGCCGACGATGCGGTCAGCCTCGACGACATCCGCAATTTCACGCGGGTGTATCACATCATCCAGCAGGCATACGTCGAGAAGCTCGACAACAAGACCATCATGAATGCCGCCATCAGCGGCATGCTGCAGAACCTCGATCCGCACAGCGAATACCTCGACAAGGAAGGCCTCGACGAACTCGACGAGGACACCACCGGCCAGTATGGCGGCCTGGGTATCGAGGTGCTGCAGGTCGACGGCATGCTGAAGATCGTTTCGCCGATCGACGACACACCGGCATCGCGCGCAGGCATCAAGCCGGGCGACACGATCCTCAAGGTGGACGGCATGGTGGTCGACAGCCAGAACATCGACGAGGCGTTCAAGAAGCTGCGCGGCGACCCCGGCAGCAAGATCACCCTCACCATTCTCCATGAGAAGTCGGACAAGCCGATCGACCTGCCGCTCGTTCGCGAACGGATCAACGTCACCAGCGTGAAGTTGCGCCAGCTCGATCCGGGCTACGTGTACATCCGCCTGAGCCAGTTCCAGGAAGACACCGCGACGGATCTGGACACCAAGCTCTCCGACTACATCAAGAAGCACGGTGCGCCCAAGGGCGCGGTGCTGGACCTGCGCTCCAACCCGGGCGGCCTGCTCACCACGGCCGTGGGCGTGGCGGATACCTTCCTCGACAGCGGCACCATCGTGACCACGAAGGGACGCCTGCCGGACGCGAATCTGCATTTCGACGCACACCCGGGCGACTTGCTCAAGGGCGCGCCGATCGTGATCCTCACCGACAACGGCACGGCGTCTGCGGCAGAAATCGTCTCCGGTGCGCTGAAGGACAACCACCGCGCGCTCATCATGGGGCGCCGCACCTTCGGCAAGGGCGTGGTGCAGACGGTGCTGCCGCTCGATCAGGACCACGCGGTGAAGATCACCACCGCGCGCTACTACACGCCGAACGGAACCTCGATCCAGGCCGAAGGCATCAAGCCGGACATTCCGCTCGCCGATCTCGCCGTAAGCAAGGCGGACACGCCACCGCAGCTCATCGGCTCGGAAGCGGACCTGCCGAATCATCTCGTCAATGAAAAAGCCGCGGCGGACGAGAAGAGCGCCAGCGACGACGACGGCAAGCTGGCGATCGACGACTATGCTCTGTCGCAGGCACTCAATGTGCTGAAGGGCCTGGCGCTGGGCCGGAAGTAACCAACTACCAGAGCTTCCACCAGGGGCGGGTGGCTTTAGCCACCGCCTTGCGCACCTTGCGCGGAAGGTCGGGATCGGCGGCCGGCACCGCGGTCGCCTCGACCAGCGTCCAGCCTTCGCACAACGTGGCCCCGTAGGCCGAGGCAGGCAGGTCCGCGTGGAAAGTGGTCACGCTCTGCGCCAGCTCGATCGGCAACGAGTAATAGTGATCGACGTCGTCGCCGTCGGTATCGGCGGCATCCTGCATCGTTTCGATGCGCGCGTGGATGGCATCGAACGCGGCGGGCAGGCTACCGCTGGTGGCGAGGTGGCGGTTGTCGTCGTGCTGGCCGTCGTGCTCGGCGCGCCAGTTGCGCAGGCCATTCACGTAGCAGGTCGATGAACTGACCATCACGTGATCGTCGTACTCGCAGGTGATCACCACGCAGCCATGCGACAGGCGGCGCATGTCAGCATCGGCGATCAGCGGGCTTTCGAAGCGAGTCACCACGGCGAACCAGCCGTTCGGAAGGGCCAGGGAGTAGCCCGTGCCGGGGTGACTCGCGGTGCGTTCGTTACGCACCAGATCAAGCGCCGCGAACACCTCGTCGCGCCCCTTGCCCTTTACCGCGAACCAGCCGACCGAAGCCCCCATCGCTCATTCCCTCTCGGGCGGCTTCAACAGGAAACGCACGGCCAGCAGACCCAACTCGTAGAGCAGGCACATCGGCACCGCGAGCATGATCATCGAAAGGAGATCGGGGGGGGTGATGAAGGCGGCGATCGCAAAGGCACCGACGATGGCATAGCCGCGGCCCTTGCTCAGTTTCTCGGCATCGACGATGCCGATGGCGGCCAGGATCACCACCGCCACGGGCACTTCGAAGCAGAGCCCGAAAGCGAAGAACATCAGCATCACGAAATCGAGGTAATGCGTGATGTCCGTCATCATCGCCACGCCGTCGGGGGTCACGGCGTTGAGGAACTTGAACGCGGCCGGCAGCACGATGAAATAGGCGAAGGCGCAGCCGGAATAGAACAGCACCAGAGATGCCACCAGCAACGGGCGCGCAAGGCGCTTCTCGTGCCGGTAGAGGCCCGGGCTCACGAAGGCCCAGAGCTGGTAGAGGATCATCGGCATGCTGATGAACAGCGCGACGAAGAACGCGAGCTTCAGCGGCGTCACGAACGGGCTGGCCACTTCCGTCGCGATGAGGTGCGCGCCCTGCGGCATGCGCTCCACGAGCGGCTTTGCCAGTTCGGCATAAAGATGATTCGCCACCGGCACCAGCGCCAGCAGCACGAGCAGCAACACGACGATGGCGCGAAGCAGACGCGAGCGCAGTTCGATCAGGTGGGAGAACAGCCCCTCTTCGACCACGTCGTCGGACGACGGATCGGGCTCACGTGCGGTCATGCGTTTGGTTCTCGGGCGGCACCGGCTCGCCGCGCTTCAACGGGAGCATGTCGAGCGCCGGGTCGGGCTCGCGGCCCGCGGCGCGGGCCGTCTGGGTTTCGGTAAAGGTGTCGCGGATGCGCTCGCTGGCGCCGCGTATCTCCGCTCCTGCGGCACGGACGTCGTCCCGCACGCTCTCGTGCGTGGCGCGCGCATTCTCAGCCGTCTCGCGCAGTGTGCGCTTGATTTCCTCAGCCTGGATCTCGCGCTCCACCTCCGCGCGCACGCTGTCCCAGCCATTGCGCATGCGGCGCAGCAGGGCGCCGGCGGTGCGTGCGGCATGGGGCAGGCGTTCCGGTCCCAGGACGATGAGCGCCACCACCGCGAGGAGCAGCAGCTTGGTCAGGCTGATGTCGATCATGGCGCCGCCAGGATCACGGAGCGCGGTCGCGCGGCTCGCTCGTCTCGCTGTGGGCCGGCGGCACCTGGGTCGACGGCGGCGGGTCGGCGCGGAGCTTGTCGTCCCGCTCGCGCGCCTGGCGTGCTTCTTCGTCGCCGTCCAGACCCTTCTTGAAGTCGCGCATGGCGCCGCCCAGGTCCGAGCCGATGTTGCGCAGCTTCTTCGTACCAAAGATCAGCACGACGACGAGCAGCAGGAGGACGATATGGGTAATGCTCATGGAAACCTCGAGGGCGCCTTGCGGCGGCCAGTGGGACGGGGGTCAGCGGTTAGTGTACTCCTCCAGTTTATCCCTGAAATTCACCACCTCGCTTGGAACATTCGTCACGCCGCCCTCGAAAATCCTGCGCGGCGTGATGCCCGGACCGTAGATTTCCCGGTTCGAGTCGTCGTCGATACTGAAATGGGCGCCATCCAGGGCGATGCCGGCATACAGACCCTTCGCGCGGGCGTAGGTGTAGATCTCGGCATTCATCCGGCCATCGGTGGCCGCCGTGGCCGAGCGGCCCACCGGACCGGCGGCGGCGCCAGCATTGGCGCCCATGGTCCACTTGCCGTCGATGATCTCGTTGACGCCGCGATCGGTCATGAAGACGAGGATCACATCGGCCGACTGGATACCCGCCTGGAAGCCGACGCCGGCACCGGCGAGGGAAATGAAGTTCGGGTTCGACCAGACGCCATCATGCTTGATGGAGATGAGGCCTTCGCCTTTCGTGCCCGAGAACACGAAGCCGCCCTTGACCATTTTCGGAATGACCGCGATGGCGTGGGCGTTACGCAGCATGTCGGTCGGGAGGGATTTGTCAGGGGCGTCGTCGATCATGTCCCGCAACACGCGCACGGCTTCGACAGCCTGCTTCCGAGGCGGATCCGCCGCCTGCGCCGCCATCGAGGGCAGCAGCGTGAGGAATCCCAGGGCAAGCAGGTTGAACAGGCGTGGGGACATCGGTGACTCCTTCTGGCGCGGATGGGCATCGATGGCGGCGATCCCGACGAGCGTCGCTGCACCGCCCTATGGCAGACTGCAACGATCCCCGCGAGCGCTGAACGCCGATGCCAGGTACGCCAAACTATACCGGCCTTGCCGGTCATTCCCACGACACTCTCCCCCAGGCCGGTGTGCTGCTGGTTAATCTCGGTACACCTGATGCGCCCACTGCCGCGGCCGTGCGGCCGTATCTGGCGCAGTTTCTGGGCGATCCGCGCGTTATCGAATACCCCCGCCTGCTGTGGAAGGCCATTCTGCACGGCGTGATCCTGCGCGTGCGGCCGAAACGCTCCGCGCACGCTTATGCACGCATCTGGACCGAGCAGGGTTCGCCGTTGCGCGTCGGCAGCGAAGCGCTGGCAGCTGCGCTGCAGGCGGAACTCGGGCGCCGCCGGCCCGGCCCGATCCGTGTGGCGCTCGCCATGCGCTACGGCAAGCCCGCCGTGGCGGATACCATCGCGCAGTTGCAGCGCGAAGGCGTGCGGCGCCTGCTGGTGCTTCCGCTGTATCCGCAGTATTCCGCCACCTCCACCGGCAGTGTCTTCGATGCCGTGGCCGACACGATCAAGGGCCTGCGCTGGCCGCCGGAACTGCGGCAGATCAACGACTACCACGCCGAGCCGGCGTATATCGCCGCGCTTGCCGACAGCGTGCGGACGCATTGGGAGCGGAACGGACGCGGCGAAAAGTTGCTCATGAGCTTCCATGGCATCCCCGAGCGCTACCTGCGCAATGGCGATCCCTACTTCTGCCAGTGCCACGCGACGGCGCGCCTCCTGCGAGAGGCACTGGGCCTGAGCGCGGACGAAGCGCCCATGAGTTTCCAGTCGCGCGTCGGCCGGGAACGCTGGCTGCACCCCTATACCGACGAGACGGTGAAGGCCTTCGGCGCGCAGGGCATCAAGCGTATCGACGTCATCAGCCCCGGATTCGCTGTCGATTGCCTCGAAACGCTGGAGGAAATTGCCATGCAGAACGGCGAGTTCTTCCGCGAGGCCGGCGGCGAGACACTGAGCTACATCCCCTGCCTGAACGCCACGTCCGCGCATGTCGACGCCATCGCCGACTTGGTGCTGCGCCACACGCAGGGCTGGCCGGAGTTCGCGCAGGACTACGACGCCGCAGCGGCAGCGGTGCGCCTCGCAGAAGCGCGCGAGAGGGCGTGCAAGGCCGGCGCACATGCGTGAGTTGACCGTTTCGGTGCCGGGGCTGGAGCTGTCGGCCCTGGCCTGGGGGCAACCGGATGCGCCGCCGCTGCTGATGGTGCATGGCTGGCTCGACAACGCTGCCAGTTTTGCGTTGATCGCCCCGCGACTCGCCGATCGCTTCCATGTGATCGCGCTCGATCTGCCGGGCCACGGTCGATCCGATCACCTGCCCGACAGCACGATCTACCAGTACCTCGACTACGCGCGCGCCGTGCTCGCGGCGGCCGACGCGCTCGCACTGCCCCGCTTCCACCTGCTCGGGCATTCGCTCGGCGCGGGCGTAGCGACGATGGTGGCCATTGCGGCACCGGAACGTATCCGTGGTCTGGCCCTGATCGAGGGCCTTGGCCCGCTGGGCGACGACGGTTCGCGCACGCTCGATCGTTTTCGCGAGGCCATGGCCGTGACGCCAGGCGCGACCCGCCCGCTGCGCGTGTTTCCGAGCATCGAGGATGCGGCCCGCGCCCGCGCGATGGCGAGCGGCCTGGACGCGTATCTGGCGCACCCCATCGTCGAGCGCGGCCTGCGCGAGGTCGAGGGCGGCTACAGCTGGCGCAGCGACCCGCGCCTGTCGCGCCCCACGGCCATCCGCCTGGCGGAAACGCAGATCATGGCGCTGCTGCTTGGCCTGGCTGCGCCGACGTCACTGCTGCTCGCCCGGCCGCATCCGCCCTACTTGGAGCCCGAAGCGCTGCAGGTACGCATCGACTGCGTGGACGACATCCGCGTCACCCATATGGACGGCGGCCACCATCTTCATCTGGAACATCCCGAGCGCGTCACCGACTGGCTACGCGACGCCCTGGATCGCTAACGCGCTCAGGCCACCGGCTCGAAGCGCAAGCCCGTCTGGATCACCGGTTCCACCAGCCAGTGATCGGCCAGCAGGAACGCGAACAACACCATCAGGTAGATGATGGAGTAGTTGAAGGTACGCATGGCGAACATTTCGTCCGGCGGGTTGAGCAGGCGCACCGCATACCAGAGGAAGCCCGCGCCGAGCACGACGGCACCGAACAGGTAGATCAGACCGCTCATGCCGGTAAAGAACGGCAGCAGCGTCACGACAAAGAGCAGGATCGTGTAGAAAAGAATGTGCCAACGCGTATAGGTCACGCCATGCGTCACCGGCAACATCGGCACTTGCGCGCGCGAGTAGTCGTCCACGCGGAAGATGGCCAGCGCCCAGAAATGCGGCGGCGTCCACACAAAGATGATCAGCAGCAACTGCAGGGCGTACGGGTGGAGCGAATCGGTGACCGCGGTCCAGCCCAGCATGGGCGGCGCCGCACCGGC
The DNA here is from genome assembly GCF_900119235.1 of Luteibacter sp. UNCMF366Tsu5.1. Classification (NCBI taxonomy): domain Bacteria; kingdom Pseudomonadati; phylum Pseudomonadota; class Gammaproteobacteria; order Lysobacterales; family Rhodanobacteraceae; genus Luteibacter; species Luteibacter sp. UNCMF366Tsu5.1. The sequence goes on along the minus strand of NZ_FPIS01000002.1, from coordinate 137,520 downwards.
GATGCCGCCGATCACGATGTTCTGCGGCGTCGCACGCTTGAGGTACGCGGTGTAGATCACGGCGTAACCGATCAGCGAGAAGAAGGTCAGCACCGCGGTAAGCATGTTGACCAGGAACACCAGCACCAGCATCGAGACGATGCCAAGCGCCATGGCGAACACGAACACCTGCATGGGCGTGAGCTGTCCCGTGGCGAGCGGACGATGCGAGGTGCGCGCCATCAGTTTGTCGATGCGCTGATCGATCAGGTGATTGAACGCGGCAGCCGACGCAGACGCTAACCATATGCCGAGCGTGCCGAAGACGACGGCGTGCCAGGTGGGAAGCACCCGCTGCCCATTCGCGTCCACGGCGAGAAACATGCCGATGACCGCGCAGAACACCAGCAGCGCGACGACGCGCGGCTTGGTCAGTTCCAGGTATTGGCCGAGGATGCTCACGGGGACTCCGGCGCCGGAAGGCGCTGCGTGCTGGCAAGCGCTACCAGGAGGGTAAACAGCAGCAGCGCAGCGACGCCATTGTGCGCCGTCGCGACCGGCAGCGGCAGGCCGAGATGGACGTTACCGATGCCGAGCAGCACCTGGGCCACCAGCACGACGGCGACGGCGATACCCGCCTTGCGCAAGCCGGCACGCGCGAGCCGATGGGAGAGCCAGCCGAGATAGCAGAAGGTCACCAGCGCACCGATGCGGTGAGCGAGTTGGATCGCGCTGCGCGCGGCCATGTCGAGCACGCCACCTTCGTAGTTCACGCCAATGCCGCGCCAGAGTACGAAACCTTCGTGGAAATCCGTCTGCGGCCACCATTCGCCCAGGCACTTCGGGAAATCGGTGCCGCACGCAAGCGCGGCGTAGTTGGAGCTGGTCCAGCCGCCGAGCGCGATCTGGCAGACCAGCACTGCGATGCCGAGGGCGACCGGCGCACGCAACGCGGCGTAGCGATCGTCCGGCGTACCGACGCGCCACCAGCGCAGCGCAGCCCAGGCAAGCAGCGCGAAGGTGGCGAGGCCGCCGAGCAGGTGACCCATCACGACGATGGGTTTCAGCAGCAACGTGACCGTCCACATGCCGAGCATGGCCTGGAAGATGATCACGGCCAGCACGGCTACACCGACCTTCCACGCACCGGGTCGCGGCAGCGTGGCCGCGGCCACCAGCGGCAAGGCGATCGCGAGGGCCGACAGGCACGACGACACGACATGCTCGCCGCGCATGTACATCACCACGCCCACCGCGGCGAACACCGCCGCCACGAGCACGGCAGACACCGCGAACCGGCGACGCCATGCAGCGACGACGGCAATCGCCAGCACCATCACGCCGAGGCTGCCGGCGAGGAAACGATGCACCTGCTCGCGCCACGCCTTGTGCGTTTCGAACGGGCGATCGGGGAAGGCCTGGTTCGCCTGCGCGATGTCCTGCGCATGCCCGGGCCATGTGGCCTTGCCGTAGCAGGTCGGCCAATCCGGGCACGACAGACCGGCATTGGACAGGCGCACGAACGCGCCGAACATCACGACGCAGAAGGCGAACAACGCTGCCAGCAAGGCAAGCGTGCGGAGAATCTTCACGGTGCGGGGCGACATCAGCGGATCACCTTCTGCAGATCCTTGCGCAAACCGTTAGGGTCGAAGCCCGCCGGATACCAGGCCAGCGCCGTGGCGTTCGACTCGACCAGCACGGCTGCCACGCTGTCCGCCTCGCGCGGGCGGAATTCGGCGAAGGCATCTGCCGGGTCAGTGCCGACGACGTAATCGGTCATCACAGCATCGGCACCCGCCACGACGGGCGGTGCGCCGATGTACAGCAACCGCAGGCGGTCGGCATTGCGATTGAGCACGATGCGCGCATTGCGCATCAGCGCCAGGGTCTGCACGCAGCGCTCGGCGCAGCCCGGGCCAGGCAACGCCACCAGGGTGAGGCGGGGCTCACTGTCGCGCCACGCCCACGGCTTGCCGCCCGCATCCACGCGCACGTCGGCTACGCTGCGCTGCGGCACGATCGGCTGGCCGTTGCCCTTGCCCTGCGGCTGCCAGCCGGACAAGGTCAGCATCCCCGCGGCGACGATGGGAGCCAGGAAGACCAGCATGATGAGCACGAGCTTGAAGCGCCCGCTGCGCGGTGTGGTGGACTTGGCGTTCGAATCGGTCATGGGTTCTCGGGCCGCTGCTCAACGTCGCTTGCGGTGCAGGAGGACGAAGATCACCACCGCCGCAAGGGCGAAGGTGAACCACTGGAAGGCGTAGGCGCGGTGGCGCGCCGGCGGCATGAAGCCGGGCGTCCAGTCGCGCGCGTAGATGCTCGCGGGGTCGGCGTCCATGAGCAGCACGCGAGGATACAGCGAGTGGCCCAGATCGGCAGCGATGTCCTTGAGATCCACGTAGATCACGGTCTTCTCGGCGCCCCGCTGCTCGGGCAGACGATCGCCGCCCATGCGGATGCCGACGCCCGGTGGCGGTACGTACAGGCCATGGACATCGGTGTCTCCCGTCGGCAGTGGCGGCAGGCGCGGATTCGCCCCACCCTCCTTGGGCAGGAACCCCAGGTCCACCAGCAGGTAGCGGTCGTGGCCGCGTGGCGCGAACGGCGCGTAGACATGCACGCCGAGCTGACCCGCGTGGGTCTGATCGTCCAGAAGGTAGTAGCGATCGCGTACGAAACTGCCGTGTACGTCGAGCCGCGGATAGCGATCGTCGGGCGGCGTCTCCGCCACCATGCCGAATTCCTCGACACCGGCCGCGGCGCCTGCGGCGAACCGCCGCAGCAGTTCGTCCTTTTCCGAGGCGCGGTCCAGTTGCCACATGCCCAGTCGCACGAAGACCAGGATGCCTGCCACCGTGAGTGCGACAGCGAACCACGTCGGACGGCGCAGAAAGGTCATGCAAGACCCCGCGCAGCCGCCGCTATACTCGGATTGTCGCAATGGGGCGGAACGGTCACGTGGAAACCATCTACAAATATGCGCTGGTGATCCTGCTGCTGGTGGTGTTGTTCAACCTCGGGCAGGCGCTTTTCTTCATGATGACCGACAAGGGCCAGAGCAAGCGCACCGTCTGGGCCCTCACCCGCCGTATCGGATTATCGCTGCTGCTCATCGCCATGGTGGCGCTGGGCATCTTCATGGGTTGGCTGCACCCCCACGGGGTGGGCCAATTCTAGGGCCTGTTTACCCTATTCGCGTAGCCCGCGTTGCCGCGGAGTGGCCGTCAGGTGGTAGTGCGTGGCGCCGGCCTGGCTGGCTGCCAGGCCAAGCCGCGCGCTGCCGCATGGCGGCCACTCCGGGGCAACCCAAAGGGCCGGGTCTGTTTGCCCGTCAGGCCTCGTCATCTCTCAGTTGTGTATCGACATACACTCCTTCGTTCTTCCTTGCCTGCCGAGCAAACAGCTCCCGGCGCGGGCCACGCGAATAGGGTAAACAGGCCCTAACGCGGGCCCGCCAAGAGCCAAGGCGCGGTGCGGCAATTGGCGCCGCCGATGGCGGCGGCGCTCACGGGTCGATCTGGGTGATCCGGGCCACCTTGCCGTCGATCAACTCGATCAGCACCGACTTGCCACCCCGGTAGTACTCCAGCCGATACCCTGCCAGGCCACCGCGATCGGTCTCGATCGGCGTTTCACGATCCGGCTTGCCAGCCACCTCGCGCAACCGACCTTCGCTGTCCCCGGTGGAAATCACGCGGGAACCGAGGCGATAAGTGTCCGCCGCTGCGGCGCTCGCCGCGAGACAGGTGAGGAAGAGAAAAGCAGCGGTACGCCTCATAGGTTCACCTTTCGCAAAGACGGTGCGTAGCGTGCTCCGCACTTATGGCAAACCGCTTCGCGGGGTGTCAATCGATGGGCATTGACCGTTCAGTGCGAGCTTATGCTGTTTCCGACCTAGTCCGGTGAATCTACCTAGAGCGTGCAGTGCATGTCGAACTGCGCGTGGGATTTCAAACCATAAGCATCAGTGAACTCGACCTCCCAGCGAATCGTTCCTTCGCCGGGATTGCTCGATGCGCAGCCGGCCCTCGTCACGAATGGGGATGACGTTTCAGTGAGGGACTGAGTTCCCCCTGTGCATTTCCATCCTACGGGACATGAGATGGGCTTGGTCTCTCGCAAAACCGGGAAAGTCGGATGGCCTTTGAACGGTGCTTCAAGATTGGCCGACTGCCCACGTCTTATCGTGATATCGGGATGGCTCACGATCGCGAACGCATCGGGAAGCGTGTTCCGCAGATACATGCGATATCCCTTTTTCCAGGCCGCGCATGGCGGCCTTTTGGAACTCCGGATCAGCAATAGCCGCTGCATCCTGGGCATTCGTATAGGTTCGGTGGTAATAAAGTCCGTGCCCTGCCGAGATAAGAACCTTTGTTGATTGTGGCTGACCGTTCGCACCGACCCTAGGAACGCGCCGCGGAGGTGCAGGCCTCCAGTCTTCGGGAAAATAATGGAAGATATCGTACCCATCAAAAACGAAGTCGACACCCTTAATCGGAGCAATGGCCTCCATCCGAAATATGAGCGTATTGGCGATCTCCATCAGGTGATCTTCGAACTCCCCTCCGTTGATTTTCGGCACATGACCTGATCCCAACTCGACAATGAGCTTGGTTCCATCATCGGTGAACCTGACGGTCGGTGTCCTGAGGATACCTTGACCGTCCAACTGCTCCTGCCTCTTAACAATGGTGCTTGTTTCGGCAGCAAGCAGCTGCTCCATCTCTATACGCTCGCTCGCACTCAATATCTGAGTGTCCTGCGAGCCGAAGGCCATGGCACCGGCGACGTTGGGCGCCAGTGCCACCCCAATCCACGCCGCCACAAGGCCTCGCAGGACCGCTCGCGCGCCTAACCGATTAAACGATGGAATACCCGTCATCTATCTCTCCCTGAAAAAGTTCTCGCGCATCGACGCGCGCCCCTTTCGAATGAGCGAAAGAAGGCACGGCCGATGGCGCGGCTAACGCGACAATGAGGTACGGCTCCCTGTAGGGATCTCACGCCCCATTACCTAGACAGTGCCGCCATTTCCCTCGTGCATTGACACGTTACACAAGAGCGAAAGCAAGGCATCGAACAACTGTCTTAGCGAGAACCTAATCCATCAAACAGGACATGCCTGCGTAGCCGTTGGGGCACACGGGATGCATGAGTCGAATTACGCAGCCGAGCCAGCACTAACACTGAGCGTTGTCTCAGACCACCGTTTAGGAACAAGCCGCGGGGCCTTAGCCTTCGACTCAGCGGCCCAGCTTCGCCTTGAACGTCGCGCGCATGTCGGCCGGTACGCCGCCTTGTTCCAGTGACTTGTCCAGCGCGGCGTAGCGCTTGCGGAATGCGGCGACCTCCTCGGCGAACTGGTCGGGGTGGTAGTCGATCAGCAAGTCGGCCTGCGCGGCGAGCGAGACCTCGTCGGGGACGCCGTTCACGTCTTGCCAGTGCGCCTTGAGCCAGGCCACCGCGGCGCGCACGTCACGCATCTGCCCAACCAGACCGTTGACGTCGGGTGCGTTGGCGGGCCATGTCACTTCGACGGTCTGCGCCTGGTCGTAGCCGTGCGCGGGGAGCGTGACATGCAGCGTGAGGTCCTTGCCGGCGAGACGCCAGGTGCCGGGCTTCGTTTCATCGGAACGGACGAGCGTCACGCCATCCACCGTCACGCGAGCGGGCATCGCGACGGCGGGCACGTCCACGGACCACTGGCGTGAGGTCGGCATGCCGGGGTAGCTACCCACACGCGGCGCAATGTGTACGCGCAGCGCGTGCTTCGACCATTCCGACGACAGCGCAGTGCGCGCGAACGCGTCGCCGCGATAGCCTTCGTCGTCGCCCGCATCCTCATACAGTTCCGCCTTCCCGTTGCCACCTGGATAGACGCGCAACGTACGTGCGCCAACGTCATGCGAGACGCTCACGGTCGGATCGGTGTTGGTGGGCACGATCGCTCCGGCACGCGCGAACACGGGCACTTCGTCGAGTCGATAGCGGGCCTGGATCGTGCGACCGCCCTTCACGACGCTACCGTCGTTGGTGTCGAACCAGTCGCCCATCGGCAGCCAGGTGGCGTGTGTGGCGAAGCCGTTGGCATCGCCGGCCGACGTCACGGGTGAGACGAGCAGGTCGTCGCCAAACATGTATTCGCCGCTGGCCTTATATGCTTCGTCATTGTCCGGCCACGCGTAATACATGGGACGCACGAGCGAGATGCCGGTGTCGTATGCCTTCCTGCCCATGGTGTAGGCATAGGGCAGGAAGGTGTAGCGCGTGAGCACCGTATCGCGCAGCGCATCGAACTCGGCGGGTGCGAAGCGCCACGGTTCCTTCGTGAGATCCGGATTCTTGGTCGTGTGGGTACGCATGATCGGGCTCCATGCACCGAACTGCATCCAGCGAATGTAAAGCTCCGGATCGATGCGACGCGTGGCGGGATCGCTTTCGTCGCGGAACGTATGACCGCCGAGGTCATGACTCCAATAGCCGTAGAGGACATTGGAAGCGGTGGCGGTGAAGCGCGGCTGGAATGCCAGCGATGCCCACGAAATGATCGAGTCGCCCGAGAAACCGACCTGATAGCGGTGATTACCGAGCCCGCCCCAGCGGTGGTAAATCAACGCGCGCCGCTTGCCCTCTTCCTGCATGTGGGTAAAGAACACGTGGTTGAGCCACCACGTATTGGACAGCCCGGGCATGGCCTTCGATTCCTTCCACTGCTGCCAATCGAGCCACCAGAAGGTCACACCCAGCGCGTTCAACGGATCGAGTACGGTGCGGAAATACGCTGCCATATAGTTGGCATCGGCGGCTTCGAACGGCAGCGGCTTCGCCGGATCGGCCCTCAGCGCCGCCATGAAATCCTTGTACGCATCCTCATGCGGCAGGATGCCTGAGGCCGGGTGCAGGTTCAGCGTGGTCTTTAGGCCTTGTTCGCCGAGCCAGTGCAGCAGGCGCCCCGGCTCGGGAAACAGGCTTCGATTCCACGTATAACCCGTCCACCCCATGCTCTGGCCGTTGACGTCTTTCTTGGGGTGAACCCATGAAAGGCCGTCGGTACGATGCCAGTCCATATCGATCACCAGGACATCGAGCGGAATGCCGTAGCGGTTGAAATGCGCGACGAGATCGCGCAGTTCGTCGTCGCTGTAGTTCCAGTAGCGCGACCACCAGTACCCGAAGGCATACCGCGGCGGCAGCGGCTCGCGGCCAGCCACCTGAGCAAAATCGCTCAGCGCGACCGCATAGTCATGACCGTAACCGAAGAAGGTTTGATCGGTGCAGTCCTGGCAGGTTCGGCGATGTACCCACGGCAGGGTCTCGTTGCCGAGCACATAGCTGCCGGTGTCGTCGACGACATGCCAACCATCGCGCGAGATCAGGCCATCGCCAAGGTCGAGCAGCGAGTTGTCCGAGGCGTGGCGATCGCCATCCACCTGATCGAGCGTGCGCGCCGTGCCGCCGAGGTTCGCGGTGTCCTTGAGGCCAGGATGCCAGTCGATGGCGGGCTTCGTCGTCTTCGACGCGATGCTGAGGTTGTCCGCCGTGAAGGCGCCCGAGCCTTCCTTGTAGCGCAGCGTGAGCACGTCGGTGCGAATGACGAGCCAGCCCTTTTCATGCGTGACCTGGGCTTTCGTCTCCGGCGCCGCGGCGCGTGTGGCGAAGACCAGTGATGGTGCATCTTCGAACTGCGCGCTCGGTGAGTATTCCATGCGGATCACGCGCGGCGTCAGCACCGTGAAGCGGGCCTGTCCGCTGACCACAGGCGCATCGGTGGCATGCAGCGGCGTGGTAATGGCGCAAGCCAACACCGCGAGCGCGATCAGTCGAAACATCGTCATGCGGAGCCTCCCCTACCAAGGACGCCCGAACCTAGCATGGGAGCGGTTTGACCGGGTCAGTTTGCCGACGGGCTATCGGATCTGGAGGGGTATTGATGCATCGCAATCGGAAAACGGAGCGCCAGAAGCAAGGCCGGCCTGCCCAAGCGATTCGTGAGTTGCGTCGTAAACAGCATCAATGACACGCGGGACCATGCGTTGGCGGCGAAACAAGAATGCGATCGGCTTGATCCATCCAATCGCGAGGTCGCATCAGCGAATGGGCACGATATTCCCCTACGCGAAATGGATGCGAACAGCTCAGCAGGTGCTGAAATTGTCAATGCAAACTGGGCATCGCGATCAAGCCCCACATAGGCTTTCCGCGAGGCAAACATTCCACCCTAAGATGAAAAGGAAAGTCAAAATGCGTGAACTAAGCTCTATCGAACTCGCCCATATTTCCGGTGGGCGCATCATGATTCCTGGTGCCTGCTCGACGGCAAATTTAGTGGCCGGCGCAGGCATCGGCGCCATGGGCATGGGGCTTCCTGGACTGTTTAGCGGGGGGCCGATCGGTGGGCTCGCAGGCGCGGTATTTGGAGGCAGCCTCGGGATGCTCGGTGCGGCGGTAAATTGCGGCATCGAACTGCGAGCAGCGAACCGGTGATTGGGCGGCGCGCCGCAAAGCTGAGCGGATGGCTTTCCGTGACACAGTCGTTTTGGATGTATACCTGGCGCGTCGGCATTGCGTGGTTCGGAACCTTGATGTTCGCATTTCACTGCATTTCCGCCGCGGTGAATGGAGATACGCTGACACCGAATCGAATGCTTCGCTTTTTCGTAATCGCCGAATCGACTGGTCTGATCGCCGGGCTACTCGGATGGTATTTATTCCGGGCGATCGGTCATAGCCGCGGACGATAGCGGGGACGTAGCGGCGTCTTTCCCGCTGTTTGCTTAGCGTCGGCGTGACTCGCCTTCGGCCTCGCATCGGCGCTTGTGCCGCTTCGAGAGGGGACGGTGAGGTGTGTTTGATCGGCGCTGTGCGTGATGTCGATGATCGTTCGCGCGGCGTCGCTGAGTAGCTCTGGTTTCGCAAGTCGACGGTAACGTCTCGTAGCGCGACGGTCGGCGGGTGTGCCGCCTCCCGACACACGACCTCTGTCTTGGTGGGAGTCTTTGGTGTCCCCCTCGATGCGAGTTTCCGCACAAGAGAGCGGCCGAAGGCCCATCGATACATGGGCCGCGCCAGCGGCCTTCCTTTTCGAACGCGGAGGACCTGTCTGAGCAGCGAGGGGGACACCGAAGGCTCTTGCCTCACCGTACAGCTAACGGTAGCTCCGGTAGCTGGACAGGTACAAATGCGCGCCGCGTGCCTCAACAAGCAGAAGAGCCCGCCTTGCGGCGAGCTCTTCAAAGAAGCACTTGCATCTAAGGACGAGGGCCTAAGGCCGCCCTTCGATCAGAGCACGTAGACGAACAGGAACAGCGCCAGCCAGACCACGTCGACGAAGTGCCAGTACCACGCGACCGCTTCGAAGCCGAAGTGATCGTCCTTGGAGAAGTGGCCCTTCGCGCAGCGCACCCAGATGATCGCGAGCATGATCGTGCCGAGCGTCACGTGCATGCCGTGGAAGCCGGTCAGCATGAAGAACGTGGCGCCGTACACGCCGCTGCCGAGGGTGAGGTTGAAGTGCTCGTACGCTTCCGCGTACTCGTGCGCCTGGAACCACAGGAACAGGCAGCCCAGCAGCACCGTGGCACCAAGGCCGATCAGCAGCGTCTTGCGGTTGCCGGCCTTGAGCGCGTGATGCGCGATGGTGATGGTGACGCCGGACGACAGCAGGATCAGGGTATTGAGCAGCGGGAGGCCCCACGCCGGGATGGTCTGGAACGAGCCGCCGATCTTCTCGGGACCGCCACCACCGCTGGCACCCCATGCCGCTTCATACCCCTGCCAGATGAACTGGTGGGTCAGCACGCCGTGGCCTTCGCCACCGAGCCAGGGCACCGCGAACAGACGTGCGTAGAACAACGCGCCGAAGAACGCGCCGAAGAACATGACCTCGGAGAAGATGAACCACATCATGCCCATGCGGAACGAGCGGTCCACCTGGCCGTTGTAGTTGCCCGCCAGCGACTCGTTGATCACCGAGCGGAACCAGCCGAAGAACATGCCCAGGATCATGGCGATGCCGACCCAGAACAGCGGCTTGCCGAAGCCACCCTGACCCGGTTGCGCGTTCAGCCAGTGCGCGGCACCGAACACGGTGACGAACATGGAGACCGCCGCCACGATGGGCCAGTAGCTCTTGCTCGGTACGAAGTAGACGTCTTGTTGCTGGTGACCCATGGTGGTTTCCCGTGGATTTCTTGTTTGGCCGGTCAGACCTTCAACATCTGCACGATCGACAGCAGGAACACCGCGACCGCGAAACCGCCCAGGATGTAGGCGGTGCGGCGGGCGCGCTTGCGGCGCGCCTCGGTTCCGGCGTCGGTGATCTGCTGCATCGATCAGTGTTCCGTGTTGCCGTGGGCGAGCTCGTCGTCATGAATGACCGGCGGCACGTCGAAGGTATGGAACGGCGCCGGGGACGGCACGGTCCATTCCAGACCCTTGGCCCCTTCCCACGAGCGATCGGCGGCCTTCTTCTTCGAGAAGAACACGCAGTGGATGATCACGCCGAGGAAGATCAGCTGCGAGGCGCCGAACCAGAAGCCACCGATCGAGCTGATCATGTTGAAGTTGGCGAAGGCCACGTTGTAGTCGGGGATGCGGCGCGGCATGCCGGCAAGACCGAGGAAATGCTGCGGGAAGAACAGCACGTTCACCGAGATCACGCTCGACCAGAAATGGATCTTGCCCCAGGTCTCGCTGTACATGTTGCCCGACCACTTCGGCAACCAGTAGTACGCGGCGGCCATGATCGAGAACGCGGCACCGGTCACCAGCACGTAGTGGAAGTGCGCCACCACGAAGTACGTGTCGTGATACTGGAAGTCGGCCGGTGCGAGGGCGAGCATCAGGCCCGAGAAGCCGCCGATGGTGAACAGGATCACGAAGGCGATCGAGAACAGCATCGGGGTCTCGAAGGTCATCGAGCCGCCCCACATCGTGGACACCCAGTTGAACACCTTCACGCCGGTCGGCACCGCGATCAGCATCGTCGCGTACATGAAGAAGATCTCGGCGCCCATCGGCAGGCCCACGGCGAACATGTGGTGGGCCCAGACGATGAACGAGAGGAACGCGATGGAGGCGATGGCGAACACCATCGCGCGGTAGCCGAAGATCGGCTTGCGGGCGAAGGTGGGGATGATCTCCGAGATGATCCCGAACGCCGGCAGGATCATGATGTAGACCTCGGGATGCCCGAAGAACCAGAAGATGTGCTGGAACAGCACCGGGTCGCCGCCGCCCGCGGCATTGAAGAAATTGGTGTGGAAATACTTGTCGGTCAGCAGCATGGTGACCGCACCGGCCAGCACCGGCATCACCGCGATCAGCAGGAACGCGGTAATCAGCCAGCTCCACACGAACACCGGCATCTTCAGCAGGTCCATGCCAGGCGCGCGCATGTTCAGGATCGTGGCGATGATGTTGATCGCGCCCATGATCGAGCTGATACCCATCAAATGCACCGCGAAGATCGTGTACGCGATCGATTCGCCCTGCAGCGACAGCGGCGGGTACATCGTCCAACCGCCGGCAGGACCGCCGCCCGGCATGAACAGCGTCGAGAGCAGCAGGATGAACGCGAACGGCATGATCCAGAACGACAGGTTGTTCATGCGCGGCAGTGCCATGTCCGGCGCGCCGACCATGAGCGGGATCATCCAGTTCGCGAGGCCCACGAAGGAGGGCATGATCGCGCCGAAGATCATTACCAGCGCGTGCATCGTCGTCATTTCATTGAAGAAATACGGCTGCACGAGCTGCAAGCCCGGCTTGAACAACTCCGCGCGGATGACCATCGCGAAGGCGCCGCCGATGAAGAACATCGTCAGCGAGAAGATCAGGTACAGCGTGCCGATGTCCTTGTGGTTCGTGGACATCACCCATCGCTGGAAGAAACCCTTGGGGGCTCCGTGGTGATCGTGGTGGTCGTGGGTGGCTGCGTGCGCCATGGCCTTGCACCTCTACCTAAGCTTGAATCGGGTTAACCCTGGGGGGCCGGGGCGGGAGCGGTCTGGGCAGTCTGCGCGGCCTTCTGAACCTTGGCCTCGTCTTCCTGCGTCGCCAGCCATTGTTCGAATTCGGCCTTGGGCACGGCCTTGACCACGATCGGCATGAAGCCGTGGTCCTGCCCACAGAGTTCGGCGCACTGGCCGCGGTACACGCCCGGCTCCTTGATCTTGGTCCAGGCCGAGTTGGCGATACCCGGAATCGCGTCCATCTTCCAGCCCAGCGCCGGCACCCACCAGGAGTGGATGACGTCGCCGCCGACGATCACGAAGCGGATCTTGGTATCGGTGGGCACGACGAGCGGCTTGTCGACGTCGAGCAGATAGGTCTGATAGCCATCGACCTGGATCTTCGCCGGATCGAGGTTGGAGCCGAGCTGGCGGGTGCGGTCGGAGGTTTCTTCCAGCTTCGACATGAAGCCGACCCGATCGACGCCCTTGCCCTTGTAGTCGACGTAGTCGTAGCGCCACTTCCACTGGTAGCCGGTGACCTTGATGGTCATCTCGGAGTTCGTGGTGTCGGCGAAGCTGGTGAGGCCACCTGTGGCCAGATGGGCCAGGAAGATCAGGATGATGACCGGGATCACGGTCCAGATCACTTCGAGCTTGGTGCTGTGCGACCACTTCTCGGCGACGGCGCCGCGCGACTTGCGGAAGCGGAACATGGCCACGAACATCGCGCCGAAGACGATCACGCCGATGACCACGCAGACCCACAGGGCGACCATGTGCATCGCATAGGGCGACCACTCCGCCGCGCCCTTGGTCATGTTCAACTGGTTCGGTTCGGGGTTGGCCCACGCCGCCCCTCCGAACAGCGCGAGGGCGCCTGCCGCCCACGCCGATACCGATCGTCCGATGCCGCCAGATGTCATGTCTTGCACCTTTGTTGAACCTACCTGCGCGTCTGGCCTGAGACTTCGGACAGCAGCACCATGAGTTTCCTTGACACCTCGGTCCTTTCCTCTTCCCCAAGGAAGGCACCGATTTCGAGCTCGTTTCCGTGCGACGTAAGCAACAGACGCTGCCGCCCGTTCCCCTGCGCCAGTCCGATCCGTACCCAATACGTCTGGAAGCGGACCGTCCGGCGACCCGGTACGGCACGAACCTCAAGCGTATCCGGGCCAATCGCGATACGTTCACCCCTGCCGCCAGCCCGCCAGGCCGCGCCAAGCGCGAATCCCACGACGAAGGCCTCCAGAAGGGCGAAGACCGGGGCGAATACATTGCCCTGCCACGCACCCCATGACGCCGTCGCCAAGGCCATCGCCGCAAGCCCGATGATCAGCCGACGCAGACCGCGCTTGTCCAACGCACGGTTGGGCCGAAGCCACAACACGCGCGGCTGACCCGCGGCGGTCGGTCGAAGCACGATCATGGGAGCCTGGCGTGCCTGGAACGTTGGGATGATAGGGCGCTAGTCAGCAAGCAGCAAGGTTGGAAGACGGCGCGTTGTCGCACCCAGGCCCCGCGCGGGCCACACCGCATCGCAACAACACACGAAGGGCGCCGCACCCTTACAATGGGCGGTCTCCCCCGTGCCCACACACCCAAGTGAACCCGACCATCCTCCGTCCCGAACTCCCGACCGGCGTCGAGCCGGCGCGTGCGCGCATCACGGCCGCCTGGCTGCGCGACGAAACCGAGGCCGTCAACGACCTCCTGGTCCAGGCCACCCTGCCCCCGACCGAGCGCGAGCACGTGATCGACGTGGCCGCCGGTCTGGTTACCCGCGTCCGCGCGCGCGCCAAGGACCAGAGCGCCGTCGAGTCGTTCATGCGCCAGTACGACCTCTCGTCCGAGGAAGGCGTGCTGTTGATGTGCGTGGCCGAGGCGCTGCTGCGCATTCCGGACAAGGCCACCGCCGACAAGCTCATCCGCGACAAGCTCGGCGAGGCGGACTGGAAGAAGCACCTGGGCCAGAGCGAGTCGTTGTTCGTCAACGCCTCCACCTGGGGCCTGATGCTCACCGGCCACCTGGTGAATCTGGCCGAGGAAACCCGCCACGACTTCACCTCCGCGTTGCGTCGCCTCGTGGGCCGTGCCGGCGAGCCGGTGGTTCGTCTCGCCGTGCGCCAGGCCATGCGGATCATGGGTCACCAGTTCGTCATGGGCCGCACCATCAAGGAAGCGCTCGACCGTTCCGCCGAGAAGGAGCATGCGGTCTATCGCTACTCGTACGACATGCTCGGCGAGTCGGCGCTCACCCAGGCCACCGCGGAGCGCTACCAGCAGGACTACCGCGACGCCATCAACGCCCTGGGCGCGCGCGGCCCCTTCCCGAACAATCTGGAGGCGCCGTCGATCTCGGTGAAGCTCTCCGCCCTGCACCCGCGCTACGAAGTGGCGAACCGTGCCCGTGCCCGTGTGGAACTTGGCGCGAAGCTTCTCGAACTCTCCCAGCTCGCCTACAAGAACGGTATCGCGCTTTCGGTGGACGCCGAGGAAGCCGATCGCCTGGAGCTGTCGCTCGACATCATCGGCGACGTCTTCGAACACCCGTCGCTCGAAGGCTGGAACGGCCTGGGCATCGTCATCCAGGCGTACCAGAAGCGCGCACCGTTCGTCATCGACTGGGTGACCGAGAAGGCGCGTGCCACCGGCCGCCGCTGGTTCGTGCGCCTGGTGAAGGGCGCCTACTGGGACGCGGAAGTGAAGCGCGCGCAGGAGAACGGCCTGTCGGGCTACCCCGTCTACACGCGCAAACCGAATACCGACGTCAGCTACCTCGCCTGCGCCCAGCGCCTGTTCGCCGCAGGCAGCGACCTCATCTACCCGCAGTTCGCCACGCACAACGCGCATACCATCGCAGCCATTCATCACATCGCGAAGGGTCGGCCGTACGAGAACCAGCGCCTGCACGGCATGGGCGCCGATCTCTACGCCGAGGTGATCGGCAAGGACAAGCTCAACGTGCCCTGCCGCGTCTACGCGCCGGTGGGCAGCCACGAGGACCTGCTGCCGTATCTCGTCCGTCGCCTGCTGGAGAACGGCGCCAACACGAGCTTCGTCAACCGCGTGGTGGACGAGAGCGTGCCGGTGCGCGAGCTGGTCGCCGATCCGTGCGAGATCGTGCGCGGCTTCGCCTCCATTCCCCACCCGCGCATTCCCCTGCCGGTCAATCTCTACGGTGAACTTCGGAAGAACTCCATGGGCATGAACTTCGCTAACGACAACGAGCTCAACGAACTCGCCGACGCCATCAACCGCCACAGCGGCCCCTGGAATGCCGCACCGCTCGTCGCGGGCCATGCCACGTCCGGCGCCAAGGTCGAGGTCACCGATCCGTCCGACCGTCGCCGCATCATCGGCACCGTCGAGAATGCCGACGCCGCGCTCGTCGATCACGCCCTTGCCGCTGCCGTGAAGGCGCAGCCGGGCTGGGATCGCCTGCCGGCGGCGAGCCGTGCGGCCATCCTCGAGCACGCTGCCGAGCAGCTCGAACACAACCGCGCCGAGTTCATCGCGCTGTGCGTGCGCGAAGCGGGCAAGAGCCTGCCGGATGCCATCGCCGAGATCCGCGAGGCCGCGGACTTCCTGCGCTACTACGCCACGATGGCGCGTCGCCTGTTCGGCCAGCCCGAGCAGTTGCCCGGCCCCACCGGCGAAAGCAATCAGCTGTTCCTCAACGGCCGCGGCGTATTCGTCTGCATCAGCCCGTGGAACTTCCCGCTCGCCATCTTCCTCGGCCAGGTCGCCGCCGCACTCGCGGCGGGCAATGCCGTGATCGCGAAGCCGGCCGAGCAGACCTCGCTCATCGGCTACCTGGCGGTGAAGCTGCTGCATGCGGCGGGCATCCCCACCGATGTGCTGCAGTTCCTGCCGGGCGATGGCGGCACCGTGGGCGCCGCGCTGACCCGCGACCCGCGCGTGGCCGGCGTGGCTTTCACCGGTTCGACGGAAACGGCTTGGGCGATCAACCGCGCGCTTGCTGCCCGCAACGCACCGATCGCAGCGCTGGTCGCCGAAACCGGCGGTCAGAACGCCATGATCGCCGACTCGTCCGCGCTGCCGGAACAGATCGTCAAGGATGTGATTTCGTCGGCATTCCAGTCGGCCGGTCAGCGTTGCTCGGCCGCGCGCGTGCTGTTCGTGCAGGAAGACATCGCCGACAAGGTGATCGACATGCTTGCCGGCGCCATGGCCGAACTGAAGGTCGGCGATCCGGGCCTGCTCTCCACGGACGTCGGCCCCGTGATCGACGAGGATGCACGCAAGATCCTCGTGGACCATGCGGCGCGCATGGATCGCGAGGCGAAGAAGATCGCCGAGGTCACGCTGCCGGAATCGACGGCCAACGGCACCTTCTTCGCGCCGCGCGCCTACGAGATCCCGTCGCTGCAGACGCTCACCCGCGAAATCTTCGGCCCGGTGCTGCACGTGATCCGCTGGAAGGGCTCGGAGCTGGAGAAGGTGGTCGATCAGATCAATGGCACCGGCTTCGGCCTGACGCTGGGCATCCACAGCCGCATCGACGACACCATCGAGTTCATCCAGAGCCGCGCACGCGTGGGTAACTGTTACGTCAACCGCAACCAGATCGGCGCTGTGGTGGGCGTGCAACCGTTCGGCGGTGAAGGCCTGTCGGGCACCGGCCCGAAGGCGGGCGGTCCGCACTACCTGCTCCGCTTCGCGGGCGAGCGCACCCTCACGATCAACACGACGGCGGCGGGCGGCAACGCATCGCTGCTCACGATCGGCGAGTAATCGCAAAGCGTTTCCGGCACGCCGGAACGAAAGCCCCTTCCCCGCGATGGGAAGGGGCTTTTTTTTGCACCGCCGCCAACGACGCGCAAGTCGCTATGCTCGTCACGTGCGCTGGAAGCGCCACGTCACCATGACCTCAAGGATGGAACGTCATGAAAGCATCAGGCATCGCTGTCGCGGGTATCGTCCTCTTGTTGCTGGCCGGTCTCGTCGTGTGGATCGCACACACGCTTCGTCCCCACCCCGTGCGCATCGTGGACGATGCACGGCACAGCACGCGGCTTGGTCGAGCGGCACCGTGCGACGCGCAGACCGGCGAAGGCTTCGTCGTCTCCGGCAAATGGCATATCGACGAATACGGACCGGTGCTGGAGGTCACGCCCACGCCCTGTGGGCGAAGGGTCAGCGAGGACCTCACCAAGCGGGACAGCCTGGATATGGAAGTCATCGAGAAATTCAGCGGCAATCTCAATTGGCGAAACACGCGCGGCATGATCAACCAGCTCGATTGTCACCTGATCAACTTTCCGCAGAAGCCCACCTGGAACCTTGAGCCCGACCGGCCTTACGTGGGCTACGCGGATACCTGGGCGGCAGAGTGCAATCCCAGTGTCGGTCGTCCGGACACGCCGTTCGAATAGGCGTCGCGCGCCGCGCATGACGCAACCGAACCGCCTACGTCGTCCGGCCTATTGCGAGTGCAGTCGCGTCGCTGCTTAGCTTGAGCACGTTCATTGCCGGCAGGATGCCGGTCCATGCCATGGAGGGTTTCACATGACGGCTCCCACGCAGGGCGCGGCACACCTGCCGCCCTTTCCGATATCAGCAGCAGGGCGGCACCACCCGCGCCAGCCGCCGAACGAAGCACAACGTGCGCTGGCCCTGTTGCCTGAAGGCAAAGGCGCGCCTGCCGTGAAGCCGCATCTCGAACGTTTCGAGCACGTCTCCTATCACACGCTTGCGGCGAACCAGACGCACGATCTGGGCGAACTGCTCGTCGTCACGGGCGACGAGGCGCTCGTCATCGTGGAGGCGGAGGACGGCTTTGCGTTAACCGCCGTCAGCGAAGGCAATCTGCGACTGCGCAACGCCTGCCAGATCCTGTTTCGTCACGCGTACCGGCACGTGACCTTTCACATCGAATTGGAAAGTCGCGCCGTGGACGTGCACGTCGGCCTGCTGCGGCATACGACGTTGACGGAAGTGCAGGCACTGACCGTGCACAAGCCGCGCGTGGCGCGCGCCCACGACGGCAGCCTCCTGCGCCACACGATCGATTACTGCGCACCGCCGCTGGAGGAAGTGCAGGGCATCGTCTGGCGTGGAGGCAACATGCGGATCAGCCGAATTCAGCTCGATCCGTGAGCGGGCCTATCGATGACTTCACGGGCACCCCGCTGAAGAACCGCAGCTATCAAGGACGGGAGCAAAAGACATGGCGACATACAAAGTGACACTGAAAATGCCGGAAGGGAAAGAGGCGAAAATAGAAGCGGACCCAGATACATACATCTTGGACGCAGCCGAAGAAGCCGGCATAGCGTTGCCCTATACATGCAGAGCGGGCACTTGCTCTACTTGCGCCGCAAAACTGATCAGCGGCACGGTCGATCAGAGCGACCAATCATTCCTCGACGATGAGCAAATAAAGAAAGGATATGTATTGACATGCATTGCGTACCCCACCTCCGATGTCACCTTGGAGACGCATCAAGAGGAAGCACTCTATTAGCCAAGGAAAGCAAATGGCGGTGGCAAGATGCGGATCAACTGCATCGACCTCCAACCGCCATACCAGGAGGGGCGGCCATGCGGCCGCCCCTCGTCCTGTATCACTTCAAGCCGCGATCTTTCAGCATCGGTTCGATGCTCGGATCCTTGCCGCGGAAGTCGCGGTAGAGCTTGCCCAGCTCTTCGGTGTTGCCGCGAGAGAGGATCTTGTCGCGGAAGATCTGGCCGTTCTCGCGCGTGAGCCCGCCGTGCTCCTGGAACCACTCGAACGCGTCGGAGTCGAGCATCTGCGTCCACAGATACGCGTAGTAACCCGCGGCGTAACCGCTGCCCCAGATGTGCGCGAAGTAGCTGGAACGATAGCGCGGCGGCACCTGCGGTAACGTGAAGCCCGCCTGCTTCAACGCATTGGCTTCGAACGTATCCACATCGGGCTTGGGCGAATTCGGCGGCAGCATGTGCCAGCGCATGTCGAGCAGGGCGGCGGAAATCAGCTCACTCATCGCGTAGCCCTGATTGAAGCTCTTCGCCTTCTTGATCTTCTCCACCAGGGCGGCCGGCATCGGCGCACCGGTCTGGTAGTGCTTGGCATAGTTGGCAAAGACCTTCGGATCGGTCGCCCACTGTTCGTTGAACTGCGAGGGGAACTCGACGAAGTCGCGTGCCGTGTTCGTTCCCGACAGCGTGGGGTAGCGCGATGCGGCGAACATGCCGTGCAGGGCGTGGCCGAACTCGTGGAACATCGTCGTTACGTCATCGAACGACAGCAGCGCCGGCTGGCCCGCCGCGGGCTTGGTGAAATTGGTGACGTTGTAGACGACCGGCTTCGTGCCGAGCAACGTGGACTGGTCCACCAGGTTGCTCATCCATGCGCCGCCGTTCTTGTTGTCGCGCTTGAAGTAGTCGCAATAGAACAACGCCATGGAGGTGCCGTCCTTGTCGAACACCTCGAACACGCGCATGTCCGTCTGCCACACCGGGATATCCTTGCGCTCCTTGAACGTGATGCCGTAAAGCTGGTTCGCGGCGTAGAACACGCCGTTCTGAAGCACGTTGTCGAGTTCGAAATAAGGGCGGATCTGCGCCTCGTCGAGGTCGTACTTCGCCTTGCGCACCTTCTCGGCGTAGTGATCCCAGTCCCAGGCCTGCACCTGGAAACCGCCCTTCTCCTGGTCGATCACCTGCTGGATGTCTTTCGATTCGGCGGTGGCGCGAGCCACGGCCGCGGGTGCGAGGCGCTCCATGAAGGCCTCGGCGGCCTCCGGCGTCTTCGCCATCTGGTCGTCGAGTTTCCACGCGGCGTAGTTCGGGAAGCCGAGCAGCTTCGCGCGCTCGGCGCGCAGCAGCGCGATGCGCGTGATGATCTCGCGCGTATCGTTGGCATCGCCGTGCTCGGCACGCTCCCACGACGCCTTGAACAGCTTCTCGCGCGTGGCGCGATCGTTCATGGCCTGCAGGTCCGGCTGCTGCGTGGTGTTCTGCAGCGGGATCACATACTTCCCGTCGAGCTTGCGGTCCTTGGCAGCGAGCGCCGCGGCTTCGATCTCGGCGTCGGAGAGACCATCGAGCGCCTTCTTGTCGTCTACGACCAGCGCGCCGGCCTTCGTCGCCGCGAGAAGCTGGTTCGAGAATCGTGTGCTGAGCGTCGATTCTTCCTTGTTGATCGCCTTGAGCCGCTGCTTGTCGGCCGGCGACAACTTGGCGCCCGCGTGCACGAAGTCCTGATAGACCACGTCGAGCAGACGCGCCGATTCCGGATCGAGTTTCAGCGCATCGCGCTTCTGGTAGAGCGTCTCCACGCGCTTGAACAGCTTGTCGTTGAGGTAGATCGCATCGCTATGCGCCGCCAGCTTGGGCGATTCGTCTTCATCGACCTTCTGCAGCGTGTCGTTGGTGTTGGCGCCCGTCAGCGCGCCGAAGACGTTCTGCGTGCGCTTGAGCAACTCGCCGGACTTCTCCATCGCCACGATGGTGTTGTCGAACGTGGGTTCGGCCGACGCATTGGCGATGGCCTCGATTTCCTTGAGCTGCTGACGCATGCCCTCTTCCAGCGCGGGCTGAAAGTCCGCATCGACGATCTTGTCGAACGGGGGTGCCTGGAACGGCAGCGTGCTGCGCGTGAGCAACGGGTTGGTGTGCATGCGGGAAGCCTTGGCAGTCTTGGCCTGGGCGGCCGGTGCGCCAGAGGACGGGGCCGCCGTCGCGGCGCTGGCGTCGCTGGCCGACGCATGGGCGGCGAAAGCGATCGACATGGCGATCGCGAGCGTATGGACCTTCGGCATGAGCAGGTTGTCCCCTGGCGTGAAAGGCACCGACTCTAGCCGCGGCGATGCGGCGGGGACAACCACCATCGGTCGCGGGCACCTGCACGGACGGCCGTTACCGGCCGTGCGGCACGCGTCAGCGGGTGTCGCGTAGCTGCCAGCTCGATCCGATCAGGAGGTTCAGGCGATGCTTCACGATCCGCATCGGCAGCGAGGTGGTGAGCTGGACGTCGTTGCGGTCGTTGGACAACTCGCCCTTGGCCGACGCCGAGGCGTCGGTGACGCCCAGACTCGGATCGACCTCGTCAGGGTCCGGCTGCTTGGCGCGCCAACGCTGGAAGAGGCTGTCGCTGCGCATCGCTTCGGCGATGTCGGCGGCGAGTTTTTCCGGGCCGATGCCCTCGAAGGAAAGCTCGGGGTCGGGACCCTTCGCCCTGCTCATGTCCTGTACGGAAAGGTAGTAGGTGGTCATGACATCACTAGTTAAGGCTGCGGCCGTGAAGGCACCGTCAGCCAAGTGAAGAGAGATCGATCAGAACGGCCGCGTCCGCCGGTGCCACGCGATGCGGCAGCACGCCAAGGCAAGGCGCCGGCAGATACTCGCGCAACGTCGCCACATTCTCCTCCAGCAACGGCATGGTCGGCTCGATGAGGTTGCCAATCCATCCGACAAGACGGCATCCATCGGCCTCGATTGCCCGCGCCGTCAGGCGCGCGTGGCTGATGCAACCCAGGCGCACACCCACCACCAGGACCACGGGCAGGTTCCAGCGCCTCGGTATGTCTTCGGCGGACATGCCTTCGGCCAGGGGCACCAGCCAACCGCCCACACCCTCGACCACGACGCGCTCGTAATCGCGGGTCAGCGTCTCGAAGGCGGCATCGAGCGGTTCCCACGCGATGGGCGTGCCGGTCAGGCGTGCGGCGAGATGCGGCGCCACCGCATCTTCCAGAGCAATCGGGTTGACGCGTTCATAGGGTGGCGGCGGTGTACTTGCGGCCTGCAGGTCCAGGGCGTCCTGATTGCGCAGGCCGTCGCGCGTGCGCGCCGAGCCGCTGGCGACCGGCTTCATGCCGGCCACCCGATCGCCTGCGCGGCGAAAGGCATGGATCAGCGCCTGGGTGCCGTGCGTCTTGCCCACGCCGGTATCGGTACCGGCGACGAAGAAGTGTCGAGACATCGTGCGGTGGCCTTGCGGAGGAACGGACGTGGCACCATACACGGCTTCTGTCCCTTAAATTGCATCCGGAACCTGCCATGTTCGAAGCCAAGGCGATCGCCACCGACGACAAGGCCACGCTGTACGCCGAGCTGGTCGAGCAGGCCGAGGGCCTCATGCACGGCGAGACCAGCGTCATCGCCAATGCGGCCAATTTCGCCGCACTCGTCTACGACGCCGTACCCGATCTCAACTGGGCCGGCTTCTACCTGTTCGACGGCACCGAGCTGGTCGTGGGGCCATTCCAGGGCAAGCCCGCCTGCATTCGCATCGCGCTCGGTCGCGGCGTGTGCGGCACAGCGGCGCAGACGCGCCAGACCCAGGTCATCCGCGACGTGCACGACTTCGATGGGCACATCGCCTGCGATGCAGCCTCCAACTCGGAGATCGTGGTGCCGCTGGTGAAGGCGGACGGCAGCTTGTTCGGCGTGTGGGACGTGGACAGCCCCTCGGTGGCACGCTTCGACGACGAAGACCGCAAGGGCATGGAAGCGTTGTGCAGGGTCTTCATGGACACGCTGGGCTGACCCGGTAGAACTCGCGGAAACCATCGCTACCGACTGTGGGAGCGCGCCATGTAGCGGCGCGATACCTACGAAGCAAAGGTAGGAGCCACCCTGGTAGCGATGAGCCAAAAGGTGCCGGTGGGAGCCAGCCTGCTGGCGAAAAGCCAACGAAGCGGTGTAGCAGCGAGGCAAGCTCCCATCGCCAGCAGGCTGGCTCCCACCGGCTAGTCGCTACCGACTGTGGGAGCCGCTATAGCGGCGAGAAGCCAACGAGGCGGTGTAGCCGCGAGGCGGATTCCCTCGCCGCCATGGCGGCTCCCACAGATGGCGGCCTTACAGTTCGTGGGGCCTTGGCGTCGCCAGCAGCTCCATGATCCGCGCACGCGCTTCCTCGATACCGGTTTTCGCGGTGGAGGAGAACACCTGGGCCGTGCCCTGCACGCCGTTCTGGCGGAAGTCCTTGCGCAGCACGTCCAGCGCCTTGCTCGCCTGACCGCGCGAGACCTTGTCGGCCTTGGTCATCAGCACGTGGCAGGGGAGATCGGTCGCCGCGCAGAAAGAAAGCATCGTCCGATCGAAGTCCTTCAGCTCGTGGCGGATGTCGACGATGAGCACGATGCCCCGCAGGCTTCGGCGCATCTTCAGATAGGCGTCGATCTCGGCTCGCCAATGCTGGCGCATCGCTTCGGGCACCTTGGCGTAGCCATAACCCGGCAGGTCGACCAGGCGTGCATCGACGGGCGCCGCGCCCTCCGTCTTCAACGGTGGCAGGTCGAACACGACCATCAACTGCGTCCGCCCCGGCGTCTTCGACGTGCGCGCCAGACCGTTGTGCCCGGTGAGGGCGTTCAGCGCGCTCGACTTGCCCGCGTTGGAGCGGCCGGCGAAAGCGACCTCGGCGCCCTGGTCGAAGGGCAGCTGGGTGATTTCATGCGCGGCGAGGACGAAGCGGGCGCCGTTCAGGGGATTGGAAGACATGGAAGGATGGCCCGCAGGGCACGAAGAAACGGAGGCCCGGCAGTGTATGCGATCGGGCACCCCGCCGCGCGTTGACGCGGTTTGACCGGGCTCTCCCGCGCCCCCCATAATCTTTTGGATGAGGCGCGGCAGGGAACGCGCCCCGGTCCGGAAGGTTCCCCTTTGGAGAGACTTATGAAGTTTCGGCACGCCGCCGCTGCCATTACCGCGTTGCTCGTCATGCATGCAGCCGCGGCCCAGACCGCCGTTCCCGCCAAGCCGGCGTCCACGCCGGCCCCGGCAAGCGCCGAGGCCAAGCCCGGCGGCAATCCCACGACCGATCCCGCCACGGCAGGCATGCCGAAGGCCGAGACGCCCACGGTCGCCAGCGGTCCGGTGAAGCCGGGCGACGCGACGGCCGGCCAGGGCAAGGCTGCCGCATGCGGCGCCTGCCACGGCATCGACGGCAATTCCAGCGATCCGCAATACCCGCGCCTCGCCGGCCAGAGCGAGCAGTACATCGCCGCACAGCTCGAAGCCTTCAAGTCGGGCAAGCGCATGAACCCGATCATGATGGGCTTCGCACAGCCGCTGTCCGAGCAGGACATGCACGACATCGGCGCGTACTTCGCCAGCAAGGCCTCGTTGCCGGGCGTGGCGGACCAGGCGCTGGTCGCCCAGGGTCAGACGCTGTACCGCCAGGGCGACGTGGATCGCGGCATCCCCGCCTGCATGGCCTGCCATGGCCCGGACGGCCGCGGCAATCCGGGTGCGCACTACCCGCAGCTCACCAGCCAGCATGCCAAGTACATCGAGGCGCGCCTGAAGGCATGGCACGACGGCAGCGCGACGACCGACACCCCGCACGGCAAGATCATGTCGAGCATTGCGCAGAAGCTCGACGATAAGGACATCGCCGCTGTCGCCAGCTACATCGAGGGTCTGCATACCAACGATCCGACGTCTGCCGCGCCCGCGACGCCCTGATGGCGTTAAAGTTGCGAGATCGAACGGGCCTTCGGGCCCGTTCCTTTTTAAGAAGGTAAGAAAAGGACCCCCCATGCGTATGCGCCTTCCCCTCCTCTGCGCCGCCTTGATCGGCCTCGCCGCCTGCAGTTCGGGCAACACCGACGGCTCCGCCGGCACCCCGCCCGCCGCTTCCACCGCCGCGCCGGCGCCCGCAGCGACGGCTCCCGCCCAACCGTCCACCACGGCAAGCGCGCCGGCTGCCGCCTCCACCGCGGCACCCGCTGCTGCCGGTAGCGCCGCCTCGCCCGCCCCTGCCGCCGCAAGCGCGGACGCCGAGGACGCCAATCGCCCGGCGCCGAAGCCCTTCGTCGACGATGGCAAGTGGGTGGAAGGAAAGAACTACTTCCGCATCGATCCGGCGCAGCCGACCAGCACGCCCGGCAAGATCGAAGTGACCGAGGTGTTCTCGTACGGCTGCCCGGCGTGCTTTCAGTACCACGGCGTGGTGGATGAGCTGGCGAAGAGCCTGCCGAAGGGCGCGGTGATGACCTATACGCCCGCCTCGTTCCGCCCCGACGAAAACTGGCCGCTGCTGCAGCGCGCCTACGTCACCGCACAGGCCTTCGGCGTGGACAAGCAGAGCCACGACGCGATGTTCGATGCGGTGTTCAAGAGCGGCGAACTCGGCATGATGGACCAGAAGACCGGCAAGCCGAAGCCGCAGTCGGCCTGGCCGACGATCGAGGACGTCGCGAAGTTCTATGCGAAGTTCGGCGTGAAGCCCGAAGAATTCGTTGCCACGGCCAACTCCTTCACCATCAACACGAAGATGAAGCGGGCCGATGAACTGATCCGTGCGTACGAGGTCGATAGCACGCCCACGATCGTCGTCAACGGCAAGTACCGCCTCACCCCGATTTCTGCTGGCGGCTATCCGCAATCGGTCGAGCTGACCCAATGGCTCGTCAGCAAGGAAGCCGCGGGCAAGTGATCGCGATTCGACCCCTTCCGGAGATTTCCATGTTCAAGCGTCTTTCGCTTCTCTTCGTCGGCCTTGCGCTGACCGCCGCCTGCAGCGCGCGGCCCGCCGATACCGCCGCCGCGCCATACACCGACGGCCAGCAGTACGTCGCCACCAGCACGCCGCAGCGCCTCGATCCCAAGGACGGCAAGGTGGAGGTGGTCGAGGTGTTCTCGTACGGCTGCATCCATTGCGCGCACTACGAGCCGAAGGCCGAGCAGTTGCAGAAAGAGCTGCCCAAGGGCGTGGCGTTCCGCCTCCTGCCGGCTGCCTTCAACGATGCGTGGCTGCCGTACGCGCAGGCGTACTACGCCGCCAAGAAGCTCAACGTCCTCGACAAGTCCCATGCCGCGCTGTTCAAGGCGATTCACGAAGACCACTACCCGCTGCGCACCATCGACGAGCTGGCCGACTGGTACGCCAAGGGCTATGGCGTCGACAAGAACGCTTTCCTGGCCGCGGCCAACAGCGATGCGACCAAGCAGCAGATCGACCGCGACACCAAGCTGATCCAGGGCTGGGGCGTCGACGGTACGCCCACCATCGTCGTCGATGGTAAGTACCGCAGCGCCAGCATCAAGGATTTCGACGAACTCAACGGGGTCGCGAAATACCTGGTGGACCGGGAACTGAAGGGCGGCAAGTAATCCGCCCCCACCGATGCCCTCCGTTCACGCGGCGGGGGGCATCCTCTGGCCTCCCCGGCCAGTCGAGACCGACGCAGCATCCATGACCCGCGCCACGCCGAATCCATCGCTCGCTCCGCAGGGCACCTTGCGGCTGTTGAGCTGCAACATCCTTGCCGGCGCGAGCGTGCAGCGCTACAGCGACTACGTGACCCGCAGCGTCAACGCCGTGTTGCCGGGTCGATCCAAGCTCGCCAACCTCGATGCACTGGCGGAACTGCTCCACGACTTCGACGTGGTAGGTCTGCAGGAAGCCGACGCCGGCAGCCTGCGTTCCGGCTTCCTCAATCAGACCCGGTACATCGCCGAGGCGGCGGGCATGCCGTTCTGGAGCCACCAGCCGAACCGGCCGATGGCACGCGTGGCGCATTCCGCCAATGGGCTGCTGAGCCGGATCGAACCGAGCGAAGTCATCGACTATCCGCTGCCCGGACGAATCAAGGGCCGCGGCGCACTGTTCGTCCGCTTCGGTCACGGTCCCGAGGCACTGGTGGTGGTGATCGCCCACCTCTCGCTCGGCGCCGCCGCGCGTCTCGGGCAGCTCGCCTTCATCGCCGAGCTGCTGGCGCCGTATCCGCATGCCGTGCTCATGGGCGACCTCAACACCGAGCCGACCAGCCCGGAAATGCGCCATCTATTCGAGCGCACGGCGCTGCAGCCGCCCACCGTGGCGACGCCCACGTTTCCCAGTTGGAAGCCGCGGCGCGCGCTCGATCACATTCTCACGTCGGCAGACATCGCCCTCGAACGCACGTGGACATTGCCACGCGCTTTCTCGGATCATCTGCCGCTCGCCGCCGAGATCCGCCTGCCGCTTCCCCTGGCACACGCGGCCGGCACAGCCACCAAGGACTAGGCCAGCATGAAATCCTCCCTGCGTACCACCCTTCCCTGGGCCGTCATCGTCGTCGTTGCCCTCGCCGCCACGCTCGTGCGTTACGAGTTCGTCGAGCCGCCGCACATGGCGCATGCGTGCGAAGCCGCCACGGGACCGTGGTGGTGTGACCTGCGCGAGGCTGTCGTGCGCGGGTTCCTGAGCTATGGCTACGGCTACGCCGCGGTGCTCGCGGCGCTGCTCGCCGTGTGCTGGCGGCATACGTTTGCCGCGGTGCTCGCCGTCTCGCTCGGCGCCATCGCCTTGCAGTTGTACTGCTACGAAGGCGGTGCGCTCGCGCTGCTGATCGGCACGCTGCGGCTGGTGCGCATTCAATACGACCGCGCAAGGCCCGCGCTGGATCAGCCGGTCCGCGCTTAGCGCAGCAGTCATCGGCACCGCGAGCGATACCTCGCTGGCGGTGCCTTCACATCACGCTGGCCTTGCGTCCCTTGGACGCCTTGCGGCACGGGCCCACGCCGCCAGCACGGGGAACGCCAGCGCGAGGTTCAACAGCAGCCAGCCCCAGGCGACCACGTTGGCGCCAAGCTCCTGCACGACCACCGCGATGCCCAGCAGCACGAGCCAGATCGCCAGAAAGCGTTCCTCCACCAGCGGCATCAGCGCGTCTTCCCGCGTGCGCAACAGTGCGAGCGTGAGGAACCCGATGCACGGCATGGCGAACAGGCCGATGGGGAAATCGCGGTAACGCCCGTTGAAGGCCATCAGAATCCCGTAGAGCGTCAGGACGAACATCCAGACGAAGCGCTGCGGTGTGAAGGCATCGGTCCACACCATACCCCACATGCGCCGCTCGGCGGGGCGTGGCGCGACCTCGGCGGGATTCACCGGCGCCGCGAGACGCGCGGCGATGGCGCGCGCCAGCCAGAGCGCCGTGAACGCACCGGCCACACCGGCCGCGATACCGACGGTCCATTCAAGCGGGTTGCGGCAAGCGAACCACAACAGGCGCGCATGCGCAGCGAGCGCAGTACCCGTCGCGAAGCCCGACAACGCAAGCGCCGCCCACCCCGGCACGCCGTGCCAGCGCCGGCGGAAGGCCCCCGCGAGGACGAACAGCACGGCCACGATACCGCCTGCGGCGAGCCCCCAAGACCAGCGCGATTCTTCGACGACCGGTCCGGTCATGGCGAACTTCGGCTCACCTTTCGCATCGAAGATGCCCCAGAAGCCGCCTACGGTGCCTTCGAGATCGCGCTTCCATGGCTGATCGAACGCCTCGATCACGTTGTACGGCATGTCCACCGTGGCGGCGTAGTTGAGGAACTCGCGCAGGTAGCGCGCCTCGTTGACGAGACTGGCGCTCGCATCGCGCCGCGTGCGTCCCTGGCTGGGCCAACCGGTCTCACCGATCATCACCTGCTTACCCGGAAATTCCGCCTTCATCCGCTGATAGACGTCCGCCACGTGGCGCACCGCCTTCTCCGGTGCGACCGGCTCGTCTTCCCAGTACGGCAGGATGTGGATAGTGATGTAGTCGGTAACGTTCGCCAGTGCGGGGTGCTCCTTCCAGAACTCCCAGACATCCGCGTAGGTCACGGGGACATCGGTGGCCTCGTTCACGCGCGCGATGTAGCTGGCCAGCGCCTTCTCGGACAACTCGTTGCGCAACAGCACCTCGTTGCCGACCACGATGCCGCGCAAGCTATTGTGATCGCGTTTCGCTGCAGCGATGCCGAGTGCGATCTCGCGCTCATTGGCCACCGGATCACGGCCCAGCCAGATGCCCATCAACACCTTCATGCCATAACGCCCCGCGATGTCAGGCACCGCGCCCAGGCCCTGACCCATCGAGTAGGTGCGCACGCAATCGAAGCGCGTGGACAACGCCTTGAGGTCTTCCTCAATACGCTGCGGCGAAATGAACGCCTTAGGATCGAACGGCGTCTCGCCTTTCAAACGGTAAGGCGCATAGGACACGCAGGCGATCTTCGCCGTTGGGGAATCCGGGAGCGTCACCGGACGGCCAAGAAGCCACCAGTAGGCCGCGCCGAACACGGCCGCAGCCATGAGGACAATCCATGCGAGCGGCCGGGCGAACCGCGCGTAGCGAAAAAGAGACATGACGTTCCAGGTCGAAAACGGGTGTAAGCGGTGCAAGCTTAGCGGGCCGCGCGCATCAGGGCGATTCCCGCCGTTCAGGGTGTTCATCCAGTCTGCGCGCGTCGTTCCCTTACAATCCAGCCGGACGTACCCGTGAAGGAATCCCGATGATCGCTCCACCGGCATCGCGACGCGCCGCCCGCTCACTCCGTGTCATGGGCAGCCTCGCCCTCGCCGCCTGCGGCCTCCTCGCGGCCGCGTCCGCATCGGCGGATACGACGGAGACCCAGCGCGCCCGCTTCCGCCAGGCCTACGCGGTCGCGCAGCAGGGCGGCGACGCATGGCGCGCTCAGGCGGTCGGTCTCGAAAGCTACGTGCTCTTTCCGTACCTGGAGGCCGCGGCGCTCGAACACGATCTGCGCACGCTCGACCGTGCCCACGTGGACGCGTATCTCGCGCGCTACCCGGGACTCATTCCCGCCGGCGACCTGCGCCGGGATTTTCTCGGGGAACTGGCGCGGCGCAAGGATTGGGCCACCTTCAGCGCGATGTACCAGCCGGGTCTCGGTGACGCGCTGAGCTGTTTCGCACTGCAGGCGAAGCTTTCGCGCAACGAGCCACTGGTCTTCGAGACCGATCTTGCCGACCTCTGGAAAAAGGCGAGCCTGCCCAATGCCTGCGATCCCGTGATCGCGGCGGCACACGATCAGGGCCTGCTCACGACGGATCGCCTGTGGTCACGCATCCAGGTCGCCGCCGATGCCGGCAAGGGCGGCACGGTCGCCTCGCTCGCACCGTGGCTTCCGCCCGAAGACGCCGAAGCGGCGAAGCGCATCGGCCAGGCATTGAACGATCCCGCGTCCGCGCTGCGCGACGCCGGTACGTGGCCCGATACGCCGCGCCATCGCCAGGCGGTGA
This sequence comes from Luteibacter sp. UNCMF366Tsu5.1, assembly GCF_900119235.1. Taxonomy (NCBI): domain Bacteria; kingdom Pseudomonadati; phylum Pseudomonadota; class Gammaproteobacteria; order Lysobacterales; family Rhodanobacteraceae; genus Luteibacter; species Luteibacter sp. UNCMF366Tsu5.1. The sequence goes on along the minus strand of NZ_FPIS01000002.1, from coordinate 107,616 downwards.
CGCTCGCTTTGCAACGCATGGCGCGCAAGCAGTCCACCCTTGCCGATAGCGCCTGGAGCACGCTCGCGCCACGGTTCAAGCTCAGCGAGCAGCAAAAAGACGCGATCGAGAACACGTTGGCGCTGTTCCACGCCACGGATTTCGACGAGTCGGCGCTCGACCGCCTGGCATCGCTGGCACCCGGCGCGCAGAGCGATGCCACGCGCGAATGGCGCGTGCGCGTGGCCCTGGCACGACAGGACTGGAACGCCGCGCTGGCCGCGCTCGATGCGCTGGGCGAGTCGCAGAAGGACGACGGCGAGTGGCGTTATTTCCGGGCGTTCGTGCTGGAGAAGCTGGGTCGCCAGGGCGATGCGAAGGCGCTCTACCGTTCGGTCGCCCAGGAGGCGACGTACTTCGGTTTCCTCGCCGCCGATCGCAGCGATGCGTCCTACGCGATCTGCCCCGCCCGCATGGCGACTGACGAGACGCGCGAGGCGGCGCTGCTCTCCGACCCCGGCCTCAACCGGGCCTTCGAGCTGTATGCCGTGGGCTTGCAGAAGTTCGCGCGACGCGAGTGGACTGCGGCACTGGCCGGACGCGATGCGGACACCCAGCGCCTCGCGGCCGACCTCGCCTTCCGCAACGGCTGGTACGACCGCGCGGTATTCGGCCTGTCCTCCGGCGATGCGCTGCGTCTCTACGAACAGCGCTTCCCGCTGGCTCGCCAGGATGGCGTGGTCGAGCAGGCGAACCAGGCCGGCATCGAGGCGCCGTGGGCCTACGCCATCATCCGCGCGGAAAGCGCGTGGATGAGCGATGCGCGCTCCGGCGCCGACGCGCGCGGCCTCATGCAGCTCCTGCCGGGCACAGCCGCGCTGGTGGCGAAGCGCAACGGTCTCGCCTGGGCCGGCGGCGACAGCCTTTACGAACCCACGACCAACATCGAACTCGGCACGCGCTATCTCGCGCAGATGGCCGCGCGCTACAACGGCGCGCCCTGGCTTGCCAGCGCCGCCTACAACGCCGGCCCGAACAAGGTGGATCAATGGGTGGAAGCACGCGGGGCACTCGATCCCGACGTGTTCGTCGCCACCATTCCGTACAAGGAAACCCGCGAATACGTCGCTCGCGTGATGGCTTTCGCGGTTATCTACGACTGGCGTCTCAATGGCAATGCCTTACCGATCGCCACCCGGATGACGCGCATCGGCAGCACCTACGCGTTGCCCGGCCCGGGCGCTGTTCGCAAGCCGGTGTCGTGCCCAGCACCGGCCGCGGCCAAGCCGACGCCACCGACGGCTCCCGCTGTCATGGAGTCACCACCCGCCGCCGCATCGTCGGCGCCGACACCGCAGGAACCGCAGCGGTGAACGGCTTGGCGAGGGTCGCCATGATGCCTACGCTGGCGACCTCGCCTGAGGAGAACCACCCATGACACCCCAACGCATCGTCGTGCTCGGCGGCACGGGATTCCTCGGTAGTGCGCTCGTGCCGCGGCTGGCTGCGGACGGCCATCAGCTCGTCATGCTCTCACGCAACCGCGAAGCGCATCGGCAACGCGCCGTCGGCCGCAACATCACCCTCGTCAACGCGGACGTGCATGACGTGCCGACCCTGCGGCGGCATATTGCCGGCGCCGACACCGTCATCCACCTCGTAGGCATCCTCAACGAAAGCGGCAAGAACACGTTCGAACGCGTGCACGTGGGGTTGGTCAGGGCCGTCGTGGAGGCATGCAGGGACACCGGCGTAGACCGCCTGCATCTCATGAGTTCGCTCAACGCAGGCAAGGGCGAGTCCGGCTACCTGCGTTCGCGCGGCGAAGCCGAAGCCCTGGTGAAGGCCTCGACGTTGGACTGGACGATCTACGAGGCCAGTACGATCTTCGGCCCCGGCGATGGTCTGGTCAGCCGCTTCGACGCGCTGCTGCGCGTGGCTCCCGTCATGCCTCTGCCACGCCCCCACGCGAAGATGGCACCGGTCTACGTGGGCGACGTAGCGGAAGCCATCGCGCGCGCCGTCGTGGACCGCCGCACGATGCTACAGACCTACCAGCTCTACGGCCCCGAGACGTTGTCGCTCATCGAGATCGTGCGCGCCATCCGCGATGCGCGTTGCCGTCATCGACTCGTGTTGCCGATGCCCGACGCACTCGGTCGCCTCCAGGCAGCGTTCGCGCAATTCGTGCCCGGCAAGCCCTTCACGCCGGACAACTTCCGCTCGCTGCTGATCGATTCGGTCGGCCAACAGGACGGGCTCGCGCAACTCGGCATCGTGCCGCAGCGCTTTTCCGACTGGCTGCCCCGCCTGCTCGCCGCACCGGCGCGCCATCGCCGGCTCGATGCGGCGCGCGAACGTCGGCGGCCCTGAGGACGCATGGACATCTACCTCGTTGGCGGCGCCGTCCGCGACAAATTGCTGGGCCGGCCCGTCGTGGACCGCGACTGGGTCGTCGTCGGCGCCACGCCGGAGGCGATGCTAGAGGCCGGTTACAAGGCGGTAGGCAAGGACTTCCCCGTATTCCTCCACGGCGAGACAAAGGAGGAGTACGCCCTCGCCCGCACAGAACGCAAGACGGGACGCGGGTATCACGGCTTCGCTTTCCATACCGATCCCACGGTCACCGTGGAGCAGGATCTCGAACGTCGCGACCTCACCATCAACGCCATCGCCGAGCGCGACGACGGGACGCTCGTCGATCCGTTCGGCGGCGTGCGCGACATCGAAACCCGAACGCTGCGGCATGTCTCCCCCGCTTTCGCCGAAGACCCCGTGCGTCTGCTGCGCGTCGCGCGTTTCGCGGCGCGCTATGCGCCGCTCGGCTTTACGGTCGCCGACGAAACCATGGCCCTGATGCGGCACATGGTGCAGGACGGCGAAGCGGATCACCTCGTGCCGGAGCGCGTGTGGGCGGAAACGCGCAAAGCGCTGTCCGAGCCGATGCCGTCCATCTTCGTTCGCGTGCTGCGCGAATGCGGCGCGCTGCGCGTGCTGTTTCCCGAAGTGGATGCGCTCTACGGGGTACCGCAGCGCCCGGAGTTTCATCCCGAGATCGACACGGGCATTCACCTCGAACTGGTGCTGGATGCCGCGGCGAAGCTCGCGCCGGGCGATGCGTTGGTGGGCTGGTGTGCGCTCACGCACGACCTGGGCAAGGCATTGACCCCCGCCGATGTCCTGCCGCGGCACATCATGCATGAGCAACGCGGCATCGCGCCGGTGCGCGAGCTTTCCGCGCGACTGAAGGTGCCGACCGAGTACGCGTTCATGGCGGAGATGGTCTGCAAGCACCATCTCAACGCGCACATGGCGCTCGAACTCAAGCCCGCCACCGTCCTGCGTCTGCTCGACGCAATCGGCGCGCTGCGTCGCCCCGAGCGACTGGAAACCTTTCTACTCGCGTGCATGGCCGACAAGCGCGGCCGGCTCGGCAGCGAGACGGCGCCGTATCCTCAGGCCGATTATCTGCGTGCGTGTCGCGATGCCGCTGCCGCCGTGACGTCGCAGCCGTTCGTTGCGCAGGGGTTGCAAGGGCCTGCCATCGGCGAGGCTATGAAGAAGGCGCAGGTGCAGGCCATTGCGTCGCTCGCACGCACCGTGCCGGAGAGCCCGCCGTAGCGCGTCTGCCGCTGGGCGGCGCCTAATGCACCGCCGCCGTTGTTACAGCCGCGAACCCTGATCGGCCGCCATGACCTCGGCCGGCAGCGCGGTCGCCTCGATGCCACGGGCAAACAACATCACCTGAAAACGCTCTCCCATCTGGTCGGGGAGCGTCAGCTTCTTCACTTCCTGCGCCAGGCGATAGCGTGCCGCCTCGTCGGTAAGCGCGAGATAGTCGTTCTCGAAGAATTCCTGCATGCCCGCGGCCAGCAGGAACTGCGCCTGCGGCATGTACGCCGCGACGCCAAAGCCGGCACTGTTGCCGGCCTCGGCCAAGGCCGTGAAGTCCACCGATGCCGTGAGATCCTGCAGGCCAGGAAGATAGAAGGCATCCGCGTGCGTGCGGTGCCGGTAGAACGCGCGCAGCGTGCCGTCGTTGCGTTCGGGCAGATAGAACTCGCCGCGCGTGTAACCGTAGTCGGCGAAGATCATCGTGCCGCGACGCAGGCTTCCTGCTACGGCCTGCACCCAATAGGGCAATTGCGGAAGGATCTCGCTGCGGTAGCCGGCCTCGAATTCGCGTCCGAGATCACGCTCCACATGGCGCACGGCGCCGCCGACCAACACATCGGCCGGACGATCGACACGGACGAAGCGCCCATCGCCATCCAATACCACGTGCTCCTCGTACACTTCGCCATCGCGCGTGGTGAAGCGTGTCGTCGGCAGAGCATCGATGACTTCGTTGGCGAACAGCACGCCTTCCCAGTCGGTTTCCGGAGGGCCGTCCAGCCAGACGACACGCTCGAACAGTTCGGGGGGTAGCGCCGCGTGCAGGCGTTCGCGCTGCCGCTCGCGGAGATCCGCGCTGGGCTCCAGGATCATGAACCGGCGCGGCAAGCGCTGCGCGGCGTCCATCGCCATGAGCGCCGCCTCGGCAAAAGCGCCGCTCCCGCCGCCAATTTCGAGGAAATCCGCCTCGGCACCAAGTGACGCCAGTACTGGTTCGCTGGCGCGAACGATGCAGCGGGCGAACAACGTGCCCAGTTCCGGCGCCGTAATGAAATCGCCCTCGGCGCCGAACTTCGCCTTGCCCGCGCTGTAGTAGCCGAGGCCGGGCGTGTAGAGGCAGCGCTCCATGAAGCGCGAGAAAGGCATCGGACCGTGCGAGGCGATTTCCTCACGCAGCAGCGCGGCGAGGTGATCGGAGTGGGTGCGCTCGTCGGCGCCGGGTTCGGGAAGCTGTGCGTTCATGCCGTACACGTTCGGGGGCGAACGCGCAGGATAACGGATGGCCGTCCCCCGGGGGGCGCAGGGTTCCCGCATCCAGCGGGCGGCCGCCCCAGGCAGCCGCCCTCCGTCGCGTCAGAAGTCCTGCTGGAGCGAAAGGAACACGCCACGCCGCGGACCGAACTGCGGTGCACCCACGCCGATGCCCGATCCGTCGCGAAGCTCGTAGGTGCGATCCAGGGCGTTCACCAGCGCCAATTGCGCGTGGGTGGCACCCGCGGAGGTCAGGTGGAAGTCGCGCGACACGCTCAGGTTGAGTTGGAAGTACGCGGGCATGGTGTCGCCGTTCGGCACGATGCCGTCGCGACGCAGGCCCGAGCCGAACAGGTAATCGGCGCCGATACGCGTGGAATCGGCAAACGCGTAGCTGATCCCGCCCGACGAGGTGTACTTCTGGTCGTGATCCAGGTGGATGAAATGATCCTGGATGTACGCGAGGTCGTCGGGATTGAAGTTGTACTGACCCGTGATGATGCGCTTGCCGACGGAACGGTTGTAGGCGAAGTTGAAATACGCGGTCAACGCGCCGCCGTCGTAGTTCACCGTGAGCTCGTCGCCCTTCACCTTGCCCTGGTCGTAGTTGAACGTCGAGTAGACCAGCGCGGCACCGAACTGACCTTCGTCCTGAATGCGCGAGACGTGACGCGAGTAGCTGTCGAGGCCGACGGTCCACGCATCGCCGAATTTCTGCGAGATGCCCACGTCGTAGTAGCTCGACCGTTCCGCCAGCGGGGTGTCGTTACCGGCACCCGGCAACGCATTGGTCGTGCCGGCGAACTTCGCGATCGACGTCGGCGAGATCATTTCCGTGGCCGGCGGCGTGAAGTAGCGGGAGAAGCCGGCGTGGATCGTGGTGCTGTCGGTCGGCTGGTACACCAGGCCGACGCGCGGGCTGAGCTGGCTTTCGGGACGGAAGGCGTCATAGCGATCGGCGCGCACGCCGTAGTTCACCGTCCACTTCTCGCCAATGCTCCACTCGTCCTGCAGGTACAGGGCATAGGTGCGCGCGATGATCCGGCTGGCATCGACGACGTTGATCGGCGTGGTCGAGGTCTGATTGCCATCGGCATCGGCGGGGAACACGAGAGCGTTGTTGTTCGCGCTGGCGCGTTCGAAGGCGCCATAGATGCCGTAGCGAAGCGTGTGGTTGTCGCCCAGCGGCGTCGAGAAGTCGGCTTGCAGCGTGCTCGCGCGGTTCGTGCGCTGCACGTCGGAAGCCACGCCGTTGAACATGAGGTCGCCGATGTCATCCGGGGTGAACGCCAGGCTGCTGTAGCGCTGCCCCGCCGATACCTGATACGCGGTCTCGCCGAGCTTGCCCTGCAGGCTGAGCACGCCGAAGCGGGTCTTTTCCTGCTGGCGCTCGTTGAGCTGGGCGGAGTCGAAGTTGGTCACGTCGAGATAACCGAACGACGGCGTCTGGTTCGGGTTGTTGGGAATCTCGAACCGGTTGTTGGTCGCGCCGAACATGAAGCTGAGGCGCGTGTCGTTGTTGATGAGGTAGGAGATATCACCGAACGCCTTCACCTGGTTGGTGTGGTCGTGGATCGGCTTGCGGCTGGACGTGGGGTTCTCGATGCCCACGTCGTTCTCGAGATAGTTGGCGGTGAAGAAACCGCTCCAGTTGCCGCTGCGCCCGAACAGGGTGGCATTCGGATTGAACGTGCCGAACTGGCCGCCGGTAACGCCGACGCTTCCGCCGACGCCGTCCTGGGTAGCGTTCCGCGTGGTGATGTCGACGACCGCCGCCGTGCGCTCGCCGTACTGCGCGGGCAGCGCGCCGGTGAGCAGCTTCACGTTCTGAATCATCCGCGCGTCGAGCGTCTGGCCGAACCCGCCGATGCTCTCCGGAATGAGCACGCCGTTGATGCGGTACTGGAGGTTGGCGTGATCGCCGCGCACGTGGAGTTGGCCATAGGAATCCTGCACCACACCCGGCGCCTGCAAGACCACCTGGTTGAGCGGCGTCGAATCGCCCAACGGCAGCGCCTGGATCGTCTGCCGGTCCATGACGTACTGACTGCTGCCGGTATCGGGCGACAGGCTGTTACGCGCTTCGTCGAGACGCGCGGTGACGTCCACCTCACCGAGGTTCGTGGCCTTTTGCGGCGGGGCGTCGTCGGCCATGACGGGGGCGGACAGGGCGAGGGCGATGCAGAACGCGAGGCGGAGACGGGGCATGAGGGCCTTCTTCTAAGAGAATGTTATAACGTAACTATATGCGGACGTGCCAACGGGGAATTCGGCGACGCGACTATGCGGGTGCAACCTTTCTGCCGACTTTCGCTTCATGGGCGACTCACGTGGCCGCCGCCACCATGTCAGGCCAGTCACCCGGAGCAAACGATGGCGAAGCGCGACGCATCCCAGACCTCGACGTCCAAGGAAATCGTTCCGGTCGTCGTCGGACGCGACGAGAGCCCCGTCACCCGGGCCATCCTCGACTTCGTGAGCCAGATCCCGGCAAGCGACGTACCGCGCGCCAGCGTGGGCAGTGCGGAAGAAGCGTGCCACCGCCTGACCAAGGCCGCCGCCAACAAGGCGGCGCTCACGGCGGGTTCGCTCGCCTTGCCGCCGGGGCCGCTCGGCTGGCTGACCGTGCTGCCTGAGCTGGTCGCCATCTGGCGCATCCAGGGGCAGCTCGTCAGCGACATTGCCGCGGCCTATGGCAAGACGGCCACGCTGGGCCGCGAGCAGATGTTGTGGTGCCTGTTCCGTCACACGGCCGCGCAGGCCTTTCGCGACGTTGCCATTCGCGTCGGCGACCGCTTGGTGTTCCGCACCGCGGCCACCGGCGTGTTGCAGAAGCTGGCCGGTCGCATCGGCATGAGCGTGTCCAAGCGCGCGGTCGGCAAGGGCATCTCGCGCTGGCTGCCGGTCGTGGGCGCGCTCGGCGTGGGCGCCTACGCCTATTACGACACGAATCAGGTCGCCAAGACCGCCATGGACCTCTTCAGTGGCGAGGTGCACGTCGAGGACGGCGATCTGGTCGTCACCGACGAAACGCTCTCGCGGCACGTGGACGCGTAAGCGCACAGCCATTCCGCGCAAGGCCGACCACGTCGCACCGCGATGGCGCGGGTTCTCGACCGAGGTGACGACGAGCGTCCGTTGCGGCAAGCTCCGTGGGCGCTGAATTGGAGTTGCGATGAACAAGCCCCCCGTCGTCCTGGTCACCGGAGGCGCGCGCCGCGTTGGCGCTGCCATCGTGCGCCGCCTGCATGCCGCCGGATGCGATGTCGCCATCCACTACCGCGACTCCGCGGACGAGGCCACGGCCCTGGCGCGCACGCTCAACGAAGCACGCGCAGACAGCGCCATGACCTGTTCCGGTTCGCTTTCGGACGATGCGACACCGGCGCAGCTCATCGACACCGTGCTCGATCGGTACGGACGTCTCGACGGCCTGGTCAACAACGCGTCGGCCTTCTATCCCACGCCGGTCGGCCAGACCTCGCCCGCGCAATGGGACGACCTGTTTGCCGCCAACGCGCGCGCGCCCTTCTTCCTCGCCCAGGCTGCCGCGCCCGCGCTGCGTGACGCCAGGGGGGCCATCGTCAACATCGTCGATATCTATGCGGAACGGCCGCTCGCCGGCCATCCGGTGTATTCGATGGCGAAAGCCGCGCTGGCCATGCTGACCCAGGCACTCGCGAAAGAACTGGCCCCCGAGGTCCGGGTAAATGCCGTGGCTCCCGGCGCGATCCTGTGGCCCACCTCGGGCAAGCCCGAAGAGGCCGCGGAGGCCTTGATCGCGAAAACGCCGCTCGGTCGCAAGGGCGAACCGGAAGACGTGGCAGAAGCGGTGCGCTGGTTGCTGCTGGATGCGCATTACACGACCGGGCAGGTCGTGCGCGTGGATGGCGGGCGAGCGCTCGCCATCTGATCCCCTGAAAGAAACGGGCCGCCCTGAGGCGGCCCGTGTGCTTACTTCTTCTGGCGGAACGCCGATTCGAGCAGCGCGCGATCGAAGCCCTGGCCCGGATCGCCGTCGTGCGCAAAGCGGTACAGCGCCGCCGAATACACACCGTGCATGGCCGTCTGGAACAGGCTCAGCGCCACCAGCGCGATGATGGCGACGACACCGACGGCCACCATCAAGGCTACCGAATGCGTGCTCGCCGCCGCGAAGAACAGAACGCCACTGACGAAGATCAGGCAGAAGGTGAGGATGCCACCCGCCACGCCGATGCCGGCGTTGCCGATGAGGTTCTCGCCCCAGGTGTCCTTGAGCAGCGACGCGCTGCGCTTCACCGCATCCACCGGACCCACGTCCTGCGCGGCGAGCACCGGCACGACGAGGAAGGTCGCAACCGTCCAGCCGAAGCCGAGAAAGCCCACCACGATCCGCCCGATCAGGCCGAAACGCTCCTGCAGGGCACGGAGAATCATGCCGACGGTGGCCGAGATCAGCGCATAGCCGATGATGTTGGGCAGCTTGCTCATGGCGACACGAATGCCGTCGCCAAGGGTGGGATTTCCGCCATCGAGACGGATCATCGCCGCCGACGCGAGGGCGACGTTGAAGAAGATCACCACGCTGTACTGCACGAAATAGAACAGGAAGCTGACCAGCATGAAGATCGGCGAGACATGCTCGCGCTGGCCTTCAAACTCCGCGTGGTGGCTCGACGCCAGTGCGAAGACGGGCCACGCGAAGGTCGCGATCACCACCAGCGAGGCCAGACCTGCCAGCAGCGGAAAGAGCATCAGCTCCTTGTCCTGGCGAAGAATGTTGGCGCTGGATTTCATCAGCGCCCAACTACGTGCGAACTTACCCATTTCCTTGAACCCCCTTGTCCGATGTGGGAGGCGTTGTAGCATCTTGCGGTGACTGCCGCCACCGCGTCGTCAGGCCCCCGGCGATGAGGCGCGGCCCGCGAGTGCCAGGGTGCAGTGCTCGTCCACCACAAGGGGTTCGCTTTCCTTGGGGAATGCCTCCCAGAGCTGCGCCATCGTCCGGCCGTCGACCGGGTGGCGAAGGTCGGGAGCAATGTCTGCGAGGGGCTTGAGCACGAAGGCATGGCGCAGCTCGGCACGCGGTATTTGCAAATGACCCGCGCCGCTCAACACCAGGTCGTCGTATAGAACGATGTCGACGTCGAGCGTGCGGCTCGCGTAGCGATCGCCGCCGCGAACACGCCCATGGCGATCTTCCAGCGCATGCAGCCAGTCGTTGAGGGCTTCCGGCGCGAGGTCGCTTTCCATCGCGACGGCGAGGTTGAGAAAATCGGGCCCGTCGAAACCGACTGCGGTACTGCGATAGACCGGCGACACGTCCAGAGGACCGAAGCGCGCGCGCAGCTCCGCCACCGCCAGGCCGAGCCAGTGCTCGGCGTCGAGGTTGGAACCCAGGCTCAGATAGGCGCGGCCCACGTCAGCCCTCCGTCGCCAGCGAGGTGTGCAACGCCGCGACGCCTTCGCGTACGTCGCCACCGGAAGGCTGCTGGAACGGGCGCAGGCCGAACTCGGGAAGGATCGCGATGAGGTGATCGAAGATGTCGGCCTGGATGCGCTCGTAATCGAGCCAGACGACCGTGTTGGTGAAGCAGTAGACCTCCAGCGGAATGCCCTGCGCCCCCGGGTCGCGCATGCGCACCATGCGGGTCATCTTGTCATGCACGTCCGGGTGTGCGGCCAGGTATGCCTCGGCATAGGCGCGGAATGCGCCGATGTTGGTCTGCCGACGCCGGTTCACCGGCAGCTTGCCCGGCTCACCCAAGGCCTCGTTCCAGCGACGGATATCCTCGCGCTTGCGCTCCAGGTACGCCTTGAGCAGGTGCACCTTGCCGAAGCGTTCCAGTTCCTCCTCGTCGAGGAAGCGCACGCAGGCGGCGTCCACGAAGAGCTCGCGCTTGATCCGGCGACCGCCGGACTCGGTCATGCCGCGCCAGTTCTGGAACGACTCCCCGATGAGTTTCCACGTGGGCACGGTGACGATGGTGCGATCGAAATTGCGCACCTTGACCGTGTGCAGGGTGATGTCGATCACGTCGCCGTCGACGCCCGCCGAGGCCATCGTGATCCAGTCTCCCACGCGAAGCATGTCATTGGTACTGAGCTGGATGCCCGCGACGAAGCCGAGGATGGTGTCCTTGAACACCAGTAGCAGCACGGCGGACATCGCGCCGATACCCGAAAGCAGCAGGCCAATGCTCTGATGGGTGAGCTTGGTGACGACCAGCACCAGCGCCACGATCCACAACGCGAGTTGCAGCAACTGCACCACGCCCTTGATCGAACGCTTGCCGGCAGGCGTGGCGCTGTAGAGCGATTCGAAGGCGAGCAGCGCACGGGCCATCGCCGCGATCACACAGACGATCATCCAGCACACGGCCACGTTGCGCACGAGCGCTCCGATGCTGTCTTCCGCGACGGGCATCAACAACGCGATGCCGTAGTACACGACGATGGCAGGAAGCATGCGCGCCAGCCAGCGGAACGTGCCGTACTCATAGAGCGCATCGTCCCAGCGCCAGGCGGTATGCCGCGTCGCCACGCGCACCACACGATGCAGGAACAACCGGCCGAGCAGTCCGACGATCCAGGCGATGGCGAGCAGACCCGCCACGAGGACGAACTGCCGGAGCTCCGGCGACGCGATGGTGTCCTTGAGCAGCCCTTCGATGCGTGCCGGCTCGATCATGTCGGCCGCGTGCCTCGCTCGATCCGCACACCGACCGCACGCGCGCCGCGCACCGCGCCGGGCTTCGACAGCTTGAGGCGGACCCAGCTCACCCCGAATTCCTCGCGCACGATCTCGGCGCAACGTTCGGCCAGGGTTTCGACGAGGCCGAAGCTGGACGCTTCGACATATGCCTGCAAGCGCTTCGCGACCGACTTGTAGTTGAGAGTGTGGGCGATGTCGTCGCTCGCGGCCGGGCGTCGATTGTCGAACGCCATCTCAAGATCGAACGACAGGGTTTGCCGGATGCGGCGCTCCCAGTCGTAGATGCCGATGACCGCATCGATGCGCAGGTCCTCGATAAAGACGATATCCATGGGGGTCGTAATGCCTGGAGGAAGTGTTACAGGGTCGGCGACGAAGGCGGTGTCGCGCAAGGGATGCTCTGAACAAGTTATCGCAAGCGCCACCGAGCCTGTCTGTTCGCAGATCACAGGGGCGTCGGCGAAGGCAGACTGGCCGTCTGTTGAGCCGGCGCACCGAAGATCTGCGGACAGACAGGCTCGGCCCTCACGTATAAAAAACAAAGGGATAGGGTGACGTGGCGCTTGCGAGAACTTATTCAGAGCATCCCAAGCGGGCGATGGCGCGATCTCGCATCATCGCCCGCGATCAGACGGCCGAGGGCAGCGTTTCCAGGTTCCAGCGCGGGTGGACCTGGATCGTCTCGTCCTGATGCTGGCCGGCGGCCAGGCGGATGGCGCCGGCCAACGCGATCATGGCCCCGTTATCCGTGCAGAACGCCAAACGCGGAAAGTAGACGCGGAAGCCGTCGGCCTCGCCTGCCTGAGCCAACTGTTCCCGCAAGCGGCGATTCGCGCCCACGCCGCCGGCAATCACCAGCCGCTTCGCGCCCGTAGCGTCCAGCGCGCGGCGGCACTTGATCGCCAGCGTGTCCACGATGGCTTCCTCGAAGCCGCGAGCGATGTCGGCGCGGGTCTGTTCGCTCTTATCCGATGCCTGCCAGGCCAGCAGCACTTGGGTCTTCAAACCCGAGAAGCTGAAATCGAGGCCAGGGCGATCGACCATGGGGCGCGAGAACCGAAAACGCCCCGGCACGCCCTGCTCGGCCAGCTTCGCCAGCGCCGGGCCACCCGGATACGGCAAACCCATGAGTTTGGCGGTCTTGTCGAAGGCCTCGCCCGCCGCGTCATCCAGCGTGTCGCCGAGGATGCGGTACTGGCCGATGGCCTTCACCTCCACCAGCATGGAATGGCCGCCCGAGACCAGCAGCGCCACGAACGGGGGCTCCGGCGGGTCGTCTTCCAACAGCGGAGCCAGCAGGTGGCCTTCCATGTGATGTACGCCGATGGCCGGCACGCCGAGTGCCCAGGCCATGGCTCGCGCCGCGGAAGCCCCCACCAGCAGCGCACCCACCAGGCCCGGACCCGCGGTATAGGCCACGCCGCCCAGGTCGGCCGGGGTCAACCCGGCCGTCTTCAGCGCCTCGCGGACCAGCGGAAGCAGCTTGCGCACGTGATCGCGGCTGGCCAATTCCGGCACCACGCCGCCGTACTCGGCATGCAGGGCAATCTGGCTGAAAAGCGCATGGGAAAGCAGGCCGCGGCCCGGGTTTTCCGGGTCCCAGCGGAGCAGCGCGACGCCCGTTTCATCGCAGGACGTTTCCACGCCCAGAACAGGCTTTGAATTTCTCATCTCGATCACGTTATAATCCACGGCTCACCCGGCTTCACGGGTCAGTTTAAACAAGTGGAGTTTCCATGCCGAGCGTTAAAGTCCGCGAGAACGAGCCGTTTGAGCTTGCCCTTCGCCGCTTCAAGCGTACGTGCGAGAAGGCTGGCGTGCTGGCCGAAACGCGCAAGCGCGAATTTTACGAAAAGCCGACCCAGGAGCGTAAGCGTAAGCGCGCTGCCGCGGTGAAGCGTCACCTGCGCCGTCTGTCCCGCGACACGACGCGCCGGACCCGCATGTACTGATCCACCATCCGGCCTCTTGGCCGGCATGGTATCGCGGCTGGCGCGGTCCCGCAGCCACCGCAGTCAGGCGGAACATCCCGAGCCGGCTTTGCCGAAAGGTAAAGCCGGCTTTTCGTCGTCCCGGAGAAAAGCGATGAGTCTCAAGGCAAAGATCACCGAAGACATGAAGGCCGCCATGAAGGGCGGGGAAAAGGACCGGCTGGCCGTCATTCGCTTGGTCCAGGCTCAGATCAAGCAGCGCGAGGTAGACGAGCGCATCGAACTGGACGACACCCAGGTCCTGGCCGTGCTCGAAAAGATGCAGAAGCAGCGCCGCGACTCGATCGAGCAGTACGACAAGGCCGGCCGCACCGACCTGGCCGACATCGAACGCTACGAGATGGGCATCATCGACGGCTACCTGCCGGCGAAGCTCGACGACGCCGAACTCGACGCGATCATCGAAGCCGCCATTGCCGAGTCCGGCGCCACCAGCGCCCGCGACATGGGCAAGGTCGTCGCCCTGGTCAAGGAAAAGGCCGCCGGCCGAGCCGACATGGCCGCCGCGGCGGGCCGCATCAAGGCAAAGCTGGCCTGATCCAGGCACATCCCGCCGCCATGGGCCACTCCTGTGGGAGCCGCCATGGCGGCGAGGAAAGCCTGCCTCGCGGCAACATGGCTTGAGGGGTTTTCCTCACGGCTACACCGCTTCGTTGGCTTCTCGCCGCCATGGCGGCTCCCACAGGGACTCCCCACTGAAGGGCCCTCCGGGCGGTTTCACAAGGTCCCCACGCAGGTCAACGCATCCTCCGCTCGCGACCGGGGGTGGGTACCTCCGGCATCTGACGGATCAATTCCATGCTCAAGTACGCCATCATTTTCGGTCTGATCGCCCTGGTTACCGGCGCGCTCGGCTTCAGCCGCGTCTCCGGCGTGGCCGCCACCATCGCCAAGGTGTGCTTCGCGATCTTCCTGATCCTGTTCGTGATCGCGATCCTCGCCGTCATCGGCGTCTTCAAGCTGGCGTTCTAAACCCACGCCAGTCGCCATACGGACGCGGATGCATGGCATCCTAGGGGACTGATGCGTGGCCGTATTCCCGACAGCTTCATCGATGAACTGCTGACTCGCGTCGACATCGTCGACGTGATCGAGCGGCGCGTGCCGCTGAAGAAGGCGGGGCGGGAATGGACCGCGTGCTGCCCGTTTCATAACGAGCGGTCCCCCTCCTTCTATGTCAGCCCGCAGAAGCAGTTCTTTCACTGCTTCGGTTGCGGTGCGCATGGCAGCGCGATCAAGTTCATCATGGACTACGACCGCCTGGAATTCCCCGATGCCATCGAGGAACTGGCCCAGTCCGCGGGCCTCAAGGTGCCTTATGAAGGCACCCGCGACGATAAACCGCGCGAAGACCGCAGCGACCTCTATACCCTGCTGGACGAGGCGGCCAGCTTCTACCAGCGCGAACTGGGCAACAGCCCCGAAGCCCGTGCATACGTGGACCGCCGCGGCCTCGACGACGAGATCGTCAAGCGCTTCCGCATCGGCTGGGCACCGGCAGGCTTCGATGGCGTGTTGAAGGCACTGGGCACCACCGACCGGCGACGCCAGCTCCTGAACGAGGCGGGCATGGTCGCCAGCAACGAGCGCGGCAACCGCTACGACCGCTTTCGCGAGCGAGTGATGTTCCCCATCCTCGACCGCCGCGGCCGCGTCATCGCGTTCGGCGGGCGCGTGCTGTCGTCCGAGCAAAGCCCGAAATACCTCAACTCTCCCGAGACGCCACTGTTCCACAAAGGCCGCGAACTGTTCGCGTTGTGGCAGGTGAAGCAGGCCCACCAGCACCTCACCCGGATCATGGTGGTGGAGGGCTACATGGACGTGATCGCCCTGCATCAGGCCGGCCTGCCCATCGCCGTCGCCACGCTCGGTACCGCGACCACGCCTGAGCACGCGGAGGTATTGTTCCGCGCCGCGCCGGACGTCTATTTCTGCTTCGACGGCGACCGCGCCGGCCGCCAGGCGGCCTGGCGCGCCCTGGAATCGATCCTCCCGCGCATGCGCGATGGCCGTCAGGCTCACTTCCTGTTCCTGCCCGATGGCGAAGACCCGGACACGCTCGTTCGCAAGGAAGGCAAAGAAGGCTTCGAGCAGCGGATGAAGGCGTCCATGCCGATGTCCGAGTATTTCTTCGAGGAACTCGGCCGGGACGTGGATACCAGTCGTATCGACGGCAAGGCGCGACTCGCCGAACGGGCGCGTCCGCTCATCGCGAAGCTGCCGGATGGCGCGTTCCGCGACCTTATGGCGCAGGAGCTGCAACGCCGCACCGGCGCTCGCGCGGTACTCGACGCCGAACCCGCACCGGCCCGGCAGGCACCGACTCGCCCCGCCAACGTTCAACGCAGCCTCGTACGCAGCGCGATCACCTTGTTGCTTGCGCAGCCGTCGCTGGCAGAAGAAGTCGAGCCACCCTACGCCTTCCTTCGCCTCGAGCGTCCTGGGGTGGAACTGCTTGCGGAGTTGATCGACGTGGCGCGTGCGCGACCGGGCATCAACCCCGCCGTGCTCGTCGAGCACTTTCTCGACCGCCCCGAATACACGTCACTGCAGAAGCTGATGCAAGCCGAAGTCATCGGCGAAGCGGACATGCAGCGCACCGAGTTCCTGGACGCCCTGGCGCAGATGCAGCGCCAGGTCACCACCCAGCGGCGCGAATACCTCATCGCCAAGTCGCGTGATGGCGTGCTCGACGACACCGAGAAAGCCGAGCTGCGTGTCCTGCTGGCGGCCCGCGCCGCGCCCGCCCAGATGGACGGCGAATGATGCGGCGCACCGCGAACCTAACGCGATCCATGGGATCATCCCCTTTCCGTTTCTCCAAGGGACCGGCCGAAGCCGGATTCGTGCGCTGCTGATGGACCTGCTCAACGACCTCGTCGATTTCTTTGGAAGGAACGGCTACCTCGCCGTCTTCTTCGCCCTGATGCTTTGCGGCGCGGGCATTCCGCTTCCCGAAGACATCACGCTGGTAGCCGGCGGCATCATCACAGGCCTGGGCTATGGCGACGTCCACACGATGGTCGGCGTCGGCATGGCCGGCGTGCTGGTCGGCGATTCCACGATGTTCCTGCTGGGGCGCCACTTCGGCGGACGGATCATGAGCTGGCGACTCGTCGCGCGCCTGTTGACGCCCGAGCGCTACGCGAAGGTCCAGGAAAAGTTCGAGCGCTACGGCAACCGCATGATGTTCGTGGCCCGCTTCCTTCCGGGCATGCGCACTGCCGTGTTCATCACCGCCGGCGCGACCCACCGCGTGGGCTTCTTCCGCTTCCTGCTGTTGGACGGCCTTGCCGCTGCGATCAGCGTACCGATCTGGGTCTATCTCGGTTACTTCGGCGCGCACAACCACGAGTGGCTGGCCATGTGGATCCACCGCGGGCAGACGGGGCTGTGGCTCGCCATCGTTGCTGCCATCGCGATCGTAGGATTCATCTGGTGGCGGCGGAAGAAGGCCGAGCGCGACTGCTGAACCTGACTCGGCACGCATCAGCGCGCCTCGGTGTTACGGCACCGTACCCAGTTCGGCGAAGAGCCACTGCTTGAACAACCCCGTCTCGTCACGCGCACCGGCCTCGCGCGATACGGCGAGGTAATAGGTGTGCTGCAGCGGTACGTCCAGGCGGAACGGTTCGGCGAGTCTGCCGGCCGCCAGGTCATACGCCACGAGCAGTTCCTGGGCCAAGGCGACGCCCTGCCCTTCGATGGCCGCCTGCAACATCATCGTGCCGTCGCCGAAACCCATGTCGCGAGAGACGGAACCGGGACTTACCCCGGCGCTTTCAAGCCACTGATCCCAGCCCACAGCCGGCGCAGCGCGACGGCCCGGCCGTTCGTGCAGCAGCATCTGCGCGGCGAGATCCTCTGGTCCTTGCAGTTGCGCCGCCACGCCGGGCGAGCACACCGGGGTATAGCGACTCACGGCGAGGATCGCCTGCTCCGCACCGTCGATCGGACGATCGTCCACCGCAAGATCCCACACGCCCTCGCCGCCGTCCGTGACCACTTCCACCGCAATGTCGGGGTGCTTTGCGAAGAATCGAAACAGGCGCGGCACGAGCCACTTTGTGCCGAAGGTCGGCGGCACGGACACGCGAAGCGACGCGCTGCGCTGCCCCATGACCTGGTCGGTGGCCTGCTGCAATGCACGAAAAGCGTCGCGAATGCGCGGAAAGTAATTCTCCCCCGCTGCGGTGAGCTTCAAGCGATTGTTGCTACGCACAAACAGCGGCGTACCGAGATAGCCTTCCAATAATTTGACTTGCGCGCTCACCGCGGCGGGGGTGAGCGACAACTCTTCGGCTGCCTTGGTAAAGCTTGAATGCTGCGCTGCAAGCTCGAACACGCGCACGGCGTTGAGGGGTAACGAGCGCTTCATTGCAAGGTCATCAAGAAAAATTTGAGGAAGGCCCGAAGAATTTCTAGTTTGCCTGCCTTGGCAGGCGACGCCAAGAATCCAGGGCGTTTTACGAACGGACCTGCGATGAACATCCTCACCGTCGACACCGGCACCACCAACACGCGTGTCACCGTCTGGCAGGACGGCCACGTGATCGGCCGGGCCGCCCGTCAGGTCGGCGTGCGCGATACGGCGATCACGGGAAGTAAGGCAAAGCTCGAAGAAGGCGTACGCGAGACGATCGCGGAGGCGTTGGCCGTAGCACGCCTGGAACCGACCCAGATCGACCGCGCGCTGGCCTCGGGCATGATCACCTCGAACATGGGGCTGTGCGAGATTCCCCACGTCGTAGCCGCCGCCGGCATCGACGATCTCGCTGGCGCGATGCGAGAGAGTCTGATCGCCAACGTCTGGCACGCACCGATCTGGTTCGTGCCGGGCGTGCGCAACAACGTCGAGCACATCGGCCTGCACAACTGCGAGGCCATGGACATGATGCGCGGCGAGGAAGTGGAATCGTTCGCCCTCGTCGAACGCCTGGGCCTCGACGAGGCCACCGTCATCGTGCTTCCCGGTTCGCACTCGAAGTTCGTCAGCATCGATGCGCAGCGCCGCATCGACGGCTGCGTCACCACGCTCGCCGGCGAACTGCTGCATGTGATCTCGCACGACACCATTCTCGCCGGCTCACTGAAGGACGGTTTCGCCTCGCGCATCGATGCGGAAATGCTGCTTGCGGGCGCCGCATCGGCGAAGAAGATCGGCCTGGGTCGCGCGTGTTTCAGCGTGCGCATCCTCGATCAGTTCGCCGTCTACGACGCGAACGCACGCGCCAACTTTCTGCTTGGCGCCGTGCTCGGGTCGGACCTGCTCACCCTCAAGAATTCCAGTGCGATCCGGATGAATCCCGGCACGCGCTTCGTCGTCAGCGGCAAGCCCATCCTGCGCGAGGCCATCGGCAGGCTGGTGGAGGGCGACGACTTCTTCTCCGGCACCGTCACGGTGCTGGGCGACGACGAGCAACGCGATCTCGCGGGGTACGGCGCCATCGCCGTCGCCCGCCGCCGCGGGCTGGTCGACTAACCCCTGCATGAGTCTCACGAGGAGCACCGCATGAAGATGAAGATCGCCCTTGGCCTCAAGGCGCTTGCCCTGGCGCTGGCTCTTTCCGCCTGCTCCTCGGGTTCCAACGAGGATGTGAAGATCGGCTTCGTCGTTAAGCAGCCCGAGGAACCCTGGTTCCAGGACGAATGGAAGTACGCCGAGCAAGCGGCCAAGGAGAAAGGCTTCACTCTGGTGAAGATCGGTGCGCCCGACGGCGGCCAGGTGCTGACCACCATCGACAACCTGAAGGCTCAGCATGCCCAGGGCTTCATCATCTGCACGCCCGACGTGAAGCTTGGTCCTTCGATCGTCGCCAAGGCGAAAGCCGACGGATTGAAACTGATGACGGTGGACGACCGCCTCGTCGATGGCTCCGGCAATCCCATCGAGTCCGTACCGCACATGGGCATCTCCGCCACGAAGATCGGCGAGCAGGTCGGCCAGGCCATCGCCGACGAGATGAAGAAGCGCGGATGGAAGCCGGAAGAAACCGGCGCCCTGCGCATTTCCTACGACCAGTTGCCCACCGCGAAGGAACGCACGGATGGCGCCATTGCTGCGCTGACCGCCTCGGGCTTCCCAAAGGACAACGTCGTCAACGCGCCGCAGGCCAAGACGGATACGGAAAACGCCTTCAACGCCGCCAACATCGCGATCACCCAGAATCCGAAGTACAAGCACTGGGTTGCCTTCGGCCTGAACGACGAAGCCGTGCTCGGCGCGGTGCGCGCGGCGGAAGGTCGCAACTTCCGCGCCGACGACTTGATCGGCGTCGGCATCGGCGGCAGCCAATCGGCGCTCAACGAGTTCGAGAAGGCCCAGCCGACCGGTTTCTTCGGCAGCGTGTTGATCAGCCCGAAGCGCCACGGCTACGAAACCTCAGTGAACATGTACGAGTGGATCAAGAACGGCAAGGCGCCACCCCAGCTCACGCTGACCACGGGCAAGCTCATCACGCGCGACAACGCTGCCGAAGTACGCAAGGAGATGGGGCTTTGACGACGAGCGGCAGCCCGCGCCTCGAGTTCCGCCACATCGGGAAGACGTTTCCCGGTGTGCGCGCACTCGGTGATGTGGGCTTCCAGGTGCGCGCCGGTAGCGTGCACGGCCTGCTCGGCGAGAACGGCGCCGGCAAGTCCACGATGATGAAGATCCTCGGCGGGGAGTACGTGCCCGACGAAGGCGAGGTCGCGATCGACGGACAGGTACAGCATTTTCGCAGCGCCGCCGACGCCATTGCGGCCGGCGTCGCCGTGATCCACCAGGAGCTCCAGTACGTACCGGAACTCTCCGTCATGGAGAATCTCCTCCTCGGCCGCCTGCCGACGCGCTTCGGCTTCGTCGACCGCCGTCGCGCCCTGGCGTGGACGCGCGAGCGCCTGGACGCTCTGGGCGTCGACCTCGATCCCCGCGCGAGGCTCAAGCAACTGTCGATCGGGCAGCGCCAGATGGTGGAGATCGTCAAGGCGATCCTGCGCGATGCCACCATCCTCGCGCTCGACGAACCCACCAGTTCGCTCTCGCACCGGGAAACGGACGTACTGTTCCGCCTCGTTCGCGATCTGCGCGCGCAGGGCAAGGCCATGATCTACATCTCGCATCGCCTCGACGAGATCTTCGAGCTGTGCGATGCCGCCACGATCTTCCGTGACGGGCGCAAGGTGGCGGACTTCGACGCGCTCGAAGGCGTCACACGCGACATGCTCGTGCAACGCATGGTCGGCCGCGAGATCGGCGACATCTTCGGTTACACGCCGCGCACGCAAGGCGACGTGCGGCTCTCGGTGAAAGGCGTGGCAGGGCGCGCCGTACCGTTGCCGGTGAGCTTCGACGTCCGGGCCGGCGAGATCGTCGGCTTCTTTGGCCTGGTGGGTGCCGGTCGCTCCGAGATCATGCGGGTGATCTACGGCGCCGACCGCCGAACGTCAGGCGAGGTGCTCGTGGACGGCAAGCCCATCCGACCCTCGCACG
This sequence comes from Luteibacter sp. UNCMF366Tsu5.1, assembly GCF_900119235.1. NCBI lineage: Bacteria > Pseudomonadati > Pseudomonadota > Gammaproteobacteria > Lysobacterales > Rhodanobacteraceae > Luteibacter > Luteibacter sp. UNCMF366Tsu5.1. The sequence continues at coordinate 86,609 of NZ_FPIS01000002.1, read as the reverse complement.
TGCGCGACGCGATTCGCCACGGCCTGGTGTTCTGCCCGGAGGACCGCAAGGAAGAAGGCATCATCGGCGTTCGCTCGGTCTCGGAGAACATCAACATCAGCGCACGGCGCAACCATCTCGTCGCCGGCCTGTTCGTGAACGACCGCAACGAGGCACGCACTGCCGATACGTATATCGATCGCCTGCGCATCCGCACCCCGCATCGTCGCCAGGAAATCCGTCTTCTTTCCGGCGGCAACCAGCAGAAAGCCGTGCTCTCGCGCTGGCTGGCGGAAAAAGACCTGCGTGTGCTGATCGTCGACGAACCGACCCGCGGTATCGACGTCGGCGCGAAGAACGAGATCTACAACGTGCTCTACGAACTCGCTGGGCGCGGCGTCGCCGTGGTGATGATCTCCAGCGAATTACCCGAAGTGCTGGGCGTATCGGACCGCGTCGTCACCATGTGCCGCGGCCGTATCACCGCACAGTTCGACCGCGCCTCGGCGACCGAGGAAAACGTCCTCGCCGCTGCCCTGCCCGAAGGGGCGGGATCTACCGCGATAAGGAACGCCTGACCCATGACCGAGCCCAACGCCGCCGCCATCGTGCCCCAACGCGACACGCGCGAAGAGCGTCGCCGCGCCCTGCTCTGGCAGATCGTCGACGACTACAGCCTGATCGGCATCTTCGTGGTGCTGTTCGTCGTGCTCAGCGCGACGGTGCGCTATTTCTTCTCCTGGGATAACGTCGTCGGCCTTGCACTGTCGGTCTCGCAGATCGGCATGGTGGCATGCACCATGATGTTCTGCCTCGCCTCGCGCGACTTCGACCTTTCGGTCGGATCGACCGTGGCCTTCGCTGGCGTGCTCTGCGCGATCGTCTCCAACGCGACAGGCAGCGTGGCGATAGGCATCGCCGTGAGTCTCGCCGCCGGCGCGCTGGTGGGCTTCGTCAATGGCGCCGTGATCGCGAAGCTGAAGATCAATGCGCTCATCACGACGCTGGCGACCATGGAAATCGTTCGCGGCCTCGCCTTCATCGCGTCGCACGGGCAAGCCGTCGGCGTGACCAACGAGTCCTTCTTCGCGCTCGGCAGCGCCGAATTCATCGGGCTGCCCGTGCCGGTATGGGTCACCCTGGCCTGCTTCGTGGTCTTCGGCGTGCTGCTCAACAAGACCGCCTATGGGCGCAACACGCTCGCCATTGGCGGTAACCCCGATGCCGCACGCCTGGCCGGCGTCGCCGTAGACCGCGTCCGCATCGCCATTTTCCTGATCCAGGGCCTCATCGCCGCGCTGGCGGGCGTCATCCTCGCCTCGCGCATCACCAGCGGCCAGCCCAATGCCGGGGAAGGCTTCGAACTCAACGTCATTTCAGCCTGTGTGCTCGGCGGCGTGTCGTTGATGGGCGGCCGTGCGAGCATCAGCGGCGTGCTCGTTGGCGTCCTCATCATGGGGACCGTGCAAAATGCCATGAGCCTCATGAACATCGATACTTTCTACCAGTACCTCGTCCGCGGCGGCATCCTGCTCGTCGCCGTGCTCGTGGATCAGCTCAAGAACCGCAGGCAATCACGCTGATGACCGACGCCTTCAAACCAATATCCGCCCACCGCCAGGCCCATGCCGAAGGCGTGATCTGGGACGACCACCTGCAACTCGTACGCTGGACCGACATTGCCGCCTCGCGGCTCTATGCATACGACCCCACCACGGGCCACATCACCGAGACGGCGATGCCGGCGCGCCTGTGCTGTTTTACACTCACCAGCGAACCGGGTGTGCTCCTGCTGGCGCTGGAAAAGCAGCTCGCCCGCTACGACACCCGCGACGGCAACCTCACCGTGCTCGAGGACATCGAGCCCGACCTTGTCGGCATGCGCGCCAACGACGGCCGCTGCGACCGTGCCGGCCACTTCATCTTCGGTACGCTCAACGAGCGCGGCCCGGAAAAGACCGCCTCGTTCTGGCGCTACAGCGCCGATGGCAAGCTCACCCGCCTCGCGCTGCCCAAGGCCGCGATCACCAACAGCATCTGCTTCAGCCCCGATGGCGGCACGATGTACTTCACCGACTCGCCCACCGCGCAGATCATGGCCTGCGACTACGATGCCACGAGCGGCGAGATCGATCGCATCCGCGTGTTCGCGGAACTGGAAGCGGGGCATGAGCCTGACGGCTCCACTGTGGACGCCGATGGGTTTCTCTGGAATGCCCAGTGGGGCGCCTCGCGCGTGGTGCGCTATGCGCCCGACGGTCGCGCGGATGCCGTGATCGATCTCCCCGCACGCCAGCCAAGCTGCGTCAGCTTCGCCGGCAGCGCGCTCGACCGCATGGTCATCACCTCGGCGCACAAGGGTCTCGACGCCGCCGTGCATACGCGCGAGCCGGACAACGGCGCGATCTTCATCGGCACGCCGCCACGCGGTCGCGGCCTGCCGGAGGCACGTTACGGCCAGGGGCCACGCGCATGAGCCACCGCCCCGATCCGCGCATCACGCCGCTGCCGCGCCTTGCGGGCAAGGTCGCCATCGTCACTGGCGCCACGCAGGGCATCGGCGCCGCGACCGCGCGCCTGTTTGCCATGCACGGCGCGAAGGTCGTCCTCAACGTGCTGGAAGACAATGCGCAGGCCCGCGAGACGCTAGCGAGCCTCGACACCCAGGACGCCATGCTGTTCGAGGCCGACGTCACCCACCCCGACGCCGTGACACGCATGGTGGCTGCCGCAACGGAGCGCTTCGGCGCACCCGACGTGCTGGTGAACAACGCCGGCATCAACGTCTTCAACGATCCCCTGTCGCTGAGCGACGACGAATGGACGCGCTGCTTCGAGGTGGACCTGAAAGGCGCCTGGAACTGCGCGAAGGCGGTGCTGCCCGGCATGCTCGAACTGGGACACGGCAGCATCGTCAACATCGCTTCGGTCCACGGTCACAAGATCATTCCGCACTGCTTCCCGTACCCGGTCGCCAAGCACGGGCTGATCGGCCTGACCAAGGCGCTGGGCATCGAGTACGCCGCGCGGGGCATACGCGTGAATTCGATTTCGCCGGGGCTGGTGCTGACGGCCATCGCCGAAGCAGGTTTCGCCGCCGCGCCCGATCCCGAGGCGGAGCGTCGCCGGCAGGAGGCGATCCTTCCGAACAAGCGCATCGGCGAGCCGGAGGAAATCGCTTATACCGCGCTGTTCCTCGCCTCCGACGAAGCACGCTACATCAACGCTGCCGACATTCGCATCGACGGTGGCCGTTCCCAGCTCTATCACGAGTGACGCCCATGGCCTGGCCTACCGCTCTTCCGCTCATCGCCATCCTGCGCGGCATCACGCCCGACGAGGTCGTCGCCCACGTCGCGGTGCTGCTCGCGGCGGGCTTCGACGCCATCGAGATACCGCTCAATTCGCCGGACTGGCAACGCAGCATTCCTCTGGCTCTGGATGCCGCGGACGATCGTGCGCTGGTCGGTGCCGGCACCGTGCTCACGCCGGACGCCGTGGATGCCGTGGCCGACCTCGGTGGCCATCTGCTGGTCACGCCGAACACCGATCCCGCGGTGATCCGGCGCGGGCGCGAACGCGACATGTACACGTCCATCGGGTTCAGCACGCCCAGCGAGGCGTTCGCCGCCCTCGCAGCGGGCGCGCAGTCGTTGAAGCTCTTTCCCGCAGCGCAATGGGGGCCCGGCTACGTCAAGGCAATCCGCGCGGTACTGCCGCCGGACATCCCCTTGCTGGCCGTGGGCGGCGTCACGCCCGAAAACATCGGACAGTTCCTCGATGCCGGTTGCATCGGTGCGGGCCTCGGCAGCGATCTGTACAAAGCAGGCCAGCCCGTCTCGCGCACACGCGAACGTGCGCAAGCCTTCGTCAAAGCCTATCGCGCGGTATAAGCATGAAGATCACCCGCATCACTACCTACCGCGTGCCGCCACGCTGGATGTTCCTCAAGATGGAAACCGACGACGGCGTCGTCGGCTGGGGCGAACCCGTCGTGGAAGGTCGCGCACGCACGGTGGAAGCGGCGGTGCATGAACTCTCCGAGTTCGTCATCGGCAAGGACCCCTCGCGCATCAACGATCTCTGGCAGGCGATGTATCGCGGTGGGTTCTATCGCGGCGGCGCGGTGTTCATGAGCGCCATCGCGGGGATCGACCAGGCCCTGTGGGACATCAAGGGCAAGGTACTCGGCGCGCCGGTCTTCGAACTGCTGGGCGGCCGCGTGCGCGACCGCATGAAAACCTATTGCTGGGTGGGCGGCGATCGACCGGCTGACATCATCGCGCAGATTCGCGAACGCATGGCGCACGGCTTCGACACGTTCAAGATGAACGGGTGCGAGGAAATGGGCATGATCGGTTCGAGCAAGGCCGTGGATGCTGCCGTCGCGCGAGTGGCGGAAATCCGCGAAGCCTTCGGCAACACGATCGAGTTCGGTCTCGACTTCCATGGCCGCGTGTCCGCGCCGATGGCAAAGGTTCTGGTGAAGGAACTGGAGCCGTTCCGCCCGCTCTTCATCGAAGAACCCGTGCTGGCCGAACAAGCCGAATACTATCCGCGCATCGCGGCACAGACCGCGATTCCGATCGCGGCGGGCGAGCGCATGTACTCGCGCTTCGAGTTCAAGCACGTACTGGAACGCGGCGGCATCGCCATTCTCCAACCCGATCTCTCGCATGCCGGTGGCATTACCGAATGCGTCAAGATCGCGGCCATGGCCGAGGCGTACGACGTGGCGCTTGCGCCGCACTGCCCATTGGGTCCGATTGCCCTGGCGGCGTGCCTGCACGTGGACTTCGTGAGTTGGAATGCCACGTTGCAGGAACAGAGCATGGGCATCCACTACAACCGCGGCGGCGAAGTGCTCGACTACGTGCGCAACGCCGAGGCCTTGGCGCTCGACGAAGGTGGTTATGCGCGCCCGTTTACGGGCCCCGGTCTCGGCATCGACGTCAACGAGGAACTGATCGTGGAGCGCAGCCGGGAAGCCCCCGACTGGCGCAATCCGCTGTGGCGCCACCCGGACGGCTCGGTAGCCGAGTGGTAAGGGCGTCGCGCTAGGGATCGATGACGCGCAGTTCGCCGGGTTTGAGGCCGTCCAGACGATAAGCCCCCACGGCTTCGCGAATCAGGCGCAGCGTGGGCAGTCCCACGGCCGCCGTCATGCGGCGCACCTGGCGATTGCGGCCTTCGCGCAGCACGATACGCAGCCAGGCATCGGGCACCGTCTTGCGAAAGCGCACGGGCGGATCGCGGGGCCATAGCCAGTCCGGCGCATCGATCGCTTCGGCGCCGGCCGGCAGCGTCGGTCCGTCGTTCAACGTCACGCCATGGCGCAGGCGATCGAGCGCGCCTTCAGTCGGCACGCCTTCGACCTGCACCAGATACGTCTTCGGTTGCTTGTGCCTCGGATCGGCCAGCCGGTGTTGCAGCCGTCCGTCGTCGGTCAGGAGCAGCAAGCCTTCGCTGTCCTGGTCCAGCCTTCCTGCGGCATACACGCCCTTCTGCGGCACGAAGTCGGCCAGCGTGCGCCGGCCGGCTTCGCCTGTGAACTGGCAGAGCACCCCGAAGGGCTTGTTGAGCGCCAGCAGCACTTACTTCGAGGTAGCGGGCTTCACGAAGCGCAGCGTCATCCGGTCGGACTCGCCGATCGCCTGATATTTCGCCTTGTCCTTGTCGCCGAGTTCATACGTAGGCGGCAGCGTCCACACGCCCTTCGGATGCTGGTGGTCGTCCTTCGGATTCGCATTGATCTCGCTCTGCCCATCCAGCTTGAAGCCGGCGTCGGTGGCGAGCTTGATCACGTAGTCGGTCGGCAGATAGCCGGAATTGACGACCTCGTCGAGCTTCTTGCCCGCATCGGCACGGTGATCCTCGACACCCAGCACGCCGCCGGGCTTGAGCACCGCATAGAACGCCTTGAACATCGCTTCCGCACTGCCGTCGGCAGCCCAGTTGTGCACGTTGCGGAAGGTCAGCACCATGTCCGCCGAACCGGGCGCGCCCAGCACTGGCGCCTTGTGGTTGAATTCCAGCAAGGTGGCCTTGCCGTACTGCGCCGGCGCGAACGAGAACTTCTTGCGCAGCGCATCGGTGCTCTTCGAGCCGGCTTCGACCGCGCCAATGTAGTGGCCGTTGTCGTGCAGGAACGGCGCGAGGATTTCCGTGAACCAGCCGCCCGACGGCCAGATCTCGATCACGGTCATGTCCGGACGAATGCCGAAGAACGTCAGCATCTCGCGGGGATGGCGATACACGTCGCGCGCCTTGTTCTGCGGCGAGCGCCAACTGCCGGCGATGGCCTGGTCCAGTTGCGCCGCGCTCACCTGCCCGGCGCTGGCGGGCGGGGTGGCATTGGCCGGCTGGTCGTTCTGGAAGGCCTGAACCCCGAAGGACGCGGCAAGGGCGATTCCGTTGGCGATGAGGAACCTCTTCGTGAACTTCGTCATGTCGGCACCGCAGGCAGGGATGGAGGCGGGAAGGCTAGCACGACGACACCGGGCGGCAAGATAGGGTTGATCGCGGAACTCCGGGGCGCAAGCCATCAGACACCGAGCCCCGGAGCGGCTCTCCTATCGCAAGGAACGACATAAGTCTTCGCGACGAGGGGGGGGGCTGCCTCCCGAAGCGGCACAGGCGCCGATGCGAGGCCGAAAGGCGAGCCAAACCGACGAAGCGAGCCGTCAACAGCAACCACGAAATCGAGCCGTCATCTTCCCCGGTAATGCGTGAAGAACTTTCTAGGTCGTAGCGTGGCGCGTCTGCCGAAGACGCGGCCCGAGCACGAAGATCGCGACGCCGACGAGCATCACAACCACGCCCACCCACACCATCGGCGCGAAGGTCTCGTGGTAGACGAGGTACGAGGTCACGACGCCGGACACCGGAACGATCAGCGACAGCGGCGCCACCGACGAGGCCGGATACTTCTTCATCAGGTTGTTCCAGACCATATAACCGAACACCGTGGTGACATAGGCCTGGAACAGCACGGAAACGCTTGCGCGCAACGTGAGTCCCGTGAGCAGTCCGTTGAAGGGTGCATTGCCATATTTCAGCCAAGTGAGAAGAAACAACACCGGCGCGGAAAACACGCTGGACCAAACGATGAACGCGATCATGTCCGCAGGCTTGTAACGCTTCACGATGAGGTTGCATGCGCTCCAACTCAGCGCGGCCAGCAGGACCAGCGCCACACCGACGAGCGTTGTGTGTCCGTCCGTAAACGCAATCACCAGCAACAGGCCCGCCGCCGCAACGACCATCCCCACGATCGGAATGCGCCCTATGCGTTCGCGCAGGATCACGGCGCTCAGGATCAACGTAAAGAACGCGCTGAACTGCAACACGAGCGACGACAGGCCCGGCGACAACCCGAGCGCCATCGCGAGGTTCACAACCCACCACAGGCCCACGCCGAACAGCAGCCCGTAGGCCGCCAGCACCGCAAGCGACACATCGCTCGGTCGACGCAGAAAGATGATCATCGGAAACGCCGTGAAGGTGAAACGCAGGCCGGTCAAAAGAAAAGAATCGAGATCGCGCAGGCCTGCTTCGATGACGGAGAAGTTGCTTCCCCAGATCACCGTGACAAGGATGCCGAGCAGCAGATCGGCAGACTTCATGTGGTACCCCCTTTCGTGACGTCACGAATCACGTCGTGCCCCGGACATCTCTGCGACCTCGTGCGTCAACAGCATGGTGCCCCCCTTTCTTGGATAAAAAGAGAGGGACGGTAGCGGCGGCGAGGTCGAACGCTGGCAGGCGGCCACGTTCGCGTCGCAGGGGTAGCACGCACTCTATGGAACAAAACTCAAAATGCGCAGCGCCGCGAGAAACGGTGGCGTTCGTCACTGTTTCCCGCGGCTTCGCGAGCAGCGCTTATTCGCCGTCGTCTTCGAAACGCAGGTGCTTCACGCTGCGACCGTGGCGGCGTACGAGTTTCAGCGCTTCCACACCGACCTTGATGTGTCGATCGACGTAGTTTGCGGTGACGGACGCGTCGCTGGTCTCGGTCTTCACGCCTTCGGGGATCATCGGCTGGTCGGAGACCAGCAGCAGCGCGCCGCAGGGAATGTGGTTGGCGAAGCCGGCGGCGAAGATCGTCGCGGTTTCCATGTCGATCGCCATGCAGCGGGTGCGGCGGAGATAGTCCTTGAACCCGTCGTCGTGCTCCCAGACACGGCGGTTGGTCGTGTACACCGTGCCGGTCCAGTAGTCGTGGCCGAGATCGCGGATCATCGTGGAGACCGCGCGCTGGAGCTGGAACGCCGGCAGGGCGGGAACCTCGGGCAGCAGGTAGTCGTTGGACGTACCTTCGCCACGGATCGCGGCAATCGGCAGCACCAGGTCGCCGATGGCGTTCTTCCGCTTCAGGCCACCGCACTTGCCGAGGAACAGCACGGCCTGGGGTTCGATGGCGCTGAGCAGGTCCATGACCGTGGCAGCGTTGGGGCTGCCCATGCCGAAGTTGATGAGGGTGATGCCGTCGGCCGTGGCATTGGGCATGGGCCGGTCGCGGCCGCGGACCTCCACGCCATGGTCCTGGGCGAAACGTTCCACGTAATGCCCGAAGTTGGTCAGCAGGATATGCCGACCGAAGCCCTCCAGCGGCGTGCCCGTATAGCGGGGCAGCCAGTTGGAGACGATGTCGTTCTTGGTTTTCATGTCGAATCCGGATGCGCGTGCGCCGGCGGCGTTCGCCCTTGCATGCCGACGGCGCGGTTACCGGCGACGCCACGCCGGCGGAGTGCCAAATTCATTCATGCAAGTGTAGCATCCGGCCCAGCGGGGCGAGCTGGAGCGCAAAGGGCGATCCGGGCGCCACGGGGCCGTATGGCCTTCGACGGGGGTGGACCGATGCGAATCGGTGTGGCGATCGACGCGGCCTGTGACGTGCCGCATGAGTTCGTGATCAGGAACGGCATCGCCGTCATGCCGATCGCGGTCAAGGTGGATCAGCAGCGTTTCAAGGACGACCGCGATCCGGTGGAAATCCAGCGATTCCGCGATCAGAAGCTGGGCAGCCGCAGTCATTCCGCCGAGACGGAAGCCAGCTCCGTCGAGGATGTGCAGACCTTGTTCCTGGAACGCATGGTCAAGGACTTCGACTGCGTCGTATGCCTGACCATCATGGCCACGCGCAGCCCGATCCACGACAACGTCATCAAGGCGAGCTTCGCCATCCTGAAGAATTACCGGCCCATCCGCGAAGCGGCGGGGATCGCTGGCCCCTTCCTCATGCGCGTGGTCGACACACGCAACATCTTTGCCGGCTCGGCGCCGACGATCGCCGAAACGGTGCGCATGATCCAGGCGGGAAAGTCGCCCGCCGAAGTGCGCGAACGGGCGGCTCAGGTGGCCGACTGTTCCTACGGCTACATGCTGCCGCGCGATCTGAATTACCTGCGCTCGCGTGCCCGCAGCAAGGGCGATCGCAGCGTGAGCTTCCTGAGTTCCATGCTCGGCACGGCGCTGGACATCAAGCCGATTCTCCGCGCGCACCGCGGCGAAACCGGCCCGGTGGGCAAGGTGCGCGGCTTCGAACAAGGGGCGTTGACCCTGTTCGAATATGCAACCAAGCGCGTCCAGGCCGGCCTGCTGGTGCCTTCGCTGTCGCTCAGCTACGGCGGCGACCTGGATGAAATGCGCAACCTGCCGGGCTATAACGCGCTCGTGCGAACCTGCGAGGACGCGGGCGTGACGGTGCTCGAATCGCCGATGGGCATCACGGGCATGGTCAACGTCGGCGAGGGCGCCATGACGCTCGGCCTCGCTTGCGAGGACCACGTGGCGGAGTTCTGATCGTGCGCTGTCTCGTGATGACACTGGCGCTATGCGTTGCGAGTGGCACCACGACGGCCACCACGGTCTACAAGTGCCAGGCGGGCGGCCAGACCATCTACCAGCAGGCGCCCTGCGCGAAGAACCAGCGCCAGGAGACGATCGCCCTGCCCGACTCCGTGCCCGCCGATGGACAGGTGGCTCCGATGCCCGAGGCACCGGCACGCACCGACGCATCGGATGCGACGCCCCCACCCGCGGCGACGGTTCCACCGCCCCGGCTGTTCGGCTGCATACGTGCGACCGACGGCAAGCCGTACACGAGCGAGAACGGGCAACCGGCGCCGTACCAGGCGCCGTTCGGCGTGCTCGGCGCCGTGAGCCAGCCCCTGTCCGATGCGTACGGTCGCGGCGCCGCCGTTGCTTCCGCGCCGGAATTGAACCGCGGCAATGGGATGGCGGCCGCCGTGGCGACGCGCAACTACGTATGGGTGCAGGACCAGTGCCGCCCGCTCTCGCCCGCCGAAGCGTGCCAGGTGCTGCGCGAGGATGCGGAGGCCAACCAGCGACAGATCCGCAACGCGTTCAAGAGCGAGCGCGGACCGCTGGACGTGAAGGATGCCCAGCTCCAAGCGCAACTGAAGGGCTGCGGCTAGCGTTACGCCGATGCGGGCTCGGTACTCCCCTCGACAGCCGCCACCGCCAGACCGGAGACGACGCCGAGCGACGGATCGCCTTCGACCAGCGGGATATCGGGAAAACTTTCGCGCACGGCGGCCTTGACTACCGGCGAACGCGATGTGCCGCCGGTGAGGAACACGCTGCCGGGAACGCCCGGCCACTCCGCACGCACTTCGGCGAGCAGGCGCTGCATGCGCTCGACGAACGGCTCGACCGCCGCATCGAGGTCGCTGCGTGCCACGCTTACGCCGAGGCCCGGCTCGAGAAAGCCGAGGTCCGCGGCCGTCTCCGCGTCGCTGCTCAGGGCGATCTTGCTGCGTTCGGCGGTCTGGTTGAGCCGGGTGGTGGCGCCAGGCTGTTGCAGCGCGCGCAGGCGCGATTGCCAGGGTTCGTCCACGAAGCGGTAATCCTGCCGACGGAACTCGCGCTGCTTCGGCAGGTTGTGCACGCTGGCCGCTTCCACGTAGTGGTGCACCGGCACCCGCGTGAGGTTGTTACCGAGCTGCGGCATGAAGCTGTGCATGCTGAGGTTCACATCGAGGTCGGTACCGCCCTTGGCGAGGCCCCAGGTGCGGACGATGCGCGGCAGCTCGTCGCCACCCAGTTCGGCAAAGGCGACGTCGGTGGTACCGCCGCCGATGTCCACGATGAGCGCCGTCTGCCGCGTAGCGAGGCGCTTGTGATAATGCATGGCGGCCGCGGCGGGTTCTTCGAGAAACGTTACGGCATCGAAGCCCGCAACGGCCGCGGCTTCGCGGATGATCTCCACGGCCTGCTCGGAGCCCCTATCCCCCATCGAACTACGGAAATGCACGGGACGCCCGATCACGGCCGTGCGCACCGGTCCGCCAAGCTGGCGGCTCGCCGCGAGGCGGATGTGTTCGAGGATATGCGTGGCGATGTGCACGATCACCTTGCGCACCTGCGGGTCGAGCCGATAACCCAGCATCGACTTCGGCGATTCAATCAGATTGCCATCGCCATATTCGAGGTAGGCCTGCACGGCGTCGTCGCCGAACAGGGCGTGCTGAAAGCTCTCGACCGTGGCGGTGGGCGATTCCGCCGCACGGCGTTCCATCCACTGGCGACGCACGGTGCGCAACGCATCGCGATGCAGATCGGCATCGCTGCGCTCGGTATACGAACGCCCCTGCTGCCGCGCCTCGGTGGCGAACTGGCGTTGCTGTGCACGCGCGTCGCGCACGTGGGCCTCGACCTGCGCGTCGAGTTCGGGCGTGAGACGGAAATCGCTCGGATCCGGCACCACTTCGGGAAAGAAGACGGCGGTGCGGAACTGCTTGGCGTCGCCGAAGTGAACGAGCGTCAGCTCGCCATCCACATACGTTGCGGCGGCGGAATAGCTCGTACCGAAGTCGATACCGATGTTCATGAGGTCACTCGAAAAGCTGCGGATGCGCCCACCGCTCGCGACGAGCCGGCGCTGGGGAACCGCGTATCTTAATGGCTTTAGAAGCCGTAGCGCAGGAAACCGCCATCCACGGCGATGATCTCGCCGGTAATGTAGCTGGAAGCGGGAAGGCACAGGAAGGCCACTGCAGAGGCCACTTCCTCCGGTTCGCCGATGCGCCCCATCGGCGTGCGATCGAGCACTTCCTCCAGGTATTCCACGTCCGCCAATGCCGGTTCGCTGCGCTGGGTGCGGATGTACCAGGGCGCAACGGCGTTCACACGGATACCGTCTTCGGCCCACTCGCAGGCGAGATTGCGCGTCATCTGGTGCAGCGCGGCCTTGGTCATGCCATACGGCGAACCGGTACGCACATGCGTGATGCCCGATACCGAGCCGACGTTCACGATGGCGGCGTGCGCGTGCTGCACGAGATGCGGATACGCGGCACGGCTCATCTCGAACGCGGAAAACACGTTGAGTTCGAACAGAGCGCGGTATTCGTCGTCCTCGTAATCCAATGTCGCCTTCGGCGTATTGCCGCCGACGTTGTTGACGAGCATGGAGAGGTTCATGCCGAGGTCGGCCACCCAGTCGAACACCGCGAGGCGGTCCTCGTGGTCGGCAAGGTCGGCCGCCATACCCAGCACTTCCACATCGGGGCATTCGTCGGCGAGTTCGTCGCGCACTTCCTGCAACACCAGTTCGTCACGGGCCACGAGCAGGACGTCGGCGCCGAGGGCGGCCAGTTCCCGGGCGCAGGCATAGCCGATGCCCTTGCTCGCGCCGGTGACAAGGGCGGTACGCCCGTCGAGGCGCCAGTTGGTGAGTCGTGGATGCATGTCGGGTCTCCCGTGCGATGCCGGGCATCGTACAAGGGAACGGCTGATGTGCGCGGTATGCTCCGAGGCATGGATACCTCTCCGCTGCTTTCGATCGACCGCGCGACCGTGCTTCGCGATGGTCGCCCCCTGCTCGATGCGCTCACGCTCGACATCGCTCCCGGCCAGCACACGGCGATTCTCGGACCGAACGGTTCGGGCAAGTCCACGCTGGTGAAGCTCATCGAGCGACGCATCTATCCGCTCGTCCACGACGATGGCTCGCCGGTGGTGCGCGTCTTCGGCCGCGATCGGTGGAACGTGGCCGAACTGCGCTCGTTGCTTGGCGTCGTGTCCTCGGACCTGCGCCGTGAGTTCGAAACCAGCAGCGAGAGCGCGCTGAACACGGTGCTTTCCGGCTTCTTCGCATCGATGACGCTGGGCCTGGACCACGTCGTGAACGACGCCATGCGCGAGCGGGCCGTGGAGGCACTGGATCGCGTGGGCGCCTTGCACCTGGCTGACCGAGATGTATCCACGCTATCGACCGGCGAAGCCCGCCGGGTATTGATCGCACGTGCGCTGGTCCATCGGCCGCGGGCCCTGCTGCTGGACGAACCGTGTGCCGGCTTGGACCCCGGCACGCGCAGGCGCTTCCTCGACCTGTTGCGCGATCTTGCGCGGAGTGGAACGACGCTGCTGCTCGTCACCCATCACGTGGAAGAGATCGTGCCGGAGATCGAGCACGTCGTGATGCTGCGCGATGGGCGCCTCCATGCCCAGGGGGGCAAGGAGCAACTCCTCGACGGAAACGCCCTCTCCACCCTGTTCGACTGGCACATGGACGTGGAACGGCATGGGGAATTCTACGGAACGCGTTTGCGCTGACCTCGCGGGCGCGCGAGACTCGTCCCGACCCAGGAGGACCGCCATGTCCCGTTATCTCCCGCTCCTTGCTCTGGCGACCGCTTGCGCGGCCTGTTCGAAGCCACCTCAACCGCACGAGCCGCCCGCGCCTCAGGCGCGGGTCGAAACCCCGTGGGACTCGATGGAAGCGCAGAAAAAGAAGGCGCAGGACGTGCAAAAGGTCGTGGACGACCAGGCCAAGGCGCAAGCCAAGGCCATCGAGGCGCAAGCCAACTAAGTCCGCGCGAACCTCAGTGCGGCGAGCAGAAGCAGTAGGCGTAGACGTGCGGCTTGCCGGCCTCGGCGTTGCGGAACAGCGACCACTCCGGCGCCAGCTTCGGCAATTCGGCCACCCATGACGGCAGGCGCAGGCCCCAGGACATCGCCACGCGCGCTTCGCTGCTGTCGCCGACGCTGGTCAGGAAACGCTCGAATGCACCCATGGGCTTCTCGGCGTAGCGCACGTTGAAGTCCTTGCCCATGCCGGCCTCCGTCGCCGCGTCGCGGATGGCGTCGTCGAGGCTGCCCATGCGATCGACCAGGCCGCGCTCCATCGCCTGCTGGCCGGTCCACACGCGACCCTGCGCGATGGCGTCGATGGCGGCGTAGTCCTTGCCGCGCGCCTTCGCCACATTGCCGACGAAATCGCGGTAACCCTTGTCGATAATGCTCTGGATCAGCACGCCGACGTTGGGATCGAGCGGGCGGGTCATGTCGAACGCGCCGGCAAGCGAGCCCGTCGAAACGCCGTCGCTCTTCACGCCGATCTTGGCGAGCGTATCCGGCACGGTGAAGAACATGCCGAAGATACCGATGGAGCCGGTGATCGTGTTCGGCTCGGCATAGATCCGATTCGCATTCATCGAGATCCAGTACCCGCCGCTCGCGGCGACGTCACCCATCGATACCACCACGGGGATGCCAGCCTCGCGCGTCAGTTCGACCTCGCGACGGATCTGCTCGGCCGCATACACCTCGCCGCCCGGCGAATTCACGCGCAGCACCAGCGCACGGGTGCGACGGTCCTTGCGCACGCTGCGGATAAGCGCTGCCGTCGACTCGCCGCCGATGGTGCCCTGCGCCTGCTTGCCGCCTGTGATCTCGCCCTCGGCCACGACTACGGTCACGCCCGGACCCGTCTGTAGCATGTCGGCCTGCGAGAGACCGCGGTCGGCGAGATAGCCGGCCAGATCGATCTGGCGGAACGACTGGTCCTTCTTGCCCGCCGGCACGCCTTCCTTGCGCAGCATCTGCACGAACTGCTGCTCGGTGGCGATGCCATCGGCCAGTTTCTCTTCCACCGCGAGCTGGGCGAGGCTGCCCTTGGCGTCGCGCACGCGTTCGGCCAACTCGTCGACGTCGGCGCGCAACGCGGCAGGGTCGATGCCACGCATGCGTGCGACTTCGTCGATCCACGTGGTCCACAGGCCGCCGAGCCAGAATGCATCGGCTTCCTTCGATTCGGGCGACGCATGATCCAGAATGAATGGCTCTGCCGCGCTCTTGAACTGACCGACGCGGAACAGATGTACCTGCACACCGAGACGGTCGAGCAGATCCTTGTAGAAAAGACGGTAGTTCGCGAGGCCCGTAGCCATCACGCCACCCTGCGGATCGATGTAGACCTTGTCCGCGTGTGCGGCGAGGTAGTACTGGCCCTGCTCAAGGCTGTTGGCCCAGACCAGCACCGGCTTGCCTGCCTTGCGGAAGCGATCGAGCGCCGCGCCAACCTCGCGCAGCGCGGCGAAGCCGCCGGGCTGCAGGCGGTCCGGACGCAGCACGATGCGCGTGATGCGCTGATCCTTGGCGGCGCTGTCGATCGCCCGGACCAGATCGCGCACCTGCACCTGCTTCACGCCGTCGCCCGACATGCGGCCAATGGCCCGCGAGAGCGGATCGGCGCTGTACTGCTCCACCAGCGAGCCTTCGGGTGCCAGCACCAGCACGGTGCCCTCGTCCACCAAATTGGCCCGGCTACCGAGGAACACCACCAGCAGGATCGCTGCGAGCAGACCGAAGAAGATCGTGTTGACGATCACCAGTCGCGTGATGTTGATGCCGCGGCCCAGGCCGCGCAGGAAACGTCCAAAGCCGCCTCGCCGGGGCGGCGGTACCGGTTGGGGGCGGCTCGGCAGGGGCGGTGGCACGGCGTCGTAGCGGTCCGACATCTAAGCGGTTCCTCGAAGGTCGCGCGCAGCGTAGCGCGTCGGCCCGTTGGTATCACGTGTGGAATGGCAGGGGCGCCGCGGTCTCCGGATCGTTGCGCCAATTGCCTTTGGCGCTACTGCGCCAAAATCTTGCGAACAGCAGGATCGCGGCCATGCTCAGGCCCGCGATCAAGCCCATCCACATGCCGCGCGCGCCGAGGTCGCGATGGAAGGCGAGCCACCAGCCGACCGGCATGCCCACGCCCCAATAGGCGAACAGGGTGATACCCATCGGCACACGGGTGTCCTTGAGGCCGCGCAACGCGCCGTTGGAGGCGACCTGGATGCCGTCGGAGAACTGGAAGAAGCCAGCCAGGATCATGAGCTGCGATGCGGTCGCGATCACCGCCGCATCGTTCGTGTAGAGACGCGCAATGGCTTCCGGAAAGAGCAGCATCACGCCGGAGGACACGAACTGGGTCACCAGCACGAGCGTGATGCCGGACATGCCGGCGTAACGCACGCCAGCGACGTCACGCCGACCGGCCGCGTTGCCGACGCGCACCGTGATCGCCATCGACAGCCCCAGCGGAATCATGAAAGCGACCGAGGCCACGTTGAGCGCGACGTGGTGGCTGGCCGTCACGGTTTCGCCCAACCGCCCGATCAACAGCGCCACCGCCACGAAGAGCCCGGCCTCCATCAGCAGCGTGACCGCCATCGGCACGCCGATATGCAGGAGCTGGCCGATCTGCTTCGTGTTCGGCACCGCCATGCGCTGGCGCAGGTGGAGGTCGCGGTAGTTGCGGTGCTTCAGCACGTAGATCGCAAAACCCAGCATTTCCAGCCACAGTACGATCGCCGTGGCGATGCCGCTGCCCCGCGCGCCAAGCACGGGAAGACCCAGCTTGCCGTACATCAACACGTAACCCAGCGGCGCCAGCACGAGCAGGCCACCGAAGCTGAAATACATCGACGGGCGCGGCATCGACAGCCCCTCGGACAAACCGCGCAGCGCGAAATAGGTGGTGAGGGCAGGCGCGGCGAAGCAGATCGCGTGGAGGAAGGCCTCAACGTCCGGGCGCATGGAGGGCGCGACGCCGAAAATCGCCATCAACGGCGAGGCGTGCCAGACCGCGATGCCCAGCAGCAGGCCGAGCCCCCAAGCGATATAGAGGGCCTGGTGGAACACCGGGCCCACCTCGCTGCGCCGACCGGCACCGTCGAGCTGAGCCACCGTAGGCGGCACTGCCATCATCGTGCCGATGCCCGTTACGATCGCCAGCACCCAGATGCTCGCGCCGGTGACGACAGCCGCCTGCGTGTGCGCGCCCTGGTGGCCGGCGAGCACGGCATCGACCACGTTGGTGCCGATGGCGGAGAGTTGAGCGACGATCATCGGCAGGGCCAACCGCAAGGTGGCGCCGATCTCTCGCCGCGCGCGGGCGCGGTCGATGGACATGGAAGGATCGCGGTAAGGGGCCGCCCATTGTAGCGGTTGCCGTGCCATCATCCGCAGCCGAAAGGGGAGGAACAACGGATGAACGAGCTGAAGCCTTCGCCCGTCCTGCTGTGCGCGAACTGCAGCGCGGAGCTACAGGGCGAGTTCTGTCACCGCTGCGGCCAGTCGATCAAGAGCGTGATACGCCCGATCTCGCACATGCTGGAAGACGCGGGCGATCTGTTCTTCCACCTGGACGAGCGGATCGTCCATACGCTCCCGCCGCTGTACACGAAGCCCGGTTTCCTCACGCTGGAATACTTCTCGGGCCGCCGCGTGCGCTACATCGCGCCCTTCCGGCTGATGTTCGTGTTCTGCCTGCTGGCATTCTTCTTCGTGCACCTAGCCTTCAGCGAGGTGCGCTTCGGCGAAGGTGTCACGGACGGCAAGCCGGCAGCCGACGACGTGGCCGCCTTCCAGGCGGCGAAGACGCCCGATGAAGTGCTCAAGCTCTACAACGGACAGATCGACGACCTTGACGAAGCCATGGCCAACCCGGCCCTGCCGGCTCCCGCTCGCGCGGGGCTGGGTGTGGCCAAGGACGTGGTGCTCGAAGCCGCCAATCGCCGACTGACCGAACTGAAGGCACCCCCCATCGCCCCGCCGGCCGGGCAGCCTTCGATGCCGTTGACGGAGCATCGCAATCAAAACTGGGTGCACCAGCCCACCGTGGTCGACATCGCCTGGCTACCGGACTTCGTGACGCGCCGGCTTGCTACCGGCATCGCCCATTTCAAGTCGAATATCGTGCAGCTGCAGGCGGGCGGCGAACAGAAAACCGAGGTCCTGCATCGGATGGGTGAAGGCTTCTTCTCGGTGCTCCCGCAGACCCTGCTGGTGATGATCCCGGTCTTCGCGCTGATCCTGAAACTGTTCTACGTGTTCCGCCGCCGGCTCTACATGGAACACATCATCGTGGCGCTGCACAGCCACGCGTTCCTGTTCATTTCCCTGCTCGGCCTGATGATCCTCGGCTTCGCCAAGGAGGCGATCCAGCCCCATGCGGCGATCGCGGCCAAGCTGATCGGCCTGGTCCAGTTCGTCATGTGGGCCTGGATGCCCATCTACCTGCTGCTGATGCAGAAACGGGTCTATCGGCAGGGCTGGCCGATGACGCTGCTGAAGTACTGGCTGATAGGCAGCGTCTATTTCTGGCTCGTGATCTTCGCCGTGGGCTTTGCCTTTCTCATCGGTGCAGCGCACTAGGACTTTCTCCTAAGCGCCAGAGGGTTGTGCACAGGCCGCGAGGGGCCTTCGCGTTTGTCAAGTCTTCATGGACAGTCAGTGAACGGCCCGGTCGAGCAAACGGACAACCCTTTGATTTATAGATACATTTCAGCTTGGTTAAAATGTACCCAAGCTAACCGGAACGGCTCAACCATGCGCCCTGGATGCCTCCCATCCGAGGCTCATCCACAGAGTTATCCACAGGACTTGTGGATAACACGGAAAGCGGTCGCCCAGCAGGCACTTAGCTCGTATTCCTCTTTCGAGGGATCTCATTCGCGGGCAAGCCCATGTGCCGGTGACCAATCATTGACCAGCAAAATCGGCATACCCCATGAAACAGGCTCTGCGATAATCCGTCCGAGCTCATGACCGCCGTCCTACGCGTCGCCCTTCCCGTACCGCTGCCCACGCTGTTCGACTACCTGCCCCCGGAGGCAGGTGACGTCCAGGCGGGATCCCGCGTGCGCGTGCCGTTCGGCCGGGGTGAAATGGTTGGCGTGGTGGTGGATCCCGCGGCCGAGGCGGCGGTGGGCACGAAGCGTCTGAAGCGGGTCGTCGAGGTACTGGACCCTTACCCGTTGCTGGACGCCGAACTGCTCGCGACCCTGGCCTGGGCTGCCGACTACTGGGCCGGCGCTCCGGGCGAGGCGGTGGCCAATGCCTTGCCGCTCGCCTTGCGCGAGCCGCGGCCGCTGCCCGCTACGGGCCGCGAGGTCTGGGGTTTGACCGAAACAGGCCGCGAGGCGCACGACGGCAAGCGCCGCAAGGGCGCATCAGCCACCCTTCTGGAAGCTCTCGCCCATGGACCGCGCAGCGCCGAGGACCTCGGCCTCGCCCTGCCCGACTGGCGCGCCGCGTCGCGGCGGCTGCTGGAAGCCGGCCTGCTCGAAAAGAGCATGGTCGAAGAGGCATCCATGCCCGCCATGCCCGCGCCAGGCCCGGCCCTGAGCGACGAACAAGCGGCCGCCGTGGCGGCGATCGGCGAAGGCTTCGGCGGTTTCCAGCCCTACCTGCTGGATGGCGTCACCGGCAGCGGCAAGACCGAGGTCTATCTCGCCCTGATCGAGCGGGCGCTGGCGGAGGGCAAGCAGACCCTGCTGCTGGTGCCGGAGATCGGGCTGGCGCCGCAGACCGTGCGCCGCCTGCGCGAGCGGCTTGGCGTGGCGGTGGAAGTGTTGCATTCGAATCTTGCAGAGGGCGAGCGCGCCCGCGCCTGGCTGCGCGCCCGCAACGGCAGCGCGCGCGTGATTCTCGGCACGCGTTCCGCCGTGTTCACCCCATTGCCGGAGGCCGGCCTGATCGTCGTGGACGAAGAGCACGACCCGTCCTACAAACAGCAGGAAGGTTTCCGGTACCACGCACGCGACCTCGCCGTGGTGCGCGCTCGTGCGTTGGGCGTGCCGGTGGTCCTGGGCTCGGCCACGCCGTCGCTCGAAACCCTGGGCAACGTCGAAGCCGGGCGCTATCGCCGGCTGGTGCTGCGCGCACGACCGAGCGCGTCGCAGCCCACGCGCGTGCAGATCGTGGACATGCGTGCGCAGCGGCTGGACCATGGTCTGTCGCCGACGCTGGTCCACGCCGTGGCGGCCTGCGTAGCGCGCGGCGAGCAGGCGCTCGTGTTTCGCAATCGACGGGGCTACGCGCCCGTCCTGCTGTGCCACGACTGCGGCTGGCACGCCGACTGCCCACGCTGCGACCGGCCGTTGACACTGCATGCCGGACGGCGGCGCCTGATCTGCCACCACTGCGATTACACGACGGCGGTACCCGCGGCCTGCCCCAGCTGCGGCTCGGCCAATCTCAGCCCACAGGGCCAGGGCACGGAGCGCCTCGAAGAGGCCTTGGCGGAACGCTTTCCCGAGATACCGGTGGTGCGCATCGACCGCGAAACCACGCGGCGGCGCGACGCTTTCGGCGACATGCTCGACGGCCTGCGCGAGGACAAGCCGGCGATCCTGGTCGGCACACAGATGCTCGCCAAGGGTCACGACCTGCCCAACCTCACCCTCGTCGCCATCGTCGGTGTGGACGAAGGGCTGCACAGCATCGATTTCCGCTCGGGCGAGCGCCTGGCTCAACTGGTCGTGCAGGTCGCCGGCCGCGCCGGCCGCGCGAGCAAGCCCGGCAGCGTGCTTCTGCAGACCCATCATCCCGACCACCCGATGCTGCACGCCTTGTTGCGCGGCGGGTACGCGGCGGTAGCGGCCGGGCTGCTCGATGAACGGCGATTGCTCGACCTGCCACCCTACGCGCATCAGGTGCTTCTGCGCGCCGATGCCCTGGGCCGCGCCGAGGTGGACGTTTTCCTCGCCGAGGCACACGCCTTGATCGGTGAGCCGAAGGAACTGCGCGTCGCCGGGCCGATGCCGGCGCCCATGCCGCTGCGCGCCGGCCGGCATCGCGGCCAGCTCCTGGTCGAGGCGAGCACGCGCGCGCGCCTGCACAACTTCCTGCGACCGTGGCAGCAAGCGCTCGCCGGCCTTCCGGCGGCACGCAAGGTCCGCTGGTCGCTGGACGTCGATCCCATCGACCTGTACTGACCCAGGGGCACTCAGCCGCTCACGGGAGGTGGATGTCCGCTGACCGATACTTACGGATGCCTACATTTGTCGGGCGATAGGCGCGACAATAGATCCCTTATCAGGTAACGGAACCCCCAACGTGACCAGCCAACTCGAACAGCTCCGCAAGATCACCACCGTCGTGGCCGATACCGGCGACATCTCGGCCATCGAGAAGTACAAGCCGCAGGACGCCACCACCAATCCGTCGCTTCTGCTCAAGGCCGCCGGTATCCCGAACTACGCGGGCTACATCGACGAGGCCGTGCAGTGGGCCAAGTCCCAGGGCGGCGACCGTGATCGCCAGCTCACGGACGCCAGCGACCGCCTCGCCGTCCTGATCGGCCGCGAGATCCTCAAGCTCGTGCCGGGCCGCGTGTCCACCGAAGTGGATGCCCGCCTGTCGTTCGACGAGACCGCCTCCATCGAGAAGGCCAAGCGCCTGATCGGCATGTACGAAGAGATCGGCATCGATCGCAAGCGCGTGCTGATCAAGCTCGCTTCGACCTGGGAAGGCATCCGCGCTGCAGAAAAGCTGCAGAAGGAAGGCATCGACTGCAACCTCACCCTGCTCTTCAGCTTCGAGCAGGCCGTGGCGTGCGCCGAAGCCGGCGTGTTCCTCATCTCGCCGTTCGTGGGCCGCATCTTCGACTGGTACGTCGCCAATACCGACAAGAAGACCTACGCCCCCGAGGAAGATCCGGGCGTGCAGTCGGTCCGCCGCATCTATGACTGGTACAAGCTGCACGACTTCAAGACGGTCGTCATGGGCGCCAGCTTCCGCAACATCGGCCAGATCCAGGCACTCGCCGGCTGCGACCGCCTCACGATCGCGCCTGAGTTGCTGAAGGAACTGGACGAAACGAACGACGCCCTGCCGGTCGCGCTGAAGGACATGGGTCGCCGCGAAGCGGCCACCGAGAAGCTCACCGAGGCCAAGTTCCGCTGGGGCCACAACGAGAACGCGATGGCCACCGACAAGCTGGCCGAAGGCATCCGCAAGTTCGCCGTGGACCAGCGCAAGCTCGAAGAGCTGCTCGGCGCCAAGCTGTAAGAGACACCACCACGCGAAGAGGGTCGAGCGTTACCTCTTCGCGTGGCGCGTCAGCGCCGGATTTTCAGAGCCAGCAGGCGCTTTATCGCCGCCCCGTACGGTGGCCGCAGCAACGCCGTGATATCGAAGCGCGATTGCCGATAGACGGCACGTGCATGACTGAATGTCCGGAAGCCGTCTACTCCGTGATATGCCCCCATGCCTGACGGACCTATGCCACCGAAAGGCAGATCGTCCATCGTCAGATGCACGATCGTGTCGTTGAGCGTGATGCCACCTGCCACGACACGCGAAAGTACGCGCTCGCTTTCGGCGCGGTCGTCGCCGAAGTAGTAGAGGCTCAGCGGACGCGGATGGGCGTTGACGTACGCAATGGCGTCATCGATCGCGTCATACGGAACGATCGGCAGAATCGGCCCGAAGATTTCTTCTTGCATGACCGCCATGCCGTCGTTCACCCCGGTCAGCACGGTAGGTACAAGCTGCCGCTCGTCCGCCCTGCCGTTTTGAACATGCAGCGGATGGCGTACGGCGCCCTTGGCTTCGGCGTCGTCGAGATAACCGCACAGGCGATCGAAGTGCCTGGCGTTGACGATCGCCGCATAGTCGGCGTTGCCATCGAAGGTGGGGAACATCGCGACCGTGGCATTCTTCAATGCGCCGATCAAGGCGTCCACCTTGCTTCGCTCTACGAGCACGTAGTCCGGCGCGACGCAGACCTGGCCTGCGTTGAGCGCTTTGCCGAACATCAGTCGTCGTGCGGCGAGGTCCAGATCGGCGTCGCGACCGACGATGGCCGGCGACTTGCCGCCCAGTTCGAGCGTGACCGGTACAAGATTCTCTGCTGCCGCACGAAGGATGTGTCGCGCAACCGATGTCGCGCCGGTAAAGATCAGATGATCGAACGGCAGCGCCGCAAAGGCTGCGCCCACGTCGGCGTCGCCAGTGAAAACGGCGACCTCGGTCTCATCGAACGCACCTGCAATGAGCCGCTGCATGAGTGCAGACGAGCGCGGCGTGAATTCGGAAGGCTTGATCATCGCCCGGTTTCCCGCAGCGAGAATCCCGGCCAACGGTGCGAAGGTGAGATTGAACGGGAAATTCCACGGCGAGATCAGCCCGACGACGCCCTTGGGCTGGTAGTCGATCCAGGCGCGTGCGCCAAGCCACGCCAGGGCACGCGGCGATACCTTGCGCGGTTCGCGACGCATCCACTGCCGCACGTGACGGCGCGCATGCTTCAGCGGCTCGATCGACGCCGCCACGTCGGTGACCATGGACGCGACGATCGGCCGATGACCGAAGTCCTCGCGCAACGCGTCGGCGATGTCGGCGGCATGGTCGACCAGCAAGCCGATGGCGCGGTCGAGACGATCGATGCGCAACGCGGCCGAGGGCGAGCCGTCGTTGAGCTGGGCGAGTTTCTGGCGGTCGAGGATGTCGCGCATGGCGCCACTATAGCGTCGCGGCATGTGCGGTGCCCCGACCCGTGCCGATAACGGTCACACCCGCATCGCAGCGCCCTACGGCCGCCGCAAGCGGTGGGCAACGTATCTCATGACGCGTTCCACCCGCCACCGAGCGCACGCACCAGTTGCACGCTGGCGCGCAGCTGTCGCGTCTCCAGGTCGATCACGTTGCGTCGCGCATCCAGCGCCGCGGTTTGCGCCTGCACCACGTCGAGGTAACCCACGGCGCCCTCGCGATAGCGATTGAGTGAGAGATCCACCGAGCGCTGCGCCGCAGCTGCTGCCGCACGCTGATCGACCAGCGCCGTGCCGAGATCGCGCAGCAGCGTGAGGTTGTCCTCCACCTGCGCGAATGCCGCGAGTGCCACACCGCGATACTGCGCGCCGGCTTCGTCCGTCGCGGCTTTCGCGGCCTCGACGGCCGCCTTGCGACGCCCGCCGTCGAAGACGTTGAGCAATAGCGTCGGCCCGATGGACCAGAACCGGTTCGGTGCGGTGGCGATGCTTCCCCAGCGGTCGCTTTGCCACCCGCCTTGCCCGTCGAGCGTGAGCTGCGGGAAATACGCGGACCGTGCCACACCCACGCGCGCGTTTGCCGCCGCCGTACGTCGTTCGGCGGCGGCAACGTCCGGTCGCCGCTGCAGCAGCAGCGACGGCACTTCGAGCGGAATGGCAGGCACCTGCACCGGCGCGTCGTTTGCCGCAAGCGTAAAGCCCGAGGCGGAATCGCCGACGAGCACCGCGATGCCGTGCAGGACCAGCGCGCGCTGCGCCTGCGCCTGAGTCAGTTGCGACTTCGCATTCGACAGCTGGGTCTCCGCGCGCGCCACATCCAGGCCCGAAGCGATCCCGCCCTCGTGGCGCGAGCGGGTCAGTTCGAGTGCGCGCGCAAACGCATCGATGCTCTCGTTGAGCACCTTGATCTGCCGATCGAAGCCGTTGAGCTGCAGATAACTGTCGGCAAGCTGCGCCTGCAGACTGAGACGCACGGAGGCGAGGTCCGCCGCCGAGGCCGCCTGTTCCGCCGTGCCCGCCGCGACGGTATCGCGCACGCGCCCCCACAGGTCGATCTCGTAGTCGAGCTGTCCGCCGATCGTGTACGAATCGTAGTAGGCCGGCGACGTGGCGCCGCGTAACGGACGCGTATCCGATTGGCGATTGCGTGAGGCATTGCCGTTCAATCCCACCTGCGGGTACAGGCCGGCACTCACCTGCCGTGTAAACGCCACCGACTGCTGATAGTGCGCCAGTGCCGCGGCGAGCGTCGCGTTGTTCGCCAGCAACTTCGCCTGCAGGTCGTCGAGGCGCGCGTCCCCGTAGAGCTTCCACCAGCCATCGCGGTCGATATGATCGGCCGGGGTCGCTTCGACCCAGGGACCCGACGCATTCGCATAGTGCTCCGCGACAGGTACCTCGGGCACCTTGTACGCAGGCGCGAGCGAACACGCCGAAAGCCCGAGCGACACGCACGTGGCGACCGCCATAGCGACCCGGTCAAGCCTTGGCATGATCGCCTTCCGCGGTCTTGGGTGCCTGGATGCGCACCGTATCGCCATCGGCCAAACCATCCGGCGGGCTTTCAATCAGTCGATCACCCGCGGCAAGGCCGGAACCGAGCTGCACCGTCTTACCGAAGTCGCGAGCGATGGTGACCGGCTTGAACGTCACCTTGTTGTCGCGATCGACGACGGCGACCCGCAGGCCCTTGTCGTCGAAGACCAGCGCGCTCGCGGGCACGCGCAACAGCGACGCGTTGGCCGGCAGATCGAAGGTCGCACTGGCATAACCTCCGGGCAGGAGCTTGCCGTCGCTGTTGTCGACCAGCACCTGCACCAGGGTCGTTCCCGAGGCCGCATTGATCGCCGAAGAGCTGGCCTCGATCGTGCCCTTGAACGTTTGCCCCGGGTACTCCGGTACCGTGAGTTTCACCGTGGCGCCTTGCTGGATGGATGGCGCGTAGTTCTGCGGCACGTTCACGTACAGGCGCAGCTTGCGCACATCCGAGATCACGAACAGTTCCTGGCCGCCACCACCTGCGTTGATCAACGCACCCACATCGGTTTCGCGCGCCGTCACCACGCCATCGAACGGCGCCACCAGCTTCGCAAAGCCCTTCAACGCCTCGATCCGTTCGAGGTTGGCCTGCGCCGCCTGGGCCAACGCGTGCTTGGCGTCGTAGTCGCCCACCTTCTCGTCCACTTCCTGCTTGGACACCGAATCGGAATCGCGCATCGCCTGCCAGCGCTTGGCGGTCGTCTGCGCCAGTGCCTCGTTGGCTCGCGCGCTCGCGAGATCGGCCTTGGCCTGCAGCAGCTGCTGGTCGAGATCCGGCGTTTCGATCTCCGCAAGCACGTCGCCCGCCTTCACCTTTTGCCCGATGTCCGCCTTCCAGTACTTCAGGTATCCGCTGGTGCGAGCAAAGATCGGTGCGCGCGTATAGGCGGCGAGGCGACCGGGAAGATTTAGCTCACCGCCGCCCTGCCCGCCTTCCGGCGTCACCACGCTGACCGTGGGGACGGCTTGCTGATCGGTCCATTCGCGTAGCCTGCGCGAGTCGTTGGCGCGCGTCGCCACGCCGGCCACGACGATCGCGAGCACGACGATCGCAACGATGATGCCGGCCAGACGAAGCCGGCGCGGCGGAGGAGTGTGCAACGTATCAGGCGACATGGACGGGCTCTCCGGAAGCGTTCGCCGGGGTGGGTGACGGGTGACCACGCCGTGCGTGGATGATGCTGAAGACGACCGGGACGAAGAACAGCGTGGCAACCGTGGCGAAGACGAGACCGCCGATCACGGCACGTCCCAGCGGCGCGTTCTGTTCGCCACCCTCGCCAAGACCAAGCGCCATGGGCGCCATGCCGATGATCATCGCGAGCGCAGTCATGAGCACGGGGCGGAAGCGCACGAAGCCACCCTCCAGTGCTGCCGCCGTCGCGTCACCCAGCTCAGCGAGACGTTCGCGGCAGAAGCTCACGACGAGGATCGAATTGGCCGTTGCCACGCCCATGCACATGATGGCGCCCGTGAGCGCTGGCACCGACAGCGTGGTATGTGTTGCGAACAGCATCCAGACGATGCCCGCAATGGCTGCGGGGAGCGCGGTCACGATGACGAACGGATCGCTCCACGACTGGAAGTTCACCACGATCAACAAGTAGATCAGCACGATCGCTCCCAGCAGGCCGAAAATCAGACCCGAGAACGCGTTGTTCATCGTCTGCACCTGACCCAGCAGGGCCGTGCTCGACGCCTTGGGCAGCGCCTTCTTGTTGGCCTCGATGATCTTCTGGATGTCGGCGGCGACAGCGCCGAGATCCCGGTCCTGCGTGGTGGCGTAGATTTCCACCATCGAATTGATGTTGTACTGGCTCACCACCGCATTGGTCGCTGTGCGCGATACGGTGGCGAGACCGCCAAGGATCTGCGCACCGGCGTTCCCGCTGCTCGGGCTGATCGGCACGTTCTCCAGATCGGGCAGGCTGTCCAGGCTGTATTGCGGCGTCTGCATCACGATCGGATAGGACACGCCGTTGGCCGGATTGAGCCAGAAGGTCGGCGCGATCTGGCTCGATCCCGCGAGATTCACGCCAAGGCTACTGGTGACGTCGCGCTCCGTGATGCCCACTTGCTGAGCGCGGCTGCGATCCACATCGACGTTGAAGCCCGGGCTCGTCTGCGACTGCTGGATACGCGCATCGGCGACACCCGGCACGCGACGGATCTCGCGCAGCAGGCGGTTCGCATAGGCGAAATTCGCAGGCAGGTTCGGACCGCGGATCTGCAGATCGATCGGTGCAGGCGAGCCGAAGTTGAGGATCTGGCTGATGATGTCGGCCGGCGGGAAGGAGAATGTGACGCCCGGGAACTCCCGAGGCAGCGTCTCGCGCAGCGAGCGTACGTAATCAGCCGTCGGTGCGTGGCCTTCGTTCAGCGCGATCTGGATGTCGCCATCCTGCGAGCCGATCGTGCCGGTGTTGTTGTAGGTATTGTTGATGCCCGATGACGAAAGGCCGATGTTGTCCACCACCGTGCCCAACTCGTCCTTCGGAATGACACGACGCACCGCATCGGTCACTTCGGCAAACAAGCGCGCACTTTCTTCCACGCGCGTGCCCACTGGCGCGCGCACATGCATCAGGATCTGCCCGGAATCCACCGCGGGGAAGAAGTTCCGACCCAGCATCGGAACGAGCGCGAACGACAGCACGACGAACGCGATAAAGCCGATCGTGAACACCTTGCGGTGCTGCAAGGCCAGGGCGAGCAGCCCGTGGTAGCTCTCGCGGAACCGTTCGAAGCGTGCTTCGAATCCGCGCTGGAAGCGCACCAGCGGATTGCGCGAAGGCTTCTTCCCGTCCCCATGCGGATCGTCATGCGAATGGGGATGCAGCAGGTACTTCGCCATTGTCGGCACAAGGGTGCGGGAGAGGATGAAGGACGCGATCATCGCGAACATCACCGCCTCGGCCATCGGCACGAAGAGGAATCGGGCGACGCCATCGAGGAAGAACATCGGCACGAACACGATGCAGATGCACAGCAGCGACACGAACGCAGGCGTCACGATCTGCGCGGCGCCATCGAGGATGGCGGTCTCGACGTCCTTGCCCTGCTCCAGGTGCCAGTTGATGTTCTCGATAGTCACGGTGGCATCGTCGACGA
The DNA here is from genome assembly GCF_900119235.1 of Luteibacter sp. UNCMF366Tsu5.1. Lineage (NCBI taxonomy): Bacteria > Pseudomonadati > Pseudomonadota > Gammaproteobacteria > Lysobacterales > Rhodanobacteraceae > Luteibacter > Luteibacter sp. UNCMF366Tsu5.1. Next base: position 58,404 of record NZ_FPIS01000002.1, on the reverse strand, counting down.
GGATGCCTACCGCCAGCGCCAGGCCGCCCAGGGTCATGATGTTCATCGTCTCGCCCAGCGCCGACAGCGCGGCGATCGAGCCGAGAATGGCGAGCGGGATGGACGTGGCGATGATCACCGTCGATCGCCAGCTACCGAGGAACAGGAGAATCATGAGGCTCGTGAGCGCCGCGGCGATCACGCCCTCGCGGGCCACACCCTCGATCGCAGCGCTGACGAACAGCGACTGATCACCGATGGGCGCGATCTTGAGGTTCGCCGGCAAGGCATCCTTCATCGAGGCGACGCGCTCCTTGACGCCGGCAATGATCGCGAGCGTGGACGCGGAACCGTTCTTCAGCACCGTCATCAGCACTGAACGATCGCCGTTGACGTGCACGATGTTGGTCTGCGGTGGAGAGCCGTCGCGCACGTGCGCCACGTCGCGAATGAACACGGTGGCGCCGTTGACCGCTTTCACCGGCAGGTTGCCCAGCTCGTCGATCGCCGACGGCGAGTTGTTGAGCTGCAACGTGTACTCGAAGCGGCCGATCTTCTGCGTGCCGACGGGCGTGATCAGGTTCTGCGCAGCGAGCGCATTCGCCACGTCCTGTGCGGAGAGGCCGCGTGCCTGAAGCGCCTGCGGATCGATGTCGATCTGCACCTGGCGCGTCTTGCCGCCGAACGGGTACGGAATGGCTGCACCGGCCACCGAGACGAGCTGCGGGCGGATGATGTTGAGGCCAAGATCGGCGAGGTTCTGCTCGGTGAGACCTTCGCCTGACAGCGCCAGCTGGATGATCGGTACCGTCGAGGCGCTGTAGTTGAGGATCAACGGGGGTGTCGTGCCCTGGGGCAACTGGCGCAGCAGCGTCTGCGCCACGGCGGTCACTTGCGCGTTCGCCGTGCGGATGTCCACGGTGGGCTGGAAGAAGATCTTGATGATGCCGAAGCCCTGGATCGAACTGGCTTCGATGTGCTCCACGTCGTTCACCGTGGTGGTGAGCACGCGCTCGAACGGCGACGACACGCGTCCCGCCATCTGATCGGGGGGCAGGCCGTTGTACTGCCACACCACTGCAATCACCGGAATCTTGATGTCCGGAAAGATGTCCGTGGGCGTGCGCAGTGCAGCGAGCGGACCGACGATGAGGATCAGCAACGCGAGGACGATGAAGGTATACGGCCGCGTGAGTGCGATCCGGACGATGCCAATCATGGGGGACGGATTCCGAGCGCGATGTTGCGTCACCGCGAATTTTGCGCCGTAAGGAATCGTGGGCGTAGTTAAGATTTATTTAGGGGCTGCTTACCGAGTCCTAGATGGCAGGACAGGTCACGGAAAACACCGCGCCCTTCTCGTTGCCGCCGACCGAGAGCGAGAATCCGTGCAGGCGCACGATCGCGGCAACGATGGCCAGACCCAACCCACAGCCTGGCTTGGATCGGGTCTCGTCGCCGCGATAGAAGCGGCGGAACACCGCTTCGCGCTCGGCGACGGGGATGCCGGGACCGGTATCGGCGACGTCCACGCGAGCGTCGCCACCGGCGTCGGTCGATGCGACCAGGCGCACCGTGCCACCGTTCGGGGTGAATTTGATCGCATTGCCCACGAGGTTGGCGAATGCCTCGAACATCAACTGCGGATCGCCGCGCAGCAGGGGCAGCTTGCCCACCTCGATCTCGAAACGCTGCTCGCGGTCTTCGGCCAGCGGCGCATAAAACTCGTGCACGTTACGCAGCACGGTGCCGAGATCCATGTTCTCGAAGCAGGCACTGCGTTGGCGATCTTCCAGCTCCGACACGCGCAAGAGCGCGCGGAATCGCGCCAGCACGGTATCGATCTCGGCAACGCAGGCGTCGAGTTGCTCGCCTTCCGGCTTTCCTTCGAACTGTTGTTGCAAGCGATACAAGCGCGTACGCATGCGGGTCAGCGGCGTGCGCAGGTCGTGAGCGATGTTGTCACTGACTCCCTTGACCTCGCCGAGCAAGCGTTCGATCTCGGTCAGTGTGGTGTTCACGGTAGCTGCAAGCAGGTCCACTTCGTCGCCGCCGCGACTGACCGGCAGGCGCACGCTGAGATCGCCCTCGCGAATCGGTTCCATCGCCTGCTGAATCGCACGGATGCGTCGCGCAGGGCCGCGCGCAATCAGCACGCCGCCGAGCAGCCCGGGAATCAACGTGAGCGACAGGCCCCACAGCACGCCACGTCGGATGATCGCGCCGATGCCGTCGATGGTGGTGCTTTCCTTGGCGACGACGATGCGGCTACCGTCGGGCAACTCGCGCGTGATGCCACGCACGCGTGCCGTCGCCTTTCGTGTGGGACTGTCGAGGGTGGCTTCGAGCGGAAGCACCACGCCATCTCGCCCCAGCTCGCGCGGCACGGTGGCGATGTTGCCGGCGATGCGCCTTCCCTGGGCATCGAACAGGCCGATCCACATGTAGCCCTGAACATCCACTTCGCTGGCAGCCTCCACGGTAGCAGGCAGGCGCCGCGGGTCCGTGCGCTCGAGGTAATGGATACGCGCAGCGAGCATCTGATCGACGACGCCCGACAGATAACGCGATGCCTCCCATTGCACGACGCCGAGGAGCACCACGCACCAGATGGCGAACAACGCGCCGTAGATGATGATCAGGCGCGAGGTGGCGGAACGCCAGGCGTCAGTCAGCGGGCGCAAGAACGTATCCCGAGCCGCGGACGGTGCGAATGAGCGGCAGCTGACCGGCGCCGTCGATCTTGCGGCGGAGGCGACCGATATGGACGTCGATCACGTTGGTGCCGGGATCGAAATGAAAGCCCCAGACGTGCTCGAAGATCATCTGCCGCGTCACGACCTGACCCGCATTGCGCATGAGGAATTCGAGCAGCCGGAATTCCGTGGGCAACAAGGCCAGTGCCTGCCCATTGCGCTGCGCGTTGTGCCGCACGAGATCCAGCTCCAGGTCCGCTACGCGCAGGCGCGTTTCGTTGGCAGTAGGCCGGCGTCGGCGCAGCAGCACCTCGGCCCGTGCGGCCAATTCGTCGGGCGCGAACGGCTTGGTGAGGTAGTCGTCGCCACCGGCGCGCAGACCGCGCACGCGCTCGTCGACGTCGGACAACGCACTGATCATGAGCACCGGCGTGTCGATCGCGCGCTGGCGCAATGCGGAGACGACGTCGATGCCGTCCATGCCGGGAAGCATGCGATCGAGGGTGATGATGTCGTAACCATCGGCAAGCGCACGTTGCAGACCGTCGCGGCCATTCGCGACCCAGTCGGCCGTGAGACCGTGCGCACCCAGCTCCGCGACGATGTCGCGAGCGGTGACCTCATCGTCTTCGATGACCAGGGCCCTGAGCATCAGTTTGGACTCCTGCATGGTGACAACGGAAAACGGCCCCCGAGGGGGCCGTTCCGAATCTTACGCCGCCGATGGATCAGGCCGCGATGGCAACCCGCATCTTCTTCATCGCATTCGCCTCGATCTGGCGGATGCGCTCGGCGGAAACGCCGTACTCGTCCGCAAGATCCTGCAGCGTGGCCTTGTTGTCCTCGGCCAACCAGCGGCGCTGGATGATGTCACGCGAACGGTCATCCAGATTGCCGAGCGCCGAGGACAGCGCGCCCATCTGGTTGTTGCTCGCGTCTTCCTCGGCGAGGTTGTCGTACGGGTCCGCGCCCTCGTCGACCAGGAACGCGGCCGGTGCCGGCTTCTCGTCGTCGTCGGCGTCAGCCGGGGCTTCGAAGCCCACGTCGCGTCCCGACAAGCGGGACTCCATCTCGCGGACGGTGGCCTCGGGCACGCCCAGGTCATTCGCCACGACGCGCACCTCTTCTGCGTTCATCCAGCCCAGACGCTTCTTGCTCTTGCGCAGGTTGAAGAACAGCTTGCGCTGCGCCTTGGTGGTAGCGACCTTCACGATGCGCCAGTTGCGCAGGATGAATTCGTGCATTTCGGCACGGATCCAGTGCACCGCGAAGCTGACCAGACGAACGCCCTGGTCCGGGTCGAAGCGCTTCACCGCCTTCATCAGGCCGATGTTGCCTTCCTGGATGAGGTCGGAAAGCTGCAGGCCGTAGCCGTTATATCCGCGAGCCACATGGACCACGAAACGCAGATGCGACATCACCAGTTGCTTGGCGGCGTCGAGGTCGGCTTCCTCATGGAAGCGGCGCGCGAGCGACTGCTCCTCGTCAAGGCTGAGCACCGGAATGCGATGGACCGCCGAGATATAGGAATCCAGACTGCCGACGACGCTCGGTAGCCCGTAGTTACGGGTGGCGAGGGCTTGTGACATGTGTGGAACCTCCTGAAAGTCTTGTACGCAGATTAGCAGTCCCGGGATGAGAGTGCTAAGTCGGCCCGAAGTTCATCGGTTAACTGTACGCAATGGTACAGAAATAGGTCAGGCATGTCCAGCGCTGGGTAAGGCTGGTTCATGTCCGGTACGGTCCGGGGCGTCCACGGCTGATGGCCGGCAACGCAACCCGTTGTTCGCAATGCCTAAAACCTTCGCCGTAGGAGCGCACCCTGCGCGCGACAGCTTCTCGCCCCGGTTCGCACGCTCGCGCGCCAGCCCCCAGGCCCGGCGAAGAGATGTCGCGCGCACGGCGCGCTCCTACACCTGCAGGGCCGGTCGGGGCGGCAGCGACCAGTCGATCGGCGGCTCGCCGCGGGATTCGAGATATGCGTTGGCCTTGGCGAAGTGGCCGCAGCCTATGAAGCCGCGGTGGGCGGACAGCACGCTCCTGTTCTGCAGCGATGAGGAGCCCTATTTGGCCCTGCGCCGTAAACCGTCCGACAGCTTGTAAGTGACGTCGCTTATGCCGTCCGCCGAGAACGAGATGACGGGCCCCTTCACGTGGACCACCCCGACCCAGGACGCCTCGACAGACTTCCTTGCCGTCCCGACGGTACCGATCGTATCCATGATCCGGTTCAAGTCAGTCCAGTCTGCTCTCCCGCCGCTCTCCAACGTGATGCCCTTGTCGCACTCAGGCTCCGCCAGATAAGCCCCATGCACGCCATCGCTTTCTACATGGGATCGAAACGAGACGCGCCGATCGTCGTATTTCTCAGGGGAGTGCACGATATCGCATATGGAGGCGACCACCGTCACTTGCGAGGCAAAACCGACATTGGCAGCAGTCGCAAACGCCAGCCCGATGAGATAAGGCAACCAAGGCTTCAGCATTTCCCACCTGCATTGCACCAATTCTCTGCGCTCTTCTCCGCATAAGTCGAAATGGTTTCTTCGTCGACCGAAGAATCTCCTTGCGTCCAGATTCCGTATATCGACGAAATTCCCAAACCCTGATTCACGGTGCCTTGAGTACGGTAAGCATTCTGCTCATCCGAAAACACTGCATCCCGACCCTGTATCGTCGACGCTCGCTGCGCCAGGCCGTGACTGCCCTCATGGGCCATGGTTGCCGCCCACTCGGCTTCCCGGCTCTCTGGCACACGATTACTCAACTGACTCGCGAATCTTCCTGCATCCACTGTCACCGTCACTTCGTTGCCCTTTGTGACAGTGTTAGCAACCGCTGAACCGCCAAGATTAGCAAACTGTACAGTGACACCATTGGCCTCGCCCGGCTTCCCGTAAAGTTTGGCGACGCTCTCAAGCTTGACCCGCATCGCACTACCTGCGGCAAGGGCGCCGGCAGCCTTGCTTATCGTAGCCACCGCTGTGGCCACGCTATCGCAATTTTTTCCGTCACCCTTGCAGATGTACATCCCCGTCGGGTCCCTGAGAGATAGCGGGTTATTGGCGACATACGCAAACCGACTGAATGACGCGATTGCCCCAGTACGGACAGGCATGGGATCCCTCGTCAAGAACCGCCCAGATTCAGCATCGAAATAACGGGCCTTCATATAGATCAGGCCTTCATTCACATCCATGAAGTGGCCTGTGTAACCCATACCGTCCTGCGCCACTCCGAGGGCGAAGCCTCCAAAAGGGCGAAAATCAGACGAGGATCTGATGTTCCCTTGAGCGTCAGTCTCCGCAAGCACCGTTCCCTGCGGATCCGTGTAGTAGTAAGCCACCTCTCTTGCATTGACCGAGCCGGTCAATGCGACAGCCGCCGCAAACAAATACCTATTGCTCGACATCCCTTCCGTCATGCGTATCGGTATTTCGAACACCGCCGGTGCCACGATCTGTTCTTGTCGTCTAAAGCTCGGACCCGGTCGCCATTTCTTTCCGCCCAGGCAGCGACCAGTCGATAGGCGCTTCGCCGCGGGACTCCAGGTAGGCGTTGGCCTTCGCGAAGTGGCCGCAGCCCATGAAGCCGCGGTGGGCGGACAGCGGCGAGGGGTGCACGCTGCGCAGGACCAAATGGCGCTTGCCGTCGATGAGCTGACCCTTGCGCTGGGCGTGGCTGCCCCAGAGCATGAAGACGAGCCCTTCGCGCTCTCGGTTGAGTGCGTCGATGGCCGCATCGGTGAAGCCCTCCCACCCCTTGCCCTGATGCGAGCCGGCCTGCCCTGCTTCCACGGTGAGCACCGCATTGAGCAACAGCACGCCGCGATCGGCCCAGGGAGTGAGGCAGCCGTGGTCAGGGCGCGGGATGCCGAGGCAGTCCTCGATTTCCTTGAACATGTTCTGCAGCGACGGCGGTACGCGCACACCGGGACGCACGGAGAAACTGAGGCCGTGCGCCTGGCCGGGACCGTGGTACGGATCCTGGCCGAGGATGACCACGCGCACCCTGTCGAACGGTGTGTGGGCGAAGGCGTTGAAGATCTCAGGGCCGGGCGGGTAGATCACCTTGCCGGCGGCCTTCTCCGTCCGCAGGAAGTCCGACAGGGCGAGCATTTCGGGGCGGTCCAGATACGGGCCGATCCGCTCCTTCCAGGAGGGCTCGAGTTTCACGCGATCGTTCAATGCGCCATCCTTTCGCGCAGATGTTGAGCAACACGGAGTTGGAACAACAGCTTGGTGATGAGGAGCTTTTCCTCCACCGGCTTCTCGACCAGATCGTTGGCACCGGCGCGCAACAGCGCGGCCTGATTGGCGGGATTCTCGTCGCCCGTCATCACAAGCGTGGGCAGTTGGCCCTTGCCGTAACCGAAGTCGTTGCGGATGCGTTCGACGAGATCGCCGCCCGTTAGTTCACCTTTCAGGCTGACGTCGGTCAGCACGACGTCCGCGCCGACGTCGCCACGCGCACGTGCCGCGTGAAGATGATCGAGCGCGTCTTCCGCGCTGATCACGTGATGCACGGTGAGCCCGTACTTTTCCATCATGCGGCGCGTCGCCAGCGCGACGACGCGGCTGTCTTCCACATAGAGCACTTCGCCTTCCGCGCCGCCTTCGGGGCGCACGTAGCCGCGAATGAATTCTGCCAGGGCGCCGAAGCCCAGCGACTTGTCGAAATAGTCGGTGATGAATTCGCCCAGCTCGCGCCGGTGCAGGCGCTGCTCCACATCGCCGGAGACGACGACGATGGGCATGTAGATCTGCGGTGCCGACTCGCGGACGAAGCGGGCGAGATCGAGGCCATCCATGTCCGGCAGGCGCAACGCGATGGTCACGAAGTCGAACACGCCGCGCTGCAACTCGGCCTGCGCTTCGGCCCCCGTGGATACGCCGACGATCTCCACGCCCGGCACTTCGGCCGTGACGACACGGGCGATCAACTGGCGCACGACCTTGGAGCCGTCCACCACCAGAATGCGCGGTGTCGCGCCTGCGACACGTGATCCGATCTGAGTTGCCAACCCCGCCCCCTTTTCGTCAGGCCGCCGCGGCGCGGCGAATTTGCCGCGCGCTGACGAGCCTTGCCCCGAGCCACCCCAGCACAGCCGAAGCGAAGGGTACCGAAAGCAGCAGCCACGCAGGGAGTCCGCCGAAGGTGACGCTGCCATCGTAGGCCGCCGCCAGCCGTCCCACCGGGCCAGCCATCGCCAGTTCCAGCACTACGGCGAGCATGACCGCGAGCACCCCCGCCAGGAAACCGAGCCAGATGCCGGCGTAGAGATAAGGTCGGCGAACGAAGGGCCGGCTCGCGCCGATCAGCAGCAGGACGCCGATCTCCGCACTGCGGCTCTGGATGTCGACGCGGATGGTATTGCCGACCACCAGCAAGGCGGCGACACCGAGCAGCAAGGCCAGCAGCGCTACGGCTCGGCCGCCCACGCCGAGCAACGCATCGAGTCGCTGCCGCCACGCACCGGTGTCCTGGACCATGTCCACGCCCGGCGTGGCTTTCATGGCGTCGACCAGCCGCCCGACATCGTCGGCGCTGAGGCCCGGCTTCGGCTGCACCGAAAGCACGTAGGGCAGCGGGTTCACGTCGAGCGACTGCAAGGCGCCGGAAAAGCCCTGCACTTCGGCCAGCTCGTCCAAACCGTCCTTCGGCGTACGAACGACGATGTCGGCCACTTCCGGCCGCCCGCGAAGCGCCGAGGCGGCGGTCTGGGCCATAGCGGCGTTCTGGCCGGGCCTCATGAAGGCGCTGATCGACTGATTGCGGCCAAGCGCATCGCCCATCCGCTGGACGTTGCCGAGCAACAGATAGAACGCCAGCGGCAGCGCCAGCGCCACGCCCATCACGGCCACCGTGAGCAGCGTGCCCAGCGGCCGGGCACCGAGCCGGCGCAGGCTGATCGACATACTCCACGCGTGGTGCTCGCGCCAGGCACCGAGCTTGCGCGGCTCGCTGCGGCGGGTCTTTTCCGGCTCGGGGGCTCTGCGAGGTTCGCGGACGGCGTTCATATGACCTCCGTGGCCGGAACGTCGGCGATCAGCTTGCCGTGGTCGAGCACGACGACGCGCTTCTTCATGCGCTTGATCAACATCAGGTCGTGGCTGGCGACGAGTACGGCCGTGCCGACGGCCTGGAATTCCGCAAACAAGGTCATGATCTCCATCGCCAGTTGCGGGTCGAGATTGCCGGTGGGCTCGTCGGCGATGAGCACCGCCGGCTTGGCGACGATGGCGCGCGCGATGCCCACGCGTTGCTGCTCGCCCGTGGAAAGTGCTTCAGGCAACTGCTTCTCGTAGCTCAGCAGGCCGACCTTTTCCAACGCCGCGCGCACTCGCCTGCCACGATCGGCGGGCGGAACGCCGGCAATGACCAGCGGCAGTTCCACATTGGAGAACACGGTGCGGTCGAGCAAAAGGCGATGGTCCTGGAAGACCATGCCGAGCTTGCGTCGTATACGGGGGATATCACCGGGGCGAACCGTATTGAGTTTCTGGCCGTCGAGCGTGACCACGCCGTTAGTGGGGCGCTCGATCATCGCCAGCAGCTTCAGCAGCGTGCTCTTGCCCGCGCCGGAGTGTCCGGTGACGAAGGCCATCTCGCCCGCGTCGACGTGGAAGGACACATCGGTAAGGGCCTGGTGACCGCCCTCGTACCGTTTGCTCACCAGATCGAAACCGATCACCGCATCACCCATTGGCCCGTGAATCTCGAGAGGATAAGGGATGTAGTGAGGAATTGTGGGCGCCGCCATGGTGGCGAGAAGCCCACGGAGCAAAGGTAGGAGCCACCCTGGTGGCGAAAAGCCAACAAAGCGGTGTGGCAGCAAAGCAAGCCCCTATCGCCAGCAGGCTGGCTCCCACCCGCTGGCTCCTACCGGCAAGCTTCCCTCGCCGCCATGGCGGTTCCTGCAACTGCCGCTAGATCAGCGGCCGCCGAACAAGCGACCGATACGGCGCAGCAGACCGACCTTCTCCTTCGGCGGCGCGGCGGCCGGCGCAGGCGCCGGTGCCGGACGCGTGGCGGTCACCTGGCGCGACGGGCGACGCGTCGCACCGTTCTGGCCGTCCGCGACGCGCGGCGTGGCGGCCTTCTCGGCGCGCGATGCGCCATTGTTGCTGGAGGCGTCTGCGCCCTCGCCGGCACCGCGGCCCCGTCCGCCGCGACGGCGACGGCGCTTCTTCGGCGCCGAGGCGTCGGCCATCGCTTCCGCAGCAGCCGGCAAGTCGGCCACGGTCTCGGCCACTACCACCGTCTTCACCGGCACTTCGGTCGGTGAGGCAGCCGGACGATCTTCACGCGGCGGGCGCGGACGGCGCTCGCGGCTGCCGGAGCGTTCGCCCGAGCGGCTACCGGAACGCGAACCGCCACGACCGCCCTTCTCGGGCGGTGCGCCACGGGTCGGCACGTGGCCGCCGGTATCATTCGGATCGTCGACCTCGTCCTGCACGCCATCGGCGCGGGGCCGCGGGGCCGGCATCACCAGCATCTTCGCCTCGATCGACGCGGTGGGAATCTTCTGGTTGATGTAGGCCTCGATGTCCGGAAGGCCCATGGCGTAGAGATCGCAGGCGAAGCTGATCGCATCGCCCTCGGCGCCGAGGCGCGCGGTGCGGCCGATGCGGTGGACGTAGTCCTCGGCATCCTGCGGCAGGTCGTAGTTGAAGACGTGGCTTACGGCCGGGATGTGCAGGCCGCGGGCGGCGACGTCGGTGGCCACCAGGAGGTCGATCTGGCCCTCCTGGAAGCGCTGCAACAGCTTCTGGCGCTTCACCTGCGGCACGTCGCCGGAGATGGCGCCGACGCGGAAGTTGTGCCGCTTCAGGCGGTCCGTGATCCGCTCGGCGGCGGCCTTGGTGTTGACGAAGATGATGCTGCGCTCGGCCTTGCTCTCTTCGAGCAGGTTGAACAGCAGCGGCATCTTTTCTTCCTTCGACGGGAAGTAGACGACCTGGCGCACGCGGTCGGCGGTGATGTTGTCCGTCTCCACCACGAGCTTCTCGGCTTCGTGCATGTGCTCGTAAGCCAGCTCCAGCACGCGGTGGCTCAAGGTGGCGGAGAACAGCAGCACCTGCCGCTTCTCGCGCGCCGGGAGGCGGCGGAAGATGAAGCGGACGTCCTTGATGAAGCCGAGGTCGAACATGCGGTCCGCCTCGTCGATGACCATGACCTCGACGCTGCCGAAGCCGAACACGTCCTGCTTGTAGTAGTCGAGCAGGCGGCCCGGGGTGGCGATGATGATGTCGCAGCCGTCGCGAAGCTGCTGGCGCTGCTTGTCGTAGTCGACGCCGCCGTAGATGAGCGCGCTGCGCAGGCCGGTGGCCTTGCCGATGGCCTGGAAGTCCTTCTCGATCTGGATCGCCAGCTCGCGGGTGGGCGCGATGACCAGGGCGCGGGGATCGGAATCCTTGCGGTCGGGCCGGGCCGGGTGCTTGAGCAGGCGGTCCATCAGCGCGACGAGGAAGGCGAAGGTCTTGCCGGTGCCCGTCTGGGCCTGGCCGGCGACGTCGCGCCCCGCCAGCGCCACCGGAAGGGTCAACGCCTGGATGGGCGTGCAGCGCGTGATGCCGGCAGCGGCGAGGCCTTGGTGAAGCAGCGGGTGGAGATCGAGGTTTTCGTAGAAGACGTCGGTGAGAACGGTTTGGGACATGGAGTTGGAGGACCTGGACTGGCGCGCCGCGGGTGAGCGGCGGCGCCCCATGGGCGTGTATGGCCTGGGGCGGTGGGTGATCCGGCGGGCGTCACGGGAGAGTCGGAGGGCGACCGGTTGTCAGCCGGGGGCCGCACGACGCGCCCGGCGCACGGTGGCCGGAGGCGGCGGCGCGCGACCCGACGGTTCCCGCTGGCATAGGTGAAAAAGCTCGCCGAAATCCGGCGGCGTACGGATCATGAACGGCCGGAGCCTGTTCACCTATGTCAACGAGAACCGATCCGTCGGCGCCCTTGAATCGCTTGAATCGCGCCCCGAGTTGGGTTGGAATGAGGGCCGCCGGCTGCAATGGCCAAGACCTTCGGTTCCGGTTGGACCCGTGACACGGGGCTCCTTAGTGTAGCCGATGCCAGCGTCACGGTCGTCAACCCCCTTCTACCCCTCCCTGGAGACCACGGTGAGCGACAAGATCACCCACACGAGCGATGCTGCCTTTTCGAAGGACGTGCTTGAATCCGACACCCCCGTCCTGCTCGATTTCTGGGCGGAATGGTGCGGCCCCTGCAAAGCCATCGCTCCCGCGCTCGAACAGCTTGCCGACGAGTACGAGGGCAAGGTGAAGATCGTCAAGATCAACATCGACGAGAACCAGCAGACGCCGCGTCAGTTCAACATCCGCGGTATTCCGACCCTGATGGTCTTCAAGGACGGCAAGGTCGCTGGCACTCAGGTCGGTGCCGTGAACAAGGGCGTGCTCGCCCAGTTCATCGACAAGTCGATCTGAAGCTTCGCTTTACGTTCCTGTCTTATGCCGCCGCGTGAGGCGCTTTACGCCGCGCCTCACGCGATGCTAGGCTCTAGGAGTTCGCCGGGACCCCGCTTGTCCCCCACGCTGCGAACCCTCTCCCTCTTTTCTTCCAACGGCGCCCCGTGAGGTTTGCCCGTGTCCGATATCGAAACCAAAGATTCCATCGACGCCAAGGGCGCCGGCGATCAGCCTGCGACCGAAGCCCGTCCGCGCGGCCGCCGCAAGGCACCTGCCGCCGAGACCCCCGCGGTCGAGACGAGCGCTCCGGCGCCGGCTCCCGCCAAGCCTGCCCCAGCACCTTCTCCGGCCCCTCAGGCTGAGTTGCAGTTGGGCAACGCGCCTTCTTCGGGAGATTCCCGTCCGGCACCCGCACAGCAGCAGGCCGAAAGCCGGGATCAGGGCCAGCAGGGCCAGCCGCAGGGGGGCCACCAGCCCGGCCAGCAGCAGGCTCGCGGCGAGAACCCGAACCCGCAGCAGAACAACCGTAATGACCGCAACGACCGTAACGATCGCGAAGGCCGCGGCCGGCGGCGCCGGAACGAACGCAACCAGCAACAGCGCCCGGGTGGCGGTGGTGGCGGAAACGGCAACGGCGGCGGTAACTACCAGCACCCGCGCAACAACAACGGCTATCCCGTCGACGACGACGAGAACGCCGACGCGGGCAGCAACGACCGCCTGATCAACCTCACCGAACTCAAGCGCAAGAACTCCATCCAGTTGCTGGAGTTCGCCGAGTCGCTCGGTGTCCGCGAAGGCGTGGCCCGCCAGCGCAAGCAGGATGTGGTCTTCAACATCCTCAAGGCGCATGCGCGCTCCGGGGGCGGCATCTGGGCGGAAGGCGTGCTCGAGATCCTGCAGGACGGTTTCGGCTTCCTGCGCTCGGCCGACGAGTCCTATCTCGCCGGTCCGGACGACATCTACGTGTCGCCCAGCCAGATCCGCCGCTTCAACCTGCGCACCGGCGACTACATCACCGGACGCGTCCGCCATCCGAAGGAAGGCGAGCGTTATTTCGCGATGCTCAAGGTCGACGACATCAATGGCGACCCGCCGGAAGCGTCGAAGAACAAGCTGCTGTTCGAGAACCTGACCCCGCTGTTCCCGCGCAAGGCGTTCAAGCTGGAACGCGGCAACGGTTCTACCGAAGACATCACCGGCCGCATCCTCGACCTGGTGGCGCCGATCGGCCGAGGCCAGCGTGGCCTCATCGTCTCCCAGCCGAAATCGGGTAAGACGATGATGTTGCAGAACATCGCGCAGGCCATCCAGTACAACCATCCGGACGTCCATCTGATCATGCTGTTGATCGACGAGCGCCCGGAAGAAGTCACCGAAATCGCCCGCACCGTGCGTGCCGAGGTCATCAGCTCCACCTTCGACGAGCCCGCCGTGCGTCACGTGCAGGTCGCCGAGATGGTGATCGAGCGCGCCAAGCGCCTGGTCGAGCACAAGAAGGACGTGGTGATCCTGCTCGATTCGATCACCCGCCTCGCTCGCGCCTACAACACTGTGGTGCCGAGCTCGGGCAAGGTACTCACCGGTGGTGTCGACGCCAATGCGCTCCAGCGCCCGAAGCGTTTCTTCGGCGCCGCGCGCAATGTCGAGGAAGGCGGCAGCCTCACGATCATCGCTACGGCGCTGACCGACACCGGTTCGAAGATGGACGAGGTGATCTACGAGGAGTTCAAGGGCACCGGCAACATGGAAGTGCACCTGTCCCGCCGTATCTCCGAGAAGCGCGTCTACCCGGCGATCGACATCAACCGTTCGGGCACCCGCCGCGAAGACCTCCTCATCGACCCGGACCTGCTCGCGAAGATCTGGATCCTGCGCAAGCTCCTCCACCCGATGGACGAACTCGCCGCGATGGAGTTCATGCTCGACAAGATGAAGAACACCAAGTCGAACGACGAGTTCTTCAATTCGATGAAGCGCTGACCTCGCGTCTCGCCGAAATACGGCAAGGGCCGCCCACAGGGCGGCCCTTTTCGTTTCAACCGTCGTCGCTGTGCATTTGCTACGCTGCGCCGCCGGTATGACACCTTTTCCCGGCGGGTCGGCGCCCCCATGTGGGCGGCATCCGGCCAAAAGGCCTCCCTCTTCTAAGGAAAGTCCGTGTCCATTCCCAGCGCCGCCAAGAGCACGCCCATCGGCGACCGCCACGATCTGGCCGCCTATCTCGCCAAGGGCGAGAAGCCTCGCTCCGAGTGGCGTATCGGCACGGAACACGAAAAGTTCGGATTCTACGGCGACGACCTGACCCCGCCGCCCTTCGAAGGCGACCGTCCGGGGATTCGCGCGATCCTCGAGGCGCTGGCATCGCGCTTTGATTGGGACGTCGCGCGCGAAGGCGAAACGCTCGTCGCATTGACCAAGGGCAAGGCCAACATCACGCTCGAACCCGCCGGCCAGCTCGAACTCTCGGGTGCGCCGCTGGAGACGATTCACCAGACCTGCGACGAGGTCACCAATCACCTCAAGGAAGTGCGCTCCGTTGCCGAGGAATTCGGCATCGGTTTCCTCGGTATGGGCTTCCAGCCGAAATGGCGCCGCGACCAGATGCCTTGGATGCCCAAGGGCCGCTACAAGATCATGCGCGAGTACATGCCCAAGGTCGGCTCGCTCGGCCTGGACATGATGACTCGCACCTGCACCGTCCAGGTCAACCTCGATTACTCGAGCGAAGCCGACATGGTGAAGAAATTCCGCGTCGCCCTCGCATTGCAGCCCATCGCCACGGCGCTGTTCGCCAACTCGCCCTTCACCGAGGGCAAGCCGAACGGCTACAAGTCCTACCGCTCGCATGTCTGGACCGATACCGACCCTCACCGCACCGGCATGCTCGACTTTGTTTTCGAAGACGGCTTCGGCTACGAGCGCTACGTCGATTACATCCTCGACGTGCCGATGTACTTCAGCTATCGCGACGGCAAGTACGTCGACTTGGCCGGCCAGGACTTCAAGGCCTTCATGCGCGGCGAACTGGCGGCACTGCCGGGCGTGAAGCCGTCCATGACCGACTGGGCGGATCATCTCACCACCGCTTTCCCCGAGGTCCGGCTCAAGCAATATCTCGAAATGCGTGGCGCCGACACGAGCACCTGGAATTCGCTGTGTGCGCTACCCGCCTTCTGGGTCGGCCTGCTGTACGACGACACGGCGCTCGACGCCGCCTGGGATCTGGTCAAGGATTTCAGCACAGCCGAGCGCCACGCGCTGCGCGACGGCGTACCGGAACACGCACTGGCCCTGCCGTTCCGCAATCACACCGTGCAGGATCTCGCGATCGAGGCACTCAAGATCTCGGATGCCGGGCTCAAGCGGCGCAACCGCCTCAGCAGTCGCGGCGCCGATGAATCCATCTATCTCGAACCGCTGATGGAAATCGCGCTCTCGGGCAAGACCCAGGCAGACGTGAAGCTCGAACTCTTCCACGGTGAGTGGAACGGCAGCGTCGATCCGGTGTTCCGCGACTACGCCTACTGACCTTTCGTAACGCAAGCCGGAACGCGCCCGCTCTTCACGGCACGCGAGTGACGAAGGCGCGCGTCACTCGCCTCGCGTGTTTGTCTCCAGCAAAAGAAAAACCTCCCTGTTTCCAGGGAGGTTTTATGGGCCGATCAGTCGATCGCGGAAGCGATCAGAACTGGTACTTGGCCGAGACGCTCAGCAGGTTGCCCTTGTCGTCGCTCTCGCCCACGAGGCGATCGGCCGTCGCATCGGACACGCCGCCGATGTGCGCCTTGTTCACGAAGATGTGAGCGTAACCAGCGTTGATCTCGAAGCGATCGGTGGCCTTGTAGCCGATACCGAAGGCCAGCCACTTGCGGGTCGAGTCCGGCACGCGCGGCGAGCGGGTGTCGTCATACGTCGGCGTGCTGTCGACGGCCACACCGCCACGCAGGGTCAGCTTGTCGTTGACGTAGTACTCGCCGCCGACCGAAGCGAACCAGCTGTTACGCCAGTTGTATGCCTCGGTGGTGGACGGCTGGTTCGGGTTCGAGTAATTGACCGTGAGGTCCTTGAACGAATCCCACTTGGTCCACGACAGGTCGAAGCCGAGACCGAACTTCTGATCCTGGTGCCAGAAGCTGGCGGTGGCGATCGCGGGCGTAGTGAAGCCGGCGCTGCCGTTGGTGTGGGTGAACGGCGGCTGGCCGCTGCCCAGCAGGGCGCCGACGGTCGGGTTCGACAGCACGGCCGAGACGTTCGTCGGCATCGTGAAGTTACCGGTGCCTTCCAGCGTGTGGCTGATCTTGCTGCGGTAGTTGAGCGCGATGCGATCGTTCGGCGTCAGCTTCCAGAGGCCGCCGACCTGCCAGCCATAGGCCCAGTCGTCACCCTTGATCTTCGCGTAGCCATCGCTGCCAGGCGGCACGACGGTGGCGTACTGCGTCGCGAGGGCGCGCGCTACGGCCGGCGAAATCTGGCCGGCTGCCGCGGCGCGCTGGATGAGACCCAGGCCCACGGTGTTGTAGTTGATGGCGCTGGTCAGCTCTGCGCTGGTCTTCTGCGCGATGGCGCTGACGCCGACGGCGAAGTCGTCGGTCACGTCGAACGAAGCCGACAGCGTGGCATCAAACGACTTGAAGTCCGACTTGACCGCGTTGTAGCGGCCCTTCCAGTCGGAGTCGTATTCGGTCTTGAAACCGAACGGGGCGGTCAGGCCGAGGCCCAGATGCCAGCGATCGCCAACCTTGGAAGCGAAGTACAGGGCCGGGACCGGGATGGTCGTGCCCGCGTCGCCGCCGTTGCCGCCGCTGATCGGACGACCCTGCGCGTCGGTCGCGGTGCCGTGGAACTTGGTGCTGAAGTTGATGCCGGTGACGTCGGCCTGGAACACGTTGCCCTGGAGCAGGCTCATCGCCGCCGGGTTGTTGACGATCACCGAAGCGTCGTCGCCGGCAGCGGCCGAGCCGGCGAAGGCGCGACCGAGCGCCTTGGCGCTGTTTTCCTTCAACTGGAAGGCGCTGGCCTGAGCGGCCTGGGGAGCCACCAGCGCGCCGGCGATGGCCAGCGAGAGGGCGGCGACGGCCAGCGGCCGGGTCGAAAGGTTCAGCTTCTGCATTTGGGGCTCCTGCTTTCTTGTTCTGCTGGGGATTTCACGCGCGGAAACCTGAAAAGTTTCCCCTTTTCATACGCGCGTTTAACAATCTCGGTGGGAACTCTGGACGAGTTGACGAGGAATTTGCAAGTGCAACTGCAACAAAGCTGAAATGGCCTCAGGCGTAATGACTCACTTCGCGTCGCGCATTTGGTAAGTTGGACTACCACGCCGTCAGCGAGACCTGCCGTCATGCACTGCTTCGTCTACGCCAGCCAGCGCAAGCCCGACACCTACGTATGGCTTCCCCGCCGCGAAGCCTTCGATCTTCTGCCCGAGACGCTTCTGCTCCTACTCGGGGAACTCCGCTTCGTACTCGAAGTGGAGCTGACGCCTCAGCGCAAGCTGCCGCAGGAAGACACCGAACGCGTGCTCGCCAATCTCGCCGAGCAGGGGTGGCATTTGCAGACCCCGTCGAACGAGACACTCAGCGTCTGCAACCAGCCCAACCACAATCATGAGATCGACCCGACGCAGACGCTCGCGCGCAGCTGACACACGCGCCCTGCGCGTGCGCCGAACGTGCAACCTGAGTTAACGCGGCGTTACCGCGTAGGCGGTATTCGCTCCGTATACTCCTGCGCATGGCCAATCCCAAACGTCGTCGACCGTCGCTGATCAAAGCGCTGCCCTGGTTCCTTCCCGCCCTCGCGGCGGTCGCCTGCGCGGGCTTCATCGCCTCCCCGCTGGCGCTTATTCCGCTGTTGCTCGCCAACGCGCTGGCGATGGGCGCCGTGTGTCACGCGATCGGCTTCGACCCGGAGTCGACCTACTTGCGCACGGTGCTGAGGCGCGGTGCAGCGCACGTGGTGATGTTCACGGCCTACACGTTCGCGGTCTTCGTGCTGGTCGCCTGGCCCCTGCTCAAGCTGACCCAGACGCCTAGCCTGGGCGCGGCATTGCTCCTTGCCGCGACGCTGGTGGTCGCCCTCGCGGCGTTGTGGCGGGTGTGGCCGGCGTTCGGACTGGTTTTCGTCTGGGACGACGCGTATCCGGCGCAGAGCGGCAACGGTTCCTGGATCTTCACCGCCATGGCGCGCTCGATCAGCTTCGGCCGGCACCTCTCGGCCGAGGAACGGTTCTTCTCTCACTTCCTTCCAGCGTCGCTGGGCCTCCTCGTCCTCGCCTTCTGTGCCGTGGCACTGTCGGGGCTCTACGGCGTACTGCCCGCAGAGATGCGCGTCGCGGCCCTGGGTGTCTATGCGGTCGTGCTGCTGCCGCTGGGATGCATGGTCATTGCCAACCGTACGCTGCGCGCGCTGCTCTGCGACCGCCGCGGAAACATCCGCACGCCGCGCACGGAACCACGGCGCGAACCCGCACTGGACCCGGCGGATGTGCCGCGCCCACCGATCCCCGTGCTCAGCACCGAAGAAAGCCAGCCGGGCGTGCGCGAACGCGAACTGCTGGCCGCGACGCGTGCCGGTGACATCGCGCGTGCGGTGGCACTGGTCGAGGCAGGCGCGGACCCGAATACGGCCGCCGAAACGGGTGACCGCGATCAGCGCCCCGTGCTCACCCTCGCCGCATTGGCGCCCGATACCCGACTGCTGCGTGCGTTGATCGCCAAGGGCGCCAAGGTTGATCGCGTGCACAACGGTATGACCGCCCTGCTCGCCGCCAGTCGCGACAGTTGGCACGGTCGACCCGAAGCGGTGCTCACCTTGCTCACCAACGGCGCCAACGCCGCTGGCACCGACGCGGAAGGCAACACACCGTTGCACGGTGCCGTGCTGAGCGCGGAACCGACCGTGGCAGCGATGCTGCTGGATGCCGGCGCGCCCGTCGACGCGGTGAACCATGCAGGCGACACGCCGCTGGTCATTGCCTGCCGCGCGGCCAACTGGACTCTCGCGCGATTCCTTCTGGAACACGGCGCCAAGCCGGCGCCGGTAGGCGGCGAGCCCGCCCTGGTCGCGGCGGCAGGCATTCCCGATGACGACAGCGAAGGCGTGAAGGTGTTGCTTCGCTACAAGGCCCCCGTGAACGCGACGGACACCCAGGGACGCACCGCACTGATCGCCGCGGCGGCCGAAGGTCACGAGCAGATCGTGCGCGCCCTCCTGCAGGCGAACGCCCAGCCGAACATCGCGGATCGCCATGGCACCACGGCGCTCATGGAGGCGGCGCGAGCAGGAGCACACGGCATCGTGCAGCTGCTGGCCGACGTGCATGCCGACGCCTCGCCTCGCGACAGCCATGGGCGTGACGCGCTCACCCTCGCCTGCCAGTCGCCGCGCGCCCAGGTCGCCACGGTGCGGGCCTTGCTCACGCTGGGCGCGCAGCCGAAGGAACCCGCCGCCGATGGACGCAGCGCGCTCGATCACGCCGCTGCCGCGGGACGCTGGGACTTCGTCGCGCTGCTCGATCCGGAGACGCCGTTGCCGGCCTCGCTCAGCGAATCGGTGGTACCGGAAGCCGGCGCGGATTCACCGCAACACCTGTACGACGCGCTGCGTTTCGGGCACTGGGCCGTGGCGTCGACCTTCGCCACGAAGGTGCGCGAATGGCCCGCTCACGAACTCGCCGCCCTGTATGTCGACCTTGCCGGCCCCGGCGGCGAAGCAGCGCGCGCCTGGCTGCTCGATCATGGGCTGCCGGCAGAAGCGCGCCTGACCCCGCCGACGGGCGAGGACGAGAGTGCGCTCGGCCGACGCCTGTTCGATGCGCTGCTGCCGCAGTTGCCGCAGTCCGCCGACGCCCTGCTTCAGTTGATGCGCGCGGGCGCCACGCCCGCGGGAACCGGGCTGCTGGGGCAGGCGATCTGCCGCCTCGAAGGTGCAGACGAGCGGCTGACCCTGGCGATGCTCGAAGCGGGCGCCGATCCGTTCGGTGCCGACGCCCGCGGTCGCACGCCGGTACACATGGCTGCCGCCACCGGCAGGGCCGCCCTTCTTGCGGCCCTGCTCACCCGCGGCATGGACCCGAACGTTCGCGACACCGGTGGTCGCACGCCCCTGCATGCCGCGCTGGAACAAGGTGGTGACAGCCTGCCGCTGGTTCGACTGCTCGTCGCCCATGGTGCCGATCCGGAAGCGGCGGACGTCAACGGCGAGACGCCTTACGGGCTGGGCATCGGCCATGGCGACGTGGAGCGCTGGCTGAGCTGGTCGTCGTGGTCGCTTCCACGCCGCGCATTGCGCGCGGAGGACCTGCCTGCCGCCGCCGCGGCGGGCGACGTGAACGCCGTCGAGCGGCTGCTGGAACTGGGTTTCGCCGTAGACGCCCGCGACCATCAGGGTGCCACCGCGCTGCTGCGTGCCGCAGGCGCGGGCAAGCGCGACGTCGCCGAGCGCCTCCTCGAAGCTGGCGCCGATCCGACCCTCACTGCCGCGTCCGGCGTCACCCCGCTCGCCGCTGCGGTGAACGCACGCCGCGACACCGTCGTCGAATTGCTGCTCGCGCGTGGCGTGGCGGTCGATCAACGCCTGCCGGGTGAAACCACCGCGCTGATGATCGCTGCGGCACTCGGCTATCCCGAGATCGTGGACATGCTGCTGGCCGCAGGCGCCGATGCCGCGGCGGAAGATGCGCACGGTCACACCGCCCTGCACGCCGCCGCGCAGTACTGCTTCGGAAGCAGCGACAGCCTGCGCGCCCGGCGCCTGCTGGACGCCGTGATCCGCAAGGGCGCCGACGTGAACAAGGCCGACAAGGACGGCGTCACGCCGCTGCTTATCCTGCTCGGCGCGCACATGCGTCCGGGCACGGGTGCCGATGCCACGCATCTCGGCGCGCTCGTGCCTGTCCTGCTGGATGCCGGTGCGGTGTTGGAGCACGCCGACCACCGCGGCGTCAGCGCACTGCACGCATGCGCCATGCATGCGCTGCTGGCGCCCGCACGCGTGTTGCTGAATCGCGGAGCCAACCGCAATGCCGCGGACGCGTTCGGCCGCACCGCGGGCGACGTGGCACGGCATCTTGGCTATGTCGACATCGCCCACGAACTGGGCACGCGCGTCGGTGCAATCCCGAGCGTAAGGCAGACCTTGCGTCAACCTGCGCAGCCGGACTGATCACCAGGGCCTGAACAGGCCCTACGCGCCGCCGCGCTCGCGCTCGTCCGCCAGGTCGGCTTCGAAGAGCTGCTGCAGGTCGTGCAGCGCTTCCTTTGTGCTCTGCACGAGTGCTGTCTCGTCGTCGTAGACGAGGTACTGGGCTCGCAGCACCTGCTCGTCGTGCTTGCGGAAACGGTCGATGCGGCTCTGCGCGACGTCCGCCGGCATGTCCAGCGACTCCAGTACATTGCGCGTCATTTCCAGGCTGGAATAGAACGTCTCGCGCACCGGGTCTTCCACACCGATATCCATCAAGCGGAACGCGTGCTGGCGGTTGCGTGCGCGGGCCACGATCTTCAGGTGCGGATACTGCCTGCGCACCAGCCGCGCCGTGCGCAGATTGGCTTCCGGATCGTCGGTGGCGATGACGAAGACCTCGGCCTTGTCCGCCTGCGCCGCGCGCAGCATTTCAGGGCGCGCAGGATCGCCGAAGAAGAGCGAGGTGCCCCCGAAGCGGCGCGAGGTTTCCACCTGTTCCACCGAGCTTTCCAGGGCCACGAACTGGATGCCCTGCGCGCGCAACACGCGCGCCACGATCTGACCCATGCGACCGAAGCCTGCGATGATGACGCGCGGCGCGTCCGTCTCGATCTCGTCGAACGCACGATCGGGCTTCTTCACGCGCTCGCGCATGAGACGGGAAGCCAGCAACACCAGCACGGGCGTCAGCGCCATCGACAGCGAGATCGCCATCACCATCAGGCCGCGCTGGTCACCGTCGATCAGGCGATTCTGCTGCGCAAGGTTGAGAATGACGAAAGCGAACTCGCCACCGCAGGCGAGCAAGGCCGCGAGCCGCACCGAATCCGCCGTACCGAGCGATCCCACCAAGCGGCCAAGGGGCAGGATCAGCGCAGCCTTGATCGCCAGCAGCAGCGCGACCATCCCCAGCACCAGCAGGGGCTTCTCGACCAGCATGGCGAGGTCGACGGACATGCCCACGCTGATGAAGAACAAGCCCAATAGCAGCCCCTTGAACGGTTCGATGTTGGATTCGAGTTCGTGGCGGTATTCCGAGTCGGCCAGCAGCA
Organism: Luteibacter sp. UNCMF366Tsu5.1; assembly: GCF_900119235.1. Taxonomy (NCBI): domain Bacteria; kingdom Pseudomonadati; phylum Pseudomonadota; class Gammaproteobacteria; order Lysobacterales; family Rhodanobacteraceae; genus Luteibacter; species Luteibacter sp. UNCMF366Tsu5.1. The sequence goes on along the minus strand of NZ_FPIS01000002.1, from coordinate 36,066 downwards.
GGCCGGCGAGGAACGCGCCCAGCGTGGTTGAAATGCCAGCGAGCTCCATGAGCCATGCGGTACCCATCACCACCAGCAGGGCCGTGGCGGTGAAGACTTCCGTGCTCTTGGCGCGCGCGACGAAACGGAAAACGTGACGCAGCAGTAACCGCCCGCCGACAATCACCGCGAAGATCGTGCCGACGACGCGGAGCACGCTCGTCATGTCGGGTGCGTGTGCGTCACGCGCGAGCGCGCCACCGAGCAGCGGAATGGCGGCGATCAGAGGAATGGCGGCCAGGTCCTGGAACAGCAGGATAGCGAACGCCTGGCGACCGTAGACCGACCCGGCCTCCTTCCGCTCGGCAAGGATCTGCAAGCCGAAGGCCGTTGAAGAGAGCGCGAGGCTGCCGCCAACGATGACGGCAGCCTTCCAGGTGAGACCGAACAGGAAGTAACCCGTGACCCCGAGCGCCAGCGCGCAACTCAACACTTGCAGGCTGCCGCTGCCGAAGACCGCGCGACGCATGACCCACAGGCGCGACGGCGACAGCTCGAGGCCGATCACGAACAGCATCAGCACGACACCGAAATCGGAGATCGTGGCGACACCCGCGGTATCGCTGACCAGACCGAGTACGGACGGCCCGATCACCACGCCGGCCAACAGGTAGCCGAGCACCGCGCCGAGGCGGAAACGTTTCGTCAGAGGAACGGCGACCACCGTCGCCAGCAGGAAGACGACCGCCGTCTCAAGAAAATGATGCCCGTCCATCCCGGCTCCCTATGTGTCTGCCGGATTATGTCACGCGGGGACGCATGGGTTTTGGCGATTTCGGCGGCGTTTGACGATGCCGCCGGCATCGCATGTTGCCGCTATCGCGTGGGTTCGCTCAGCCAGCGGGCCACGTCGAGAGCGAAGTAGGTGAGGATCGCATCGGCGCCTGCCCGCTTCATCGCCAGCAGCGATTCCAGTACGACAGCCTTCTCGTCCAGCCAGCCATTCTGCGCGGCCGCCTTGATCATGGCGTACTCCCCGCTCACCTGGTAGACAAACGTCGGCGCGCCAAAGGTTTCCTTCACGCGACGCACGATGTCCAGGTAGGGCAGCCCGGGCTTCACCATCACTGCGTCGGCGCCTTCGGCGAGATCCAGCTCCACCTCGCGCAGGGCTTCGTCGCTGTTGCCGACGTCCATCTGGTAGGTGTGCTTGTTGCCCTTGCCGAGGTTGGCCGACGAACCGACCGCATCGCGGAACGGCCCATAGAAGCTGGACGCATACTTGGCCGAATAGGCCAGGATGCGGGTATGGATGTGGCCGGCATCCTCCAGGGCGTCACGAATGGCACCAATGCGGCCGTCCATCATGTCCGAGGGCGCGACGAAATCCATGCCAGCATCGGCCTGCGCCAGCGACATCTTGATCAGCGCCTCGATGGTCGGCTCGTTCATGACGTAGCCGGCGTCGTCGATCAGGCCGTCCTGTCCATGCGTGGTGTACGGATCGAGCGCCACGTCGCCGATGAGGCCCAGCTCCGGAAAACGACGCTTCAGCTCGCGCGTGGCGCGCTGGAACAAGCCATCCGGATTCCAGGCCTCGCGCGCGTCCTCGGTCTTCACCGAACCATCGACCGAGGGGAACAGCGCCAGCGCCGGAATGCCCAGGGTCACGCACTGCTCGCCGAGCTTCACCAGCTCATCGATCGAGAGACGCTCGACGCCGGGCATCGACGGTACCGGCTGTCGCACGCCTTCGCCGTCGACCACGAAGGCCACCATGATCAGGTCGGAAGTGGTGAGTACGGTCTCGCGCATCAGCGCGCGAGAGAACGCATCGCGGCGCATGCGGCGCATACGAACGGCGGGAAAGGTCATGGGACGAGCCTGTACGTGTGGCGATTCGCCATTTTACGCCCCCTCGGCGGCATGGCGGGGCGTCAGGTCGTCGCAGGCCGCTCAGGCCGCGTCGATGCCGAAGGAGCGGCCCAGCGGAATGCCATAGATCTCGGACAGGAGCGAGGTCTCCAGAGCCTCGTGCGGTGGCCCGCGGCGAAGCATGGCACCGGCGGCGAGCACAGCCACCTCGTCGGCGTAACGGGCCGCCAGATTCAGGTCGTGCAACACGGTGATCACGCCGAGACCCGCGGCGGCGCAAGCGCGAGCGCGCTGAAGGATGAAGTGCTGGTGGGCGATATCCAGACCGGCTTCCGGTTCGTCAAGGAGCAGCCACGCGCCGTCACGACCGCCCTCCCACACCTGAGCGAGCACGCGGGCCAACTGCACCCGCTGCTGCTCGCCGCCAGAGAGCGCCGTGTACCGCCGGTCGCGCAGATCCCAGGCATGAGCGGCCCGGAGCGCCGCGCTGGCGATGGCTCCGTCTCGCTCGGCGTTCTGTACGTGCGGGCTGCGGCCAAGCAGCACCACCTCGTACGCACTGAAGCCGAACGCCAGATCCACGCGCTGCGAGAGCATGGCGCGTCGGCGAGCGAGCGCGCGCGGCTCCCACGCGTCCAGCAAGGTGCCGTCCAGCATCACCCGGCCGGCATCCGGGCGGATACGCCCCGACAGCACGCCGAGCAAGGTGCTCTTCCCTGCCCCATTCGGGCCGACCAGTGCGAGCACGCGTCCAGGCGAGGCGGACATCGAGACGTGTCCGACGATCGTGCGGCCCTGACGCACCACACACACGTCTTCCGTGACGAACCGCCCTTCCGTGGACCGGCTCATGCTGCGGCCTCGCCGATGCGCCGGCTCAACAGCAGCCACAGGAAGAACGGGCCGCCGACCAGCGCGGTGAGCACGCCAATGGGCAGCTCGCCCGGTGCAACCATCGTGCGCGCCAGCGCATCCGCCACCACGAGAAGGATCGCACCCCCCACAGCGGACGCCGGCAGCAGGAACCGGTGATCCGGACCGAAGCACATGCGCAGCAGATGGGGAACGACGAGGCCGACAAAACCGATCACCCCCGTGAACGCGACGGATGCGCCGACCGATAGCGCGACCATCGCGATCAGGAAGGGCTGCAGCCGCTCCGGGCGAAAACCAAGCAACGCAGCTTCGCCATCGCCAAGCAGCAACGCGTTCAGCGCACGCGCCGCACGCGGCAGGCAAAGCAGCGGCAACACAATCCACGGAACGACGATGCGCAGCCGCGACCAGCTGGCTCCGCCAAGGCTTCCCAACGACCAGAACGTCAGGTCGCGCAGTTGGTTCTCGTCGGCGAGGTAGGTGAGCAGGCCGACACCCGCCATCGCGACGGCGTTGATCGCCACGCCCGCCAGCAGGAGATATGCGACGCCCGGACGGCGCCTGCCTAACAGGAACACGACGGAGGTGGCAGCCAGCCCACCGGCGAACGCTGCAAGGGCCACGTGCCACGATCCCGATGAACTACCCAGGACAATCGCCCCCACGGCACCCAGGGCGGCACCGGCCGAAACGCCAATCAGGCCGGGATCGGCGAGAGGGTTCCGGAACAAGCCCTGCATGGTGGCGCCACCCGCCGCCAGCGCCGAACCGACGACCACAGCGAGGAGCAGCCGGGGCAATCGCAGCGACAGAACGATGGCATCGTCACCACGCCCCGCCTCGCCGGCCAGCCACCGCACAAGCGCCCCGGCAACATCGCCGGGGCCTATGGCCATCGCGCCTTGCGTCAGGCTCCAGGTAGCGACCGCTACGAGCAGCATGGCCAACACACCGAGTGCTGCGTGGCGGCCCGCGCGATGGCGCGGCAGCGATATCACCACGGCGCTCACAGCCTGGACCAGCGTGCCTGTAGGGCCGCTGCGTTCTCCGCGGTGCGCGGCCCGAAGCCGAGCAGAGCCTGACCTTCGACGAAGTAGATGCGCTTCGCCCTGCCGGCGGGCGTGTCCGCCACGCCTGGCATGTGCAGGACGCCATCGATGCCTCCGACGGCGTCCTCGCGCTCCTTCATCAGGAGGATGACATCGGGTTTCATCGCGACAAGCGCTTCCGGGGACACGGCCTTGTAGCCGGACAGGTCGGCCGCCGCATTGACGCCGCCGGCCAACGCAACGGCCCGGTCCGCCGCCGTGTCATGCCCTGCCGCCATCGGGCTGCCCTGCCCGGTCGACATCAGGAAAACCGCGCGTGGGTGCGTAGGCATGGCGGCCACGGCCTTCGCCAGCGTGGCGAAACGCACGGCGACATCGTCGGCGAGCGCATCCGCCTCCTTGGCGTGCCCCGTCAGTTCGCCGATGCGACGGATCTTCGCCTCGATGTCCTCGGCGGAGCGTGAGACAGGAAGCGTTTCTATGCGCACGCCTGCGCCGCGGATCTGCTCGATGACCGTCGATGGCCCGGCGTCGTGCGTGGCAAGAATCAGATCCGGGCGCAACGAAAGCACGCCTTCGGCGCTCAACTGGCGAACGTAGCCGACATCGGGCAGCTTGCGCGCCGCCTCCGGCCACGTGCTGGTCGAATCCACGCCTGCAAGCTCGCCCTGCGCATGGATGGCATACACGATCTCCGTGATATCGCCACCGAGCGAGACCACACGCGTCGCGGCGATGGCCACGCACGGCAACGCGCCAAGGAGCACGGCAAGGAACAGGTGCCCGGCTTTCATGCCGATACCTCCACCGTATCGAGCAGTGCTCGCCAGTCGTCGCGCTCGGGCACGCCTGGTTTGCGCTTGCCGAACACCTGAACGATCTGCGTGCCGTCCGCCGCATACAGTTCCAACGACGTCACGACGCCTTCGGGTACGGGCTTGCGCACGATCCAGCTGCTCGCGATGGCGTCCATCCGCAGGTGCAGGTTGAACGAGGGGTCCATCACATTGATCCACGGCCCCGCCATGACGATGTTCGCCACGGGACCCGTATGGATCTGTACCACGCCTGGGGAACCGACGAAGACCATCAGCGGTATCCCCGTAGTGGACGCGCCTTCCAGCACCGTACGAACAGCCTCGTTGGCTACGGGCGTGGCGAATTCATCGCCCACCAGCCGCAGGGCCTGCGTGCGCGTCACCTTGTGCTTCTTCAGCATGGCGAAGAAGTCGTGCGGGTCGCGCAACGCCCGCCAGTAGTCACGCAGCGAAGCCGTATCGACGGCCGCATCGGCAAGACGCTTCGGCAACGGTTCCTCGACTGCGCCGATATCGATGAGCGGCGACTGCACAGGTGCCGTGTAACGCTGCAACAGCGTCCGCCACGCCGAGCGGTCGCTGACCTCGGTCAGGTACACCTTGTGCACCGCCGTACCATCGCCATCGAAGAACTGAAGGCTCTCCAGATCGCGCCCACGCGAGTGCTCCTTCACGGCGAAGCCATAGCGCCAATGCCGCAGGAAGAGACGCAGATCAATGTCCTCGGCAAGCACGATGCCCATCGTGCCGCCGATATCGATGTGATCGTAAACGCCCTTCTTTTCATGCACGCAGTACGCGTTACGCGTCAGCGCCATCACATGGCCCAGTGAAGGAAGGTCACGGATGATCGCGGGCGAGTCTCCCGCTAGGCGAGTCACGCCGTCGCCCACACGACTGGCAACCAGCGCACCTTCGCTTACGCCCAGCCGCTGCGCGACATCACGCGCGCGCAGGCCGGGCTCGGTTTCACGGAGTTGGCGATAGCCGTTGAGCAACGCCGGGATATCGATGCGCGGCGCGCTGACGGACGGGATATCCTGCATGCGAGATCTCCTCAGAAGGTGTAGCGAGCGGAAACGACAAGGGCGCGACCCGGCATGGTCAGCCGCTCGATCTGCGCGTTGCGAGCCTGGGCATCATCGATGCCGCCGCCGGTGGCGACGTTGGCGAGCACGCCGCCATGCAGCGAACCCCAGTCCCAGTACTTCCTGTCGGCGATGTTCGTCACGCCTGCCATCAACTCCAGCGGCTCCCATGGCTTCCAGTGCGCGTAGAGATCGAACGTGGCATAGCCGGGCGCACGGAAGGCCGCGTCATCGTCAAGGCGCGATTTCCGCTGTACGCCCTTGCCGATCAGCTCCGCGCCCCAGCTCTTCGCGTCGTAGGCAACTCCAAGCGTCGCGGTCAGCGGGTCCACGCTGTTGAGCGGTGACCAGCCGCCTTCATAGGTTCTCTTGTCGCCCTTCGCGGCGGCGAGGTTGCCCTCGATGCGCCATCCGGCGAGGACGTCGGTCAGCGAACCCAGCTTCAGGCCACCCGACGCCTCGACACCCTTGATGGTCGCCTTCGGGAAGTTGACCGACTGCATCACGATCAGCAGGTTCTGGTTCACCGCCCACTGTGGCCACTCGCTACGTGGGAGCGTGTATCCGCCAAAGATGAAGTTGCGATACCGGTTGTAGTACGCGCTGGCGCTGAAGTAACCCAGTTCCCCGTTGCCACGCACTCCGATCTCGACGCCCTTGCTGGTCTCGGGCTTGAGATTCGCGTTCGGCACGATGCCGTACAAGCGCGCCGTACCCCACGCCACTGCCAGCTCGTTGTACAACGGCGGCCGGAAGCCCTGGCTGTAGTTCCCAAACAGCTCGACGTTGTCGGTAACCGACCAGGTGACGCCCAGCTTCGGCGAGAAGCGGTTCTTCTTCACGTCATCCAGCCCGTCCTGGACAAACGAACTCCGGTAGTACGGATCATTCTGATCCGGCTTGAACGCGTAGTGATCCCAACGCACCCCCGGAGTGATACGGACGCGACCGTCGAGCAGTGCGAATTCGTCCTGCGCGAACACCGCGTAACGATCGGTATCGTTGCGTGGGAAGAAACGCAGCGGATAATTCTCCGGCATGTATGGCGAGCTGCTTGAGGTCACACCGGTAGCGATGTTGGTGCCCTCGCCACCGAGCTGACCGGTGGGCGTGGTACGCGATGCTTCGAGGCCGTAGGTGATGTGTTGCTGCACGCTACCCGAGTCGATGGTCTTGCCCAGCGCCAGGTGTCCACCGAACAGTTTCTCGTCGAGGTCGCTGAGATACAGGCGGTCGTACGTGGCGTTGCGTGTGGGGACGTTCGCGAGCGTGCGGGTCTGCGATTCGGTCTCGGATTTCTGCCAGTAGACGTTCCACTCCAGCGTATCGGCGATGACCATGGCGATGGTCGGGAAGCGCTGGCCTACGGAGATACGTTGCCGCGTCGCGCGATCGTTAGCGGTATCCGTGAGCAGGCGCGTCGTGCCCGGCTGGCCGACGGCACTCAAGACATTGGTATCGACGTTGTTGCGATAGAAATCGGCGGTGACGCGATCTTCGCGGCCGCTCGCCGCCACGTGGACGTACTTCGCCAGGAGACTGGTGGTGTTCTGGGTGAGCGGATCCGGCCGCGTGCGCGTGTAGTTCTGCGTGGAAACGTCACCCTTGTTACCGAGATCGCGGCCTTCGACATGGTTGGCGACGATCACCAGGCCGTTGTCGGGACGTCCGCCGGCGAGGGTCAGCGAGGTACCGAGCGAGCGGTCGGCGCTGTCGTAGCGCTCACGCACGGAGACGTAGGTGTCCTTGCCGTCCTTCAGGTAATCGCCGGGGTCCTTCGTGGTGTAACGCACGGTGCCGCCGAGCGAATCCGAAGGATTCAGTGCCGAGGCGGGACCACGGGTGATTTCGACCGACTTGAGCGTATCCGGATCGACGAAACTGCGCCCTGCGCGCATGCCCGTGGTCGAGAAGCCGAACGAGCTCGAAGCGGCGACGCCGTCGGTCAGAATGGAGACGCGGTTACCGTCCAGGCCACGGATGTTGTAGCTGTCCAGGCCCCAGCGACCCGCGGTGCCGACGACCGACACGCCCGGCTCGTACTTCACGAGGTCGCGGATGTTGGCGACGAGGTGTCGATCCATTTTCTGGCGGTCGATGACCGTCACCGTGGCAGGTACGTCGAAACGCAGCGACGAGCCGATGGCGGTGACGGTGATGCGCGGCAGGTCGTCCGCGGCAGTGGCGATCGGCGCGGCCGGCGCATTGGCGGCATGCGCCACTTCCGCCGCCGCGGTGCAGAGGAGTGCCACGCCGACGGCAGCGGCGAGGTGGTTTTTCCGAGTTGTGAACACGTCGTGCGTCCTTCGCTAGGCATCGGGAAGCTTGCGAAGGAGGCACGTGCCTCCGGGCTGGCAGCCGGGTTATCTGAGTGGTTTGCCGCCTCGTCAGGGGCGGTGGGTGCCTAGCTTATTGAGAATGGATCGCATTCGCAATATGTGACGGTGCTCACGCCTGGATGCGCGCCGTCGTCTCCGGATCGAAGAAGTGCAGCCGCTCCGCATGGAAGCCCAGGCCCACATCCGTACCCGGCTGGATCGACGAATGGGGCGGCACACGGGATACCAGTTCTTCGCCGACGTGACGCATGTTGAGGAACACTTCGTTGCCTACCGGCTCGACGACTTCCACATGGGCGCGGAGGCGCTCGTCCACCCCCGCATGGTCCGCCACGGTGAGCAGATCTTCCGGACGCAATCCGACGATCAGCGGCTTGTCGATATACGCAGCAAGTGCAGGCGAATCGACGCCAAGCGAGATGCTTCCCTCCTGCATCACCAGGCGTAAGCCATCTTCGTTGCGCAGCGTGCCGTGGAACAGGTTCATGGCGGGGCTGCCGAGGAAGCCCGCCACGAACAGGTTGGCGGGCTTGTTGTACAGATTCATCGGCGTGTCGAGCTGCTGGATCTCGCCGCCGTTCAGCACCACGATGCGTTGACCGAGCGTCATGGCTTCGATCTGATCGTGGGTCACGTAAACCATCGTGGCGCCGAGCCGACGGTGGATGCGCGCGATTTCGACGCGCGTGGACAGTCGCAGCTTGGCGTCGAGATTGGACAGTGGCTCGTCCAGCAGGAAGACCGCCGGATCGCGAACCAGGGCGCGGCCAAGCGCCACGCGTTGCCGCTGTCCGCCGGAGAGTGCCGCGGGACGGTGGTCGAGGCGCTCGTCCAGGCCAAGCATGTCGGAAGCGTCGGCCACGCGACGATCGATCTCTTCCTTCGCCACGCCACGCAGCCGCAGACCGAAGCCCAGGTTCTCGCGCACGGTCATGTGCGGATAGAGCGCGTAGTTCTGGAAGACCATCGCGATGTCGCGATCCTTCGGCGCCACGTCGTTCACCACGCGACCGCCGATAGTCATCGTGCCGCCCGAGATCGATTCCAGGCCCGCGATCATGCGCAGGAGCGTGGTCTTGCCGCACCCGGAAGGGCCCACGAGCACCAGCAGCTCGCCGTCGGCGATCTCGAAGCTCGCCTCCTTCAGGGCCACGTGCCCGTTGGGGTAAACCTTGCGCACCTTATCGAGGCCGACCGCTGCCATCACATACCCTCTCGTTGGACCCGGGGCGGTCAGGCCGTGCCTGCCATTGCCACGGGCAATACGGTATTCTGCCGACGTAATCGTTTACGTGAAAGTGCCGCACGGCTGATCCACCCCCTGCGGTCCCTCACCTCGCAAAAACATACCGCCACACGCATTCACTAGACGCGAGCGCGCCCGCGAGGCACCCTTGACGGCTTCCGTGACACGACAGGTTTCCCCAACATGGCCAACGTGAGCGCCCCGGCGCCGACCCTGCTCGCCGATCTCGGCGGCACCAACGTGCGCTTCGGCATTGCACACCCGGATGAAGACCAGCCGCTGATCAGCGAGAGCATCCGGCGCTACCACGTCAAGGACTACGCATCGCTCGGCGACGCGGCGAGGCAGTACTTCAAGGAAACCGGCCACGAGGCGCAGCGCGCGATCATCGCCGCCGCTGGCCGCATCGACAACGGCGAGACGGTGAAGGTCACCAACAACCCGTGGGCGATCTCCGCGAAGAGCCTGGCGAAGGAACTCAACCTGGAATGGGTTCACCTGGTGAACGATTTCGCCGCCCAGTCGATGGCGGTGATGCTCATGAGTCCCGAAAAGACCGTGGACGATCAAGGTCATACCGAACTCGTGCAGGTCGGCAAGCCCGCCATTCCCGTCATCGGCGCCAAGGAAGAACAGACCTTCGTGGTCGTCGGACCGGGCACCGGCCTCGGCGTCGGCGGCCTGCTGATTCGCGGCGACAAGGTCAGCGTGCTGCAGACCGAAGGCGGCCACGCCGGCTTTGCCGCGCACACGGCCGAGGACATCGAAATCCTCAAGGTGCTCAACCTGCGTTATGGCCGCGTCTCCAACGAGCGACTGATCTGCGGCGCGGGCCTCGTGAACCTGTACACGGCCATCTGCGAAATCTCCGGCCAGAAGCCGGACGAGGCGATCACGCCGGAAGACATCACCAAGCGTGCGAAGGACGGCACCTGCGCGATGTGCTCGCGCGCGGTCGAGACGTTCGCCGGCATCTTCGGCAGCGTAGCGGGCGACCTTGTGCTTACGCTCGGCGCGTGGGACGGCGTCTACCTCACCGGCGGCATGATTCCGGTGCTGCTGCCGTGGATTCAGCAGGGCAATTTCCGCGAGCGCTTCGAGGCCAAGGGCCGTTTCCGCGACACCATGGAAAACGTGCCCACCCAGGCAATCATGAACCCGGAACCGGGCCTGGTCGGCGGCGCCGCCCTGGCGATCGTCGAAGCAGGCGGCTCGCCGCTGCGTCGCTGAGCCTATCCGCGAGTCCGCAATACAAAAGATGCCCGGCACATGCCGGGCATCTTCGTTTCATGCCTCAGAGCAGCCAGGACGGCGGAAAGACGCCGGGCTTGACCGTGACGCGGGACACGCACTTCGGGTTGGCATACGAGAAACCGAAGGCGATTTCGCCCGCGGGGCCGTAGATCGACCATACGGCGCGGGCGTCCGGAGAAGCCGATCGCGGCGCATCCGTCATGATGGCCGACGGATAACGGGATCGCACGGCTTCCAGGCTCACGCACGGTCCGGCGGTCGCCATGGTCGCGAGAATGAGGCGCGATGCGTCGTCTCGCGCCGTGCGGAACTCCGAGTCCGTCACGTCGATGCCATCCACCAGCGAAGCCGGTCCCGCCACCCAACTGTTGGCAAAGTCCTTGGATTGAGTCAGCGCTTCTCCTGCGGGCCAGTGTGCTCGCAGCACCTCGATGCCTTCAGCCGCATGGGTGCCTAGCGACTCCACATGCTTGAAGAATGGATCCGGATCGAACCGCGACGGCGGGACGGGAAACTCGCTTGTACACGTTCCGACGAATTGAGCCTGTGCTGCCAAGGGCAGCCCTGAAAAAATCGCGAGCATGCTCGCGGCCACCATGCGATTCATTCGCGAATGACTCCATTGAATGAGCGCGGCACCATCGGTGCCGCACGCACGCCATAGGGCGCGCACCACAATGATCGTCAGCGAACGGCCGCTCTGTCTTGAGAATCTGACCCAGACATCAAGGGATCCCGCAAAACGAGATACCGATCACCCTTTGCGGCACTTCAAGCTGGCGGCGCAAGCAGCGCGTCGAGATCGCTTTCGTCGAAGCTGAGGCGCTCGCGGCTGCCGCCGCCTTCGAGGACCGCATCGGCCAGTTCGGCCTTGCGCGCTTTCAGTTCCTCGATGCGTTCTTCCACGGTGCCGGCCGTAATCAACCGATAGACGAACACCGGCTTGTCCTGCCCGATGCGATGCGCGCGATCGCTGGCCTGCGCCTCGGCGGCAGGATTCCACCACGGATCGTAATGGATGACGGTATCGGCGCTGGTGAGGTTGAGGCCCACGCCGCCCGCCTTCAACGACAGCAGGAAGAGAGGCACCTCGCCATCCTGAAAGCGTCGCACCGGCTCGGCACGATCGCGCGTCTCGCCGGTCAGCGTGACGTAGCTGATGCGGCGGCGATCGAGCTCGACCGCGATGAGCTTCAACATCTCGGTGAACTGACTGAAGAGCAGCACTCGGCGGCCTTCCGCAAGCAACGCGGGAAGCATGTCCATCAGCAGCTCGAACTTGGCCGAGTCGCGCACACCGCGCGCCGCTTCGAGTTTCACCAGACGCGGATCGCAGCACACCTGGCGCAGCTTGAGCAGCGCATCGAGCACCACGATGCCGCTGTGTGCGATGCCACGTTGCGCGATGACCTCGCGCAGTTCCTCCGCGAGCGAAAGACGCAGGCTTTCATAGAGATCGCGCTGCTTCGTCTCCATCACCACGCGTCGGGTGATTTCCGTCTTCGCCGGCAGCTCGGACGCCACCTGCGCCTTCGTACGACGCAGGATGAACGGTGCGATGCGGCGGTTGAGCCGATCCTGGCATTCGTAGTCCTGGTGTTTCTCGATCGGCAATCGGTAGTGCCGGCGGAACGCGCCTTCGTCACCGAGCAGGCCGGGCACCGCGAGATCGAGCTGCGACCATAGTTCGCCAAGGTGATTTTCCAGCGGCGTGCCGGTAAGGCACAGACAACGCGGCACCTTCATCGCGAGCAGCGCACGGCGCGCCTGCGTGCGCGGGTTCTTGACCTGCTGAGCCTCGTCGAGCACGACCAGCGAGAACGCCTGCTTGCGCAGCGTCTCCACGTCGCGCGGCAGCAGTGCGTAGGTCGTTAGGATGACGTCGTGCTCGGGAATGCGGGTGAAGGTCTCCGCGCGCTGCGGACCGTGCAGGGCGAGCAATGTGAGGCTGGGGGCAAAGCGCGCCACCTCGGAAATCCAGTTGGGCACGAGGCTCGTCGGCACGACCACCAACGCAGGCGACGTGAGGTTGCCGCTCTCCTTCAGCGCGAGAAGGTGCGTGATGAGCTGCAAGGTCTTGCCTAGGCCCATGTCGTCGGCGAGTACGCCACCGGTGCCGGCCTCCGCGAGTGCGTTCATCCAGCGCAGGCCGTCGCGCTGATAACCGCGAAGCTCGGCATGCAGCCCTTCCGGAACAGCGTCACTCGCGCGCTCCGCAGCTTCCCGAAGACGGCGTGTGAATCCGCGCAGGCGCTCGGGCGCCTCGAACGACCCGCCGCTCGGCAGCGCTTGGGCCAGCTCTTCCAACCGGCCCGCCTGGACGCGCGGAAGATGCAATTGCTGCCGAGGCTTTTCGAGGTATTCCGCCAGCGGCGCGAGCAGCCCGCGCAGTTCCTTCAAGCGCACGGGCACGCGGCGGCGCTCGTCCACAGGGGCGTACCACACGGAGTCCTCGGCTTCGCCGGGCGTGGGGCTGAGGCTGAGCTGGTGCTCGGCCAGGGCTTGCGCGACTGCCGGAAGCAGGTTCACCCGGCGGCCTTCCACTTCGATACCGATTTCGAGATCGAAGGCGCGATCGGCGTCATCCTCATGGGCCTGGCCGTACCAGCGAACAGGCCCTTCGAGTACCTCGAACGGGAAACTCGGCGCGTATTCGAGCACGAAGCCATCGGCCTCCAGCTTCGGCCGCAGTGCGAGCCAGCGAGCCGGCGTGTTCACTTCGAGCGCGCCCGCATAGCCCTTACCCGGAAACAGCCAGGCGTCGTCGGGCAGCGTATCGGCCATGTCCCACGGGAGCCCCTCGGTATCGACGGCGGGGTTGAGGCCGACCGACTCGAGGTTTTCCATCGAGGCCAGTTCTTCGGCGCGACGCCGGCTGATCTCGAGCAGCGCCCCATTGCGCACGCGACGGACGAGCGGTTCGCCGCCGCGACCGGGCAGGCGCTCGCCCGCGTAGTCGAAGGCCAACCGGCCATACGCCAGGGGCGGGGTGCCTGCCGCCAGCCGCGCATGCCGCGTCAGGGCATGCAGCACGAGCACCGGCCGCGGCGAGACCTCCGCACGCTTCATCTCGCCGAGCATCTGCGGCGCAGGAACGCGTGGCCCCATGCGTGCAGCGTCCAGCTCAGCGCGGAACGCCGCGGTGCTTTCCGGCGGCAGCGGCGGAAGATCGAGCCAGGCGCTTTCTTCGGGAGCAGCTTCGAGCGGCCCAACCTCCGCGTGCTCTGCGTCGAGGAACCACAGCGAGCCCACACGGAACAGGCGCTGGCTGGCGGGCACGTCGGGAAGCAGCTTCTGGCTGCCATCCTTTTCGAGATTCCAGCGCCAACGCAGGGGATGCGGCTTGCCGCGCGAGAGCTGCAGGCCGGCCACGCCACCGAAGAAACAGGGCGCGGTGTCGAGGATCTCCGCGAGCAGCTGGTCGCCCAGCGCACCAGTGAAACGGGCGTAGCTGCGACTCTTGCGCAAGGTCTGCGGCAGGCCGAGCAGCGTGGCGGCCAGTCGCTTCTCGGCGACGGTCAACGAGACGTCGGGAAGGTGCCGGCTATCCAGCGGCAAGGGTCGGGAGTAGCGCCCCTCGGGGCTCACCGTGAGCAGGACGGGGGCGACGTCGAGATGCGCGGCCGGCTCGTGGTCGTCGTTCACGCCCTCGAGGAAGAAGCCCAGCACGCTGCGCTCGGCGACGGCGCTTGCGGCGGGCTCGCCGAGGACGCGGCGCCACGCCTGGGGCAGGGTCCCCGCGGCGTCGTCCCGCCTGCGCTTGTCGTCCGGTTGATGCATCCCTATCGATCCCGCCCGCGCGACCAAAACAGGAAGCTTAGCAAAGGCGGGATCGGGAACCCGTAGGATTTTTACCCCATGGACCGGCCCGGTTCAGCGAGCCGGGTGACGCCATCAAGCGGCGTCAGGCGGGCCGGTTGGGGAACAGATCGACCGGGTATTCGGCCTTCTGCTCGCGCCCCATCAGGGTGCGCAAGCCTTCCTCCGGCGTGACCTCGCCGTGCAGCACGGCACGGACACCGAACGAAATGGGCAGGTCTAGCCCGTGGAAGTCCGCCAGGCGGGCCACCTCGTCCGCCGTGACCACGCTTTCCACCACCTGGCCGATCTGACGCACGGCCTCCTCCAGTGGGACACCGCGCCCCAGGGCAAGGCCCAGACGGCGGTTGCGCGAGAGATCGCCCGTGCAGGTGAGCACGAGGTCGCCGAGGCCGGCGAGGCCCATGAGCGTTTCCGGCCGGGCACCGAGGGCCACGCCGAGTCGCAGCATCTCGTTCATGCCACGGGTGATCAGGCCGGCGCGGGCGTTGAGACCCAGCTCCATGCCGTCGGCCACGCCGGTCGCAACGGCGAGCACGTTCTTCATCGCGCCACCGAGTTCCGCGCCGAGGATGTCGTGCCCGGTGTAGGCGCGGAAGTTAGGGGCGTGCAGCAGAACCGCCAGTTCCTTCCCGAACGCCTCGTCCGTGGCATGCACGGTGACGGCGCTGGGCAGGCCGGCTGTGACCTCACGGGCGAACGACGGGCCCGTGACCACGGCGGCGGGCCGCCCTGGAAGCTTCTCGTTGACCAGCTCGTGCAGGAAGCGGCCGGTACCGGTCTCGAAGCCCTTGGTCGCCCAGGACACACGGGTATGCGGTTCGAGCAGCGGCACGATCTGGTCGAGTAGCGCCGCGAAAGCGTGGCTCGGCACCACCAGCAGCACGATGTCGGCACCGCGAAGCACGGTGGCGAGGTCTGCCTCGTAGGTCAGCTCGCGCGGGAGATCGAGGTCCGGCAGGTAACGCAGGTTACGCCGCGCCGCGGCCATGGCGGCCAGGGCGTCGGCGTCACGTCCCCACAGGCGCGTGGGAACGTCATTACGCGCCAGCAAGGCTGCCAGCGCGGTACCCCATGACCCGGCGCCGAGAACGGCGACGGTGGGTCGGGACGTGGCGCTCATCGCTCAGCTATTGAGCGGATGGGCACCTGCGCCTTCAAGCTGCTGGCGCTGCTGTTCGGCGTAGAGGGCGTCGAAGTTGATCGGCTGGAGCAGGAACGGCGGGAAACCACCCTCCTGGATCATCGACGACACCATCTGGCGCGCGTACGGGAACAGCAGGTTCGGGCAGTAAGAGCCCAGGATGCCGTCGCGGTCGTCGCCGGTGAAGCCGGCGATGCCGAAGATGCCCGCCTGGTGCACTTCGGCCAGATAGGCCGTGCGCTCGCCTAGGTTGCAGGTGAGGGTCAGGCTGAGGACGACCTCGAAGAGATCGTTGCCCAGGTCCACGGCCTTGTGGCCGAGGTTGAGCTGGACCTGCGGCTGCGCCTCGGTCTCACCCATTTCCTGGAACACCTGCGGGGCGTTCGGCGCCTCGAAGGAGGCGTCCTTCACGTAGATCTTCTGCAGCATGAGCTGCGGCTGGCCGGCCTGGCCGTTGGCGGTGATTTCTGCCATTGCGTAGTCCTCGAAAAGGCGTCGTGTGGGCTGACTGCGTGCCGCTGGCACGAAAGCCGGGATTGTTTCACACAACCCGGCGCGCCGCACAGTCCGGCTTGCGCCGCCATGCCAGATTCTGAGAGAATGCCCGGCTTCCCTATGCCAGCCCGACATGTCGGGCAGGTCCGTCACGCGATGCGGGCCTCGTCGGCGGAAGCGCTCCAACCTCCAGCCATCGCGTGGCGTCCGGTCGATCGGCGCGCTGCTGGGCCGATGCCGTCCTGGCCAAAGGGCGGTCCAACGAATCTATAAGGAGGCCACCATGGCCCGTAGATGCCAAGTCACCAACAAGGGTGTGCAGACCGGTAACAACGTCTCGCACGCGAACAACAAGACCCGTCGCCGCTGGTTGCCGAACCTGCACGAGCGTCGCTTCTGGGTCGCCAGCGAGAACCGCTGGGTGAAGCTGCGCGTTTCCAACCACGCGCTGCGCACCATCGACAAGAACGGCATCGAGTCCGTGCTGGCCGACCTCCGTTCCCGCGGCGAAAAGATCTAAGGAGATCGAGACATGGCAAGCAAGCGCGATAAGCACCGCCTGATTTCCACCGCGGGCACCGGTCACTTCTACACGACCACGAAGAACAAGAAGAACACCCCGGAAAAGATGGTCTTCATGAAGTACGACCCCGTCGTCCGGAAGCACGTCGAATACAAGGAAGGCAAGATCAAGTAAGCGCATAGCGCTTCGGATCTTCGAAAGACCCCGTCTTCATGGCGGGGTTTTTTTTTGGGTTTTTCGCGGAGGCCTCAAGCCGGCAATGTGGGTTTCGGCTTCATCGCTTCGCTGGCTTCTCGCCGCTGTAGCGGCTCCCACAGGTGTCAGGCGCTCTTGTGGGAGCCGCCATGGCGGCGAGGGGAAGCTTGCCTTGAGGTTTGGTGATGCGAAGGCCGGGCGATGAGGGTTTCGGCTTCATCGCTTCGTTGGCTTCTCGCCGCCATGGCGGATCCCACAGGTGTCCTTCTGCGCGACGGACCAATAAAAAACCCCGCCGTCTTTCGACGGCGGGGCTTTGCGTCACGACCGCGGTATTACGCGCCGACGGCCGAGTAACCCTTCAAGCGCTGTGCGAACTGCTGAAGCGAACGGATACCGCTCTGCTCCGCTTCGACGATCCACTGCTGCAGCGCCTTGAGCGACTTGTCGGCGCCACGCTCTTCCATCAACGCCACGAGGCGCGCACGGAATTCGCAGACCGTCTTCAACGCCGGCCGATTGGCAATCGCGGCCTGCAGGCGCTCGCGCGCATCGTTGTCCAGCCAGCGGCCGCCATCGGCAAGGGCGCGACGCAGGCGACGCGGCACCGACTTGATGCTGTCGCCAGCCTGGGCCATTTCCTCGCGCATCGTCGGCAGGATCACGTTGCGGTAGTAATCGGTGGTGGCCTGGAAACGCAGCGCCAGCACGCCCTTGAGCGTTTCGGCATCCGGCAGGTGCACGTTCGGGCGGATGTTCAGCGTCGGCGCCACGCGCAGTACCTTGGCGAGACCGACGAAGCGCAGGCCGCAGATGGTGGCCCAGCCGATGTCGAACTCCCACTTGCGCAGCGCGAACTTCGCCGAGCTCGGGAAAGCGTGGTGGTTGTTGTGCAGCTCTTCGCCGCCGATCCAGAAGCCCCAGGGCGAGATGTTCGTCGCCGTGTCGGAGCTTTCGAAGTTGCGGTAACCCCACCAGTGACCGATGCCGTTGACGAAGCCGGCGGCCCAGAACGGAATCCAGATCATCTGGATCGCCCAGATCGCGAGACCGACCACGCCGAACAGCGAGAGGTCGATCACCGCCATCAGCGTCGGACCCCAGTAGGGATGACGACCGAACAGCGTGCGCTCGAACCAGTCGTCCGGCGTACCGCGGCCGTACTTCTCCATGTCGGCCTTGTTGTAGCTGGCCTCACGATAGAGAGACACGCCGTCGAGGAAGACCTTCTTGATGCCGAAGATCTGCGGGCTGTGCGGATCTTCCTCGGTCTCGACCTTGGCGTGATGCTTACGATGGATGGCAACCCACTCCTTCACCACCATGCCAGTCGTCAGCCAGCCCCAGAAACGGAAGAAGCCGTTGAGGATCCAATGGAAGTCCACACCGCGATGGGTCGCGCTACGGTGGTAATAAAGCGTCACCGTGAAGATGGTGAGCTGGGTGACCACCAGCACATAGACCAACATCTCGCCCCAGCTTGCGCGGGTGAGTCCGTTGGCGAGGAAATCGAGCAGGGTGTCGAACATGGAGTCGTTACCGCGCGGCAGTGAAAGGGTTCTTGCGTCACCAGTCTAACGAGCCCCTTCCGTACCCACCAGCACGGAGATCGGCAAAATGTGAAGAGCGCTGTTGTGGTCGGGACGGGCCATTCCGCACAATCGCCCGATGACACACTGCCCGCTCGTTCAGCGAGTTCAAGATCGATTGCCCTGTTGGGCGCGTAATCCCGCGCGTACGCCGCAGATCGGTGCCGTTCGCCCATGATCGATAGCGGTTTGCTGAATGTGCAGTCCGTTTCCCGTCGCCGCGCGGGTCGCGCCGCCGTGGCCGACCTCTCGTTTTCCCTGAACCGCGGCGAAGTACTGGGGCTTCTTGGCGTCAATGGCGCGGGGAAATCCACCACTTTGGCGATGCTTGCAGGGGCGCTTCGTCCCGAGAGCGGGCGCATCGATCTCGGGGGCCGCGACTTCGTGTCGCAGCCCGATATCGCCCGTCGCCTGGTCGGCTGGTTACCTGAGAACGCGCCTCTCTGGCCGGAGCTTTCAGTCGAGGAACACCTTGTCGCCTTCGGTCGCCTGCGCGGCATGACGCGCGCCCAGGCACGCCAGGCGGCGGACAGCGTGCTCGCGCGGCTGCAACTGGGCGATCTACGCCGCCGGCTGGCCGGGGTGCTATCCCAGGGCCAGCGCCAGCGTCTCGGCTTGGCCTGCGCGCTCGTCCACGACCCCGCCCTGCTCATCCTCGACGAGCCCGCGAATGCGCTCGACCCCGTTCAGGTCGGGGAGCTGCGCAAGGTGATCCGCGAACGAGCGGCGGCCGGTGCCGCTGTGATTCTGTCCACGCATGTGCTCGCCGAGGTGGTGGCCGTGTGCGACCGCGTCGTCATTCTCCACGAGGGCCGACTCCGCTACGACGCGCCGCTGAGCCGTGATGGTGACGGCGCCTCGCTGGAACGCCACTTCTTCTCGATCGCCACCGGAGCCGCCGCATGACCGTCGCCGCGGTTGCCGGACTGGAACTCCGCCGTCTTGCCGTACGCCCGCTGGCCTGGGCACTGGCGGCTTTGACCATCGCCTGGCTGGCCTGGACCTTCGTGCTCGGACTCGGGCAGTTCCTCGGCGCGCAGGTCAAACTGGCCGCCGTGGCCGATGCCCCCGGATTTACCGATCTGGTCGCCATTCCACTCCTGGCGGAACTGGCGAAGCTGGCGTTCCTGGTGGTGCCGCTCATGACCATGGGTTTGCTGGCGGGCGAACGGCGCACCGGCACGCTTGCGCTGCTGGCATCTACCGGACTCGCCCCTTGGCGCATCGTCATGGGCAAATACCTGGCCGTACTGGTGTGGCTCGTCCTCTGGCTGCTCGCCACGCTGGCGATGCCGCTGCTGGTCGGCGCCGGGTCGACCGCCGACTGGGGCAAACTAGTGTCCGCGACGCTGGGCACCGCGCTCATGCTCGCCACGCTTGCCGCCATCGGCATTGCCTGCTCGGCCGCGACGTCCTTTCCCGCCATCGCGGCCGCCATGGCCCTGATCATCACGCTGGCGTTGTGGACGATCGACCGCGGCGCACAGGCCGCCGGCGTCAACGGCGGGTTTCTGGAATGGCTGACGTTGGCGACACATCTGCAGAATCTGCTTCGCGGCCTCGTGGTCACCAGCGATCTGGTCTGGTTCGCCCTGGCGATCACGCTCCCCCTCATTCTCGCCACGCGCCGACTCGGCAGTGACCGGGAGCGCCAGTGATGCGTCGCCTCGATCGCTGGCTCGTTCTTCTCGGTCTCGTGGTGGCCACCGGGTGCATCGGGTTTCTCAGCGCGCGGCACAGCTGGACCTTCGACTGGACCCGCGGCGCACGCGCCAGCCTCGCGCCCGAGAGCGTCGCGGTCCTCGATCGCCTGCCGGGCCCGGTATCGGTGGTGGGTTACATCTCGCCGACCGGCCCCCTTCGGGAACAGATCGCAGCCGTGCTGGAACGCTATACCCGCGCGAAAAAAGATCTCACGCTGTCCTTCGTCGATCCCGACCTGGATCCGGCCGCCTCGCGACAACTGGGCATTGCCGGCGACGGCGCGTTGCTCGTGCGCTATCGGGGGCGCGAGGAGCGTGTCGAAAGCCCGATCAACGAACGCAATCTGTCGAATGCGCTGGAGCGCCTGGCGCGTGGCGGCGAGCGCATCGTTGCCTTCGTCACGGGCGACGGCGAGCGACAGGCGGACGGGCACGCGAATGCGGACCTCGGCCTCTTCATGAGCCAGGTAGAACGCCGCGGCATCCGCGCGGTGCCGTTGAACTTCAGCCAGACCCAGGGCGTACCCGAGCACACCGATCTCGTCGTGCTCGCCAGCCCGGTCGCGCCGTTGCCGGCGGGCAGCGTCGCCGCACTGGTCGACTACGTGCGTGGCGGCGGCAACCTTCTTTGGCTTACCGAACCGGGCAACGAGGATCTCGGCACCGGTGCGCTAGCCGACGTGCTCGGCGTACGCGTGCTGCCCGGTGTTCTCGTGGACGGTCAGGGCAGCACGCTCAACGTCAACGACCCGCGCATCGTCGTCGTCGGCGACTACCCCTTCCACGCCATCACCCGCGCCTTCCGCGATACGACGCTGTTCCCGCAGGTCGCGGCCCTGGCCCAGGTCTCGGATCACGACTGGGCCGTGGTGCCGTTCCTGCGCTCCGGGGAACGCAGCTGGACCGCGTTTGGCGGCATCGACAACGACCATCCCTCCACCGTCGCCTTCCATCCCGAGGCGGGCGAATTGAAGGGTCCGCTGGACTTCGCGTTCGCCTTGAACCGACTGTCGCCCAGCCCGGCCAAGAGCGAGCAGCGTGCCGTCGTCATCGGCGATGGGGATTTTCTGTCCAATACCTATGTCGGCAACGGCAGCAACCGCGCGCTTGGTGAACGGGTGCTCGACTGGCTGCTCGGTGACGACGTGCTCGTGGACCTGCCTACGCGCGGTGCGCCGGATCGCGTGGTGTCGCTGTCGCAGGATGGCCTGAACGCCTTGAGCTTTACCTTCCTCGTGGCGCTGCCGCTGATCTTGCTCGGCATGGGTGTGGGCATCGCCTGGCGCCGGAGGCGGCGTTGAGGTGAAGGCGCGACTCATTGGCCTGGTGGTGCTCGTTGTCCTCGTCGCCGCGGTCGCATGGCAGTGGCATGCGGACGAAGCAGACGCCCAGGCGCATCGGCTCACCGCGCTCGATCCCGACGCGGTGAATCACATCGAGGTCGCGCTGAAGGGACTGCCGCCGGAGCGTTTCGACCGCCGCGATGGGCGCTGGACGAGCGCCACCGCAGCCACGGACGAAGGGCGGGCAGAGGATCTGGCGGCACTCGCCGCCACGCCGGTGGCGTCATGGCGGCCCGCGAGCGAATTCGACGCAGCCAAGATCGGCCTGGCGCCGCCGGTCGCGGTGCTGACGTTGAACGACACCCGCATCGAGTTCGGCGACATGACGGCGTTGCGCAAGCAACGCTACGTACGGGTCGACCGGCAGATCGCCATCGTTCCGGCGCAGGCATTGCCTCGCCCGCCTCGCGCCGACTCGCTGGCAGCCCCCTCGTCCAGCGCGCGCTGACGTCGACGACATCGCTTGCACGGGCGGGCATTCCGCCCCATCTTCGCGTCATGCCTGAACTGCCCGAAGTCGAAACCACGCGCCGCGGCATCGCCCCTCACATCGTGGGACGACGCGTCACGGGCGTGGTACTGCGTCGTCCCGACCTGCGCTGGCCCATTCCGCCGGAAATATCCACGCTGCTCCCCGGGCAGGTGATCGAGGCCGTTGAACGTCGCGCGAAATATCTCTTGATGCCCACTGCTGCGGGCACCGCACTGCTTCACCTCGGCATGTCGGGCATGCTGCGCGTCCTCCCCGAGACCACACCGATCGGCAAGCACGACCACGTGGACATCGCCTTCGACACCGGCAACGTGTTGCGTTTCACCGATCCGCGCCGCTTCGGTGCCCTGCTCTGGCAGATGCCAGGAGAAACGCACGAACTTCTGGAAGGCATCGGACCGGAACCGCTCACCGACGATTTCGACGGCGACGTGTTGTGGCGACTCTCGCGAGGCCGGTCGGCTGCGGTGAAAACCTTCCTGATGGACAACGCGGTCGTCGTCGGCGTCGGCAATATCTACGCGAGCGAGGCCTTGTTCGCTGCAGGCATCGATCCCCGCCGCGCAGCGGGAAAGGTCTCGCGCGAGCGCTACGCACGGCTTGCTGCCGAGGTGAAACGCATCCTGGCCTATGCGATCGATCGCGGCGGCACGACGCTTCGCGACTTTCTCGCACCGGACGGCGCGCCGGGTTACTTCTTTCAGGAACTCTTCGTGTACGGACGTGCCGGCGACGCGTGCAAGATCTGCGGCCATCCGGTGCGCGTGGTGACGCTCGGTCAGCGCGCGTCGTTCTACTGCGCGACCTGCCAGAAGTAGCACGGACTACAACGCGAGTCGGCCTAGCCTGACGGCGGGGCACGGGCGAGGGTTCCTAGACTTTCCCCTCCCCACCCACGGAAGGCATGCCATGAACCTCGCCCACCTCGCCGCAGGATGCCTCGGCCTTATTGCGTTGTCGTTTCACACCGGCAGCGCCGCGGCCACCACGCCGACAGATACGACGCAGAGCTTCGACCGCTATAGCTGGGTCACGACCCACAACGCGTTCTCGTACAACGGCATGCTGCCAAATCAGAGCCAGCCGATCGCGCAGCAGCTACGCGAAGGCGTGCGCGGCCTCATGCTCGATCTGCATTACAGCAACGGACGCGTGCGCCTGTGTCACAACGTCTGTACCAGCGCGTCGTCCATGACGTTCGCCGATCTCGTCAACGACACCTTGCTGCCGTTCCTCGACGCCGATCCGAACGCGATCCTCACGCTTCAACTGGATGACTTCACCGATCGTCGCCAGCTTCGCGCCGAGTTCGACCATATGCCGGAACTCGTCGGCAAGACATTCGACCCCTACGCCTGGCAAACCGACACGTGGCCGACCTACGACGAGATCGTCAAGAGCGGCCAGCGCATTCTCATCTTCACCCTCAACCGCGATCAGAGCGGCGCCTTCTTCACGCGGGCGGGCGGCGTGCACATCATGCCCAGCGAGGATTTCACGGTGGAGAACTACTGGAGCCTCGGCACGGTGTCGCTGACGCACGACTACCGCTGCTACAGCCGATGGGGCGAGAACGTGGTGCCGCTGCGGCGCGCAGAGATTCCCGGCAAGCCGGGTTGGCGACCGTTGTTCACGATGAATCAGTTCCACGGCGTGCCGTCCGCGTCGCACGCCGAGAAGGACAACGACTTCGCGGCATTGCACGAGCGTTACGTCGCCTGGTGTCGCCCGGCCGCCATGCGCAAGCCGAACTACGTGGCGGTGGATTTCCACGAACGTGGCGACGTGGATGCCTTCGTGGAATGGCTCGGCATGCAGCCGGCCGACACCTCGCCCTGACCGGGCAAGGCGTCGTAGCCGGACCTCAGTCGGGCCAGCGCATGGCCGCGTGGGTGTTGTTGAAGCGAGGGTCTTCCTCGTCGCCCGAGAGGGTGACGGCCAGACCGCCTGCCACGCCATCCACTTCGATTCGCTGCTCGGGGTCGAACTGGGCGCCCAGCGCGCCCAGTTCCACGAAGCTTTCGGCCAGGGCTCCTGCGCGATCGATCTCGCGGTCGGGCACGTTGGTCAGGCTGACGTCCGGGCGGCCGAACTTGCGCATGCCGCGCGTGCGGATCCACGAGCGGCCTTTCGCCTCTTCCGGGCTGCACAGGATCAGCACGTGGTGCCGAGGCGGCGCGCCACCGGGCACGAGGTAGTGCTCACGCCAACCGGCCGCGTCGAACAACGTCAGGATCTGCGGATCGACCACCGCCTTGCCACCCACATCGGTCAGCGCGGCGACCACGCCAAGCGTGTCGCGCAGGTAATCGAGCGTGGACTTGTCCGGAAAGCGGCCACGGATGGCGATCACATGAGGCGCGCTACGGGCCGCCTCATAGGCGTCCGGATTGTCTTCGCGCAACAACTCACCAAGCGCGCCGGAGAGCGGATAACCCTCCCACTTCGCGAGCACCGCATTCTGGACACGCTGCAATTCCACGCCCTCGGGAAGCCCGGGGCTGCCGTAGCGGACGGCGGGGATGGCGAGATCCTCGGGGAAGGCGCCAAACACGAAGAACAGCAGGACTGCCTGCTCGTCGCTCGGTTGCCAGTAGGGGCGCGGCCATTCGGCGGCGTGGGTCGTCGTCTCGGTCACGCGTGGGTTCCTTCATCGGGATCGTTTTCGCCGAGCGGCAGCACGGGCTGCTGCAACTCGATACGGCCGCCACCACCGGTAATGCTCTTGAATTCGGCGCGGCTCACGGAGACATAGCGGTCGTTGCCGCCGATCTCAACCTGGGGCCCCTGGGTAACCGCCCGGCCGTGTTCATCCACGCGGACGACCATGGTGGCCTTCTTCCCCGAGTGACAGATCGTCTTGATTTCCTCGAGATCGTCGGCCCAGGCGAGGAGGTACTTGCTGCCCTCGAACAGCTCGCCGCGGAAGTCGGTGCGCAGCCCGTAGGCCAGCACGGGGATGCCCAGCCGGTCCACCACGTCGGAAAGCTGCCAGACCTGCGCCTTGCTCATGAACTGGGACTCGTCCACCAGCACGCAGTGGAGCGCGCCGCGTCGCGCGATGTCGCCCTCGACCATCGCGAAGAGGTCGTCGTCCGCAGCGAAGCGCATGGCGCGGGCCTGCAGACCGATCCGCGAGGCGACGATGCCCTCGCCGAAGCGATGGTCCAGCGCGGGCGTGAGAATCAACGTGCGCATGCCGCGCTCGTGGTAGTTGTGCGCGCTCTGCAGCAGCGTCGTGGTCTTGCCGGCATTCATCGCCGAATAATAGAAATAGAGCTTGGCCATGCCCGACTCGGTGCGATCGTAGCCTCCTATGGTAGCGAAAAGCGGGCCGGAGGCCGGCTCAGCCCGACTCAACCCCGCGCCGCGCACCTGCTACCATGCGTGGCCTCGCCCGTCCCGGTCGACACCATGCTCAATCCGCAACAACACGCGGCTGTCGAATACTGCGACGGCCCTCTCCTCGTGCTGGCCGGCGCCGGCTCCGGCAAGACCCGGGTCATCACGGAAAAGATCTCGCATCTCATCTCGCGCCGTCACCTGGCCGCGGAGAAGATCGCCGCCATCACCTTCACCAACAAGGCGGCGAAGGAAATGCGTGAGCGCGTGGGTCGGTTGATCTCGGAAAGCGCCGCGAAGGCGCTCACCGTTTGCACCTTCCATGCCCTGGGTCTCAAGTTCCTGCAGATCGAGCACGATCGGGCGCGGCTGCGTCGTGGTTTCTCCGTGCTCGATGCGGACGACAGCGCCAACATGATCAAGGAGCTTTCGCCCAAGGGCGTGAAACCCGAAGTGATCCTCGGCATCCGCAACCTGGTCGGTCGCGCCAAGAACGCCGGCATGACACCCGAGGAAGCCATGGCGGCGGCGCGCAGCCCGCGCGAGATCGAGGCCGCCACCATCTACGATCTGTATCAGCAGCGACTCGCGGCGTTCAATGCCGTGGACTTCGACGACCTGATCCGCCTGCCGCTGCGCATTCTGGAGACGGACGACGAGGCGCGTGCCATCTGGCAGGAGCGCCTTCGCTACCTGCTGGTGGACGAATATCAGGACACCAACGACGCGCAATACCGCTTGCTCAAGGCCATCGCCGGACCGAAGGCGCGCTTTACCTGCGTGGGAGACGACGACCAGAGCATCTATGCGTGGCGCGGCGCCAACCCGGAAAACATCGACCAGCTCGGCCGTGATTTTCCGAACCTGCGTGTGATCAAGCTGGAACAGAACTACCGCTGCGCGAAACGCATCCTCCGCGCCGCGAACCACCTCATCGCCAACAACCCGCACGTACACGAGAAGAAGCTCTGGAGCGACCATCTCGAAGGTCCGCCCATCCGCGTGCTGGAATGCAAGGACAACGAGCACGAGGCCGAGCGCATTGCCGCCATCGCGGCCAACCTGCACGAGAAGTACAAGGACAAGGGCGTTCGCTGGGACGATTTCTGCATCCTCTATCGCGGCAATTTCCAGGCGCGAGCCCTCGAGAAGGCACTGCGCCTAGCGCGTGTGCCGTACCACCTGAGTGGTGCGCTCTCGTTCCTCGACCGCGCGGAGGTGAAAGACATCCTCTGTTACCTGCGCCTGCTCACGAATCCCACCGACGATGCAGCATTCCTGCGCGTCGTCAACGTGCCGAAGCGCGAGATCGGTGCAACGTCGCTGGAGAAACTCGGTCAGGCGGCCCAGTCGCGCAACGCATCGCTGCTGGATGCCGCGCGCAGCGACGCCGTACTGAAGACCCTTTCGCCACGTCCCGCTTCGGCATTGGCAGGCTTCGCGCGACTGATGGACGAACTGCGCAGCCATGCCGTGCATGAAAGTGCGGCGGACCTCGTCAACACGGTGATCGAGAAGACCGGCTACGGCGCGCAGATCGCCGCCACGACACCCGACGAGACCTTGCGCGAACGCCGGCTCGGCAATCTGCGCGAACTGGTCGACTGGTTCCGCGCCATGGGCAAGGACGGCGGACGCACCGGTGACATCGCCGCGCAACTGGCGCTGCTCAGCCATGCCGATCGGGACGACCCCGGCAACGCGTTGCGCATGATGACGCTGCACTCGGCGAAGGGCCTCGAATTCCGTTTCGTCTTTATCGTGGGTTGCGAGGACGGCACGTTGCCGCACGAAGGCGCGATCGACGAGGGCCGCCTGGATGAGGAGCGTCGCCTTATGTACGTCGGCATTACGCGTGCGAAGGAAATGCTGACACTGTCGTTCGCGGCGAAGTCGCGCAAGTACGGTGAAATCCTTTCCAATGATCCCAGCCGCTTCCTGCAGGAGCTGCCGCAGGATGATTTGCACTGGGACGGGAAAGATCCGGAAGCCGACGCCGAGGTCAAGAAGGAGACCGCTGCGACGCACATGGCGCGCATCCGCGCCATGCTTGCCGGCAATCCCTAGTACAGGCTAGACGAGCCCCTCGCCTTCGAGTTCGCTCTTGAGATAGGCGTAGTAAATGGGCGCGGCGACGAGGCCGGCGAGCCCGAAGGCCGCCTCGAACACGAGCATCGCCACCAGCAGCTCCCAGGTGCGTGCACGGATCTGTCCGCCGACGATCCGCGCGTTGAGGAAGTATTCCAGCTTGTGCACGACGATAAGGAAGGCGAGCGCGGCCACGCCAACCCACAGCGACACAGAAAGGCCCGCGATCGTCACCAGCGTGTTCGATATGAGGTTGCCGACCACGGGAAGCAGACCGACCACGAAGGTGGCGATGACCAGCGTCTTCGCCAAGGGCACGTGGATGCCGAAGCACGGCAACGCGACGAGAAGAAACAGTGCCGCCAGCGCGGTATTGATCGCCGAGATCTTCAGCTGCGCGAAGATGATGTTGTGGAACGCGTGCGCCAGGCGCGCGGTGCGCGTCGACAGTTCGAACGACAGCGGTTTGGTCGGTCGTCCACCCGACCCATGCGACACGGCCACGATGGCGCCGAGCACGAGCCCGATGAGGATATGCGCGAACACGCGCGCGGCCGTGGTGCCCACCAGGCGCAGATCGCCCGCGTGATCGTGCGCCCAGGTCATGCCCTGGTCGCGGAAGTCGATGAAGCTATCCGGCAGGTTTGCCGTCAACCACGCAGGCAGTTGCTCGTGGGCCTTGGTGAGCAAGGGCAGCAGCTTCGTGTCCCACAGCTCTTGGGGATCGCCTAGATCGCGCCGGTAGAAGCTGAGCGCAGCCACCACGATCAGGATGATGGCGCCCACCACGACGACGGTGACGACCGCTACGGCAATCGGTCGCGCACGTTCACTTGGAGCGATGCGGCGAATGAGCGGCGTGAGCGCCTCGACCACCTCGTAGACCAACAGCCCCGCCAGCAAGGCGGAAATCAGGTGAAGCATGAGAACGCCCCACAAGGCCAGCGCCGCCAGGATATAGGTGGCGATGCGAATGGCGCGGGTGTCTCCGGCGGTACCGAGCATGCTGCAACTCCTCGAATGTGCGGCGATTCCAGCAGCCAGGCGATGAAAGCGAGATCAAGCGCCGCCGATGCCCCTGCGCCTGGCGAACGCTAGATAAGGTGCTCGGCTTCCAGCTCTGCCTTCAGATAGGCATAGAAGATCGGTGCGGCCACCACGCCCGGCAAACCGAACGCCGCCTCGAACAACAGCATCGCCACCAGCAGCTCCCACGCCCGGGCGCGAATCTGGCTACCGACGATCCGCGCGTTGAGGAAGTACTCGAACTTGTGAATGACGATGAGGAACGCGAGCGCCCCCAGGCCGACGTAAAGCGATACCGACAATCCGACGATGGTGATGGCTGTGTTCGACAACAGATTGCCGATCACAGGCAGCAGTCCGACGACGAAGGTAATGACGATCAGCGTCTTGGTCAGCGGTAGATGCACGCCGAACAGGGGCAACACGCCGACGAGGTAGATCGCCGTGAACAACGTGTTGAACAGTGAGATCTTGATCTGCGCGAAGACGATGTTGTGGAACGCATCGGCCAGACGGGCGCTGCGCAGGCTGAGCTCCGCGGCAAACGGCCCCACCTGATGCGTCGGCCGCGTGCGGCTGAGCGCGACGATCGCACCGAGCACCAGGCCAATGATGATGTGCACCACGACGCGCACGGCCTCCTTGCCGGCCAACTGAAGCGTCACCGCATGCGAGCGAACCCAGTCCATCGCGGTGATGCGCAGAGCTTCCACGCTGTCGGGCAGACGGTCGACCACGGCCTGCGGCAGTTGCTGCCGGGCGCGCTCCACCAGCGGCATGAGCCGGTTCTGCCAGAGTTCCTCGGGATTGCCGATCTCGTTGCGGAAGAAGCTGATGCCGCCAAGTACCAACAAGGTGAGCAAGCCCACCACGATGACGCCGACCAGCGCGACGGCGAGCACGCGCGCGCGATCGCCCGAAAGCCGCCGACCCATGAGCGGCGCCGTGGAGACCACCACCTCATAGACCAGCAGGCCCGCCAGCAGGGCGGGCAGCAGGCGCAGGTAAAGGACGAGGAACAGGCCGAGTCCGGCGGCGATGTAACTGGCGATGCGCACGGCGTGCGTCCGCGAGGGGGCGGCTTCCATGAGCGGTCTCGTCGTGGATGAGGGCGCAGTCTGTCAGGACGTGGGGGCCGGGCGCCAGAGGTGGCGACTAGCTGTCATTCGTCGCCGGGTAGCGGTGGGATCCCTAGGCCCCCGTCGTCACGCTGTCGTAAACTCGCTCGACAATCGCCGCCCCACGGGCGCGGTGCCCGTTTTGCCAGGGGTTCCCATGATGAAGTTCGTCCCGGTCGCACTCGCGGCCGTTCTGTCAGTCGCCGGCTGCGCCCATGCGCCGCAGACCGCAGCACCTGCTCCCGCGGTGGCACAGGCCGCCCCTGCCGCGCCAGCCGCCGGACCGGCGGCGGACGACAACCTCAACGCGGTGGCTTGGTCGCAGCGTGCCAGCGAGCACGACTTCATCTTCGTGCAGACCTATCGCGATGCGCAGGAGAAACTCCTCAAGGCGAAGAGCGATCCGAACTGGGACGCGCTGCCGAAGGACGATCGCGCCGCGCATCCCTCGCTGAAGGGATTGAAGCCGGCCGTGGTGCTCGACATCGACGAGACCGTGCTGGACAACTCGCCGTACCAGGCGCGGCTCATCCGCTCGGGCGGGGAATTCAACGAGGCCGAGTGGGCGGCGTGGTGCCAGGAAGCCATCGCCAAGCCCATGCCGGGCGCCGTGGCATTCACGAACTTCGCTGCGCAGCACGGCATCGCCGTCATCTACATCTCCAACCGCGCCAAGGACCTGGACGAGCCGACGCTCGCCAATCTTCGTTCCGCTGGATTCCCGGTCGCCGACAAGTCGTCCTTCCTTGGCCTTGGGACCTTCGTGGAAGGCTGCGAACAGGTCGGCAGCGAAAAAGGCTGTCGTCGTCAGCTCGTGGCGCAGAAATATCGCGTGCTGATGCAGTTCGGCGACCAGATCGCCGACTTCGCCAATATTCCCGGCAATACCGAAGACGCCCGCACCCGCGCCATGGCGCCTTATACGGCCTGGATCGGCGAGCGTTGGTTCGTGCTGCCGAACCCGACCTACGGCGCGTGGGAAAGCGCTTTGTTCGACAATGACTACACGCTGCCGCGCGAGGAGCGTCGCCAGAAGAAACTGGACGCGCTTCGCCTTAAGTAAAATCAGTGAGTTAAGTCTCAAAAGCTGACGTATTGCTTTAGCAATGTCAGCCAACTATCATTCCTTCCGCCGAAACCTGCGGTGCCAAAAGCAATGCAGGCAAGGCCATTTCCCTTTCCGGCTTCGGGCTGGATAACCCCGTGAGACCTCGCGTCTCCGGGGTTTTTTCTTGTTACGCTCCCCGCCCCCGGTTTGACGACGCCTCCTCATGTTCAGGTCCTGGGTCCTGCTGCTGGCCCTCGTGTTCCTCGCCGCCTGCGGCAAGCAAAAAGACGAAGTGTCTGCCACGCCGGGCGGCGGCTCGCCCGAAGATGCAGCGCGCGAATCGCTGATCCTGCTCCGCGACGGCAAGTTCGATGCGTTCTGGCGCCATGCGCTGCCGCCTGCGGATTTCGCGACGCTTCGCGCGGACTGGCCGCGACGTAACGAGGCCGCCGAACCGTTGAATCCGGACGACCGCGCCAAGTTCGCGGCAGGCCTGAAGCGACTCACCGAGCCGGATGCCGAAAAGAAGCTCTTCGCCGACCTGCGCCCCACGCTGGTCCGCTTCGACCGCGAGTACAAGAGCCAGATGCCGCTCGTCTCGGGCATGGGGCAGTCGATGGCGTTGACGGCGATCGATCAGGCCACGGACCTCACGGTCTCGCAGAAGCATCAGCTCCGTGAGGCCGTGAACGTCGTGGCGCCTTGGACGCAGACGATCGACTGGGGCGACCAGGCCAAGGCGAAGGAAGCCATTGCGGTGCTCGTCGATACCGCGCGCAAGGCGAATCTGTCCACGCCGGATGCCCTGCATACGATGAATTTCGAGCAATCCATGGCGACCTGGTCCACGGCGTGGCTGGGCTTCAAGCGCCTGCTCGACGTCTATGGGCTGTCCATCGACAAGACCTTCGACTCGATCAGTATCGACACGCTCGAGATCAGCGGCGGCTCCGCCCATGTGAAGATCACCTACACCTTGCTGGACAAGCCGATCCAGACCGACGCGACCCTCGTTCTGCTGGACGGCCGCTGGTACGACAGCGACCTGCTGCAACGCGTAAGGGACGAGCACGCAAAGCTCACGCCACCCGCCCCGGCCACCAGTGCGCCGGCCGGCCCCGCCAGCGCAGCGGCGCCGCCCGAACAAGCCGCGGGCATCCCGGTGGCGGGCGCACGGGGCCGTTGAGCCTTACAATCGGCGGATGTCAGAACTTCCGATGAGTGCGGACCCGCACGTCCACGTTGCCCGATCGCCCTGGTGGTTCAAGCTACTGGGGCGCATGCTCGAGCCCTGGGTGCGGATCAAGCGCGACCCCGCCGAGCCCGCCACCCTGCTCCACAGCGGTGTGGCCGTCTGCTATGCCATCGAGCGCGACGGCACCTCCGATGCGCTGATCCTGGAGCGGGCCTGCCGCGAGGCGGGCTTGCCGAGCCCGATGCAATTGCTCGACCTCCCGGTACGGCGACGTCGCTCGGTGTTCTCACTGAGCCGCCGTGAGGGCTGGCTATTCGGCCGCACCGATGCGCGCGGCCCGAAGGAACCCATCGGCCAGCTCATCCGTGCACTGGAAGACGATCCGACGCGCGACATCCAGATCGTGCCCGTGTCGATCTACGTCGGCCGCGCGCCCAACCGCGAAAGTGGCTGGTTCAGCGTGCTGTTCGCGGAGAACTGGCTGGTGGTGGGCCGCTTCCGCCGCATGCTTGCGCTGCTGCTCAACGGACGCGACACGGTGGTGCACTTCTCCACGCCGGTGTCGCTGCGTGCCGTGCTTGCCGAGTCCGGCGGTCTGACGCCAGAACGGCTCACGCGCAAGATCGCCCGCGTGCTGCGTACGCACTTCCGACGCATCCGGGCGGCGGTCATTGGTCCCGATCTTTCGCATCGCCGCACCGTCGTAGATGCCGTTCTGAACACCGGGCCCGTGCGTGACGCCATTGCCGCCACGGCGAGCAAAGAAAACATCACGCTCGCGAAGGCGCAGCGGCGTGCGCGCGACTTCGCGCTCGAGATCGCAGCCGATTATTCGCACCCCGTCGTACGCTCGTCGTCGTTCCTGCTCTCCAATTTCTGGAACAAGCTCTACGACGGCATTGCCATGCATCACTTCGACAAGGCACGCGCCGCCGCGCCGGGACATGAAGTGGTGTATGTGCCGTGCCATCGCAGTCATACCGACTATCTGCTGCTGTCCTATCAGCTGCACCACTCCGGTGTGGTGCCACCGCACATCGCAGCGGGCGTGAACCTCAACCTGCCGGTCGTAGGCCCCATCCTCCGTCGCGGTGGTGCGTTCTTCCTGCGCCGCAGCTTCAAGGGCAACGCTCTGTACTCGGTGGTGTTCAACGAATACCTCGCACAGTTGGTCGATCGCGGCGTACCGCTCGAATACTTCATCGAAGGTGGCCGTTCGCGTACCGGCAGGTTGCTTGCGCCACGGGCGGGCATGCTGGCGATGACACTGCGCGCCTTCCTCCGCGCGCCACGACGTCCCGTGATGTTCCAGCCGGTCTACATCGGCTACGAGAAACTCATGGAGGGCAAGTCGTACATCGGCGAACTGTCCGGCAAGCCAAAGGAAAAGGAATCGCTGCTGGGCCTGATCCGCGGCTTGAAAGTGCTGCGTCAGCGCTATGGCCACGTCACGCTGAACTTCGGCGAGCCGATCCTGCTGACGCCCATGCTCGACGAGGCCGCGCCGAACTGGCGTGAAGCCACCGCAGACCCCGACGTGAAACCGGAATGGATGAACAGCGTGGTCGACGACCTCGCCGAACGCATCCAGGTGAACATCAATCGCGCGGCGGACGTGAACCCGATCAACCTGCTCGCGCTCGCGTTGCTGGCGACGCCAAAGCACGCCATGGCGGAAAACGATCTGCTGGCCCAGCTCGAACTGAGCAAGGCACTGCTGCAAGAGTTGCCTTACTCCGACCGCGTGACCGTTACGCCGATGAATCCGCAGGGCATCGTTGCCTACGGCGAACAGATGGGTTGGATTCGTCGCGTGCGTCACCCGCTGGGCGACGTGCTCGTGACCGACGGCGAACAGGCGGTATTGCTCTCGTACTTCCGCAACAACGTGCTGCACCTTCACGCAGCAGCCGCGTGGGTCGCTGCGTGCTTCCTCAACAACCGGCGCATGTCGCGTTCGTCCGTATTGCGCCTTGGTCGCATCATCTACCCGTTCATCCAGGGCGAGCTGTTCCTGCCCTGGGACGAGGACGGCTTCGCCGACCAGTTGCAGCACACGATCGAATTCTTCGTCCGTCGCGGCCTGCTGGAGGCCAGCTCGGAAGGACGCGTGCTCGAACGCGGGCCTGGGCAGGACGATGGTGCCTATCAGTTGCGCGTCATCGCGCGCGCCATGTTGCAGGCCTTCGAGCGCTACTACATCGCCATTGCCGCCCTGGTGAAGAACGGGCCGCATACGATGAGTGCGGGCGAACTGGAAACGGCGTGCACGCTCACGGCGCAGCGCCTCAGCCTGCTCAACGAATTGTCGGCACCGGAGTTCTTCGACAAGGCGTTGTTCCGTGGCTTCATCCAGAAGCTGCGCGAGGCCAAGGTCGTATGGACCGACAATGCCGGCAAACTCGATTTTAGCGACGCGCTGGAAGACATGGTGCGTGACGCACGGGTCATTCTTGCCCGCGAAGTGCGCCACTCGATCCTGAAGATCACGCCCGGCGGCGAGAACGAACGCGACCTCGATGCCCGCCCCCCTGTCGATCCCGATGACGGCTCCGCGGGCGAATCGCTGCATGATCGCCACGTTGCCAACGAACACACCCGTCACGACAGACCTCACTAAGCAGAACCAACGAGTCCGATTCCGCCTACGCAAGCGCCAGGGAAAAGGCGCTCGCGCTAGGTGCCGCCCGCGGACATACGGAGGGTCTACGCCCACCTAGCCTTGGCGCTCCCCCCACGCCAAGGATTGCCATGGACATGCTTCCCCCGCAGGCACCGCCTGCTCACGTCTCGCACGCCAATCAGGCCGCGGTCGACATGCTCCAGCGCATGAGTGACACCCAGCAATGGTTGGTCGATCAACAGGACGCACTCTGGGAACTGCCGCGTACGCTGGCCGATCGCGAGGCATTTCTCGCCGGACTGGATACCTTCTGGGAAACCCCGGTCGAACACACCGCCGGCGAGGCCGTCGCTGCCCGCCGCCAGATCCTGGGCCGACGCCTAGGGCAGGCCGCACGCGACGTTGCCGCCCTCCGCCACAACGACGGCACGCTCTCCGCGGAGGCTGCGGCGATCGTCGCCCGCCTTCCGCGCCAGGACGGTGCCCTGCCCGACGGCCTGCGTGCGCGCGAGCTGCTCGTCGGCACCACGCCCTATGCCGGCGCGCTCGTGGTCGAGGATGATCGCCAGCCCGGCCAGGCGCTGCTCTTCCTGGCCGATAGCGGCTGGGAGGTCTTCGACTCGCTCGACATGCTCTACCGCGAGGTCGAGGAGCGCTTCCGCCGGCAACTGGCCGACAAGGGCAAACTGCCTGGTGTCGACGCCGACGTGATCGAGGCCCATCTCGACTCATATTTCCTCGACTCCCGCCCGCTCACCGGCGAGGTCTTCGACACCTTGGCACGTCGCCTCATCGCACGCCACCGCGAGCGTGCTGCCGCCGCGTACGACCGCGCCCTCACCGACAAGGATCTGCAGGATCCCCTGCAGGCGGCGATCCAACTGCACCCACTGCTCGACACCCACGCCATCGTGCGCCACCGTGACCTTGCCCTGGCCGTCCGGCACGATCAGGAACGCCTGGCCCGGCAGCCGGCCAAGGTCCGCGAACAGTGGCAGCAGGCCGCCACCGCCTACCGCAACAGTTGGCGACAGGCGAATGCGCTCGAGGTCATCCCGCCCATGGTTACCTTCGCCGAAACCGAGCTCACCAAGGCGCTCAAGGAACGCGGCATCGACGCACCGGCACATGCCCTCTACGTCGCCCACTCGCGCCGTACGATCGCCAACCCCGTTGCGACTCTCTTTCGAGGCTTCCCTTCCGAGAAGCTCTCGCTGGTCGAACTGGCCTTCCGCAACATCAGCTCTCTACCAACCGATGGCTTGTCCGTCGTCCATGCCGACGGCTCGCCGCAAGATGACATCACTGCCGACGTATTGCGCGACATCGTCCGCGACCTGGACCTGCCCAATGCCTATGCGCAACATCTGGACGAAGCCCTGGGCCGCAGCCCCGAAGGCCTCCTGCAGCGCGCCCTGGCGTCGGATGTGCTCAAGGCGCGCATGCGCTTCGAGGCGGCCGATGCCCGCCTGTCCTACCTCGATACCAGCGAGCCCCGCTCATTTATGGAAGACCGCCTGGAACGCGGTTTCCAATGGGTCCAGGCCGTACTCGATCACCCCGACCCCGCTCAGCGCGCCAAGGTCGAGCGCCACGAGATCGTCGTCCATCAGCTCACCTACAAGGGCTCGCCCCTGACCGGCGTCTTCATGATCGCCGCACGTCAGCGCAATGCCGTGGCGCGCGTCGTGCTCTACACCCCCGATGCGCCCGACGGTATCGCCTTCCGCGAGTTCGACGATCGGGCCGACCTCACTCGACGATTCCTTCTCAATCGCCGTTTCGAAACCTATCTGCT
>NZ_FPIS01000011.1:0-2001 GCF_900119235.1 Luteibacter sp. UNCMF366Tsu5.1 | reverse complement strand
GTAGTCGAGCTGGCGAGACAGCCCGCCGCCCTCTTCCAGCCAGCGCCGCTGCCAGATCGCATAGTCGGCGTACTGGATGGGCAAAGCCGGCAGCGCCGCGCCCGGATCGGCCAGCAGCGCGCCCAGTTCGGATAGCAGGATACCCGTCGACCAGCCATCGCTGACGATGTGATGCATGGTGAGCATGAGCACGTGGTCGCCTTCGGACACCGTCACCAGCAAACCGCGCAGCAGTGGGCCCGCAGCGAGATCGAACGGCGTCGATGCTTCCGTAAGGCATAGCCGTTGCGCTTCAGCCAAGGCATCTCCCGGCGCACAGGCAGAGAGATCGACCGCGACGAACGGTATCGCGACGTCCGGCAGAACGCGCTGCTTCGGCGCGCCATCCACCAACGGGAACACGGTACGCAGCGACTCGTGGCGCACGGTCAGACGATGTATCGCATCTGCTACCGCCGCAGCATCCACGCGACGCGAGAGGCGCGCCGCCAACGGCATGTTGTAGGCCGTGCTGGCCGGTTCGAGCTGTTGCAGGAACCACAGGCGTTCCTGCGCGTAACCGAGTACCACGTCGCCCGCGCCCCGCTCTGCTCTCAGTGGCAGCAGATCGGATGGCGTGGCCTTTTGCACACACGCGGTCAGATCCTTGAGCAAGGGATAGGTAAAGATATCGCGCAGGGGAAGCTCGACGCCAAACGCGTGTCGAATGCGCGCCACCAGCCGTGTCGCAAGCAGCGAATGGCCGCCGAGGTCGAAGAAGTCGTCTTCGATGCCGATCTGGTCGGACGCCACTCCGAGCACCGCTTCCCACACTTCCACCATGCGCTGTTCGTCGTCGGTGGTGGGTGCCACACGAAGGGCGCGCGGCGCCACCGCGACATCGATGGCCGCGAGAGCACGCCGATCGGTCTTGCCGCTCGTCGTCGCCGGCCATATCGCAAGCGCCATGAACAGCGAAGGGACCATGTACGCCGGCAGCGCCCGCATGGCATGTTCGCGCAGCGCCTCGTCGGCGGACTCGGCACCCGCAGCCAAACGGTAAAACGCGACGAGGCGTTGGGCAGTACCCTGCCCTTGCACGATGACCGCGGCTTTTTCGACGCTTTCGTGCGTCTCCAGGCACGCCTCGATCTCACCCAATTCGATCCGCTGGCCGCGCAGTTTTACCTGCGTGTCGATACGGCCGAGATAGTCGATGGTGCCATCGTCGTTCCAGCGGGCCAGATCGCCCGAGCGATACATGCGCTCGCCGGCCACGAACGGGTCGGCGACGAAACGCTCGGCCGTCAGGTCCGGTCGATTGAGATAGCCTCGCGCCAGCTGGTCGCCCGCAATGAAAAGCTCTCCCGCCACACCGAGCGGCTGCGGCTGGTCATGCCGATCGAGAATGTAGATACGGGTGTTATCCAGCGGACGTCCGATCGGCACGACCACCGGTACGCTGCCGTCGCATTCGTAGGCCGTTACGTCGATGGCGGCTTCGGTCGGCCCGTACAGGTTGTACAAATGTGCATGCGGGAACACGGCCTTGTAGCCGCGAGCGACCGCTGCGGGCATGGCTTCGCCGCCGCAGAACAGATGCTTGACCGAAGGATGCTCGCCGCGCGCATGTTCCAGGAACATGCTGACCATGGATGGGACGAAGTGCAGTGTCGTGATGCCATGGCGATCGATCAGCGTATCCAGGTACGCCACGTCGCGGTGACCACCCGGGACCGCGAGCACCAGATGCGCGCCGACCATCAACGGCCAGAAGAACTCCCAGACCGATACGTCGAAGCTGTACGGCGTCTTCTGCAGGACGACGTCATCCGGCGATAGCCCATACCGATGCAGACGCCAGTGCATCTGGTTCACCAGGGCGCGGTGCTCGGTCAGCACGCCCTTCGGCAGACCGGTCGAACCTGACGTATAGAGCACATAGCAAAGATCGGTCGCTGCGGCCGGGTCGGCAAGCGGCACGTCTTTGGCGTCCGCTTCGATGGCAGACCATTCGCTGTC
>NZ_FPIS01000015.1:0-1160 GCF_900119235.1 Luteibacter sp. UNCMF366Tsu5.1 | reverse complement strand
ACGAATGCGACGGCCACCGGTTACGGCAGTGTCGCGACGGGACAGAACAGTGCAGCGTACGGCGCGGGTGCACAGGCCAACGGTCCGGGCAGCGTCGCGGTCGGTGGCGTGGCGGTGAATGAAGACGGCGATCCGCTCATCACCAACCAGGGCGTGCCGGTGGATACGGCCGCCACGACGGCGGCCGTCGGTGGCACGGCGGTGGGTGCGAGTGCGCAAGCCAACGGCTTCGCGTCGTCGGCCTTCGGTGTCGGTGCCTACGCCAGCGGTGCGCAAGCGACAGCGGTCGGTGCGGTCGCCAATGCGATTGGCGATTACTCCACGGCCGTCGGTACACAGAGTGCCGCCACCGGCGTGAGCAGCGTCGCGGTCGGCGAGACGTCGCAGGCCACGGGTGAGGAAAGCGTGGCAGTCGGCGGTTCGGCGTACGGCGGCTTCGTTCCCACGATCGCCAGCGGCATCGGCGCATCGGCCTTCGGCAATGGCGCTTGGGGCACGGCGGACTACACGACGTCTGTCGGCTGGTCGAGCACGGCAGATCATCTCAATGCCACGGCGGTCGGTGCGGTGGCCGGCGCGCTCGACGTCGATGCGGTCGCGGTCGGTTATCGCAGCGCGGCGATCGGTGGGCAGAGCACGACGGTCGGAACCAACTCGTTCGTCTGGGGCCAGAGCGCCTCCGCCTATGGCGCGAACACGTCCATCTCGGGCGATAACAGTACGGGCCTCGGCGGTGCCTCGACGATTGATGGCGCCAATAGCACGGCGGTCGGTGCAAACAGCACCGTGACGGGCGCGGGATCGACGGCCACCGGCGAAAGCAGTGCAGTCACGGGTGACGAATCCACTGCGAACGGTCACGGCGCGATTGCCACCGGCACCGGCGCGTCGACGTTCGGCGCCGGCAGCCTTGCCAGCGGCGACTACACGACGGCAGCAGGCCAGGGCGCCTATGCCGGTGCGACAGGTGCCAGCGCATTCGGATCGGGCGCGGTAGCGACGCAGCAGTTCGCGACCTCGACCGGTTACGGTGCAGTCGCGTCGGGCCAGAACAGTGCAGCGTATGGATCGGGCGCGCAGGCCACGGCCAACGGCACGACGGCGATCGGCGGCCAGGCGTTGGACGCGGACGGCAAGCCGTTGATCACGTACACGGCCAC
>NZ_FPIS01000012.1:0-1429 GCF_900119235.1 Luteibacter sp. UNCMF366Tsu5.1 | reverse complement strand
GCTCGCGCTTTGGCGAGGCGATCGGTGCGTGGGACGTGCTGGAAATGGCACGTGCCGCAGCCGTGCGTGCGCTGGGTGTGGACGATGCCACGCCGCTGGGCCTGTACGACGTGGCGTGGTTCGACACGCCGCGTCACGACGACGTGCTCGACGTGCAGGTGTGGCAGGACGACGACGGCATGTTGGGTTTCGCTGTCACCCGCGACGATGCCGACGAGACTCTGCTGGCCGAGGGCGGCGTGGACATCGCCGCGACCATGCCATCCGCCGATGCGAGCCTGGAATCGTTGCGGCAACAGCTACCGCTATTTGAAACGGACCATCACGAAGTCGCAGACGATTATTTGCTGCTCGCGAACGGCGAATGGTCAGGTATCGTTTCGGTGCTAGATCGCATGGCATCGCCGACGTCGCTTGCCGCCATGCTGTGTGGATCGGCATGGCCGCAACAGGCATGGCTTCGCATACGCAGGCAGGCCGAGAGCGTGCGCGTCGATATGTATGCTGGTGACGGTACGTATTGCGCGCGTCTCGATGACGTGCGCATCGATGCGCCGATGGCTCGCGTCGATGCTCACGACGAGGCCGAGAAAGCAAAGACGATCGAGCAACCGTGGCGCGCCGGCCCCGCCTGGGTGCGGACCATCGGCGGCACGCGCGCGGACGACGCGATCACGGCTCGCGAGGTTTCCGTGATTGCCAAGCCGCGTATTGCGCTGGATGCCTTGGACGCGTCGGGCAGCGGCTTCGGAGGATGGATCGCCTCCCGACCACGCATTGCCTTGCCTGCCACCGCTCACGGCGACGACACGGTGGCGACGAGCGAAGTCCGCGTGGATGACGTGGCGAAAGGCGTGGCACGCCTTGGGATTTCAGCGGCAGGCGGCATGATCTCGGCCGCGGTGCACGACGCAGTGCTCGCTGCGCTGGCCCATGTCGCGATGCGTACGGATCTGCGCGTCCTGCTCGTTGCCCTGGATGCCGAGAGTGGGACTTTCGAGACGATGGGCTTCGCGCGCGACGTCGCCGCCCAGCTTTCCGCGCTGCCATGCGCTGCGGTGGGGTTGTGTCGCGGCGACGCGATCGGCGCGTCGTGGTGGTTGGCGTTGTCATGCGATGCGTTGGTGGTGTCGTCGGAAGGCCATTACGGTCTGGACGAAGGTTCATGGAGTCTGGCGGGTGCGGTGCGTCGGCGGACGGGTGTGGTCGATGTCGCGGTGCGCCCCGGTGCCGCCTGGCAGGCGGCCGGTTGGAGCGGTCGCGTCGTGCCCGCGGCGCAGGTGGACGAGGAAGCGCTGTCGCTGGCTCGTGCGCTGGCCGAGAAGCCGGCCGACGCGCTGCGTCTGCTCAAGGCGCACCTGTGGCGTGGCGAGAGGGACGCGCCTTTCGAGGTGTCCGCAGCGGTGGCCGATGCGCCGGCACTGGTCCG
>NZ_FPIS01000013.1:0-1225 GCF_900119235.1 Luteibacter sp. UNCMF366Tsu5.1 | reverse complement strand
TGAGCGCCCGCGAATACACGGGTCGTGCGCTGGGCGAGCGTGGCGTGGGCGAGGCGGTGCTGCCGCGCGCCGAGGTGTTGCCGGCGGCACTGGCGCTGGCGTCGCGGATGGCGCGGCACCCACGGCATCGATTGGTCGGGCTCAAGGCATTGTGGAACGTGGGTCTGGCCGAACGGGTGGATGAGACCTTCGCGCGCGAGTTGGACATGCACGACAAGACCTTCGTCGGCGACGCGGCAACGCTCGCGCGTATCGAGGGTCGATTTGGCTCAGGCAGCGCAACGATGCCCGTCGTCGCCCCCAAGTCGACGCCGTCGAGAGCGGCGGCCTCTGCGACGGGGCGCGAGACACCTGCCCTGGACGTCAAGACCACCTTGCGGCGCCTGCTTGCACAGGAACTGCAGATGCCCGAAGACGACATCGACGAACAGGCACAGTTCGTGGATCTCGGCCTGGATTCGATCGTCGGCGTGACCTGGGTGCGCCGGATCAACGAGACCTACGGTCTCGCGATCGAAGCGACGCGGGTCTACAGCCATCCGACGCTGGCACTCATGGCTCGGCA
Organism: Luteibacter sp. UNCMF366Tsu5.1; assembly: GCF_900119235.1. NCBI lineage: Bacteria > Pseudomonadati > Pseudomonadota > Gammaproteobacteria > Lysobacterales > Rhodanobacteraceae > Luteibacter > Luteibacter sp. UNCMF366Tsu5.1. The sequence goes on along the minus strand of NZ_FPIS01000013.1, from coordinate 660 downwards.
CGTGGGTGAGCAGGTCAAGCCCATGGCACCGGTCGAAGCCGTTGATGTTGCCGCATCGGCCAACGCACCGACGACTTTTGCCGATGCGCCGCGGCGTCCGTCGATCCTGCGTCGCCGCCCACACGCCACCGCGGCGACGCGGCGCACGGCGGAGCCGGAAGCGATTGCGGTCATTGGCATGGCGGGGCGCTTCCCGCAAGCGAACGATCTCGATGCGTTCTGGCGCAACCTGGCGGAAGGTCGCGACTGCATCGACGAAGTGCCGGCCTCGCGCTGGTCGGTGGAGCGCTACTACCGTGCCGGCGCGGCCGAGCCGGGTCATACCAACAGCCGCTGGATGGGCGCGCTGGACGGTCACGATCAGTTCGATCCGCTGTTCTTCAGTATTTCGCCGAAGGAAGCGGAGCACATGGACCCACAGCAGCGTCTGTTCCTGCAGACCTGCTGGCATGCGTTCGAAGACGCGGCCTATGGTCCGCGCAGCCTCGCCGGTACGCGTTGCGGTGTATTCGTCGGCGTCACCAACACCGATTACCAGCAGCTTTCGGCCGAACAAAGGCGCACGGCGCAAGGTTTTACCGGCAATGCCACGTCGATTCTTGCCGGTCGCGTGGCTTACCTTCTCGACCTGCAAGGCCCCTGTCTGTCGATCGACACGGC
>NZ_FPIS01000016.1:0-1130 GCF_900119235.1 Luteibacter sp. UNCMF366Tsu5.1 | reverse complement strand
CGCGCCGAGGTGTTGCCGGCGGCACTGGCGTTGGCGTCGCGGATGGCGCGGCATCCGCGGCATCGACTGGTCGGGCTCAAGGCGTTGTGGAACGTCGGCCTGGCAAACCGCGTCGACGACGTCATCGCGCGCGAACTGGAAATGCATGCGCGCACGTTTGTCGGCAATGCGGCGACCTCGCGGCGTATCGAAGGACGGTTTGGTCAGGCCGGAAGCGACAAGGTGCAGGCCACCGGCACGCCGATGCAGCGACCCTCGCCGCAGTCCGTCAAGGACACCCTGCGGCGCCTGCTTGCCACCGAATTGCAGCTCGACGCCGATCGCATCGCTGACGATGCACCTTTCATCGATCTTGGCCTCGACTCCATCAGTGGCGTGAACTGGGTGCGCCGGATCAACGAGGCTTACGGGCTGGCTGTCGAAGCCACTCGCGTCTACAGCCATCCCACCATCGATCAGCTGGCCGCTCACGTCAGCGCCAGTCTTCCCGAACCCGTGGCGTTGCAGGCGCCGGTCACGCCCGATACCGTGGAAACCACGCCCGCACCCGTCGTCACGACGCGCCGCCTGCCGGCGCCGCGCCGTCGTCCGCAAGGTGCGCCGGTCGTGCGTCGCACGGCGGAGCCGGAAGCGATCGCGGTCATTGGCATGGCGGGGCGCTTCCCGCAAGCGACCGATCTCGATGCGTTCTGGCGCAACCTGGCGGAAGGGCGCGACTGCATCGACGAAGTGCCGGCCTCGCGCTGGTCGGTGGAGCGCTACTACCGTGCCGGCGCGGCGGAGCCGGGTCATACCAACAGCCGCTGGATGGGCGTGCTGGACGGTCACGATCAGTTCGATCCGCTGTTCTTCAGTATTTCGCCGAAGGAAGCGGAGCACATGGACCCGCAGCAGCGTCTGTTCCTGCAGACCTGCTGGCATGCGTTCGAAGACGCGGCCTATGGTCCGCGCAGTCTTGCGGGCACACGCTGCGGCGTGTTTGTCGGTTGTGCGGGTGGCGACTATCAACACCTGACGTCGGACCAGCGCCTGACTGCGACGGGCTTCACGGGTAACGCGAATTCGATTCTTGCCGGTCGCGTGGCCTACCTGCTCGACCTGCAAGGCCCCTGTCTGTCGATCGACACGGC